>NZ_WVID01000069.1 GCF_010091925.1 Nostoc sp. B(2019) | reverse complement strand
CCATGTTTATTGTCTAGTTGTTTGGCGCTCGGTGCGGCGCAGCCGCACCGTAGTTTGTGACAGTTGCGTAAGTCCTGATTCAATTTTGAGTCAAACTCAACGCTTGCGGGTTAGCGATGGACAGATTAAACCCGTTTTAGATGGTTGTACCCGTACTTCAAAGTTGCTCGTACTTATTTGGTCACAGTTGGGGGATTTTGATAATTTGGAATACGCTTGGTGGCTGCAAAAAGAAAAAGAACAGATCCAAGCCAGAGGAATCACAATTCGCGCTATTGGAATTGGAGACCGTAATTCTGGATTCAAGTTTTGCGAATATACGGGGTTTCCTCAAGAATGGTTGTTTGTGGATGCAAAAGCTGAAATTCACAGGCTTTTAGGTCTTTATCAAGGTCTGACTATACAATTTCCCATGCTATCAAGTTCACAAAAAGCTTGGCTGAATTTAATGCTCATGTGTGTTGGAATTAGTAGCCCAGGAACTCTCAAAGAAGTTTTTCGGGGTTATAGAACCCATTTGACATCTTAGGAAAGGTCTGCAAGCCTTTTAATCATTAGCCTGATGAAGCATAGGTTTAGTTTGACAGTGGCACTAGCGAGAGTTCGTTCAAAGTTTTTCACCAGAATTTTGCAACGCTCCATCCAAGCATTGGAGCGCTCGATTACCCATCTGGCTACTGCTGGGACAAATCCAGATTTCCCTTGTGCTGCTTTCTCTTGTTGTGAGGGTTTTGTAGAAAGTTGAAACTGGATTTTGGTCATGATCTGTGGGTAAATCCGCTCTAGTTGCTGAGTCAAATATTCTGGGTGATACCCATGATCTAGCAGAATGGTGATCTTGGGAATATCGATAGGTTTTGATTTGAAGTAGTCGATGTTGAGAGTAAACATCTCAATTAATCCAGCATCATCCGAAACATTGGCGCGAGTGCAGTGTGTAAAGAAGGGAAACCCAAGGGTGTCAATAGCTAGATGCCTTTTAATACCGTTGGTAGCTTTGTAGAAACAAAAACCTTTCGACTCAACACTGGCATTGCAAGTATTTTTCACCGCTTGGGAGTCAATGATGATCAACGTTGTCCAGTGCGGTTTTTTTTTACCTGTTCACGCACTTGTCCATGTAAGGCACTCATCAGTTCTTCCAATACTCCAGCAGCTCGCCATTGTTTGTAATGCCAATAGACTGTTGAGTAAGGTGGGAAGTATGCAGGGTAAGTCTTGCCAATTGCACCCATTTTTCAGTTGATAGAGAATTCCATTGAATATCTCTCGCTTTGTCCAGTTGCTCGGTCGAGTCTGCTTCTTAGTCGGTAATATTTCACGCAATAAGGGTTCAAAAATTTCCCATTCTGCATCAGTTAAGTCGCTGGAATACGCCATTAGCATTGGTTTTTAGATGCTGAGGAGTACCTTAATTCAAAACCTCATAAGATGTCAAATGGGTTCTATAAAGGTGATAAAAAAGCACCACAGTTAATTGCTGATGAGGAAGTTGTGAAGGGTACACCTTTACCACCAATCAAAGGTTCGTTTTTCAAAGCTGCTGGAGGAAAAGGTTTTCAGCGACCTTTTGAACTAGCAACCCTGCGCCTGCGAAACATGACCGAAGTTTTGAGCAACTGGAAGATTTATGTGCCAGACTCATCTTATTTGACGCAACGAGGAGGAACTTTTCTGTTTAATGAAGAAGGACAATTAATTTACGAACATCGCGATCGCAGTATTCTGGGGTTTGCGGAAAATATGAGTAATCCCTTATCTTTTTTATATAAGTAATTTATTGTGGTGCTTGCACTTGTTGGAAATCCCCTATACGTTGCGCCTGTCTCAATTGAGATTGTTGCGATTAGGTGTCGGCAGTTGAATTATCTCAGAAAAACGTGAATACTTAACTGCATCGTTAGGAGGATAATCTGCCGACACTGCAATTAACCCAATTTTTATATCCTCGAAATAAATCACACCACCAATACGTCGTTCTGCTTGGAAAGCTCCATGAAATAAATGATACGGAGCTATGTATATCAGCAAAAAGTCAGTAATCTTTACTGCTCTGCCAAACATTTGCTCACAAGTTTTGTGGAGGACATCATTTAGATATTTATTATAAATCCCACCTTCCGCACCCCCAAGTGTCACAGAGGGAAATTACTGAGATAAAAAAGCCAAGCAGGCATTAGAACAGACATATTTAGTCAAAAAAGAGATTTGAGCAGCCATGAATCAGCAAAAATGGCATCAAAGCCTATTGTCAATAATGAGCAATAAGAACTGGTGGTAGATAGATTTGAATGAGATAAATAAATGAAGGTGTTAAATGCTTTAATCATAAATTAGATTAATAAATAACAGTAACGAAACTAGATTATTGATATAGTAAGTTAAAGCTATAAATCAAAGAGATTAGCTCATTATTTTGTCTATATTAAATTAACAAAAAGAAAATTTAGCTGACTAGTTGATAGTAATGGAGACAATCATCTGGTAAAAGGTTTAAAATAAAATCCCTGTCTTGAGTCCAATTAGAGACGTGTTTTTCATTGTTAAATCCAACTAAATGAATAGACTGGAAGCATTGAAATATCCAACGTAAAGTGGGGCAGTCAGTTGCTTTACCCAATTGATTTTTAATAGTTGATTTAGATTCTTTGAGCGCGGCTCTGATTTGGCGTTGAGCCAATGTATAAACCAGGAGACATAAACCCATAATCATTCCTAGAGACTCTATTCTCTCGCTTGCTTTCAGGAAAATACTATCTGCAAAAAATAATGGGTCTTTAAGAAAAGCAAACCCTCTTTCACAAGACTGCTGAGATTTATATTCACTCAGCATTAAATCGTCGCTGAGTTCACTGGACTCTAAAACATTTGTGGCAACAATGAAACGCCCTGCACTCAAAATGTCTGTGTCAATTTTACTTTCATTCTTCGATACTGTGGCAGAAATTTGGTAAGATACCCCTGATTGATTATCTTTTTTTTGAGGTTTAATTTCAGATACTTTAGTCTCCACAATTTGGTGATATTTAAATTGTTTTGATAATTTTGATAATGCTTTGATAGCATCAGCTTCACAAGCAAATTTATCTTGTGATAACTTTTTCAATTCCAGAAGTGCTTTTGATTCTGCCTTCAGTATTTTTTGTGAGAGTTTACGCAAGTCTGATTTTCTTCTATCTTGGCTTTGCACTACCAGCCATCTTTGGTCTAATCCTGCATAATTTTGTTAACTTCTAGTTGTTTTTGATACTCAACTGCTATTTTACCAAAGCATGATGAGTCTGCTTGATTTCCCGATGCTAATTTCAAAAATATTGGTATATCTCCATCTCCTGAACAGATTAGTTCTATGATAAATTGTTTTAAATCTGGTCTATGGTCACGTGAATAACCGTAGGTTATGGTAATTTCTTTATTGCTTTTTACTGCTAATTCTTCTAACTCTGCGGTATTTTCTGCTTATTGATTCTCAAATATTACTTCTGGTAAACTGGTATTATATTGCCCATGCACGTGCATTGATGATGAATCTAGATGTGATGATGACAGAGATACACCAAATTTTTGGGCGGCTTTTAAGGCAATTATAAGAAATATTGTATCCAGTCCTTTAAGAAATAGTTTATCCATGACTCTGCCCAGTTTATCGTCGTTGAGATATTCTGGTTTAACTCCTGCTCCTATTAAATGCTCACAGGCTATTGTTTCAAAATATTTGGGAAACATATATAAAGGTTGGGATGCAAATCCTAACCCGTTCAATATCATTGCTTTAACAACATGACCAGGACTGACTTTTTCTCCTTCCTCTTCACCTATTAATTCATTAATTATTTCTACCAACCCAATCGCATCTACTATTCCTGCCACTATGCCTAAATGGTCTATATTCTGAATTTCAATGTATTTGCCATTCAACATCACAACAGTCTTCTCCAAATCTTCTGTTGTAATTTTCTCCTCTTTGATTTTTGTTATCAATTAATTTTTTAAACTCTTTCTTTTTCCCTTTGTTCTGTTTTCATCACAACACTTTTCTTTCTTTGCATCTCCTTAGCTCTTAATACAACTAATTTTCATTAAATCTCTTGACTCTTGAATCTACTTTAGTTCTTATGTACTACTTAATCGGTTTTTTGTTGATGTGTGACAGTTAGGGTGCGGAAGGTAGGATAAATAGGCTCACCTAGATCAGTAAATTCTGCATGATCTGCAAAATGATCCATGTAAAACAACCAGATATTGGACAAGTCTGCTTCACTTGCTAGTTTTTGCTTGAGTGACTGCAATCGGTCGATGTTCATAAGATGAGTTGTTAGTTCTTTGAAAAATTAAAATAGAAGTAGTGATAGCTGTGGCAACGGCAGCTAAGATTGTGGCAGTTTTCCAGTAAGGATTCATCTTGCCAGCGATCATTGTCGCAATACAAGAAACCACAATCTTAACTACTATGACTTCAATCACAGGAACAATTACAATTAGCGTGCAAGCTGGTGATAATAACCAGTATATTTGTCAATTATCGTCTTCTGTTGAGCCAACCTCAAATGAAATTCTCTGTTACGGACAAAGCGAAGAACACGCCATAGCTAATGCATTAGAGCAGTTAGCCAGCCAATACCGCCAGATTGCCGAGTCGCGTCAAAATCCCGATTGGGAAGCAGTAGAGTATTCTGCTACTAGAGAACTAATTCAAAAGCGTTACCATGTAATTCTGCATTATGAAAGGATTAGACAAGCAGAATCGAAATTTGATGCTTTGCAGGATACGCTGCTAGGAAATACAGTGGTTGAAAACGCCAAAGTTAACTTGATAGAGATTGATGACGAGCTGCCAATCCAACCTCTAACTTGATAACCTAAGTAACTTTTGTGTTTGCTAAAAGAGCCAATATTCTTACTTAAACGGTTGTCCCTAAAGTTCCCAGTTATCCTTCTTTTGAGTGAGCTATCTGTACTAATGTTCCTCAATTTGATAAATAAAATCCAGTATGAGTGAAGTAAATTTTTCAGGATACCAAAGTCCCCATTCGTGGCAACCTTCTTCTACAGTTATTAATTGAGTGTTGGGAATAATTGCCGCCATTTCTTTAGCATTACTTAATGGCGTAGTTAGGTCTTTTGCTGACCATAATAATAAGCAAGGAGCTAAGATTTTTGGTAGCAGATGCGTAATATCTTCGTACAAAGAAATTAGCAATCCTTGAAGGACATTTCTTGTATTAAATAACAGATTATAGGAGAAAACCAAAGGAATATCAACTAATTTCAACCTCCGTCTTGGGAGAAACAGTTGAACCGTCATTTCGATTGCCCTTCGTAGGAGCATCTTCGGTATTGAGGGCGTGGGAATTCCTGTACTATCTACCAGAATTACACTGGTAACTTTTTCTGGAGCAATTGCAGATAAAGTAATGGCAATGCCTCCGCCAAATGATTGTCCAACTACATGAAAATTTTGTAAATCTAAAACTTCTAAAAACGAAAGAAGAAATTTGCTATAGCTAACGTAATCAGAAATTAGCCCAGAGTAAGTTGATCTCGCAAAACTGGGCAAGTCAGGAGCAATTATGGTATGGTGCTGTGCTATTAGATTTAGCACTTCTTGGTAAGGCTGGGTGGAGATTCCCCATCCGTGTAGAAATAAGATGGGGGCTGAACTCGACTCTAACTTACTTTGCTGATAAAAAATCGTGCAATCTTGTAATTCGACCCGATGATTAGTTAATTGGAATTTCAAAACCACAACCTCATTCTATATGACCTGTTAAACTACTTCTACTGTTATGTAACAGTAGCAAGCCCATAGGGTTGACGAAACTTTCTCAAGGCTTATATAACTAGGAAGTATAGAATTTTACATTAAAAAACTTAGATGCAGCAGTAATTTTGCGATTTACATCTGTTACCTAATTTTAAAGAATTGGTATTAGATGTAGCTTAGAGAGGATTTTTCTGGTGGCGGCTGGTGGTTAAGAATTACTGGTACTCAAACATCAGTGGCTCAAATCTTGCTCTAGATAAAATAGTTGTATAATAAGGCTCCTAAACTACTGTTTTAGGGAAACACTCCCATAACCACAGAGCATGGAAGACAATTGAGCCAAGCATGAGCAGTTTATTTTCTCCACCAGATTTCCCAACGATGTACCGTTGTATCGGTATAGTTGAGGGTCAGTATTTACCAAGCGCTGAAGTATTTAAGCAAGGTACTCTAGTATCCAAAGATGGCAGTATTTATCCAGCAACACTAGGGGCTAAGTTAGAAAAATTGCTGCAAGAGAATCCAGAGTTATTAGCGAGTACTAATATTTGGGTAGTGTGGCCGAGAATGGAGAAAGAGTCAAAAAAACTCAGTTTTCACATCAGAGGCAGGCACAAAGAACCAACATCAGATTTGCAACAGACATGGCTATTAGCTGCCGATGGCTATTTTTCAAGGCGTAGTTATCAGTCAAGAAAACGGGTTGTTAACTGTGCAAATTCGACGCAACTTTCAAGTGCCGTTTGGCTCGGAGTCAGCAATGCAATGGCAACCATTTATCATCGAGGTGGAAGGATTGCTGCCGCAACAAGAGGTAGGCGATTTTTGGGAATTAGATGTGCGACTTGTTGGTTCTAGGCTGGTAATGGATGAGGCACGGTTGATTATGGAATTTCCAAGACGCAAGCACAGTAATTCTGTTAGCGCCGAGAATCACTCAAAACCTGAACTGCCCAAAGAAACTAATAATCAAACTCTAAGCCTTGGCAATCACCAGAGGGCGACAGCATCACAGATAAAAGAATAGAGATAAATACAAGGCTGTTACAGATTCCGGCAATTTGGCAACTGATGTTGTGCTGTTGCAGTTTCAATAGAGATATCAACAGCACGGGATACAGTTCAAGCCCCTGTATAACTTGTTCCGCTCTAAGCCAGTTGTAGAAAGAGTGCTGTAGCTCCCGCTCTACATACTTGATACAGCGCTCAAGAAAGTTGAGCCACCGCTCTACAACTGGTTAGAAATAAAATAAAGACGCATAGAACTTGTAGAAAACTGGCTTTTCAGGCGTGCCAGCAGACGCAGAGGTTCAAATAATTTGACTACCTAAATGCTGAGATATCTTGTAGTCCAATCTCTAACGGTACTCGGCATTTTGAGAAATGCGATATCAGGGTCGGGGTTTTGGTTAACATAGAAATTCCACTTCCCTTGCCAAAAAAACTATGCCTAAGACTTGGAATATTAAGATAGATAAATATTTTCAAGCCAGCCCCCATTGCCTGATAGCGACTGCTCATGTAGACACATTTCCAACAGACCTGCCGTTAGAACCCAATATCAGAGAACCGAACCGCAAAAGCGCGACATACAGGCAAATCTTTGACTCATTGACCACACAGCCCGAAAAATTCTTCTCCCGCCACAGTGGAATAGTATTGTGTGCCAATCAAGTTAAGCCCAATAAAAATAAAACTCAGCTAGAACTGGAGATACTTGAAGCCAGTGAAGGAGGAAGCGATGGCATTATCAACGGAGGGCATACAGTTTTAGCTTTTGAGCAGGCCAGAAATTACAAATATGACCTCAGTAAAGCTAGAGTAAAAGTTATGATCCACATTGGCCTCTTGGAAGATGAAGCCAAAGACATAGCCTTGGCGTCAAATACAACATCACCTGTGGATTCGCGCTCCAAGGTGAACGCCAGGGGTGATTACAAATTCATCAAGCAGTACTTGGTTCACCTAGAGCGATCGCTTGATACAAAATTCCGCATCGCCTATTACCAGAATCAAAGCGGCGTTCCGAAAAATGCTCAGTGTAATGTCAGCCACCTACTGAAGCTGATTAACTGCCTGGACAGGAATAAATATAACCCGGACGGTAGAACAAGAACCAAACACCCACCAGTTAGTAGCACCCCAAGTCAGATCACAGATAAAGAGCGAGAAAGGTTCACAACTCTACTGCCACTACTGTCACAAGGGCTATGGATAGAACAAAGATTATATGAAATTATCCAATCACATATCACCAATCCCAGAAGAAAGGGTGTGAATGACTTAGCCTCAATTGATACTAGAAAAACTACCTTGCTACCGGACAGTAAGTACTCGTTCGGATTTGGAGCGCCAGCAGAACTAGCGCTGCCGATAGTTGCCGCGTATCGGGTGTTCCTAGACAAAGACTACAATTGGGTTCTGCCGTTCGAGGAATTCGCCGAAGATTTCCTACAACACATCTGGAGTAACAATTTCCGCAAATATTTAATCTCAGAGAAAACGGCAGGAAATACAATCGGTGCAAAAATCTGCCGCAATCAAGAGATTTGGGAAAGTTTATACATCTCGTCCCAAAGTTATCTCAATGGGCGACTGATGAAAATGGTCAACTCTACCAAGCGGCAAGAATTGACCCTGACTTCCTGACGGGAATTTAATCGCGGGTATTAGTTAAAAATTGTCTACTTCAATCAAGTTGTGCGATCACTTTTATATGCGGTAAACCTATACAGGCTTACCGCATAGCTCAGTTAACTATTTTATCTGCCAACCATCAAACAAATTTGGCTGATCTACTCCATACTGCCGCCCAACTAGCCGCCGTAGTTCATCTACAGAGTTAGCCGACTTCATTAAAATCAGCACTGATGTGACGTGCGGGGATAGCCTCTGTTTGGTTTGGTCAGATAGCATTTGATGTATTTTATACTTCCTGCGTCCGTTCGGGAGGGCTGGGTTAACGACATCGAGCTTGGCTTTCTCCTCTGGTGTCATCCAACTATAGACAAATTCCCAATAGTACAGCCCGTTTCTGATACTCTTCTTATGTAATTTGGTAATCCTTGCCAAGTGCGACTCAAACTCTGTCTCAAACATGCGTGTCCAAGGGCGCGGTGTATTGAGAATACGGCAATCATCTGCCCGTCGTTGCTCAACTGTACGTTGTTCACCCCAGACTTGATCGAATCTGCTAATGAGTGAGTCTTCTGAGAGTGCATCTATTAACCTCTGAGCTTGTGCATTTCCTTTTGTGTCAAAGTAACGCCAAATTATTCTGGCATCCTTTACTGGTATTGTTTCAGCACGAGTTCCTACACCATTAACAGTATATTCCGCAGAAAGGGTAACATGATTTAAGCCTTGCTCTACAAGTCTTTGATAGACTTTAGGTGACTTAGAAGGTAACATGATTAACCAGTTACGGTTTACACTAATAGGGGTAAAAGTAGCGAAGCTGTCACCAGCCGCCACGTAATGGCTGAAAAGCTTGTATAAAACCCACATTCCGCCCTTTGAACTGGCACATGAGATAATTTTCGGATGGCGAAGGTTGTTTGAGACACAAACAAGGT
>NZ_WVID01000068.1 GCF_010091925.1 Nostoc sp. B(2019) | reverse complement strand
ACCTGTTTTTTTTGCTTGAAACGCTTGTAAATCAGCGCCTTTTAGGGAATGAAACAGCCCTGCCTTAAAAAGGGGGGTTGGGGGGATCAAAAGCCTGTAGGGCAACTCTAGCCTTAAAAAAGGGGGGAACCGGAGTCAAAGTTATCCTTATTAAGGGGGATTTAGGGGAATCTCAAAGTATTTGCTACATCACTAAAGGCTTTTAAAAAATCCTTTAAGAATCTACAGCAGCTTTTGCGGGTTTACTTTTAATAGCTTTAAACCGTTCGCCTAATTGTTCAGCAATAGTTTTTAGCCCCGGAGTTTTCTTAGCAGCTGTCTTGACGTAGTCGTAAACTGTCAAACTGCTGCCCATTGCTTCGCTACCGACTGCCATTAGGGTATCATCTACCTGTTCTGTCAGCTGTCGCAGTCCAATCAAAACTTCGGTGAGGTTAGCGGCTAGTTGATAATCCCGCACAAATTCATCTAAATCAAAACTGGCTGGTAAAATATCTCGGTTAGATTGGGCAGCAATCAAGCTAGTGTTGACAAAAGCTAGTCTTTTATCGCCCATCTTAAATAAGTTGCGTCGTTCTTCTGCACTCAGAGTCACGAGAAAAGGCATCTTTGCTTGGATAGTCGCAAAGGCGGCTTTAATTTCTTGGATATCTGCTGGGGAAAGGGAAGCGGTAATGTTTTGGTAAGCCATTGGTTATTTACTGTGGTAAATCTGTTTGTTATGATTCCCACTGGTAAATGCGATCGCACAAGTCTGTTCTGTCTTAAGTCTAGATTTGCAGATATAGCGGCTCAGGCGATGAGGTATATTTGGGCAGGCGAGCCGTCAAACACGAAGGTTAAGACAGTCGGTGCGTTAACCTGCGGCATAACACACCCTACGATTAGAGGTTTAGATTTAGTTAATGACAAAATTCTGTGACAATGATTAACAGTCAGCCGGAATACTGAATCCAAGCTACTCATGAGCCAGAGTTCTAAAAACAGCCTTCTTTTACCTAAACCTGTTCAATCATCTTTCCATTGGCTTTATGCTTTTTGGAAGTTTTCCCGCCCACACACGATTATTGGTACAAGTCTGAGTGTATTGGGTTTATATTTAATTGCCATTGCTGTATCCTCGACTGGGTTTTCTGGGATTCCAGTAAGTCGGGTTTTGGGCGCGTGGATTGCTTGTTTGTGTGGCAATGTCTACATTGTGGGGCTGAATCAATTAGAAGATGTTGAAATTGACAAGATTAATAAACCTCATTTACCGCTAGCATCGGGAGAGTTTTCGCGCCAGACTGGGCAATTAATTGTCGCTTTTGCTGGTATTTTGGCGTTAGTTGTGGCGTGGCTTACTGGGCCTTTTTTGTTGGGGATGGTGGCCATTAGTTTGGCGATTGGTACTGCTTATTCTTTGCCACCAATTCGCTTGAAGCAGTTTCCTTTTTGGGCAGCATTATGTATTTTTTCTGTGCGGGGAACGATTGTTAATTTAGGGTTGTATTTGCACTATAGTTGGGTTCTAAAACAAGCCCAATCAATTCCGCTTGTGGTGTGGGTGCTGACGCTTTTTATTTTGGTGTTTACGTTTGCGATCGCTATCTTTAAAGATATCCCTGATATGGAAGGCGATCGCCTCTACAATATCTCTACTTTTACTATTCAACTCGGTTCCCAAGCTGTGTTTAATCTCGCTCTTTGGGTAATAACTTTCTGTTATTTAGGGATGATTTTGGTTGGTGTGCTAAATGTTCCCTCGGTTAATCCAATATTCTTGGTAATTACTCATTTAGTACTGCTAGTTTTGATGTGGTTGCGGAGTATGGGTGTAGACTTACAAGATAAAGGTGCGATCGCGCAATTCTATCAATTCATTTGGAAACTCTTTTTTATCGAATATCTGATTTTCCCTATCGCCTGTCTTTTGGCTTAAGACAATGCTAGAAAACTTTTCAACAACTTCTGCTATTGCTGCGATCGTCGTTATTTTTAGTCTAACAATCCTGGGATATTTCGCTTGGAAAACCTTAATTATTTCTGACTTTTTTCAAAAAGGAGTTAATCTTTATCAAGCAGAAGATTATCAAGGCGCAGAAGCAGCTTTTCGCAAAGTTATTTCGCTCAACTCTACTAATGATGTAGTTCGTTTGCTTTTGGGAGATGTTTTAAATCAGCAAGGTCAAGTAGAAGAAGCAACGGAATTATTCCAGGAAGTAATTCGCCGCAGTCCTAAAAATGCTGATGCTTATTTGCGTCTAGCGAATGTTCTAATGCAGCAAGAACAAAAAGAAGAAGCTAAAATTAATCTGCTGCAAGCTAAAGATTTATTGCAAAAACAGCGTCAACCTGAAAAAGCTGAGAGAATTAGTAATCTGTTAGATAGAATCAGTGCTAAGTCAAGTGAATTGTAGAGTGTGTCCCACTAATCTGGTTACTGATTAAATTCTAGTTAAGCAATCTACCTTCTAGAAATTGGATTTATTGAAGTCCGATTTCTAGGAATAAAGAATCAGCCGTTAATAAAAGCATCAAGTTCGTAGTGTTCGCGTAGCGTCTCGGAGAGAGCGATTTATCGCTCAAAATAAGGATTATCAGGACTAAAGTCCTTACTACAAGCTTTAATTTATTTATGCCTAGCTACTTAAAAAAATCAGTGTGATATTCTTAGTATCTAGTTACGAAATCGCGTTTGGAGAAATTGAAGATTATATGAAAGCAAGCTTAGAAAAACTAAGCACGTAAACCAAATGTTTAGTAAAAATGCTAAAAACAAAAAATCTGCTGGCTGCGGCTATTATCGGCTTATGTTTGATAGAGGCGAATACTGCCTTCGGTAAAGATATTAGCGTTAGTTTATCAAAAGTCCAAGACTTGTCTCAGGCTGTATCTGAAAACAAAAACGCAATTGCTAATTTCGAGCAAGGAATCAATCTCTACAAACAAGGAGATTTAAAAGGGGCAGAGGCGGCTTTTAGGAAAGCAATTGAACTAGAACCTAACTTTTCAGAAGCTTATACTGCTTTAGGAAATACTCTCGACGATCAAGGCAAACCACAAGAAGCGATCGCACATTACAAAAAAGCTATTGAACTCAATCCCAAAGCCCCTGGAGCGTATTTTAATTTGGGTTTGACTTTGGCAAGGCTAAATCAATTAGAACCAGCGATCGCGGCGTATAAAAAAACCCTGAGTCTTGATCCTAAATATGCAAAAGCTCACTATAACTTGGGTAACGCTCTCTACGATCAAGGGAAGCTAACAGAAGCAATTGCCGCATATACAGAAGTCTTGCGTCTCGAACCGAGTTATGTCCCAACTTACACACGTATAGGAAATGTTCTGTACGATCAAGGCAAATTACAAGAAGCGATCGCTCAGTACAAAAAATCCATTAGCCTCGATCCCAAGTATGCAAGCGCTCACTACAACTTAGGAAACGCTTTGTATGCACAAGGTAAGCAAGCAGAAGCAATGGCCGAATATACAGAAGCCATTCGCCTGGAACCGAAAAATCCAGTAGGTTATAACGCCTTGGGAAACGCTTTTTACGCTCAAGGCAAGTTACAAGAAGCGATCGCCCAATATCAAAAAGCCATTAGCTTCGATCCCAACTATGTAGACGCTCGCTATAATTTAGCCAGCGTTTTCTATGCACAAGGCAAGCTGACAGAGACAATTGCCGAGTATACAGAAGTGATTCGCCTCAAGCCAAGACATGCAGAAGCTTATACAGGCTTAGGAAATGCTATCGACGATCAAGGCAAACCACAAGAGGCGATCGCACATTACAAAAAAGCCATTAGCCTTGCACCCGACTTTGCACTCGCTTACTATAATTTGGGAATCACTCTGGGAAGAGAACAACAGGTAGATGAAGCGATCGCTAACCTCAAAAAAGCTAGGCAATTATTCCAAGCTCAGGGAAACAAAGAGATGGTTGAGCAAGTTGATGAGCTATTCCCAAAAATTAACAACCAAACAAATTAAATAAGTCAACTGGTTGAGCATATTTTACTCTCACAGCGTTCGCCCTACAGCCCTTTGGGAATCCTACGGCAGGCGTTGGCGCAGCCACATCGCTATTTAATCACAATCTAGCATTACTCATCAAAATTAATAAGACAGACCAGTAGGTTGTTAGATTTATCCAAAAAGTATTGCTGTATACCCGCTTGTAGCCTTTATCTTGACTTCAGTAGCTTTGAAGAAAGTGAAGATTAAATTTGGATGTTACTTCCCTATCTGCTAGATAATCCCAATGACAATTCATTGGTGAAAGTGCGTTGTGTTTCTAAAAATAGGCAGGAAGTAGACCAGAAGAGGCGTATCATCAGAGACAGCCTCTTACAGAGTCCTCCTAGCGATGTCTGGCGACAGGCTACTCCGCGTCTAGGCGATCGCACTACCATTATTGAAATAGAGGAGAGTTGTCGCAATCTCAGACTTCCCATCCAACACGGCTCAAATTCTTCAGATGTCCCCGTCTATCATCCCTACTTAGACGAAAATCATGCTGACTTTGAAGATCCTTGGCTAAGCCGTAAAAACTCTGGATGGCATTGGTTGCTACAAGGGATACAACCTTCTCAGTAGGGTATTTGATAATCCATAAGTGCTTACACACTACTAAATCTTAGATTTAGTGAGGGTATTAACTTATACTTCCTGCCTTGCTTAAAAGGGTAACTTCAAGTCTATCCCTGAACTTCCAAGGGTTCTAATACTGTCCAGATCGCCTTAGTCTTCTTACCGGATACTTGCCACCGCATACCATCTAGTTCTACCCAACCTTGCTCTTGGGCTTGGGATGCCAGCTTGTTGTAGTCTCCATCACTCATAGCATACCGCTCCATCAGATCTGCTCGACTCAACTGAGTAGGCTTAGGGGCTATCTCTTGTACATCTTTGGTTGACTGGTCTGCTTCAATAGTCGCTGAGGAATCTAAATCCTTATCTTGATATTTAGTATCATTAGCACCTTTAAAACTATCTTGAGCTACTTCCTTTAAGGTACTTTGCTTGTCTTTTAGTATCTCTGTTAGGCTGGCTATTGTTTCCTGTTGGGATTTGATGATCTCTACCAAGGCGCTTGGTGGGGTAATCTCAGTCAGTATCTTAGAAACTATATATTCCTGCTGAGTTGATGCAGAAGCAACCACTTGTGCCTTAAATTGAGCTAGCTGTTTATCATTTAAGAGAAACTTCACTTGATTCTTAGACATAACTCTTAAATACCTTTGGTACTTGGTACTTATTCATAGTACCATGCGAAAGCTGACTCGATAATCGAGTCTGGCTGTTTAAGTACCTAGTACCTAGTACTTGACCTGATGAGCTAATCTGATGGATGATCAGGTGCTAATTTACCACTTGGTTCCCATGACTGCGGGGGTCATCTTGACTAGCTGTTGGTGATACTGGGGCTGAGAATTTAGAAACTTGCCCACTAGCTTGAGCATAGGGAAGAGATGAACCAGTAACCAAAGCCTCTAAGTTGCTGGACATAATCGTACGGGGTTGGTCGCCGATCGCTTGGGCTATGGTTTCTCCATTCTGGCCCAAAAATACAAAATGAGGAATCCCATCCACTCGATATTTCAGCATTTCTGGCAGCCATTTGTTGTTATCCACATTCAGCATGACAAAATTCAGTTTGTCAGCATACTGTGTTTCTAATTGGGCAATATCTGGTGCCATTTTCTGGCAGACAGTACACCAATCAGCATAAAACTCTACTAACGATGGTTTACCATTGCTAACAGCTACTTCTAAAGGTGTGGAACCCTGATCTAACTTGGCGAGGGAAACTGAAGTTGTTTCAGTTCGCAGTCCCACAAATAAGGCAACACTGAGGGCGATCGCTACTATTGCTATTAGGAAATTTCTCACACGCATTCCTAACATGGATTCAGGCTTGGTGGGAGAATTAACAGGTGAATCCGTACTCATAACAGAATTATTAAAACTTATTAAGTACTATCATCTTTAGTTTAACTGACCTAAACTCCGTTTCCGCGCGCAAACGTTAAAGGGCAAAGGATAACCCTTTACCCGTGACCTCGCCAAGTTCCCTGAGCGGACTACTAAAGCTTTGTACTTTGACTGTAAAGTATTTCTGTAGCTTTCTGGACAGTAAGCGGTCGATAGAATAGAAAGCCCTGTACATCTTCGCAGTTGATAGATTTCAAAAATTCTAGTTCTTCTTCCTTCTCTACTCCTTCGGCGGTCAGCCTCAACCCCAAACTCTGACCCAAACTAACTATTGCCTTGACAATATGAGCTACTTTGACATCTGTCGTTAAATCTCGAATGAAAGACCGATCAATTTTCAGATTGTGGAGCGGCAACATTTGTAGGCGTGAGAGGGAAGAGTGACCTGTACCAAAGTCATCTATGGAGATGTAAACGCCCATCTGCTCTAGTTTTTGTAGCACAGTTCTGGTAAAGTTTAAATCCTCGATCGCAGTCGTTTCTGTAATCTCCAACTCTAAAAACCGGGCTTCTAGTCCCGTCTGTTCTAAAATTCTAGCTATAGTCTCCACTAAATTGGGTTGACGAAACTGCTTAAGAGAAAGATTGACGGCCATCGTTAGAGGTGGCAATCCGGCATCTTGCCAAGCCTTATTTTGATTACAGGCTGTCTGTAATACCCATTCGCCGATGGGGAGAATCAATCCACTTTCTTCAGCAAGAGGAATGAAGACATTAGGCGCGACCAACCCCATCTCAGGATGCTGCCAACGCAATAGAGCCTCCATGCCAGTAATTTGCCCTGTGGCAATATTTACCCGTGGCTGGTAGTACACTGTTAATTCTTCTCGTTCTAGGACATAGCGCAGATTCTTCTCTAAAGTCAGAAGTTCGGGATTCTTGGCACTCAGAGAAACGTTGTAGAATTGGTAGTTATTCCTGCCCTTGTCTTTAGCATGATACAGAGCGGCATCTGCGTGTTGGATTAAGGTTTCGGCATCAGGACTATTTTGATCAAGCAATGCAATACCAAGGCTGGCACTGACGTAAAGTTCGTGCCCTTGGAGATGAAAGGCATCCTCTAAAGTTTGTAACATTCTTTGAGCTACCTGGGCCACCTCTTCAATATGATTCACTCGCGGCAGTAGAATAGTAAATTCGTCCCCTCCCCAGCGAGCAATGGTGTCTCCGGCTCTGAGGCAGTCTTTCAATCTTTGAGCCACCCTTTGTAACAATTGATCTCCTAGTGTGTGCCCTAGAGTATCATTAATCACTTTGAAGCGATCCAAGTCGAGGAACATCACAGCTAAACTGTCGCCATTCCGAACCGCGTTGGGTAATGTTGTGGCAAGCATCTCGTTAAATAACAGACGATTGGACAAGCCTGTAAGTAGATCATGGAGGGCCTGATAGCGAATCTTCTCCTCCACCTGTTGACGTTGCCGCGCACCAATGATGCTGGCGGCCATCGTCAAAAGGGTCGATTCTTCGTGCCTTGACCAATGACGCTCACAGGTACAGTCTGCCAAGCCAATATAACCCCAAAACTCGTCATCTAATCGCAGAGGAACCAGGAGCAGAGATTGTATCCCATCGCGGGTAAGGTATTCTCGTTCGGCTGCGGGAAATTCTTGGCTGAGTCCGCTAATGGACTGTCCGCTAGAGAGAGCAGTGTACCAGCGAGCTAGTCCAGAAACCTGATAAGGCTGATTTTGCCAATGGTGGCCAGAAGGTTCAATCAATAGACGCGTCCATTCAAACCGCAGGCTTACTGCCATCTCCTTTGTATCAGGATGGGGATGGTTCTGGAAAAAGTAGGCACGATCCACCTTGGCAGCTTCGCCCAAAGTGGCGAGAGCTTTGTCAATAGCTGTCTCGTAATTCATTTCCATCAGCAAATAATTGGCGGCTTCTGCAACTGCCTGTAGCAAGCGATCGCGCTGGTGTAGTTCTGCTTCAGCTTGCTTTTGCTCAGTAATATCCCTAACAATAAAAGTTCTAATTAAATCACTTTCAGGAAGGTAGTGAACGGATTGTTCAAAAACTTCTGTGCCAACTTCTACCTCCCGAACAAAAGAATTTTTCTCTAAATTCTTAACCGCACTCAGGAGTCCTGCCAAAATCGGGTGCTGCTTACCAGTTTCCCTAAGTTTGGGGAATTTGAGAGACGCGGCTGGATTGAGATAAGTGACTGTTCCCTCTAAATCTGTCTCGATAATCGCATTGGGAATAAGTTCAGGAAAAGATGCTAGACGAGCTAAGGCTGTATCGCTAGCTCCTTCAAAACTAGGATCGACAACTAGGGTTTGGAAAGGATTAACGGGATTGGCTTGCTCCGACAGGAA
Organism: Nostoc sp. B(2019); assembly: GCF_010091925.1. Classification (GTDB taxonomy): domain Bacteria; phylum Cyanobacteriota; class Cyanobacteriia; order Cyanobacteriales; family Nostocaceae; genus Komarekiella. The sequence continues at coordinate 1,135 of NZ_WVID01000068.1, read as the reverse complement.
ACCAGATAGGTCATCAACTTGACAAGATTCAGAAAATGCTTTTTCTGACAGATTAGAAATCGCATAATATTTGGCCTGAGCTTGATTATCGCCAAATACAATAACGTCTCCATGTTTGAGGTCGTGGTAGGAGCATTTAGAGCCATTCACGAATAAGCCATTAGTACTCCCTTTGCCGTTGAAGTTGCCATCAATAACCCGAAAGCCATATTGGTCAGTCTGTGGAAGAGTTACCCGCAATAAAATGGCATGTTGCTTAGATACTGACAGCGAACGGAGGACGATCGCATTCCCACTGTGCCGCCCAAGAGAATAAGTAGCCTCTTTCAAGGGGATAGTTCGCTCCCCTTGCAGGTCTTGGACGACCAACAGGTGGCGTATTTTTTCCCGCTCATTTCCTGACATGCCTGTTCCTCAAATCCTCCTGTGATATATGCCCAATTAGCAAGCTAGTCTTTTTAGTAGGAATCCTAGCCGTTCACTCAACTCAAGAATCAGATTTTTCAACTTTGTCCATGCAATCACTGTCTCCCACTTTTTCTTTCTTAAATAACCAGAATAAAATTAAATACCTAATAGAACACATGGTATATTTGCGGATTTTTGTTTTGAGCTAGCATAAAATTACGATGAGAGGAAAGCTAATGCTATTAACTTGATCAGTATGGTGAGCTTAAAAAAATTGCTTGTTGCAATTCCACAGATTAAAATAACTAATATTTCAAGACGAAATATCCAGTTTACTAATGCATATTATGTTTAATTTTTAATTAAAATATTGATTATTTGAACTTCTAAGTTCTAAAATTATTAAAGTCTCTGAATCCATAAGTTAATTCTTTAACTAAAGCTTTTATAGAGATAGATTCGCTGACTACTAGCTCTTATTTAACTAAGCCTTTCTACTTAACAGCTTATCAACAGGTCGGCTGCGTTATGTTGACTTGCGTGCAATAATTAGCCCAATATTCTACATAATTTCGTGCCAAGTATGCTTAGAGGTTGTTTTAAAAGTATTTCGCTGTGACTTTAGGCACTTTTAGATCCCCCCTAACCCCCAGGGCTGTTTCATTCCCTAAAAGGCGCTGATTTACAAGCGTTTCAAGCAAAAAAAACAGGTGACTAAAAAATCTGA
>NZ_WVID01000067.1 GCF_010091925.1 Nostoc sp. B(2019) | reverse complement strand
GGCTGTGTCATCCTCCCCTCCTGGCTTTCAGCCCTTCTTTCTAATTTTACTCTTCCCGGTGTGACAAAAGAAAGCTAAACTAGAGCTAGAAACTTGGATGAGCGGGGTGTACTTTCTACCTGATTCTTTCAGGACAGCGATACTGGCAATTAATGAGTTGCCTGTTACGGATGAAACCCTTTGGTTTAGGCTTTTAGGACGAGGGGCTGTACAAATGCAAGCAGTCAGGGAATTGGTTGCGCTTCCATCGGAGAATCTTGTACGCCGTAATGTTCTGGAAATAATTTACAGATGGCGTATCAGTGTAATGGCACAGCAAGAGTTAACTGAAGATGAACAGGAGTTAATTATGAATTTAACAGAAGCTTACCAAGAAGCCAGGGCTGCTGCTGTACAAGAAGGAGTAGAGCAGGGAGTGCAACAAGAACGCCGCCAAGTTGTAGAGAATTTATTGAGATACAGATTTGGTTCTGTGGATGAAGAATTGTCGAAAATTGTTGATAGGTTATTGCAGATACCTCCTGAAGAGTTTACGCCTTTGTGCTTGCAGTTATCTCGTGAAGAATTGTTGAGCAGATTCTAAACTGCGGTGCAGTAAAAGCAATCCCGAAGTCACTATAAATTACCAAATCATCAAGCGCTTTGTTAACAGCAGAGCGCTTCTTTTATTGTGTTGATCACTAACACAAATCGACAATACTTACGGAATTTTCAACCATGCTTAAAAAACAAAATTGCTCTGAATTCACAGCAGCTAATTTACTGCATTCGCTTCGATGCAGTGGTGGTTCTGCTCCTTTGCATAGAATCAGCTTCCCACAAACAAGTATCCAATATTTACTGGATAAGCAACTGGTGCAAATCAAGAATACTGGCTGTGGGTTTTTATTGTCAGTCGTCGAGCGTCAATAGATAAAAAGCTGCGCTTGAACTTTCTGAGAAATTGTAAATCAATCATAAGGAAATGAATCATGACAGTTACACTTGATACATTCAAATCTCCTGAGTTTCGTGGTAATTTCTCCAAACTGCCAATTTGTCAATTACTGAATGGGAAAAATATCTTATTCATCAAGTCCGACAATATTAAATTATCAGGTTGGATTAAACGAGCAGAAGTTGAAAGTTTGATAACTCAGTTACAAGCCACACCCAAAGGCAAGAAATTTGCTTTACCTGAAGGATATGATCTTGCTTGTGGTATTCCCTTTATTCACACTTACCGCAATGGAAATTGTGAATCAGGTTTAGCTTTTGAATGCCCTATAATTCATGTACTTGCTAGTAGCCCTAGAATGATTGAGGTGAACGATAAAGGTGCTGAAGCTGGGATTGGACGCAAGGGAGATGTTATCGGGAACTTTGAGACTTGGCATGGTCAATCAGTTCGTGAATCACACCCTAAAGAGTTTACTACACTTCGCACTTTGCACATGATTTACTTGGTTGATACGAGCGGTAACTTTCTTCATAAAGTTCCTTTAGTTTTGACAGTTCATGGTGGTGCAGCTGCATTCTTCGGGCAACAGTTAGAAAATTTTTACAAACTTGTGGAGATTGCTTACTCTGATAGTCAAGGCGACAGCTTCTACACTCTAAACGAGCAAGCAAGAGCCGTTACTACATTTCAACCAATATTCGATACGGAGCTTGTAGGTACTGATGCTCGTGCTGAGGTGTGCGCTGTCGTGGGATTTAATGAGCCAACAACAGAGAACGTGAAAGAGTTTTTCAATCTGACAAATGCTGAGAAGATTTGGGGAACCCAGCAGTCATTATCGGGGTTTGCTTCTAGATACTTAAAGCAGTTTGAGAAATTTCATCAGATTGCGCCTGGTGTAGAAATTGATGAGTTTCCAGAAGAACAATTTGGTGAAACTATGCCAAAGAATCAAGTTGATGAGATAGAAGATAATGACCCCGATAATTTCTAATTTGTAGTGACAGGTTCAAAGTCTCACTAAGTAATTCGTAATTGCTTGTTTAATTACGAATTACTTAAATACAGAGTTAATTTACCCAAAAGGATAATCATGTTTGAAATTCACACTACCAAAGATAGTCAATCAATGCTTATCTGCCAAATGGAGGATAGACATTTAAGCAATACAATCAAGTCTTTCTGTAGGGAAATAGAAAAGTGCAGAAAGGTGATTACTCAGCCATCTGTTGAAAATCAGATGATTGCAATTTTTAATAGTGGTTATAGTCAAGCCAATTTGAAAGAGCAGGCTGCACAGCAATTGAAAAACTATCACCAAAGATTGCAGCCTTATTTAGGTGAAGCTCTATTGCGTGGGCTGAACTTATCCAAAGAGTTAAAAATTGCCTACGGTAGAATAGGTCAAGTAACCACTACTTTCAACATCACACTTGAATTAATTGAAGGTGATGATGACCACGATTACGAAGATGATTATTCTCATCCAGGTCATCCAAGCCACTACGGTGATCAATGAGAAATCTTAATGAACACAGAATTCAGAATACCCCATGCCTGTTCACGCAGGATTAAATAAAGATCACAACCCACCAGATGTAGTGACATTTCATGAATTTTCCAAATATCCCAATGCTCCCCATCGAAATACTGAAAGATTTCAACCTGTGCTATTTGAAAATCCAGACCATTGTACAGGATAAAGATTGGCAGAAATTAATTAGTGATCAAGAGATTGACCCAGAAGCAACAACTCACTTGAACGATGTCCTGCATTATTTGAGTGAGGCAATGGGTTGTGTCGAGCCGCTAGTTGACCCAGATTAAATCAACAAACTGAATCATAAAACTGTACACAGTGCATTACAAAGTAGAGGAAATAAGCTGGTCACTACTCAAATTACCAATATCAACCTTGAATCTCCTAGTTTAGTGCTTGACACTATTTTCACTTGGAAAGGTGCAGGACAAGAATTACAACAAAGTAATCAAAATTACTGGGATAGTAAATGTCAATTACGGATTTATCAGTCTTACTCCATGCCAAGCATTGTTATCTGCTCAGATTTAGATGAACTAGACACAGGAACTAGCATTACTAATTCAGTGGAGAATCTTGCCACATTGATTTGGCGGCAATACCAAAGTACTGTGTTATCGTCTCGGCGTTATCTAGGGAATAATTTTCTGTTCATTGAGCATTATCCTCGTACTAATCCTCAGAATCGGAATCATCAGCAGGAGGATTTTAGCCTTGTTCAATTTAATTGGGATGGAAAACGGTTTTATCAACCACGTTGGAGTCCACTGACACCAAGTGTTGTCTTAACAATGATTCAACAACTAAAACTTAAGAATTAGAAACATTAACAGAGCAATTACTTAATCACTACAAGGAGCAAACATTATGCCTAGAAAATCCACTCACCTCGCCCCTGCTGATCACTCTTCTCAATGCCTACAATATCTCCGTCGTTGCGGCGGCAGAGCTCGATTGTGCAGCATCAGCTTTAGCTTGGGGGTAATACAAGCGCTGGTCAATCGCAGGCTAGTGAAGGTTAGCAATAATGGTGCAGGGTTTTATGTAGAGTTAGAGGACGCAGGATGAAAATACAAGTAGAGCAACTGACCACTAATGAGCTTTTGTGGGCGAAAGAGTGGATAAAAGAGTGTTTGCCTTGGCGCGATTTATCCTGCTCCGAAGAGGTTGAAGAACTTACAGAGCAAGAAATAGTTAAAGGCATCAAAAGACACTATAGCGGAGGGATAAAACAGTTCAAGTTGTCTGTAGAGGGTTTTATTTTTCCGTTAGACGAAGCAAGGTCTTGAATACAATACATTGATTGTGAAATATTAGTTAGAGATTAAGGAATAAAAATGAACAAAGAACAACTCGATTATTTGATTCAAGGTATCAATACATTTGCTTGGAACGCGAACTTTTTGGAGTTTTGTGAAGTTCTTGACATTGATCCAAAGCATGATTATGCCCAACAAAAATGGCAGCAATGGAAACTTTTAACCAAAGGACTTCAAGGTTTCGATGAAGATAAGCTCCAAAAACTTGTTGAAGCTGGATATAAAAACAGCAATGCTATCTAATGCCTCTAACGATTAAACAACATTCCAGATGTAGCATGGATAACTACAAACAAATTCTTTACCACCAAGCTCAATTAGCTCACAACAATAAATTGGTTCTTCGTCGGAGCAGAAGAGTTTTCAAGATGAAGAAGTTCATTAACTGCACCATAGAAACAACAGCAATCGCCTCTCTACTGTTTGCCGGATTTGCGGGAGTAGGAGCGATCGCTTGCTGGGGATTAGAAATTATCGAGTTAAATACTAATGCCAACATAATCATCTCTAGCTGGTACTATCATAAAAACGCTTGTCTGGGAGGTATGCTAGTTAGTTTTTCTGCCTTCCTGGGCAGTTCAATACTTGGGGCAAGTCTTAGTATTAGCAAGGATAATTTTTCTAAATAGTCAGGATAAATAATGTCCAAACTGAAATACCTAAACATTTGCGCTGGAGCAATGGGAATAACAGCAGCATTCATTGGAGGCACACTTATATTCAAAGGGACTAGTGAGGCGAGCGCCAAAAAACTTTTGGCTGGTTCCTGCTTAATTCTAGGAGGAACAGGGATAGCTTCAGCCAGTTTGTATCAAGTCAAAGTCGAGTCAGACATCGAAAAGATATTATCAGAAAGACGTAAAGCAATGCCCAAAACTTGCAGGGGTTGCAGGAACTTTCACGGTGTCAAATACGAAGGCGTAATGCTGGTTTGCGCGATACATCCAGGTGGTGTAGACGGTGATACCTGCCCAGATTTTGACAAATTTAGTTAACAAAATAGTTATGGAAATCATACTAACTACATCTGAAATACGGGCAATCCTCCAGGGTTGTCAGCAGACTTTGCGGCTCGTTCAAAGTACTACTGATTATCGACTGATTCAGTCTTCTCCTTACTTCTCAACTACAAATGATGTCTACATCGGTGATGCCGTGAATGTTTTAGGGGAGCTGGTGGAGGCGATTGACGAAGTAGAACAGATCAGTCAATACAAGGAAGGAATTATAAATGGTTGAACCAAAAACGCTTGTCAAAGGAAAGCTGTACGAGTTCCGTGGTGTGCAACTGCGATACAGCCATCAGTCTCAATGTGCTGTGCAAGCCCGATATGTATTCACCAACTCCAAGGGACAGCATCGGGAGTTGGGAGCGCAGATTATCAGGCGGGAATTATACAGTCTGGAAGAGTTTGCGGAGAATTAATGAACTTCAAGAAAGCAAATACTCCGATTGGCAGGGATATTAACCTAAATATACAAAGGAGTTACAATATGCAGTTATCTGTAGATAACGATTTTCAGCACAGAGAATCTTCCTTAACCAAAGCATTACGGCAGGTACAGCAGTTGAAATCCAAGGTTGCCGAACTAGAGCAGCAACATCAAGACTATGTGCGATCGCAGCAGGACTTAATTAGTGCGATCGCTGAAATTTGTATTTCATCGATCCAAGAAGTCGAGGCCTTGCGAATTCTCGTATGCAAGGGAGAGGCGGAGTGTCGGCGGTACTTGCGGTCGCTGTTGGTGAATCAAAGGAAGGCGTCTTGAAAATGCAATACTACGCTGGGGGACTACTACCACCGTTGCGGTCGCGTAAGTACTGTAGAATCTGATTGACCTTGCGTTCGTTAGATAAAGCGATTTGGAGTAAATCAGCAGTAGTTCTTGACAAGCTAAGGATAGTGTCACTATTTATCCTTGTCTCTTGCGTGGAAGTTGCCAATTGCTCTCTAATTGTGGCTACCTCCGTCTCTAGTACATCAAGTCTGGCTTCGATGTCGGGTTGTTCAGTTGAATTTGTCATTTTTCTGCCTTTGTGCCTCGCTCGTTCAAGCCAAACATTTCAATTATATTTCAGACGGCATCTTCAAGATGAATGTAGTTTATTCACAAGTACGGTCACTTTGCTGCAACCACTTCAATATAGTCAAGGCCAACTCCCAGGATTTTTGTCTATCCCAATGCGGCAGATGGTTAAGTATACGAGATTGAAGTATCTGCGGATCTTCTAATTCTCCACCACGAGCTGCAACAGCCTCTCTAACCATTTGCCCCAAAGTGGCAGCTTGATTACCTTTATAGTCAGGTTGCCTTTTAATTTCCTCAATAATCCATTCAGGGAGAGTGATCGTTTTAAATCCTGGTTTCGGCATACATAGCTGAGAATTAATTTTTTGATATTACGGCACTTTACGTCATACATGCAAACTTTAGTACGGTATAGTATGGTAATAGAATCACGATTTGTTTAATATTGCTGTAAAGCTTTGAAGCAATAACATTAGCCAAAGACTCAATTTTTCTCAACCACTATAGTTAGTACTATGACTCAAAACACCATATTGATTGAAGAGTTAGACCCATTAGTTTTTTGCCAAATCTGGGGTTTGACTTATGAAGAAGGTTCAAAGTACCTCAAAATAGGAGCTAGAACCTTGGCCGCTTATGCTTGCCAAGGAAAAGTAACTCACCGAGAACCTTCGTCTAGAGTAAAAACCTTAGCAGCCATGCGACACAATCAATGGCTTAAAGAAGGTAGAAAACCAGGTAAGTTGTTCGGGCTGACTTAATCAACAAAGTTGTCAACAAAGTTGTCAACAAAGTACATTGCCCACTAAGCGTGGGTATTTTATTGTTTAAATAGTTCAACAGTTCGACCAGCCAATGGAGTATTTAAGCGTTAAAGAATGCCGAAGTTTACTAAGGATTCAATCAAAAGACACGATAAATAAGTATCTGAAGGCTTTGAATTTATTTGGACAGGCTTACTTAAGCTGGTCAGAGATTAGACAAGTTTTAGAGCTACAGATTTTTCTGGGACTAAAACATGGGAGAAATAGCAAATTACGCTTTTGTAAAATGACCCGCCTGGAACTAGAGCAGACATTTCAAAGCTATGGAGTCGATGTAGATGCTAGACTAGAAGCCTTACAAAAGATACATAGAGGCTCAGTACCTAAAAAGCCAGTTTGTATAGTTAGCCTTTCCAAAAAATGAACTGCCAGTTTCCTGCTGATTACAGGCTGATACAACTACAGAGCAAGCATTTATGAGCTTTTTGCCTTTAATGACAGACTACATTCATTCTGCTGAATTTACCAAAAATAGACTTGTTGGGTTTTCACAAAAACTATAAGCAGCGATGTTACTGCAATACTACAAACCCAAAACGATTGTTGGGAAGGGATTAAGCAGAACGTTAGGAAGCGAAGTGTACAGAATTTAATTCTCAAAAGGCTGAAATTGGGTACATATTTTTCTTGAGGTGGCGTTGAATGTAGTACGGCAAGAATAAGTACAGATATCCAAATATACGGAGATAGTGCAATGTGTACAGAAGAGAGAAGTATACAAAAACATCTTTTGATGGGACAACTGAGACAATAGAAAAAGAAGAAAGAGATTCGTCAGGTTTGTTAGAATTTTGTACAGCCATCATGGCAATTACTCTTTCAATTTTGACAGCCACAATAATATTGCAGAGCTTTAACGATGCCAGTAGTATTAGAAGATTGGATCAGCCAATCAACCAATCTGAGAAATATATGTCAGAAGATTCGGGGAGCCAAAATTAGCGCTCGCACATGGTACGAATGGGAGCGATTAGCAGGTGCTTGTTACGCACAAGGCAAGAAAGTTGGGCAAAGGAAATACACACAAGAACAAACCCAAATGTTGTTGTGTTTAGCATGGCTGCGTAAGCACCATTCACGGCGTCAAGTGACTTATCGGAGTTTGAGAGATTATTTCCAGGCGAATGAGGGGTAAAAGTAGCGAAGCTGTCACCAGCCGCCACGCGACGGCTGTAACCTTTACCCAGACTTGATTACATCAAAATTTTTTGACTTTTTACGCCACATCAAGTTCTAGACGCTCGTTCATATCCAACTTAAAAGTTCCATAAGGATTCACATGACCCCAAATCAACGGCGTTAGTCCTCGTAAATCTACGGGTGTCATTCGTTTCATCCATACAGGGTCAGCCAAAACTTTTTGAATCATCAAGGTATTAATATAGACCAAGCACATCTGCAACAAATGCAGGCATAACACCGATAACTCCTGCTCATCTAAGCGGTTAGTCGCAATTTCACTATTCTTGCCATAAAAAATAAAACTATTAGCACCATTCCACTGCTCCACCACATTTAGCCCTTCATTAATTTCGCGCCGCAGAGTTTCTGAATGCAGGTAACGACACAGAAAAATAGTTTTAACCGCCCTACCTAATTCATTCAATGCCCGTTGTGTCGGATGTTGCAATGCTTTTGCACTAAACCGTTTTAAAATCGTGTCTGCTTCCGCCGTACCTAATCGCAACGCAGTAGCATATTTAATCATTTGGTCATACTGTTGACGAATCAGTTCCCAATCAATCGCCTTGGTTAGCACAGGTTGTAAATTAGGGTAATTTTGTTTCTGGTCGGGAAAAGGTAAGTAGAGTTTTTTCTCTCCAATCCGCTTGATCCGTGGCATCAAGTCGAAACCCAACAGGCGACAGAACGCATACGCCATCTCGTTTTGCCCGTGAGTATCAACGTAATTTTTCTTTACCTTCATATCCGTACAGTGACGCAGTAGTCCCTCAATCATCGCTGCCACCTCACTACTGGAACAGGTTTTGAGTTGTGAATAAATGCACGCAGATTTTTTCTCAACGTGCCAGTAAATCATCACCCCGCGACCACCGTAGCGAATGTGCCATTCAGTCATCAGATTCTGATCCCAGGAACCAAACTTCTTCGAGTCAGAAGCACAGGAAGTAGTACCCTCTCCCCAAATCGCCGTTTTGCGTACCGATAAAGTAGCATTTACCACCTGGGCAATAGCATTACGTAGATGTTCGCGGTGGATGTAGTGTTTTTTGACGTAACGCAGGTCAGTTTCTTTATCGCCATCAATACCTGCACAGATACGCTTGAGTCCCGTATTCGACCCCAAACCATATAAACACAACAACAACCGTCGTTGCAGAATATTTCGCTCTAAGTGGGAACGGACACCAGTATTTTTGAAATGATTGGTAAAGCCAATTCGCAAATCGGCTTCTTTCAAGATATCCAGCAAACTTGTCATAAACCAGCGTTGGTCTATTTCGCGTTTTAAGTGCAAGATATTTATGGGTTCGGGTTGAGCTTCAAGTGGCGAAACCTTAATCCAACCGTTGTTTTTCTCTTGAATCTTGACTTTTGTATTTTTGGGCATTCCTTTGTCCAACATAGTCAGAGCATCGGTCATTTCCTGTTGGAGCGTAGTAATAAATTTTACAGCTTCTAGTGGTTGCCCAATTGCTTGATAGTAAGTTTCCCGGTGTATGTCAAAGTCTTGAGGTAAATCCTCTTCTGGGTTGCAGTAGCGTTTTGCCCCAACGACCCAGATTTCTTTGAAGCGCAACCTGTCCCGCAATGCTTGCAATACACAAATTTCGTAATTTACTCGGTTAATCCGCTCTCGTCCATCACTCTCAATCTCAACAATCAAATCCTTCCAGTCATTTTTGAGGACACCATCAATGAATAACTCCTCTCCTAGCGCATCGTAACGTTGATTGCTGTCTTGGTATCGCTTGAGCAACTCCAATGCCT
>NZ_WVID01000066.1 GCF_010091925.1 Nostoc sp. B(2019) | reverse complement strand
CCCAGTCACCTCAGTAGATATATTCTACGTATTTATTTATCTTCACATAGTTTGGTTTTTTCACGCCGACCTACTTAGTAACAACACTCGTAACACGGGGAAATATTTCTTATGGTAAATTCGCTTGACAATAACCCACCTCATAAAGTCGTTATCGTTGGTGGTGGTTTTGGTGGACTGTATGCAGCCAAAACGCTAGCCAAGGCTGCGGTAGACGTTACTGTTATCGATAAACGCAACTTTCATCTATTTCAACCACTCTTGTACCAAGTTGCTACAGGTGCTTTATCTCCCGCGGATATTTCCTCGCCGTTGCGTTCTGTACTCAGCAAGAGTAAGAATACAAAAGTGCTGCTGGGAGAGGTGAATGATATTGATTCTGAAGCACAAAAAGTGATTGTGGGCGGCGAAGCAATACCTTACGATACGTTAATTGTTGCCACAGGTGCTAAGCATTCCTATTTTGGTAAAGACAACTGGGAAGAATTCGCTCCCGGTTTAAAAACTGTAGAAGATGCGATAGAAATGCGTCGCCGCATCTTTACAGCTTTTGAAGCCGCAGAAAAAGAAACAGATCCAGTAAAACGTCGTGCCTGGTTAACTTTTGTAATTGTTGGTGGTGGCCCTACTGGTGTAGAATTAGCGGGTGCGATCGCAGAGTTAGCAAATCAAACCCTCAAAGAAGATTTCCGCAACATCGATACTTCGGAAGCCAAAATTTTGCTACTAGAAGGCATGGATCGCATCTTGCCACCCTTTGCACCAGAGTTATCACAAGAAGCGGAAGCATCTCTAACGCGTTTGGGGGTGGTTGTTCAGACAAAAACACTGGTAACTAATATTGAAAATGATCTTGTCACCCTCAAACAAGGTGATGAAGTTAGAGAAATTGCCTCAAAAACGGTATTATGGGCAGCAGGTGTCAAAGCTTCAGCAATGGGGAAAGTATTAGAACGCATAGGTGCTGAATGCGATCGCGCTGGACGAGTCATTGTCGAACCCGACTTGAGTATCAAGGGATATTCCAATATTTTTGTAATTGGCGACTTAGCAAATTTTTCGCATCAAAATGGCAAACCTCTACCTGGTGTTGCACCTGTAGCTAAGCAGGAAGGAGAATACGTAGCAACCCTGATTAAAAAGCGGCTTGAAGATAAAATTTTGCCCCCATTTTATTACAATGATCGGGGTAGCTTAGCGATGATTGGGCAAAATCATGCTGTCGTAGATTTTGGCTTTATTAAACTTAAAGGTTTCTTGGGATGGCTATTTTGGCTATTGATTCACATCTACTTTTTAATTGAATTTGACAACAAATTAGTAGTAATGATTCAGTGGGTATGGAATTATTTCACCCGCAATCGTGGAGCAAGATTGATTACAGGACAAGAATCACTAGCACAGTTAGGAATTAATGACAGCAACAATTCTTATACGTCAGCAGGTAATAAACAACCGATAAACGTGTAATTGTCCTTTTTTAGTGGTCAGTTGTTTAATCTTGACTACTGACCACTGACTAATTATTCTGAAACGGTACGCTAACGATAAACGTTGTACCCCATCCAACTTTACTAGCAAAAGTAATTTCTCCGCCATGTAACTCTACGTAATGTTTAACAATTGCCAGTCCTAAACCATGTCCTGGTATCTTGCCAACATTGCTCCCTCTGTGGAAAGAATTAAACAAGTTTTGTTGATCGGCTTCTGGAATACCAATGCCTTCATCTTGAATACGGAAAATAGCTTCTCCCTGAACACAAAACAGGTCAAAATGCACCGTACCACCTTGGGGTGAATATTTAAGAGCATTTGTTAGTAAATTCGTGAGGATATGCCGCAGCAGTTTCTCATCCAAGCAAGGCAGTTGATACTGTGGAGTTAGTAGCGAATTTGGCAGAGCGCTAATATCTTCTATAATTCTACATCCTTCTTGAACTGTGAAGATAATTTTGTGATTATTCCCAGAATTAAATTGAATTTCTGTTACTAAATCTTTGCAAAGACTTTCCAAATCTAGTGGTGCAGCATTGACAGAAGAACTACATTCTGACTTACCAATTAGTAAAACATCACTCAATAAATGTTCCAGGTGTTTAACAGCTTTTTGTATGTGAAGAATATACTCACATTTTTGAGCTTCGTTTAATTGAGAACTATAATTTGCTAAAACTTCAGCGTAAGTAAAAATATTACTTAAGGGATTACGAAATTCGTGACTAATCATCGAGATAAAGCGAGATTTAATTTCTCTTATCTCTTTTTCTCTTTCTAAAGCTTCACGCATTACTACTTCTGTTTGATGCTTGTTAAGAGCAATTTCAATAGTAGTAATTAATTGGGTTTCTTCAAGGGGTTTAAATATATAGCCAAATGGTTGTGTAATTTTAGATTTTTGTAAAATTTTATTGTCTGAATAATCGGTTAAATAAACTACTGGTATATTGAAACGAGTTGTAATTTCTTCAGCGGCTTCTATGCCACTAATATCAACTTTGATCATCATATCTATTAAAACTAAATCTGGACGTAATGCTGCTATATTTTCAATTGCTTGCTTTCCATAAATAGCAACATCAGGAACAGTATAGCCTGATTTTTCTAAACAATATTTAATATCGTCAGCGATAATTGTTTCATCTTCAACGACAAAAATTCTTTCTTTCATTATGATACTATAATGTGGATATTTGTTTGCAGATATGATAGTAAAAAAGGTATTTTAAATACTACATTTAGTAATTTGAAATGAATATATGGTATTCCTCTTTCGTTAGATTAAAGCACAATTCATGTTATTGCTACGTGGTTAATACTTAATAAAATCTGTCGCATACTTTAGAAGAAATTTACACTAACAGTCATTAAAGAGAAGACTAAAGATGCTAGTGGCAATTTGAAGTAGTTGACTAGTCAAGTGGTTCTGAATTTCTATCCGAACTATTCGACAATCAACTTATGCACTTTTTTGGTAAGGTTAGCCAGTAAAGTTAGATGTAGGGAGTAAAAAATAAACTGATGAAAGTAATTGCTTCTGATCTTGCATCTATCGTTGGTGAAGAAAATGCTGTTTGCCTTTGGGAAAATATCGAATTCAGTCAGCAAAAACGTATCCAACAGGCGATGGCTTCTGAAAACCTTCCCAGTTGTATCGTCTATCCCCGCACTCAAGAACAACTAGCCGCAGTCATCGCAACGGCTCACCGCAATAACTGGCGTGTCCTGCCCTGCGGTAGTGGTAGTAAACTCAGTTGGGGTGGCTTAGCTAAAAACATTGATGTTGTAGTTAGTACAGAACGCATCAACCAACTGATTGAACACGCTGTTGGCGATTTGACTATCACGGTAGAAGCTGGGATGAAGTTCTCTCGTCTCCAGGCAATTTTGGCAGATTCTCGCCAATTTCTCGCTCTTGACCCCACTACGCCAGAGTTAGCAACTATTGGTGGTATTGTCGCCACAGCTGATACAGGTTCCTGGCGACAGCGTTATGGCAGTGTGCGCGACCAGCTACTAGGCATTACCTTTGTGCGTGCTGATGGACAAATCGCCAAAGCTGGGGGACGAGTAGTCAAAAATGTTGCCGGATACGACTTGATGAAGTTATTTACTGGGTCTTACGGCACATTGGGAATCATTAGTCAAGTGACGTTTCGTGTTTATCCGTCACAGGAGGCATCGGGGACAGTAGTATTGACTGGGATGGCTGAGGCTGTATCTCAAGCTGCTGATATCCTCCGAGGTTCAGCATTAACGCCAACCCAAGCTGATTTGCTATCAATAAAACTGGTGTCTGGCTTAGGTTTGGGTAAAGGATTAGGATTAATTGCTCGTTTCCAAAGTATTAGTGAAAGTGTCAAGGAACAGTCAAACCGACTTTTAGAAGTAGGGCAAAAATTGGGATTGGATGGAGTAATTTATTCCAATGGGGATGAAGCTACTCTATGGCAGAGATTGCGAGAATGTATGCATTCTTTTCCCACAAAGTCTGTAATTACCTGCAAAATAGGAGTATTACCCACTGCTGCCGTGGAGGTTTTGACTCAGGTGGAGTTGGGTGTGATTCACATTGGTAGTGGTTTGGGGATGTTACAGCTGGATAGTCAAAGTCAGATTTTGGAAGTACGCGATCGCATTCAAGCTAATAATGGTTTTCTCACAATTTTAGAAGCACCAGTAACGGTTAAACAAGAAGTAGATGTTTGGGGCTACGCTGGCAATGCTTTGCCGTTGATGCGAGGAATTAAGCAACAGTTTGATAGTAAGAATATTTTAAGTCCGGGTCGGTTTGTGGGTGGGATTTAATTTAAACGAACCGCAGAGGCGCAGCGAAAAGTCGGAGCGCCGGCTTCCGGCGATCTGTTAGCGACGCAGGAGCGTCACTTTTCAAGACATAGGACACAGAGATAGAGAGGGGAGAGGAATAAGTATGCAAGTTTCAGAAAATTCTGTTAATAATACGGCTAGTTTAAAGAATTTGAAGGGGTTTGATGAAAATCATCCGCCGGAGCCGAAGTTGATTGATAGTTGTGTGCATTGTGGGTTTTGTCTCTCGACTTGTCCCAGTTATCGGGTGCTGGGTAAGGAGATGGATTCTCCTAGGGGACGCATCTATTTAATGGATGCAATTAATGAGGGTGAGATTGCTCTGAATACGGCAACAGTAGAACATTTTGATTCTTGTTTAGGGTGTCTTGCTTGTGTGACAACTTGTCCTTCTGGTGTGCAATATGATAAGTTAATTTCTGCAACTCGTCACCAAGTCGAACGGAATTATCCTCGAAGTTTACCAGATACACTGTTTCGTAAATTAATATTTTCTCTGTTTCCCTATCCCAACCTTTTACGAGTTTTACTAGTTCCATTATTGGTTTATCAAAAGTTTGGTTTTGCTAAATTCTTTCGCGCCACGGGTTTACTCAAGAAAATATCGCCCCGTTTGGCAGCAATGGAATCAATTTTACCAGAAATTACTCTCAAATCTTTTCAAGATAATTTGCCTACCGTTATCCCAGCACAAGGCGAGAAGCGTTACAGAGTTGGGGTGATTTTGGGATGTGTGCAACGGCTGTTGTTCTCACCAGTAAATGAAGCGACGGTAAGGGTTTTAACGGCGAATGGTTGTGAAGTAATTATCCCCAAATCTCAAGGTTGTTGTGCGGCGCTTCCCGAACACCAAGGACAAACAGAACAGGCGCAAGCTTTAGCTAAGCAAATGATTGATAGTTTCGCCAATACTGATGTAGATTTCGTAATTATCAATGCTGCTGGTTGCGGTCATACTTTGAAAGAATACGGTCATATATTAGAAGATGACCCAGAATATCGAGAAAAATCTAAGGAATTTGCAGCAAAGGTGAAAGATGCTCAAGAGTTTTTAGCAACTGTTGGATTAACAACTAAACTTTCGCCATTGACTGATAAACCCTTGAATTTAGTTTATCAAGATGCTTGTCATTTATTGCATGGACAAAAGATTAGCGTGCAACCACGTCAATTATTGCGGCAAATTCCAGGAGTGAAATTACGAGAACCAATAGATGCAGCTTTGTGTTGTGGCAGTGCTGGGGTTTACAATATGCTGCAACCTGAAGTGGCTGATGAATTGGGTCAGCAAAAAGTGCAGAATTTGTTGAATACTGGTGCTGAGTTAATTGCTTCTGCAAATCCTGGTTGTACTTTGCAAATTACTAAACATTTAAAGTTGCAGGGTAAGAAGATTTCAGTAATCCACCCGATGGAATTATTAGATTATGCGATTCGAGCAGAGAAATTGAAAATTTAAAGTGGGAGATAGGGGTCAAGGGTCAAGAATCAAAAATCGGCGTTGCTGAATTGATGTATGAACTCTTGTTTCTACTTTGCGTCTTTGCGCCTTTGCGTGAGCTTTTCATATCCTGGTTCAGCAACGCCCAAAAATCAGTATTTATTCCCCTCTGCTCCCCTAGTCCCACTCCTTTGCAAAAAACAGAGGTTACGCGCTAAAGTACTTCGCTACTGGATGATAAGCAATAATCGCTGTTGTGGACTGTTCTGGATAAAGTTGTTCACTTTCATCCATATATAGGTTAATCCTGTCAGTCTCCAATAACTCCAGTTGCTTATATTGGTCTTGGATATTCGGACAAGCTGGATAGCCAAAACTATACCGCGAGCCTTGATAACGTTGCGCCAAAATATCTCGGATATTATCCGGTTCATCAGCAGCAAAACCCAATTCCCGGCGAATTCTGGCGTGTGTCCACTCAGCCAACGCCTCCGCTACCTGCACCGCCATCCCGTGGAAATACAAATAATCAGTGTATAGATTATCAGCAAACAGCTTTTGAGCGAACTCCGTCGCAATCTCACCCACAGTCACCGCTTGCATCGGGAACACATCAATTACCCCCGACTCCTTCGGCGCAAAGAAATCAGCAATGCACAGCCTCCTCAAAGACCTCTGCCTCGGAAACTCAAAACTGACTCTTACCTCTGCGTCCTTGGCATCTTGGCGGTTCGTTTCATAAACATACAGCGTATTCCCCTCAGCCTGACAAGGAAAATACCCATAAATCACCTGCGGATGTAACAGATTCTCCTCAATAATTCGCTGCTTCCAACTTTCCAAAACTGGGTACACTTTCTCAGCCAAGAAAGCCTGATATTCTTCCTTAGATTGCTCCTTCGGTTTACGGAATTGCCACTGTCCAGCAATCAAAGCTTGCAAATCCAAGTGCCAGAATATTTCCTCAATAGGAATATCACTAGGCTGCAACAACTTCGTTCCCCAGAAAGGCGGCGTTGGACGTTCAATATCCACCGCTACAGCGTCCGAACGCCGAGTATCCACCTCTTTTGGTTCAGCAGATATTTCCTCAGCAGTTGTAGCTACTGATTCCTTGTTACCATTCTTCGAGACTTCAGCCGTTTCCTCCACTTCGTTCAAAAATCCCTGGAAATCATCCCAGTTACCAGCAGTCTTTGCTGGCATTAATTTATCCATGAAATGCAAGTCTGAAAAGGCATCTTTGCCATAAACAACTTTACCTTTATAGGTGTTTTGGCAATCTTCATGCACAAACTTGGGAGTCAGCGCCGCACCACCTAAAATCACGGGGACGGTAATTCCCTTTTCGTTAAATATCTCCAAATTCTCTTTCATGAAGGCGGTGGATTTCACCAGCAAACCACTCATGGCAATACAATCAGCTTTGTGCTGTTCGTAAGCTTGGATGATATTTTCCACCGGCTGTTTAATTCCCAGGTTAATTACTTTGTAGCCGTTGTTGGACAAGATGATATCTACCAGGTTTTTACCAATGTCGTGGACATCGCCTTTAACTGTGGCAATGATAAAGCTTCCCTTGGCGTTGTTGCCAGATTCCGACTTCTCCATGAACGGTTCTAAATACGCTACCGCTGCTTTCATGGTTTCCGCAGATTGCAAGACGAAGGGAAGTTGCATTTGTCCAGAACCAAATAATTCCCCGACAACTTTCATGCCATCTAGCAGGAATGTGTTGATAATTTCTAAGGGGGGATGTTGTTCTAAGGCTTTTGTCAGATGTTCTTCTAAGCCAATGCGTTCGCCGTCGATGATATGGCGCTTCAGGCGTTCTGGGATAGGTAGACTTTCGTCTAAGGAGCGATCGCGTTTCGTTGTTACCCCCGCAAACAGTGTGGTAAGCTCTCCCAAGGGATCGTAAACGCAAACATTACCCTCAAATTTCCGCTCATCATAAATCAACTGGCGACAAACTTCTTGATGGCGTGCCTCAATCTTGGACAGCGGTAAAATCTTGTTAGCACTGACAATCGCTGCATCCATTCCCGCCGTCGTCGCCTCGTGCAAAAATACCGAGTTCAGCACCATCCGCGATGCAGGAGAAAGACCGAAGGAAATATTGGAAACACCCAAAATTACATGACACCCAGGCAATTCTTGACGAATCCGCCGAATGGATTCTATTGTCGCCTTACCGTTTTCTCGGTCTTCTTCAATCCCTGTGGAAATGGGTAACGCTAAAGTGTCAAAGAATATTTCTGTGGCAGGTATACCATATTCTACAGCTTGTCGGTATGCCCGCCCCGCGATCGCAAACTTTTTATCTGCTGTTCGCGCCATCCCATCTTCATCAATAGTCCCAATTACAACACCAGCGCCGTATTTCTTTGCCAACTCCAGCACCTTCAAAAAGCGCGGTTCTCCGTCTTCGTAGTTCGTAGAGTTCAGCAAACATTTACCGCCGGCAACCTTTAAACCCGCCTCCATCTTTTCCCATTCGGTGGAATCAAGCATCAAAGGCAATGTCACATTATTAACAATGCGCGAAACCAACTCGTGCATATCTCGCACACCATCACGTCCCACATAATCCACGTTGACATCAAGGATATGTGCGCCTTCTTTTACCTGGCTTCTCGCCATTGAAACGAGTCCGTCCCAATCTTCCGCATTTAGCAAATCGCGGCACTTCTTGGAACCACTGGCGTTGAGACGTTCACCAACAATTAAAAAAGAATTATCTTGGTCGTAAGGCTGAGTAGTGTAAATTGATGCTGCCGCAGGTTCTAAACTTGGCTGTCTAACTTTTGGCTTCAATTCTTTAGCGATTTCTGCTAATTGTTGAATGTGTTCTGGACGCGTCCCACAGCAACCCCCAATCACTTGGACACCCAAATCTTCAACAAAATGCATCAGCGACATCCGTAATTCCAACGGTGTTAGTCGGTAGTGTGCTTGACCGCCAACGTTCTCAGGTAAACCTGCGTTAGGAATACAGGAAACGATAAAAGGCGAATGTTCAGCCAGATACTTGATATGCGGCTTCATCAAGTCTGGGCCAGTGGCACAATTCAAACCGAGAATGTCAATGGGGTAAGGTTCCAAAATAGTCAGCACAGCGCTGATTTCTGAACCCACCAACATTGTACCCATGCTTTCCATTGTCACAGAAACCATGAGCGGACGGCGTGCCCCTTTCTTAGCAAACACCTCTTCAATCCCATTCAGCGCCGCCTTAATTTGCAGCACATCTTGGCAAGTCTCCACCAAAAATAAATCGACACCACCATCCCATAGCGCTTCTGCTTGTTCTGCAAAAGTAGCTTTCATGGTGTCAAAGTCAATATGTCCCAAGGTAGGCAATTTAGTTGTGGGGCCGATAGAACCCGCGACAAACCTGGGTTTTTCCGGTGTGGAAAATTCCGCAGCGACACGCTTCGCCAGTTCTGCGGCTGTCTTACTGAGGTAGTAAGCCTGGTCTGCCAAGTCATATTCTGCCAGTACAATCGACGTACTACCAAAAGTATCCGTTTCAATCACATCTGCACCAGCGGCGAGAAAGTCGCGGTGAACCTTGGCGACAGCTTCCGGTTTCGTGTGGACTAGATATTCATTACAACCTTCATACTGCGGGCCGCCGAAGTCTTCAGCCGTGAGGTTTTGGGTTTGTAGGTTAGTTCCCATCGCCCCGTCGAAGACGAGAACTGGGCTATCTGGACTACGCAGGCGTTCAAGGAAAGGATGAGTCATATTTTCCTAGAATAAATGAGGAAATTAAGTGAGTTTTGTGATACTCGACATAATCTATTATTTTCCACAATTGCCAGAGTTGCATTATTAGGGTTTGATTAAACCACGTATGCTGAAAATTAGCGAATGGCAAGTGGAGAAGAGGCAGAGGGGATGGGGAGCAGAGGAAAAAGAATTGCTTTCGCGCGATCGCATAGCGGGCTTGTCGGTGATCAAAGTTGCAGGTAATGTAAGCGACGGACATCTTAAAGATCACCCACTGGAATGGGAGGCTTATGAAGGTGTAGATACAGAACTAGCGATCGCTGCTCTAAAACCTTGGAATTTCCAGTTAATTGAGTATACAGATTAACCCCCAATACGGTTCGGTTAACATGTTTGTCTCTCGAAGATCCCCCCAACCCCCTTAAAAAGCGGGGGCTTTTTCTGATGTTTATCCCCTTTTTAAGGGGGTCGCCGCAGGCGGGGGGATCTTATCCGAACCGTATTGGATTAACCCCAATTACAACAAAAAACACTCACCCAATTGCCAGAGAGTTTTGCTTGTTTCTCTCGTCCCTTGCTTCTAACAACTCGTGAATGAACCTCTGAGCTTCGTCGATGAACCTTTGAACTTCGTCGATGAACCTTTGAACTTCGTCGATGAACCTTTGAGCTTCGTCGATGAACTTCTGAGCTTCGTCGATGAACCTCTGAGCTTCGTGAATGAACCTCTGAGCTTCGTTGATGAACCTCTGAGCTTCGTGAATAAGTCTTTTAACTCCGTCGTCGAGTCTTTTAGCTGCGTGAATGAGTCTTTTTACTCCGTTAATCAATTAAATGTTGGTTATTGCGAAGTTAGCGGTGTCTACGACGGGCTACGCCTACGCGCCCTGCTGATTTAAACAATCGCACCCCGTTAATTTAAACATTACAGCCGTTCTTATGTAGATACAACGCCCGCATCTAGCCCCAGTCACCAGTCCCCAGTCCCTAACCTGCGATAAACTATTCTGGTAAATATCGCTACAGAGTTGCTGAGGTTTACAGGTGACAAACGAAGAACTGTTGCAAATTATTGAAAAAGCTGCCAAAGAAAAAGCGACAATACTACCCCTCTCTAACAATCAACTCAGCAGCCTGCCGCCAGAAATCAGCCAACTCTCCAACTTGACAACGCTATACCTCGATAACAATCAACTCAGCAGCCTGCCGCCAGAAATCAGCCAACTCTCCAA
>NZ_WVID01000065.1 GCF_010091925.1 Nostoc sp. B(2019) | reverse complement strand
GGTATGGAAGTGATGCACGAGCGCAATGCTCACAACTTCCCTCTTGATTTGGCTGCCCTTGATTCTGCTCCTGTTGCAATTAGCGCTCCTGCGATTAACGGTTAATTCTGAAGCTTAACTTAAGTCAAAAGCGCCCTCCAGAGATGGGGGGCGCTTTTTAGTTAGTATTTTTAACATTAAAAATACTAACCATTTAATTATTCTCCTCAGTAGGCTCGGTAAACACGACATCATATAGATGAAATTCGTTTTCAGCTAAACCTACCCAGTAACCAGATCTAGTTGATTCAAACCCAGGCGATCGCAAAATATCATTGAATGCTTCTTGACTAATCCACTGCCCGTAATTAATAGTCATCAAGCCATCTAAAGAGCAATGAAAATTAGCAGAAACTAGCCCTGTATTATTTTCAAACGCTTTTACAATATATTCTTTCTCTAATTCCACTAAACGAGGCTGGTTTTCTGGCGTTGTTCGGAATTCAGCAAAGTGAGTTAGGAAGCCACCCTTAATGATTTGAGGAGGGACATGACTAGCTGAGATTGATTGAGAAGTCACAATCTCAAATAAATGGGATTCGGCTGGAAAAGCTGAGACTTTAGCACTCAATGCTTTACCAGCAACACTATTTAAAAATGCCTCAAAATCAGCTTGGTTATGCCATTGCTCATAAGTAGCAACGCGTAGCCCATCTTGACTTTTGTGAATACTAAAGGAGATGAAACCTGATTGTTGTTTTAAGGTTTCAACCGAGGCTATCAAGATATCAATGATTTCTTGTTGATTGTTAGATGTGGAAAAATAAAGCGCAGCATAATGTCACCTTCAATAAGGTAATCGTGGCTACGTTGCCCGTCTACAGTCCGTTCTAGTAAAATAGGTTGTCCCAGATGAATGCTTAGTAGATAGTTAGGTAGACAACACTCAGACGAATTATTCGCAGGCTGATTATGTTGTTCCACTCGCAGAATGTCGGAAGCAATACCATGACTCCACAAAATTGGCGATCGCCTCCGGCGGGGCGTAGCCCATCGCGGCACATTTAATACAATATTTTTCCTGGTATCCTGACTCATAACAACCAATCCCAAAATCTTGGAAGAATGTCATCATAGTTAAGGTAAAAACATTCTGGAGATAAGACAACGGTTTACGCACGTCCTTTAGCACGGTTAATTGAACAGTTGCAACGGCTACCAGGAGTCGGCCCGAAAACCGCTCAGCGATTGGCTTTGCATATTTTGAAGCGACCAGAAGCGGAAGTAGAGGCTTTGGCGCAAGCCCTAATTGAGGCAAAAAAACAGATAGGTTTGTGTTCTGTCTGCTTTCACCTATCTGCTGAACCAGTATGTGAAATCTGCCGCAATGCCAACCGCGACAATAGTACTATCTGCGTCGTAGCAGATCCTCGCGATGTAATTGCGTTAGAAAAAACCCGCGAGTATAAAGGCAAGTATCACGTTTTGGGTGGGGTGATTTCTCCCATAGATGGTATTGGCCCAGAACAATTGACTATCCAAGCTCTAGTGCGGCGGGTGAGTCAGCAAAAACCTCAAGAAGTGATTATGGCAATTAGTCCGAGCGTGGAAGGTGAGACAACGACGTTGTATCTTGGTCAGCTACTCAAACCATTTACCAAGGTGACGCGGATTGCTTTTGGTTTACCCGTCGGTGGAGATTTGGAGTACGCCGACGAGGTGACATTAGCAAGAGCCTTAGAAGGACGCCGGGAGTTAGATTAGTATAAGTTAGCTTATAATTACCCAAAACCATGCCTCTTGTGAGCATGGTTTTTTATTTTTCGACTTCTGCAAGATTAGGTATATTATTTCTGATGTCGCACCTCGACAACAGTATGCACATTCCCGCGAGGTGTGAAATCTGCTTTTACAGTGACTTCTAAAGGGTCACAAGCTGCAACAAAATCATCAAGAATTTGATTGGCAGATTCTTCGTGAGAAATATAGCGATCGCGGTAACTATTAATATAAAGCTTTAGCGCCTTCAATTCCACCACCCGCTCATCAGGAATATATGTAATGTAAATCGTGGCGAAGTCAGGATAGCCAGAAAACGGACATTTACAGGTAAATTCCGGCAAAGTGATATTAATATCGTATCGTCTTCCCACTCGCGGATTAGGAAATGTAATTAGTTTTCCTTCTGCAATCTCGCGTTCGCCATACTTCATTTCTTGGCTTGGTTGGGATACAGTTTCAGGTAAATTGTCGTTAGTCATTTGTCATTTGTCATTTGTACTCAGCGTTCGCTTAGCGTCTCGTAGAGAAGCCAAAGTATTTGTCGTTTGTTATTTGTCAGTGCTTTTATCTACCCTTTTCCCTTTCCCCCTTCACCTTTTCCCAGTCGAAGCCTGCTCCTCATCTACTCCTGCTCCCAGTCTGGACAATTCTTATCATCCCATCCATGAGGATGCATGGCGCAGACTAACAAGTTACCACCATACACATGACCGTGATAATTACTACAACCTATGCATGCGGAATTTTGTTCTAACGTGGCTTCAACTGAATAAGGAAAACCTTGGTCTGTATCTGCCATGAGGTCTCCTATTTCCCCATAAACTTCCAAAATGGGTTCAGCCAGATCTTGTAAATACTGGTCAACTTCAGTGGTAATCGTGTTGTGTACTTGCTCAGTAAATTCTTCGGTTAACTCAAAAAGGGTGTCTACCATTTCACCCATTCCTAGAAAGAAGTGCTCTACTTCTTCAGCTACCGTTTCTACAATTTCCATTAAATCTTTTTGCCATTGTTCCATAACCTTGATGCCCTTCCTGGCTATAAATAGAATACTCAGTGCTACCTGGCTTGAAGCACTAAAGTACATTCTAGGCAATGTAAATATATCAAGTTTCTGTGTGTGATGCCATACCAAAACGCCGATAACTACTGGCGCTCAAGGTAAAAAATTGCTTTTTACTGATCTCGTTGTAAGCGTTTTAATTCATCTTGCATTTCTATGACTTGCCGACGCAATTCATCAACATTCTCAGTTGATGCTTCTTTAACAGTTGGTTCTTCATCTTCCTCTAAAATTTCGATGCGGCGAGGTTCAGAAGGAGCTGTTTTGTCAGCGGTTGCACCAGATGTTGGGGCCTGTTGTGCTTGCTTCATCATATCTTCGACGAAGCGGCGGGCTTCTTCTGTGTTCATTTCGCCCTTTGCGACCATTTCATCTGCCAGTTTTTGGACTTGCGATCGCAGTTCCGCTAATTTTCCTCCTGCCTTCTCACCCGCATAAGAAGCCAACCCAACACCGAGGTAAAAAGCTTTTTGAACAATATCTCCAAAACCAGGCATTGTTACTGAACACTCCTAAAAATAGGGCGACCCGGAGACTACGCCTACCACAAGCATCCCGTATTGCTGCTACCTTCCGGTTCTGACAAGATTTAGGCGTTGAAGTCGCATAGTTCCAGGTCTATAAACAGCATAACATCAAAAATCCGTAACTGTGTCTTACTCGGCTACAATTTTCCATTCGTAAAGCTGATACTCAACGCAGCCGTTTTGCACCAATGGATCAAGAGCTACAATTGCTTCTGCCTCATCCCTTGAACCTGCCTCAAACAGCAACATACCGCCTCTGTGTTCTGCCCAATAGCCCGTTCGTGCCTTGTGTCCTTTAGCAATCAACTCCTGAACATAAGCTTTATGGGCGGGTACGTATTGGTCAAAGGTAGGTTTATCTACTTTGCCTTCTTCAATCTTCACAAAAGTGGGCATCTGCTTATAACCTGTCGAATTTCGCTATCGTAATATAGTTGTAATATTTTCTAGTATTGGCGGAGCAATCGCCACCCAATATCAATCAATAGCTTCTGAATCAGCAAAAATGCTTTCCCAATCCAAAATCTAAAATCTAAAATTGGCATGAGCCGTTTTTTTATCGCCCTCCTACCACCGCAGGATATTCAGGACTACGCAAACCAGATTAAGCAGTACTTTGCTGAGCAGTATGCCAGTCAGGGAGCGCAAAAGTCTCCGCCTCATATTACACTGCAACCACCCTTTGAATGGGCAGATGCCAAAGTACCACAGCTTGAAGCATCCCTGAGAGAGTTTGCTAGTGGACAAAAGTCAATACCAGTTACACTCAATGGGTTTAGTGCTTTTGCGCCTCGCGTTATTTACATTAATGTAGATAGAAGTCAAGTACTTTTGACCTTGCAAGCTGATTTAATGGCGCATGTAGAAGCCAGCTTAGGAATTGTTGACCAGGTTTCTAAAAGTCGCCCCTTTGCACCTCATCTGACGGTTGCATTTCGGGATTTAACAAAGCAGAACTTTAAAGCAGCTTGGCCAGAATTTGAACAGCGTCAGTTGCATTTTGAGTTTATGGCTGACAATTTAACGCTGTTAATGCACGACGGTAAGCGCTGGAATATTAAATCGGAGTTTGGTTTTTTATCTCATAGTAGTTGAGCGATCGCACTCAATTAAAATAGCGATGGCACGAAGTGCCCGCCAAGGGCGATCGCATCTTTTACTTTCGAGATCACTTCTAATGCTGCCGTAAATCGTTGCAGATGCTTGATTGAATTCAACAATTTCTAAAGGTAGCAAAAATTGTAGCAGGGCGGTGCGGTTTTTCTCTTGCTGTTCGCTCTTGGCTACTCCATATTCGAGTTCTGCAACAGTAATGGAGGAAATACCCACATCAGAAATGCTAAGGGTTTGAAATTTATTCAGTACTTTTTGAGGTTTTTGCTTAATGAGGTAAATGCAGATATTGGTATCAAGCAGGTATCGCATTTATAAACTCTCTCTGCTGTCGATGAGTGGCTGATCTCTAGTAGTCATGAAATCATCGGAGAAATTGTCTAGACTGTCGATGAGAGATTGCCAGGGGTTATCTTTGGCAATGAGAACAATAGCGTTACCAATTTTTTTGATATAGACTTCTGTGCCAGTGAATTGAAAATCTTCGGGCAAAATAACAACTTGGTGAGTGCCATCAGTGCTTAGTTTGGCGGTGTTCATGATCTTACTTTTCTTCTGTTGCAGTTGCTCATCGTTAAACTATAGCGCTTCCCAGTTTTTAGCTCTAACTGAACCGTATTGGATACTATTCATCAATCCAACTACTCAGAAATTCCACCTGATTCTGCATTTCTTCTGCTGACTTAGCTGCAATTAACCTCAAAATACCGCGCATTAGTTCCCCCACTGAGTAACGTTGCTGCTGTACCAAAATCATCCCTACATGAGATTGTTCTTTGCTTAAAAAATCAGTGTGCAAACGGTAGAAATCTCTGATATTAGAACTATACAAGATAAGACCTTGCTCCGTTGCCCATCTTAGTTGTTCTTCATCGGTATAACCAAGTCTATTTACACTTAGACTTGTTATCACATCTACACCACGATTTTGTAGAGCCATAACTAAAGAGCGTGTGGTAGAATCCTCATCCATATACAATCGAATTCGGCTCATGAGAGCTTTTGCGTTTTATGCAGTGTCTCTAATCTTTTAGCTTCTGCCTCTTCTGCTGCAATGTCAGCATCAACTTTATCGCGGTTAGCATGGTAATAAGCTAGAGCTGCATAAACCTGCGCTAAGGTCAGATGACTAATTTGATCTGCAATTTCTTCTGCGCTGTAACCTTGTTTATACCAAATGGCTATGCGCCGGACTGTCACCCCTGTACCAGCAATAATTGGACAACCGCCGTGTATTTCAGGATTATGGTTAATCAGTGTGCCGATATCTGTAATAGTTGTCAAAACTTGTTCTCCCAAATGTCTCACACTAAATCTTATTGTATGAGGTTGTAAGTGGGTCGCTGTAAATATTTGTAGTTAAGATAAGGCAAGCGCAGGATGTGTTAACGCGATAGTGTAAGGCATCTATTATGCGTTATGCGCTGCGTTAAGCTTAACGCCATAAAGCATCCTACTAGATAATTTATTGTAGCTTTAGACGATCGCCCAAGTTAAGCTTGGCTTACGCAGCAATATCTAGCAACAAATAGCTTTAGTCTACGCACTTCCCAACAAACGGGAGCGATCTTCCTCATGATGGGAGCTAGATCGCAACTTACAGGAGCTAGATCGCAACTTACAGGAGCTAGATCGCAACTTACAGGAGCTAGATCGCAACTTGTGGGAGCTAAATCGCAACTTGTGGGAATAGTCTCCCTTAAAAATTTTATGAAATTTAGACAATTATTTCTACAAAAATCAACATCTAGCGATTAAATACCGAAAAATTACTGGTATCACCTGAAAATTTTATTATAAAAAATTGCGAGTTACGCTGAACCGGAATGCCGTTTAACTAAGGCAAGCTAGCTCTAGAAGTATCTTAAAAAAATAAATTTATGTCTCGTCCAAAACGTACATCTCGCGTTCTAGAAAAAGCTCAGTTAAGATCCGCTGGACTGAAATCGATTGTTCCAAACATCAAATTTGATGAAGATTATAGTCTGGAAAAACTGATTGAGTCAATTGAGCAGTTACGTAACAAAATTGATGTTTATAATACTGCTCTGTCTGTGGTTGATTCTTCTAAAGCTGAAATTGAAGAGATGGAAAAAAACTTGAGTAGTCTTTCTGAGAAGATGCTGATGGTGGTTGCTATAAAGTACGGTAAAGACAGCCGTGAATATGAAATGGCGGGTGGTGTTCGCTACAGCGATGCCTGCGGCGGGCTATGCCTACGCATTCGCAAAACCAGGTCGAGCCGCTTGAAAAATGTTGCAGGGCAAGCATCAGATGATAATACTAAAATTGCTTAGTCTTAGGGGAACAGGGGAGCGAAGTTGCAGTAAGTCTTTCCCCTCCGCCCCTCTGCCTTCTAACTCTTGACTCCTGTCTCCTGAATTCTGCTGTATGTTATGGGCGAAAAGCGATCGCAGTTCCCTTTTACAAAAATGGTGAGATAACACGTAGGCGATGCCTACGGCGGGCGGTTACGCCATCGCAGCAGCTATTGAAAATAGAAAATACAAGTTCTGCGGATTTTGCTGAACCAAAATGCAACTTCAGTAGGGCAAGCTAACTCTAGAATCCTCGCAAAGGAGTATACCTATGTCCTACAGAAAACGTACATACCGCATTCTCGAAAAAGCTGAGTTAAAACTCGCCAAACTCAACGCAATTGATTCAACTATGCATTTTGGAGATGCTGTGAACTTAAAAAAGTTAACACAATTAATTGAGGAGTTACGCACTAAGATTGATGCTTATAATAAAGCTTTAGAAGCAATTAAGTCTTCTCTAGCTGAGATTAAAGAGTTAGAAAAAACCTTAAGTGATTTTTCTGAAATGATGCTGTTAGGAGTTGCCACTAAATATGGTAAAGACAGCTGCGAGTATACTATGGCGGGTGGTGTTCGCAAAAGCGATGCCTGCGGCGGGCTATGCCTACGCATTCGTAAAAGCAGGTTAACCCGTTTGAAGGCTAACGCAAAGAAAGCATCTGCTAAGAACGCTCAAACTGCTTATTGACATACTCCCCCGAATTTAACGAAGTGGATTCGGGGGATTCTAGGCTCAAACAGCGATTGCAGGCGTAGCCCGTCTTACATCGCCTAACCCAACCATTGATGCCCCAACGGTTTGAATATTTTTAGATGCGTTGTCATCACGCCCATTAATGGATTGACAACTAGGGCAGCGCCACTCTCTAACCGATAAATCCAAATTTTCTAGAATATGTCCACAACAGGAACAGGTTTTACTGGAGGGATACCATTGATCAATATAGACCACTTGTTTGCCCTTCTTATGCGCTACCCACTCTAGGATATTCAGAAAGTCTCTAAGCGCTAAGTCACTAACTTTTCTTCCCCACAGGCGCTTCATGCCTTTGAGATTGAGCGTCTCAAAGCACAACACGTCAAACCTATCAGTTAACTCGTGTGCTAACTTCCAAAACCAATCAGTTCTGCGGTTAGCTATATCTTCATGGGCCCGTGCTAAATTTTTCCTTGCTCGTTCCCGATTAGATGAACCTTTCACTTTTCTAGAGTGATGCTGATTTGCTCTCTTGATGGCGTTGAGCGATTGCTTAAAGAATTGGGGAGATTCAATTTTAGTACCATCTGAGCAAGTGAGGAATGTTTTCAACCCAAAATCAAATCCCGCTATCTTACTAGTCGTAAATTTGATTTCTGGATCATCATTACTATCGACAACAACCACCATGAATAGCTCACCCAATGGTGTGCGCTTAATGGTCAATGTCTTGATTTTTCCTTCAATCTCTCTAGAGTTCCAATACTGATAAACTTTCTGCCCAATCTTGACCCGATTACCACCTAAGAATTTATAACCTGCTTGCTTGAGTGTGAATGATTTATACTTTTTAACTTTCTTAAAATTTGGCGGTCTTACTCCTTGTCTTGAAAAGTTTTGTGGAAGGAGACCTTCCCCACAAACTTTTCGCTTTTTGTGATGTTTAAAAAACAGTTGGTAAGCCTTATCAATGCGTTGGCAGATGTCTTGCACTGCTTGAGAACCAACTGACTGCCAAAACTCTTTACGCTTACGCAGTTTGGCAATATGAGCTTGAAGTTTAGCACAGTTCAAATGCTTGCCCCAGCGTCGGTAATACCGCTTATGCAAGGCAATACAATGATTGTAAATTACCCCAGCGGCGTTAATTGACCGCTTGAGGTATCTATTTCTTTTGTGACTGTATAGCTTAAACTTCAAGGTTTTCATACAGCCATAATACCATTTACAATGTAGATAATCAATACTCATCTACATGAAAACTGTATATAACCACTACAACCATGCAATTGGGCTAGCGACTGTTCATTTAGTTTGGATACCGTGCAGACGTAGAAAAGTATTCGCTCGTGACGAAGCTTTGAAACTTCGATGCATTGAAATATTTCAGTCTGTTGCTAATGATAAGAAATGGATGATTAAGGCGTTAGAAGTTGCATCAGACCATGTTCACCTATTAGTTGAGTATGACCCGCATCACTCTATTGCTCAAGTAGTGAAAGCTTTCAAAGGTCGTTCATCAAGAATTCTTAGACAGGAATTCCCAGAATTAATGAAACTTCCCAGTCTATGGACGCACTCATATATGTTTGACACAACTGGGAAAGTTAGTACTCAAAAGGTTTTAGAATATATCAATGATCCACATCATGACTGAATAAATTCAGTCATTCGCTTATATCCCCTGAATAGAATTCAGGGGCTTTACGCATCACGAGTCGTAAAAATTTCTGCGTTCGCGTAGCGTCTCGCAGAGAAGAGAAGTTGGCATAGCGAAGCGTTAGCGAGTCTGCGAGCGTCGGAGGGTTTTTCTCCAAGCAAATTTCGGGGAGAGTAAGCCTGGGCAGGAAACTTTTCAAGACAGTGGTGGGTTCAGAGCTACCACTCTCTTACAAAGTTTGGAGCGGAGGTTTCCTCCGCTCCAGCGCCAGTCGCCTGCGACGCGAAACCCGTCTTCAGCGCTGGCTCAACTTTGCGCTAATTGCAATTATGAATTAGTAATTATTAATTATGAATTATTTTGGCATTCTCATACGTCTTTGCGTTTATTGTTGTCTAGAAATCTTGCATAGAGTCGAGATCACACCTAGACTGCTGATGAGGCAGGTTTAATGGGGCGTTTAAACACCACCCATTTCCTGACCATTAATTGCCAATTACTACCTAATCCCTGGAGGGCAGAATGTTTATCTGCGTCATTGCAGACTACGGTACAGGAGATCCAGCATTTACTGAAGTCACGCAACGTCTACTTCTTGCTTTTCCCCATGCCCAAATTCATTTACTTTCGGTTCCGCCATTCAGTACCTTAGCAACAGGTTTCTGGATTGCCCAATTGGGGCTGAACCCAGGCCCTAGCGAGCGGCTGATTTATCACAATTGTGCGCCTCGTCAGGATGATCCACAAGCCCGACGAGACAATGAGGGTGAAGGACTAACCTATGCTCTTTTACCCAATGGAGTAAAAGTAGTAGGTGTCTTTGCAGGCTACACCCTCTCCTTTATCAAAGACCATACCAAGGAGTTGCGAGTGGTTAATGTTTCTCGTGGTGGTTCGCAGTTTCGCTCACGGGATGTGTTTCCTGTGGCGGCGGCGGCCATCATGGGTGAAGATTTCAGCCTTCTAGGAGATAGCCTTAACAGTGAACAAATCCCAGATGTTCCACCAAACCGAATTGCTTGGATTGATGGCTACGGCAACATCAAAACAACTATTGGGGCGCATACGCTGAACTTGGAGCCAGAAACCAAGATCGTAATTCGCATTGGAGATGTGGTCAGTGATGCAGTGTATTCTGATGGCAGCTTCAAGGTTCCTGAAGGAACTCTGGCATTTTCTCCTGGTAGTTCCGGTTGGTCAGTTGGTGACTCAACACAGCCATTGCGCTTTTTAGAACTCTTTCTGCGAGGAGGGAGTGCTTGGGAGCGTTTTGGCCGTCCCCGTGTGAATCAGCAGGTAACTCGAATTGCCTAATTTCAGGATAACCCTGCACTGGCGATAGTCATCAAAAAACTGCTGGCAAAATTTCCGCAGTGGGGGGTTACGTGTCTAGATGGGTTGCTGGTTGATTGTGAGGAGTAGCGATGCTGTCTGCAATTGTTTTAATCAACAGGGGTGGTCAAGAAATATTAGGTAATGGGCATTTTCTACTCTCTTTATATATTAAATGCCTTAAATATCTAGTACTAAAAAATTAACTGCTTAAATGTCTTAACTGTCTCAAAATTTGCTTAAATGTCTTAACTGTCCTTACATTTTCATTCTGATACTGAGAATATTTTAAGGCATATATACCAATAGTAATTCAGCAATTTTTCAAGGATTTTAATAGGTAGATACTAATTAGAAACCTGGACAAAAATTGTTGTATTTATAGATAGCATTCGCTAAATAGTAAATTCTCAAAAACATCAAATGCGCTTGCTCTCAATAAGTTGATATCTTTCTTTTGTCACTCTAGGCAGAGGAAAAAGCGAATAAGTCTGCCCAAAGTGATAAAAATAGATGATTGTGCA
>NZ_WVID01000064.1 GCF_010091925.1 Nostoc sp. B(2019) | reverse complement strand
GAGTTGTCGTTGTGAGAGACAATAACTCTACTACATCGGCCCTCTCTCCTCATCCTCTTATTTTGACTAAGGTATTGGTGATAGCGACTGGATTTTTGGGGAAGGCTCAGGTAGTTTGGGAGGAGAAGATGTTGAGGGTTTTTGAAATTGGTCATAAAACAATTGTCTTGACCCAAAATAAGCCCTAATGAATTGAGACGCGCTAGTTTTAGTTGTGGGTTTTCCCGTGATTAGCTGTTTTGAAACTGACCTGTTGCTTTTCCAATTGTGTAACGCCTATTCTTCGCCATCCTCAAATCTTAAATGGTTTTCTCAACTACTACATAAGTGGTAAATCTAACACGATATTTTCCTTGTTCTCTTGCTAAAAAGGTCATCCCAATGTCAAAAATCACTTGATAATGCAGTCCGTCTTGTCGGTAGATTTCTAGAACGCGACCGTGAGGAATAAGGTGACTCCATTGTTTGAAATCAACTGAGCGTTTAACTTGAACCAACAAATTATTTTCATTTGGTTGGAGTTGAACAAATACTTTTTTAAGCTCTTTCTCTATGGTTAAAGCGTTCTTAGCATCCTTATCTTCAGTTGTGAGAATTTCGACATGAGATTGAGTATCAAATCCACCCCATTTTAATAATTCAACTAAAATGGAAGCCCCTTGTTCCCTCAGATAGCGATCGCGGTAGATAATCTTCGTCACCTTGCTTCCAGATAAAGCAGTCTCTAATCTCAGTTTATTTCTAAGTTCTGATATGCTGAAGTCGCCGCGCCATTCCTTCTCAGAGGGGTTTAAGAAGATTACGGTAGTGTTTAGGTCTTCTAACTCAGATGCTTGGACAAGTCTTGCTTGTTGGCGTAATGTTTCTAACCGACTAACAACTGTTTCAACACCTTCTGGGCTTCGGGTTTGAAACCATATCTGTGGTTTATTATTTGGAGATTGCTTTAATGACAGAGCAATACGGTTAATTTGGTTGCTATTGAAACAGAGAGTTGGGACATCCTTATGTAAATTTTCAGGAAAATGTTCATCACAAGCCTGGTAAAGTTTTACTAAACCTTGGTCTATCAACTGTTGTAAGCGTTTTCGCCAAACCTTGAGGTGATTTCGTTGATCTAAAGAAGCATCTGAAAGTGCATTGGGGTCTGGCAAATGGTTTACTATTAATTCAAGTGGCTTATTAATCAGTCTCATAGAATAAACTGCATCTGTAAGCAGATTTAACCAAGGCAAATTTGAACCTTTATTTAAACCAAACTCATCAATTAGTTTGGGTAAATAAATTAAAGTATCTGGTGCAGCCGCTCGGCAAATTGCTGGTAAGTTATCTGCTATGAGAGACAAACTTATTTTGTTGGAGTTGGGAGCAAATTTTTGTAATTCTTCATCCGGACTGACCTGCTCAACTATCGGTCTCAGAAAATCTGCTACTAAATGACGATTAAATTGGTTGTGAAATGGCTGGTTTGAGTAAGTTTGCAAACAGTCATAACAACTAGTTGCACAGTTGCATGATGAAACTATTTTTAATGCTGTCTTTAAAACTTCATCAAAGCGTTCGGCAATGCGACGGCTGTATCCTGCCCCTCCAGGCACATTGTCATAAATAATAATGTTAGCGCGTTTGTCCGAACGAGGCGTAAACAGTCCATCTAATTCTGTACGCGGTACGTCAATTACTTGGGCTGCTGCTGCTAATAATGCATAGGTGAGAGAACGCCAAAATTCTAAACCTCGGTTGCGATTTTTTGTATTGGTAAAAATTTCGCCATCATCTTCGCGTTCTCCATCTTCGCCGAACAGGGGTGTAGGTTCGGTTTTGGAATCAAAGACAATTTTTAGCAAATCGCTACAAAATTCATGTCCCAAATGCATCAATGTATAGCGGCCAGAACATGGTTTTCCCGTTCTGGGATGAGTATGAGGAATTTGCGATGATTGTTGGCTAGTTGCAGAGTTTTTATTGGCTCCTTTTTTACCTCGGCTTTTTTTCGTTTCTCCTTTGGGTAATAAATCGCTCAAATCGCGTCCACAGGTAGTACAAATTGCAAATCCTTTTCTATCAAACCCTTTGTCTTTACCATAGGAACCTTGATTAGCTAAAAAGAAATTTCCACCTTTACTAACAGTAAGAGTATACAAACCCAATTGTGGAGGTAAGGTTTCTGATATATCTCCATCATTTATTAAAAAAATCTGAGATACTGGTTGACGCTGCGGTTTAATGTATGGGGTGACTTCTGGAAGTTTTTCCCAATCAGTTGTAAATGCTTTAGGAACTTTGTAAAGTTTCATTTTTTTAGCCGCAGGTGAGGATGGCTCATCACCGCAAACGGGACAAGATTCTACTGGTTCATCTCCCGTATTAGCATCTAAAAAATGATTGCAATTTTGGCAAACCCAATAGAACTTTTGTTCTAATTCTGTTGGTTTGAGAATGCCAACACTTTTGTACATTCGGTCATCTACTATTATTTCTTGGTCTGGAGCATATTCACCAAGAGCAAGTCGGCGATCGCGTTCTAGTCGATGTTTTCCTTGTGCAGAATTATACTCATTGCTTTCCCCGGTCAAAAGGCGAACTACGTCAATAGGAAAACCATAAATTGGTAGGATACTGGCTTGCGCTAGTTCGTTGTGTAGGCGACGAGAGCCAATTTTATCAAGTTCGCGCTTTGTCCCAGCAATAAGTCTGGCTATTTTCTCTAAATTTTTTGTTTCAGATGGATCGGTAATGCGGTTTCGTAGTTCAAGCATATCTTCCGCTAAACTATTCCAATCTTGAAGTTGCTGCTCTTGAAAATCTTCAATCCCATCTTTAAAGCCTTTCAGCACTATAGCTGCTTGACTTTCAAAGCTACCTAACCGAGTTAGCCACTGCACGGCTAGCTGTGCTGCTTCATCGCTATTTAGCCATTGTTGTAACTTACAAATCTTGGCTTCAGCAGGAGGAGTAAAATTTTCAGAGGAAGCAGGATTTTCTAGTGGTAAATCCAAAAACTCTGCTATTTTTATTTCTTCTGCACTGAGATTCCAGTTTTCTCGTAAAAATGCAGCTAGTAACTCAGCATGAATGTGACGCTGCTGTATTTGGAAGTTAGCAGAATCAAGCTTGGGAATTTGATTGCTACCAGCAATTAGCTCTTTTGGTTGCTCAAAATAAAAGCGGTCGTGGGGACGACGTTGACCGTACATTAAAGTAATAGCTACACCATCTGTGCGTCGTCCAGCGCGTCCAGCTCGTTGCTGGTAGTTGCTAACATGGGGAGGGAAATTGCGAAGAACCACCGCTTGCAACTCACCAATATCTACACCCATTTCTAAGGTTGTCGAACAACTAAGCATATTAATGCGACCTTGGCGAAAACGATTTTCGCGTTTTTCTAGTTCCGCAACACCTAGCTGTGCTGTATGTTCTTGCGATCGCAGTGGTAAAGGTGAACGTTTTGTAATTAAATATTGCTGGTAATATTTGGCAGTAGTTTGTTCAATTTTTTCAGGTGTGTAAGGTTCAAGAGTACCTTTACACTTATAAGCTGAACATTTTTGAACGTTAAGTGTCGCCTTCGTGATTTTTGATAAACCTGGAACATGAAAAACCTGCTGGCAGCAATTGCACTGATACCAATCTTCCTGTATTTGAATAATATTTAACTGTCCCCAGTTAAGTTGATATTCCTTTTTGGCTGGAACAAGTAAGCCAAAATCTTGAAGCTGACGGGAGAGCCATAAAAAATCCTCTTTGCTGGGAATATTTTCTTCACCAAATATTTGTGATAAATACCAACCTAGCCGATTGAATGGCTTTCTTAATTTCCCATTTTTCCAGGGCATAAATGAAATTGAATCTTTAAATTTCTTGATTTCATCGTCTAATTTATCCTTCAAAAATAAATAGTTCTTGGATTTACCCTGAGCATCTACCATTTCGGGACGACGGCTATCCCCTCCAGTTTCTGGGAAATAATAAGATGAATTTTCAATGCTGACAATTCCTGCACGACGAATAATATCTATAAGGACTGTTAAAAAAATCCTTGCTTCATCGTTTGTGATTCCAAAATGACTCGCAACCAGTTCAATCAATCGTTCATCTAAATCGATATGGCAAGCTAGTAATGCAAAGGCTTCTAAAGTTGAACGACGGTTCAAAACGAGAGCAAATTCTCTAAGTAATATTTCCTTAGCTCGTTTTTGAGCTAAATCTTCTGCATCTATTTTATTTTTTCTATCTTTAGGTTCTTCCTCTGGATCGTTAGGACGGTAACTTTTATAATTTGCATCAGATTTTCGGTCAGGATGAGGAATATAAAATTCTAAAAATCTTGCTTTCAGTTGGTTAATTACTTGATTAACAGATGTAATACCTTCAGCGTTTTTTACCTGATGAAATGCTTGCCAAAGCATCTGACGGTACAGCATTTCGGTATGGGTACGTTGATAGTCTGAGGCGAAAAATGCTGCATCTTGACGACCATCGGAAAAGGTAAGTAATTTCCGCTTTGAAGAATTTTTATCAGTCTTTTCTGTTTCGGGTAATAGTTCAAAAAGACTGTCAAGCATCGCCTCTAATGGGCCATCTGTATAAGTCACGAATCGATTAATTGCTAAAGTAGTGCGCCCAGTTCCAGCACCACAAGCAGCACATCTATTTAAATAACAACCGCCTTCATCTTTATCATTTTTTTGGCGATGCCATGCTAAAGTAAGTTCATTTTGTGCTGTTACTTTGTTTGTAAACGTTTCATCTGAAACTTTACCAATCCAGCCATGTTTCTGAAATTCAAATTTAAAACTTTTTATGATTGTTGATTCTTGTTCCTCTTCATCTTCACCCATTTCCTCTTCTTCTGTTACACTGTCTAAATTACCAGAAGTCAAAGTGTAAATCTTGGTATTATCCTTTAATCCTTGAATTGATCTGGGTAGAGATTCTAGTTCTCCCGAATCTCGGCGTTGAGTAAATACATAACCCTGACCGCATTGAGAACAACTACCCAATTCTAATACAGGGTAGTTACAGCATTCACAAGTTTTTTTCTCATTCAAATAAAGTTGCCCATACCGTGCTTCACGCTCTGAATAAAGCGGGTCGTGCGCTGCTCCCGAACATTTGGGATTAATACAGGCATAAAGTCCCTCTAAACTACGAAATAAAAGATGCAATCTCACAGGAAGTAAAGGTAAATCATCTGGATTTGCACGAGCGAGAGTGCCTATTTGCAGCAAATGAGCTAACGCAACTTTTGCATCTGTATCATCAACGCTACCATCTAATTTAATTGGCAGATTGACACCCCATAATTCTGGAGAGCGAACTATTTCTTCCCAAGGTTTAGGTTCGCGGCAAAGTATATTAATCAGTCGATGTATTAAGGGATGTCCCTTGAGAGCAAACCAGAGGAATTTGTGAATATCATTATCAGCTTGCGATTCAGCTATTTTTAGTTGTTGTTCGGGGACAATAGCACTCAGTGGGTCAAACCAAGAACTAATAGGAGAACCTGGTTGTGGTAATTCGATAATACTTAAATATTGTAGAATTTCTTCATTAGTAAGTGCAGCAGGTAGGGTATAAGGGTTGCCTAATCGGTCTTTGGCATTGAGACGCTGACCGCGAATTACTTGACTAAAAGTTTCACCAAAAAACTCTCTTGCAAATGCAATAACTTTATCATCAACCGAAGCATTTCCTAAGCTAGCGCTGGTAGCAATACAGCGAATTTTACCTTTTTCTTCCACACCTATAGAAGCTTTAAAACGCTCCAACAGCATAGAAACTTCGCTACCCTTAGCGCCATCATAGGTGTGAGCTTCATCTACTACTAACATTTTGAAAGTATTTACTGAAGCCTCAAAAATTTTTTCTCGCTCCTTGGGTCGAATTAACATATGCTCCAGCATGGAATAGTTGGTAATTAAAATATGGGGTGGTGCTTCCCACATTTCTTCTCTTGAGAGTAATTGTACTCGGCTAGTTTTCTCAATAGCTTTATCAATTAATTCCTCATGTTTTATAGATTCTATTTCAGCCGAGGTAAATAATTGCCGCAGTTCCTCTGGATCGTAAGCCGCGAATTCTTCTCTTAATGACTCTATTGCTTTACCTCTGTCTTTTTCGGTGCGACTGGTGTAGAATCCGAATTTAATTTTGGTTGTCGTCTTTTGGCGACATAATAATTGCCGCAGACGTTTAACTTGGTCATTTACCAGAGCGTTCATCGGGTATAAAATTAGTACCCGCACTCCAGCAAGCGATAAATTATCTCCTTCTTTCAGCAGCATATCGAGCATGGGTGTCAGAAAACACTCAGTTTTTCCCGAACCTGTACCAGTTGCAACGACTATATTTTGCTGTTGTTCCACAACTGCGCGGATCGCTTTTTCTTGATGTTCGTACAACCGACGGCTACTAGGTATAAATAGTGTTGCCATATCAGGGTGTAAAACCCCTTGTTCGACCAAATCATTGATACTAAGACTTGATTTATACGGCTGGGAACCTTCGAGGTAAGGATGTTGCCAAAGGTTTCCAGGTTGCTCTAATAATTGCTTAAAACCGTAGTGGAGATGGGGATCACGTAGGGGGTAAGCTGTAAGTAAATAGCGAATAAAGTCTGCACGGGGTTGTTCAACTGCTGCGATTGGATCTAGATATTTAGTCATACTAATTTAGCTCTAAACGTTTAAATGCTTCTTTGACAAGTGGCCAGTTTCTTAATTGAAAATTTCGAGTTCTGTATTCTTCTCCAGGCTCAGAAATATGCCATAACCACCGTGCATAGGTACTGGGAAGATAGACACCTTGCAAATTTAACTTTCCTGGAGGTTCATCCCAAATAATTTTTAAAGGACATCCCATTTGTTTGTCCTGGTAAAACATAGCTAAAATAGCTAAATCTGGCTCTAATTCATAAAAATTTTGGTCTTCAAACCAGAGATATTCACCTGTCGGCAAGCGCAATATATCTTCGTTTTTGATACTCTCACGACTCGGATTGCGCCAACGTTCTTTCTGCGCTTCATTACAGGGTACGTATCGCTGAATGTAGCTTTCATTTTGCCAATTTTTAATAGAAAAAGGGTCTTCCGTCCAAGTTGAACGCAACTCCGATTTCAAGGGTCTTCTTGGTATTGGTAAATTTTCAATACTATCTGAAATAGTCAGCAACCGAATACCAGCTTGACTTAGGCGGTCTTTAATTCTATGAAATTGATTACTTTTAGGGCGCAATAGTAAGGGATTTTGAGGGTTTTTTTGACTTTCTAGGACTTGATGAGCCAGAGCCAAATAAGCGCGATCGCCCCGAAATAACAAATTTCTCAAATCTTCTTTATTTTGAGCCAAAACCATCGGAGGAGCCATACAGTAATGGTTGCGTCTTCCTGCTAGCACTTCCCCTTCTGCTTGCAATTCATTTAGGGTATCTTGAATTGTATCTGTTAGGTTTTCTTGAGATTCGTTAGGAGAAAGACTTGAAACTAACAGCGAAATAATCTGATGCCTTGTTAAAGGCTGTGGGATTGTTCG
Source organism: Nostoc sp. B(2019) (assembly GCF_010091925.1). Taxonomy (GTDB): domain Bacteria; phylum Cyanobacteriota; class Cyanobacteriia; order Cyanobacteriales; family Nostocaceae; genus Komarekiella. The sequence goes on along the minus strand of NZ_WVID01000064.1, from coordinate 4,873 downwards.
ATTATCAGAATGACGGTGATTACTGAGTAGTCGAGTAATTTTTTCATTTAACATAATTTTAATTGTTTAAGATTTTTTGAGCATCATTGTAGGTTACATATTCCATTTCTTTAATATATTCTTGAGGTAGATAAATCTTAATATCTTTTATATTTTTATATTTCAGTAACAAAATGTCGCTGAAAATAAATAGTTGAGGAATATGAATACTTAAATTTGCTTTTAGTTGATGATTCTTGGTAATCATTATTTCTACTTGTTTATAAACAAAATCACGTTTTTTAGGATTTATTAACCTGATTAATAACCAATTTTCTTTAGTTGCTGCTACATTGCCAGTATTCGCTACTTTTGATATTGTTACTTCTTGCGTACTTGCCTGACTTTTTAACTCGATTTTTAGATTTTCAACAAGAGCTTGGAGTTTCTCTCTAAGAGAATTAATCTGTAACCATTCTGGAAGATAAAATGGTAAATTTTTTAGGCTATCGATAGCTGTTTGCAATAAATAGGGGTCATAATCATATTTGGCAGATTTCACAAAATCACTAACAGATTCATTATCCAGAATGGTGTAGCAGTAATCTGCCAAATCTTCATTTTCTAAAGTTTCATCAGGTAAATCATTTTGAGTGCTACCACACCACCAACCAAGGTTGTGTCGTAGTTTACGTGAACCTATTAGCTGAATGTGATAAATTCCAGGTGGCAATGCTAATAGAACAGTAATTTTATCTTCATTTAACGAAACTGGTGAAATTTTAATTTCTACTGGGGTTTTTTCAGGTAAAAGTAAATTCCAGCATGATAGGGAATAAACTTCGCCAGATAATAAACCAGATAGGTGAACTGCTTGATTCGCCCAAGTACAGCTAATTACAAAGGGAGAAATTTCTGTTTCTATTAAACGTTGCGGTTCCTCACCTAACCTCTGGAAATCTAAAGCATACCAATTAGAGCTAGGAGATAATAAATTATAGAAAGATGCTAGGTTTATGCATAAATACCCTAGTGAATCTGCTTGACATTGAGAAAATATAGTTTCTTGTTGATCGTATAAATATAAACTGATAGATTCTAGAGGTAAAAGCCCTCCTATTTGAATTTCTTTTGCCCAGAAATTATCAGTAGAATTACATAAAATTGGTAATTGAGCTACTGGAGATAGATTTACTAAACTAATCTTTAAATTCTTAGTCTCCGGATTCCCAGTTATTTGATAGTTTGATTGAATTTCAAACTTATATGACCAGCGATAAGATTGATTCCAAAAGCGGGCTTCATATTTACCTGGTACAGTAATCCATTTATCAAGAGGAATTGCCTGCCACCTATCGCTTGGCTGTACTATTTCAGTTGTAGTAATAAGTGTTTTTTGATGGGTGATATTTTCAATAGAAATATTTAAGGATATTTCTCCTTCAATGGGCGGATACCAGAAAATGGGAATTTCTAGATAAACTGATTTTTTACCCTTCAGCTTCAGTCCTCTTAAGCTTGGCTGTTCGTCAGAAGAAGGTTTCCAGCTAATTGATCGAAATGTAGTAATCTCTTCATTAGAATTTACTATGAAAGCAATTGATGATTCTTTCGTGATAAGTGTCAGCTGTTGACCCTGCCAGCCTCTGATACTAGATGGTACACAACTATCTAGGATTTCAATACCATTACCAAAGTCTAGACTGACACCTTTAGGGGCAAATAAAATAATCTCTTTGGTTCCCCTAATGCTGGGATTAGCAGAGTCTAAATTTATGCGATCGCCTGTCCAAGCATCAAATATTAAACAGGGAAAATTGCTGGCTACTCCCTCAAGTTTCCATTCAGTTAAGCTTTTACTACGGTGATCTAACAGTTGCCACTTCCATAGTTCAGCCACATTCCTGATGTCTACAACTTGTTCGGGAATAATTAGTCCTGGCTTTGAGGGTATAGTACCTTCCCAAGTCGCTTCTGGAATCTGGCAGAAAGTTCCACCCAAGTTATCCCACCCTTTCTTCCAAAGGTTTTGCTCTGGCAGCACTAGTTGTATATTTAAGGAGTCAGCAGTATCTAAAACTAAAGATAAAGGCTTTTGGCGACGGCTAATTATTCTACGGCTATTACCAAAACGACGTTGTTTAGGAGTTAAAACTTGAATCAGACTGTTCCAATCCCTCAAGAAAAAATTATTTGGTAAGTAATAGCTTCCCAAAAGTTTTTCGCGCTCATTGTGATCTTGCAGTGCTTCAGGTAATGTTCCTTGACGTTCAAGTTCAACAGCAACAATAGCAATACCTTGAAGTAGCTTCCCTGCAATTGGCTCAAATTCCTCGTCTTCCTTCTGTGGGCAACTAGCTTTGAGAAAATTAATCAGAGTACCCCATTGAGGATGCTTTTCCTGACAAAAATATAATAGTTCTTCGGAAATATCTTCATATGAACTATGAGCAATTTCCCACCATCCATACTCATTTGAGAATTCCTGAACTAACTGAGAAAAATGAGTGATATTTTGCTGAGGAATACCACTCTGTAGCCATAAAGTTGATACGTAACGATATCCTCCTTTAGCTTGGACAATACCCAGTAGATCAAATCCTTCACCTACAAGCTGACGTAGCGTATTTTCTAGGCTTTGATTACACAAAAGATTCAATTTTTGACAAAAACCATACCAAAACTTTTCTTCAACACTTGAATAATAGTAGGCATACTCTGATAGAGCAAAAGTTATAATTTTTAGCCAATTTTGTTCAGGTTCATCAAATCTTCTATGCAACTTATGATGAGTCAATGTCTCTAGATTCCTCAAGTTATAGCCTACAATATCTAAAACTTGCTCGGTGGCTTTTTGGCTAATCTGAACGCTACCTAAAAATCGCTGCCCTTTGGGACGATTGGAATGAGACCAATATGATGAAATTTTCTGCCAAAGCTGTTGAGTATGTCTTGGTTGAGAGAAATTAAAAGTAGTCATTGTTTGATAGAGAACTAACTTAGCAAAATTACTTAGTTAGATACTTAAATTTTTACTAACTAGACAACTAACAAAGTTCGTTTGCTGCCCTGACAAAAAAGTATCTTTATGTTTAATATTCCCTAAAAACGGTTTAAGTAACTATTTGTAAAAATAGTTAAAATTTATACTTAAAATATTTTAGAGTTTCGGTCTAGTACTGTTGTCGTTTGAGTACAATGTAACTTGAGTTCTTTGACTTGCGTATCTAAACTGCATAGTAGCAAAAGGCATTTCCTGAAATCTAATAAATCCGAGTATTGATTGGATTAGTTAAAATTAGCCTAAAAAACAACATTAGTAAGGCTTTGGGAGGTTAGTCTAAGTACTGTTTGAATATTTTCTTTTACTTGACAAGTCAAAATGCCCAAGAAGCCTGTTACTCATCCATACACTGACCTCCAGGCGTTTGAACGGTTGATGCTACTGATTGCGACTTTTGTGCGTTATCCCGGAGTGGGCAGCAGTAATTTAAATAATCCAATTGAACCAAAATCCGGAGATTCTCACGATGCACTTGCTGAGGTATTACTGCGCTTGCAAGAAGTTGCTCGTGATTGCGGTACTGATTTACCGACTTATTCGCTACACACGCTGCGAAAAGATCTGCGGACATTGCGTCGCTACAACATCCTAGACAGCCGCATATATCGTTGGGGTTATTACCTGGGAACTGGTGCAATGAGTTTGATGGAACTACAGGTTGCGTTCAATGCCTTGAGTTCGCAAGCAAAGTATCAACAAGATCCGCAAGTTAATAAGATCTACCAGATATTGATGCGAAGATTGCGGGGGCTGAACTTAGCGGATGAAATTGTTTATCCAGTGCGAGCGCAAATCAATCGAGCTATTATTTACACCGACCCAGAAGAAATGATGGCTGATAGCAAGTATCGTGGCACCCTTTTTGAGAAACTAGAACAGCTAGAAAGTGCTATCATTCAGGGTCAGGCAATAGAAATTTATCGCAGTCGCAATGCTTATCAACAAGGTATTACTGAGTTTTTAAATATCTATCCTTTACAACTTATCTACTCAGATGTAGCTTGGTATCTATTGCATGAAGATTGCCAGAATGGACATTTAGCTACCTCAAGGTTGGATAGGTTTACCGAACACTTTAAGTTGCTTGGCTCTAAAGAACGGGATTTAACAGAACAATGGCAAAGCCTCCAAGTCGCACATGAACTACTGGAGAATGGCTGGGGATTATATTTAGGTAAACAAGAAGAACAAAGTTTAGAGCGACAGGGCAAATTAGATTTTATTAACGTAACCGTGCGCTTCTTCCCTGATGTTATGGTGTTTATCCAAGAAGGCGAAAAACGCCATAAAAGCCAGAAAATTTCTTTTGGAGCGAAAAATTCAGATGGAAAACCCAGCTATCTAGATTACAGTCTCAAACTTCCACCGCGATCGCTGGCGGAATTTAGCCGTTGGGTTTATCGCTTTATGGGTAGCGCTCAATTCCTTACACCAAAGGAATTGGTAGAAAAACACAAGCAAGTTGCTCAGGAATTGCTCGCTCGTTATCTTTAAACTATTGGCATCTCCTTTCTTTTCTAGCCGTAATTGATTAAATGCTTGGTTATAGCGATCGCAAGGTTCTGCTTCCGCGCCCACTTAAACTAAGCGCTCACTTGGGTTGTCACCTCGTTTTTACCCTTAGCCCCACTGCGACTGCTATTGATTCAACAAACAATCCGGTGAAATTATCGCACCACTCCTTCTGCACTGCTTGACATGAGCAATGTCTGCGCCAAGCTACTACGTGTTTAGGCATTTTGAACATTTGCCTGTAAATCGGGTAAAAAGACTTATGGATTAGATAGATTCTTTTCTAGCCTAGCCAATAAACCGATATCAGGATTATCT
>NZ_WVID01000063.1 GCF_010091925.1 Nostoc sp. B(2019) | reverse complement strand
CTTGGCTGTGTCATCCTCCCCTCCTGGCTTTCAGCCCTTCTTTCTAATTTTACTCTTCCCGGAGTGACAAAAGAAAGTTACTCTGATAGTTATCTTAAACAGTGTGCCAGAGAAGCTATTTATAAACTCAGGATGCACATTAATTATCTGGCAGAAAGCTTTGGTCTGGATGCTGGAGAGCTTTGGGCTATGCCTACACAGCACATTGTTCAAACACAAGGGCACATAAATAAACTAGACTCTCAACCAAAAGAACAACTACCCACACCCTCAAACGAAAAACCCGATTTGATGCTAGTGCCTCCCGCAGAAGCTCAAGTGGAATATACAGCACAAGACTTTATTCATCACCAAGATGATGATGCCTTTCAAGAAATGTTCAGCTAAAAACACCAAAGGATAACAATGGATAATAACTCTGAAGCTCTTGACAACATCCCTCACAATAAACAATCCCTTCAAGAGAAATATGAATTATCTCTTGAAGATGTAGATTCCATCTTGACTGCTTGTGGCTTACCTATAGACCAATACGAGTATAGTCACCACGATATTAGTAACTCTTTTGAGCCAGCTGTACAAAACTTTAAAAATCAAGAAACCTTCCATCCTCCTGACCACTTAGAATCAAAACCAGTTCCACCGCAGAAGTCAGACAGTAAGTCTAAAAAAGCTAGTAAGTCGAAGCCAGTAAGCCTTTTTGAATTGAAGGCTATTATCAGCGACTCAATTGGTAGTAAAGTTTCTTTAGCTGATACCCTGAAAGTTATTGAAGCTTCAGGACTTGAAGAAAAAGAGGAGTATAGTCAAGATGAATGTTCGCGCATTATTGAGACTATCAGTAACGAAGATGAATCCATAGACTTTAATGCTACCATTCAAGGACTTAGCACAGCATCATCAGAAGGATTTGCCAAGTTGGTTGATAGAGTCACGGATAGGTTAGCGGAGTCTGCGCCTGATGCATTCAATCAAATATATATGCAAAAGATTGCTGCCAATATGGAGCGTAATCAGCAACAAATCCGCGACTTCTATCACCAACTAGAAGAGACTATTATTGCAGAGTTAGAAGGAAAAAAGTCACCTTTGCAGATTTTGATCGAGCGTCGCTCCAAGACGAATCTCTCCTCCCTCTGTTCGATGAAATCAGCGGCATCTCTGCCAGAATCAAACAGCGATTTGACTACCAGTTAAAGCAAGAGGTTGCCGCCAAGGAACGCACCATTGATATTCAGATAGACAAGACATCAGACGATAAAGCAACCAAGCTGGCCTATCAAAAACTTGAGAAACTACAGCAGTGGGTAGAAACTGAAAAGGAACAGAGGGTGTTGAGGGCACAACGTGCTGAAAAATTCAAGTCTGACCTTTTTTGGGTTGGTCATTGGGTTGGTTCAGGCCGCTCTGGCATTTTCTTTTTCCTATCAGCCGTTCTTATTTCTGCAACTTTCGCGGGGTTAACAATTATTAATCTACCAACTTTTCTCTCTTGCCCTAACACTAAAAGCCTTTGTTATCTGGTATACCAAATGCGATTCAACAACAAAAGTGTAATTCTTCCGCAACAGACAAAGGATATCCTTGCTGAGTATGAGCGTAATAAGAATAAGCCTCGTCAACGCAAGTAATAATTAAAGATAGGGGCAGACTTTGCCCCTATTTCTACACAGAACTACAAAGGGAAAGGATTTTGATATTAACCAAGCAACACACTGAAAACACAACTAACCTGAAAATTAAGAAAAAGTGGGCTGTCAAGCGGATTACTATCAATCTGACATCTGGCGAAGCTCTAAAGATAGAAAAATACTGCTCACGAACTGGTAGACCAGTAACCGACGTAATTCGGGAACTGATTCGCTCTCTGCCTATAACTTAACCTCAATAATACTAGCGATCGCTTCCCCTTTATTAGAAGAGGATATAGATCAGCGTATAGAAACCAAATTAGCGCCTGTTCTAGAAGAAATTGCAAAGCTACAAGCATCGCTGGGGGAATTCGCAGCCTGAGAGATAATGGCGAATTTCTTAGGCTCGAATCACAGCCAGATTATGAACTAATGCGCGGTGATAAATCTACGTTAACGTCTACATCGGCGGCGTCCAAATCTCCCGATGGAAGCGCTGCTCCATTGGTTGATGCCTTGTCTCAAAAGCTTATTGATGGTCGTGTCACTGAAGAAGAATTTTTTCAGCAGTTCCGGCAGATTGTAAAACGTTGTGGATTTATTCTATACCGCAATCCTGCCAAGGATAGGGACAAAGAAAGCTGGTATGTTACATCGCAAGGTAATGCTAGATTTGAAGTTATCAAATCAATGGATTATCTCAACGTTATTCCTGATTGGTTGCGGAGGCAATATTTATTGGGGGAGTAGTTAAGCAACCAGCACAAATTCGACTCTGGTTGCGAGTTGAAAATAATAGCAAATTCGTCCGTCGCAAAAAGAAAGTTCGAGAACATATCGAGCGCTTCTGTCTTGCTCAGTACAATGCCAAGAAAACTACACCCGATGGCTGTGAGTATACTATCACAATCCAATATGAAACTGATGAAAACTTGGATAAGCAAGTTTGGGATTTGATTCAAGAAATGGCCTCCCAGGCAGACATGGATTACTGTTTTATTGAAGTCGATGCCCATGAGATTGGTACTGATAGGAGTTGGTAACTTAATCTGGTTTTCTCAACCAGTAAATCAAGCTAGATAATGAACCGACAAGCGATTATCGTATCTTTTCAAGACTTCAAGTAGGTAGGCAGTCCTCAGCAGCTAAAGCAATTGATGCTTTTATCAAAGACCTATGCAATAAATAAACTTTAATATCTAGTAGAGGAGGGAGTAATGCTCTAACAGTGAGGTAGGCAGGCAGGGGAGGCAAGGGAGGCAATTCTTCTCCCCCTGCTCAAGAACAGCCCAAGAACAGCCTATTTCACGAGGATCTCACTTTTTCGCGTTGCTCCCGTAGAGGATTAGTTGTATGCAGGAGTAAGAGACGTTAGAAACTTACATTCAAGTGATCGCAATATAGCAAAGAAACTGATTGGAGTGAAATTAGAAAATGGAACCATGCATAATTCTCGAAGACGTTGTAACTAAAATCCTGGAAACAATGCAGCTAGGCAAGAGTGCGGAAGACTCTTTCGCTATTGTTTCCGAGCATTATCCACCTGAAGCAATCAAAGCGGCGATGACTTTGATTAAAGGACGAGTAGAGCGAGGCACGCTAAATCTAAATTTTCCAATTTGAGGGGTGCATCTACGCTTTTCATGAATTTGATGAGATACCACGACTAGTTTGAGATTATCCTGAAAAAGATTCGTGATTCGGGCGATAAGGCGAGGTAAGACAACAGCTAATGCTTGATTATTGGACGGCGAGTGCTGCGTTTTGGCTGGTAATGTTCGCAATACAAGAGTGGGTACTGCAATTTCGCCTGGGTTATCTCGGTCGCTACTGGACTCTTGCCAGCGCTGCTAGCTTATTCTTCGGCTTTTTGCTTTCTGCGTTGGTTTGTGTGCCACTAATAATTACCTCAAAAGTAGATCCGTTCACTTTTCCAGGTAATGTTATTCTTTGTGCCATCGCTGCTATCTTCTTCGGTGGGTTTCTTAGCCTGGGACAATGGCTAATACTGCGGCAGACTGATTTGACACCGAGGATTTTTGCTCTGATTAATACAGTAGTTGGAATCCTAATTTTCTTTCTACTGGTGTGGTTCAATGAGCCCAGTTTGGAGTTGAGTGGTGGCCCTATCGCAGGCTGGAAAACTGCCTTTGTGTTTTTAGCTGGAGGTGCAGTTACCGGAGGGGTCACAGGCAAGGCTTTGGATTTCTACTGTTGGCGAGTCGAGCAGCAGCTAATCTCTATTGAGAGAGAGAGGGTAGAGAAAGAAACGCGAGAAAGGGAAAGGGCGCAAAAAGAAAAGTTAGAGAGAGAAAAACTGGAACAAGAAATTCTAGAAGCAGAAATGGCGGAAAGGAAAAGGATACAGAGAGAAGCTGCACTAGAAGAAGAACGCAAGTGGTACGAGGAGCATGGTGATGAGGATTACGATTACGAGGATGAGGATGAAGATGAGTCAGAGGAGTAATAGTTTTTTAACTATGGGCGACCAAATCTCTACTTCCAAGGTGAAGAAATAGCCGTTGTCGAAAGCACCTTCTCCGCATTCAATTTAATCGCCGTTTCACCACAGCTAGGACATTGCACTTTAGCTAGCACCACTGAAGGACGTCCCTTATACTCTCCAATTACTGGTTCTCCTGTAAACTCACTGATTATTCCCTGCTTACAATGCCAGCACTCGAACACCACACGCCCTACTGGCTTGTCGCAGTCCAAAAATTGCATGTGCTGACAGCGCTCCGGTGGTAACTCCTCTCCATCGCTATGAGCAAATTGTCGCTGGTGCTTGGGTTGTTGCGGTGAATTGGATTTGCGATCACCTATGGCGGGGCGTAGCCCATCGCGTATGTAGACTCGTTCGGCTTTGTCTTTTTCTAAAGGTAGCGGTTTATTGTCAATGTAAACGCTCTGCGGCAAGTTGAGAGATACCGCTTGGGGTTCGGCTTGGAGTTCAGCTTGCGGCGGCTCATTACTCTTAGTTGGGTCAGGCTGAGAGGTTAGCTGCTGTTTCTCTACGGGTTTATAAGCAACAAGGTCTAGCTTTGGGCTTTGATCGTTGGGTTTTGGCTGTTGCTTGGGTGGCTTGGATGGGCGCTGGGTAGATTTCATAGCATCTTAGTTTCAGTGAACTTAGCCTAACTAGGGAAATGAGTGTATTTTAACGGTTAATCTATCTGTTCCAATCTCTTTTGTATCGCTATAAAGACAATCTGCTTGACTTTTTCGGACAAGTATTAATTTGAGGCATTAGTTTTTCATTGCCTTAGTGTAAAACTTAGAATTTTTTTTCGATTTCCTGAAATTGTCTTAGAATCAGTTCATTCAATCAAATTGATATCTTTTCTTAGAAAAAATTGCATATTACCAAGAAAATATGATCATTGCAATCACAAATCAAAAGGGAGGGGTAGCCAAGACAACCTCCACTATTGCGCTAAGTGGATTGCTAGCAGAAAGCTCCTCCTGTCTTGCAGTTGACTTTGATCCTCAAGGCAATTTAACCACAGGTTTAGGAATCAAGATTCAGCCAGGGCAGAAGACTGCCTATGAATTACTTACAGATCGTAAGCAGAGCGCATCTGCAACTATCATTGACACTAAATACGGTATCAAGTTGATTCCGGCTGATATATCTCTAGCATCTGGAGAAAAGCAAATTTTGACCTCAGCAGATAATAGTCGAATCCTTAGAAAAAAATTGAACTCCATACGGCAAGAAATTGCTCATATCCTCATTGATTGTCCACCTAGTTTAGGTATGCTTACTCTAAATGCATTAATGGCAGCGGATGCAGTCTTAATACCCGTTCAATGCCAGTTCTTTGCCTTGGAAGGCTTACGACAATTATTGGAAACTATCGAAAGTCTTCGTGATGAAGACACTCACCCTAATTTGCAAATTTTAGGAGTCTTGCCTACAATGGCAGACCGTACGCTTACTACCCAAGATGCTCTGAAAACTCTTAAAACTAAACTCCCTGGCATCAAAATTTTTGAACCAGTTCCTAAGTCTGTTCAGTTCCCAGAATCTAACTTGGCGCGTGAACCAATCCATCGATATACCACGGAAAGAAAATTGATTGAGCCTTATCAAGCAATTGCCAGGGAAATGGCAGAACAGGTGTAATATGGCTAAGCGACGCTTGTCAATGGCAGATGAAATGGAATTTCCGAATAAAACCAGACAATTCCTTGACTTAGTAGGAGTTACCAATAATTCTCAAATTCCTGAAAATCAATCTATTGAACAATCTTTATTGATAACTCAAATTCACCTCGCTGCTCATCAACCTCGGCGTTACTTTTCCACTCAAGCAATGGAAAGCCTTGTTGCTTCTATTCGTGAACATGGCATCTTGCAACCACTGCTTGTCCGACCGTTAGAATCTGGTAATTACGAACTTATCGCTGGAGAACGTCGCTACCGAGCGGCTCAAACTCTCGGTATAGAGGAAGTTCCGGTTCTTGTCCGCCACCTCAATGACCAAGATGCTTTCCAAGTCGCACTCCTCGAAAATTTGCAACGGGAAGACTTAAATCCAGTTGAGGAAACTGAAGCTATTTTACAACTGCTATCTATCCGCTTGGAATGTTCTCAGGGAGAAGTTGTTTCCCTGCTCAATCATATTGCTAACCTCCAAAAGCAAAAAACAGAAATTACGAACAACGTTGTTCGTAGCCAGTGGGAGATGGTAGAGCAGATATTTTCAGTAATAGGGCGGGTGACTCCAGATAGCTTTCGCAGTCATCGTCTACCTTTACTTAACTTACCTAAAGATGTTTTAGAAATTTTGCGTCAAGGAGAACTAGAATACACCAAAGCCCGTATCATTGCTCAACTTAAAAACGAAGCTCAACGAGATGAACTCCTAACGAAAACTCTTGAAGAAAACCTTTCAGTTAGGGATATCAAAAGTTACATTCAAGCAATTCAAGGAACCAAATCTTCCCAGCATCCTGTTCTCCCTAATCGGATGAAGGAAGCTTATCGACGAGTTAAGCAAACTAAAGTCTGGGAAGATCCAAAGAAAGCAAAAACTTTAGAGAAGTTGTTGGGGCAGATTGAAGCATTATTGGAGTAAAGATTATTGTTCAGTTCAATGTTTGAAAAACAAAAATAAATTTTCAGATTATTTCAGCTTGAAGTATTTCCAATATATTATGTAGCACTTAACTTTTGCACATCTATTAAGTTTTATGTCCACCCCCACTCCAGACCTAGTTCGCCTCTACCTGCAAGACATTGGTCGCGTTCCTTTGCTGACTGGCTCCCAAGAAATCGCCTATGCCCGACAGGTACAGCAGATGGTCGCAATTGAACAACGGAAAACTGAACTCACGCAAGAACTACATCGCCAACCAACAACATCTGAATTAGCTGCGGACACAGTTAAAACCGAAGTTGAAGTTACCCAAATCCTGAATCAAGGGCAACGGGCCAAGCAAAAAATGGTAACAGCGAACCTGCGGCTAGTGGTTTCAATCGCCAAAAAGTACCAAAATCGCAACATGGAATTGCTCGATTTAATTCAGGAAGGTTCACTAGGACTACAACGGGGAATAGAGAAATTTGACCCCAGCCGTGGTTACAAGCTTTCTACCTACGCTTATTGGTGGGTCACACAATCCATCACACGAGCCATAGCAGAACAATCCCGCACTATTCGACTACCTGTTCATCTCACCGAAAGACTCAATAAAATCAAGAAAGTGCAGCGAGAACTATTTCAGACACTAGGTCGTCTTCCTAGTGTCGGAGAAATTGCCGAAAATTTGAACTTGCAGCCGAACCAAATTCGGGAAGCTCTAACTGCATCTTGTCAAACACTTTCTCTAGAATTGCGAGTAGGAGAGAACCAGGAGACAGAACTGGGCGAACTCTTGCATGATGAAAGCGTTTCCCTAGATGAAGATATCATTCAAGAATGTTTGCGCCAAGACATGATTAATATGCTCTCATCGCTAACACCCATACAGCGAGAAGTGGTAATCTTACGCTTTGGACTTGAAAATGGGCAGCAACTAAATTTGAGGCAGGTTGGAGAGCAGCTAAACCTTAGCCGAGAGCGAATTCGTCAAATTGAGGTCAAAGCGATGGCTATTCTGCGCCGTCATCAAGACAATATTCAGGATTATTTTGCGTCATGATGATTAATGCCCTACGAAAGTTGTGATTTATTCCAATTCGTCTTGATGTTGAGAAGCAACTATGGGTTCAACGCCTAATAAAGTTCAATTAGTTGCACTGAAGCTACATCATTTTGAGCATCTTGAGGTGTTAAGCCTTGAAAATATGCATGGAAGCTGTGTTCTTGAGCGGGGGGAGTGTTCTTGCGCGTCTCCACAAGTTGCCCTTATCTTCTAAATATAGGGTTTTCTACCTCAAACTTAAGAACTTCCCTACCTCTGTTTGCTTCATTAAATATCAACAACAGGTAGTATTACATTACTAAAATTGATAAGATTGACTGATTGTTATGAATACTCCCTTGCCATTATCACCTCCCGAAAGTGCCTTAGAAGCACTTTTGCAATTGCGGGATTATTACGCTCCTCTTGTAGAAGAGTATAAAAGGTTATATACCCAGTCCAAAGATAGTCTCACTCATGTCGAAGCTTTGGTGTCTAATTGGCCTTCTGCCTCCTCTGTGGAGCAGGAGTCATCAACTCCTCAAAAACAAGAAAAGTTGTTATTTCTCAATGACGAATCTAAAAATGACGGTTTTGAACCTAATCTTTTAGAACCTCTGAAATTAGGTGATTCCGAGTCGCAAGCCGAGTACGCAGATGATGACCTGACTGAATTATCAGAATTATCCATATTACCGCTCATTGAAACTCGGTCAGATGAAAAACCTGATGTAGCATTGACCCCTGAACTACCAGAGCCATTTACATTCCCACTTCTGGAAACTCTATCAGACGAAGAATCTGACGTAGCTACAGATACGAGTGTATCACCACAACCCATATCCCCAATTGTAGAAACAGAGACATCAACTCAACAGCGTTCGTCTTTGACGTTGCCATTGGCGCAGCCGACGCAAGAGAAGGCATCGCTCCACGGAGTAGAGATTCCCATGTTGAGCGAGTATAAATCTCTAACTCGCCCAGAAGCAATTGAACAGGTTTTGGCAGAAGAGATTGGCACAAGCGTTCACATCGATTTTATTGTGCGTTGGCGCTAGCCTTGCCGTTAGGCATCGCTCTACGGAGAGCTAGAGCCAGAAGTATTTAAGGTAGTTAAAGGTAGAGTTCAATCGTCGCTCACCCAGGGCAAGGAAAGCAATAAATGGTTCAGTGTGCCTAAAGAACCAGGCTATTTTACTCTCTCTTTAAGTTTGCTTCCTTCTGTCCCTAAAAAGAATTCATCACCTCAAGCAAAGCGCAAAAGTAATAAATCAGTAAAGGTATCACAGCCCAAAGAGATACCAATGCTCAACATATATGAAGGTCAATTTTTAATTGACGCCTTATCTACTTTTCTAAAAGAAAATTCGGGTAAAGTTTTCAGCGTTTTAGAAGTAATCACTGGAATTTATGGAGAACTGAATGCGGCTGATGCCAGAGAGGTCAAGAACAAAGTGCTGAATGAATTATCACGGGGTCATCGGACAGGACGATTCACTAGAGTACCTGATCAAATCGGACTTTATACCTGGGACTACAAGTTAGTTAATGAATAAGTAAGACATTTAATTACGCAAATAATAGCAATATAATTAAATGCTAAAACGCCTCCAAAAATATCTGTAAAGGCGTTAGCTACGACTAGTTTATAGAGTTCAATATAGTTATCGTCTGTATATCTATAGCTTAATTAGTAATTTCGATTTTTCGGTGAAGAATACATAAATATAATCAAGAATTATATAACAATAGTGTTAACAATTGCGGTTGAGAACTTTTGCTTGGCTCCAATAGACCATGAGCCAATATATTTGCTCACCCTACCGTCACCCGCAGAAATCATCCACGCGGATGTCTCGACAAATATCAGAAACCTGCCAGCCGGAGTTACCAACAGATTGAACTGGAGGATTGTCAAGGAATGGAATATAGTCAGGTTCTCGCAGTTCTGGAATGATTACTGGTTTTTCCTCAACTATAGGAGGTGAAAAATTAACACTATCAGCTTGAAGAAGTTGGTCTTCGGCTTCTTCGATTTCCTTCAACCTTCTTCAGATGCACCAGCTTGTTTTAAAACCTTAACCAATGTGTCAATTTTTCTGTCACTTAAAGGATAAAGTGACAGTTTGACTAATCACACTCACGTTCGGATCGAGATCGCCGCTTGTGTTGTACACATAATTAAAAGCGCCTCGATCATTGAGTAAACTCGCTCGCAAGAACAGTCCACTCCAGCATCCGATCGCGCCTGTTGCCTTTGCTTGCTCGATCGTTGGTCGATTCGGATCGCGGTCACTGTCTTGATTAGCAATGCTATAGTGATTCGCGCCTTTGATCGCAATCAACGCTTTCGGTTTATCTTGAATCTTGGCATAGGTTGTTGCCACGTCACTAAAATTAGCAATACCATCGAGCGTCCCTGCGATCAAGCCGATGGGAATCCCTTGATTATTGATTGAAGGAAACGTGCCGCTATAGGGTGGCATCTGGAAGTTGACACCGTAAAAGATGCCTGCTTTTAGTTCAGGCGGTCGAGTATAGTCACCGCAACAGACAGTCGGATTATTGATATTTTGAATGGCAGCTAATCCGGTATATGCATCAAACGAGTGCCCCAAGAGTCCTAGCTTTTCGGTATCTACAATTTCAAAGAGCACTGAGGCAGCATCAGCAGCTTCCAGTTTCATTTGAGCAAGCACGTCATTTACTTGCTGTTCATCTGCAAAAAGTCCTGTAATGGCTTGTCCATCTCGTCCGGTTCTGGTTCGTTCATGATTCGGAACAACCACAACAAATCCATAACTAGCGACTTTTTCTGCATAGTTAGAATACTCTGCTCTATCGACTAAAGCACCTTGGAGCATCAGAGCAATCGGAAGTTGAGCGGGAGTTGAGTTTGGCAAAACTGGATAGTAGACATCCGCCGGATCGCCATCAGCACCAATCGCGATCGTATAGCACTTCACCTGGTCATAAATTGAATTGGGGCTGAATGTATCCTTTTCTAAACTCAACCGCAGCACCTCTCCTTGTCCAGCGATAAAACCTTTGTTGGAAATGTAAATTTCATCATCACAACCAATTTTTAAACCCGTCGGAGTAATTAGCTCGTCATCTGCGTTCGTGGTGCGAGTTTTACCATCTGGAGAACATAAATCAGGGTACTTACGTCACTTCTATTCAATATTCTATCTACATCATAAGATAATCGTCATTTATTCGACTAGAACACTGATTCAGTAATCGAAGAACAAAAGAAAAAGTTGAAGTAAAACTTGTGGTTCGCGTGTTGCAATTTCTATTTGCTGATTTTTGATAGAGTCTATATTTTGCAAGCGCCATAACTCGTACTGCTCTGGTGCTTCGTAATTAATTTCTCTGAGTCAGAGACGAAAGCACTGGAAAATTATCTCTACGCTAATTACCTGATCATCCATCTAGACCTCCGCAAGGGTACTCCCGCCACAGTCGCAGACTTGGCGGTGATGGGGAATTGCGGGACAATTGGAGGGGGTGACGCTCGTTCCTCTCTACGAGACGCTGCGCGAACGCTACCGCTTCGCTAACGATACCCCTTCAATTGTCAGGACTACTCTGTTTCTCAACAAGCGTTTTGCTTCTACTTCTCAGTTACCCCCAGATATTGCTCCAAAGCAGCCAAAGTCCGATGCCCCGATATCTCCTGTATGTGGCGCAATATTATCCTCGCATCGCTTATCCTGGTTAACGCAGTCCTCATGAAGCTGTGGGTACTAACGCCCTCAATCAAGAGCCGCACCAACAGTCAAATTCGTGATGGAATTGTGGCAGTGACAGCGGATGGCGTATTCTGCGGGATGACTTTTCCACTACGTTTGAAGTATATAGAACCCATTTGAGATCTTTGAGGTGAACAAGTAAAATCGGCACAAACAGTGGAATAAAATCAGGTCAGGGCGAAAGATGGGATATTCAAGCGACGTAACAGACTTGGAATGGGAAATTATCGAGCCGTTATTGCCGACCAAGAAGAAAACAAGACCTCCTGTGTGGACAAAGAGGCAAATATTGAACGGGATATTTTATCAACTTAAGAATGGTTGCAACTGGGCAGACTTACAAGCGAGATTTGCCGCCCTATTCTACTGTGTTCTGGCATTACAAGCAGTGGTGTGAAGATGACATCCTGGACTCAATTATGGCTAATTTACATCAGGGAGTGCGTAAAAAAGTAAAAAAAAACCACAGTGGACAACCTTGATCCTGATTGATTCACAAGCGGTCAAAAATACTTGTAATGCCAGTGTTGAGTCAAAAGGGTTTTGTTTTTACAAAGCGACCAACGGGATTAAAAGACATCTAGCAGTGGATATATTGGGTTTCCCTTTCTTCACTCACTGCACTACCGCCAACGTGTCTGATGACCAGGGGTTGATTGAAATGCTCTCACAAAATATCGATTATTTCCAATCTAAACCATTGGAATTGCCCAAAACAACTATCTTGGTAGATCATGGCTATCATCCTGAAAAAATTATCCCGGTTTTGGAGCAAATTTATCCTCAGATCATGACCAAAATCCAATTTGAACTCTCTGCCAAGCCCTCAAAAGCTGAAAAGGAAGCCAAAGGACAATCCGGATTTGTTCCGGTGGCTGCTAGATGGGTGATAGAGAGATCCAATGCTTGGGTAGAGCGGTGTAAAAGTTTAGTCAAAAACAGGACTTACGCAACTGTCACAAACTACGGTGCGGCTGCGCCGCACCGAGCGCCAAACAACTAGACAATAAACA
>NZ_WVID01000062.1 GCF_010091925.1 Nostoc sp. B(2019) | reverse complement strand
CAGTCACCTCAGTAGATATATTCTACGTATTTATTTATCTTCACATAGTTTGGTTTTTTCACGCCGACCTACTTAACCCTCTTCTGTCACTTTCCGGGTATTCTGAATAAAAGAATAAAAAAAGAAAACCCTGAAAGGTAAGTAGGGCAATGGATGTAGAATTACAAATCCTCAAGCATTTGGCGAGAGACGCTCACCCAACAGTTGCGATCGTAGATGAATATTGTACAGAGTATAAAGACCTGTTTAAAGAAGTAAGAAATTATGAGTGCTTCAAATATTTACATCTGGGGATAATGTCACCAATCAAAAGAAAATCGTTACCAGAGATAGCGAAAGCCGTAAGTATAAACTCTGCACAGTCATTACATCATTTTTTAGCTAATTCAGGTTGGTCAGTAGAGGAATTAAAACAACGAAGATTAAATAAACTAAAAAAAGCATTGGATGGCAATGCAATTACAGTAGTAATAGATGAAACAGGAGATAGGAAAAAAGGTAAAAAGACTGATTATGTAGCCAGGCAATATTTAGGGAGTGTCGGAAAAGTCGATAATGGAATAGTTTCAGTCAATGCTTATGGACTTTACTCATATGGATTAAGAACCTGGGTAGAATATGGTTTTCGACAGTGTAAACAGGAACTAGGCTGGACAGATTACCGTTTTACTGATTTCCAACATATTGAGAGGTGGTGGGAGATTATTTTTTGTGTTTACACGATGATTAGTTTAAATGCGCCAGTCTTCTTAAGCTTAAATCAATCTCGTCAATTTGAGACTGAGGTACAAGAAAATAGTGATGTGGATTTTTCTAATCATCCGCAATGGAACCATGAATCTGGATGGAAGAATACTTTAAATAATCTGCGTCTCATTATCCAACCACTTTTACTATTTTGGTTAATTTATCCCTGGTTAAGTATTTTCCCTAATTCACATTTGTTAATGGGATTCAATCATTTAATTGCCGCAATGAATCAATTTAAACCTTGTTATGCTTCTGGATGATTTAGCTTCTGAGCTACTTGCTTATTTCGGAAAGTGACAGAAGAGGGTTAATGACGAAACCTCGGCACGAATTACGGAAGCAATTACAAACCGCTTAAACCACAAGTGTTTCGGCTTTTCAAGCGTGCCATTCGGGTAAACTCCCTAGCTATCTAATTGGTGTTGTTTGCAGGTAAACTGAAAAACACCTACCAGCAGGCATTGCTCCGTGATAGTAAAGTTACCTAGCCACCGCCCACAAAGACATTTCCCGGATGCCAAACGAATAATTGTAAAATGTGAGCTAAATTCGTGTATACATTGCGACACCCAATTAGTTAACCTTCCATCTTGGCATATGCGGAAAACCATTCAAACCTTAAGCGGAATGGCTTAATCAAATGCTACCTATGTCCACCCACATCGATTCACCTACAACTTTATAAATACAGTAAATCCTCAAGGACAAAAATTTATGCCACGTCAAAATTCCAATTCAGGCATTTATAGTGGCATTGTGGCTGGCTCATCGAAGATGCATTTTTACTAACTAAACGCTTACTGGGTTTATCTTATCTGTGGGTTGGCGGCACTAATGGTGTGCAGATGCAAATATATGCTACATGGATTTTCTATGCTGTCCTCAATGATGTGTGTGCTGATGTCGCTGTCGCTTTGCAACAACCCTTAGAACGTATTTCCCTGGAGATGGTTTTTCGCAGTTTGTACTTTTTTCACCGCGCACTCTTGCAAAACCCACAACTACAACTTATTCCTTGGTTGGTTGAGCATCAACGCTCTATGGGCTTAGTAAAAGCAGTGCGTCGGTGTCGCTGACGCACTGCTGCTATGTCACTTGACATTTGGGCATCTGCCTTAACTTGACACCAATGGCGAAACGCCCAAGATAAAAATATGAAGCTGGTAGATAACAAGTTGCTCAGAATCACTCATTGGGTCATCTTACTGCATTGCCAGTCCCATCTCCCCCGAAAAAAATCGCTCTCGGGTCTGGCATATCTGCGAAATAGGCTTTTAGGCGGGTCATTGCTGATTCAGGCATAGAACCTCGACAGGGATTCACAACTGCCTTGAATCCTAAGTCTTCTGTTTTATCCCCGCACTCATTGTCAAGATACGTGTGCGTTTACCCTGGTAAAACTATCAATACATGGTAAGATAAAAACGCAAATCAAATTTTATATAGCTATGGTGTCCACCCCTTTACCTAAACAAAATACAAAAAAAACAGAAATTAGGGATACATTACTGACTCCAAAGTTTTGGACTACTGACTTTGAGAAGTTAGAAAATCTTAATACTTGCCAGGAAGAAGCAGCAATTCAATCTATCTTAGAAGAATTTTCTAAGGATTATAATCAGCAACATTTTGTTCGTGATGCGCGTTTCAAGGATAGCTTTGATCATTTTAGTGATGAGGAGAGGGAGCTTTTTCTGGCGTTTCTAGAAAGATCTTGTACGTCTGAGTATTCTGGTTTTCTCTTGTACAAAGAAGCTTCGTTAAGGCTGAAGGAAAAGAATCCTATCTTGGCTAAATGTTTTAACTATTTGAGCAGAGATGAGGCAAGGCATGCAGGTTTTATCAACAGGGCAATGTCTGATTTTGGACTTTCCTTGGATCTTCCGTGCATAACCAAAAATAGGAATTACACTTTTATTAAACCGAAGTTCTTATTTTATGCGACATATTTGTCAGAAAAGATTGGTTACTGGAAGTACATTTTAATGTACCAGCATTTTGAGGATAATCCTCAATTCTTGAACCATCCAATTTTCACATATTTTCACAACTGGTGTCAAGACGAGAATCGGCACGGGGATTTTATGGGTGCAGTCTTGAAGTCTCAGCCTCGTTGGTTAAATGGTATTGTTAGTCGGTTGCAAATTCGACTTTTCCTACTTCTTTTTGTACTAACTACTTATTTCAGCGGTCATAAATTCAGTAGTTTTTACAATATGTTGGGAATAAATGTTAAAGATTACGATATTCAGGTTCTCAAAGAAACTAATAGGGACGTATCGAAAATATTCCCTATCTATTTAGATTTGGAAAATCCAAAATTTGTCTACTTACTAGATTTATGCTTGGAAAATAATAAAAATTTAAGGAATAGAAATAACTTTATTAGTAAGTTACCTTTCTATATTTCTAATTGTCTTAATATATTAAGAATGTATTTGATTCCAGTGAAACATTCTTTGCCAAAAGGGACAGTTTGTTGAATCAATTTTATTGACTGGAGTTTAGACTAAATACGTCGAACCCGGAGAAAAAATAGGAGGTCTGATTTAACACAGACCTCTTTTGGATCTCCCGCTTTGTCCAATTGCAAGGTCTTGTCCGCTTCTTAGCCGGTAATATCTGAGGCAACAGCGGTTCCAGAAATTCCCATTCTGCATCAATCAGTGAGGCTGCTCGAATACTTCATGCTGGCTGGATTCAAGGGTTGTGTGTACCTTAATTCAATCCCGTAAAGATGTCAAATGGGTTCTATAGAGGAATGATAATTGCAATTCCTCCTTCGGAGTGGGAGGTATTTCAAACTTTTTCAAAAGAGAAAATGGCACAACTTCTACAACAATTATCAGCAGGTGTTAATCTCAAACAGTTTTTAAAAGCGATTAGAGGAGTAAAGAAACCGAAAGTTCCACTGATTTATGATAGTAAACAAGGGCATGTTTCAACAACTCGGCTTTTAGAGCAGTACAATCATTCATAAAAAAAGCAGTTAATCACAATTAATAAACCTATTAAACACACTGCCTTCCCTGATGTAAAAAATTGGTATAGCTAGAGATAGCTTATTGCTTATTTTTTGGAAAAAATCATGATTTTTAGCTGCTGCAATCTCTTAATCCATAATTATATTGCCCAAGTTTCATCAGTTCGTGTCTAAGTTTATATAATTCAATAGCTTAAACATTTGTAATTGCTAAAAGATACATTTTTTCTCACAATTTGCAACTCGAATTACTAAAAAGAGGTTGTAGTTCATATGTTCGCGTTGAAAGGGCTGGTCATCTTACCGCATTGCCAGTCCCTTCTCCCCCGAAAAAAATCGCTCTCTTTCTACATAAGCTTTATGTCAAGTGTTTCTTGAAATAGGGGTATAACGAATGCACGGGGACACCTTTATTTACCCACGCGATAAAACTCGCAACTAGTTGGCAGAATCATGAAACTTATACATCGTTACCTAAAAAAGCTTCCGTCCTCTGATCCTAAAACAGAATTACGTCTTTTTTGCTTTCCCTACGGTGGGGCAGGAGTTTCTATATTTCGTGATTGGTATCATGCGTTGCCAAAAAGTATTGAATTATGTCCTGTACAACTACCCGGTCGTGAAGAACGACTATCAGAAAGACCCTTTACAAATATGATTTCATTAATTACTGAATTAGGTGAACAACTTGAGAGCTATCTGGACAAGCCATATGCATTCTTTGGTCATAGTATGGGAGCTTTGATCAGTTTTGAACTAACTCGTTACATACGTAGAAGTAAACTCCTTCAACCCACGTATGTTTTTGCTTCTGGTTGTTCAGCTCCGCAGACTCTTAAAACGAGTTCACCTATTTTTGAACTGCCTAATTCAGAGTTTATTGAGAAATTAAGACAGATGAAAGGTACTTCTGAATCCATAATTCAAAATTCTGAACTAATGGAATTATTATTACCACTTATAAAAGCAGATTTTGAGCTTTGTGAGACCTATAAATACAATCATGAACCTCCATTGGAATTACCACTTTATGTTTTTGGAGGTCTGGAAGATTTATCTGTCAGTAAAGATAGTTTAGTTGCATGGTGCAATCAAACAACTTCTAGAGTGCAGTTAAAAATGTTCCCTGGCGAGCATTTTTTCATCCTTAACTACCAACAACCCATTATAGAGATAATTAGAAAAACCCTATCTGCTTCCCTAGAGAGCCAGTCCAGTAGAAGATATTGACAAATTAAGCAGATTGTGGAGTATTAAGGTGAGAAATTGCTCCAGCATGAGTTTCGGACATACGGGCAAGAACGTGGAGATTATGAACAACAGCCATGCGTCGGAGGTCAAATAGGTTTTTGCGTAAGCCAATGTAGCGAGCTTTATCTCCTTGCCACTGAGTAATATGAGCTAAAGTATGCTCAACGCTAACGCGCTCACGAAGTTTTGCACGTCCACTTTCGGTAGTTTGGCGTTCACGTAGTTCCACAAGTAGAGACTCATCAGCATGAATAGAGAGTAAGGATTCAGGTGGTGGGGTATTGACAAGTGTGATATTGGAGGCAGAATATAGCAATTATGGAAAAAGACCTGCCCCCAAAACTAGAAAGTGATAAATTAAGACAGTTGGCGACAGAGCAACTGGTAGAGATTATCATTGAGCAGGCAAAAGCTATAGAGCAGTTGAAAACCAGAGTAATAGAACTAGAAATTGTAATAGAGAAACTCAAAGTTAGTAGAGATTTAGATAGCACAACATCATCAAAACCACCGTCAGGAGACATCCTCAAAAAAACTGAGAAAAAACTTGAAGATAAACCAGAAGAGAGCGAGACTCCAAAACGGAAACCAGGAGGGCAACCAGGGCATCTGGGAAAAACGAGAAAGGGTTTTGGGAGAGTAGATAGGTTTGAGATATTACGACCGCAAGTATGTAGATGCTGTGGTCAAAGGGAATTCAGTGGCGAACCCAGAAAAATAGAAACACAGCAAGTAGCACAGTTGGTAGAGAGGCCAATTGAAATAGTAGAATATCAAAGATATACGTGCCTTTGCACAGAGTGTGGAGAAACGCAAACAGCAGAGTGGTCGCCGGATATAGTACCGGGACAAGATATAGGAATCAGACTTCAAGCCTTTTTAGGGTGGATAAATAATTACGGTCATTTACCTTATGAAAAGCAGCAAGAACTTTTGTGGGAACTGGGTCAAATAGAAATCGGGGTAGGAACCCTAGTAACCACAAATGAAAGAATAGATAGTGCAGTTGATAAAAGTGTTAACTCTCTCAAAGAGTGGATACAACAGACGCAGCCCAATATCCATGCAGATGAAACACCTTGGGTAGCCAAAGGCGTAAAAGAATGGTTGTAGATTTTTGCCAACACCGACTTTGCCTTATTTCATGCCGCAGACACTCGTTCTCGCGCTGAATTAGAATCTATCCTGGGTCGTAAGTACGACGGTGTACTTAGTTCTGATGATTATTCTATCTATAACGGTTATGATGTCAAAGCCCAACAGAAATGCTTGGCACATTTACGCCGTCACTTCAAAAAGCTGATTAAGCTTCCAGGCTTAAGTAACCAAGAAATAGGGGAAAAGTTTGTCAACCTGATAGATGAAGCATTTAAAAACTACGCTTTATTCCAACAAACACAAAACATTCTTGAATTCTTTAATTGGGCATCTGACTTTCAAGCCAAAGTTAATTCGTACATTGATGAATGGATTGCTAAAGCCGGAGGAGAAGCAGGTAAGCTTTTACGCTCGTTACAAAACAAAGCACACCAATGGTGGTATTTTTTAGCCCACCCAGAGATACCTCCTGATAATAATCTTGCAGAACGAACGCTACGTTTAGCGGTAACAAAAAGAAAAATTAGTGGCGGTTCCCGTTCAATGGAGCGGTTCCAACATACTGCCAATTTATTGACTGTTATCCAAACCTGTCGTCGCCAAGGACGTTCTGTTATTCAGTTTTTTGAGCAAGCGATAAAAGCGATAGTCAGCCCTGATTTATACGCTCCATCTTTGATACCTCAATTTTCGACCTGAATCCTTACGTTTTCTAAACCCCTTGGCAGGCATGTATTTCAGCTTTTCTTAGTGCCATTCAGCTACAGTCTTAGCATCAATTGTCGCGCTCCAATTTTTGGAAGGGTTCGTATGCGATCGCAATTCTTGGCGGGTTGTGAAAACTGGCGATCGTATAAATATTGGCAAGGGACACGAAATTGAATTTGTGAGTGCGCCTAACTTACACTGACCTGATACAATTTTCAGCTACGATCACAAAACCCAAACCCTCTACACCTGCGATACTTTTGGAATGCACTTTTGTGATGAGCGCACCTTCGCAAAAGCCTACTTTTCTCGTGGCTATAAAGTTCATTAATAAATATGTAGCTATCCCTATTAAAAGAAAACTATATGAAATTTATTACTAATTTATATACAGCAGTTCCCGCTATTGTGAGGTACGTTCTCAGTCCTAAAAAGCTACAGGAGATAGTGGGGAGGCGAAAAACTGTAATTCATAAGAGCTGGAAGCGCTGTATTAACAAATGTTGGTTAAATATTGAAGTTTTGTTGATTGGCTTTTTGAGGTAAAGGTTACATACTAAAACCAATCTATGTAAAACAAAGTAGTTAGGTTTTATTGAATAATGAGTCTTTATTTGCTCTATCGTATAGCTAATGTTTAGGGCAAGGATATGAGCATTTTAGAATTGATGCGGGCATTTACATTTTTGCATAAGTATACTTTTGATTATTGATATGGAAGTATTCATAGAAGGATATAGCTATTTTATGTGGTTTGCTGAGAACCTGTATAATCAACTAGTTTTATCGTTAAAGGTTGCTTATATTAAATATTTTTAACTATTACAAATGAATTATTTTCTTCAAAATAAGGTTTAGAAGTTTCGATTTACATCAACAAAGTGTATTTGCTTTGTAGAGGATTGCTATGTCTCAAAATAGAACCAATAAGGGTAAGAAAGTCATGTCTGATGATAATACAACCAATAGTAATAATAGTCAAGCTCAAAAGCGGCTAATAATTGTCACAGGTGATAAAGGCGGTGTGGGAAAAAGCACCTTTGCACGAGCGCTATTTCAACTGTACATTAATAAAAATTTACCCTGTATTACTTATGAAGCTGACTTAAGAAATCCTCAGTTAGAAAGATATTTCAAAAAAGACTACCGACCGATAATACGTTACATTGATATTTTCCATAGAGGTGGTGCTGACGATTTATTAATTAATTTAGATGAGAGTGATTGTCCTATTACACTATTAGACTTGCCAGCACAATCTGGAGGTTTCTTTGAAAGTTATGTCAAAGAGCTTTCATTTTTTGAAGTGCTTAAAACCGATATTAATTGTCAAGTTACTATGGTTTCAGTGATAAGTAGGGTTCTTGATTCTATAAATGTTCTAGAAAAACTGCGCGAACTTTGTAAAGATCAAGTAGATTATGTTGTTGTCAAGAACTTATTTCATGGTGAAGAAGAAAAATTTGAGCGTTATAATGACTCTTCTCTGCGTCAAAATATGCTTACTGAAGGTCTGATCGAACTTGTGATGCCAGATTTATTTTACAAGTCTTATGACTTTATTGACCGCCATGCTCTGACATTTAATGAAGGTCAGACTCATAAAGAAACAAATATTGTGATTAAATCGAGAATTAAATCTTGGCTTGCTGAGTTTGAAGCGCAAATTAAGCCAGCATTTAATTTATTTGGCTTTGATATACAACCAGATGATTGTTACTATCCAGCAGTTGTTGAAAAGTCTAAAGAGCTTAGAGAAAAGGAAGAGAAAGAAAAAGCTAAAAATAAAGATTCAAATTTACAATCTGAAAATATAGCTGCTTAGTTTGGTAGTTTGCTTAGTTTATTATGTTTAGAAAGCGTTTTGTAATTACATCAGGTGATGCTCGTGTAGGTAAGTCTACAGCTTCTAGGCTCTTACTAGAGTTGTACTTGAAAAATCAACTCAATGTGCGTGTTTTCTACCACGGGCATCGCAATAAGCTATCGATGTATCAAACACAACGCTTTGAGATAAAGCATTTGGGATTTTCTAGAGGTGATTCTGATAGGTTATTACTCGACTTAGAAATGTTTCCGAAAATTGAAGTGATTTTGACTGATATGCCAGGTCAAAACCTCCGAGATTTTAAGTTTTTTGAGAGAGATGTTTCACTGATAGAAAATCTTAATTGTCTAGGATATCGTGTTACTTTCTTGCACCCGATATCACACCGTAAAGACTGCGTTGAAGATTATCTTCAGAATTTATATGAGCATTTTGGTAGTCAGGTTGATTATGTTGTTATCCAAAATCATTACTTTGGCAAGCGATTTCGATACTATGAGGGGAGTCAATTCCAAGCTGATATTAAAAAATTAAACGGCTTGGAACTAGTTTTAGGTGGATTGCATAATGACTTTTACCAGTTGCTTGAGGATACTGGTTTACCTTATGCTCAACTGATTGAAACTAACTCTCCTCTTAATACTATTCAGCGTTCGATAGTATTCAACTGGATGGAGAATTTTCATAACTCTATTGTTTCTAATGGAATAGCTTCTAATTATTTAGGGTTGATTATCAACTGTGCAGAATTAGTTTCTACGGGTGTAAGTAAACAAAGTCCTTCCAATCTTGACGTAACTGAAGATATTGAATCTGAGAAATGGTAAGTATTGGCTTTACCAAATTGAAAGTGAGACTTTAAATTGACTGTTTAAAAACAACCTATGACTAATATTGCAAAAGTTGTTGAAAAAGTTGTTGCAGAATATTCTGAAGAAAAAAAAGCAGAGGTTACTGATTGGATACTGAAATTGGGTATTCGGCCTGATGACCCCTTGTTTAACCTATACGCGGAACTGGGTACAACTCAGTTTGCGTTGCAGCAGCTCCCAGGTAGGCTTGACTCGCTTGTAGTGGGTTGGACTGACATGGTAGACGATAAGCTTAATAGTGCTTCTAAAGTGGCAATACAACAACAAAAGAGTGCGATCGCAGAAGCGGCGAAGGATCTAGTTAAGATGACTAAGCAAGCTGGCGGAGCTTTGCCTCACTTGGATGTAAGTAATTGGCGATTGGCACAAGTGGCGGGGGTATTGGGTTTCGTACTGGCTTTAGGGGCTGCAATTGGTGTTTTTACATACAAAACCATCGCTGGAAGTGTAACTTTTCAGCAGGCGGCTTCTGGATCTGCCATCTTACAGTCCGAAGATAAAAAGCTTCTGGATTGGGCTAAATCCAATGAAGGTAAGGTAGCACGTAGTATTTATGTTAAAAACGCCGCCATCATTAAAACTTGCCGCCAGCAGAAAAAGTATTCAGGTGGCTGCATAATTGCAGTTGATTAATTTTCTAGGCAACCCAGCCTTTGTATCCCTTATTACTAGTTTTAGTTGTATCTTTTTGACTTTTATGGTTGGTTTTGACTCTTATATGGGTTTCTTGAGTAACTTCTTCTTCAATTTTCATGTCAGTAAAGCTGAGGATTCCCAGGCGGATTGCTTCGCGGATAGCGTTTAATCTATCTTTGACTCCTAGCTTGATAAATGAATTATGTAGATATGATCTTACTGTACCTTCGGAAACATACATGACACTAGCAATTTCATTATTTTTCATGCCTCCGGCAGCTAATTTAAGAACTGTTATTTCTTTAGTAGAGAAATCACTTAACAAATCTAGTGCATTTCTATCAGGTGTCTCATTTAACCTGAGACTATCAATCAGAATACGATTAATAGTTGGATCAATCCATGATTCGTTATTGTATGCAGCCATTACTGCTTCAACGAATCTTTCTCCTACTTCTTCTCTGACGCTATTTTTACAGTAATAGCAGTCTGCGCCATTACTAATGGCTGCGTTAATGGTATCTCGGCTGCTATTTGCAGTCATAACCACAATTTTAATTGATGCGTGTTTGGATTTAATTGTACTTATTACATCAATGCCATAGATATCAGGTAAATCAATATTTATAATTACGATATCTGGCTTTTGCTTATCAACAATTTCTATCCCTTCTTTTCCGTATTTGGCAACGCCACAGACTTGGATTTTACCAGTTTCAGATAATATGGTTGCCGCGCCAATCCTAGATATGTTCTCATTTTCAATGATGACAACATTAATAGGTTTCATATTATATGCTTTTTTTGTTTGGTATTGTCCTTGATAATAATACTTATAGCACTTACTTTTTTAGATTTTTTAATCTTTACAATTACTATAACTTAATTGGCTTATTTAAAATTTTTACTATTATTCGTAAAAACTTTACAAAGGGATTAGGTGGTTTGTGTACTTTTCATTAAGCAATTTATTTACTAGGTGATTTTATTTATAAGTCATGGGTTTAATAGTTATTAGCGAATTGATGGAGGAATAGATAATTTTTTATGAATAGCGATAAACTTTTAGGATGGATAGAAAAGATTGTTGTTTGGTCTTTGATAGGAATGCTATGTTTGGTCGGATTAGGCAGATTGCCTATTAACCCGACGAGTTTGTTGGACTTTACTGCGTCTTTTTACTATTTTGCTGTTGCGGTTGTTATTTGTCCCAAGACCCCCCTGAGTTTTAATAAAAAGCTGATTTTTGGATTTATAGCTTTTATGTATGGCGTGTGCTTTGGGTTGATTTAATCTAGCTCTTTACCAGAATCCTGGTTTTTGAATTGTTGTTGACTCTGTTCGCGGCGCGCTTGTTGCTCATTGAACAGAGTCTTGAAACGTTCAAATTCCTCTTTGGTGAGATTATTAATGGTGATAGAGTACTCTTCTGAGTTATTGTTACGAGATGCCAAGAGTGCTTCTTGATTTTGTTTGGAATCAGGTAAATTTCTATCAAGGCTAAGAGTTTGCGAATCTTCTTCTAATTTTAGACTTGCAGTATACTCTTCACTTTTATATATAATACCTTGTGTCTCTTTATCTGATTTTCCAAATATATCTAAATGGTCTAAAATTACAGGAATAACAAACTGTCTAATTTGAAAATCGGCGGTAAGAGATTGTACTTTATCTTCTGGAGTTTCTTCTAATAGTTTGCCATTATTGTCGTCATTTTTAGTTGTGAGGTTTTTTAGAATCTCTGGTTCAATTGTATTTTCTTTAGACTGGCTTACTTCGGGTTGTAAAGATAATTTTTTACTAACTGAATTAACAGAAATGATAGGTTCAATTTCTGTCGAGCTTAACTTTACTTCCTCTTGCGCTATTTCACTGATTCTATTCATTTCTGAATTTAAGTTTAACAAAGCCTGTTTTCGTTCCTCAGCAGTTGAAGGCTTTTTTGCAGATTCTTCAAATTTATCATTAGGAATGTTAAGCTGTTTGATCAATTCTCTGAGGAGACTGGCTTGCATCGCTGGAGTTAAACCTTCTACTGGAAGTTCGATTAGTTCTTTCATACTAAAATTACCTCTCCACTAAATCTTTTTTGACATCTTTGAGAGCATTCTTGATACGAGAATTCATGAGTTGAAAATCTTGTAATGTTTCATCACTGATGTTACTTGCTTGGGTTTTCCCTTCTTTGACATATAATAATATGTTGTCATTTTTATCTTTAACTAAGTAAGTTTTGTCTTGGACTTTTGTAGCAATTTGGTATTTTTCTGTTTGTACTGACATAATGCCATTGATATCTTCCTGTCCAATGATTTTAACTAAACTTTGGGAAAGACTGGTCATTTCATTAATTTTCTGGACTTTGGATTAAAAGGCTAGAGAAAAGCAGTCAGCAGTAACACTGACTGCCGTAAAGTCAATGAAAGTAATCGATAACTGGACTTTGGACTAAAAGGCTAGAGAAAAGCAGTCAGCAGTAACACTGACTGCCGTAAAGTCAATGAAAGTAATC
>NZ_WVID01000061.1 GCF_010091925.1 Nostoc sp. B(2019) | reverse complement strand
CCTTGCACAATCATCTATTTTTATCACTTTGGGCAGACTTATTCGCTTTTTCCTCTGCCTAGAGTGACAAAAGAAAGATAAAGATGAGGCGATCGCCACTGTTACCAGCAACCCCTACCAACTAGCCACGGATATCTACGGTATCGGGTTTCTCACAGCTGATAAAATTGCTTTTAATTTGGGAGTTGCACCGGATAGTGAGTTTCGTTACCGTGCTGGTTTAATTCATGCTTTGGGTGAAGCTGCTGCTGATGGTCATTGCTACTTACCACAGCCGGAACTTCTAAAGCAAGTTATCAAACTGCTGACTACACAATCACATACACCCGAAGAAGATGCAATCACTGACATCATTAAAGACATGGCACTCAAGGATGACTTAATCCGAGAGAAGGGTGAAGACCAAACGCTGCTGTGCTACAAACCAACTTATTTTCACACTGAGCAAAATTTAGCACAACTGATCCAATCTAGATTAAGCCAACCAGTTGCACAAGATATGCCTCGTGTCCGTGACTGGATTGAGCGCTTTACCAAAAGTCGCAAAATCCAACTTTCAGAGCAGCAACGCCAAGCTGTTGAGATGGCTGCCTACTCCCGTGTGATGATTCTTACAGGTGGGCCTGGTTGCGGGAAAACTTTCACTACCCACACCATAGTCTCTCTGTGGCAAGCAATGGGTAAATCTATTGCCCTAGCTGCTCCCACCGGACGCGCTGCTCAACGCTTGGGTGAGATGACTGGGCTTGAAGCCAAAACTATTCATCGCTTGTTGGAATTCGACCCGAAAACAATGGGCTTTAAATGCGGTAGCGAAAATCCTTTACCCCATACAGCAATTATCGTTGATGAAGCGAGTATGTTAGATTTATTCCTCGCATATTCTTTGATTAAAGCAGTAGCAGAAGGCGCTCAATTGCTGCTGGTGGGAGATATTGACCAGCTGCCATCCGTGGGCCCCGGTCAAATACTCGCTGACTTGATCAATTCTGGTCGTGTGCCAGTGGTGCGGTTAACCCAGGTCTTTCGCCAAGCCCAGCAAAGTGCAATTATCACCGCTGCCCACCAAATCAACCGAGGACAGTATCCCACAATCGAGCCAATCTCCGATAATCCCGTGTCTGATTGTCTTTGGCACGGCGGCGGACATCAGCCAGAACATGGGGTACAAGCAATCTGCGAGTTGATTACTGACCCGATTCCTCGGCTTGGTTTTAACCCGGCTACTGATGTGCAGGTACTTTGTCCTATGACACGAGGGTTAGTTGGTACACGTAATCTAAACACCGTATTGCAGCAGTTGATTAATCCGCCCAGCCCAAACAAGGTGGAAATTACCAGAGGCGGGAATTTGTTGCGCGAGGGCGATCGCATTATTCAACTGACCAATGACTACAACCGCGAAGTCTTCAACGGCGACTTGGGAATTATCCAGAGCATTGATACTGTTGAGCAAGAAGTAATTGTGCAATATGGTGAGCGTACTGTTGTTTACGATTATGCAGACTTGAATGAAATTGCCCTCGCCTGGAGCGTTACTGTGCATAAAAGCCAGGGGTCAGAGTATCCGGTGGTGATTCTGCCAATCTATATGCAACATTACATGATGTTGTCGCGGAACCTGTTTTACACTGGGTTGACCCGTGCCAAGAAGCTAGCCATTGTCGTCGGTGCTAAAAAAGCAATCTCCCTAGCAGTGCGTTCTACTGATGACCAAGAGCGCTACACACGATTGCGTTCTAGGTTAGTTCAAGCACCAGGGCGTCCACCAGTTGCAGTTTAAGCTTGCAGGTATCTGGCTATTTGCTCATATTTTTGTATTATCATGTCCCTGTATAGGGATTGAAACATGGATACAGCAACAGTTAACCGATTAAGTAAGTTAGCACCAAAAATTCAACAATTTATCGCCTTACACCCTTCGGAGCAAGCATGGCTTTATCCATTGCTGGGGAGGGCGGAAAAAAGAGCGATCGCAATCCTAGAAGCTATACAGGGCAATTATCTAAGCTATAAGGAAATAGGCGAACAAACTGATACTCATCCAAATACAGTAAAACAGACTTTGTATGCTCTCTCAAATGGCGGCATCAATTTTAGAGTTGATAGCTCCAATAAGTGGATGACCCTGCAAGGGGGACGAAACCGTAAACTTACAAGAATAGAATGAGGTACTGATGATGAAAGCTATTCTACGTCACTGACTATAAAATTTAGAAAGCCTGGGGCAGGGATGATTTTTCAAGCTGCGAATGACTTTGAAATTGATTTAACCAAAAGCTGCATGATAGGCGATCGCACTGATATATTTCCTCGCTTGGATGATGAATGATCGCTTAACACCTAAAATACTGCTATGGTCAATCCCTAGAGAAAAAGTTAGATTGAATATGAATAAGACTTTAGCAGCCACACTAGGGGAATTACAAGCACAAATATATTGGTTACATGATGCTGAAGACTTTACAGAATTGGAAGAGGCAGCAGCTACCATATATATGAAACTTGGTTATACTCAACAGCAGGCAAAAACGGCGGGTAACTTAATTAGTGAAGCTTATCAATTATCTGATGATGCTGCTAATGCTCAACAAGCAGGTGATTTTGACAAAGAAATACAGTTTTATCATCAAGTTAAAGATAAATTAACCCAAGTAGAAACTACATTAGGTTATCAAACCAGCATTGCCATACATCAAATGAAATGGTGGATGTATTTTCGTCACAGACAGAAACTACAAAGCTTGCTACATTTATTTTTACAAAATTTTAAAGCAGTGAGATTGATTAACTTACTTACTGCTATTAAACTTACATATTTTCTAATGGAAATAGGCAGAGTTCACAAATCGCGTGACATAGAAACCACCAAACATAATGCTATACAATACTGGACAGAATTATTGAAAATCAAACCGCCACAATACCCTTATCTTGGTTAAATTGCTTATTTGTAGGCTTAAACATGATTGGTAAAGTTTGATAAGCGATGTCTGTATTGAAAAGTTTCCCGCCGTAGGAAACTTTTCGCTACGACGGGCTGCGCCTACGCATCCTTAACTTTTCCTCGCTTGAATCAGGGGCGGTCGCACCCCAGAGGTGTGATGAATGCGTCATTGATGATAGTTGCAATCGAATTGTTTGTCATATAATTCTATGTCAACATTTAGATGCATTTGCCCTGGTAGTACTATGAAGAGTTTCATACAGTCTTAAGTTGTTAGTAGTAATGTAATTCCAGGTATAATTCAGTTGCACATTCCTTTGTGCATTCTGAGCCATTGCTGCCAACAGTTGAGGGTGAGAAATCGCCCAGTCTAGAGAACGAATCAAAGAGTCTAAATTTCCAGTTTCAAAAAACATTCCCTGTTCGTCATTAATTAATTGTTTGTGGGGCGGGATGTCACTTGCCAACACTGGTATACCTTCTCGCATCGCTTCTAGCATTGCTAGAGGTAGTCCCTCTACATCAGAGGGTAAAACAAATAACCCTGCTCCTCGTACAATTTCCCAAAGACGAGTTCCTTGAAGTTCGCCTGCCAAGACGATATCTCGATTTTTTGCAACTCTCTCTAATAGTTTTGCGGTGAAGGATTTGGTATCGCTGACACTTCCAACCAAAAGAAGTTTCCATCCAAGAGGTTTCAGGTCACAGAAGGCTTCAACAAGCAAATCAGGACGCTTTTCCGGTACCAATCTACCTAAAAACAAAATGTAGCGTTTTCGTTGCAGACTAAGCTGAGTCCCGTAGGTAAAATTTGGGTTTGACTCACCGTAATTAGCGGGAGCGTTAGGAATGTAAACTGTTCTCACACCATAAGTTTGCCAAAAGTAGGATTGGAGTACATTAGAAACTACGATTAGTTGATGAGCAAAACGTACTGCTGTTTTCTCTCCCGTTTGAATTAAACGAGTAGAAAAACTACCCCATTTTGCACGTTGCCAATCTAACCCATGACAAGTAACTACAACTTTTGCAGAGGTGGCAATTTTGGGTAAACAAGTAAATAGAGATGGGCCAAGAGCATGGAAATGAACAATATCATATTTCTTGCCTATGGCGCTGATTGCTCCCAGTGCCGAGGTAATAAAAGCGTCTATCCCTCTCAAATTTCCACCAGGTAGGGAAATAACTTGAACACCCTGAAAATCGTAATGCTCAAGCCAGGAACCTGCCGTGTAAGAAGATCGGCCAAATAAATCTACAGTGTGACCCTGTGCTGCAATGCGAGTATATAGTTCCGCACAATGATGCTCAATACCCCCTTGTTTTGGAGGTAAACCTTTTGCACCAATCACAGCAATTTTCATAGTTAATAATAATCTTGTAGAAATAGTGTATAAATCAACATCAATCTCCAAAAAAAATTCCCAGAATTTATATTTTGTAGGTTAAAATTAGCGACCACATTGCCACTAATGATGTTGGTGAAAAACTCCATAAATGACACTATATTTTTGCCATTATCGGTATTCTCATCTCAAAACGCTTTTGATCAAATGGTTTCAGCCTCTCATTTCTATTTTATCTCCCACTCTGACAGAAGAAGGATAACAGCTTATTAACAGTTAAGTTAAGCTTAGCCACTAATGCAATTCTTATTGAAGACCATTGTGAAAATCAATCCTATCAGGTTTTTACTAAAGACATAAATCAGGAAATTATGTCTGATTTAGATTTTTATTTTAAAATTAACAAGCCTTATTTAATTTGGCAAAAAAATATCACCAATTAATTAAGTCTAAATACTTTTAATATAATCAAGCCTAAGGCACATGCCAAAAACGAAATATTTGCTTAACTGCTATTAGATAGTAATAATTATAAAGTTTCAATGAATATTGTTTTATCAGATTTGTTTAAAATATGCTCAATATCACCTAATAAGGTACAAGTCGATTATATTAACTAATAAATTTAATATATGAAAAATATAGAAAGACTTAATCCCAATAGTTTTGTCCAGGAGATTAATAAAAGTTCAGTAAAGTGACATACTCCTACACTGACTGAGTACAGTACAGTGTAGGCTTCTCAGCGACTCCAGCTATTGCTTCGTGGTAAAGCGTTGGTCAATTCCACATTGTTCATCTATCTTCAATATTTAGATGCGTTCGCCCTAGGAGCGGTATAGCCTACGTTCGCGGAGTTCCATTAGAGCGAAAATGCCGTAGATGATTATTTTACTGATTAATCAAATTAGATAATTACTATTTATTTACATTGCGTTTTTTCCAATTAACTTCACTTATTTTACTTTATTAAACAATAAGATAAATCCCCAAATACCAGATATAATTTAAACAGTTATTCGCCACAAATTATTGAACTTATGTCAAATATAGATGCTCATTTTCACCAACTCTTTCAACCAAAAAACCCAGTTAATAAATTAGATGAAAAGACCGCGCTATTAGCTAACCGCCTGACTCCCACTGATGAGCAAATTCGAGATTGGCTACAATCACCAGAAATAAAACAGTGGCTTAACAAGCAGATGATGGGAATTACGAATACTCTCAAGATAGAGATGGTTAACACTATCATCAAAAATATTCTTGATAAACCAGATAAAGATTGTCGAGTGCAATTCGGTGGTGCAGCGATTGGTATTGATGTCTTACGGTGGCAACTGTGGGTATCTTATAAATTGCCTTATGCTAGTGGATTAAAAGCTCCCGATTGCCCTTATACGCTTAAAAAGCACTTAGAGGAGGTTAATAAATAACCTTAAAAGTGTTCCCGACTAACTTGCCGGATAATATAACCCCGTATTTTCGTGAAATTCCCACCCCATACCTGATTTATCTTTACCCTTGCACCAAGCTACAAAAAGCGGTGGGTGTAGCTTATTTCGCTGTTCACGTATAGTTTCTACACTAACACCAAGTCTTGCAGCTAAACCTTCTTCCGTTAATGGTTGGATTCTCTGAGTAGACCGTTGATAGTATGAATTGTTGTACGAATTGTTGTACGATTTCTTGGTTTGCTTGAGTTGGTTGTTGAGATAATCTTGAATCTTAAGAATCGCTTCGGTCAATTGTTTGATTCGAGCTGCCATCCCCTCAATTTTTTGTTCTAAATCAGCGATATTGGGGATTGCTTCGGTTTCCTTGCTATTAGATTCACTTAACAACTGTGACTCCACCTTATCAAGTCGTTCGCAAATAGCTAATATCGCTTGATTCTCCTCTTTGGCGCTATTATTATTGCTAGCAGACAAGTACTCCTCCAAGTACTCCTCAACCCTTGCCTTAATCATAGAATCCAGGCGTTTATCTAAATCATTCCCACCAATTGCATTAAGGTCATTTATACCATCTAGATAGCGTTTGATAAATTGGGTGAGCATGGCTGTTGCCGTCGTACCTTGCGAGTTGCAACGGGCAATAAACTGCTCCCACATCTTTTGGTCACAGTTAAAAGATGCCAGTTTCTTGTTTTTCCCTGTTTGGCTCATGTCTGGGTATTGTCTAGGTAAAACGCTGTCCGCGACCGAGTGAGCGCAAGCCCCACAAGCTAATTACCTAGACAGTACCATGATTAGCGTGTTACTCCTTGCCCAACCCCGCATCAATCATCTTCGCCAACGATTCGGCGTTGAATCTCGTCAGCGATTCCGCTAATTGCTGGAAATAGCTGTATTGCTGATCGGCATAATCTCCAGGTTCTAACTCCAAAAGTTCGCAAAACTTAAGATAATCTGTCTGCCAGTTAAATTCACCGATAGCCGTAGCAAATCTTTGGGCCAAATCCCGCGATTCAAAACTTGCTGCCGTTGCCTTGCCGTTATGATTGTAAATCTCGCCTCTTTCGGTCATATTTTGTTACCAAATGAGATTAATAATATTTTTGTATTATTAGCCATTTTTGGCGTGACCACGTAAACTAAAAAATGCGGCAAAAATCACGATATAAATACGTATAAAAACTGTCTCCCGCCAACTTTCGACTTTATTTTGGTAAGTAAAGCCCAGTGCTATCATTAGGTCGAACATGGGTGTAGCGCCCAGTTTGTTTTAGTGATGAATGTCCCAAGGTAGCTTGTAGCAATTGTACAGGTGCGCCCCGCTCCACACTATGTGTTGCATGAGAGTGCCTTAGCCAATGTGGCGATACATTACCTGAAATCTCTGCACGAGTTGCAGCATCAGCGACAATTTTACGGATACGCCGCTCACCTATTGCCCCACCCTTGCGACTCACAAACACTGGTGCGTCGGGACTGTTATTGCTTCTTTGTGCCACCAGTTCTTGGTAAATACTTTTGGGAATAACCACTGTTCTGGTTTTCTGCCCCTTGCCATAAAGCGTAACTTGCCCATTTTCCTCACGACCGGGTTGCACTGAGCGCCAAGTTATACCAGCAATCTCACTCACCCTTGCCCCAGTGTAGTAAAGTAGTTGGATGATTAACCTGTCTCGTCCTTTTGGAGTTAGGGCAATCATAGTCATCACTTCTAGCTCACTTAGTATGCGTTCGGCTAACTTATCTTTGGGTTCAGGTAACGGCACTTGAACAGCGACATTAAATTTTGTCCATTCCACTTCGTTAGCAAACCGCAGCAGGCTTTTGACAGCCGCAATTCTCCTAGCACGAGTAGATGTTTCATATTCCTTGGTTTCTAAATAATCCGCGAACGCCAAAACGTCATTCATCGTTACTATTCGCAAGTCTAAATCATTTAGCTGCACACGTTTTGCACTGACGCCGAGAATAAAGCCAATGAATTGGCGGATATCTGTATCATAAGAGCGGCGGGTTTGAGGCGAGCGCTTGCTACTCTTCCACAACTCCACCACTTGGGCAGTGCTGGTAACATCTGCCATCTTCTGCACGGAATTTTCCGCTCCTGCCCCTGGTGTTATGATCTCAGTCATGGGGTTGCCGCCTCATATCAAATCCATAATATGAAAGGGACACATTTTGATTGATCGTCTGGTGTGTCCGTTTTTTTATTATCAATTCATAAGCAACCGATACTTCTTAAAGCGCTAAAACTAATGCCAAAACAGGTAGCAAATACCCACACAATTAGACAAACTATAGACCCATTTTGATTGATCCGGTAATGCTAGTTTTCGGATCTTATGGCGTGAAACCCTAGCTTTATCGTCGCCGATATCACACCACAGATCTCATTAATCCCTGAGAAAATTCCTGTCCCCATCGCGTCCTTTATCAGCGATCGCTTCAAATTATTGAGGGCTAACGCCGATTCGACAGGGCAGCGAGCTGTGCGGAAATCCACCAATTTCTGCCCGCTCATCACCTGAATCAGAGAATACCGCCGGAGCCAATCTCTCGACTTGTTTCCAGTCCACCCCGTATGCACAAAGTAACCACCTCTCGCACCGCGACTAGCAATCAATTGCCCAAACTCCTCCACATGTACAGGGTTAATACTATCCTTGTAACGCTTGGCTTGAATTAGGTTAGGTATAGTTCACCGTGCAACCAAACGCGACCATCCAGACCACTATCCCCGGTATAGCGCTTGTTCTTATTGACTGAAAGCGATCACGTTAGCCTGTTCACCAGAACGGAGCGCCTTTGAATGTCACCTCACTTTGCGCGTCTTTCTTAGAATAAATTTACCGAATTGGCAAATATTTTATAGTACAGTTGAACTATACTTTGGTTCTGAGTAGTTTCATCATTTCACGCGATCGGAATCCTGGTGGCTACGGTTAGAGATCCCTGGAAGAACATCTTTGGCATCATCGAAAATCCCCATTTCAAGCTTAAGGCTCGCGAAAATTTATTCCAGTTTAGTGCTT
This sequence comes from Nostoc sp. B(2019), assembly GCF_010091925.1. Taxonomy (GTDB): domain Bacteria; phylum Cyanobacteriota; class Cyanobacteriia; order Cyanobacteriales; family Nostocaceae; genus Komarekiella. The sequence goes on along the minus strand of NZ_WVID01000061.1, from coordinate 4,128 downwards.
GTAAAACGAAGGAGATAATGCAGTGGAAACAACCAAAACACAACAAGAACAAGCTATGCAGACTGAACCACAAAAGGAACACCAGTGGCTACAGCAGCTTGTTGGCGAATGGACGTATGAAACCGAAGTGAAGATGGGACAAGAAAAGCCTCCTGAAAAGGCGACAGGAACCGAGAATGTGCGATCACTTAGTGGACTCTGGATTCTAGCTGAAGTACAGGGCGAGATGCCCGGTTGCGGTGCTGCAACAACGATAATGACGATTGGCTACGATCCTTACAAGCAGGGATTTGTGGGCACTTGGATTGGATCGATGATGTCCTACCTCTGGGTATACGATGGTGAACTGGATGCCTCTGAAAACATGCTGACGCTCAATAGTGAGGGCCCTTCAATGTCCGGTGAAGAGAAAATGGCAAAGTACAAAGATGTGATCAAGTTCAACAGCGATAACCATCGAGTCATGACCTCCCATGTCTTGGGTGATGATGGGCAGTGGCATCAGTTCATGACCGCGCACTATCGGCGGAAAGTAGAAGGAAATGATTAGTAAAATGACTCCACTGAGCGTCAAGTCCAGCTATGTCGTCCTCGAAGACAATGGCGATGCCACTCCTATTGCTGTGAGTGATCGCTTTTATGAAGACCTCGAACACCAATTTGGTGACTTCAAAGGAAAGCGGCTGATTTCACACTATACCTTCGATAAGGACTGGGATAGCTGGGAAATGCATCCCGCCGGAGACGAGTTTGTGTGTCTGCTCTCTGGTCAGATTGATTTCATCTTAGAGCAAGATGGAGCCGAAAATACGGTACCCCTCAATGCTCCAGGTGCTTATCTTCTAGTGCCGCGTGGCACATGGCATACTGTCAGAGTTCACACACTCAGTTCCGTGTTATTTATTACTCCTGGTCAAGGAACTCAGCACCGATCTCTATTACAATAAGTGCATCAAAAAGGATGGGTTTTGCATCAGATTGAGAACGGACGATCAACCCACAATAAGATAGTCAGAGATTGCGATGGCTATCTTATTGTTATATCCTTGATTCCAAAGAAGCTTTTGGTGCTGAGGAAGAAAGAGTGTTTAAATCTTCGTTCTTAACTCCCCCAGCTTCAAGAGCTTTATTCCTTTACTAAAAATACTAATTAGACAGACTGGGTGATACAACTGAGTAGATGTAGTAGTCATATATCTTATCAACCTTATTGGAAAGAATAGTCTCAATTGTCTGGATACGGATTAAGTTTATCGATATCTAAGGGACTTGCAGCGAATACTTTTTTGCATCTCTGTATCAGCCATATCAAGAAATAGCGACATCATTTTGACCAACATTTCCAGTCGCACCCGTCACTAAAATTTTCAGCATGATCAGCGATTTATGATCTAGTGTCAGATGAAACCTGTCAGCTAAAATAATGAGAGTAGTTATGCAGGAGGGCCGATGAATATCAGTATTGACATACCTGATGAGGTGCGCGTTTATGTAGAGGCACAAGTGATGGCAGGTGCCTATAGCAGCATTGGCGAATATTTTCTGGATTTGGTACAGCAAGACCAAAAACGCAAGGCACAAGCGAAGTTAGAAGCACTTTTAGAAGAAGGTATTGATGGAGAAGGGCAGGAAGTAACACCGGAATATTGGCAGAATTTGCGTTCTACCGTTTTAGGTCAGAACAGAATGGAGAACCTAAACGACAGATGAACTATCGTTTAATTGTCAAAGACCGGGCAACGCAAGATTTACGACATCTAGCAAATTATATATTGATCAATGGGAATGCAGATGTAGCAGGTAAATTTTTAAGTGCTGCGGAGGCGACGTTTGCTCAGTTGGCAAAGACTCCTGGGATGGGAAAGGTAATACAGTTGGTGGTATCGAGATTAGGTGAAATCCGACAATGGCGTATCAAAGATTTTCAGGATTATCTGATTTTCTACCGTATTGAAGATACTACCGTTGAGATTCTTCGGGTATTTCATGGAGCCAGAGATTTAGCAGATGTACTTAGCGAATTAGACAAAGAATTTTAACCCAAAATAAAACCAGTCAATCTCTGTAATTAATCGGGTGAGCTTTGTGAGGAATGACCTACACCGCCACCAACCAATCGCATACCACAGACGTACACCCGCCTCCAAAGTTAACCCAAACCTGCCACTGGCCCAGGTATCCGTTCCAGTAAGGCTCACCATCAACAATCCCAACAGCCTCGCCAACTTGGGAGACTAGCTGTTGGTAGAACTTGCCAACGCTGTCCAGTCCTTGCCGCAGCTTCAGGCGTAACCCCTTCCATCCAAGGACAAGAGGATCTTCTACTTGGGTAAATGTTTGGAGAATGTCAAGAAATTCCGTGTCAATAACTGGTATTTGTAACTCTATATTATTAGTGACTGATACCGACTCACTTTGAACTACATAATAAATAGTTATACTCTTCAAATCAGTTTGCGGGTTCAGTCTTCCTGCGACGATATTGGAATATGGAACCGAATTTAGTCACAGATCCAACTGAACATCATGTTTTCAACGAACTCAGACAACGAGAGCCGATATTTCATCGCCCAGAGTTGGGGACGACACGTGCTGACTTTGAGCAAATGACGGAAAAAACATTCTGGGAAGTAGGTGCGTCAGGTCGGCGTTACAGTCGGCAGTATGTGTTGGACGAGCTAGAGAAACGTTACGCCTGCCCTGCACCTGACGCATGGGAAATTCGTGACTTTCATTGCCAGGAGATTGCCGCCGACAACTACCTTGTAACCTATACCCTAATTCAAGGTACTCGCATTACTCAACGCTCCACCATCTGGCGACGAACACCGCAGGGTTGGAAGATTGTGTATCACCAAGGAACTGTGGTAGAAAATGCTGACTAAGTAAGTCGTAAGTCGTGGAGAAAATTTCTCAGTATGTAACAAACAATTAAGCTGAAGAATAAGAGTTAAATTTTACACGTTACGGATCAAAGTGCATCTGTCAATTTTGAGTAAGCCAAAACCGCAACTCCGACTTGAAATATCTGTCCGTTTTCTTCGACTCATTGCGCCAACTATCCCAAGCCACTATCACTTCATCTCCTAAATCCTCCACGACTTCACCCCTCTCCACATACAAAGTGCGGTAAGGATCAGCGTGGGCAACAATAGAACCAACGCCAATGGTGTCCGGTTCAGTAGATGCGTTATGGAGTGCAGTAATTAGTTCTGTCTCTTGGGTGGTTAATTCCGCCCAATAATCCTGTTTAATCACCTCGTATTCTTGGGCCACAGTCCAATAGTCCTGCCAAGTACACTTATGGTTAGACAGCACTCGCCTAATTTCACTAACTGCCTGGGGCAGCAGTTGCAATTGTTCGGCTCGAAGGGCGATCGCTTCTGGTGTGGGACTACTGCCCAAGATTATCGCCGCAGCTTCCATCGCTTTGGTGTTATTCATCGCTGTAGCGATCTGCTTCAGTGCCATGCCCATAAGGCGCAGACATTCTTGGGCATTGTCTAGTGGTGGCTCAACTGCTAGCGATGGCGTAAGCGCCCGCCTTCTCTACGAGACGCTTCGCGAACGGCATCGCAAATCAATAGTCCTTGAGAGTGCTTGCTGAACCTGCTTGTTCAAAGCTTTAGCTGCCTGTTTGGTGGCAGTATTTCCCCACTCCTGTCCAGGATGGAGAGCTTTGGAGTTTTCCAATAAAAATAGAAACACAGCTTTTTAGTCTGAGTGGCGATTTTGTGTAAAGTAGGGAGTGCCTAAAACTTTAGGGGGTGTAGATTTGCCCACAAACCCGACTAATGCCAATAAAGCGATCACATAAGGTAGCATTACTAAAAATTGGTAAGGGATATTTGCCCCTAAAGCCTGAATTCGCAGTTGTAAAGCTTCTGTAGCCCCAAACAGCAAACAAGCCAAAGCACTACCTACAGGATGCCATCTGCCAAAAATTAATGCTGCGATCGCAATAAATCCTTTACCAGCACTCATCCCTTCGGCAAAAAATCTTACTTGTACCAGAGTTAAATAAGCACCTCCTAAACTCGCAAGACAGCCACTAACTTTCTTTTGTCACTCTAGGCAGAGGAAAAAGCGAATAAGTCTGCCCAAAGTGATAAAAATAGATGATTGTGC
>NZ_WVID01000060.1 GCF_010091925.1 Nostoc sp. B(2019) | reverse complement strand
CATGGTCATAAGTTTAAGCTCAATAACCTGGAAACTTGGCCCGTGGCAACTGAAACTCTAGAAGTTGAAGACCCGAAAGTTGGTCGAGTTAAAGTAATGCGTTGGAGTGGGTTTCATTTCCTTCAATCCCCAAACCGGGCAATGGAAATCATTCGCGTCGAGGTCATCAAACCAGTAGGACGTAATCGTAAATTCCAACCCTTATGGCTGGCTTGGTTGGGTCAGACAATGCCTGCATTAGAGGATCTCTGGCACAAGTACTTACGCCGTTTTGCCCTAGAGCATTGGTATCGGTTTGCGAAGCAGAGGTTGTATTGGACACAACCTCAACTTAGTTCTACTCAGGCAGCAGAGCGATGGAGTGACCTGATGCCCCTGTTAACTTGGCAACTATGGCTAGCTAGAGTTGCCTGCATCGACTCCCCATTGCCTTGGCAGTCGAATCAGGATACACTGTCTCCAGGACGTGTGGCACAAGCCTTTCCACTAATTTTAGCCGCCATTGGCACTCCTGCTCAACCCCCTAAAACTCGCGGTAAATCACCAGGTCGCGCCCAAGGGCATCAGCCACCTCTACGTCCCCGTTATCCCACTGTCAAAAAACACGCATCTAAAAAACCTAAAACCGAAGAATCACTTAAGAACGCTGATCTAACTGCTGCTTAGTTTCTGCTTCTTTTTTAACGATTCTACTTAACTCAGCCTTTAAAAAAAGTTGGGTCACTTTCTCTTGCCTTCTATTCATTGCTGCTAAATGCAAATTAGTCCAAACTCAAGTAAGGAGCTTAGTGCTGATTTTGAAGTAAATGAGGATGGAAATGTTTCATATCGGTTCTTGTTGTGAGATTGCTACAATTACGTTAGTTTAGGTCAAGTGATTGTGTTAAATTTCAGTACCAAAGGTAATCGCGTATAGATAAAACCAATACTATATATAACTGCTTTACGGCTGTGTAACTGAAAAAGCAATTATATAATTTACAGATATACCAGAGCATCATAATCAGCTATTAGAGGCAACTTGTTTTATTTACTGCTATGTGGGTAAACGCAACTATTTATCAGCGATTTCACTAATAATAGTTTGCAAGATAGGTTTTATATTTTGTGGTGGCCAAGCATGAATACCAACTGAATTGAAATACTGGATTCTCGCCCGATATAATTCTTCACATTCATATCCTTCCTCAAAATATTGATGATCGTAATAACCATAAAGGATAAAATTAGAATCAATCTTTTTGAGAAAAGGTTCAACGCTAATATTTAATTTTATCGAGTGAAAATATTCAGTAAGATATCTGTAGATATAGCTCCAAAAATTATTAATTTCTTGTCGAGAGAATTCTTTCTCAAAGGGTTCATTTTGAATTCTGTTTTTATCAACATCTGCTTCATTCTCAAACAGTTTAGATGTTTGGTAGCAAATCCAACCACAAGAGTCAAAAATACGTATGAAGTAGAAAAAAGTATTTATCTCCTTTTTGATTACTAGTAATATGGGAAAGTAAAATGAGCCTCTGTCCTGATCAAATAAATCGCTACTATCTCCAAACAGGGACGTTAAAGTGATAAACAATTCTGCTAGGTTAAGTTTATCTTCACTTAATAATTCGGAAAAATAGAGTTCCCTGAAGAAGTTGGAGTCATCTTTAATGTCAAGGCTATTTTGCCTAAGCTTTCTATATTCAGAATCATCTAATCTCCAAAGTTCATACTGAATATTTTGTAATTGAAGCTCAATCCTATTGCGCTCTTTAACTTGTCTGACTACCTGTTTCATGTATCTAGCTCCAATTAATTAAAGATTGGGCGATAGGACTAATGTACTATTATAGTATTTCAGCTTTTGCAGCATGAGCGATAACAACCCACAAACTGAATTTGATAGCCCTTGGAAACAGATACTACAACTGTACTTTGAAGAATTCATGCAATTCTTCTTCCCTCAAGCCCATGCAGAAATTGATTGGACACAACAGCCGGAATTTTTAGACCAGGAATTACAGCAGGTAGTGCGTGATGCCGAATTAGGAAAACGCCTTGCGGATAAATTGGTAAAAATTTATCGTCTTGGAGGAGATGAAGCATGGGTACTTGTACACCTGGAAATCCAATCTCAGTCAGAGTTTGACTTTAGCGAGAGGATGTTCACTTACAACTACCGCATCTACGATAGATACAAGCGTCCGGTTGCGTCATTAGCAGTCCTTGGTGATGAGCGTACTAACTGGCGACCGAATCAATTTGGTTATGAATTATTTGGCTGTATGGTAAATTTCCAATTTCCTGTGATCAAGTTGGTAGACTATCTGTAACGACCTGCAATACTAATCGCTCAAACCTGCAACCAAGACATTTTCAAACCAGGATTAACTGCAACTATAATTACCCTTCAGCCAGGATTAATTGCAACTGAGCCAGGATTAAGGGTCTTGGCAACTTTTGGTGATGATGAAAGGTTACGCGCTTTAAGGCAGAGGGCAGAGGGCAGAAGGAGGAAGGAAAAAGTAGTAAATTTAAGCTTTAAGTTTGTTTAAGCTAGCAACTAATATACCTTGCATTTCCTCAACTTCATTTAATAGGGGTGTGAAAAGATTTTTCTCGGCTAAATCTACTTCTTTGGCAATGATTAATTGCGTATCTAGTTCTCTCAAAGAACCTAAAGCAATATGTAAAAACTGTATATATTCTGGCTTCGAGCGCCTGCCATAGCCTTCTGCTATATTAGATGCTACAGATACAGAAGAACGCCGTATTTGGCTAGTTAAGCCATACAATTCTGATTGAGGAAATAGGCGTGTAAATTTATAGCAATTGATGGCAAGTTGAACTGCTCTTTGCCAAATGAACTGATTCCTATAGCTCATAACTAAGTTTGAAGTCAGAATTCAGAAGTTAAGAAAAAGTTTGAAGTACAAGAATTATATCCTTTAGGTTGCTAACAAGAATCGTCGCTCAAGCAGGTCTATCTTGGCGCGTCCATACATCTGCCGCTTTAACATTTTCAGTCGATTAATATGCCCTTCAACTGGGCCATTGCTGACTGACATAGTTACACCTGCTTTCACAGCGTCATAATCTTCACGCAATCGTTTGGCAAAGCGACGAAAAGCAGTCAAATTACTATTTTCTGCAACAGTTAGCCACCGTTGAAGTTTTCTCGGCAGTCGCTGGCGCACAATTTGAGCGAAACCTTGAGCTAACTTGATGGCTTCGGCTAAATCTGGATGTTGCGCTATTAGTAGTGCAATCAATTCTTCCGAATCTGGCTGTTGCGACTCCGGTTTCCGTAGCACTAGCCATACTGCACGACGAGGTGTGAGACAAAGTTTTTTGGGTTGAGTGATTTTTGGTAAAGACTTAACTGAATACCGTTTTCGTGGCTTGATTCCTTGTACAGTACGGATGCGCCGCGTGTAACGAGCTACAGTATCATAACTACCTTTGTAACCCTGTTGTTGAATTTCCTCAAACAAGACTAAGCCTTCGTGACAACCTTCATTCCAGCGTTTTAGGATATATTCTTGGTATGGAACTAAAATACTCCGACCTCGGCTTCTTCGCCGAGTTGGTTCAACAAAGGTGGGAGTACGTAGATAGCGAAATACACTTGTTACACCAATCCCAACTTGACGGGCTATAGCTTTTCCACTCCAACCTTGATCATGTAAGTCCCAAACTTGCTGATGGATAGCAACTCGTCTAGCACGGCTTTGTTCTGCTAATTGTAGTGCCTGTTGTTCACGGCTTGGTCGTGGTACTCGCACAACTACAGTACCGTCGGTTTGGGTTACTGATGAAAGACTGTATGCTTCATCGATGGCTTTGAGAGCTTGATGATGTGTAGCGAATACTTGATTAAGTGTTTCAGCTAAGTTCTGCAATAAGTGAAAACGGTCTGCAACGTGAATGGCTTCAGGCGCTCCTTGGCGAATACCACTTTCATAAGTTTTTGATCGATCTCGTGAGACGACTTTGACACCGGGATGAGCTTTTAACCATTCTGCTAAGGTTTCAGCTTTTGCATCTTTGAGTAGAGCAATTGGTCGGCTGCGTTCCAGGTCAATTAGTGCTGTGCCGTAGGTTTTACATTTACGAAAACAAAAGTCGTCTACCCCAAGAGTATGTGGCGTTACGATTGGTGGGAGTGGGATTGAGCGGACTAAATTTAATAGTGTGTTGCGAGAAACTTTTATCCCTAATTGCTCCGAGAGTCTTACCCCTGCTGCACCACCATTAGCTAAAGCAATCGCACTTAGTCGTTGAGCTAAACGTAGAGTTCTTCTAGCCCAAGGTGCGGTTACATTGGCCAGCCTTTCTGTAAAAATGCGCCGTTTACATAAAGTATTGATGCAAAAAAACTTCCGCACCCGTAACTGTAGGGTAATGCTGTAATCAGCCCACGGTAAGTCTGCTAACTTCCGCTCGTAGCGGCTATGAATTCGGTGAGTTGGTTGATTACAAACTGGACAATTAACTGCTGTTATGATTACAGAAACAATCAACTTTATCTGAGTTTTTATTTCGTCAACAAGGCAACTCTCAAGTTTCAGGTTTGTTGAATCTGGTAAGAGGTGAGTTAGCACCGACATAGGGCTTGCTGAGGCTTATCCCTTAAATGTTTGATGGAGTGAAGTTTGAAGTATCTTAATTATATCTTTCTTCCTTCCTCCTTCTGCCCTCTGCCCTCTGCCTTCTGCCTTAAAGCGCGTAACCTTTCATCATCACCAAAAGTTGCCAAGACCCTTAATCCTGGTTTGAAAAAATCTTGATTGCAGGTTTGAGCGATTAGTATTGCAGGTCGTTACAACTATCAGCAAAAGCAGTCTGAACTGGAAGCCAGCCGTAACCCATTGGCAACTGTAGTCATGGCACACCTAGCCGCAGTACAAACGCGTACCGATAGGTTACAGCGTAAGCAGCAGAAACTCAGTTTGGTGAGGAAATTGTACCAGCAAGGGTTTGAACGAGAAGATGTTCTAAACTTGTTAGCTTTTGTAGACTGGGTATTGACACTCCCTCAAGATTTGGAGCGAGAGTTTCTTTTTGAAGTAGAACAATTGGAGGCAGAACAACGTATGCAGTATGTGACTTCTTTTGAGCGCAGCGGTATTCGGTTAGGATTACTCGAAGGAATTGAGTTAGGTTTAGAACTCAAATTTGGTGCTGAGTCCTTAAGCCTGATGTCAGAAATTTCCTTACTGTCAGATATTGAACAATTACGGGCAATTAAAGAAGGAATCAAAACAGCCGCGACAATTGCCGAATTGCGTCAGATTTACCAGTCACCAGCAAACGAAACGTAGCCGTAGTTCACCAACAGCTACAGATAATTCATCGGTGTTCCTCAGTAATTAGTTGCTCTGGTGCTAAAGCGCCAAGTCAAGATTATTGCAGCGAGGGCTAAACCAATAGCCAATCCCCACCAAAGACCAATAGCTCCATAGCCTGACGTGATTCCAAAAGTATAACCAGTGAGTAAGCCAACACACCAATAAGCAAAAATTCCAATCAACATGGGGATTCGAGTGTCTTTAAGTCCGCGTAATGCTCCCGCCGTAGTCACTTGCACACCGTCAACTATTTGAAAAATTGCCGCGACTCCCAGCAATTTCGCTGCCAGAGTAACCACCTGTGCATTGTTCTGGTCGTTAATGTCAATGTAAAGAGAAATAATCGACTTTGGCACTAACCAAAATGCAATAGCTGCTACAGCCATAGATAAAGCTGCAATGGCAATGCCGACATATCCAGCCAGACGAGTGCCAGCTAGGTCATTTTGTCCGGCTAACTGCCCAACACGAATTGTTGTCGCAATAGAAACGCCTAGCGCAATCTGGAACGACATCGAAATAGTTTGTAAAGCAATTTGATGAGCAGCAAGGGCATTTGTTCCTAATTGCCCGATCAAGAAAGTGACGACAGTGAACAGTCCTACTTCTACTGCAATCAGTCCACCGATGGGCAGCCCAACCTGAAAAATCTCGCCAATAATATGGCGATGTTCTAAGGTAAAAGCCTTGTAAAATGAGGGTTGAAAAATACCATATACTGCAAATTTAGGTTGATTACATATATAAAATGTCAAAGCAACAAACATACTCCAAAGTGAGAATGTGCTTGCCCAACCGATACCAGCTAAACCCATTGCTGGAAAACCCAGCTTGCCAAACATCAGCACATAGTTAGCAGCGATGTTGAGCAAAGTACCCAAAACTACAGTCACCATCACTAATCGCGGTTGCAACAGAGCAGAAAGAAAACTTTTAAGTACCGCAAAGCCTAAAGCAGGAATGAAACCCAGTGCGATCGCTCTTAAATAAGTCTGTGCTAATGCTGCTGTGTTAGCATCCTGCCCTAGCAGTAGGAGTAAACTACTTCCATTGCAAAACAGTAAAGCAATCGGTATTGCTAGTATCAGAGATATCCCTAGTCCTAGCCGTACAATTGTCCCGACTTTCTCTTGATTTCCAGCTCCGTATGCTTGGGCAGCTAAGGGGCTAACAGCAGAAACAATACCAGTAAACAGCAGCAGACAAAAGCCAAAGATACTAGCTCCTAAACCTCCAGATGCAATGGTCTGACTTCCTAGCCAACCCATCATTACCGTATCCACAAAACCAGTCGCTCCCTGAGCCAGTTGTGCCAAGGAGAGAGGTATGGCTAACAAGAGGCATTTCTTTATTTCAGAAAACATCATAACCCAATGGGAAAAACAGAGGGTTTTTGAAAAATGTAAACCTGATGAGTGGAAATGTTGCTTTTTTGGACTAAAGCCTTTGCTGTAACTGCCATGTGCGTAAAGAGTGAAATACGGATTATATAGCAAGCAATCGCCTTGGCTCAATTCATGCTACTACAGCGCTTCCAGCTCTTATGAATTACAGTTTTTCGCCTCCCCACTATCTCCTGTAGCTTTTTAGGACTGAGAACGTACCTCACAATAGCGGGAACTGCTGTAACTGGTTGCAAAAAACTTCAATCGTTCCAGAATCAAAGCGTAGTTTACCGCCGCAGGCATCGCACAAAGGCATTGCCCCTTGAAGCAATCGTGTACAAGCGTATGCGATTGCTCTGGCATTGCTCAAGAGCGCAAGCGTTTGCCAGTAGGGGTACTTTTGTTTTAATAGCTGTGTTTCTCCAGTATGTGTGGGTTTTAATAATCGCATTGCTAACAAGCAAGCGATCGCTTTTGCTTTTATCTGGTGTACTACTTAATGTAGACAAAAGATTCGCTTTGTCAACACGGCGTTGATAAAATAAATGAGTAATTGAATGGCTAAAGAGGTGGTGCTAGTGGACATATCTTACATATCTCGCTTTGCGTGGAACGAACAAATGGCAAAGCGCCTAAGAGAGATGCGTGGGAAAATGAGCCGTGATGCATTGGCAGTAAAAGCAGGTTGTAGTAGGTCTTTTATCCACAATCTTGAATGGGGAAATGCAGCAAATAGACCAGAGTCAATTGATAAGAAAGATGCACTTGCCATCTGTCAGGCACTTGAAATACCTATTTGGCAATTATATCCAGCACTTGCATTAGACGTAGATAATCTTCAAAAAATTTGCTCTAGTCTCTTGACTAATGTCAACACCATATAGTAAATTGATAATCATAGAGGAACAAAGCGCCAGCCTCCCAGTTAAATATAGAGGCGCTCACCATTGAACCTTGAAAATAGTAAATTTATTAATCCACCTGAGAGAGTAGCTGAAGCACTGGCGTAACCAGAGAAAGCGAGGGGAACAGGAAGGGAAATCGATTTGCGCTGAATAAAAAGTTGCGATTCAGCACGAAAGTCGCTTTGAAGCTCGTTGCCGACTACTGCCCGATCAAGAGATATGCTGAATCAAGCAAGCTCCGGTCACTGACTAGGAGTAGGAAAATATGAGGCTACGCCAATTCTAGATTGAGAGTGTTGTGGCTTGCCACAACATCAATTAGTACACAAATCAAAAGGCAATCGCTGCTGTCTGGAAAACTACGCGATTGCCTTTCTATCCATAAGGAATCTTAAAATTATGCCACAAACAGCAACAACTGTAACCCCTTGCGTCAAACCAGTTGAAGAACTGACATCAGTAGAAATATCCTTCTACGATCACGAGATTTACTACGGCACACAACTGATTGCCACCATCAGCTACGACGATGACCTAACGCAACCTTGGATAGTGATGGTCAATGGTGAGGAAATCCATCGCGCGAACACCTTCAAAAGATGCCACAGCTACATCGCATGGCATCATAATCGTGGAACACTGCCAGTACAAGAACAAGAAGCCCCAGCCGCTACAACGGGCAACGAAATCATGGTACAGATTGCTGACGAATGCGAGAAGTTTGGGTTTGAAATCCTAGACGATGGCATCTACCACCACGACCAAAAGCTTGGTCAAGTAAGCTGCACTAAAGGCAAATGGTGGGTGATTCGGGCTTCGTCAGAACATCAACAGAAAGTCCCATGTGACTCTGCTCTTGATGCGGTGTGGTCGTTGTCGATGGTTGAAGCAACCTGTTGTGAAGACTTGTTAGACCGACCATTCGAGACGCTAACGGTTGAAGAATGGCGGAGGCTAGTGGAGTATCAGCCAATGTCAGAAAGTCGGGAGTTAGTAACAGCGTAATTATTCGTCATCAGTGAGCGCTTTTGTTTCGGCAAGAGCGCTATTTTGTTCAACCAAACAAGTGAGATCATGAAACTTAGCTACGACCAAGAAACAAGAAAATTTGTCATCTCTGAACTGGGACGGATTCTTGACGCAGATATCGATTCAGATGCTCTAGCTACGAGGTATGGTTTTATCGCTCCCTCAGAAGATAACGAGGTAACGAACGAAGCCCAGGAAATAGCTGAAAATTCCCAAAACTCCTGGTGGGCAACTACAGTAGCTATCTAATGCTACGCCAATGTGACAGTGAAAGTTACAGACAGGAATTTCAACCATGACAAATATTACTGCAAAAACCGCCGAGGAATTAATTGCAGACTTAGAACAATTTACAGGCTCAGAAGTCGTCTACAGACATTCGCTAGGTATGCTCCGCTACACAGAGGGAGTGAAATATTTAGCCCAAACAACCCAGTGCTACTGGCTGCTGGATGCGATTGGCTCCTATCAGCATCGGCTTGGGTCTAATCCCCGGCTGCGAGAATTTCAGGTGTGGCGTTTAGTGGTAGAGAACGAATCAGGTACTCTGATATGTGAAGAAGACACAGACAAGGAAGTGCTACGACAACAGATAGAGTACACGAATTTTCCGCTGTCAGAAATCACGCTGTATCTGGCACAGAAGGTGTTGATGCTGCCGAGCGAGTATTAAGAATACAGTAAAAACAAAGGTGATCGCATAGATTCAAATCTAATTGCGATCACCGAATGCCCAAATCCATAAGTGTCGTGAGTACTTAAGTCCTTGAAGAATATCAAATGAGCATTTCAAATAATACTCATTTGCATCATGTATGCAACGGCATTTCACGCATTCAACTATTCACCCGAAATCAAATGAGATGATTAACAAAGCGGTTTATTCTGTTTCAAAAACAAAAACCTCGTCTCACTTCAACGACGAGGCAGATAATTAACGATGAACACACAGCTAATATAAAGCATTTAACTAGATGTCAACTACTTACTTGAGTAGAAAAAATTGTAGTTTAACCTGATTCAAGGTTGTAAATTATACTTTTAATTGCTGAATAAAGAAACTAAACAACTGTCTCAAACATCTCTTGAAATAAACTAGTTTGCGAGGCAGGTTATTCTAACAGCAAATAAAAGCCTCATCTCTTGAAAGGGACAAGGCTTTATGAAAACTCTACTTATACTACCAATTGCAAGCGTAAAGCAACTAACCTGCTAAAACATATCTCTTTGGATAGAAGCAACAACAGTACACTTTTTTAAAGGGTGATAAATAGTACAAAGTATTAGCCACATCTAAAAACAATAACTCTAACAAGGCTGCGCCAAGCGTCGATGAAAATACATTGGTATCAAACAAATGAATCCTCAAGAAACATCGGAATTAGTTGCTTTGGTAATACGCCAGCTAGAACTAATTCTTCAGATGGTCGCTGGTTCAGAAAACAAAAGCAATCGCTTGTTAGCTTTGATAACTGTAAAGCGATTGCACAAAAAAGATCGTATGTATAGATTTCTATTATGACACACGCTACAGCAACCCTTGAGACATCAAGCTTTTCTTGCCACGTTGATGAAGAGTCAGGAAAACAACTCTGTTACCTCAACACGCTTTATTTTGCTTCAAAAATAAAAACCTCGTCATCAAAGCGAGACGAGGTTAATAACCAAAGCAGTCCTTGCAAGGTTAATATACTGTATATAACAGCATATTAACCTTGCAATTTAGGCAGATAAATGGCAGTTTAATCTGTTGCAAGGTTGCAAGTTATACTTTCATTTCTTAATAAACCAATTTTACGACTGCTCAAATATTTCTTGAGACAAAATCAGTTAACTTTTGGAGCAGTTTGTCCTAGACAACAGTAAAAGCCTCATCTCTTGGACGGAATGAGGCTTTTTTGGAAATTCTACTTTACGCTGCAACTGCCAGCATAAAGCAATTAACATCCTAAAAAATGTTCCTTTGGATAGAAAGAGCAACGGCACAACTTTTCAAAGAGTGATAAATAATACAAAGCATCGCCTGTATCTAAAAACAATAACTTTAATAAGGCTGCGCCAAGCGTCGGTGAAAATACATTGGTATCAAACAAATGAACCCTCAAGAAACATCGGAATTACTTGCTGCTTTAATGCGCCAAGAAGAACTACTTAAGCAGCTGGTAGCTTCAATCAATAAACCGAAATTGGGACTCCACAATGATGCTGGTAGTCGCAAAATCTACTGCAATCGCCACAACGGTTTTCTATGGTACACACAAAGCAATTCGCAATTCGCAATTCGCAGTTAATTACAAGAAACTTCATTAATTGTTTAATTGTTAATTAACGGGTCTCAAGCCCCCACACTGATTTAATTGCGTTAGCGAAGCGGAACGTTCGCGCAGCGTCTCGTAGAGAAGTTCATTGCGAATTGCGAATTGCGAATTGGAGTTGACTGGATATCTGCGGGAACTACGATTCGAGAAGTGCGATCGCCGGGGCAAGGAAGTACACAAGCTGCTAGCTACAATTCAGGCTGAGCGAACATACATCCTTGAATCCGGGCATGATACTCAATTTGCCAAAGGGTTATTAGCCGCTGTTGCCAGCCTTACACCAGAACAACTTTACTATCCCATAACACTACAACCGCAGCCAGGGACAGATGAGAGTGTTTTGTTCTGTAGAGTGTGGGTTGGATCTGAGCTAATCATGGCTAGCTACAACGAGCAAACGAACTGGCGAGAAATAAGTAAATAGGCTTTGGCTGTAACGAAAGCTGCAAATGAAATGGTGTTTTAGTTGGTTGTAAATAGGGCTTGAGTGACTGATATTTAGTGTTGCTTAAGTCTTATCTACAGCTTACTTGTGCTGTGAAAAAACAGTTAATCAAGACGAACAGGAGCAATAGTAATGCAACCGACAATCACTCTTCCGCGAGGTTATGGACGCCCGCAATTTTACGTTGGGCAGAGAACACAGCAAGGCAAAATTATTGGCATAGAATACTATCCTTTCGATAGTTTATTAGCTCTTAGTTGTGGTAGTGGCTACCGCTATCATGTGATGATTTCAAGAAATAGCGAGTCAGTAAAATACCTCACAGAAAAAGACATTGTACCCCTTTCACCATCTGAAGTGGAAGCAGAAATTATGGAAGAAGTAGATTGGTATTTAATGCAACTAGTGATGTTACAAGAGGAGTTGAAGGCTGACTTGAAAATTCAAACTCCATTCGGCTCTCTTAACCCGCATATCTCAACTGCTAAGCGCACAAACGGTAGCGCATCTAGGTTGTCGTCACCTGTTATCAAGAGAGTTGCGGCTTGATTTATTTATCTGGCTAAAAACTGAAGTTAACCACAAGGTAAATTGGTTAACTTCAGAAAAATCGATTCAACCAAAATGATTATGGCAAACTCTAAAGCAAATGCCACTTTACACCATAGAACTTAGGTTAATGATTTGGAAAATCGAAGCCTTTTAGCTCTAACACGGCAGAAAAAAAACTCCTTTTTATTCAGGATAAATCAGATGGCAATAAATTTGATTAGAGTGTATGACACTACGCTATTAAGTTCATCAAAAATATACCAAGTTGACGGTACGCTTTATCGATATCTGGGTGATTCAGGCACTATCCAACATCCACAGTTTCTCTTTTCACCTTTGCCAAATCAAAAGAAAAAAGCTAGTTTACAACTAAATCGTAACAAACTCATGACTCGTTGTTACGAAGTTGAAGGGATGGTTTATAGCAAACCCACGGTGCAGGATAATTCACAACAGCTTCAATTGTTTTGAGCCATGCCAATACACAAACCACCAATCATTAAGCGACCCATCAAGTTACAAAACAATGGCTCTCAAAAGATAGTTTATCGAGCTATTAGAAACATTCAGCAACTCAAGAATAGTTCCGAGTTGGGGACTGCAACTATCAAAGGAAAATCCTACATAGTTCGCAATCAAGGTACTTACTGGGAAATTATGTAGATATTTGCTACACGCAAAAACAGTGAATTGTGATTCAAGGATGTTAATCTTATGGCAACAACAGACCTTGTAACCTACTACGGGCAAACCAACCGAATTGATCAACTTGGTGCTAAATACGGCGCATACTTAGAGCTTGGAGTTTAGACTAAAGCAAGTAAAAAATAGCTCAACAGTTGAATCAATTGATTTCATGTTGAACAGTGAATAAAGTAAGAGTAACAGGAGAGATGAAAAGCTGTTAAGCAGTATTTTTAGATACTTTCTTCGGCTTAGTAAAGGCTTTTTTGACAATGGGATAACGAGTCCGTGGCACTCTGAATCTACCAGAAGTCCAACCAGGGGACTTTCCTCTGGGTTTGGGATCAGGTGCAGGTGTTCCAATCCTAGCTAAAACTGTAGCAAAGCAATTTGCAACTCGGCCAGCAGACAAATGAGTGGAAGATTTTTGCCAAGGGAGAGGGGAATCTTGAATACTGTCTCTAGCCAACCATAACTGCCAAGAGAGTAAAGGCATCAAATCACTCCAACACTCTGACTGTTCAGGAGTAGAAAAATGAGGCAAAGTCCAATGCAGGCGTTGTTTAACAGGACTTACGCAACTGTCACAAACTACGGTGCGGCTGCGCCGCACCGAGCGCCAAACAACTAGACAATAAACAT
>NZ_WVID01000005.1:215627-308429 GCF_010091925.1 Nostoc sp. B(2019) | reverse complement strand
TCTTGCTGCTTGTTTATCCCAATATAATGATATCTCTAAATTCGCTTGTCAATAGCATTTGAGATGCGCTAACCCTGCGGGGAATACTATTATTATGATTTTTTTCTCAGTAAAAGGATTTAAATATATGGATGACCTTAAAAATTTACTAAATCGTGCCTCATTTGAGGAGAGGAAAGCATTGGCAGAGATTCTAAAGGCATCACAACCAACAGCCGATTCTATCATTGATCGTCTATGTGAGAAGAGTCAAGATCCTGCCAGTTATGTATTTAATGAAATATTTGATGATCATCCAAGTTATCAAAAAATAGTTAGGCGGGCTGCTAAAAAGTTAAAAATCAAATGTAGTAAATATGAGTCTGCTAATGGAATGGAGGTCAAAATTGCACAGAAGGTTATGGAAACAATGTTGGAGAAAATGACACCAGAACAAAAGCGAGAAATGGAACAGCAGTTACAAAAAACAGCATCACAATTTGATAAAGGAGGTGAATTATTAGGAAGTACTAGTATTTTTCTTGCTTTGACAGGCGCTCAATTGTCTGGTTTTGGTATTTACTTACTGGCTTCAACAACATTAGGTACACTTACCGGAGTAATAGGGATTACTTTACCCTTTGTTGCTTACACAACAATGTCAAGTGCAATAGCTGTCATTATCGGGCCAGTTGGTTGGATAGGTGCAGGATTATTCACAGTATGGCAGTTGGCTGGCCCTAGTTATAAAAGAGTTATTCCAGCTATTCTTTATATTTGCGCCCTAAGAGCAAGGCTGGATGGTGGTTTTGCTTAATTCTTTTTCAATACTTGCAAAACGTGTGATTGTCCCCACTGATTGTCTTAGTTGTGGTTCAATCACCCAGATCAGCTTTAACTTCAGAATGTCTAGCTATTGTGCCTCAACCTTAATGACGAACATCTTTAAGCTTAGTTACTTTGTTATCCACTACAACTACATACACTCCTCTAGTAAGTGGATTTTGTACCATCCACTTGTCTTGCACTATAAACAATTCGTAACCGTTGCCTTTTACATATTCAGTAGCTTCTTCAACTGTCTTTCCAATCAAAATTCTTTCATCTATCATGACTTATTTATTGTAATTTACTAACTCTGAATTATTATCTTCACTTACAATATAGTTAAATTGCAATATCTCTGGCAAAGTTATTTAAATTATCCTGTCGCCATTTGGCATCAGCTTTACGATTTGTCTGCAACTCTAAAACCCGAATTCCTGTGGTTGGGAGCGGGTTTAATCTTTGCTGCAACTGCTGCCAAGAAGTAATCAATTCATGCTGCACATTGTAAGTAGCGCATAACTGAGCAAAATCAATATCCTGGGGAGTACCAAAAAATTCTTCAAATGGTGGGTCAAATTTGGCAATTGGTAACATTTCAAAAATTCCCCCACCATTGTTGTTGATTAATACAATCGTCAGATGTCCGACAAACTTATTGCGGATTAAAAAACCATTGGTGTCATGCAACAGAGCTAAATCTCCGGTTAACATCACGCTACTTTGATGGCGATGGGCAATTCCCAAAGCTGTGGATAATGTGCCATCAATGCCATTTGCGCCCCGGTTAAAGTACGATCGCACTCCTAAATTATTCGGTTTCCAGAAATATTCCACATCCCGCACAGGCATACTGTTAGCGATAAACAGAGGCGTTTCTGGCGGTAAAATCTGAGAAATTAACCAAGCTGCTTTACTCTCAATTATTTCATCTATTTTCCCCATAGTCTGGTCAACAATTAACCTGACCTTAACTTCCGCATCACACCATTTCTGCAAATAGTCTGAAGAAAAATTTATCTTTTTCTCCTCTGCCTTTATGTCTTCTACAGACATCCGTAAATGTGTCGTTCTCCCATGCAAAGGGTCAAGATTTTGATTACTGTTATCAATTACCCAGCGTCGCGGTTGGGTTGCATCTATCCAGTTGCGTAGTTCTTTACTTGTGGGCAATTCACCTACCTGAATAACTATTTCGGGTACTAACTGCTTTGCTAATTGCTGATTTCGCAAAATCAGGTCGTAGGTGGAAATTAAATAGGGGTTGAGGTCAGCATAATTTCTGACTGGGGATAGCCCTTCTGCTAGTACGGGCCATTTGAGGGTTTGGGAAAGTTGCGCGATCGCTTTACAATACTCTTGTGGCTGCTGCGGTTGAGCAACACCGGCGATGATGATACCGCGATCGCATTTTAGCCATTCTTGGGGAATGGGGAATTGGAAATTGGGAATAGAGAATTGGCTGGTGCTTGCTACTCCGGCAAAAAAATCTTCTGGTTGAAACTGTGACTGCAATAATTGTAGAGACGTTTCATGAAACGTCTCTACATCAGGAATCGGTGCAAGAGGATCGCGAAAGGGAATATTTAGATGTACTGGCCCCTTGCTAGGGGTTTGCGCTCGCTCCCACCCATGAATTACTGTTTGCCGTAGATAAGCGAGCATTCCCATGTCTGGGGAAGGTAAGGCTAACTCTGCTTGCCAGTTTGGGTAATCGCCATATAATTTACATTGGTCTATAGTTTGTCCAGAGTGGCAATCTCGCAATTCCTGTGGTCTATCGGCGGTTAATACCAACAGTGGTACACGACTATATGAGGCTTCAATTACTGCTGGGTAAAAGTTCGCCCCTGCTGTACCAGAGGTACAAAGTAGTGCCACAGGACGCCCGCTTGCTTTAGCTTGTCCCAAGGCAAAAAAGGCGGCGGAGCGTTCATCGAGAATGGAAATCGCTTCAATGTCAGGTACTTGCTGGGCAAAGGCAACTGCTAGAGGTGTGGAGCGAGAACCGGGACAAATGACGACACAAGTTAATCCCAGGTGTCTTAGCGTCTCCGTTAAGATATAAGCCCAAAGTTGATTAACATTCCTAAAGGCGATTAGCATCAAATCCCACAGAGCTATAAAACAATCTTAAATTTTAGATTTTGTTTAGGATATTTCCATTTAAAATCCGTCTTGGAAAGTTAAGCCAGTTGCCATGACTCTAGTTCTCAGAGCAACGCGCTGGTTTTTCAAGTCAGGAAATTATCTCACACGACTGGCTACACTTTCTGCAAGATATAAAATTCGCACTCAAATTCTTATGGACTGCATTCATTTAACGGGGATTCGCTGCTATGGCTATACTGGTTATTTGCCAGAAGAACAAGTTTTAGGGCAATGGTTTGAGGTGGATGTAAAGTTATGGCTAGATATCTCCACTGCTGCTAAGACAGACGCGATCGCAGATACTCTAGATTATCGCGGCGTCATTAGTTTGGTACAAAATCTGGTAAAAACATCCAAGTTTGCTTTGGTGGAAAGGTTAGTAGCCACGATCGCAGATTCTATTCTCCAAGGGTGCGATCGTGTGACACAAGTCCAAGTTATTTTGAGCAAACCCGCCGCACCGATTCCAGACTTTAGCGGCAAAATTAGCATTGAACTGACTAGAACTAAATCCGACCTCTGAAGCCTAAGCGTGCTTTTCTTCTTAAACTAGACCCACCAGCAAGCGGGGAGAGTGGATTTATCTGGAGAGGAGGAGTATCTAAATAAAGAGAATCTTTCCTTCCATCACTCCATTCTCCTGTCTTTATTTTCTCCCTTGTACTCGCTCGTTCTCAAAAGCTAAAAAAATTATGTTATTTACTGATATACATTTAAATTGCATCTTTTAAAATATCAGGATTTGTGGTTGAGTCTTGCACATAAGTGATAGATACTTTCTAAGTAACTGGGCGTAAATAAACATATATGTGATAAAGTCACTAGCTTATATTTAAAAGCCAATGATACAAGGGTTTTTGACTGTTGACTATTTGTTAACTATTGCCGTTTATTTATATATGCTTACTTGTTGTAAGCATTTTTTTATACTAAAAACTAGTTTCTAGCAATACAACTTTAGGTTTTATTCTTGTAATTTAAAAGGCAATCTATATAAGACTATTCAGAAAGCTTGGTAAAAAATATATCATCAATTTAGCAGTACTAAGAATTCAATTTTCTGAGTACCTGCACCATTTACATACAGATTTTATCTATACTACGTAAGAGTTGTACTGTTATTTTATTAACGTTTAAGCTGAAAATATTTTTAAGTAATTACCACATTCGCTTGTAATTTTTGAGAAAACAACTATTGCATATTCTTAAAAATTAGACTTTAATAACTGGTAATTTTACCGCAATTTCAATTCAACGTTAATAACTTGATATTAACTGTATAGACTAATCAGATAAAATTTACCAAACACACAGACTATAATAGGTAAATAATATACTATTTGATCATTCGTTCAGTATTTTCGTCAGGCAAGGAGACATGAAATTAGAGATTGACTATTATAATAATATTGACTTTCGCATTTAATTGATACGGACAACAGCATCTTAACCTTAGCAAACAGGTTATTGTAACATGTTCGCACGCAAAATCCTAGTTGTTGAGGATGAAAAGATCATAGCCTCAAATATCAGAAAAAGTTTACAAAAGTTAGGTTATTCTGTTCCAGAAACCACTCATTCTGGTGAAGAAGCAATAAAAAAAGTAGCTGAGACTAATCCAAATTTAGTATTAATTGATATCTGTCT
Source organism: Nostoc sp. B(2019) (assembly GCF_010091925.1). Taxonomy (GTDB): domain Bacteria; phylum Cyanobacteriota; class Cyanobacteriia; order Cyanobacteriales; family Nostocaceae; genus Komarekiella. The sequence goes on along the minus strand of NZ_WVID01000005.1, from coordinate 303,827 downwards.
GACTGGTGAAATTGATGGTGAGCAGACAGCGGATATTATTCAGAATCATTTTCATGTGCCTGTATTATATTTAACAGAGCATTCAGAATATACAAAATTACATCGAAAGCGACCAAGCGAGCCTTTCAGTTACATTACTAAACCATTTGTTGAAAGAGACTTACATATTGCAGTAGAAATGGCTCTGTACAAACACCAGATTGAAAAGAGATTACTGGAAGAAAAACAGAGGCTCATAGCAATTATTAACAGTATGGGTTGTGCAGTAGTTGTAACGTATGCCAATGGTTGTATTCAAATGATGAATCCCATAGCAGAAAACCTTACTGGTTGGAAGCAAGATGAAGCATTTGGTAAAGATTTAATAGAAGTCGTCAGCTTGGTTAACAAAAATGTGGAAGAAACAATTAAAAATCTAGCTACAGACGCAATAGAAGCAGGCGAGGTTTTGAATTTACCAGAAAATTGTACGCTGATTGCTAGAGATGGCACAGAAATACCGATTGGGGATAATGTTGCACCCATCCGCGACCATAATGGCAACATTACTGGTGCAGTTTTAATTTTTCAAGAAATCACTAAACGTAAGCAAACAGAGGCGCAACTCCTCCGTAATGCATTTTATGATGGGTTAACAGCATTACCTAATCGCGTTTTATTCTTGGATAGGCTCAAGCAAGCAATTGAGCGTAGCAAACGCAAAAATGATTATTATTTTGCGGTGTTGTTTTTGGATTTAGATGGTTTTAAGGAGATTAATGATCGTTTTGGGCATACAATGGGTGATAATTTTTTGGTTGAGATTGCCCGACGCTTAGAGTCATGCTTACGCAGTGGCGACACTGTAGCGCGATTTGGTGGCGATGAGTTTACTGTTCTTTTAGAGGATATTAAAGACGTTACCGACGCTACTAATGTTGCCAAACGTATTCAAGACGCTTTAAGAATACCGCTTAGCCTGAATGGATATCAAGTATCTACTACAGCCAGCATTGGTATTGCTTTGAGTTTTAATCATTATGAGGAGCCAGCAAGTTTGCTACGAGATGCTGATATTGCTATGTACCGAGCTAAGCAGCAGGGAAAAGCTACTTATGCCATATTTAGTTAATTAGTCTTTCGTCTCAAGCTAATGACTACTGACTAATCTGCAAAAATTTCTGTAATGCGGCTTGCACTTGCGGCTGGTTAATATAAACCTCTCCCGCTTCAATCAAATTATTAATATTCTCTTCACTTACATCATCAATATCATCACTCAAACGTTTACCAGTTAAGTGTCGGTCAAGTTTGAATTGCAATCGTAAAACACGATCATCCACGATTTGCTTGGTGATATATTCGTAAATACTTGATGAGCCATCAAACAAAATACCAATTAGGGGTTGTGCCCATTCAATCAGACCCCAATGTCGAGCTTGTTTATATGGTATGATTCGGGTGCGATCGCCAGTTCCTATAGAAAGAATAGAAATTTCTTCAACTGCATAACCTAATCTGAGAGCTTCAGCAACAGCACAGCTGGAGGGGTTATTAGCAGCAACACCGCCATCAATGGCAGAGTATATACATTTAATCGAGTATGTAGAGGTATTATCGGGTACTTTTTCCCAAGGTGAATCTATCAAAGCAAGTTGAATTGATCCTACATATTTTTTGAGATTGCGAGTTTGACCCCTACCTGTACCACTGGTGATTGTAATCTGCGTATCTTTATATACGTCCTCTATTGAAGATGCATTTTCGTCTAAAATGATGCCATTCGCAAATGCATTTTTAGTAGTTCCATTTACCGTTTTGTCTAGTTTATGTGCTGGAAAATAAGTTGGAGCCGATGAGGAACAGACACATGCTTCCCACAAAGCGACATCACCATAACTTTTATCTTGACGCCAGCTTTTAAATATAATTGGTTCACGGTTAATTGTGTCATAGGAGATAATTAACAGCATCGTCGAAATAATATCACATATTCTTATATCACCAAAAGCACCTTTGATAGCTTGAATCAAACCCTCATCAGAAAACTTGGGTGCAGATAAACCATACTTTAGCAGTAAGCCAATTCGCTGTAGCGCAAAACGACTTTTGTAAGGAAATATTAGTGAACTTTTTTGCTTGTATAGTTTAATAATTTCTTGGCTACTGCATCCTGTTGCGATCGCACCTGCTAGAATTGACCCTGTAGAAGTTCCGGCAATTAAGTTAAAATACTTATTCAGGGGTTGGTCAATTTGCTTCTCAATCACTGCCAAAATACTGGCCGCAATTACTCCCCGAATTCCACCACCGTCCAAGCTTAAAATCCGAAAAGGCATACTTCCCCAAATTCTCTGCAATTTTTGCTTATTTAATACAAACTTAATATAACTCAATTATATTTACTATTAAAAATTTGGTTTTTTTAGAAAGTTTATTAAAATGCAATTTTGCCAATAGTTAGTTTCAAATTATTGAGAATTTAGTGTATAATTAGTAGTAGAAAACTTTGAGTAAAACTATTATTTTCGATTAAAAGATAGTTTAAAAAACTAACAATTATATATGCTTGCTTTCGGCAGATAAATTATATAATATAAAGTCTATTTGATTGCAATCTATAAATTCTGTCATGGAAAAAACAGAAAAACAGAAAATGCTCGCAGGCGAGTTATATCTTGCATACGATTCTGAATTAGTTGCTGAAAATAAGCAAGCCAGTCGTCTCCTCCGAATGTACAATTATACGACTGAAGAACAGCCAGAGCAGCGGCAGCAAATTTTGCAGGAATTATTTGGAAAAGTTGGACAAAAAACATTAATTGTGCCACCCTTTCACTGTGACTACGGTAGCAATATTTACGCTGGCAACGGATTATATATGAACTATGGCTGTGTGATTTTAGACTGCAATACAGTTCACATTGGAGAAAATGTCTTGTGTGCTCCTTATGTGCAGATTTATACTGCTTATCACCCTACAGAACCAGAAATTCGTCTTTCCGGTAAAGAATTAGCTGCACCGATTAAAATTGGTAATAATGTCTGGATTGGTGGCGGTGCAATTATTTGTCCAGGGGTGACAATTGGTGATAATACAAGCATTGGTGCTGGCAGTGTAGTTGTCAAAGACATACCTGAAAATGTCGTTGCTGCTGGCAATCCCTGCCGTATTATTCGGCATTTGCCGTAGAATTGAATTGCGATCGCTCATTGCTCATTTTAGAATTTGTATCCTCTAGCAAGCCAATAGTGCCAGTCTGCCAGTGCTTCTTGGGTTTCACTATCAGCATCAATAGCGACTATTTCAGATAACTTCGCAGAAAATACATCTTCATCTTTGCCATCTGGATAAACAACTTCCACAAACATATCTTTTAAACACTCATCGTCTGGTGCCATTCCTAGCACTTCGACTTGTTTCTCCTCGACAGTGGTCGATTTACGTCCCTTTTTTGTCCACCTAGCCATAAAGGGTACGTTCAGAGTATCGTCGAGGTAGTAATACCAACCCATTGCCCGTTCTTCTTTGTCTTCAGCATCGATAATGATTTCTGTTTTAATTCGATGCTCTCGGTTTTCGTCGGGTTCAACACTAGGCATAAGATCACGGCTTGCGTATGATGCACTTTGATATGATACATCGTTTTGATAATATCTGACGACCAGCTGTTAGCCTTGTTTTTTTCTATGGTTAAAGCTGCCCGTAGCTGGCGGTAATGCCTTATGGCGAATACATCTATGCGTTAACGCCTATGAATTATTCTATCTGCTGTCTTACCCAAACACGAAATAAACGAATCATCGGTATTTCCCCAATTTTGAGGCTCTCAGACAAAAACCGGGGAATTTCCGCCGCTAGGGGAAGATTTGCAAAACTAGGCGAAATATCACAGGGAAGATACACACCTTCCTGCAACTTATAAATCTGCATTACAGGTTCGTCATAACGCCAAACTTCCGGTACACCCAACGCGAGATAGATGGCGAGTCGGTCAACAGAAGCGCTAGTATAATCTACCTCAATGATTAAGTCTGGTGGTGGGTCTTGTGTCAAGTCGAGATTCTGCTTTTGTCTCATTACGGGTTCATTCTGGATGTAAAAACTTGAATCTGGTTCTACTCCCCGCAGTAAGTCTGGATGCTTACAAGTAACCGAACCAGTGCTTTTCAGGTTGAGGTTAAGTTCTTCCGCCAAAGCAAAAACCAAATGTTCGAGAAGTCTATTGTTATACTCATGAGGCATCAAAGGTGTGATGATTTCTAGTATCCCGTGGTCGTAAGCCAATCGCGTGGCACGATTATCCCCTATTTCTGCAAGGATGCTTTCAAAAGTCTGCCAACTGATGTTTTGCAGTACGGCCCGTTGAGAAATGGTGGCTGTAGTTGTCAGCATAGATTTCATCTCAGGTTTTCTATCAAGATATCAAGAAATTCACTGGAAGTTGAAGAGGCGATCGCTTCTGTCTTAAGCTAATTTGGAAACCTTCAGTATGTAGTATTCTTGGCTAGTAAAGTGGGCATTGTAATGCCAGCCCTACTGTGATCTTTTTAGAAAAAACCCGTTGTAACCTAATTTGAAATTCTTAAAATTGTATTCAAAAAATTAAATCCACCTAATATCTTGAAGCATGGACAAATGCTTCTTCACAGGTGCAAGTGTATTCGCGGCAATCATGCCACTGGCGGCGACTGCTGGTAAACCAATGCCTGGAAATGTCGAGTCTCCACAACAAATAAGCCCTGGTAGAGGTGTCTTAGGGCCTGGAAATAAGCTAACTCCAGCCTTAATAGCTGGGCCATAGGAACCTCGGTGGCGACGCAGAAAGCGCTCATGAGTTAGAGGTGTACCCACAAGTGTAACTTCGCAACGCGAGCGAATATCTGGAATGATGCGCTCTAAGGCTTGCCACATCACTTCTGCACGCAAGAGCTTTTGCTCGGCATATTCCTGGCTTTTCCTGTCCATCCCTTGCCAAAGAGCATACGGCTCATTACCAGGAGTATAGACATGAATCACATGCTTGCCTGCTGGCGCTAAGGATGGGTCGAGAATTGAAGGAATTGATACCAACACAACATTCTGAGGTGCGCTCACGCCTGCTTCCCAGTTGTTGACTACAATATAGTGACATTTCAGGTTTGACTGTAATCCTTGGGCGTTAATACCTAGGTGCAGATGCATGAAACTATCACACTCAGGTGTAGCCTGCCGTTTAGTACGAAACTGTTTTGGCACTGCCTTTTCTGGCAGGAGTTTTAAAGTATCCCAAACAGATGTATTAGAAACTACTGCCCGACGCGCCTGGATTTCCTTACCATCACGCAGGCGCACACCTACAGCTTGGTTGCCTTCCACAATCACTTGCTGCACATGAGCGCCTAGCATCAACTGACCGCCGTGCCGCTCTAATCCTTGTACCAAGGCGTCAACTAAAGCACCACTGCCACCAATCGGATAGTCAAGCACTACACCCGGTCGATACCAGTCGGCAAACATAAATGCTACTTCGGCTGTACTAGTGCCGTCTGCTGGTAGCCCAGAAAGCAAAAAACAAAGCATATCAAGCCAGTTGCGTGTAAACGGGTCTTTAACAACACCATCCATAATCCGGCTGAAAGGGCCCGTTAGCTTGGTAACATCTGCAATATGCTTTACTAAAGATGGAGCAAATCGGCTCACAGTTTTAGCTGCACCCAAATCAAAGCGTAATGCGGCTGGTGGTATGGCAGTTGCAGCGCTAGCTAGTGGTTCCATGACGCGCTGGAGTTGCTGCCATTCAGCTACAGCATCATAACCACGAAATTGCATCAGCACTTCACAAAATTGTTCTGCACCCACTGATGTATTAAAATCACCTTCTGGTAGACAGCAACCCCAAGTATCGTAGGTTAAACAAGGTAGCTCAGAGCCAATGGCGTCTAGCACTTGTCGTAGGGGGTTGGTAGAAGGACTGTAAGATAGTCCAGAGTAGAGTGAAGGGCCTGAGTCAAATTTGAATCCATTGCGCTCAAAAGCATGGGCCGCACCACCAGGGATAGAATGACTCTCGCAGACTATGACATCAAAACCATACCGTGCTAAAAGAGCAGCACAACTTAAACCACCTATACCGCTACCAATAACAACTATATCTGTTTGGCGATCGCTTGAATTCGATGTTACCTGAAACAAGGTTTGTCTCTCTGCTACTTTTGCAAACACAATACCCAAAATTGTACAACCTTGCTGTTAAATAATATGTGTTATATTTTTAATAGTCATCAAAGCGATAGCAAATTTATCCTTGCAATATTTCAGCAAATATAATTGCTAGTTTTGGAAAAGTAAGAGAAAATTTTTCTGATATCCTGTGAATATCTGCTCATCATAAAAGCCTTCTGCAAGCGATAAAATTGTTACTTTCTTAGCATAAAAATTGACATTCCAATTTACTAAATTTTCCCTCACCTCATACTCAGGTAGTATGTAGTATCAAGCTGAATAGATTTAAGATAAACAAAAATCAGCATAATGAGTATTATCGTCTTCGGCAGCATCAATATAGACCTGGTAGCGACAGCACCTCGGTTGCCAGTTGCAGGCGAAACGCTGCTAGGAGAGGATTTTTTTAAAGTTCCGGGAGGTAAAGGAGCAAATCAAGCTGTAGCACTAGCGCGATTAGGAATTCCTACTCATCTTGTGGGACGTGTAGGGCCACAAAGTTTTGGTGTGGAACTTGTCAACAATTTGCAAGCATCTGGTGTGCAGACTGACAATATTTTTGTGGATAAAAATGTTACTTCTGGAGTTGCCATCATCACCGTAGATTATGCTGGTGAAAATCAAATTATTGTGATTCCTGGTGCAAATGGGCGCGTCAATCAAGAAGATGTAGAACGATTGTCTCATTTATTGCCAGAAGCTACATTACTACTTTTACAATTAGAAATTCCCATTGCTGCTGTGGTTGCAGCCGCCCAAGCAGCACGAAATGCAAATATCAAAGTAATTCTTGACCCCGCACCTGCACAATCTGATTTACCCGCTGAACTTTACCCACTGATAGACATTATTACCCCAAATGAAGTCGAGGCTGGGCAATTGGTGGGTTTTCCTGTAGATGGAGAACAGAGAGCAGCAGAAGCAGCTGCGATTTTATTGCAACGGGGTGTGAAATGTGCGATCGTCAAATTGGGTGCTAAGGGTGTATTCTGTGCCACTGCTGAGGAAAAATTCTTTGTACCCGCGTTTCCAGTTCATACAATTGACACAGTTGCAGCTGGCGATGCTTTTAATGGCGGTTTAGCAGCAGCGCTTTTTCAAGGATTTTCTTTAAAACAGGCAGTTACTTGGGGTACAGCGGCGGGTGCTTTGGCAACAACAAAACCAGGCGCACAGACTTCGCTACCAGATAGGTTTACCTTTGATGCATTTCTCAGAGAAAGGGGAGTGGGGGCTGGGGGCTGGGAAGAAAGAATAATTAATTACAAATGACAAATGACCCTTGACAAATGACTATTTCCCAATATCCTCATTCCAAAGTTCTGGATTAGTTTCAATAAACTCGCTCATCATCTGTTCGCATTCGTCAAGATTAAGATCAATTACTTCCACACCATGAGATACCATAAATTCTTTAGCACCCGGAAAAGTTCTTGATTCTCCGACGATGACTTTTTTTATACCAAATTGTACTACTGCCCCAGCGCAGAGGTAACACGGCATTAAAGTTGAATAGAGTGTTGTACCTCTGTAGCTACCAACTCTACCAGCATTGCGGAGACAATCAATTTCGGCGTGGGTAACAGGATCGCCATCTTGTACACGTTTGTTGTGTCCTTTGCCGAGAATTTGACCATCCTTAACGAGAACAGAACCAATAGGAATTCCACCTTCTTGTCTGCCTTGTTTTGCTTGTGCGATCGCAACTTCCATAAACTCATCCATATTAATTCTCCTTTGATGTCAAAACAACTCGTATTAATGGATCACGATGGCGGTGTAGATGATTATCTAGCAACTATGCTGCTGTTAACGATGGATCATATCGAACTTCTCGGCGTCGTCGTCACTCCAGCCGATTGTTATATTCAACCAGCCGTTAGCGCCACACGTAAAATTCTCGATTTGATGGGATTTTCTCATATCCCGGTTGCAGAAAGCACTGTGCGTGGTATCAACCCATTTCCTAATCTCTATCGCCGCGATTCATTCATCGTTGACCATCTCCCCATTCTCAATCAGAGTGAAACCATCAACACGCCTCTGGTTGCCGAAACAGGTCAAAATTTTATGATCAAGATGTTGCGTGAAGCATCTCAACCAGTAACGCTGATGGTAACTGGCCCTCTGACGACGGTTGCAGTGGCTTTAGACAAAGCACCAGACATTGAAGCGAAGATTCAAAAAATTGTCTGGATGGGCGGTGCATTGAATGTCTTTGGCAATGTAGAAAAAAGTTTAGAAGCAGGACAAGATGGTTCCGCAGAATGGAATGCTTATTGGGATCCAGTTTCAGCAGCGCAAGTGTGGCAAACTCAGATTGAAATTATTATGTGTCCTTTAGATCTGACTAATAATGTCCCAGTCACATCAGAATTAGTGCAAAAAATGGGGCGACAACGCCACTATCCCATCTCTGATTTAGCAGGACAATGTTATGCGTTAGTTATCCCGCAAGATTATTATTTTTGGGATGTATTGGCAACAGCTTATCTGGGACATCCAGAATTTTATCAATTGCGAGAATGGGAAACAAAAATTATCACCACAGGACTTAGCCAAGGGCGCACTCAAGTAGTTTCTGGCGGTCGTAAAATTTATGCAATGGATCAGGTTGATAAAGCAGCTTTTTATGCTTACATCTTGCAGCAATGGGCAAGATAAAAAACTAAAAATTAAATTCCAATAACTAACGGCGGTGGGACTACTATGGCGCAAGCTCTAGGAATACATCTAGTAAGCTTTTCAGTAATTTCCACAACTTCTCTTTTTTGACTCCGTTAAATCCACTATAAATTTTACTTTCCCTCCTCCCAATAGGATTTAAAAATAGCTGACTTTACTCAGAAATTGCCTTTAAACAACCAATTAACTATACAATCTCAAATTATTACTACGTATATATATTGAGATTTTATATGAAATAATTGTCTTGAAATGCTTTATTTTAAATAGCTTTTCCTCAACTTCAGATTCATTCATTCAATACATTGTTTTGGTAAAAATAATTCTTAATCACTACACAAATACCAAGCTTACGTGCCAGTCTATGGATATCAAATGATTAGGAAAATAAATCAATGTCTACTTTACAAAAACTATCATTCGCCTTGGTCGGAGCAACATTTATTTTTATGGGTGCTAACCCAGCCGGTGCTGTTAGCTTAACACAAGGAGGTTCCACACCAGTTGTAGGGGAAGGTCAATACACTAATATTCAAGGTGCTCAAACTATCAACTTTAACGACGGTGTAGCACCTTCTTCTGGATATGTTAATTACTCTGCAACGAATGGAATTGTACAAGGATCTGTAAGCGGTCAATATGCTACTCCTTTTGGTAACACCAGCAAATATCTAACAATTTCTCCAACAGGTGAGAAAATTGATGGTAAGGATTTTGCAGGGAACTCTGGTGATATAACTATTAACTTTGCTCAGAATCTTGATTACTTTGGTTTCTACTGGGGATCAATAGACACATATAACTTTGTCGATGTTTACAGCGGTGGTGTACTGCTGAAAACATTTAACGGTGCAGATGTTCCTGACGCTCCAGCCAATGGTGAACAGAGTGGTAGTACAAATAATGTCTACATTAATTTGTTAGCAGATACCAGTAAAGGAGAAACCTTTGACAAGGTAGTTTTGAGATCGACCGGTCGCGCATTTGAAACTGATAACCATAGCTACAGATTAGCTAGTGTTCCTGAATCTAGTTCTACGTTGGGTTTACTAGCCTTCGGTGTTTTGAGTGCTGGGTCATTTGTGAAACGGAAATCAAAGACAGCTTAAAATCATCCGTTCAGACTATCTGAAAAGTTTAAAATATTTTTTTGAGATATCAAGCCTGGCAACAATGCTGGGTTTTAATTTTAATATCATGCACAAAAAAGACGCGAAGGAAAACTTCGCGTCTTTTCGCAAAATTCTAAGAATTAGAAACTGAATGTGGTTCTCAGCGCACCAATCACAACATCATCATTGTTATCGTTGTGATCTGGGGATGTTAACCAGATGACTCCTGGGGTAATGGTGATATTGTCAGTCAGTTTGTACTGGTAGAATGCCTCAATATGGTAAGAAGTATCGTCATCTTCTGCTAATCCGGCAACGCTGGAACTTGTTACCCTCGGCTCTACTCCGGCAATAATACCAGCCAAATTACCTTTTTTACCAAGGTCGGGGAAGCCGAGAGTTACAGCGTAGTTCCAAATGTCAACCTCTCCACGGTTCCCGCTCAAGGTGCGGCTATTGGTATACCCAGCCCAACCACCCAAGACTAATCTATCACTGATGCCGATGGATGCTTGGATACCGTAAGAATTGCTGGAAAATGCTACTTCTTCTAAACCCTGATCAGCTGCTAAATTTGTGAAAGTTGCCGCATTACTACCGGTGAGTAGTGGCTGTTTGTAGGAATTGATGTAAGTTAAACCAACAGAAATGCGATCGCTTGGTTTGACAGTCAATTGAGCCAGCGCCCCATAAGCACCATCAAATAAACCATTTTGAGGAGCAGGATTATTAGCTGTACCACTCAAATAGCCTAAACTGAGTGCTAATTTATCACCAAACTCGTGGGTTATTCCCAACCCCGCACCACCTATCTGGTTATAAATTGGGTTACGTGTGCCAAAGGTGGACAAAGCACCAAAAGCACCATCACCGTCAAAGATATTGATAGTACTGGTTAAGTCATCTGCTGCACCTGCATTGGCAATAGCGATCGCTTGTGTATTTTTGCCCAGAGGAAATTTATACCACAGTGCATCTATACCAGCATCGTTGTTAGCTTCTGCACCACTATTACCACTTGCAAAAAACAAGTTGCCCTCTGGAGTATTAGTGTTGGGGCTAACAATATTATTAGTTTGGATTCTAGTGAACAGCGTATCTTCGCCTGTGAAACTGGTTACAAGTTCGATACGCGCCCGCACTCCCAAAGTTGTATTCTGGTCTACAATTTCTGCATCATTGACATTTTCACCTGACAAAACATCGCTAATGACTGTGACAACTTGTCCTTGCAATTTGGTTGTAGTTGAAAACTGATTTGCTTCCAACTCAGCCGCGCGTGCTTCTACTGCATCGACTCGACCCCGTAATGTCGCTAGTTCTGCTGAAAATTCTTCTTGCAGCTTTTGCAGTTGAGCTAAATCTTCTTTTGTTACTAGTTCACCAGTGGCGGTAGCAATTAGTTCGTTAACCCGATCTAGACAAGCATTCAAACCAGCAGCAAACTCATATCGCGTCATTGCCCGATTACCGCGATAAGTCCCATTTGGATATCCCGCAATACAGCCGTAACGCTCTACCAGCGATTGCAATGCTTGGAATGCCCAGTCTGTGGGTTGCACATCCGACAACTGAGACACTGAGGTAACTTGCGCCATTACCTTGTTTTGTGTAACTTCACCTACAACTTGAGCTTCATTAATTTCCGTTGTCGTTGATGTTTCACCTGCAAATGCAGCAGTACCAACAAAAAGCATTGCAGCATAAATTGCTGGACTAGCCAGCAAGTATTTACAGAATTTTTGCATTTTTTTTCCTCACACTCAATTAAAATTCACACCCACACTGCGCTTTTTTAAACGCGGATTTTATGAGAAAGTTTTTCAGTAATTTTATCAGAATTAAGCAAATTTTCTAACAAAACGAAGTCAAGAAATCCTAATTATTCAGTAAGTACTAAGTTTGTAATTTAGTACTTACTGAAAAAATTATGTTGTTATTCCTTACACAGTAAATGTAGGAATAATCTTGCCTGTCTTGCATGAGAATGAGAATTATTATAGTATAAAATGTAGAATAAGTCTTATTGCCAATCAAAAATTTGCTAAAGGCACAAGCATCCTTTTGGAGGAAAAAACACCGTGATTTGGACTCGTATAGGACATAAAACAGGTAGACAAAGACGTGGTACTCTGCCTCTAATTGCTCTACTCATGTTGTCAATTGCTGCTGGCTGTAACCAATCGAACACCAATCAAGGAACAACTTCTCAACAGTTACCGCAAGCACAAGAGGCTGCATCAACCCCATCAGTGCAAGCGGGAAAAACTAAAGTAGTGACAACGTTTTTGCCAATGTTTTTGTTTGCCAAAGCAGTAGCAGGCAATGTAGCAGACGTAGAAATTTTAGTCCCGCCGGGTACTGAAGTACACGACTACCAAGCAACACCAGAAAATGTCAAAGCGATCGCCACTGCAAATGTGCTAGTAAAAAATGGTTTGGGGTTAGAGGAATTTCTGGAAGATACTGTCAAAAATGCCCAAAATCCTAAATTGACTGAAATTGATGCTAGCAAAGGTATTAAGCCCTTAAATGAGATTTCACCAGTTGAAGAAACAGCGAAAGAAGAAAAAGACCACGACCACGCAACGGGTAATCCTCACGTTTGGTTAGATCCAGTTTTGGCTAAACAGCAGGTAATAAATATACGTGATGGGTTAATTGCATCTGATCCTGAGAATAAAGCTGCTTATGAGGCAAATGCAGCTGCTTATATTAACGAATTAGAAACTTTAAACGGCGAATTTCAGCAGACTTTGCAGAAAAATCCCAGCTGCACCTTTATTACTTTTCATGATGCGTTTCCATACCTAGCCCAACGCTATAAACTCAAGCAAGTTGCCGTGGTAAAAGTTCCTGAAGATCAACTTTCACCGGCAGATGTGCAAAATGCAGTTAATGCTGTAAGAAAGTATAAAGTGAAAGCTTTATTTAGCGAACCCGGAGTAGATAACAAATTGCTAACCAGTCTTTCTCAAGACTTAAAATTGACTTTGCGTCCACTAGATTCTCTGGAAACTGGTGAAACAGATTCGCAATATTATTTCAAAGCAATGAGAGCTAACTTACAAACTCTGGAAACTGCTTGTAAATAGATTTAATTGTACTTTTTCATTTTGAATTTTGAGTTTTAAATTACTTAAATGACATCGCCTATTTTAAAAGTTGAGGGACTAACTGTATATCAAGGCAACTATCTAGCTGTTCGAGATGTTTCCTTTGAATTATGGTCAGGAACAGATACAGCCATAGTTGGCCCCAATGGTGCAGGTAAAAGTACCCTGGTAAAAGCGGTTTTAGATTTGATACCTCGAAGTGCTGGTAAGATTGAAATATTTGGTTGTCCAATTGTCAGGCTGGGGCATTTACGTCACCTGTTGGGCTATATGCCGCAAAACTTCATTTTTGATCGCAGTTTTCCTATTTGTGTCAGCGAATTAGTAGGACTGGGATGGGTAATTAAAGAGGAAAGGGGAAAGGGGAAAAGGAAAAATTTATTTTTCTCTAGTCTGTGGAGACAAGACAGAGAAAAATCAGCAGCGATAACAGAAGCTTTACGGCGAACCGATGCTTATCATCTGCGACACCAAGCTATTGGTACTCTGAGTGGTGGTCAACTTAAACGGGTGCTGCTAGCTTACTGTCTAGTCAGTCCTCGGAGACTTTTGATACTCGATGAAGCCTTTGCTGGGGTTGATGTCCAAGGTACAGCGGATTTTTATGCTTTGCTGAATGAATTAAAGCGGGAGGAGGGTTGGACAGTATTGCAAGTTTCCCATGATATTGATATGGTAAGCCGCCATTGCGATCGCGTCCTTTGCCTCAACCAAACAGTTGTTTGTACTGGTAAACCCGAAATTGCTCTTTCACCCCAAAACCTTTTAGCAACTTACGGCCCTGGATTCAGTCGCTATCAGCATCACCACAATTGAGTTGAGAGTCATCCAATTTTAGATTTTGGATTGATACCACAGATAAATCGGCTTGCTCTGTACTATCAAAGAATTGTCGGCCAGGAGTTAATATTTTTATTCTTCGCTCTCAATTCTCTCCTCACTTTCATCTAAGTGTTCGGCGACAGCCTGATAGAGTTGGAAAATATGACTATCGTGTAGACGATAGAATACATTACGACCTTGCTTGCGATAACCTACCAAGCGCATCGCTCTTAAGTTTCGCAACTGATGCGAAACAGCAGATTCACTCATATCCAATAATGTTGCTAAATCACTAACACACAGTTCTTTTGTAGCCAAAAAGGAGAGAATTCGCAGGCGATTAGCATCTCCTAAGAAGCTAAAAAACTCTGCCATCTGCTGAGCTTTTTCGCTGCTGAGAACTTTATCTGAGAGGGGTTGCACAATATCACTATCTATAGCGCATCTTGGATTATACTGAATTATTCTCATTTTATAAATCAAATTTAGTGGCAATAAAAACTACAGAATTTTTGACAAAAGTGTGGGAAATACTCCCTGCTATACCCTCAAAAATAAAGACTATTTCCTATCAGCATAACTGCTAATAAGTTTAAAATATTACATTATGTATTTATTCAATTATTGCCAGACAATTTGGCTAGCCATCACTAATAGTAATGACTTAGTGGAATTGTTGCAATTTCCTTTTATGCAGCGTGCGATCGCCGGTGCTGTATTAATGGGAATACTGGGCGGTATGTTGGGTAGTTTTGTCACCTTGCGCCAACTATCTTTTTTCAGCCATGCTGTTGGTCATGCAGCATTAGTAGGCGTGGCGTTAGGTGTGCTACTCCAGTTTAATCCTACTTGGATGCTGTTACCTTTTACCTTAGTTTTTGGTGTTGTTGTCCTCTACTTCATTGACAAAACCGATTTAGGTAGCGATAGCGTACTGAGTATAGTGCTATCAGGAGCATTAGCGATCGGTGTGATTCTCACTAGCTTGATTAAAGGGTATCGCGGTAACTTAATGGCAGTGCTGTTTGGCGATATTCTGGCGATAGACACCACAGATTTAATTTTGACGCTGCTGATACTTGTGGGAGGCAGCATATTTTTACTATCAACTCTGCGGCAGCAAATTTTGTTGACGCTTAACCCCGATGTCGCCCAGGTTCAAGGTATTCCAGTTCAATTGTATCGCTACGTGTTTGTGGTTTTGCTATCACTAGCTGTGGCTGTAGCGATTAAAGCTGTTGGCGTCTTACTAGTGAACGCCTTTTTAGTAATTCCCGCCTCCACAGCTAAACTGATGAGTCACCACTTTAGCCGTTTTCTGCTCTTGTCGGTGATTGTCGGTTCTAGCAGCAGCATTGCTGGCATGATCGTATCGGGTCTTTTTAACCTTGCTTCTGGCCCTAGTATCGTCCTTGTCCAGTTTTTGCTATTTGTCGCAGTTTTCATCTGGGTTAAGTTGAGAATGAAAGCACCATAATTTTTTTTCTTCAAGCTCTTGCTAAATTATTATATGTTTGCTACATTAAATAATCGTGGCTAAGATAAATCACAGCCGCCGGGATAGCTCAGTTGGTAGAGCAGAGGACTGAAAATCCTCGTGTCACCGGTTCAAGTCCGGTTCCTGGCATTCGCTAAAAAGTAAACTTAAGTGTTTTTATATAAAGTTTATTTACTAAATGTTATGATTTTAGGAAGTAAATTTTGAAGATTTGTGTAATTGGGAAAACAGATGAGCGATCGCTTATTCCTAATTATCCTTGGCAATTCCACAGGTTGAACGCGTAACAGCTATGCAGAGTTGGTAAAACTGCTCGTCTGTTAAACCTACGGCGGGGGGTATATTCAGGATGAGAGCTTCCATAGGGGTTTTGCCAATAGTGTTAATTTTATTATGAGCGAGGCTGCTATTATAAATTGTTGTTTGAGGCGCGCAGATTCAGCAGATTTGTATGCAAGATTAGAGTCGGATGACTGTTCAGCTTTACTCCTTACCAATAGTTTCAAATATTTTTCGTTACTAAAGTAAAAAAAATTATCCGCCTGCGGCGGACATAAGAGAAAAAAATAAAGAAGTGTAAAGAGCAAAAGAGCAAAAGAGAAAAGGGCTAGGGAGTCCTCGCAGGGGAACACACAACGCGGAAACCGAGGTTGAAGTCCCTATTGACCGGCGCGCACCCAATACGATAAGCAGAACGGCAGTTCCTCGGATGGCCGACCCACGAACCACCGCGCAGCAGCCGTACATGATTATCATTATCGTTATCAATTAACCGTGCTTTGCCATCATTAGGTGCGCCCTGATAGTTATCGTGCCAATGGTCAAGACACCACTCCCAAACATTGCCGTGCATATCGTAAATTCCAAAGGCGTTTGCTACGCTAAAACTGCCTACGTCTGTTGTTTCTTTACGATAGATTCCTTTGGGGCCTCTATCATAAGAACCTAAATACACAGTCCCCTCATGTTCAAAATCTGTACCGTCATAATTTGCCAAATCAGTTGTAATCGTCTCGCCGAAGTGAAAAGGCGTGGTGGTTCCAGCCCTACAAGCATATTCCCACTCGGCTTCGCTAGGTAGACAATACTCCCGTCCCAACTTCTGAGAAAGTCGCCCACAAAATTCAACTGCATCTAGCCAGGATAACTGCTCTACAGGGCGATTTACTCCTTTAAAATTTGACGGGTCAGGTTCCAAGTCATAATTAATCTTGGGTAAAGCAGCAACAGCCTGCCATTGTGCCTGAGTTACCTGAAACTTACCCATGAAAAAAGGTTGAATTGTGACTTTATGCTGTGGTTCTTCATCGTCACGTCGCTCTAATTCACTTTTTGGAGAACCCATCAAAAACTCACCACCAGGAATAGAAACCATATCCAAGGTGATGCCATTCCCCAAGTCAGCAGTGAAGTACTCCGCCTGACCCCGACGACGGTTAGTTTCCTCACCTTCAGAATTGACAGTCACTACGTCAAATTCAAACTGACCTAACCCCTCTAACCCACCTTCCCTGCGAGGGAAGGGGGAAGTTCTCTCCTCTTTTTTTGAGATAAGGGCTGGGGGAGAGGTCGCCGCTAGTGGGGCAATAATCTTAGCTTCAATTGGTGCAATATCCTCGTTCCTGAGTCCCAAATGCTGCTGATAATCCTGCAAATCATTCAGGGTTCTTTCACTCAAAGGGTACTCCGCTTTCACACACTCCTGTAGTGTTTCCTCATACTCCTGTAACTTGCGTTGAAATTCTCGATATGGTTGCAGAACTTCTGCTTCAATCGCCTCTGCTACTTCTAGTGAAAGCTGCAACTGAGTTCGTTGCGAATTTAACAGCCTGCGAGCGGGGATGGAAAATCTACCTTGGTTTTCCAGTCGCTTCACTTCCTTGCGGTACTTGAGCTTAGGGTCATCGACGGGTGCTTTCGCCAGCCGAATTCTATAGCCTTCTTTAACAGGATAAAACTGTGGTGTCATAGCGGGAGCGGCTTCCAGCACCTTGCTACTGGCATAGTTATGCAACTCATCCGCTGAAATCCAACCATCTTCGTCTTGGTCTGCTGTTCCTTTTTCAATTCCCTCCACCAGATAGCGAGTGTAGATAGAAAGGTCAGACCCTTCCTGCTCAAAGGAATATTGAGTCGAAGTGGAAGATGTGAGAATTGCTCGACCTTTACTGCCTAGCTGTGCTTGAATATCCACAGAACCATCATCTTTGGCAGCCAATCCATCAGGAAAAGCTCCACTAAAGCAGCAGTCTAAAATAATTACCTGTCGCTCTGATTTGCTGCCATTCATACTGTCATGGAGGAATCTAGCGGCAACTGCCGTAGGCGTGACTAATCTTCCATGTTCTAAACTAGTTTCACCACTTGATAGAAAAAGGTTACGATTTTCGTCCTTGACCCCGTGTCCAGAAAAGTAAAACAGTACCAAATCATTTTTCTGGCGATTGGCAAACAGCTTGTAAATGGCTGTCTCCATCATCTGTCGCTGTGGATTAGTCAGTACTGTCACATCTGCCGCTGCGAATCCACCCATTTCAGGATGTATTAAAACCTGCTTGAGGGCTTCCACATCCCTAGAAGCAGAAGGTAACGGAGTCAGACCTGGTTCATACTCACTTACACCAACTAGCAAGGCAAATTTAGCCATCAGCCTTTGTTACACTAACTTTGATTTTGGAAAGCCTTTCAATAGCATTCAAAGCATCATCTAACTGCTCTTTATTGCCATACTCTAGCTTGTACTTTGTGCCATTATCTTCATACTCCAGCTTCACTGTTTTACCATAGAAGCGATTACCCAGTGAGTCTAGCAGTTCTTTAGCTTTCTTCGGATTTACGACGGTTTTTAACATTCCTGGTATAAATCCTGCTAAAGCTGGTTTGCTTCCTTTGGGAATTTCAGATTCTCTAACTGGTTCAGAATCCTCTACCAATTCACTAATTTCTTGCGCGAGATTAATAGTTAATTCTTCTAATTCTTCTGCATCTAAATCGAGGTCAGCATCAGTTAAATCAATCAATACCTGAACATTGCTTACCATTATTTGAGTTTTACTGAGTTCATTTACCTAAGTATCGTAACTTTTTTTGCTGCATGGGAGTTGCGACTGGTAAGAGAATGCATTTTTTACCTCAGACAACGCTGATTTCTTCTAAGACTATGCCGTTATGATTAAATTTAGAGCCAAGTCAAGCGCACTACACAATACCTCAAAGCTGAGGTTGGTGAAGGTAAATAATGGTAATAGTGGTTGTCGTAATTAACACTCTAATTTCGCTGATGCTACTCTATGCAGCTTGGCGAGTCTGGCAACTCAAGCGGCAGTTAGCATACATAGCAGATAGGTTAATTGACTATGAACGCTGTAGCCATGCCGCACTGCATAAAGCACCCGAAAATATTTCTCTGAGCCAGCAGAGTATTCATAACTTGCGCCAAGGGAACCAAGGGCTACGGGTGCAAATTCAACAAGTGCGACAAATTGTCAGTCTGCTATTTCTGGGACGCCAAGCCTGGCGGCGAAATTTTCCAAGAGTAAAGTTCACATCTGGAAAAAAGACAGTCGCCAAGAGAGTTTAATGAGTAAAAGCAACATTTATGGGTGATATATTGTCACGATAGATTGAATGGATAAAATCCTTTGGGTCTTGCAAGGAGAGAAAACCCACCTAAAATGGGTGTAAGGAGAGAAACAACAAGATGTCTAATAACCGTTCTGGAGTATTTATTGGCGGGTTGATGTTGGGAGCTACCATCGGTGCTTTAACCGGGTTGCTAGCAGCTCCACGCACAGGGCGTGAAACGCGTAAATTATTGAAAAAATCTGCCAATGCTATCCCAGAATTGGCAGAAGATTTATCAACAAGCGTACAAATTCAGGCAGATCGTCTTTCTGCTAGCGCACTACGAAACTGGGATGATACTTTAGATAGATTACGGGAAGCGATCGCAGCTGGTGTAGATGCCAGTCAGCGAGAAAGCCAAGTCTTAAAACGGCAAACAGCTGTAGAAGACTCAGATCCGGTTCCCCAGCAATTAGAACGCTCATAGATGGCATAACTGTGATTGATCCCCTGTTTTGGTTGGGACTGTCTATCCTCTTAGTCGCTACCAGTTTGACTGCGGTTTTGGTAGCGGCGATACCAGCTTTGCAGGAGCTAGCACGCGCTGCCCGCAGTGCAGAAAAGCTATTTGATACCCTCTCACGAGAATTACCACCTACTCTAGACGCTATCCGCATGACTGGCTTAGAAATCACTGACTTGACCGATGATGTCAGTGAAGGTGTCAAAAGTGCCGGTCAAGTTGTTAAACAAGTTGATCAAAGCCTCGATAGTGCAAAAAAACAAGCTCAAAATCTGCAAGTAGGAACACGCAGCGTCTTTGTTGGCGTCAAAGCAGCTTGGAAAAATTTCACACGCCAAAAACCTGCGAGGCGAACAGTAGAACGTCTGCCAATTAATGAGAAACCACCGCTAACGTTGCGCGAACGAGAAGCACTCAGACAAGAAAATCGCCGGACAAAAGCAGAAGTGTACCGTACTGAGGATAGTTACAATGAACCTGCTAGCTGGGAAACTAATTTTGAAGATGAAGATTTACTTTCCAAGCCTACAGCCTCCGACGATTGGTATAACCAGTAAACATTAGGGATTGGGCAATGGGTATTGGGTATTAGGAGAGGAAAGGGAAAAACTATCCCCTTCTTAAGAATCTCCAGCTATTAGGGTGAGCATTGTAATGCCCACCCTACTTCTTCACTCCCTAATCCCCATCCCTTTGCTTTAATCCCTTAGATTAGAGTAAAGTAAACAAGTGTAAAGAAGTATCACTTTTCCAGTACTCTTTTAAAACAACTTGTTCACTTCTACTGTTGATATTTGTATAAAAACGTCCATGCAGTCTTGTTTTTGGCGACGAATCCTGTTATCTATTGCGGTTTTTTTCCTGGCTGGGTCGATTTGGGCTATGCATTCTTCCCCGGCCCTGGCGTATGACAATCCTGAATTACTACCTAACACCTTTACCCCAGTTGTAGACTTAGCTAAAACTCTTCCCGACCTGCAAGAAGAAAAGCTGGTTACAGATTTAGAAGAATTTGAAGCTGATACTGGCTGGAAATTACGAGTATTGACCCAGTATGACCGTACTCCAGGGCGGGCAGTCATCAAATATTGGGGTTTGGATGATAAAAGTATTTTATTAGTTGCCGATTCTCGTGGCGGTAACATCCTCAGCTTTAGTGTTGGTGATGCTGTTTATAAACTTTTACCTCGGACTTTCTGGATAGAACTGCAAACCCGCTTTGGTAATTTGTACTTTGTACGTGAACAAGGCGAAGACCAAGCCATTCTGCAAGCCCTAGAATCGGTTAAAGGCTGTTTATTAAAGGGTGGTTGCAATGTTGTTCCTGGACTACCAAGGGAGCAGTGGATTCTCACCTTGATTACCTCAATCATTGGTGGGGTAATTTGTGGATTTGCAGCTCAACCTCACCGCGAAGGACAAGTTTTTGCTTGGCAATGGGCTTTAATCTTCTCTCCTTTATGGGGAATATTATTCATTGCCTTCGGGATTGGGCCAGTAGTGACGCGCACGAGTGAATGGTTGCCTCTAGTTCGCAATATCGCCGGTTTTCTGATTGGCGTTTTGGTTGCGTACCTATCTCCTATTTTCAGTCGGCCTTCTTCTAGTCCTGAGTCTTGAGTCTTGTTAGCGGTAGCGGGGCGTTTAGCCCGTCCTGAGTCCTGAGTAAAAATAAAATAAAAATACTCAGTACTCAGTGTTCTCTGAAGCTGATAAGCTGAAAGCTGATATCTGAGAAGCTCAACAACAATGGAATGGCACGTAACTGATGCTCAAAGTTTAGCAATCATTGATAGTGAAATTGGTGATCATGTTTTTTCACCCGCAGAGTATGAAATTGTCCGGCGGGTGATATATGCCACATCTGACTTTGAGTATAAGTCTTTGATTCGCTTTTCTGAGCGTGCCTTGCAAGCTGGTGCAGCAGCATTAGCGGCGCGTACCACAATTGTGGTAGATGTACCAATGGTACAAGTAGGTATTGCATACGATATTCAAAATACCTTTGCTAATCCAGTGTATTGCAGCATGGAAGCTTTGACGCGCCCCCAAAAAGAAAAAACTCGTACAGCTTGGGGAATAGAAACCCTAGCTAAGCGTTATCCAGAGGGCATTTTTGTAGTAGGTCAAGCACAAACAGCACTGACAGCATTGGTTGATTTAATTGAAGCCGAGGAAATTAGACCAGCTTTAATAATTGCTACTCCAGCAGGATTTGTGAATGTGGATGCTGCCAAAGCCTGCTTACAAGACTCTCTAGTACCTCACATTACAATAGACAGTCGAAAAGGTAATGCAGTTGTAGCAGCTGCGATTCTTAATGGATTAGTAGACTTGGCTTGGCAAGCCTACGGACAAGATGGAAATGGAGGAAGTTGAAAAAGGGAGTAGGGCAGCAAAAGAGAATTAATATCTGTAATCTTCTCCACTCCCCTGCTCCTCTGCTCCTCTGCTCCTGCGCCCCTCTGCTCCTCTGCCCCCCTGCCCCTCTGAGCGCCGCCGCCGCGGTCTTTCCTGTTGGTCTTCACGTAAGCGGCGACCGACTTCATTAAAGAAATCTCTTCGTAGATAAGGATAGTCGCTGACCCAGAGGTTGCGATTGGGAAAGTATATATCGCTGAATTCTTCAATACTGCTCAAATCTGCGCGATTTGACATTAACACCATTTCTGCAATTTGACCGCGAGCAATGGCTTTGTGGGCAGGACGCAGCGGTGCCATAAACTCAATGCTAAATCCTGTGTCATCACCTATCTCTAAGTTAATCTGTTTTTCTCGATTTTCGACAATCACCAATTCGCCTTTACTGTTGACGGTTTCTTGTTTACCAATCAACTGGTCTGTAATCCACCAATCCAGTACTCGACCACGGAAAAAGCCGCTGTACTTGTAACGCCGGCATTGTATATTCCGCATACTTGCCTGAAATACTGGATACCACAACCAAAAAAAAGCGCTAATTACCCCCAACACAAATACTATTGAACCAAACTCAAGCCTGAACAAGGCTTTCACAAGTAGAATAACAACTACAGAAACTACAGAAATTAACAGCCGTTGCAAAAAATTTGAAAACTTCCCCCAGTAGTACTTGTACTGTAGACCAGTGGCAATTAGGGGGACGAGTTGTTCAAATTTCTGGCGAGTCAGTGGGACAAGCATGAGTGCGAAGGTTTAGAGTATCTTTTCTAATCCATATACTAACGACTTTAGCGCCAAGACTTTGCGAATTGCTAATAGTACTCCTGGCATATAGCAAGCGCGATCGCTCGTATCATGTCGTAAAGTATAAATCTGACCCGCTGCGCCAAAAATCACTTCTTGATGGGCAATCAATCCTGGCAAGCGCACGCTGTGAATCCGAATGCCTTCGTTTGCCTGACTACCCCTGGCTCCTGGTAATTTCTCCGTTTCTTCCACAAGAGGCGGGTTAAAAGTTTTACCCAATTCTCCTAATAACTGTGCCGTTTGAATAGCTGTACCACTGGGAGCATCAGCTTTTTGATTATGATGCAGTTCGATAATTTCCACGTGGTCAAAATATTGGGAGGCTGCAACTGCTGCTTGTTGCAACAACACCATTCCAATAGAGAAGTTAGGAATAATTAGGCATCCGGTACTAGCTTTATCGGCAAAGTCTGCCAAATCTTGAATTTGTTCGGGACTTAACCCTGTCGTGCCAACAACCGGACGAATCCCGTAGGCGATCGCACTACGAATATTGTCATAAACTGAATCAGGATGGGTAAAGTCTACAATCACCCCCGGAGGCGAATGTCTGTCGCCAGCCACATACCCTAACATCGGTTCTAATTGATTGGTAATCGGTACTTCCAGCGGTTCGCTTAAACCCGCCAGTTCTCCAGCGTCTTTATCTTGATGTTCCAGACTGTGGTCAATTGCACCCACTAGGTTCAAGTCAGGTGCTTGCGCCACCGCTTTAACCACCTCACGGCCCATCTTACCAGCAGCACCATTGACAATAACTGGGATAGGAGCTTGATTCGTCATAGGTCGAGAAATACTTTTTGAGTCAACAAAGGAATTGTAGAGACTTTGGTGATCTAGTAGCTAGTTCTTCAAATCTCTGGTTCAATTCCGGCTGCCCTTAGTTGTGCTGCTAATAGTTCAGTTTTTTCTACTCCCCAGAGCAAGAGTTTACCATTTTCATCCCACCACCTAAGCCAGTAACCCGTTCTATTTTCCCTGGTTCCTTGCCACGCTCCTAAGAATAATCCTATTTCAGCAATCCAATAATGATGATTATCATCACAACTCCTGAGTTGATATTGCCCGGAACCGTCCAACTGATAAACCTCCAAATCTCCTGTTTTTGGCTCGAAAATTACGTAATTGGGAACCTGGAGAACTTGTTCATAAAAAAACCACTTGCCAGGGGGATAGGTAGGTTTGCTGGAATACTCGCCCCCTTCTGTATCAGAGAGAAATTCTATCACAATAGCAGGAATCTCACCTTGTAGTTGAGGAGTATAACTGCGTATCAATTCTTCTCTAGGAACTGTAATTACTGGTATATAAGCCCAATCTGGAGCTTTGATAATAAACTTTCGATTTAATGTTGCACATATACCATAGTTAGTGGTAATCAACGCATTTGCTGGTAGCTTTCCAGCAATTTCTAAGCTTTCAGTTAACGCAGCAGCCAATGATGGCTGATTGATATTGTCCACTGGCTCATCATCTAATACAAAGTCATCTGGTAGCTTTTCCCAGGTTATTTCGTAATGAGGTGTAATGGCTAACATAGTTTGCTTCACTAATTGAGTTTTCCATGCTTGGTGGTAAACTACTTAAATACTGGCGACCAGATATTATCAACCACCAATTCCCAGCCAGGAACTAAGTCTGGAAGAGTCAGTACGTCACTATTATGCAATATCACTTTTTCCCTAGAACGGTAAACTTCCATAGTTCTAGTTCTGGGGTCAAACAGTCAAAGACATAAAACCTCCTGAAACGTCTGAATTTATATTGGCATTTCTGATAAAAGTCTAGAAAAAATAACAGCTTTTGCCTTAGAAATTTTCTAGCAATCTAGCCAGCCTATAGTTATAAATTTTGCGGACTACATAATTTATTTGCAATCAGCATGAAAATGATTATCATTTAAATATGAGTTTACCAACTATAACCGTTGTTGCTTATTTTGTGGTCGTTCTGGTTTGGCTTTTCAATATCAACTACAAGCAGGTTCCATCACCACGGGAGTCACAACCCTTGACAGTCAAGCATCTTCCCAAACTGTGGAAATTTCCCCGCGTCAAGTCATTGGGGTAGGAAATGTGGGACGAACACCCGGTGAAGTAAAATATACTCTCTATATTCCAGGTACAAATCGCGTGGAATTTCGGACTGTTCGTTATGGTGTTGGGAAAGGATTTCAGGTAAAGTCAACTAAAGCAGTGTCATAAGTTTTACATAAAAAAAAGAGCCAGAAAATTAATTTTCTGGCTCTTGGTTGGAGACAAAAAAATTATCAAATAAAGGCTGATGCTAACAACTAGATTCTCCCTAGGTTATGTAGCCCTAAGATAATACCTGTTCCTAAGATATGACCAAAGGCGGTAGTTGCTAATAAAGCAGGTAAACCAAACCCACCAAATAAATTAGGTGAGGGTAGAGCTGGTTCTGCATTAGGATACTTGATTGTGGATTTGCCAAAGGCAATAGCAGCGAGATTCGCTAGAATCATGATTATCCCAACCGTAGGACTCCATGACAGGGGTGTGGTTGCAGCAGCTAGTAAGGTCGAAGTTAACACCTGATTTGCTCCTGAAATTTATTAATGATTGAAAATATAATCTGAATATTTCAGAGGTTAATTCCAGAAAACTCCTAATTTTGCATTAAGATTTAACAGTTATTCTAACTACTTAATATAACTAGCCTCCTACTCCGGCTTTTTCGCCGCTAAGGGCTAATTGAGTCTTGCTTGCGATCGCCTGTACAGTCTATCTTGAAAAAATATGAGGGCAAACTCTTGATCAAGCAGATTGGAGACTCGGACGCGTTAAAATAGAAAGCAGTAAGCAAATAGCCTAAACAATAGAAACTCTGGACTTCAGTCAATTGAGAAGCGCCACAGTATATATTCGCTAGATGAGAAGAGTCACTGCATCAATATAGTACAGAAGTTTAAAGCTCTTAGACGCTTATGTAATTACAGCAAATAACTGCCAAAAAAAGAACAAAATTTTTGTAATTGTACAGATTCAAAATGAGAACTGATATTTATGCGATCGCATAAATAATCTAAATTTGACAATTTGTAGCTAATAACTACTGTTATGGTTAGCTTATATGCCAAAGTGAAGTGAAAGCGCGATCGCTAAGCAAGATAATTTACACTCAAAGTGATACCGATTAATTGCAGCTTCCGTTATGTCCTCAACTCTAGATTCTTTGCCACCTGCACTCGCTAAAATTGTCCAGCGCTTTCAACGCGCTTCCGAACCCAAGCGACGCTACGAACAGCTAATCTGGTATGCTCAGAAGCTCAATGAGTTCCCGGAAGCTGATAAAGTACCTGAAAATAAAGTTCCTGGTTGCGTTTCTCAAGTTTACGTCATAGCATCTTTGGATGATGGCAAGGTTGCGTTTCAGGGCGATTCTGATTCTCAGCTAACCAAAGGATTAGTAGGGCTGTTAATTGAAGGATTGAACGGACTTACTCCTACCGAAATCGTGCAACTAACTCCAGATTTTATTCAAGCAACAGGTTTAAATGTTAGCCTAACACCTTCCCGCGCTAATGGATTTTACAACATTTTTAAAACCATGCAAAAAAAAGCTTTGGAATGTAAGTTAGACTTGCCAAACTAAACTTATCTCGTTAATACTGTCATTTGTTAAATAAAAAATGACAAATGACAAAGCGCAAAGTCTGTAGCAAGATCCCGCAGGGTGCGTCGGCTTCCGGCGATAGCGTAGCGGTAGCGAGTCATCTCTACGAGAGGCTTTGCCAACGAGCGTCTGGCTCCGCCAACGCCAAAGGCGAACAGACGACAGTTCCTTTAAGCGGGGGAACCCCGCCAACGGACTGCCTCAACTTTGTAAGAGATAACTAATGACAAATAACAAAATTTAATCCGATGTCTACTAACTTATTATCAACTTCTAATGCTGTTGGCTTTGGTGGAGTAGTTCAAGAATATCTTTGGAACTCGGATAATCAGCAATTACGCATTGTTTATGAAACTCTTGGTAAAGGTTCACCACTATTGCTACTCCCAGCTTTCAGCACTGTTTCCACACGTTTAGAAATGGGTGAACTTGCCAGGTTACTAGCTCCCCATTTTCAAGTTACAGCGGTTGATTGGCCTGGTTTTGGGGAATCTTCCCGACCCAGTTTAGATTATAGCCCAGCTTTATATCACCAATTTTTAGCAGATTTTGTCAAATCTGTTTTTAATACTGCTATTACAGTAATTGCCGCTGGTCATGCTGCTAGTTACGTGTTGCAACTAGCTCAGAGAGAGCCTGCTGTTTTCTCGCGGATTGTATTGGTAGCTCCCACTTGGCGGGGCCCTTTACCGACAATGGGGGCAACTCAGCAGACAGCTGGTATGGTAAAAGAATTAGTGCGATCGCCTATTCTCGGTCAAGCTCTCTACAAACTCAATACCACTCCATCTTTTTTAAGTTTTATGTACCGCCGCCACGTCTTTACCGACGCGGCTAAACTTACACCCAACTTCATCGAAAAGAAATGGCAAACAACTCAAAAACCAGGAGCGCGATTTGCTTCTGCGGCCTTTGTGACTGGTAATCTTGATGCTGTACGCGAGCAATCTGATTTTCTGGCACTTGTGCGATCGTTATCCGTACCCCTCATGATAGTAATTGGAGAATCCAGCCCTCCCAAATCACGAGCAGAAATGGAAGCTTTAGCAGCGTTACCAGGAGTTAAAAGCGTGGTAATTCCAGGTTCCTTGGGAATGCATGAAGAATACCCAGCAGAGGTTTTAGAAGCAGTTCAAGATTTTTTGTTTTCTGCATGAAATGAGATTTTCACGCCAAGAGACAAAATCCTTGATCAACAAAATTTAGATCACTGAGAACTTATTGAGTATAGAACTTTACAGCTATTTCGTAAGACTTATTTAGCAAGGGAAAGCTTTTATACCTGTAAACTAAGCAGAAACTTCAACATCTTGCTTATACATTGCGTATGCTTGATGATACTCCATCGTGCGAGCAACTTCAGTAATAAATTGGTCATCGTATCCCGCTCGTTGCAACAGATAAAATCCTAGCTCCATTCCCGAACTGATACCTCCTGCTGTAACAATCCGGCCTGCATCCACTACCCGCGCACGACTCACACGACATGCAGGTGCAATTTCTGCTAGCCGATCAATAGGAATCTTACCCATTGAAGAAGCTTCAAGTCGGTCTGGCTCCTTACGATTAGTAGCAGCTAAACCATTCAGCAATCCCATCTTGCCGTAAATCCAAGAACCTGTACACACACTCGTCAACAAACAATTTTCAGGCAAAGAATTGATAAATGTGTACAAGTTGCGGTTATGTAGTTCCTGGCGTGTACCAAAGCCCCCCGGAATCAGAAAAGCATCCATTGCAGGCTGATCTTTAAATGAATAGTTTGGCAGAACGGTAAATCCTGCTTGAGTTTGAACAGGACGCATACTTTCTGCAACCAGAAACACATCAAGTTCTGGATCAAAACGACGAGCAACGGAAAATACTCCGTAGGGAGACGCAAAATCAATAACTTCAGCATCTTTGAAAACGTAAATGCCCAAGCGAAACCCGGCAATGCGATGAGTTGACATGAGGTAATCTCTTGTGTGAATTGTTGATATTATTGAGCGGCGATAAGTTGTTCTAGTTCAGTAATTCTGGCTTGCAATACCGCAACTTCCTGTTCGGAATAGCGGATGGGAATGTGTTGCGGACAGTTCCAATTCCAAGCTTCAACTTTAAACAAAATTACTCCTTCAATCTCCGCTTCATAGTTGGGAACCTTCAAGCGTTCTATTAATTGGTCATCTTTCTCTACATATCTAGCTCGTCCCCAAATTTTCAACCGCTTGCGATGGCGATAATCCATTAAAAATAAGAAAGCTTTGTCGTTCTCTGAAAGATTGCCAACAGAGACATACTGAACATTTCCTTTAAAGTCAGCAAACCCCAGGGTCTTGTCATCTAATGCTTTTAAAAAACCTAGCTGTCCACCACGAAACTGAATGTAAGGATAGCCATTAGAACTGACAGTTCCCAAGTAGAAACCATCCATTTGAGCAATAAATTCCTCAATTTCTGGCGTGATAGTATCGTTATCGGGGCCATTTTGTTCAAATCGGGCGTAGGTCTGTCGGGAACCACGTTGTTCTTGAGCTGCTTTGACGGCAGGAGTGAAGGCGATTTGTGTAAATTTACGTGACATAACTTCATCACATTAGATAATAATATGAGTTGAGCCAAGAGAGCATTTTCTAGAGCTTTACCATAGGGATATAACCTGGTAATTGTTTGATTCGAGCAATCCACTGTTGGATGTGAGGATAGGGGTCAAGGGCAATTTTCCCGTCGGGTGACAGAGCAACGTAGGGGAAGACCGCCACGTCTGCGATGGTTGGTCGCTCGAACTCTAACCATTGGCGATCGCTCAAATGTTGATCAAGTTGCGTAAGAATAAATTCTGCTTTCTGGGTAGCTCGATCGATATTGATATTCGATCGATATTGATATTCGTGGCGTTGAACAAGTAATACAGACGAGCAGATTCGGGGCCCTGACGAACTTCCCCTGCGGTAGTAGACAACCAGCGTACAATCTGGCTGAGGGACACCGCATCTAAAGGAAGCCACTGGTCGCCGCCATAGCAACGAGCCAAATAAACCAAAATCGCTTGAGCGTCTACAACAGTTGTATCGCCATCCACTAGTACAGGAACTTGACCAAAGGAATTGAGCGATAAAAACTCAGGTGATTTATGTTCTCCCTTCATCAAATCGACCTTAAGCCACTCATATTCAAGATTTAAAAGTGATAGAAAGAGCCGTACTTTGTGACAGTTGCCAGACAATTCGTGACCGTAGAGTTTAATCATTCTGGTTCTTTTTAGATTTTATTTAGCGATGTTAATGTTAGATTTTCATGTTCCCTACGCTTGATTCCTTATTTTCTCAAACAGTATGAGCAGGAAGAAATCGGCGGATATGATTGGCAATGACATCACCCCCTTCATCAAGGGCAAAATGCCCCGTATCCAATAAATGCACCTCAATGGTTCTCAAATCCCGTGCAAATGCTTTGGCACCTTCGACAGCAAAGAAGGGATCGTTTTTGCCCCAAACAACTAGTGTTGGTGGTTGATGCTGACGAAAATACTGATGCCATTCGGGATAGCGTTCCAAATTTTTGCGGTAGTTGTAGAACAGTTCAAGCTGTGCGGCTGCATTTTCAGGGCGATCTAGAAAATACTGGTCGAGATTCCAGTTATCGGGGTTGATGTTGCTGCGATCGCGGCTACCTGCTGTATAAAAAAATACTGTGGTATCGTGCTTCAGAAATTTTTGCACTGCCGCTTCCGTTGCTTTTGTTCGTTCCTCCCATAAATCCCGGAATGGCTGCCAAGCATTAGTCAATCCTTCCTCATACGCATTTCCATTTTGGACAATCAACGCCTGAATCCACTCTGGATGACGGGTAGCAATCCGAAAACCAATCGGTGCGCCGTAATCTTGAAGATAGAAACTGAAACGATTTAACCCTAATGTCTGGAGAAATCGTTCAACTACGTCTGCGAGATGATCAAAGCTATATTCAAACTCTTCAACTGATGGACAGTCACTATTGCCAAAACTAGGATAGTCAAGTGCAACTAAGTGAAATCTGTCCGAGAGTTCATACATCAGATCACGGTACATCTGGGATGAAGTGGGAAAACCGTGCAACAGAATAATTGTAGGAAGGTCTTTTGAACCTGCTTGGCGGTAGAAGATATTGAGGTTATCAACTGCAATCGTGTGATAAGTTGCCATAGCTTTTCTCTTGGGAAATTGAGTAAAATATTTGTACCGTTCGTTCGGTTGGTTTTACTGTACCGAACGAACGGTCTAAAGTCAATACGTAAACTTAAAATTGCTTTCCATGCCAAAAGACACATACATTCCATGCCTGCTAAATCTGTTTCGGCAACATGGTTACGATGGAGCGACTCTATCTAAAATTTCTCAACAGACAGGCTTAGGAAAAGCGAGCCTTTATCACCACTTTCCCGGTGGTAAAGACGACATGGTGAATGCCGTGTTAAATTTTCTCGAAAGTTACTTGGAGCAACACATCCTACAGGCGCTTCGCAGTGAAGGAGATGCACTGACTCGATTGCAGAAAATGTGCGCTCAGCTCAGTGAGCTATATGAAGATGGGCAACAACCATGCCTGTTCGCCATATTGCTTATGGGTTCGGCACGAGATATCTTTCATGCCAAAGTACAAACTTTATTACGCACATGGATTGATGAGATTGCAACCGTGCTGATTGAGGCAGGATTAGACAAATCGCTAGCAAGACAGCGAGGCGAAGATGCCGTCATTGCAATTCAAGGCTCTCTGATTCTGGCGCAAGGGTTAAACGATCTTGCCCCCTTTCAACGTATAGTGAAACAATTACCGCAAGAACTTTGCCGAGATATATAAGAGTGTTTCTAACTTAAGCTATGCGATTATTTTTCTGAAACCCGAATCAATGCTAAGTTCGCACAAAAATATAAAAAGTCTTATCATGGATGATAATGATTATCTATAAGGTGAGACAAGAGGCATTTAGAGTATGGTGGCTGACGTAATCACACATTCAGTTCCCGTTACTGTTCTGACTGGCTATTTGGGAGCAGGTAAAACGACTCTACTCAATCACATCCTCACCTACGAACACGGCAAAAAAGTTGCTGTGATTGTCAATGAATTTGGGGAAGTGGGCATTGATAATCAACTGGTTATCGATGCGGATGAAGAAATATTTGAGATGAACAACGGCTGTATTTGTTGTACAGTGCGGGGCGACTTAATTCGCATCATCAACAATTTGATGAAACGGCGCGATAAGTTTGACCATTTAGTCATTGAAACAACTGGACTAGCTGACCCTGCGCCAGTGATTCAGACATTCTTTGTGGATGAAGATATGCAAAGCCAACTGTCTCTAGATGCGGTGGTGACAGTTGTGGATGCCAAGCACATCTCGCAGCACTGGGATGCGGACGAAGCACAAGAGCAGATTGCGTTTGCCGATGTAATTTTACTTAATAAAACTGATTTAGTAGCGCCAGAAGAGTTAGATGAATTAGAAAAGCGGATTCGGGCGATGAATGCGATCGCAAAAATCTACCGTACCCGCAACTCTGAATTAGAAATGGATGCTTTGTTGGGTGTGAAAGCCTTTGATTTAGACCGCGCGTTAGAAATTGATCCGAATTTCTTAGGCGAAGATGCTCACGTACATGATGAAAGCGTCTTTTCTGTGGCTTTACTGGACAAAGGTGAACTTGATGGGGAAAAATTAAACGCTTGGATTTCTGAGTTACTGCGTACCCAAGGCCCAGATATCTTTCGGATGAAAGGCATTTTAAATATCGCTGGGGAAGATAATAGATTTGTGTTCCAAGGGGTACACATGATATTCGATGGTAGACCCGATCGCCCCTGGAAACCAAGCGAAACCCGTAAAAACGAACTAGTCTTCATCGGTCGCAACCTCGATGCAGACCAACTCAAACAAGATTTCCTCGCCTGTCTAGCATAAATAGGGACTAAAGACTCTTAAGAAGGGAAAAAGGTTAAAGGTTAAGGGGATAGCTTTTCCCTTTCCCCCTTACCCCTTTCCCTTTGCCCCATGCCCAATGCCCTCTACACAGATATGAACTCCACAACCAGCAAATCTAAGGAATTTGAAGAACATTATTCGGGGACACTTTCAGATTATGTAACTGCGATCGCCTGGTCGCCACAAGGTAAAACCCTAGCAGCAACTTCCGCCGCTGGGGAAGTTGTATTGTGGAACGATGGCGATTTGGCAACCCTACAAACTGGTAACGGTCAATCAGTTGATTGTGTTGCTTTTTCCCCAAACGGAAAATTTTTAGCAGTTGGGGGACAAGATGGACAGGTCAAAATTTGGCAGGACACTGAATTAATCGCCACTTTGAAAAACGCCCCAGCATGGGTTGACAAGCTAGCTTGGAGTCACACTGGTAATCAATTAGCTTTTAGTTTGGGGCGTTACGTGCAAGTGTGGGATGCGGATACTCGTGAGATTCTCGTGACGCTGAATTTTGAAAACTCGTCAGTCTTGGGCATTGATTGGCGCATTGATGGGCAATACCTAGCGATTAGCGGTTATCAGGGAGTCAAGATTTGGCACAGTCCAAACTGGGATGAAGAACCATACATCTTGGATATGTCCACTGTCAGTGTAGCTATGGCATGGTCGCCCGATGGCAAATTCCTGGCTTCTGGGAATATGGATCGTAGCGTCACTGTTTTGGAATGGAACAACCCTGACCCTTGGGTAATGCGTGGCTTTCCTGGGAAAATTCGCCAACTAGCATGGTCAGAAGCTACTACTAAACTGGGTGCGCCAATACTAGCATCATCTAGTGTTGAAGGTATTGTAGTGTGGGAAAAGTTGGAAGATGATTCCTTGGGTTGGGAAGCGCGAGTTTTGACTAATCACGTGGGTGTCATATCTGCGATCGCTTTTGCACCCAAAAGCTTTCTTCTAGCTTCCGCTGCTGCTGATGGTTGGTTGTGTTTATGGAACAAAGCCAAGCAAGTATCCCAAGTGATCACAGGTGTTTCAGCAGGATTTTCCAGTCTAGCTTGGCATCCCCAAGGCAAGTTACTTGCCGCAGGCGGTGAAAATGGTGAATTACTCGTCTGGTCAAGGGTTTCGCGCGGTCAAGGATTCGGGCGAAGTTGAGTAATACTTAGTGATCAAGGTTGAAGGTAGCCCATAAATTGGCTATGCTGTATCAACAATAGTATCTATGTGTCAATTATGAATATAGCCAAACTGATTTTGCTTGCCTGTCCTGTATTTCTCGCATCTATACTAGTGGTAGCCAATCCGGCGATCGCATCCACTCTGAAATCTGCACCGGCTACACAAATTATGACAGTAGCATCTACGCAGCAAATTACTGAATTTACAACACCAAAGTTAGCTCAAGCATCCAATCCGATCATTGAGCAACTTGGATGCAACTGCGGTAATTGCACTCAAGCTAAATTTCAGCGCTTACAAGGCAAGCTGCCATCTGCCAGTTTTTGATAAAGTTACAAGTTATAAATACTGTAAAGGCACAGCAATGCTGTGCCTTTATTAATTTCAAATCTCACCGACGCTTCAAATATTTTAATTGTCTTAAAAAAGAATAACTCAGTCTCTTGTACCAGCGATCGCTTTAAGGCGCACGCTTCGCGCCAAAAATACCTACTGCTGTTCTCCCATAATTTGCCAATTGGTCATTTTCTTAACTTCCAGATGCCCACACGTCGTAAACCTACCGCTACAATTGCCTTAGATTCACGATTCGGCTAGCAAAACCACCTCAGATGAACAATATGCATCATCATTACGACATTCCACACCTTAATCGCATAATCCCAGTTAATTTGCGACCTTTGCCAGACATCACCACAATAGTGTAATTGCTGCTTCAGCAGGCGTTGAGAGAACTGCACTAAACTACTTACCAGAGGCACTAACCCCTGCATCACCCTCTTGCGACCTCTAGTTTTCTAGCTTGCAACGAGAAGCTAACATTTTGCGTAGCACAGACACCTCGGTAGTTGACAGCCTAACCCTGAACCTTTAGTATTTCGCCAAGTAAATATTAATAATGATTATCGTTTTTATACAATCAGCAGGAGTGGATGATGCCCAAAAATCCATTAAGTAATTCCTTGCGAGCTGCTCTTGTCGCCTTGACGATTGGATTTTCTGGGTGCGGAAATCAAGCTGCAAGCACCTCATTCACTCAAACTACCACTAAGGTGAACGATAATCTTCCCCAAGTAGTAGCAACAACAAATGTACTGTGTGACTTAACTAAACAGGTTGCTGGGGATACCATTAATCTCACATGCTTGATTTCTCCTGGTGCGGACCCTCACCTTTATCAACCAAAATCGGAAGATCGCAAAGCCATTGAGCAAGCAAGTCTTATTCTCTATAATGGCTACAATTTTGAACCAGGTTTAATCAAAATAATTAAAGCATCTAAAAACCCTGCGCCGAAAATAGCCGTTGGTCAAGTTGCTGTGCCCAAGCCACAACGACTCCAGAAAGGTAGCAAGAAAGTTATTGATCCTCATCTTTGGCATAATACCAAGAATGCCATCAGGATGGTGGAAGTAATTAACCGCAACCTGGGAAAATTAGAACCTAATGAAGCAGAAAACTATACTAGTAATGCTAGAAAAATCACTAATGAAATAACCCAAATGGATAGCTGGATTAAGTCAACAATTGCCAGTATTCCGCCTAAACAACGTAAATTAGTCACAAACCATGATGCAATGGGTTACTATGCTAAAGGGTATGGTCTCTCATTAGCAGGGGCATTGGAAGGTATTAGCACTGCGGAGAAACCGACAGATGCACGAGTGAAAAATTTAGTTACAGGTATTAAACGAGCTAAAATACCGACAATTTTTGCAGAGACGACAATTAACCCCAAATTGATTGAGTCTGTAGCCAGAGAGGCAAAAGTGAAAGTTTCTAGCAGAAAATTGTATGCTGATGGACTTGGTGAACCGGGAAGCGACGGAGAAACTTATCAAAAAATGATGGTTGCTAATACACGCACAATTGTAGAAGGGCTAGGAGGGACGTACTTGATGTTTGAAGCCAAAGCTACTAAATAGTCCAAGCAGGGGAGCCAGTGCGTTGCTCTGGCCAAGAGATCTGTAGCAACTGGTGTCATACCATTTCACACAAACCCTGATACATATAGATTTTTTGTAGGGGTACACCAATGAGCAATGCTGTGCCCCTAACAAGATATTTGTATCATTATTTAAAGTGAAGCAGTCATGCTGAGTGCGATCGCTACATTTCACTAACCTCAGCCTGAAGATTTAGCAATATTGCTCAAGATGTATTCAGAGAGTGGTGATTTTGGCAGATGGCAAAATGCAATTAGATGACGGACATGAGGTTAAGCAAAAAGTATATGAGATTTATATGAGATTTATAGCTTTCATTTTCTTAAATGAATGACTAAACTGAAAATAGTTATAACTATTGAGGTAGCATCGATTAAATGCTCATGACTCGTGTCTACCAGTTTCAAGGATTTTAGGGTAATTAACGTTTGAAATCCTTGTTTAATTGTCGAAAAAATCGTTTTAACAAGACTTCTCAGAGGATGGCTGAAAAGTAAAAGAATCAACCCTTATCCCTTAACTCCTTTTCTCGATTTGGGGAGAAGAGAACACAAGAGTTGAGGGCACTTTGAGCATTATCGAGCACTTTTCAGATATCCTCTAAAAATTTTCTTGTGGGCAAGGTTTTAACGCTTACTCTATATTCTCTTAATCTGGCTTCAATATGCACACAATATTATTTTGGTCAATCAACATTTAGATGTATTTGTCCTGAATTTAGGAGCGATCAAGTCGTGGGCAATTAAGCTAAGCTTATTGGTATAAGGAACAAAATTTATAGAGCGCAGTAAAAAATAAGACTATTAAGTAAAATTATATCTTGTCATAACTTCAGTTTAATCTTAAAGTATTAAGCTCTTATACTGTTTGGTTTTTATCCGTTATGCTTCAAAAATTTATTTGTTGAATTAAGTTTATTTACTGTTATTAGGATAGCGAGAGTGGTAGTATCAAAAACTGGTATTCAAGTTACCTGAAAGGTAATGCAGATGTTGAAAATCAACTTTAAAAATTGGAAAAACTTAATTATTAGCAGGGATTGCCAGGCTTGGACAATCATTCATTCATATTTATTATGAATTGATCTAACTATGTGATTTGACATAACTACTGAATGATGTATTATTTGAAAGTCTTGGAATAAATTTGTCAGATGTTACTTTTTGATAAATATAGATTTTTGTGAATATTTGCGTAAAGCTTGAATAAATAACAGATTGATATAAAGAAACAATAGTCAAATAACATAAAAATCTTTAGTCAGGAGGGATATCTATGTACAATACTATTCGAGTGCTAGTGGCTGATAGAGATTCGCTAATGGGAGTCGCTATTCGTGCTACTTTGATTGCTGAAAAAGATTTGATCATAATAGGTGAAGCAAATAATCCCGATAAAGTTCAAGAATTGGAGCGAAAGCTTCAGCCAGATCTGTTAATAATTGATCTGGATTCGCCAAATTTTACACCACCTGAGCCAATAATCTATTTACATAAATCCTGTCCAAATTTGAAAATGCTGGCATTGGCTAACTGCGGTGAATTTTATCCCTCTATTGCAAGAATAGGCGGTATAGTAGGCTGTGTTTTGAAATCTGAAAAGCCGCAAACTTTAGTTAGTGCTATTCGTACAGTAGTAAAAGGTAATACATGGTATAGTCAGAGCATTTTAGAGGAGCTTATTGCACAAGAGGTGAATGAGCTAAGTCAAGATGGGAAAGCCACTTTGACGGAACGAGAGCAACAAGTTCTCAGCATGATTGCCCAAGGTTGGGATAATATTCGTATTGCCTGTGAGCTAAACCTTGGACACCAGACAGTTCGGAATTACATCAGTCGCATCTATGCTAAATTAGCAGTCAGTTCACGAGCTGAAGCGGTTGTATGGGCTATGGAACATAGCCCCAAGAGTTCCAGGAAAGTGCTAGAACCGAGATAGCCATAGCATTGGCGAATGTAATGCAAAAACCTGAAAAGCATTGTTGCAATCACTAAACTCTGCTTTAAAGCAAGATAGTTACTCTATGAGAGTTGGAGTGGATGCTGTTAGCGAAGTCAAAAAACATCTTTAAGCCTTTTCAAGCCTTCTGCTTTCCAGATGTTTGCCAGAATATATAGCTGCTGCCAGGTAGTTTAGGATATCAGCTGCTCATAAAACTCTGACACCAAGCGAAAAGTTAGAGCGGCGGCTACCGCTGTTGGCTTAGCCTGCCGCAGGCATCTGTTAGCGCAGCGATAGCGTAAAGCCCTTCTCCCAAAGGGAGACGCAATCATGCGAACGGGCATAGCGTCTCGTAGAGAGGAACGAGCATCGGTAGGAGCATCACTTTTCAAGTCAGAGACTTTCAAGCCTATTCCCTGCTGTATATTTCTGTGGCAAGCTACGTGGTAGTGTAAAAAGTTTTCTGTCCTATCCCCTTGACTAAATTTAAAGTAGTCTAATGATTCGACTTCTGCTTGTAGACGACCAAACGCTGTTTCGGCAAGGATTAGCATCTTTACTGTCACTAGAAGAAGACTTAGAAGTTGTTGGTCAGGCTAGTCACGGCAAAGAAGCGATCGCTCTTACCGAACAACTCCAGCCTGATGTTATTCTCATGGATGTGCGGATGCCTATCTGCGATGGCGTGGTGGCAACGCGCGAAATTCATCAACGCTTCCCCTGGATCAGAATTCTCGTATTCACAACTTTTGATGAAGACGAGTACATCTGGCAGTCTTTGCAAGCGGGAGCGCTCGGCTATCTGCTGAAAAGTACCCCCGCAGCACAGTTAGCGGCGGCAATTCGCACCCTACACCAAGGTTACTCTCAACTTGGTTCAACGATCGCACATAAAGTCTTTGCTCAACTCAACCCTCCACCTCCTGTCAAAAACTCTTATCAGCAGCTTTTGAGTGAGCGGGAATTAGAAGTGTTAACCCTAGTTGCTCAAGGTAAAAATAATCGAGAAATTGCCAGAGCGCTACATCTGACCGAGGGAACGGTTAAGAACTACGTTAGTCAGATTCTAACTCGATTGGGAGTCCGCGATCGCACCCAGGCCGCTCTTTGGGCAAAGCAAAATATTTCCATTTAAAAGAGTGGAAAACCAAGTCTTGATACCAATAACTTCGCCAAAAAAAAAGGATATTGTTGGTGTGGAAATCCTGAGAGAAAAATATGGAAAGCCCTATCTTAAAAGGCTTGATCTCCCTATATCCAGATTTTTGTCAGTCAACCAGGGTTGCATAACCAACACCATCTTCGCCACATTGTCCTAAGAGTAAAATCCTGTGAACTATTATGAAACTTCATACACGTCTGCTGTCACCCGGCCTGGTATGGTTCTTGCGATTTTCTCTAACTTTTTTTCAAAAGTACTGGTTTAAATGGGTTTTACTCATCCTGGCAGTGCTATTTCAATTAGCCTTCGAGGTGCTGGTTCCCTTTGCTTACCAGTTGATTTTTGATCGCGCCATTGTTAATCGTGATGCTAGTTTCCTCGCACTCTTGCTGAGCGCACTGGCCGTTGCTTTCATCATCCAATCCCTAGCTGGCCTTAGTCAAGATTATCTCAGTGCCCTAATCGGAGCCAGTGTTTTAAAAGATATACGCCTCAAAATGTTCAATCATTTGCAACACCTATCCTTGGGTTTTTACACTCGCGTTCAGGCAGGCGAACTCATGTCTCGCTTCTCTAGCGATCTGGCTGATATCGAGAGAGCGATTGTAATTGATATCCCGATGGGTACTTTCAACATCCTTTTGATGATCATTAGTACCCTCTTACTCTTCGTTGTAGAGTGGCGACTGGCTCTAGTCACTTTGGTCACATTATCCGTAGGCTTCATAGGGCCACATATATTCGGGTTACGGGTTGCTAAGACCAGTTATAGACGCAGGCAGGACGAAGCTAAGGTCTTGAGTATACTCCAAGAGAATATCAGTGCCCAACCTGTGATTAGGAACTTTGGATTGCAAAAGTCAGCGCTATTCCAATTCCGAGAGCAACTGATTGTTTTATTACACAGCAGCCTACGCAGTAACTTCTACAGTGTTCTACTAGGGAGGCTCTCAAGCCTAAGCATTAACTTTCTTCAGTTATTAATCATTGGTTTTGGTGCTTTTTTAGCCATGCGTGGCTATTTGACAACAGGAGCGCTAGTCGGGTTTATCAGCCTTCTGTTAAACGTGAATATCGCAACTGATGGTTTAACTCAACAAGTGCCAGCTTTAATAAAAACTACGAGTGGGATGCTACGTATCAAAGAACTGCTAGCTGAGCAACCTGAGGTTACGGATTCAGCTGATGCATTACCACTACCACAGCTGGCAAAAGAGATTCGCTTTGAAAATGTAACCTTTAACTATTACGAAACGCAGCCTATTCTGAACAACATCAGTTTTACGATTCAGGTAGGTCGGTCTGTGGCTTTTGTTGGCCCTAGTGGCTCTGGCAAAAGCACAATCCTCAACCTGCTCGTGCGGTTTTACGATCCTAATCAAGGTTCAGTCCTCTTTAATGGTTATGACCTGCGACAAGTCACTCAAGCATCACTACGGGAACAAATAGGCACTGTCTTCCAAGAAACATTCCTTTTCAACACCACAATTCGCGAAAACATCTGCCTGGGTAAGCCCGATACAACCGATGTGGAAATAGAAGCAGCCGCAAAAGCAGCGGAAATCCATGACACGATCCTGAGTTTTCCTCAAGGATATGACACCGTAGTGGGTGAGAGAGGCGGGCAACTCTCAGGTGGTCAGCGGCAGCGAATTTCTATAGCGCGGGCAATCTTACGCAATCCAGCAATACTCATACTCGACGAGGCAACTTCGTCGTTAGATCCAGAAACGGAGTCAGCCATCAATACCACCCTCAGAAATTTAGCAATAGGTCGTACCGTCATATCTGTTACCCATCGCCTTACTTCTGTTGTGAATTGCGATCGCATCTTCGTGCTTGAAAGAGGAAAACTAATAGAACAAGGTACTCATAA
The DNA here is from genome assembly GCF_010091925.1 of Nostoc sp. B(2019). Classification (GTDB taxonomy): domain Bacteria; phylum Cyanobacteriota; class Cyanobacteriia; order Cyanobacteriales; family Nostocaceae; genus Komarekiella. Next base: position 263,405 of record NZ_WVID01000005.1, on the reverse strand, counting down.
AGAGTTACTTAAGCTTCGAGGTCTGTATTATCGGCTTTGGTGTAAACAGAGGGCAGTATCTCAAGTTGGCGAAAACAGCCAGGAGCAGCCAAAATTGGGAGACTTCTCTCACTGACTGTGTGAGTGAGAGACTTCTAAAGAATAAATTATCAAAAAAAATCGAGAAACTGCAACCCTTTCTCTTTCCAAATACGCATGAGAAGTCTGCAATTCTGTTGCTTTACTTCTGGTAAAAATCTGGGGTTTTACTATTGTTAATTATAGTTATATATAACTTTGGTAACTATTCTTAAAAAATATATTGTTCAACAACAGATATAGCAGTTTTCATATAGCTTATAATATTAGCAATTCTTAATAGAGCGGCTATCACAGCTATCATAGCAGACTTTTTCTAAACAATAAATCACTACTAAAAAGGGGTAAGAAGAAGCTGCCATCAGCAGTCTGTTCTTACCCCATTATTTAGTGAATATTTTGTTTTTTGTAAGTCATATTATGCTGCTATATAACTTTCAAGTAAATCAATTCCAGTCTCAAACTTATCCAGGCGCATGAATTCCTTTCGCATTTGCTCAATGTTCTTAACATATGTGTTGTCGCTGGAAATCTTATTGATGAGTTTGGACAATTCCTGATGCTCGATCCATCTAAGATCTCCCCGTACACCCAACCCATGATAGACTACCCTCGCTGCGTTTCCCGGTTGATCGTTTCTAGCGGGGAGAACTATCATCGGGACACCAAGACAGATACACTCCTTGATCGTATTCATCCCTCCATTGGTGATCATCATTGAACTTTTCCGCAGAACCGCCATTTGCGGAACCCACTTACATGCATACACATTATCTGGAATCTCCCCAAGATCTTCGACTTCGCAAGCGTTTCCGATATTGAGTACGAACTCATAGTCTTGTCGTTGCTGGAACGTCTTAAGCGCAACTCGGAAGAAGCGCTTGCTGGCAGGATATTCCCAACTGCGTGTACCCAGCGAGCAGTAGATCAGCGGTTTAGTGCCACTGAGCTTATCCACCCTAAAATCCTCATCTGCACGTGAGAGATCCACAACACACCCAAGATACTCGGCTCCAGGACGAGGTTCAAAGTCTAGTCTTTTTGGCATCAAGTAGTGTAAGGGAGATTTGAACATCGGGCCGTAATCCGAAAAACCTACTTTTAATCCCGTCTCACGCGCACGACCCCTCACGAAGGCTCCTATCCCAAAGTAATTTCTGAGGAAGTATTTTGGACGAAATATTGTAAACAATCTCACCACAAAAGCTAATAACATCCAGTCCAACATAGTTATCAATGGTGACCATGAGTTGCGACCTGGAATAAACGATGAGTCTGAAGGCGGAATTCTTGAATTCATAAATCCAGCAAATGCCGTACCAACCCCAACATAGGGAACCCCAGATTCTCTAGCTGCAATAGCAACAAATGAAACAATTGAATCAATTAGCACAAGACCTACATTGGACTCTTTGATAATCTTGATAGTGTCCTCAAGTATATTCGCCAAAATCTCAGTTTCACAGCGGGTCTGTGCAAGCAATCCTCCGAACCGCTTGGGAAATGGCCTTAGAAGCTTATATTGAAACCCTTGTTCTTCTATATACTTCTTGTAATGTTCTACCTGCTGGCTGTGAAGGGAGAGTTTTTCATCTCCTTCTGGTGGGAGAACGAACAGCACGCCCCATCCGCGTCTGGAAAAAGCTTTCGCCAATGCCATCATCGGCATGAACCCACCCCATTCAGGATATAAAGCAAACAATATAGACTTATTTTCTTGCACTATACGCTCCATAAATACTGACAGTTCGCTTATTGTTTCTAAAGTGAAAAAAATTTAGAGGTGCTGACAATTTACCTGAATAATTTTCAAGCAAAATTTGAGAGCAATAACGCTAATTCAGTTTGCATTCTCGCTTATTTGTCAACCCCATAACTAGCTCTTGCAAAGTTAATCGAATAACTTATATAAAGCTTACATAGATTAGCTTTAACTCTTTACTTTCGATAAAGATTTAGTCTATAGTTTGACTATTTTCCAAAGCTGGAGCTTGTCGGGGTAAATATCCTCTATTTTATATTTCTGCCCTTTCTCAAGCTTCTCTCGTAATAATTCTAAAGGAAGGTTGTGGTTAGGAAGATATAAAAATACATCGCTGAAACTATTAGAAATTTGAGGCACATTTAGCTCATTCACCAACTGAAGCCGTACCTTTGGAGCAAGCAGATGGCTGAGAGATAGTTCATCACCTATACCATTTAGCTGACAGGAAGTAATCAAAAGTGGGTGAGTAGCTTTGTTGATAATCTGAACCACTTGGGGAGTATAGATATTAAGGTACTTATTCCGCCAGGTATCTGCTTGAGAACTGATTGCACAGGACAAGATTCCAACTGAGATCAACGCAACCTTGATAAACTGCCAAAGCTTCTGTTGCCAGATATTAACAAAGGTTGAGGTAATTTGAGTGGTCAGAAGGTAACTAACAGCTAACTGAATACCCAAATAGGAAGGGATTAGATACCGAGGTTGTATTGATCGAATCCCTCCCCAAATTAGATCAGGTATTACTAGGGGTAGCGCTGGAATCACAATTAATATTGAGACAAACAGCCAAACCCGCTTTGAAGCTTTGCGATAGAGAAAATAAATTGAATATCCTACCAAAACTAAGATAAAAGGAATCAAACATAGCTGCATGTATTCCAATATAGTGTTATCAAAAGTTCGATCAAAATCGTAGTTAAAATCAACGAAAAAATAGCTAATGTTAATAGCCCACGCTGCAATTAATTCTAAAAGAGATATCTTAGTGTCAGATGTCCAGTTCGTTGTCTTTTGAACTTGGGCTAACTGAATAATAACAACCAACAACCAGGGCATAAAAGCTAAAAGCCCTATTAGAGACGCAAGTAAATAGGCAGTAACGGTCTTGCTTAATCGGAAGCTTTCAGTTGCAACTACATAGATACCATGAGCAATTGCCACAAACCCAGAAAACAGAAATGTATATAGCCCCAATGCTACAGTAGCCGCGTATATTCCCCAGCTAAACTTTGTTTTTAGTCGCATTGCTCGTAGCAGTGTTGCGCTTGATAGCAAAATTGTTACAGTCCACAAGCTATACTGCCGCGCTTCTTGTGCGTATAGTACATGGAATGGCAACACAGCCAACAGTGCAATTGCTACCCATCCCATCAAAGATGACTTAAATAATTCCAGGCATAACCAATAGATACAAGGGAACGCTAACAAGCTAATTAAAGCAGACAAACTTCTCGTTACCACGACTGAACTGCCAAACCATTGCACCCAAAACCGCGCCATCAGAAAGTATAGCGGTGGATGTTGTGCGTCTTCCACTGCCAAAGATTTAATAGTATCTATTGAAGTTCTTCCAAGAGTGGGAAGCTGATATTTCTGTAAATCTGCAAGACCAATTTCGTTTCCATCGCAGACTTGCCTTACTGCTTCCTGTTGTGTGTAACCAGAAATCCGTAATGAAGTAAAAGTCTCATCAAACCAGTAGATTTTTCGGTCAAGATTGACGAAGCGAAAAAACACACCCAGTAACAATAGGACGATGACTAAAAACTTTAACCAGACAATCTGTTTGCAACTCACCATGCTACCTCATAACCAAACTTATCAAAGGATGATTGGAAAAAACGTGAGACGATATATTTTTGTTAGTGCAGATGATATCCATTTGTACAATGCGTAAGTCCTAGAGGGGTTATTTTGAAAATACCTTTTCGAGTGCTAAAGCTAGGCGTAAAAGTAGTACTTCAGAGAACGGTGCTCCTAGCAACATGAGGCTGACTGGCAACCCTGAAGAAGTGAATCCCACAGGTAGAGAAATCGCACACAGTCCAAGCATATTTGCTAAACGCGTGTTTCGTAATGACAAGAGATTCTCTGCAGCGTACTTTTGACTATTTTGTTCTAAATCATTGATAATGGGTGGTACATTTGCCACAGTTGGCATTATGACAGCAGTATAATTATTCGTTCTTTGCAAATACTGCTTTTTGAGGTCTTTCAACCCCTGATACACTTTTTGAGCATCACTATCCTGAATTTTTGCTCCTACATAAAATCTATCTAGTATATCTTGTGAAATAGAGTTAGGATGAGATTCTAAAAATTCTAGCCAATTTTTACTTGCCTCATAGTTAACAATATTACCTTTTGTATTAATAAGTTTTAGTGCTTGTTCAAACTCTGGAATATTGCTCCTTTTAATAATTGCTCCTTGTGCTGCAATATTTTCTATAGAAGCATCTAAAATAGCCGCAACTTCAGAATCAGCATCGTCCCAAACAATATTTGTACATACTAATAAACTTAAACCTTTATATCCAATATCCGAAACATCAATCTTATTAGTCTGAGCAATTACATGGTAAAGGGTAGCTGCATCTTCAACGCAACGAGTAATAAAACCAACTGTATCTAATGTTTGACTTAGAGGAATAACACCTTCTGTTGAAATTAGCCCCGCAGTTGTTTTTAAACCAACTAAATTATTCCAAGCAGCGGGTGTTCGGATTGAGCCACCCGTGTCAGTTCCCATACCAGCGCAACACAAACCTTTTGCCACAGCAATAGCTGAACCTGACGAAGAACCACCGGGAACTCTTGCTTGCTCAGAACTAAAAGGATTTATTGGTGTCCCGAATGTAGGATTAATCCCTAGACCCGAAAAAGCCAATTCTGTCATATTGGTTTTACCAAGGCAAATAAAGCCAGCATCAACAGATGTTTTGTAAGCTACTGCATCTTTTTGAGCAACTCTATCCAATAAAACCTTTAACCCTGCACTTGTCGGTTTACCTTGGATATCAAAATTGTCTTTCCATACGAGGGGAATACCATCATAAAGTGAAAGCCGTGTGTTAGTAGTCGCCCTTTTATATGCGGCTTCTGCTTGATTTTTGGCTTGTTGTTCAAAAACCTCTATAAATATTTTTTCCTTCCCTGTTTCTTGATCAATTTTAGTTAAAAAATACTCAACTAATTCGCGTGGATCTATATTGCCATTGTCAATACCATATCCAATGGCTTCCATAGTTGAATTTTCCCAAACTTGATCAATCATCATTAGTTACTCCATTAATAGACTTATTGTAAAAGCCCTAATTTTAAACTCTTTCTCTGCGTCTCTGTCTTGGAAAGTTTGAGACGCAGAGAGTAACGAGAAACTTATCTGCTTAACAGTTGATAATCTGATTTATGCAAGAGGTCTAATAAATAGCCCACGACAGATTACCTTACCATTCCAGGATTGGTTGAGGAATAGTCTTATCAGAATTGTCTTTCTCCAATTCAGATACAAGTTTTATAAATCTTTTTTGCTCTTTTCTTGGTAGACTATCTAGTCTCTTGACAAATAGAGACTCGTATCGAGCTAACTCTTTTTTTAGATAATCGGGTGCTTTCTTTCCATAGAACTTAACAAACATGCGGTAGGTGTTGTAGTGGTTTTTATCTACATCATCTTTATAATCAGTAATATCATCGTAAATATCAATAAGTACCTCTAAAGGCCACATAACATCAAAGGTTTTTTGATCATAAGTCTTTTTAGCTACTTGTACTAAAATTCCGTGCAGAGCACGTATATCAGAAGTGCGTAGCTCAGTAGCTTTGATAATATCTTCATAAGTTACGTCTTTCTGAGATAATAACTGACTTTCTAATTCAAAGTATTTTCCTAAATTTTCTAATTCTTGTTCAATTAACGGATGATACAAGTTTCTTGTTTTAAGTACATCAATGATGATTTTATGCTTTTGATTCCAGGAGTTTTTGACTTCAGAAAATAATTCTTTTTCCTGAAGAGCTTCTACCGCCTCATCAACTTCATACACTAAAGCTTCCACAAAGCCTAGAACTGGATAATAAGCAAAAAAATCTTTATACGAAAGCTCATAGAGCGGAAAATAAAGTGATGTAATTAAATCTAAAATCCGGGCCGACTTGTGCATACCCCAATAAGAAACATAGGGTCGCATCACAACATTGCTAGTTAAAGTGGTCATATCTTATTTACCTCTTTTGGATACTAATCTAGTGGTAGGTTGATCTTCAATTAGCTAACTCTACGTCAACCTCAAGTTGTTGACTAATATAATCGATAGTGTGTTGTATCGTCACAAGTTTTGTAGTCGCTTGATTAGAGATTTCAATATTGAATGTTTCCTCTAAAGCAACTATTAGTTCTAACGTATCTAAAGAATCCGCTCCCAAATCTCTGGTAAAACTTGCGATTGGAGTGACTTTTTCTGGCTCAATTCCCAGCTTTTCTACAACAATATTTTGGACTTTTTCAAAAACTTTTACCTTCTTCAACTGGTTAGATTGAGTTATTGTTTTAATTTCTTCCATGAGCTTAGCTAAATCTTTCAAAATCATTAAAATACGCTGGTAGCGTTGAATATCTTCCTTATTTAAAGGAAAGCCGTTGCGAGCTTGCAGCCATTGCTTACAAATCCGATATCTATAACAATCAATGCGAAAGTCCCAAACTTCTGGTGATGCTGTTGCAAAGCATGGATTTTTATTACTCTGCTTATCTGTTAGAGGCTCGCTAATATTTAATAAAAGAGAGTTGTTCATGGCCGATTAAGAAGGATTTTCAAATGTTTACAGCGATTTTGTGCAAGGTGCGCATTACCACCAATATCTCAAATGTTCATCAATAGCTTTTTGTGGGCAATGCCCACCCTACTATTTGTAGTTGAATATTTGGAAAGCGCTGTAAGTTGTTTTTACATTATGTCTAAAAGTAGGATTGTAATGTGCCGCGACGCCTAATGTCTAAAGTTGCACAATGAAATGCACCTCCAAAGGGATTGAAGTGTAAAAAATTGCAGGGTATTGGTTTAAATCCCCAATCTTTCAAGGCTTGGATTGTTGGTTCTTGGGATTTTTCACATATTACTCGTTCTTCATCTAGAACCAAGACATTCATGCTTAACCACATACTACACAGAGCAGCTGTTTCACTGAATAAGCCTCCTTTGATAATGACTGGTTTGGGTGCAACTAGTATGTCCCAAGATTTTAAAATTGATGGCAGTTTTTTAACGTCAATATACTCTGGGTTAATCATTACTTTTCCTGGTGCAAGAGGCACAAATGTAGTGTCAATATGCATAGGTTGTTTCGAGCGTGTCTCAATAGTATGAACACGAAAGTCATTTCCTAAATGACGTTGTAACCAGTTTATTCCAGCTTCGTTAGTTACATTACTTTTAGTTACGAAAATATCTCTGCCACAGCGGACAAAATCGGCAGCGTCAAAAACAACTTCAGATTCGTTAATAACATAGCGCATAGATTCTCCATCTTTAGGGACAGTATAGTTTTTGTCATATAGAGAATCTAGTAGCATCGGTCTAGGAGCAGAAGTCCATCTTGCGCCTTGCTCAAAATATTCCTTAAATAAAGAGTAATAAGCATGACGTTCAAAATAACGGCATCTCCAGGACATAGGTGCTTCAATAATTTCATTTCCGATGACCAAAAAACAGTCTCGTGGGCAAGCTGAGCAGTTCCCTTTAGATTTCCAGTTAGGAGTAGAAAAAGTCCGACTATAGTCGGTAAAACTAGGGCGTCTAACCTGAACTCCTTCTGATTCGAGGATATGAATAAACTCATCTAATTCTTTTTGTGCTGGTGCAATACCCCATCTTTGTGAAACTTTACTTCCACCTACCAAGGAAAGAACATTATAAAGTTTCTTAGGGATTCCTCCTAATAAAGATATATGTTTAGGTGGATGAATAGCACCTTCTAATCTACCAACAACAATTTCTTCTAATGGATCCCATTCATTATATGAGTTGACAACTAAGCTATCTGTATTTGTGCTTTGAAATTCTTCTTCGTAGCTTTTATTTTCAATGGCTCTATTTGTTGTGATACTGCTGACTTCCATAACTATCTGCTCCAAAAATTTTTACTTTGCTTGATAATCTTTGCTGACAACGTTTCTAACTTTGACGCTCTACCAGCTTGATATATAAATCATCACAAATGCCTATGATTCTGTTGTTATAGATAACTTCCGTTACGGCAATCAGGTAAGGTTCATCAGCATTAACAAGTTCTTTCACTGTTACTCGAAATTGAACCTGATTTTTTTCTCTTTTTACTTCCCCACGGAATTTAGTTGAGCTTTTTAGAGAGCTAAAAAAGACAGGTTTACAGTTATGAAACTTAGTATGTAAACCTAGATAGTACATATAGAAAAATACAACTTGATAGCAGCCCTCTATCAGCATTGTTCCTGGCATCACAGGATCATTTTTAAAGTGTGCGTTAAATACCCAATGCTCAGGGTCAATATCTACTTCACCTAAAACCTGTCCTAAACCCCACGCTCCTCCTTGAGGATCAACGTGTAAAATTCGATTAATCATCAGCAGTTTATCACTGGCAAGAGCGTAGGGCTTTTGAGGTTGGTAGGCATCACCAAAGCAGATATTGAAATTTCCTTTTTGCAGAGCTTGAATATCCCCATCACTGAACTTGGTTTTGTCGCATATTAGAAGAGGTAGAAAATTCTGTTTGACAATAGTTTGTCCTGGAGAAGCAGTATAGGCAGGTAATCCCTTGGAATTATTGATATCTGCGTCAGAAAAATAACCTGAATTGGCATTAAGTCTAACTAAGGGTCGATTTTTGTGATAGCAGATATATTCGTATTGCAAGAGCAGATTGTTTTTGGCTTTTATGAGCTTATGGATATATACTTCCCCGCGTATCGTCTCACCTGGTGAGGGAAACTCATCTAGACATTCAGACTGGCAACTTAAAGCTCTGTAGCGTAATTGCCCCTCAAACATCATGTCACAACCTATGTAAGCAAGAGCCAGCAGCATTGCATGGGAGGCTTCTAAGATCATCAATCCAGACAGAGTATTATGAGCAGCATAAAACGTATCTGGAGGAATATCATATTCCCACTCGACCATGCATGGTTGCAATTTACCACGCTCAGCCGTCATCTTAGTGACTCTGCTGATGAACATAAAAGGAGGTGAAGGTGTTCTAGTACGTATGGGACGTTTATCCATTTCTTGATAATAAGCCCCTAGTACATTCGAGATTTTTCCGTCTACTATTTCTGTTATTTCTGCTAAATCCCAAATTATCTCTTTTGGTTCGTGAACTATTTTATTCTCGTCTGCGGGGATAGAGGGAATAGTCGCAATAGTTTGATGTGGTGTGGTAGGAAAAATATCTAGAGTTAAATTTCCTGATTCAGCTTGCTCTATATTGGTCGTCAAATTAGAACTAACTCTTTCATAAAACGCGTCTTGAATTTGTAAGAACAAATTCTGTAATTTTGCATTCCATAAGTACTGTTTTTCTAGAATGCTTTGTTTGCGATCTGCGCTTCTCCGCGAACGCAGAAGCGCTTCGTTATCGCGCATAGTATTTTGCATGCCTATCGAATAATTTTCTGAAAAAGATCGTTCTGGTGTAAGTTTTACAAGTTTAGGAATTTTTACAGTGCTAAATTGTTTGATATTATCGTCACTCAGAATAACATCTCTCATTCTGGCACTACCGTTTAACAGGGTTTTTATCACCCCTTTTTTACTTATTGCTTGATGATCAACTTGAGGCTCTTGCTGTATTTCTTGATAATCTCCTTCACCCAAAACTAGATGGGCATAGGAGTAATCATTACTCATCATATTAACAGCCCCAAATCGCTTTTTTTGTTGACTGGATAACTGCCATGATTGGACAGATTGCTGCGGAGAAATGCTTGGGATAAAGCGATGATAGAGGCACAAAGATGTTTTGATAATGCTTGCCATTCCTGATAGAACAAAGGTATTACCAACATTCTCTTTAACAGAACCTACATTTGTGTGTTCAAGAGAATACAGTGTATTCAAACCTACTCTTTCGTTCTTATCTTGGGCAAATATTCCAGTTTGATTTAATTCTATATAACCCACTTCGTTAGGGTTAACTTCGGCTATTGCTAAAGACTTTCGTGTTGCTTGCCACACGCAGTCAGATACAACTTCATTTCCATTTTCTTGAATAATTGCTAGGGATTCTATCGTGGCATAAATCTTATTTTGAGACTTTTGTGCATCTTCTTTCCGCTTGAGCACGATCGCACCTGCACCTTCCCCAAATGTAAATTGAGAATTATGCTGGTTAAGTTGTTTTCGCCATTCTACGTTTTCCCAACTTGCTGCTTGATCGATGGCTCCCACTACCACAGCATCTACTGTGCCGAAGTCTAGTAAAAACTTGGCTATTTCAATTGCTTTATAAACAGAACTTTCTTGGGCTGATACTGTGAAAGCTGGCCCTGTAAAATCCCAGAGAGCCGCAATCCGACTAGCTACTATATTGCCTATTCCTCCCGTGACTCCCTCTACATAAAGGCATGGTGACATACTATCTTTCAAGACAGATTCCAGTTTATTTACCTGAACATCTGTTAATTGAATATTGAATTTTTGGAAACATTCCCGAAGATGCCAAGGCATATTGAGCCTGGTGATATTCCGGTGAACTGTCAGATTCATTTCTGTAGCAATAATGACAGCTGTATTGCTAAAATCTTGATGTCGGGTGAAACCAGCATCACGCAGAGCTGTATCAGCAACTTTCATCATGAACAGATGATCAAATAAGACAGATCCCGCTTCTTTAGGAGGCATTTTGAAAGCAATACAATCAAGATCAAATTTATCCAGATAGGCTGCTTTGGGTGGAGCTTCAGTCAGCGTCTCTTCGGCTCCTGACCAGCGTTCAGGCGGTAAGGATTCCATTACTTCCCGACTCTCGCAAAGTGTCTTTGCAAAAGCCTCAAGTCCTTCGACAGCGCCAATATGTATGTGCATACCAACAATAGCTGGAATACTTGGTTTGCTCTGTTTTGGCTTAAGTACAAGTGAGGTTGATTGAGTGGAAGTGGGGCTATATTCTCTCAGAATTAAATGAGCATTTGTACCGCCGAAACCAAATGCATTTATCCCGGCTCTTTTAGGTTTATTTGTCTGCGGCCAGGGAGTATGCTCACAGACGATACTTGCAGAGGTTATTACCCCATTTTGCGTGGCGATCGCATTCTCAACGCCAATGGTAGCAGGGATAACCCCTTCTTTCATTGCCCAGATGACTTTAATCATGCTGGCCATGGCTGAAGCTGTCAGCATGTGACCTGTATGAGCTTTATTGGCTCCCAGCAAAGGTATTTTATGCTTGGTTGCAAAGAATTCTTCTATGGAATTGAGTTCTGTCTGATCACCTAAAGAAGTTCCAGTTGCATGGCATTCTATATAATCTACTGGTTCTGACCCCTGATAAGCTCGTTTCAACGCCAGATGTTGTCCTTTCTTCGATGGACTCAGAATATGTTTTCCGCCACCATCGTTGGATAGACCGATATTTTCAATTACAGCATATATGCGATCGCCATTTTTCTCGGCATCCGCAAGCCGCTTTAAGACAAACATGCCTACTCCTTCACCGATTTTTATACCTTCGGATGATTGATCGAAAGGAGCGCTATTTCCTTGGTCTGGAAAAGCATTCAGCACATTAAATCCGTGAATAATATTCAGGCGTTCTGAACCGCAAACTGCGCCAGCAAGCATCATATCTACCTGACCAGTATTCAGATAATAAGAAGCTAGCTCCATGACATATAATGAACTGGAACAAGCAGAATCAATTGCATAACGAATTCCACCCAGTCCCAAACCGCTGCAAACAATACTAGCTGGTAAGCTAGCAGTTATAGCATTATCGAGAGAAATATTCAGTCCCGATGTTGGGTCATTAAAACTAAAATCTTGATAGTTGAGAAGCTCTTTAACAAAGTACTCTAAAGTCTTTAAGTGCATTGACGAAAAAAGCTTGCTAGAGTGCTCTGTCGCAAAAGAGAGATTGCCTAGAATCAGTCCACTTTTGTTTAATACCTCTTGATCATTAAGATAACCACTGTCTTTTAGAGCTTCTCTTGCTGCATATAAAGACCAGTGAAATATCCTATCTAAGGCGATTAGCTTTTCGGGATGAACTTTATAACCATAAGGGTCAAAGTTAAAATCCCGAATATAACCGTTTTTCGTGTAGCTAATCTTGTCTGGTATTCCCCGTTTTTGACTGTGGTATATTGATGGATCTCTACCCATGTCTTCGGCAGTTACTTCAGAAGTGACATCATTGCCACTCATTAACATCTGCCAGAACTCTTCAGGGCTTTCTGCTCCGGGAAATAAGCAACCAATTCCAACAATGGCAATCTCATTCATTGAACCTTACGCTCCTTTTTCCCAATATAGTGCTTGGAGATTTTTCATCATAATATAACTAACTTCAAGCCAGCGAATATATATCTCTCCATGTTCATTGTGAACAAAAATATTAGCTGTTAGCTTGCTTTTATTAACAGAAATAATTTCAGTTGAAACGTAAAAATCGGTATCAAAATCAAGAGCTTGGAATTGCTCAAACCTTTCAAATCCCATTGGTAAACAAGTATTGTCCAGTTGGTAATAAGTCCATATAAGTACGCCCTGTAACTGGACATCACCCAGGAAAGGATTAAATGAATTAACAGTAAATTGTCCCTGTTGTTTTTGACTAATCGCAGGCAAATTGCAGAGTGAAGTAATTTTGCGATCGCTAATATGTAAAACTTTCTTTATCCCTTGAAAGTTTTTTCCATGAAATAAGCCACTTCCTTCCTGATAAGTTCTGTAGACTTTACCATCTGATTTAATATCTAGATTGCCATAACTAGGCATATAACCCCATTCTATTTCAAAAAATAGCGTTGCACCATAGTGATAAAGTGAGTTGTTTTTATCTTTTGGCTGGCTGCTGATTTTGACTACAAAATTATGTACATTATCTTCAGCATTAGCAAGAGTTATCCGAGCCAAATATTCTTCCTGATATTGTTCATCAAAGACAATACCTTTAAGTACTTGGAAGTTCTCAATAGCTCTAATTTTATGGTTTGGCAAAACATCCTCTGAAGACTTCACCATCCAGTTAACAGCACAAGTCGCTGGTAAAACAGCATTCTTGCCAATTACATGATCTTTGATAAATGGATTACCATTTTGCCGCATAATCCGTTTACTTTCTACCACATTTATTTGTTCTATCTGGTAATTACTAGGTAAGCTTAATTTTCCACTTACAAGAATTTGTTCTACTGCATGGTCTTTAGCAATTCGTAATTCATCTCGACAGAATTTAATGCCTATATCCACAGGAATAAGATCAATATTACTTTCTTGGTAAAATTTCTTAAGTGTTGGGCTGATCATTCCCCTATCCCAAGGGCCCCAGTTTATTGAAACGATCCGAATCTGGGGAAAAAGATGTTTAAAAGAGTAGGCAAATTTATTCAAAACATCATTAGCTAAAGCATAGTCTGTTTGACCTGCATTTCCAAAATATCCAGAGACAGAAGAAAATAAAATAATATGCTTAATCTGCTCTAGATTAACAATAGATAGTAAGTTCTCTAATCCCTTAATCTTGGGTTCAAATACTCGATTAAAGTCTTCTTCTGTCTTCTTCTCAATTCGTTTGTCAGCTATATTGCCAGCCCCATGAATGATACCTGTAATTTTTTTGAAATGTTCTGGCAAGTTTTCAATTTGCTTTTCTAAATCAACTTTCCGAGTAACATTTACACTCAGATAAATTGCTTCTCCACCATATTGTTTTATCTGCTTTAATGAATTTCTAATATCACGTTGTGATATCAAATCATGTAAAACTCTATCGGCTTCAATGGGAGTTGGCTTCTTTCCCTGTTGAATGAAATCATTAATAATTAGCTTTTTGAGTTCTTTATCATCGGTACAGTTATTCGCCCATTCAGGCTCATGAGGCTGTAAAATAGTGCGTCCAAACAAAACAAATTTAGATTTATAGGCTTTAGCAAGTTCTGCTACACAATCAGCAGTAATTCCACGTCCACCGCCACTAACTAAAAATACACTTTGAGAGTCTGGAGTTTCTTTAAGGTAAGTAACATTGTGAATGCGCTCTGTGGTCAGTGTAATCCGCTCTCCGACTTGATTCCGACCAACTTCCAATAATCCCAAATTAGTATCGGCTATCTCCTCCATAATAATGTTTGCAGCTTCCTCAATGTTGATACTGGATTCTAAATCAATATAACGACAATAAACATTTGCCCATTCGCGATTTAATGACTTGACTAACCCTGATAAACCACCACCGATAACAGCGCAGGCTTTTTTACCAGAAGTTCCCATTTCTCCATCCAGCTTGGTAACAGTTACAAAATAAGCATTACCAGAATTCTTTTCACACGCATTATTCAAAGACAATTTGAGATGTTTAGCAATTAAAAAGACTAATTTAACTGTTTCTTTGTCTTGTTCTTGAAAAAGGTCGCTGGGCGTCAAAACGTTTTTAGCTAATGGATGCGTATGAATGAATCCTCCAATCAAACCAAATTTTTCTTGAATTGTCTCTAGAGTTTCTTTGAGGTGCAATTCTGTTGAATTATCTAGGTTGATTACATCAATATTCGTTTGGGAAACTGATTCAGTAGAAGCTGAGTAGGTAGGGAGTTTTAGGATGACTGCTTTTTGTCCTTGTTGATGTAGCTTTTTTGCTACAGCAAATCCTACTCCCTCACCTCCCTCAGTAATTAACCAGATATGACCTTCAGACAGTTGCAACTTCCATTGATCGGGTTTGCTCAGAATTTTTTTTTAACAGCCTGTCTTTCAATACCTTGTTCTTGATCAACATTGCCATTGTTTGATGTTTGCGTTGCTTGATTTTTCGACAAGTGTTCTTGTAGATAATCAACAATTTTAGCTAGTGTTCGCAAATCTCTGAATAATTCTGGATCTACATCCATATCGGGGAATTCTTCATGCATAGCAGCAAAAATTTCTAACTGCTTGATTGAATCAATCCCCAAATCTGCTTCTAAATCCATATTTAGATCCAGCATATCGACTGGATATCCAGTTTTATCGCTAACCACCTCTAGCAATCGATTGCTGAATCCACTTAAATCAACTGAAGTAGCTGGAGCGTCTTCTTGAGGACTAACTGGTGCAGAAATGCTCTCTACAGAATGATTAATTGGTTCTGGCGAAGCAGTTGGAATACTAGGTGCAGAAACGCTCTTTACAGCATCATTGGTTGGTTCTGAGATAATAACAACTTGCTGTAACAAGGAGGGTTTGGGTGGTGTTGAAACCATTGGAGAAATAGGAGCTACAGTTTCAACAACGTTAGTTTTAGGGACAGAACCTAATGGTTCTTTGCTAACAGGAATATAATTAAACTCATTAGAAACAGAAGTAACTTGAGGTAATTCCTCAGTTGGTGTAGGTACACTGCTTGTTAATTGGCTAGCAGATGAATCTAGAGAACTTTGCAACTCTGGTTTTGGAGAAAGAGGAAGTGCAGCATTGAGTTGTTTACCTAAAGAAACATCATCTAGCTTGTCGGATATATCTGTTGGTAACTCACTTGTGCGAATCAAATTTAATTGATTCTGCAAATAACCTTCATGGTTGATATTGTAGTTAAGCTGATTTCTTTGCAAAATTTGCAATATTTGATCAAAATTATGCATTGCTTTGGGTAGCGCAGCAGAATCTTGATATTTATCAAGCATCAATGCTTGATAGTCAACAATTTTAGACAGCAAGTCAATATATTTGCCTTGATTTTGATTGAATTGTTGATGCACTGTACTTAAGAAATTTTGCTCTTGAATCTGAGCTAAAACATCAGTCTGATTGACTACAGGATATGCTGCTACAGAAAGGTTTTGAAGACTACGATTATCACCGTTACCAGAATGATTCTTTTTTTCCATGTTAGCTAGACTCATGATTTTCTCCTGATTTATTTTGATTCTCACACTTATAAACGTGATGGCGCTTGCTTATTGAGCAATTCATCTAAAAGCGATGTGTCTTTTTCAAAAAGTGCTTTTTCTCTAAGTTCCTTGGTTTTAGGATTGAAATAAAATCCACCATTCAAATTGACAGCTACACTTCTTCCAGATTTAGGTTGCTCAATAGGTTTTGGTATTTGATAAGGGTCAATATCTTGAAGCATAAGACCACCCACCAAAAGCTGGACTAAAGAACGGCGAAACTCATATTCTGAACTGTTTTGGGAACGCGGATTGAGAGCGATCGCTAGATGTTCTCTACCTTTGAGAATATCGCTCACGAAGTTGGTTAATGTGTTTTTCGGCCCAATTTCAACAAACACATAACCTCCTTGATTATATACTGTTTGTATCGCTTGTTTGAAAGCAACTGGACTTAACAAGTGAGTTGCAAGTATTTTTTTTATATCTTCTACATTGTGAGGATAAGGTTTGCTAGTTACGTTGGAATAAACAGGGATAGAAGGCGTTTTGAAGTTTGTTTGAGAAATTTCTCTTGCAAAAGGTTCAGCAGCATATCTGACAAAATTCGTATGATACGCATTATCAACAGCCAAAAGAGTAGATTGAACTCCTTGCTTTTGCAACGTATGATATAACGCCTTTATCGATTGCTCTGTTCCCCCTAAAACTATCTGAGAGTTGGAATTGTAATTAGTGATTATGACATCAGAGTAATTAGCAATTAGAGCATTGACATCTACTTCATAAGCATTGACTGCTAACATTGAACCCCTCTCTTTTACTGAGGAGTTTTCTGCCCTCATGGCGTGTCCTCTAGCTATGGCTAGTTGATAAAAATCTTGATCGCTGAGAGCGCCTGATGCCCATAGAGCAGTAATTTCGCCAAAACTATGTCCAATCACAAAGTCAGGTTTAAACCCAGCTTTTTGAAGTATTTTGTAAATTCCTACACTGATAGCACCAATAGCTGGCTGTCCATTTTCAGTTTTCAGAATCTCATTTTTCTGTTTGATGATGTTATTTTCATCAAAGACTGAAGGGGGATAAATGATATCAGATAAAATAGACTGCTTCTGTTGATAGAAGAGTTGATTTACCTCTGATAAAACTCTACGCATTTCTGGATAGTTTTTAGCAAAATCTATCCCCATGTTCAAGTATTGTGAACCTTGTCCTGGGAATAAAGCTACAACTCTACCCTTCAAGTCCATGCCAGCAGTTCGGTAGTAAATGCCTCTAGGATGTTGCCAGTTATCTTTAGAGTTAGAACTAAATATTGATAAAGATTCTTTCAAAAGTTCTATAGTTTGCTCTAATGACTCACTGACAAAACCAATTCTTGCTGAGTTTATCGGAATATCTTTGTTTTTGGTATGATTGAGATATTGATAATAATCATTTTTGCCAGATTCCGATTTAAAAATATCTAGCAAATCCGCACATTTTTGAATTAAAGCATTGCGATCGCCTGCATATATGATCACAATCTCAGGAACATTATGCATCCTATAAACAGCATCATGTTCTTGTTGATATTCTTCCACAATTACGTGAAAGTTAGTACCTCCAAAACCAAAAGAACTGATTGCCGCCCGACGTTTAGAACCATCAATAGGTTGAATCCAAGGTCTAGCTTCAGTATTTAAATAAAAACTACTGTTTTCTAGATCAAATTTGGGGTTTGGTTGAACAATATTAATTGTCGGAGGTAATATTTTATGATATAGAGCCAAAGTCGTCTTAATTAAAGCAGCAGAACCAGCAGCGGTTCGAGTATGTCCAATCTGAGATTTTACGCTACCTAAAGCTACAGAGTAATTTGGGACTTGATTTTGCTTATATACATGACTAATACTTTGAAATTCACATATATCTCCAGCAACCGTTCCTGTTCCATGCGCTTCAACTAATTGAATTTGTTTAGGGCTGATTCCCGTTTTCTCATAAGCCCTATCTAAAGCTTTTACTTGCCCTTCAAACCTTGGAGCATAAATACTTTTTGCCCGTCCATCACTGGAAGTACCTATACCCTTAATGACACCATAAATTTTATTATGATCTCTTTCTGCGTCTTCTAAACGCTTCAAAACCATCATCCCTACGCCATCACCTAAAACAATGCCATCAGATGATGCATCAAAAGGACGAGAACGACCTTCTCTAGAAAGTGCTGGAGTCTTGCTAAAACACATATAGGCGAAGATGGAATTATCAACATTAACTCCACCAGTTAATACTGCATCACAACTACCATCAGCTAACTCTGCGATCGCCATCTTGATTGCTGCTAAACTACTAGCACAAGCTGCATCAATAGTGCAGTTAGTCCCTCCTAAATCAAAGTGGCTAGTAATTCGACCAGCTACTACATTGCTTAGCAAACCAGGAAAACTACTTTCTCGCCAACCTGCATATAAATCTTTTAATTTCTCTACTATGGCAATAACCATTTCATCAGGAAAACCGAAGTTTTTGATGACCTTTTCCCACTGGGGAGAATTATTTCTTGTTGTCAGTGGAAAAGCAGTATTACCACACCCTCCAACCCCAAGAATAACCCCTGTTCTGTCACGGATTGCAGCCGTAGATTCATCTCTGTTGTAACCAGCATCCGCCAAAGCCTGCTTAGCTATTAGCAGTGCCATCAATTGCGTAGTACTAATTGACTCTAAGTTGATTGGTGGAATTCCAAATTCCATCGGATCAAATTTTACTTCTGGAATAAAAGCACCAATTTTGCTATATGTTTTATCTGGAGCAGAGGGATCTGGATCAAAATACTCATCAATACTCCAGTAACCTTCAAAACTTGGGTCTTCATCAACTATTTCTTTAATGCAATTTTTTCGAGTTAGAATATTATCCCAAAAGTCTCCAACCGTTTTTGCTTCTGGAAAGAGCGAGCCAATGCCAACAATAGCAATAGGAGTAGGATGATTTATTTGCTTCATTACTATTCCTTATTTTTATTTAATGAGTTGTTGAAATATCGCTTATTTATTTTTTGAAAAATTTCAGATCTTGCGCTTTTTACTCAGTCTCCCGCCAAGAAAATTATTTCTTTGCTAGTAACTTAAGTTCACTTAATTAGACTGAAGATTTAACCAACAATAGGGTTTAATCCCCTTGATAAAACTTTGGTTATTAGCTATAGGTTAGAAACCTATGGCGGTTTTTGAGACTGGTGCAAGATCTAAAAAAAGGGACTATTCAAAAAAATGATTAAGCATAAGACTTGAGTACACCGCGCCTACGAACATCAAGTGTTGAACAATGGAAAGAACCTAAGAATGGATAATAATCTTCAAACTCACATACGATGGGTTTAAATCCCCAGTCTTTTAGTGCTTTAATCATGTACTCCTGAGATTTTTCAACGACGACTCTCTCCTCGTCTATACTCAGTACATTCATGTTTACCCAATGGCTGATTACATTTGTTCCATAAAGTGTCTTGGGAGTTCTATTAGGTTCAGGTGCAATCAATATATCCCAAGATTTTAAGAAGTCAGGAAGTTTATTAACATCTAAGTTAACCGGATTCACTAATACCTTCCCTGGAGCGAGGGGAACCAAGGTCGTATCGATGTGTAATGCTTGTGGACAAAGGGAATCTACCACATGTATGCGATAGTCATCACCTATGTGACGTTGCAACCAAGCAATACCAAAGCTATTGGTAACATGACTCTTCTGTACAACAATATCCCGACCAAAGCGCACAAAGTCCGCTGCATCAAAGGTAGGCTCAAACTCGTTGATTACATAGCGCATCTTCTCGCCAGGAGCCGGAAACTTGTAATCTTGATCATAGAGTTCATCAAGTAGTTGTGGTCTAGGAACCGCAGTCCACTTAGCTCCTCCCTTAAAGTACTCTTTGAGCAGAGAACGATAGCCCCAAGTTTCAAAATAACGACCCCTATCGGCCATAGGAGCCTCAATAATCTCATTCCCAATAACTATAAATACGTCACGAGGATTTGCAGAACAGAAGCCATTAAGTATCTTCCAAGCAGGTGTGTTAAAGGATGCAGAATGGTTGACAACATCAGGACGACGTACTACAACTCCCTCAGATTCGAGAATATGGACGAATTCTTTGAGGTTCTTAGTAGCAGCCTCAATCATCCTCTTTGGATAAGGAAGCCGATATTGCTCTATCTGCTTGCTCATTTCATTCACTTCTTTATCCTGACCACCAGGTATTGTTACCCGATAGATGGTATGCCAGGATGGAACCATCGCCCCATCGACAATGCCGACGATGACTTCTTCGAGCGGATCCCATTCATTGTAAGAACATACAGGAGATGTTGTATTAGTTGTAGCTGTATCCAAAGTACTCAAATTGTTTGTCATCGGTTTCCTCTTTAAGTTAATAATAGTGCTGGAAATCTGTCATTCAACTATTTTGAATTTGTGCTTGATGAGATACTACGACCTTTCCCGATATCTACCCATCTGCTGAAGGTTAATATTTGATAGTCGCTAAGGGAGACTGGTTAGCCGGAGAGGCTATAAAGCCTTTTTCTACACAATATTTCAAGTAAGTTGAGAGTAAATCAATATCAACCTTGTGGCAGTAAATATTAGCCTTTGAAAGAAATTCTTCGGCATTTGACGTATCAATGATCACTGAAGTATCTATCAAATCTGGAGATAATTCTGAACCTGTGATCAGATCCGAAAATAGCAACAGGTTAACAAAAGAAGAACTGTAAATCTTCCCTTCTTTGAAGACTGCATTATCTCTAAACAGAGATATATATTTTTCATAGGGAAGTATTTTGACTCTGTAGCCAACATCCACGATCAGATTAACAAAATCGTAAAATGATTTACAGTCTGGATTAATAATGTGAAAAGTTTTACCGTAAGCCTCTGGATTAAGCGCTAAATGAAGCGAAGATTCTGCCGCATAATCAACTGGCGTAATGTAAAAATAATCTTTTAAGAAAAAGAATAGCCCTGTGTCAACAATGGATTTAATAATACCATAATATATGCCTTTAATCGTTGTACCTGTAAGCGGATAGCAACCAGTTTTACTGTCACCGAGAATATCACCAAGTCTCACAATTACCCATTTTAGTCCTCGATTTCCAGCCTCATGAACTCGCTGCTCTGCTTGCAGTTTTGTGTGTTCATAATTTTGGTTATCAAAAGTCTGCCCAATATCAAGATCGCTTTCTTTAAATACTAAACCTGGCTCCATAGTTTTACTACCTATAACACTATAGCTAGATGTATGGAGCATGGGAATTTGACCAGCTAAGCAAAATTCAATAACTTCTGAAGTGCCTCTAAGATTGACCTCAGCTAATTTTTCAAAACTAGCTACCATGTTAACGTTTGCAGCTACGTGAAAAACTTGATCAATCTGCTGGACAAGGTGAGAATAATCTTCAGTTGTTAACCCAAAGTGTTTCTTGGTAATATCCCCAATTATAACATTAGTTCTTGATTCAAACTGGGAAAATATTTTATGTTGTGGGTCGTAAACTGCAAGAATATCAACAATTCTTTGTTTAGCTTTTTGGACATTATCTGCTCTGACTAAGCAATATACATTTGCTTGTGTAGAGGCAAGAATTTCATATAGGAGTCTTCCCCCTACTACCCCTGTTACACCTGTGATGAAAATATTTTTGCAATCTACTTGATTCATAATCAATGTTTAACTCAAATGTATACTTTCTAAAGTGCCGATGTTCAGACCACCGTCTAACTCGAATATTGCTCCGTTGAGATAATCAGTTTTACATGTGGCTAAAAATAGAACGACTTCAGCCACATCTTCAGAATTGCCAAAGCGACCAGCAGGAATATAATCCAGCACTATCTTTTTTTTCATAGAAACAGAACGTTCGTCTTCCTCGGCGCGTTCTAACATATTGGTTTGGAAGATACCTGGCGCGATCGCATTCACACACACGCCATAAGTACCTAGTTCTCTGGCCCAAGATTTAGAAGCAGCAATCATCCCAGCCTTGGAAGCAGAATAAGCAGAAGCAAAGGACGCTCCCCAAGTACCCGCCATAGAAGAAATATTAATAACACGTCCACTTTTCCTTTTAACCATGAACTTAGAGAAAAAGCTGGTGCAATTGTAAGTTCCTATCAGATTGGTATCGATTATTTGCCGCGCTTTCTCATGATATTCTGTCAACAAAACTGGAGTACGCCCAAAAATGCCTGCATTATTAACCAGAACGAAAATCTTATCTCCAAATAAATTAGTAATTTGCTCACCAGCTTTTTGAATGCTTTGCAAATTACATATATCCATACCAAATAAGCCAAGTTTCTCCGAAGATCCTACATAAGTCTGCAAGCTTTCTAACTTGTCTTCAAAAATATCTGTTGCTGCCACATAAAATCCTGCTGCCAACAATTGCAGAACAATTTGCTGTCCAAATCCCCCGGCTGCCCCGGTGACGACTGCTATTCTATCTTGATTAATCATTTGATAGTTACTGTCCATTTGATTTAGTTCAAAATGTATTGCTAATTCCTATATAAATCCTTAGTTATCTGTTTTTTGAAAGTATTGATAATTCGTTAAATCAAAAATATAACTTTCACAAATAAAGTTAGATTATATAAGTTCATTTATCCCTTATTAATCCCACCGTCTAAATCAAGTATCGCTCCGTTGAGATAATTGGTTTTACATGTGGCTAGAAATAGAACGACTTCAGCCACATCTTCAGCATTGCCAAAACGACTAACAGGAATAAAATCCAGCAATATCTTTTTTCTCAATGAAACAGAAGGATTTTGTTGCTCAGCACTCTCTGGCGTATTGGTATGGCAGCTACCTGGCGCGATCGCATTTACACACACACCATAAGAACCTAGTTCCCTGGCCCAAGATCTAGAAGCAGCAATCATCCCAGCCTTAGAAGCAGCATAAGCAGAAGCAAAAGACGCTCCCCAAGTACCTGCAATAGAAGCAATGTTAATAATGCGTCCACTTTTCCTTTTGACCATGAACTTAGAGAAAAAGCTGGTGCAATTATAAGTTCCGATCAGATTGGTATCGATAATTTCCCTGACCTTATCGTGATGTTCCGACGACAAAATAGGAGTAGGCTCTAAAATGTCTGCATTGTTAACTAAAACAGAAATTTGCTCTCCAAATAGATTAGTAATCTGCTCACCAGCTTTCTGAATGCTTTGCGAATTACATGCATCCATAAAAACTAAGCCGAGTCTCTCAAAAGCCCCTAGATAAGTCTGCAAGCTTGCCAGCTTTTCTTCAGAAGCATCTGTTGCCGCTACATAAAATCCTGCTGCCAACAATTGCAGTATAATCTGGTGTCCAAATCTGCCTGCTGCCCCGGTAACGACTGCTATTCTATCTTGACTTTTTATTTGATAGTTACTGTGCATTGTTCTCAAGTTCAAAATATGCATTGTCTAGAACGCTCAAGAAGCCCCTTTATTCAATGACCAGTTACCCATCTTGCAAAAGTCTTAATTTTACGTTCTTTCTCTGCGCTACGGACACTTTGCTCAAGTCAAGCCACCCGCTAAGTCCAGAGTTATCGGAGCGGTGGAACCGCTCCAACTTCTCTGTGCGTGAAGCAAATAAACAAGATTGAATTGATGAAATTGTTAGGGAATTGTGCGTGCTATTACACTCCGCACCCTATGCCCTAAAGTGCATTAATCACTTTGACCTTGCCAATTTTTCGTAATTTTGTCAAAGCCTACAAAAATTCGTTAATTCTGGCGATATCAGTCATGACTTCACCTATCCTTTCTTTAAAGAAAGTTACATCAGAGTCATCCATGAGCAGATTACTAAAAAACCTAGAAACTGGGGAAAATTGGATGCCATAGTTCCTAGCAAGGCGTGTAATCAAAATATCCCGAAGCTTGGTAGTTTCGTTGTAACTTTCTGCTTTAGTAAGTGGTGCTGCCTCAGAATGGAAAACTAAAACACCGGGTACACCTTGAGCTACCATTGGTATTCCGACATTTTTTGCGGCATCCACAAGAGACTGACCTATTTGCGTCAGGTAATTCGCCATTCTCTCATAGCATGATGGGTCATTTTCAAGCAACTCAATAGTTGCCAATACAGCAGCTAATCCGAGTGGATAACCATTGAATGTCCCGGCATGGATAACTTTATTATCCGTATAGAGTTGCATAATTTCTTTCTTGCCGACAATGGCAGACATTGGTAGAGCACCTCCACCCATTGCCTTGCCAAAAACCGTAATATCAGGTGTTACACCTAACAGAGATTGTGCCCCGCCTAAAGCGACTCTAAAACCAGTAATCACTTCATCAAATATAAGAGCTATGTGATATTGATCGCAGAGTTCTCTAACCTTCTCTAAATATCCTGGTGAGGGTACTATTCCGCCTCCATTGATACAGATAGGCTCCATCAAAATAACGCCAATTTCATCACCGCGATATAGCAATAGCTTTTCTAAAGCATCGATATTATTCCAGGGGATGAGGAAAGACTGCTCCTCCAAAATGTTAGGAGCACGTCCATCAGTACCCATGTAATCTCCTTCATATTCAACAGGAGCAGGATACTCAGAAGATGTTGGCTTACCACCCATAATATTGTCTGCATTACCGTGATAATGCCCTTGGAACCGGACAAATTTGGGCTTACCTGTATAGGCTCTCGCAAGCCTAATAGCATTTTGCACGGCTTCTGTACCACTCAGCCCGAAACGTACCATTTCGGCACTAGGCACATGATGAATAATCCGTTCACAAACACGTTCTTCCAAATCGCATTGGTCTACGGAAAGTACTTTATTGATGTAGTAAATTAACTTTGCATTATATTCTTCATTTTGGTGTCCGACAATCAAAGCACCAAATTTACAAAATAAATCAAGGTGTTCATTATTGTCTAAATCCCATACCCTTGAGCCTTTTCCTCTATTAAAAGGGATGATGGTATCTTTGCCTTCATACCGAAAATTATAATGAACTCCTCCAGGTAAATATTTTTTTACCTGACTA
Source organism: Nostoc sp. B(2019) (assembly GCF_010091925.1). GTDB lineage: Bacteria > Cyanobacteriota > Cyanobacteriia > Cyanobacteriales > Nostocaceae > Komarekiella. The sequence continues at coordinate 238,455 of NZ_WVID01000005.1, read as the reverse complement.
GCTGCTTGTTGAGATTGAGGAAATTTAAGTTTTGGCATTGCTTATACCTAACCTGCTAAAAGTTGAGCGAATAATTAGAAACGATTTATTTCCAGAGAAGTCCCATCAAAACAAGGACTTTTTAGAAAAATGCAAGCCTTGATAATTGGATTAATGCTTTGTTGTTCCAATTACGTAGAGCAAGAAAAAGCAAAGATTATGGTGTTACTTTATAAGTTCCGTAACTATCAACATAATTCACTCCTAAACTATTAAGTTGACGGATACGGAAGAGATAAGCAGCCCCTTTCATCAAATGGTCAGCAATATCAATAACATGACGGTTTTCTGGTTTTTCTAAGTAAGAACCCTTTACCCACTCATTGAATGCTCCCATTGCTGGGCCACACCATACTTGATAATCCATTTTTCTTTCTTGCATTCCAGCTTTAGCCCAAAAAGATGATTTTCCCAAATACCACCTAAAAATTAGGGCCATTTTTTTCTTGGGGTTTTCTAAAGCTTTCTGAATTTGACTAGGATCACGCTCTTGGAAAAACTGAACAGTTTCATCCCACACCGTATCTAAGTTTTTTTGAAACAACTGTTCTTCAATTTTTTTCCTTTCTATCAACGGAATTTCATCGATAGAATCATATTGCCGATAAATTTCATAAAGTTTCTGGGCACGCATAGCAAAAAGCGTTCCTCTTTTGAGGACTTGTACTTTTACGCCCATTTCAAACATATCTGCGGCAGGAGCCATAGCAAAATCTACAATGTCTGCTTGGGCTAACGCGGCTTTGACGATTTCCGATGCTCCAGACTCTCTACAGGCTTGATTCACCGAACCAGTTACTATGTAGTCTGCTCCCATCGCAAAAGCAGCTAAGGCCGCTTGGGGTGTGCTTATTCCCCCTCCGGCTCCTACTCTAATGTTTTTTTCGTACTTATACTCTTGTTGGATGCGGTTTCTAATCTCTTGAATCAAAGGTAGTAAACAAACAAGTGGTCTGTTATCTGTATGCCCCGCTGAATCGGCTTCTACAGTGATATCACTAGCTACAGGAACTTTTTGAGCCAAAGCACTTTGCTCTGTAGTAATTAGACCTTTTGATACCAAATCTTCCAGTATCTTCTCTGGTGCTGGCTTCATGAAGACTTCCGCAACTTCTCTGCGAGAAATTTTAGCGATAATGTTATTTTTAGCTACAATCTCGCCATCACTACCTTGGGAGAGTCCAGCAGCGCGATAATAAACGATATTAGGCGTTAAGTTCATAAAAGCAGACGCTTCTACCGTTTTTATTCCATACTTCAAATACAATTCCACACATTCTCTTTCCAAGTTGGGTTCGGAAGGACTGTGAATAAGATTGAAAGCATAAGGAGCATCATGAAGAGTAGCTTGGAGAGTTGTGATAGCTTCTTCCACTCTCTTCAAAGGTAAACCTGCTGCGCCAAACGAGCTTAAATATCCTTTTTTACCTAGAGAAGTTACCAAATCAATGGAAGCAATACCATTAGCCATAGCCCCTGCTTGGTATGCATAATTTGTGCCGTGAGCTTTTTTAAAAGCATCACTACCAAGGCACGCAGAATTAAAAGCAGGTATTAAGCCTAAGCAATTGTAATTTCCTGTAGGCGAGATTTCTCCACCTGTTGCAAGCGCAATACTAGAACCAGTGTGCAATATATAGAATGGTGTGTCTATATCGTGTAAACAGTGCTCAATTTGCTTTGCATCTGTCTTGAGCAGATAATCTGACCCTTTCCATTTCAAGGGTGTATGAGCAATATTTGTTTTAGGAAAAAGACCATTATCAATCATGAAGTTGCAGTTGTGTATTTGCGAGATGACTCAGGCTAGAACAAGCACAACACTACTTTAATAAGACAATACAAAAGTACTGTCAGTTATTAAGTGATATCAGCTAAATATTTGAAGCTGTCTACCATACGACATTATTTTTCAATCTTCATGTCTTTTGCGTTCATAATTGCCAAACCTTTTTATGTTGGTTAGAGAATTTGCGAAAAGATACAATTCATACTACTTGCCTAACCGTCATCGGGAAGCGTTAAGCATGCTAGACTCGACAGTTATTGGTATTCAGTGCTTGATTAAATGTCATAGAAGTATGATTAACTAAATTTGAATGTCTGTATAGTTACACAAGTACCTTTTTGATTTGAGCTAGTTCTGTTGCAAGAACTGAAGCTCGTCTGGTAAAAGTAAAACTTATATCAATGATGGTGCTCTCTGGCAAATCGTAAATGAACTCCGAACATAATATTTAAATAGCACTACTTTTTCTGAAAAGCTCTGAAAGCTCGTAACAATAGGGCTTATAGAGCAATTAATGTAAAGAGAAATGTTGCTGATCTAATTGCAATTGATGAGCATAAAAAAGAAAGAAACTTAGCCAGTAAGTGTGAATTACGGCGAATCAAGTACTTAAATAGGTATATCGAATCAGTTCATTGATTTATCAAATGATCGCTCAAATCAGTATTGGGATTTTAAATCATTTCACACAATGGGAATCACACTCATTGGTTATAAAACGATGTATATGATTCGTAAAGGACAGGTTCATGGGAGCAAGTCGATTTATTACCCAAGCTTTTAAAGCGGTCGTATGAAAGGTGGTTTTTTAGAAGGGTTTTCAGGTTATTAAGAATTTTTGCAATAATCTCCCGAAATTTAGTGCTAGAAAAATTGTTTCATGATAATATCACTTACATACTAAATTCTTTAAAGATTAGCTTTCCAGTGTGGTGGAGTCTGTCAAAACCTTTTGCTTCTACGGGAGGGTTTTTAGGAAACCTACCAATGAATAATTAACGTTACTGATTGTGATAACGATTACCCTGTTTTTTGGGTTATATATGGTGCGTGCTTTCCAAGAACAGCAGGCTTTCGTTAGCCCAATTATGATCTCCTTTGATTGAGTACTCTATATTTTATTTATTCTAAAATTGACAAAAAATGAATAAGCTAGGAGAAACATCATGTCAGAGACAGCCATCATTAACAGCAAAGATGTTCTTCATCAAATCAAGCTATCCTTCAAAATTACTGAAATAATTGAAGAGATTCTTTCTAGTAAGCCATAGCCCTTGTGATTATAGCTATCCTTTTACGCGCTGAACAGGGAATTGGCTGAATAAACATCTGTCGAAAGAATTTGGAATTGATTTAAGCGATCGCCATATTAATCGCTTGCTAAAACAGATGGGGTTGTCCTGTAAACCAAAGCCTAATACAGAGAATAACACGTTTGTTCAGACAAAAAAATTCTAAAATCTTGATTTACTATTCCAGATCAGAAAAGATGCCAATTATTACCCATTTCTTACCTGTTAATTCAGTAAAATAAAATACTAATTCAAACATTCATGGCGGCAAATGATTCAAGACTGCAAAGCTTGTTATATCTATTCACCAGCCTTTTTATTAAAATTATCACGTAAGATTTTTCTATAAAAAATTTATGCACAATATCAAAATTAATCAAAATAAGTGAAGTAATGAATAAAAACATCAAAAAAGCTTTGCTATTTATTGTTTTTACTTTCCTAAGTAATTATCTTCTGATAGTTCTTTACTTTGCACTAGGCGGGAAATGGGTCATGCCTAACGCACTGATTGTAACTGCGATTTATATGTTTATACCTATGCTTATTGCTATTATTACCCAGAAATTTATTTACAGAGAATCTTTAAAATCTTTAGGGTTATCTTGGAAGTTAAATAAGTGGTTTTTGGTAGCATGGCTACTACCTTTGATAATTGTGTTTGCTACTTTAGGCATTAGCTTACTGTTTCCTGGTGTTGAATACTCTCCAACCACGTCAGAGGTATTAGAGCGGATTAAATCTATCGTTACGCCAGAACAATTAAAACAAATCCAAAGCGATTTAGCTGCTGTGCCAAGCTATGCCTTCATATTGACAAACATATTAGAAGGTTTGATTGCCGGTGTTACCATCAACGCAGTATTTGGTTTTGGTGAAGAATTAGGCTGGCGAGGACTTATGCAAACAGAACTCAATTTTATGAGTTTTTGGAAGTCATCAGCAATTATCGGTTTAACTTGGGGAGTATGGCACGCTCCACTAGTTTTGCAAGGACATAATTATCCTCAACATCCTCAAATTGGCGTGTTCATGATGACAATTTTGACTTTGTTGTTATCCCCTATATATAGTTACATCAGAATCAAATCAAAATCAGTGATTGCGGCAGCTATTATGCATGGCACAACTAATGCACTTGCTGTACTCCCTATTTCGCTAATTAAGGGAGGAAACGATTTAACAGTTGGGATGACTGGGTTAGCAGGGCTTATTGCGATCGCCATCGTAATTATAGGTCTTTTCGCCTACGATTATTTCTTAGCTAAAGAGCCTCTAATGTCAAAGTAAAGGTTACGCCATAACTTAAATCAGGATATGAGAACCCCGGTTTTTCAAATAAACCGGGGTTCCTGATTTGCGCTTAGAGTAATGTTTGTAAAGTCTAATTAGATGTCTTCAAGCACCTGGATGCTAACAACCCTCAACGACCAGGAATTGTAACATTTAAGTCTGCTGGGATGTTGGATCCTCTTTGGGAAACTCCCGCAGGTTTACCAAAAGATTGTTGGCTACCTTCAGTTCCCGATTTATATCGCTACTCTTTGAGCCAAAACTGTGTGGATGTTACCTTGATGGGCCCGGAAAAGCGGGAACACATAGATACTGCGATCGCAGATGTCAAACAAGGCAAACTGAAGCCGAATGAAATTGATTACCTCAACTTATATGGCGATTTACACCGCGATCGCTTGTCAATTGAAGAAGTATCACCTCAACGACTCATCTACCAAGCATAAGAAACATGAAAGACAATTCTGCAACAATATCACTATTTCTCTGCTTAAAGTTTTGCAAGGCTAACTCTCGTGTAGTGGAACCATTACCTGAATAGCAGTACCTTTATTTGGCTCAGTATTAATTTTAAGTTCGCCACCTAGTAATTGCACCCGTTCTTGCATTCCCCGCAGCCCAAACCCAGAACGAGGAAGCTCACTATCAAAGCCTCTACCATCATCAGTTAATTCCAGGATAATAGCAGAAACAGTAGAGTAACCCCGTAGCGTTACACAAGAAGCATGAGCGTGTTTTTGAATATTAGTCAGTCCTTCCTGCACAATGCAATAAAGTTGATGGCTAGTTTGAAGAGGCAATTCTGGCATATTCACATCCATACGAATTATAAAGCTTTGGTTTTGTTTCACCTGTTCTACTAAAGTACTCAAAGCTTCATTGAGATCAAAATCTTTTGAGCGCATTGTTTGTACTGCAATACGCACATCTTGTAAACATTGTTTTGCAAGAATTTTAGCAGTATCTAGAGCTTGTATAGCTTGTTCGGGTTTGCGCTGGCGTAATCTCTGTACCAATTCTAATTGCACATCAAGAGTAGTAAGCGTGTGTCCCAAAGTATCATGGACTTCTCTAGCAATGCGGGTACGCTCCAAAGTTGCTGCTAACACTTCTACTTCTTGAGCAAGAGCAACTGCTTGCTGACGGCTTTTTTGTTCTGCGAGTACAACAAAGCTCATTAGAATTACAAACACACTAGCTGCTAAATAATAACCAACATCTTGAATTAGAGAGTCTATAATAATTTGCTTAGTATCCTCCGCAGTTGGAGGACTAACAGAACTTAACCACTCGATTGCTCGCGGAAAAGTCGAAAACGATATGAGACTCCAAGCTAATCCTGTTGCTATTACGGTGAGAATTACATCTTTGCGTCCCAATAAAAAGCAACTTTTGGCAATAATGATATGAACTAATATTGTATCTAGATTAAAACCAATTAACCGGATGGATAGCAATAGTAAAATTTCTAAAAAAATGTATGCTCTTCTGTGATTAATATTGTGCTTAATTGGAAATATTAGGCTTAATAAAGCAAAAGCGAAAACAAATGGTATAATTGCTATTTTAGGTGTATTTGGTAAGTAATAAATTGCGCTACTTGTTAAACAGATAAAAGTAGTAACAAGCAAAAGTGTCCATTCAGCATATAGAATAGTACGGCGAACAGAAGGAAAAGTGCTCTTGATTTCATTCATCAGTGTTGAGTTAGTAAATTTTTGTTAGTATACTAATTTCTACCTCTCAACTACCTTGCCATAATCTAGCTTAATTAGTTGATCTGCTAAATAGAAATAGCGATCATCATGCGTAATGGCTAGTATAGTTTTGCCTTGATGCTTGAGTTCCGGTAAAAGCTGTTTGTAAAATATCTCTCGAAAGTAAGGATCTTGATCGGCAGCCCACTCATCAAATAAATAAATTGGGCGATTTTCTAAGTATGCTGTTAGAAGTGCCAGTCTCTTACGTTGCCCGTGAGAAAGATTTATAGTTGATAGTGAACCTTCCTTAATCTCAACCTTATGTTCTAGTTGAAGCTTTTGTAAATACTTAAAAGCTTCAGCATTCAGATTATCAGAACTAATACCAAAGAACCTTTCAAATAAATAAAAATCAGAAAATACAGTAGAAAATAACTGGCGGTATTGCTCTCGATTTTCTTCTGTTATTGGTTTACCGTCCAGAATAATTTCACCGGACTCTGGAACATATAAACCCGTAATTAGTTTGGCAAGTGAGGATTTACCACTGCCATTACCGCCAATGATAAAAATCAGGCTTCCTGGACGAAATGTCAGATTAATTGGGCCTAGTAAAAAATTTTTGGCTTCACCCTCTCGAAGATATGAATACTTTACATCAACTAGTTCCAAACTATGAAAAACTGGTGGTGAATTAATGGGTTCGTTTGAAATAACTTCAGAACGACTGGCTAGAGCTAATCCTAGATTGCGAATTTTATTGATTGCAACACTTCCCTGGATCATCTGTGGAAACATCTGCAAAATGTTTGAAATTGGATCGTTTAAAAAAGTTATTACCAGAGCATATCCAGACAGTACTGTTGTGTTAATTCCTGTAAGTTTTGGAATAACAAAAAGTAACATACCTAAGATACCAAAAAAGAACAGTTGACCAAGATAAGAGGTAAATCCTAGAAGAGTAATACTAATGACGTTGTAACGCCGTCGAGACTCCGCCGTGATTTGAAATTCTTGTGTTACAAAGGCTTGACGACGATAGCTGTTTAGTTTGAGTTCTTTAATACCATCTATGATTGTTTGAAAATGCCTGAACATATAATCTTGCTGTTCGCGGGCAAGTCCCATCCATTTTTCAGACCTTGTGAGAAAAACCTGAATTACTACTACTGCTAGCAAAAGAAAGATGAATATACCCAGAAAGATTTGCCATGAAAGAATGCTTAGATAGACTAAACAACCAATAATTAGCGCAAAATCAATAAACAGAAATGGCAAGACGATCGCAGAATCAGAAATTTTGTCCACATCGTCTGTCAAGGTTGCTAGTAACCGACTAGCTCCCAATTCTTCCAAGTAACGTAAAGGACAAGCTAATATCCAATCTACTAGACGTTGCCTGAGTCTAACAACAGCTGATTGAGATAGGCGAACCAGAAAATATTGAGAAAGTGTTCCTGTAATCATCATCACAATTAACAACTGAATAAAATTCCAGAGAAGTTGATTGTTAACTGGATGATTAGCATTAATAGTGTCGTTGACCAGGGCAATGAGCAAAACACTGCAAGCACCACTGATAGTACCTAAAAAAAGAGAAATTACTATTAAACGCCAGGAAGTACGGACTAGGAACCAGATTAGATTCATGTTATTTAGTTGAGAAAACTAAGTGAATAACTTTACTTAAAAAATTAGTTTATGCTCTAGAAAATAGGGCATCTATATTAACGTCAAAAGTGCTGCACAGCTTGATAAGCTATCATTTAAGAAACTGGGCTTTTTCATGCAATCGAGTTAGTTATAAGTTCATGTGCTTAATTTATAAATAGCTATTAAATAAGTCAAATTTCTAATTGCTTAATGTGACCATCTTCCATGTGGATAATCCGATCAGCAATATCTAAAATTCGATTATCGTGAGTTACAAGTAAAATAGCGCATTTCTGTTCCTTCGCTAGTCGCTGCATAATATCTGCCACATCTCGACCAGATTTACTATCAAGAGCAGCCGTTGGTTCATCTGCCAAAACCAACTTTGGCTGACTCACTAACGCACGAGCGATCGCAACTCTCTGCTTCTGTCCACCAGAAATATTTTCTGGATAATAATTTACACGCTCTCCCAAACCCACTGCTTCTAACATTGCTACTGAGTATTCTTTACGTTGACTCCCAGAAAGATTTTTGTGTAGCTTTAGTGACATAGAAACATTTTCCCAAACAGTGAGACACTTAAGCAAATTATGCGCCTGGAAAATAAACCCAATTTGACTGCGAACCTGTATAAGTTTGTTCTTACTAGCTGCCCTCAACTCGTGACCCAAAACTTGTAGACTACCTTCTTGCATTGAGCGTAATGCACCGATCAAAGTGAGTAACGTTGTTTTACCACTACCAGAATGACCAGTCAAAATTACAATTTCTCCTGGATTAACATTCAAGTTAATATCCATAAGTACGGGTTTCTGCAAGGCTCCATTGCCAAAACTATGGTTAAGACTTCGGATAGAAATTACAGGATTAGGTTTTAAAAAAGTTGTATTCATTATTCAAAACTCATGACACTTATACGGCAAGGATTTTAACTATCTTGTCGTCCCTTCAACTGTTAAGCAATTTAGACTGAGGTGTTTTTCAATCGCATCACAGGCATTTCGTACTCCTTTCTCCGACTGAATGCGATTTCGCACTTCTAATGCCTTCACTTTATATTGAGGTTGAGTCAGCAATTTGTTTAGCTCAATTGCTACACGATCCGCGTGGTACTGTTGTGGCTTGAGTATACGCCCCACACCCAAGCGAACAAGGCGGGCCGCAGTATCGGGTTGCTCATACTCGTACGGTACTAACAACATGGGAATTCCAGCCAATAATGCTTGTGCTGTTGTGCCCATTCCACTTTGATGGACGATTAACGCAGCACGAGGGAAAATTTCCGAATGTGGTGCATAATTGACCGCAATTATACCCTTTGGTAATGGCTTCGATGGTAAATTTTGCGTATTATTAACTAGCAGAACAGCGCGATAGCCTAACTTTTGAGCAGCTATCACACTTTGAGTATAAAATTTTTCTGCATCCACAGCGTAAACTGCTGAAGAACCTAGCGTAAAAACAATGGGTGGAGAACCAGAATCTAGGAACTCTAACAGTGTTGGAGAGAGTTGTTGATCGGGGAGTTGGCGGTCAAAAGTGAAACCCGTGATTTGAGTATTGGCAGGGTAATTAGAGCGCCGCTTTGCGATTACGGGCGAATACAATGCTAGTACTAACTCTGGCGAAAATAGGTCTGAGAAAAACGTATGTCGTTTGACTGGTAGGAGTCCTAACTCTGCCCGTAACTGAGAAATATGTTTGTGTATTAACTGCACGGACGCCACGAAAGATACAAAAAACGTCATCAACTCAATAAAAGCAAGATTCACCCAGGCAAATGGCGTTATTCCCAAGTAATCTTCGGCAATGTAAAACGGATCTGCAATGCAAGATATCCAGCGTATCTTGGTCTTTTGAGCAACGAGTGGCGCAACAACAACTGTGCAGTTTATAGATACCAACAAATCAGCTCCCTGGACTGCTTTAATCAAATCATCATAAGTTTGTTTTTGGGTTGAACAGAATAAGTCCATTAAGCCCTGATCATGAATAAAAGGATCTAAAAGTAGACTTGTCCATTCCGCACCCATGCTAGGGGGGATTTTAGGACGCAGGGCATGAAAGCTAATACCAATTTCTTCTACTTTAGAACGATAACCTTCGGTAGTAGCAATAACAACGTGATGTCCACGGTTCTGTAGTTCAAGTGCAATTATCATTGCCGGATATAGATCACCAAGAGTACCGAAAGCTGTTAAAACAACCCGTTTGTGACTTGTCATATTTTTGGGTAGTCCTAAACTAGTAAAATAGAGTTTTGAACACGCAAATTCAAAAAACATCAGCTGGGTCAGCAGAACGAAGTTTTCCTGAAGCGATCGCCGCAGACATGATACACATAACAATGGTGAGAATAAAAACAGTTGCTACTATCTCAGCATTCATGATCAATTCTAAGCGCGTCAGATTACCAAGAAAGCCGTACATCCAAAAAGAGACAGTAAGTCCAGGAATAAATCCTAATATGGCAAGAATAATTGCTTCTGAAAAAATTACTCCTAGGAGTGCGATATCAGAATAACCTATTGCTTTGAGCGTAGCGTACTCTGCCAAGTGATCGTTAACATCGGCGTAGAGAACTTGATAGACAATTACAACCCCTACAATAAACCCCATAATCGCACCAAAACTGAAAATTGGGCCAACGGCAGTAGTTTCTTGAAACTTTAATTCTTTTCTAATCAGTTCTTCATGGGTATATGCTTTGATGCCAGGAACATTTGCTTCAATTGCTTTTTTAACTGCTTTTATATCAGCGTTATTTTCTAAATTTACTACTCCAATACTGACTTGATTTAGAGCACTTTGTCCAAACAAATTTGTATATGTGGCTTCACTCATTATCAGATTACCTGAACCTAAGAAAAAAGAATTTCCCAAATTAAATAGCCCTATAACAGAAATCCGGCGATTGTTAAGTACAGCAGTCACATTGCCTTTATTGGTAAAGAGTCGGGGAATCGGGCCAAAGTCAGGTTTAGCCATACGATCAAATAAAACACTATTAGGGATATTAAGGAGAGATTGTTGTTTAATAACCTCTGGAATAGAAAATACTTGTTGCGAAGGGTTAAAGGCATAAACGCGGGCTTCAAAAGATTTTTTTTGCTGAGAATATGCCCAAGGCGTTGCCGTACTTATATAAACCGGAGTAGTGTTAACAACGCCTTTGATTCCTGCTGCTTGATATAAACGAATGAGATCAAAACCATTAGAACCTAAGAATTCTGTAGTGGAATTTAGTAAGAATAAATCCCCTTTCATGCTTTTGGGTAACGCGGTTGCTCCACCGCTAAAAAGTGACAAGAAACCTAATTGCATAAAAATTAGTACGTTAGCAAAAGCAATTCCACCCATTGCCACAGTTAGGCGAACTTTTTGATGAGATAGTTGTGCTATTGCAAGGGGACGCTCACCTAAAAATTTATCGAAAAAGGATTTGAATCCAGAAAATTTCATTGGCAAAGAAGTAGAAGATGACATATACAGCAATTCTTAATAGGATGTAAACAATAGTCGTACATAAATGCTTGTGTAAATGCATTACTAGCAAACATGTAATTGTTTCATAGAGACAGCTTGATAACGTTGTAGCTATAACGTTGTAGCTGCTCTTAAATACTAGATACAGCTACAAACAGTTAATAGTTGACAACCCTACAAATCAATTAGATGTTTGAAAAAACAGACAGTTAATTACGTTTGTCCATAAGCGCTTTAGGCTTCCACTCTGGAGGCCCAAATATACTCTGAAGCTTTTCCATAAAACCTTGAGATTTTCTGAATAGGGATAAAGTCCTGAAGTGTTCAATAAAGTTAATCTTGAGTGGATTATGGGTATTGACATTTTCAGTAAGTCCGTAAACAACTTTTTCGGTTTCAGGCTCATATGTTCCGAATAACCTATCCCAAATTATGAGCATTCCGCCGTAGTTTTTATCGATATACTTCTGATTTGAACCATGATGAACTCGATGAAGAGAAGGGGTATTTAATATCCCATCTAAGAATCCTAATTTACCAACTTTCTGGGTATGTACCCAGATTTGGTATAGTGCGACAATTTGACCAGCTAAAATGCATTGCAAAGGATTGAAGCCCAAGTAGACTGCGGGGATTAATAATGTCCACAAAGTAAAGTCATCAAACCATCCTTGTCGAACTGATGTTGAAAGATTGAAATCAGTAGAACTATGATGCACATTATGATTCATCCATAATACTCGTACTCGGTGTTCGGTTCGATGCAGCCAGTAGTAGGATAAATCTACAATCAATAATGCTAGAATCCATGTCCACCAATTCACTTCAAATTTAAAGAGACTTATATTTGAAAAGAATAAGACTCCAATTCCAGCAACAATTTTTCCAGCAGTACTACCAATGATTTGGTTCCCTACACTGACACCAAAATTAGCTAAAGTTTCTTTGTAATCTCGCTTTTTCCTAGCAAAAAAGTCGATAAAAACTTCAAAAATCATAATTACCAGCATAATTGACAAGAACAACTCTAGCTGATTGATAATTACGTTAGAATCAGTAAACCCATGTGCAATGTACTCGTTCATAACCTCACTCTTCCTCTCGAATTTCACTTAATTGAAAAGAACAATTACTTTTGGGCTAGCACCTGGGAATCCATTTCATCCCTAAGAGTTAAACTCTAATAAAATAGATCCAATTATTCGTCAAATCAGTTTAAACTGATTTGTTTACTCATTAGGGACTTGAATAAATGGTTTTGATAGGAATTACTTCAATCTGCTGATTTGTTATCAAAGTAATATTGGTCATAACAAGATTAATGTAAAAAGGATAATTTTCTCAAGAAAAAGTAAAGAATAATTTGTGTAAAAGTGTTTGAAAAAGTCAAAAGCTGACCAAAATAGTTAACAGGTAGCAACTACTTATTAGCACTTATTTGATTTATTTGCTGTAAGTTAAGCTTCACTCTTACTTGCATATTTGTCAGTCCAGCAACTTTAGAACTATCTTGTTTATCAATGCGAACTTTGACTGCAACGATACGTGCATTTTGATCGGTGGTTGGGCTGTTGCCAGCAGCATCTTGGAGTGATTTTCGACCGATTTGTAAACCAATATGTTCGACTGCGCCACGAATTTCATTTGGAAAACCGCCATACTCGCTAGTAATAGTTGCCCGTTGTCCAGGACGAACTTTGCCAATATCAGTCTCAGAAATTTCGGCAACTGCAAACATGTGGTTAGTCTGAGCCAATTCTACAATGCCTTGATCTGTGTTAACTTGCTCGCCAATGCGAGTGTTAATTCTCAGAATTTGTCCCGCTATGGGCGCTCGGACTTTAGTATTTTCTAAATCTGCTTTTCTTTGCTCAACTGCAATCCTAGCTTTCTCAAATTGCAACTGAGCAATCTTGATGTCTACTGGTCGTACCTCTAGGAGTTCTGCTAGCCTTTCTTTTTCCTGGGTAATTTCTGCTGAGAGGGTTTCTGTGGTTTGCTCTAAGTCTGCTTTTCTCTCAACTAGAGTAGCTTGGGCAGTTGCTAGCTCACGCTGTGCTACATCTCTATCTGCACGAGAGATTGCTCCTTGGTTCGCTAAAGTTTGCCGACGCTCAAAAGTTAGTTGAGCTTCATATAAAGCTGCTTTTGCACTAGAAATCACAGCTTTTCTTTGCTTGACTTCTGTATCAACTTGTGCTTGTAAGCGTGCGATCGCCGCCTCTTGCATCCTCAGTTGTGCTTTCTTGGCTTCTCCTTGCTGCACTTTTGTAAGTTCTGCTTTTCTAAGCTGCATCTCTGCAAGAGCATCTCTTAAAGCGGCTTCACTACTATCAATTCCTTGCAAAATTGCAATTATCTGATTTGCTTTTACAAAGTCACCTTCCTTAACTAAAATTTGGTTAATACGGCTATCTTGGGCATTGGCTACTGAAAGTTTAATTACTTCACCTTCAGGTTCAATCCGTCCCAACGCCACAACAGATGCAACTGGAGCAGGTTTTACAGAAGTGTCTGGGGTAGAATTCTGCTGTGTGGCATCACAAGCAGTACACACACCAACTATGCTTAAAATAATTATTAATCGCTGCAATTTTCCCATTATTAGCAAAATAGGTATTTTGCAAGATATCTCATATAAAATCTGCGGTAGTTACAAATTTGATATATTTTTACTTGCAAATTCAACTTATGATTTAATGCTAATTTAAAAAATCTGTTACTCTTATTGCCTAAAGTCATCTAAATTAATGACTTTAGTCATATAGGTTGTGTTAGGCTATTCTACATTTACAGCGGGTTTTATCTGAATAAACCACAGTAGGGCGGGCATTACAATGCCCACCCTACAAACAAGGAATATTTGCTGTAAAAAAACTGAATGAGGCTCACCATCCCCAAGAGCCAGGGCCACCTTTGAACGGCCCGACGATATCGCTAGTTACCCAACCACCGTAGAAGTTACCTGGTTGCGGTTGTACTTTTTCGCCATTGACATAACAAGCATCCATGAGATGAACATAAAAAGCTACGTAGTCTTTAATAGATGCAAAGTCTGGTGTGGGGTTGGGGTAGAACCAAGCGGCATTCTGGACTTCTTTATCATTTACACTGATTGTGTAATAACCCGCTCGTCCTTTCCACTCACAAAAGCTAGATTGCGGCGTCAAAAGCAAATATTCCATTTCGATATCCGCAGGAGGGATGTAGTAAGAAGGTGGATGACTAGTTTCTAAAACACGCTTGGCACTGCGGGTATCTGCAATTGTAACGCCGTTAAAAATAATCTGGATATGTTTATTTGTGTCCTCCAGACGCGGGGGACGAGGGTAATCCCAAACTGATTCTTGTCCGGGAGCGGGTTCGATGCGTTGGGGGTAAACCATTTTGAACTTTAGATTAGAGGTTGGGAATTGGCAATATTTCTTAATATAAACTACAGCTTTACTAATTACCTCTTCCCTAATGCCTTCTAATCTGAAATATTAACGTACTTCTTTGAGAGTCTCAACTTGTTTGGTAAACAACTCGGTGAACAAACTCATCACTGTTCGTTCTTCGCGTACTTTAATATTGGCACTAATCGACATCCCTGACTGTAAGGAGACGTTTTCATCCCTAATTTGCAAAGATTGTTTATCTAATTGGATTTTTGCTGGAAATCGATAAAACTGATGTGTTTCATCTGGCGGTAATGCATCTGACCCTATCCCAAGTACTTCTCCTTTGATATCGCCAAACTCGCTGTAAGGAAAAGAGTCAATCCTCACATCTACCTTCATGCCTTTGCGTACAAAACCAATATCTTTGTTAGTAATGAAAACTTCAGCTATGTAGTTATCATTTGGCACAATTTGGAGGAGTTTTTGCGTACTATTCGCCACAAAGCCAGGGTTTTTAGCTTGCAAATCAAAAACTGTTCCGGCTACAGGAGCGCGAAGTTCTTGATATTTAACATTTAGCTGTGTTTGAGAGATTTTGCTATTGACATCTGCCAAACGTTGTTCATTTTCCAGCACAACTTTCATGAATTGGCTATCGATTTCAGCAATGCTTTTTTTATTGTCACCTATCTTATCTAAAATAACTTTATCAGAAACAGCCACAGTATTGTTTAAGTCTTGCCGCCCCTTTTCAATATCAAACTTGAGGCGTTGCCCTTCTTGAAATAATTGTGCTACTTCTGCTGCAAGATTTTGTACTTGTTGCTGCTGGTTTAGATACTGAAGCTGAGAAATACCGCCTTCTTCTGCTAAGATTTTAAGTTTATTTAAAATCCGTTCTTGAATAGCTAAACTTGCTTTAGTGTCTTCTAGTTTTACTTGATTTTGAGCTAGTTGTTTTTTGGTTTTTTCTACTTCTAATTGCGCTGCTGCTGAGCGAGAGTCTAATTCTCTTTTGGCAACTTGTATACGTTCTAGTTCATCTGCTCCTAGTCCTGCACCTGTACCAAAATTTTCTAATTGAGTTCGCAATAATTGATTTTCTGCAACTAAGGACGCCCGGCTTTTTAGGAGAAAAGCTGTTTCTTGTGGCAGTTTTCCGCTTAAAAATTGCAGTTCAGATGCTACGCCGGAACTTGCTCTCATTAATCTACGATAAATCTGATTTTCTTGAGTTAATGCAGTGCGAATTTTGTTTAAGGAATTTAATTCAGCAACGGTGGCGATGGAGTCGAAAGTCAGCAGCAAATCTCCTGGCTTTACCTGTTGTCCATCTTTTACATAAAGCTCTTTGACTACTCCACTCACAGGAGCTTGAACTTCTTTAACCGTACCTTCTGGCTTTAATTGACCTGTCGCTGGTACTACTTGCTCGATTTTGGCAAAACAAGCCCAACCAATTCCAAAGCAGGCTAACCCCACTAAAGTCACCATAATTGTACGTGAAAAAACTGGAGATTGCCGTAAAACAACGGACTGTTCAAAGTTAGAATTATTGGAGTTATTTAATGGCTGTTTAGCAGCTTTACCTTGATTTGTAAGTACCTGTGAATCTTGCTTTGCTTCGTTTTCATGCTTGCCATTTTTATGATTACCGTTGAGTTTATTACCGTTTATGAGAGCCATAATGATTATTAGATGTTGGATGATTGAATTGAGAATTAGTACTTTTTGAGTTGCTCATTCGTAATTATGTTAGTTGTCAATGTTCAGCAGTTTTTAGCAACTGACAACTGATTAATATAGGCACGGCGAGAATCGGCTGATGCCGTGCCACTATAGCGGTTTTCACCTTAGTGAGGTATGGGAAGAAGTAATTAACCACAGATGAACACAGATAAACACAGATAAATTTATACCTCAGCAGATTAGGAAACGCTATAATTACAAATTTACTTCTTGTTGCTGATACAGGTAATAATAATGACCTTTAGAAGCCATTAATTCTTGATGGCTTCCTTGTTCTATCACCCTGCCACCATCCATCACGACAATGATATCTGCATTACTCACGGTGTTCAAACGGTGGGTAATAAAAAATACTGTGTCGCCTTGAAATGCTTTGGCTAAATTGAGACAAACTTGCCGCTCTGTGGGATAATCTAAAGCGCTAGTTGCTTCATCCAAAACTAATAATTTTGGTCGTTGTAAAACTGAACGGGCGATCGCAATTCTTTGTCGTTGTCCACCTGACAGTGCAGCACCGCGTTCACCCACCCGCGTATTATAACCGTTGGGCAAGCTCATGATAAATTCGTGAGCAGCGGCAATCCGAGCCGCTTCAATAATTTCCTCGGTTGTCGCATCAGGATTCGTCAAGGCAATATTTTCTTGAACTGTGCCATCAAATAACAGCGAGTCTTGGGGAACTACACCAACTTGTCGCCGTAACGAGTAAAGTTCCACCTTAGAAATATCGTAACCATCAATCAAAATTCTGCCCGACTCTGTTTCATAAAGCCTGAGCAGTAATTTCATCATCGTACTTTTACCAGATCCACTTTGTCCGACGATGCCAACAAATTTTCCTGGAGCAAATTCTACATTGACATTGACTAGTTGTAGAGGGCCGCTTGGCGCAAATCGGAAGGAAACATTTTCATATTTCACTGCTCCAACGATCGCAGGTAAGGGAATATTTTGACGGTCTGTTTCTGCTTCTTGGGGCGTGTCAACAATATCACTCAAACGCTCTAAAGACAATGCAGTTTCTTGGAAGCTCTGCCAAAGTTGAGCTAAGCGTAATATGGGACTGGTAACATAACCAGAGATAATTCTAAAGGCAATTAATTCGCCTAAAGTTAATTCTCCTTGGAGTACTAGATAAGCTCCTACCCACAAAACCATCAAGCTGCTGAGTTTGTTGAGAAAGTTGCTGGTAGAATTGGCCAGGGTAGAAGTGACAACGGTTTTAAAGCCTGCGGCGACAAAACGCGCGTAACGCTCTTGCCAAGAAAAGCGCGATCGCAATTCAATATTTTGCGCTTTTACCGTCTGAATCCCCGACATTACTTCAACTAAATAAGATTGAGTTTCGGAGTTGCGTTCGGCTTTGGCACGTAACTGTCTGCTAATCGTCGGAGAGGCCATTAAAGTGATTAGAATAAACACTGGAATTGTGCCCAATCCTACCAAGGTGAGTTGCCAACTATAAATCAGCATCACACCGATATAAACTACCGAAAATACAGCATCCAATCCTACTGTTAAAGCAGTACCGGTGAGAAACTGGCGAATATTTTCTAATTCGTTGATGCGAGTAGCCAACTCACCCACCGGTCGGCGTTCAAAATAGCGCAGCGGTAGACGTAATAAGTGGTCAATGATTTGCGACCCCAAACCCATATCAATGCGGTTAGTGGTATCTACAAATAAATAAGTCCGCAAGGTAGTTAGTACTGCTTCAAATAGTCCTACTACTAATAGCAGAATTCCTAAAATATGTAGAGTACTAATACTATTTTGAGCAATTACCTTGTCGATAATTAACTGGACGACAAGCGGATTTGCCAGCGCTGCTAATTGTACAAAAAAGGAAGCAATAAAGACTTCTATCAGGACTCGGCGGTGACGCGACAAATAGGGCAAAAACCACCGCAAACCAAAACGCTCTTGAGGTGTGTCTTTGGTGGAAGCGAGCAGCAATACCCTGACTTGTGGCGGTAAATTGGTTTCATCAACATCTAATTGGTCAATGAATTGAGAGGGTTTGCAACGCACGATTCCTTGGGATGGAACACCCACAACAATAGTACTCGCATCTGCTGCATATAAGACTGCAAAACTATCACCATAGCGAATTAGTGCTGGTGTGGGAATGCGCGTCACTGAGGCGATGGGTAAATCTATCAACTGCGCCTTGAGTCCGATTAACTCTGCTAAATAAGCAGTAACTTGAAAAGATATACTACCCTGACGCTTGATTTGCTCAGTTAAGATGCGGCGAACTACCTCCCGACGAAATGGTATTTCCAAGTGCTTCGTGAGCATTTGGAAACAGGCGAAGGCTGTATTTAATTCTCCCTTCCCGCGCACAAACGGGTATTTTTTATGTTTTTGTCTATCTTGTGGCGCGTAGGGATCTGACTGGGGAGATTCTTCGGTTGAGGCGTAGGGAATTTCTAGCTCATCTGGGCCACTACCACTTGGTTGGCTATGATTTACCTCAAGCTGTATCTGATAAGTATCTAGCAATAACAAATCTAACGGACGTATCCCAATCAAACGAGCGGGACTTTGCCCAATCACATCAATCACGTCTCTTGCATCGTTTGATTCTAAGCGAGAACCAGCAGGGAAATTCGTGACTGTAGCATTACCACTAACAAACCAGATATTATCGCTATCCAATTGATTGAATGGAGTTTTTCCTGGTGGGAGGTAATGTACTTTTGCTCCTTCTAAGGCTTTCTCGGTTAGTTCTCTAAGATTTAAAGCAGCATTAGCTTGCTGTGCTAATTGCAAGCTCAGAATATCAAAGACTTCTACCAAATAACTCTGGTTTTTGCGAATATTGGCAAAATCTGAGTATGAAGAGAGGAGATTGAAATATTCAGCAGCACTCAAGCTTAAACATACTAGTTCAGTAGAAGCGATCGCTGTCTCGCAAGCTACCTGACGTAACAAACCAATTTCGCCCAGAATTGCTCCTGGTTGCAGTAATTTTAAGGTAACTGGCAATTGCGTCTGGGGATCATAACCCAACAGGCGCACTTGTCCCTCGTAGATAATTGTTACTTGTTCGGGGAGTTTGTCTTTACCGATGATTTTCTGACCGATGCGATAGCGCCAAGCCTGTAGTTGTTGTGATAGATTGGCGATCGCCTCATCTGGCAGTTGGTCAAAACCCTCCAACGCAGTGAGAAATTCAGGTAAGGCATTCTTGGTATAAGTCATATCAAACAAGTCA
Organism: Nostoc sp. B(2019); assembly: GCF_010091925.1. Lineage (GTDB taxonomy): Bacteria > Cyanobacteriota > Cyanobacteriia > Cyanobacteriales > Nostocaceae > Komarekiella. Next base: position 218,848 of record NZ_WVID01000005.1, on the reverse strand, counting down.
TAAATTAAAAGTGTGGAGTCAGGTATCTAAAGTTACAAGTTAGGGATGCTAAATCCCAACTCCTAACTCTGCGATCGCAGAGCATGAACGTTGGTCAATCACCTGAGCAATAACCATCTCTTTTACCCACGGCAGTATTTGCTGTTTTACCAGCAGTTGCAAAGCTTTTGTGGTAGCCAGCGCGTGCAGACGCGTATAAGCCCAAAGAGCGATTTTATCTAATTGCAGACCTGCATTCATATCACTTGTTAACAGTATGTTCACCGTTATGAATTGTCTTAAAAAAATTAGCGCAATTTAAGATTGAGGATAGGTTATCAATTAGTTAATGTTACATAATTTTATACAAATTGCTTTTCTGTATTTAACTTGCTTATTAGAGGTACATTCAGTCAAAAAGTACAGTGTAAAGGCGCGTTTGTAAAAATTGGCGTTGAAACTGGCTAAATTTTGATATTCTAGGTAAAGCTATCATAATTATCTACCTAAGTAAATCCCTACGGAAATATCGTCACATGAAGAAGTTTAATCTTAGGAATTATTTGTAACAAAGGCTTTAAGAAGGTATGAGGATACAGGTGGCTGAGAAAGAGAGCGATGTCTCACGATCAGCTGAAGTCTACGCATCCCTTATCAAATAACACTCATGGGCAATAGTGAACGAATTATCAATTACATTTGATCCCGCCTAATATTAAGTAGAAATCAACGGTAAAAGCAGAGTCTATGATTTTTGTGCCACATTCGAGAAGTCAACTATTAAATTTATGTGAGGAAGTCAATAACTGCCTTCAGTAAATTCACTAGTATTAGTATCGAGTCTCTCCAATATTGTTAGAAATAAAACAACCACAGCTCTCTAAGCTGTGGTTGTTGAGTTTTGATATCAAGTAGCTAAGCAATACTTAAATTCAAGCGTACAATGACATCGTTATAATCATTATCACCGCCATTTGGTAAATCCTCAAAGCCAAAGGTGTTATTGCCTAACAGGCGAATGTGAGCGGCCTGATCATTGTTCGCTCCCAAGAATGTGAAGTAAACCGCTGGATCATTACTGAGATTGCTATCAACAATTGCGTCGGGTTTCCCGTTAACAATAATAAAAGGTGCAAAGATAGAACCAGGCTCAAAACTGCCGGTAAAATTTGCTGTACCTTGGTTATTGACCGTCAAATCAATGCCTACAACACGCCCACGCACAGCGGCTTGAGCATAACCAGTCTGTCCAACGAGAATATCTGCTGTGCCATCACCGTTAGTGTCAATACCACCATTCTCATCAGCCACCTGATAGAAGCCAACAAAGTTATTGAAAACTGCTTCTCTGTTGATTACACAATCAGCTTTTACCTTGGTTTTAACCTCGCGCAAATCGATGAGTTCGCCCTGATACTTTCCTTGCAGACCTGTACCCAAAGACACCTCTTGAGCTGTCGCCTGAATATTCACAACCAAATTTTGGAAGTTGATAGAGAATCCATCATCTTCTGTGTTAACGTTTGTAGCTGAGGAAAACTGGACATTTGAGAAAGAGGTTTTTCCAGACAGTACAGATTGAGTTGTACTATTGGACACCATGTAAAATCTGAGTTTGGTATCAGAGTTGAATTCTACAATATTTTTCAGATCGGCGGGATTAAAACCGTTGGGCAGATTGGCAATAGAGGAGAAAATCACCTTTGAACGCTGGAGAGCCACTAGCGTATAACCCTCTGCACCAGGGGCTATGCCGTTAATCGTACCTTGTTCATCGTCAACGGCAAATACACATAGTTCATTCACCAATAGAGAAGTGCTAGTTTTAATCTTAATTGAGAGTTTTGCTTTACTACCTTTAATCTTTAACTTACTCTTGACACTAAAGATATCACCTTGTATGAGTGCGAAAATTGACTGGACAGTAGAAGAAGTAGTTCCATTAGCCACTGTGAGTGCAAATACATCACTAACTTCGGCTCCAGCAACATCCTTGGCGGTGACTTTGATGTTTAGATTACCTAGATCGTCATCAGAGGGAGTGCCACTGAAGGTACGGGTAGTGGCATCGAATTTCAACCAACTGGGCAATGATTTATCATCATTGTTGTTATCATCATCATCGTTATCATCATCATCATCGTCATCATCATCATTTTCTTCTGAGCTACCCTTGTCTAAGGTGGCAGTGTAAGTCAGGATATCTCCAGCATCCGCATCACTGAAGGTGTCACCTGGGATAGTGAAGTTGAAGAGATTGCCTTCGGTAACTTCTTGGTCAATAATTTCATTTACCAAGACTGGAGCTTGGTTAAAAGACGTACCAAACACCGCCACTGCCGAGTCAATCAATCCAGCGGCATAGAGGTATTTACCATCGGGGCTGACGATGACGGAGTTAGTACCACCAAGCCCATCGACACCATCTATGCCATCTTTTTGAACTTCCACGAAATTCAGCTCGCCTGTTTGCTGATTCCGCTCAAACACCGCTATTGCTGAGTCGTCATATCCAGCGGCATAGAGGTATTTACCGTTGGGGCTGACGGTGATGGAGTAGACATTATCTAGCCCATCGACACCATCCATGCCATCTTTTTGAACTTCCACGAAACTTAGTTTGCCTGTCGTCGTATCCCGCCCAAACAGCGCTACTGTTGAGTCGTCATATCCTGATGCATAGAGGTATTTACCATCGGGACTGACGATGACGGAGTTAGTACCACCAAGCCAATCGACACCATCAATACCATTTTTTTGAATTTCCACGAAACTCAGTTGGCCTGTTTGTTGATTGCGCTCAAACACCGCTACCGCTGAGTCGTCATATCCAGCGGCATAGAGGTATTTACCATCGGGGCTGACAGTTACGGAGGCAGCGCCACCAAGCCCATCGACACCATCTATGCCATCTTTTTGAACTTCTACGAAACTCAGTTTGCCTGTTTGTTGATTGCGCTCAAACACCGCCACTGCCGAGTCGTCATATCCTGATGCATAGAGGAATTTGCCGTCGGGGCTGACGGTGACAAAGTAGCTAGCAGCAAGTCCATCGACACCATCTATGCCATCTTTTTGAACTTCTACAAAACTCAGTTGGCCTGTTTGTTGATTGCGCTCAAACACCGCTACTGCTGAGTCGTCAGATCCAGTGGCATAGAGGAATTTACCATCGGGGCTGACAGTTACGGAGGCAGCGCCACCAAGCCCATCGACACCATCTATGCCATCTTTTTGAACTT
>NZ_WVID01000005.1:31993-215529 GCF_010091925.1 Nostoc sp. B(2019) | reverse complement strand
TTCTACGAAATCCAGAATTTTGTCTGTCATTATCTTACTTATTAATACTTAGTATTTGTTCGCCCCAATTTATGAAATATAATGAACAGTTGTCTTCAGTAAAATTGCTGAGTAAGTGAATACTTAGTGAATCTAATAGCCCAGCATAAAACAACCCCAACTCTCCACCAAAATGAGGTTCTTTTATGTGGTTAAGTAATTATTTGAATTTAATTGCTGCTAGTCAAGGTAATATTCTTTGTTAGCAAGGTAAGAATGCACTACCTTACTGATTGTGTAAATAACGTGATACCTCAGTAAATCGACTGGGTAAAGTCTAATTTAGGACTTATGCAAAGGCTTTATTGGCGATCGCATTTACACATATATCAACGTGCCAGTGGAAGTAAGTTATTACCTGCGGATAAAATAACCCCACCCCGCAAGCTAGATAAAGTTACAAAGCTGTACTAAGTAGGCTTAAAGTTATCTAAAAGGGCAGCTTAATTAACCGGGATTTGATATTACTTTGCTAGGCGATACTTAAATTTACGCGCACAATCACATCGTTGTAATCTCTGTCACCGCCATTTAGTAAATCTTCAAAGCCGAAGGTGTTATTCCCTAACAGGCGAATGTGATCGGTTTTGTCAGTATTAGCACCTAAGAAGGGAAAGTAAACAGCCGGATCGTTATTGGGATTACTATCGAGAATTGCATCGGGTCTACCATCAACAATAATAAATGGTGCAAACAGAGAATCAGGCTCGAAAGTGCCGGTATAAGTTGCCGTACCTTGATTGTTCACAGTCAGGTCAATACCTGCGACTCGTCCACGCACCGCTGCTTCAGTATAACCCGCCTGTCCGACGAGAATATCTGCTGTGCGATCGCCATTAACATCAATACCACCATTCTCATCACTCACTCGATAGAAGCCAACAAAATTGTTGAAAACAGCTTCTCTATTGACGACAAACTCAGCTTTCACTTGTTGTGTTACATCCCGTAAATCAATCAATTCTCCTTCTTGCTGTCCTTGCAAACCTGTACCCAAGGGTAACTCTTGGTTTGTTGGTTGAATTTCCGGCGTTGCTGAATCCTGGAAGTTGAGAGAAAATACTTCATTTTTTGAGGGTTCGACTTCAAAATTTGCCGCTGAGGAGAAAATTACATCTGAGAAAGCAGCTTCTCCAGTCAGCACCGCATCAATACTGCTGTTGCGTACCAAGAAAAACCTTAGCTTCTCACCAGAATTGAACTCTTGCAGAGTCGCTAAGTCAGTATTAAACCCATTGGGGATATTGGCAATAGAAGAGAAGACTACCTTAGCTCGTTTAAGAGCCGCTTCGGTATACTCAGTTGTACCAGGAGCAATATCACCAATTTTACCTTCTGCATCGTCAACGGTAAATGCTCCTAGTTCGTAGACCATACTAGAACTTTGCTTTACCAGCTTAAAAGAGAGATTTGTTTGTGTAGTGAAATTAATAGTAAAGTTGTTTGGTGAAGCGCTGTAATCTTTGCCATCACTGATTTTGAACTGGAAGCTGGCAAAATTGTTACCTGCGGCAGTAATATCAGTCTTAAACTTCAGCTGGCTCAATTTATCCAGCGGAATTATTTGCCCCAATGAGATAGCTTCACCAGAATCTAGAGTATCGTTATCATTGCTATCTAGAAAAAATCCTAACTCAGGCAATGTAATAATTTGTACTGCTTGCAAGCTGTCGCCGCTGTCAGGGTCGCTAAATGCAAAGTCGCTAGGCTGGAAGATGTAGAGGCTGTCGGGATTGATAGTGATCGCTTTGTCAGCAGAAGTTGGAACTGTATTGTTCTCTATAATTTGCAAACCACTGTTTTCATCAGCAATATAGACATATTTACCCACTACAGCTACGCCTAAAGCAGCGCCAGGAGTATCAAATGTATTTTTGAGGAAGGGTGCAGCCGGGTCTGTAATATCAATGATTTGTAAACCACTGGTGGTGTCAGCAACATAAGCATAGTTACCTGCTACAGCTACACTATAAGCATTGCCAGTAGTATCTAATGTACTTTTGAGAAAGGGTGCAGTCGGGTCTGTAATGTCAATGATTTGCAAACCACTGCCATAGTCAGCGACATAGGCGTAGTTACCCGCTACAGCCACATTATATGCATTACCAGGAGTATCGAATCTAGCTGTGAGAGAAGGTGCAGCGGGGTCTGTGATATTGATGATTTCTAAACCGTTGCCAGCGACGTAAGCATAGTCACCTGCTACAGTTACGCCCAAGGCAGGGCCAGTATTTAATGTACCTTTGAGGAAGGGTGCTGTAGGGTTTGTAATGTCAATAATTTGCAAACCACTGGTGATATCAACAATGTAGGCGTAGTTACCCACTACAGCTACATTTAAGGCAAAAATAGTATCGAATGTACCTTTAAGGGAGGGTGCGCTAGGGTTGGTGATGTCAATGATTTGCAAACCACTAGTGGTGTCAGCGACATAAGCGTAGTTACCTGCTACAGCTATGCCATAAGCAAGACCAGTAGTATCTAATGAACCTTTAAGGAAGGGTGCGGTAGGGTCTGTGATGTCAATAATTTGTAAACCACTGTTGGCGTCAGCAACGTAGGCGTAGTTATCCACTACAGCTACACTATAGGCAACGCCAAGAGTATCTAATGTACCTTTTAAAAAAGAATTCAGCACTGATGGGTATGCGGTTATCGACATAGTTTTTATGAACACTAAAATTTATGCACTGTTAAAAACGATTAAGTATAAGGGCGGGTATTGAGTTATTAAAGTTTAATTTTTATACTATAGCGATCGCTGTCCCACCACAAGCCGCTTTACGTTTACGCTACCTGCTTTTAAGCTGTTGCTAACAGCCTGAAATAATTATTAATTACGAAAACTACGAATTGGTATAAAATTACTACTCACTAACTTTTCGCTAGACTAGTGTCGAGTATTTTAGTGTAGTCGTCCTTGTTAGGATTGTTCTTAAATATTGTTAAAATGCTGCCAATAACCGGCTCAATGAGCGCTAATATGCTTAATTTACCTTTGTTAACTTCTAATAATTTACTTATACTTAATTTTTCTGCTTGAGCTTATGTTTCTTTGAGTTTGGTCTATTCAGTTACATTCAGGACAACAAAGTTGACTTTGCTGGATTATTCCTGTTTCAATTGTGACAGGGTAAGAGCAATATTCCAGTACTGGTTTACCTTGAAGTTCTTGAGTTAGAGGTTCTTTCACAGAGTTGGTAGCAGCACAAGGATTTTTGGCAGCGTTGGATTTAAATGCAAAATGTTCACTTAGCAATGAGGAGGTTAACATCAGCAGATGAGATTAAGTGTCCAATAGGCCTAGAGTCAAACTGAGTAAGATGGCTAGGGCAAGGTTATTACGAATAATGCAAATGAGTCCTTATATATCTAGCAGGTGATTTATGGAACCTATAACTACAGCCGCGATCGCTTCAACATTAATCTTCAAGACTTTAGGGAAGAGTAGTGAAAAATTAGGTGAAGTTCTGGCAGACAAAATTGGTCAATTGATAAATATGGTTCGTGATAAATTTAGGGCTAAGGGAGTAGAAGGAATCTTGACACAAGCACAGGAAGATCCCACAGAAGCTAACAAGCAGATGTTTCAGACGATATTGGAAATGCAAGCTTCACAAGATGAGGTATTTGCCAAGAAGTTAAAAGCTTTATTAGATGAGATGAAATCTAATAGTCAAGTAAATCAGATATTTTTGAAAGAAATTGATGTTGCAGGTAGTGCTGAAGTCGGCGATATAAATCAGACTTCTACATCAAATAGATCAGCCAATCAAGAAGCGGCCACTGATTTGAAGATTGGTGGCAATCTCAAAATTGGTAATGTAAAACAACAGGGCTAGTTTAGCCTAATTTCTCAATTTTAATGTTTATCTATTCTAGACTTTTGAGGTAATTATTATGAGCGACAAGGAAAACTTTTCTGATTTTGGACAGTCTGCCGTTAACGGTCTTCAAGCTGGAGAAAATATCACAATAGGAGATATCAATCAGAGCATTATCAATTCGTCGAATGAGCGTTATAACCATGTAGGAGTAATAATTAGTGAATACAATAAAAAAATGGTGAAACTGGAAAGATCCTATAAAGATCGCAGTCGAGCCAACCAGACAACAATGTATAAGGAATTGCAAAATTATCACAAAAATACACTAAGACAACAAATAGAGGCTTGTCAAGAAAGAATAGGTAATCTCCGCGAAGAAATTAAAGATTTAGAAAAACACTGTAGTGACAAGAATCAATCAAAAGAGAAAGACATAACATTTCTAGGAGTTACTATTCTAAGTGCATCTTTAAGACTGGAAGGTTGCATCAATCTCAAGAAAAGTGAAGAAGAAAAAAAGGAAGAATTGAAAGGGGATATCAACGAGTTGAAATACTTGATTTCTTCAGTAGAAGGGTTCTTAAGGTTGAATTCTCTTGAGTTAGATATCGACCAAGTTATTGACTCTGAAGCCCTAGAAAAGCTGAGTTCCGACACTAGAGAAGGCATAGAACGTATAAAAGATGATTATGAAACTAAGCAAGAGGAATTAAGAGAATTTTACGAACAAGAGTCGGAGAAGTATGGGAAAGAAAAAAATATTAGAATTTATAAGCATGATTTGAGATGCTTGCTTGATAAAGATGGATACCCTTTGAAATCTGAGAGTCTCAGACTGCTGGCCTCGCGTTCACAAGAGCTTCAGCTTGATCAAGAAGATATTGAAAGTATTGAAAATGCATTAATCATTCCCTTGTGTCGAGAACATTTAGAGAAATATGAACAGGTATACAAGAATAAGTTAGAGCAGGAAAAGTTTCCTCTAAGCTCTGATAGTATCACTGAACTAAAAGCATTAGAAAAAAAGCTAGGATTAAGTGATTTTAATTTTTTACATCGAGAAGTTGAGGCAATCGAGAAAAAGTTAAGTGAGCCTTTATATCGAACTAATTTTGAGCAATATAAACAGCAATACAGACAGAAGCTTGAGCAAGATAAACTTAAGTTAAATTCTGAAAGCATGGTTGAACTGGGTAAGATACAGAGAGATTTAGGACTTAAACTTTTTTGTTTTGAAGATCTCAATGTGAAGAAACTTGAAAAAGAATTGCTCAATGTTGTTTATCAAGCAAATTTGCAGAAGTATAAGCAAGAGTACAAACGAAAACTTTACCAAAATGGAATCACGTTAAGTAATGAAAATATCACTGAACTAAAGAAAATCAGAAACGATTTAGGTCTCGATTCTCTGCATTTGAAGAGTTTAGGGCTTCAAGATGCTGATGTAATCAATATTGAAAAATCGGCAAAAGATTTATTTTACCAAGAGAGCCTCCAATGTTACGCACAAGAACTTAGAAGGGAAATTGAAAGTAAGGGACATGCTACGGCTACGGACTACAGCAGCAACCTGAAGAAAGCTCAGCAGTCTCTAGGTATTAGAGGTGAAGATATAAGAGTTGTTGAAGGATTAGTTAAAAATAATTGGACAATCGAACATCTAATTATTAATTGCGAATCTGGAATAAACTACTGGAAACTAATGGAGTTGTTGGCAAAGCATGAATGGCAGAAAGCTGATATTCTAACAAGGGATATCATACTTAAGTTAGCTAATAGAAAAGATAAAGGAAACCTTGATAAGGAAGCCATTGAGAAGTTCCCGGCTAAAGACATATATACTCTTGATAGACTCTGGGTGGAATATAGCAAAGGGCATTTCGGCTTTAGTGTGCAGAAAAAGATTTTCGATAGCGTAAATCGAAAAGAGCAGCAATTTGCTGAAAAAGTAAAATGGAAAGGAAACGTTCCTTTAATTAGTAGGCTTGCCTGGAAATCCTACAATGAAATGGTTTTTAGTCTAAATGCTCCAAAAGGGCATTTACCTGTTTGGGCAGCTAAAGATAAGAGGATCTTTACAGACGATTTTTATCATCTTAAAGTATGGAAGTTTAAAGATGATAATTTAAGCTCGGAGCAGTTCACTGATATCATCTCTCACCAGGCTCATTACTCAGAGGAAGCGTTTTGGACAAAGGTTAGGAAATTTGCTGGAAAAGCAGGTAAAGAAGTAACAGAAAAGGTTCTGACGCTTTTCTATGCTGCTCAACAACCCAATGTCCCAGTGGCAGTCAAATTAGCAATGTTAGGTGCTTTGGGCTACTTCATACTTCCTTTTGATCTTATCTCTGACTTTATCCCCATTGCTGGTTGGACAGATGATCTAGCCGCTTTGGGAACTGCTCTAACTTCAGCCGCCGCACACATCACACCAGAAGTGACAGCACAGGTGAAGAAAAAAATGGACGAACTATTTGGTAAATAGAGTGCAATAGAGTCACCGAGTGGTCAGAACCTCGACTTTTTAAAGAAGTCGGGGTTCTAGCAGCCTCTCAGTATTATATCAACGCAAGCATGGGAACGCAGATTATATTGCCCAACGTTATAATTAGATGCTAAACTTTGAAATTGCCAAGTGGGTATGGATACTACAGATAATTCCCCAGAAGAAATGTCGGCGGCTGTGATATCTGTGACAGAGTTACAACATCAACTGAATGAGTTACTCCAGCAACTATCGCCAGAGCGATTACAGGTGCTTACTGATTTTGCGTCTTACCTGGTAAACGCTGAAAGTGAAGCAGCAACCCAAGAACTTTTGGCAATTCCAGGATTGCTAGAGCGAGTTAAGCACTCATCAGCAACTCCTAAAACCCATTACACAAACTGGCGAACCCTTCGCTCTGATGTATGAAGTTCTTCTTCACCCAGATGCCCAAAAGGTTTATGTCAATGCTGACAAACCTCTAGCCAAGAAAATTACTCGATGTTTACAGCAGCTAGAGCAAACTCCCCAGTCACACCCCAACATCAAAGCCCTCAAGGGAGATTATGCAGGGTACTATCGCTATCGAATTGGGGACTACAGGGTCATATACTCGGTAAACGATGAACTGGTACAGGTATTTGTTGTGGCGATCGCCCATCGTAGCGAAGCGTATGAACCTTGAAAATAATTCGCAATGGGTTACGCTAACGCAATTAAACCAAACCACCCACAATATACGTGGGGCTGTCTTCTCTGCGACAGGCTGCGCCAACGTAGCGGGACGGAGTACGGTTTTAAACCTTTATTAAATGATGAAGGCGAGACATCATCCTTAGATCTCATTGAATTTGCAGCTCTGAGCACAAAGTTCCGAGTTCTGAACACGAAGTTCCGAGTTCTGAACACGAAGTTCCGAGTTCTGAGCACGAAGTTCCGAGTTCTGAGCACGAAGTTCCGAGTTCTGAGCACGAAGTTCCGAGTTCTGAACACAAAGTTCCGAGTTCTGAGCACGAAGTTCCGAGTTCTGAGCATGAAGTTCCGAGTTTTGAACACGAAGTTCCGAGTTCTGAAGGTGAAAACTGGAGTTTCAAGCTTTAATAGACTTGCTTTTTACCTTGAAAGGCAAAAAATAACCCCACCCCGCAAGCAGGATGAGGTTATTCAAGATTACCTGATTTTGATATTACCTGGCTAAGCGATATTCAAATTCACACGCACAGTCATATCGTTATAATCTTTGTCACCGCCATTTGGTAAATCCTCAAAGCCAAAGGTGTTATTACCTAACAGGCGAATGTGATCTACTTTGTCTGAATTAGCGCCCAAGAATGGGAAGTAAACTGCCGGATTGTTACTGGGATTACTATCGAGAATTGCATCGGGTCTACCATTGGCGATGATAAATGGTGCAAAGATAGAACCAGGTTCAAAAGTGCCGGTGTATGTTGCCGTATCCTGGTTGTTTGCTGTCAGGTCAATGCCTGTAACACGTCCACGCACCGCTGCTTCAGTATAACCAGTTTCACCAACGAGAATATCTGCTTTGCGATCGCCGTTAGTATCAATACCACCATTCTCATCAGTTACCTGATAAAAACTGATGTAATTGTCATAACCAGCATCTCTGTTGACTACAAACTCAGCGCTTACTGCTTGTGTCGCATCGCGTAAATCCAGGAGGTTGCTTTGTGCTAAGTTAAGCGGCTTTTCTAACTCCAGAGTGATGATTTCGTTGTTATCAATCGCAGGTGGTCGTCCCTGTGAGAAGGGATAATTGTTGTCGTTGGCAACTAAAAGCGTTTTGGCATCTAGTACCAATACATCTTCGATAGTTACAAAGGGGAAAGTAAATTTGGTATTGCCGTCTTGATTCAAGTCGTTGGGATCTTGAATATTCATCAAATCCACGACTTCCTCTTTAGCTACAAAGCCATCAGCATCTTTTTCAGACAAGTCAACTTTGAATATCTTCTTGAACTTAGCAGTCTCACCTTGACCACCATCTCGCTCAATTACGAGATATTCGTTTGAGTTAACAGCGGTAAAATCACCAATGGCGTAACTTGGGTCATCTAATTGGTAGAAGCCTAGTTGACCTTGGAACTGCTTAGAGGCTACATCAAATTTGTAGATTCGCAGCGAACCAGCGGGGTCGCCAGTAACAGTACCTTCTAGTAAAGGATACAGAGTTTTCTTGTCGGGACTGATTGCTAATCCTTCAAATCCTTTGGAACCACCAAGGTTAGAGACAGCAGGTTCAGCTGCAAGTTGGTCGCGCACCAGGTCGCCTGTACCGGGGAAGTCAGTGAAGTAGCCATCAACTCCTAAGTCGATGAACTGTTCATATTCCTTTTTCGGGTCGCCGTTGTAATCTGATGCTAAGAAAACTCCTTCGTTGCGGAAGGTGTAAGGATGTACTAACAAGTTGGCATCATGGGCATCTTTCACCAAAGTAGTGGGAGTACCCAAAACTCTATCAGTTTCGTTGATTGTGCCATCACCATTCAAGTCATCTGGTTGACCATCGCCGTTACGGTCAACTGTTTGCGCGGGAACAATCAGGCGCTTGTTGGGGCCAATACCAGCAGCATAAGTAGCGATCGCAGCTAGTTCTGTCGGTTTGGTAAGATCGCCGTAGGTGCGAGAGTCACCACTAACAGTAAAATCATAAGGCTTGCCTGTGGCTCCACCAAATAACTGAACTAGTGGTAAATCAATTTCTGCTTTAGGCATTATGTCTTGTTTCAGTTCCTTGAGATTGCCCACCTCAAAGGACTGGATGAATACCCGCTCAGGATCAGTAAACTCTTTAGCAACTAACGTGTCAACTAGCTTCTGACCTAAGTTGATGCCGATATTTTCAAAGTAGGTGGGGTGCTTGGTTTCTGGGTAAATACCAATTTTGCGACCTGTTTCTGTTTCTACCTGCTTCACCAAATCGATAATTTCTTCGAGAGTAGGAACTTTCAGCTTGTCATTGTTAAATTTGGTTCCCCGGAGTTCAGGTAGACGTTCAATCGCATTCAGGGTTTTCAGTTCTTCCAGAGTTAAGTCTTCTGTAAACCAACCTGTGATAGTGCGCTCATCAATCACTTTAGTAGTTTTACGGTCGGCAAACTCTGAACGTAAGTAGATATCGGTGCTGGTGTCGGTGGTGTTCAGTGTCCCATCGTCATTGATAATTGCTAGAGCGTTTTCGTGACGCGCTACCAAATAACCATCCTTGGTGGCAACTAAATCTGGTTCAATGAAATCAGCCCCATCAGCGATCGCTAGTTTATACGCTTCCAAAGTATGTTCTGGACGTGAACCGCTAGCACCGCGATGACCGATAACCAGAGGCGCATTGCCATCCAAGGTTTGGAACTGTGTCTTTTCTAATACATCGGGATTTTGTGGCGATCGCACAAACTCCCCGGTTAATTGGTCGCGCACCAGGTCGCCTGTACCGGGGAAGTCAGTGAAGTAACCATCAACACCTAAATTGATGTACTGTTTAAATTCTTCTTGGGGGTTGCCGTTGTAATCTGATGCTAAGTAACGTTCTTCATCGCGGAAGGTGTAAGGATGTACTAACAAACCTGCATCATGAGCATCTTTGACCAAAGAAGTGGGTTCAGTTAGGGTTTTGTCAGCATCGTTAACTACGCCATCGCCATTCACATCATCCGCTTCACCATCGCCATCGGCATCAACACCCGCAACCGAGACAATCATCCGTTTCCAAGGGCCAATACCATCAGCGTAAGTGGCAACTTCCTCTAAGCCTTCGGGTGTCCGCAAATCTGCATAAGTGCGAGAGTCTTTGTCAACAACAAAATCGTAAGGCTTGGTTTCAATCAGCGAACCATCGAGATTAACATCAACTGCATCCAATAACTGAACCAGGGGTATGTCGGTTTTCTCATTCAGTTCTTTGAGGTTACTGGTTTCAAAGGACTGGATAAATACCCGGCTGGGGTCAGTGAACTCGGTTTTCTCTAAGGTTGCTAACAGGGGTTCTTCCAGAGATAGACCGAGTTCATCGTGATAAGTTGGGTGCTTAGTTTCTGGATAGATGCCAATTTTACGACCTGTATCGGCTTCAGTCTGTTTAACTAACTCGATGATTTCCTCAAAAGTTGGAATTTCATACAAACCGTTAAACGCTTGAGGACGGAAATCTTGCGGCATAATTGCCCGCAGTGTCTTGATTTCTGCTAGGGTAAAGTCGGAAGCAAAAAAGCCTTCTTCTTCTACACCATCAACAATTTTAGTCGTTTTGCGATCGCTAAACTCTGGACGCTGTGCCACATCGGTGGTATTGATCATATTCGGCTCGTGACGAGCAATTAGCACACCATCCTTAGTGGAAACCAAATCGGGTTCGATGAAGTCAGCACCGCGTTCAATCGCCAATTTGTAAGCGCCTAAAGTATGCTCTGGGAGTTCTCCACTTGCGCCCCGGTGTCCAATTACAATTGGCGCTTTACCACCGAGTGTGTCGAGATTAGTTGTATTGGGTGTGGCAACGGGAGCATCTAACAACTTGCCATTGGCGTCGAAGTGCAGCACGTAGGGGCCAAATTCATCGCCAATCCAGAATGTGCCATCGGCCGCTATTGCTAAAGATTCTACATCGAAGTCTGCACCAGTTAAAAGGCGTTCCTTGGTGTTTCCATTAATAATGTCGAAAGGTACTTTCTTGTCAGGGTCAGAAAGCTGGATAAAGTCCAACACCTTGACACTTCCATCACCTTGTGGTTCTGCACCTCGGAAACTGGGGTCAAGGCGATAAATTCGCAACAGATAATCAGCGCTGTTGCTCTTGCTACCAAAACCGTTGTCAGAAAGGAACCAGAAGGAATTGTCATCAGCAACCTGTACACCACTAAACCCTTGAACAGGCTGTTTAGCAAATGGGACATTCCGTCCGTTAGTACCTGTGATATCGCTACCAGAGGGAGGGCCTTCAGCGAAGGTATCAGCGGGGAGGGAAGCAAAACCTTTGAGTGTAACCTTCTGGGCAACAGGTAGATCGTTAGGTAGCTCAATGATACCGAGTTTTTCAGGATTCGCGGGAGATACAATGTCAACGGTAAGCGAGCCATCAGGATTTGTTGTTGTTCCTGTGACGCTAAAATCGTTGTCGTTAATGATTGCCAGAGTATTGGGCGCTACCAATGCTAACCCCTCCAGTTTATCGACTCCAGTGTAACCAAGTTCAGCAGCATTAACGATCAGGCTCTTGCTGACAGGGACAATATTAGCAGCCGCTAACTCGTCAGTGGTTAGTTGTTCGATGGTTTTACCTGTAGGCAACGTAGCCAATTTAGCAGAATTATTGATGTTAGTTGCCCCTGCTAGATCAATCTGGAAGATTAATTTGTTGGAAGTGGCATCACTCTTGTCATCTCGCTCAATTACAGCAAATCTGCCGTTACCTAACGAAACTGCATCACCAATTTTGTTCGTACCTGGTAGTCCTTCTAAGACATAAAGAAACTCACCCGTAACCTTTTTGGTGACAGTATCAAACTCTAGAATTCGCAGGTTTTGAGAATTCTTGGAAGTCGTGTCATCGCTGTCATCTGGGTTATCAATAGGACTTTGGATAAAGGCATAAAGCTTAGTGCCTTCCAGGGCTATGCCTTCAAAGCCTCTATTTGCCCGTCTTTGAGCGTAAACAGCGGGAAGTGCAGGTGTACCATAGGATGTACCACCATTTTGAGTCGCATCAGTGGGATCACCTGCGGGAATGAAGCGGTCAATCAGCTTACCGTTGCTATTAAAGTGATAAATCGCCGGACGGTATTCATCCACCATCCAAAAGTCGCCATTTTCTGTAACTACAATTCCTTCCATGTCTGCACCGAAAGGATCGTTAGCCAAGACATTATTGTTCAGGTCAACGCCAGTTTCATCAGTGTAGGCGGTATTTTGTTCATCTGTTTGTAAATTTGGCAGTCCAGTTAACGGAGTTGTGCCATCTTCACGAAATAGCTGTGTGCGTTTGGTAATGCTAATCTCACCCGTGGAACGGTTGAGTTCAAAGCTGACTATTTCTGGCTGGTAATCGGGTAATGGAAATGGTCTGCCACTATCAGTATTATCTCCATTGGGGCCGCGGTCTGGATGAGTGACAAACTTAAGGTTGCCGTTGGCTGCAATTCCTTGGAAGTACAGACCTGAGAATCCTCCTAAGAAAACATCTTGACCACTGCTAGCAGTACCTAACTTGGGTAGATTTTCAAAATCATAGATAGTCAGCTTAGGCTGGGCAACAGGATTGCGAGGATCGTAACTGGTGGTGTCAATATTTAATGGATTGGGGAATGCGTTGGCGATGTTTTCCCAAGGAACCAGCTTAAAGTTAGAGTTGATATTTGCCAATTCATCTTCATCTTGGACTAACTTTGCAGGGTCATTATCACCATCTTGGGTAACAAATAAACCCTGTGGGAAATTGGCCCCCAGTGGTATGTTAACTACATCCGCACCGTCCGATTCTTGCACGCTGTCAATTGCCCCATTGCTACCAACGGCAAAGTTACCTATATATTCGTTATTACCTTCGCGGGTGTAAGCAACAAAGGTGTTGTCTCCTTGACTGGATGCTAGTAGATAGCCAGTACCGTTTGCACCATAGTAGATACTCAGTCCTTCAACATCGTTGGTGAGGTTAGTACCGCCCAAATCTTTGACGCGATCAATTAGTTTACCAGTTGTGCCACCGTCCGGTTCTGCTTGGAACTTCCAAATTCCTACATCTTCTTGTCCAATGTAGAGGAAGCCAGTTTCTTGGTCTACTACCATGCCCTCAGTTTGGGGTTCGCGTTCCTCAGTTGTGGGTATGGTGAATTCCCGCACTCGTTCAGCGCCAATTTTGCCATGACCTTTGTCAATCAGTTTGAACTGAGCCACATCTCCGGTTTCTCGTCGGTTAACAAAGGCATAGTAATCATTAGAGATGGGGCTACGGTACAGAGCAACTCCGTAAGCGCTGCGTTCCGATGGGTCGTAAGGTGGCTCAAAGGGTGATGCTTGGAAGAGAGTACCAATACTGCTATCGGTGATATCTTCTAGGTACTTACCGTCAGCGTTGGCATTCGGGTTAATCTTGAAGATTGCTAGTTTATCGTTTTGGCGATCGCTAGCTACGGCAATATCCACAGATTCATCGCCTAATTTAAAACCGTATTGCAGGTCAATATTGTTGTAGCGTATATCACCTGGATTGACTTCTTGCAACAACTCACCAGACAAGTTATAAACCCTTAACCCGGCATTTTTCACCGCTGTCAATACCAAGCTGTCGGCTGAGTCAGTGGCATTCACATAAATAGCAGGGTCATCAGCATCAGCTCGCTCAGATGTGGGCAGTGTCTCATCATCAAATAAATCAGGACGAGTCTCTACTGTAGGAATTGCGGTATTCACGATGTCTGCACTCAAAGTAAGAATTTGGGTAAATTGGGTTTGGCTAAAGTTGTTGTCACTCACCAGCACAATGGACTGACTACCATCCGCTAGTTTGGGGCCGAAAGCCAGGCCCTCGATGTTATCTGTGCCTGTAGGCAAGTTCAGCGAGTCCAGATTCAACAGCAATCGCTTCTGGGCTGGTTTGAGAGCAGCCAATTGAGTTTCGCTGAGGCTTTCGAGTGAGTCGATGGCGCTAATGTTGGTTGCACCTTGTAAGGTAACTTCGTAAATTTTGATGGTGTTGCCTGTACCAGGAACTCCCGCAGAGAAAGAACGCTCTAAAGCCAGCAAAGTACCTCGATTGTCAATTGCTAGTAAATCTACTAAGCCATTAGTACTAAATGCATCTGCCGGATTTGGAGGAACTGCTACGGAATCGGTGACATATAGATATTCTTTCTCTGGTTGTCCCGAAAGTAAGTTGTATTGCAGAATGCGCGATCGCGTTTCAGTAGTGGTAGTGGCAACTGGCCCATCTTGGAACAGGGCGTTTTCGGTGGCAGTAAATAGGGTTTTTTGGTCGGGTGTAATCGTGAGGCTTTCTAATGCTGCGTTATTACGAACACCAGATATTTGGGTATCGCCAGCGTTAACAATACCGTCGCCATTGGTATCCTGTACCACTGGTAGGTACTTGCTAGGTACAGATAATGCCCGCACCTCTTGCCCTGTAGCTAACGAAAACTCTTTAACGAAAGGATCACTAACGCGACCTGCATTAAGATTAACTTCACCCTCGGAAGAAATAAAGACTGTGCCGTTATCAGTCAGGGCAATGCCTTCAGGGTCGAGGCTATTCAGTGCAAATAAGTTGCCACTGCTATCTTTCAGGGGTGTGACATTAGTAAAAGTCGCCCCAGTTGTGGTGATGGTAGCTGGGTCAGCAGTGAAAGTATAAAAACGAGCGGGGCCAAATTGCGAGCGATCGTCTGAAATAGCGTAATAGACGTTTCTGGTGGCATCGTAGGTAACACCAGATAGCCCACCCACGGGAGTTTCTACACCATTTATCGTCCCCGCTATACCAGCAGGAATAAAGTTTGTAGTAAATACCGTCTGTCCCTGGAATTCTGCACTAGGAATAGTTTTACCTGCTTCAGTTGCACCAACTTGCACATCTGCAAACACCAGGCGATGGTCGGAACTGGGGAAGGGGAAAGTACCTACCAAGGGAAATGTCGGGTCAGTATTCAGGGGCCAGAATACTTCTGAGTTATTAATTTTCAGGTCAACAGAGGGTAAAACGTAGTCGGTTCGCAGGTTTCCCGGAGCCGTATCGCCGAAGTCTGCGGTATCAAAACTGGGATTACCTTTTTGACTGGCGTTTGCACCACCTTGTAAGTCTGCTTGTTGAGCAGCACCGGGACTGCTGGGAATAACATTAGTATTAATGCTAGGATTCTGCAACAGTTGCCGAATGGCGTTGTCAAAACTATCACCATCTACGGGGTCTGCATTTTGGTCGCCCATAATCACAAAGCTTGACCCAGCAGCAATACCACCCTTTTTCCCGCCATCATCATAGATGTAATCGCCTTTACCTGGGGTTATGTAGTCTGCCCAAAAGCGGATCTCGTCGTGGTTGCGCTTACCGTTGCGGTCTTCAGCACCATCGAAGGTGGGGGGTGTAGGATGGCTTGCGAGGACGTGGACTGTCTCGCCATTCACTTGGATAGGAACATCCCAGTGACTCTTGGAAGAGAGGCGCAATACTTCTAGTTCGTCCGCAGAATACCAGTCATTCAGCTTGGGTGTTGTGGGGTCATCGGGAAGCAAAGCATTAGGCATATCCTTCCAAAGAAAATTTTGGAAAGTCCGCACATTCTCGGTGTCGATGGGATATTTGGACAGTAGCAACATCCCGTATTGACCAGGAAAATTCCCAAAGCCGATCGCATCATCACCGTATCCTGATTCGCCTGGGGTTGTCACCGCTGTACTGTTGTTGTTTAAATCAAACCCAGAGGCAATACCTGTATTACTAGGAGCAATGTAGATGTAGGGGTAGTCAACGGGAGTTGCACCGTTTTGACTAATAGCAAGGTAATTTTGCTGGAAGAGTTCAACAGTTTGATTAGGATTTTCTGAATCGTAGTCGAACTCATTAATGAGTAGTACATCCGGGTTGCTGCGCTGGATGATTTCGGCAACAGCTTTTGCTTGAGCATTATTCGGGGTAGATAAATCAGTTGTCAACTGACCTTCGGCGTTGCGGTTTAGGGAAGCATTGAACTGAGAAAAGCGAATTGAGTTTGTAGTCACCATAAAATCAGCAAATAATTGCTTGTCTAATAGAGTTTGCATATTTGTTTTTAGATGAAATGCATCCACAACCGCGATCGCAGTTGTGGACACAATCTAAAACACAAAGTTGTAGAAGTTATTCATCGCCGCTGGGGTGATGTTGTCTAAATATAGGAAGGGTTGGTAACTAGCTGAACCAAGTAAACCATCACGGTCAATTTGGAGGACTGTATTTTTAGCTGTACTTCCTTGTACCAGACGCACATAGCCATCAGCGATCGCATCACTGCCGTTATAACCACCAGAAACAAGGCTATCGAGTAGCTTTGTCAGAACGATTTTGTCGCTACCCACTTTAAAGTCGATGATGTAATTATTTGTATCCTTGATGCTGTTGTAGACAAATTGGTCGTTGCCTTGACCGCCTGCGATCGCTTTTCTACCAGGGCTACCTACAATCACATCATCGCCCTTAGTACCGCTCACAACTTTGCGCCCAGGTGGAGGAGTGATGACTTTATCCACACTAAACAAGTTCAGCCCCACCAGCACCGGATCGTGGTCAGAAGAACGGAAGGCGTCGGCATTGTATAAACTGTCTTGCTGTCCTGCTGACTTAAACTCGGTGTTGTAGTCGAGAACGTTGGGTTCATCAGCATTGATGTGCCACTTAGCACCGCCAGTAACTTGTGCTCCTAAACTGCTATTAGCTAGGGCATAGTCAAGAGTACCCCACTGTCCATCAAAGACATAAGAGTAGCTGTCATAAGAAAATTGGTTGTTATATCCTGCACTTGCCAAAGTAGTAACTGGATCTTCTTTGGCGTAAGCGTTGAGATCACCAATAACCAAGTAGTCAGGATCATTAGTACCTGTAGGTTTAGTTGCTAACCAAGTTGCTAGGTCTTCAGCCGCACGAGTCCGCGTACCATTAGAAAGACCTTGGCCATCGCCAGCGTCAGCATCACCAACACCCCCGGAACTTGAACCTTTAGACTTGAAGTGATTCACAACTACTGTGAAGTTTTCCCGATTCGAGTTCTGCCGAAAGGTCTGTGCTAAGGGTTTCCGTCCAGTTAAGTCAAATGCACCTTGACCATATCCATCGGGCATTGTTGCAGCCGCACCGACTGGGGTAACTTGACCAGGTTTGTAGATGATTCCCACTGCAATTTGATCGGTTCCCAAACTTGTGCCGGGATTGATGAAGGCATAAGTACCAGCACCGGAAACTGCATTCAATCCGTTAACAAGATCCTGAATGGCACTGTTAGCACCGTAGCCATCATTCTCTATCTCGATTAATCCTAGGACATCTGCCCCTGAGCCAATAATGGCTTGAATAGTCTTCTCGCGCTGACGATTAAACTCAGTCAGGTTATCAGCTCCTCTGGGAGTAGGGAAGCCTCCACCTGTACCGTTACCGTTGAAGTAGTTGAGAATGTTGAAGCTAGCAACCTGGAGCGTACCGCCCACATTTGGCGGTGTCGTTGGACGAGGATTCGCAGGTGTAAAGTTTTGTCCGGTGGAGGTTTGAACGCGATACCCTTCAAAACGTTGGTCTAAAACACCATTGATGCTAGCGATCGCGTCACCACCACGCAATGTATTCTCAGCACTCAGAGGAATCCCGCCACGCGCATGAATGATTGGATCGGGGTTTTGAGTGCCTCTACCGTCATCTAAGATGATCCGACGCTGAGCAATCTCATTTAAGTAGGCAGAGTATCCAATGACACTTGGCGCATTGAATTGGGTGTACTGGTCAAGTCTGCCATCAGTACCGGGTTGGTTGCTGGCATCAGTTGCCGAGAGAACGACTTGTCCAAATCGACCAAGTTGGAAATGCTCGGTTACAGTCAGGTTCCCATTTGCAGCACTGACGTTAACTAGCATACCTTCGTAGCGCTCTAAATCTGTGACGCTAGCTACAGGTAACTTAATGTTAGTAACAGTAGGCAGAGTGCTAGCGCCCAAGTTGATGACACTTGTAACACTAGAAAGTTGTGTCAGACTGCTGTTGACACCACCACTGCTAGTGGTGAATTCGCTTACCGTTCCAGTTACCCTTACTTGATCGCCAACTTTACCAGAGAACAGCCCTGTGGGATCAAAAACAAAGATAGCTTCTGAGGTTGCAGCGTCACTATCGGCATCTGTATTCTCTTCTTGTACGTAGAAGCCGTTCAGTTGCGAAGAACCACCAAAAGCACCGACGACAACGCCCTCAATTGTTCGATTACCACCAAAAGCGGGGTTAAAGGTTGTACCACTGCCTTGAATCTCGTGAATTTTGGTAATTGAAACAGCTACATCATTGTCAGCAATTGTTGCGGTTACAGAAGCGATCGCAACATTGTTATAGTTAGCATCGCTGCTGGTTGCTGTATGGCTGATAGTGCTGGAGTGTGTACCTTCTGTTGCCGAATCATCGACTGCACTCACCGTTACCGTTTGCGCTACATCCCAGTTGGCAGCAGTAAAGGTAAGTGTAGTTGCACTGGTTGTGCTTTGAGAATCCGGGGTAATGGCAATAGTAACGTCTGCTGTTGGTTGACTATTAAGTACTATTGTGTATGTATCTGTTGCACCACCTTCAGTAATGTTAGTGCTGCCACCAGATTCGGTGATGGTGACACCAGCAGGAAGAACAGCATTAGCTGTGCCTGGTGTTGGGGTTAGTGCTTGGTAGGTGCTGGTGTTGCGAGCGCCCCCCGCACCATTTGGAACTCGTTGGAGTGAATCATTAGCGCTGCCATTTGCACCACTGTTTTCGTCTACTTGAGGCTGAGACGGATTGAGTAGAGCAAGCAAACCGGGGTCATCGGCATCATTTGTGTCATAGGCGATCGCATCAATTAGATTAGTTGTGGTGATCGGTGTATTATTTGGGAAATCGCTAGCATTAGCTGTGTAGAGTGCAACTGCATCCGCCCCGTTTTGCAGAGTATTTCCAGGAAAAATTAAATCTACACCTGGTACACCTGCATTCCCAAGTAGAAAGTAACCATTAGCATCAGTGGTATAGCCATCCAAGTCAAAGGCGGCATAAGATAGGTCGTTGCTACCGTTGTAGAAAACAACCACTAGTCCGCTGAGGTCTGTATTGCCTGTGCCACCATCATAAAGCTCGACAAACTCAGCTACATCAGTGCTAGAAGTATCCGAGTCAATTTCGTTAATGATCACAATATCAATCCTCTTGTGTCAAAGCCATAAATAACGTCTCCTTGATCCTCTGGGAATCAAGTTATCCCCAGAAGCAAGGATTAAGGTATTAGTTAATACGTTGCTGACTTAGTATTAGTTCGCAGATAATAGATGCAAAGATATACCTCGCATTTAGGGCTGATGCCTGTGCGATCGCAATATCAGCATGGCAAACTCAGGAATGTAGGAGAATACAGCTACATTCCTAATTGGTATCAATTCCTATTCAGCCCCCTCAAACTATCCCAGTAACATTAAGAAACTGCTAGCGAAAGGTTAAAACAACAGATAATTGAGAGCTAATAACTTACATTCTCGTTGTTATGCAAGATACTCTCTGGGAAACCCTAATGATCCTAATTTATACTCTCACTCAGTAATACTAATTTTTCTATGTTGGCAGAGGAAGGAGATTTTGATAAGTTTTACCAAAATTGTAAATATATAAATTGTATGGACGACAGCTTATGACAAATAACGAAACGACAGTTGACTTTCAGAAAACAACAGAATTCCTCAAGCAAGTTCATCAATCAGAGTCCGAACTTCCGCTTAAGAATAAAGCCTGTGGTTCAAAATTCTTTGTTTATCCTCACTCCACCTCAAAGGTCTGTCTCTTCTTGCATGGTTTCACAGCAGGCCCCTACCAGTTTGAGCCACTTGGCAAAGCTTTCTTCAACAGAGGATACAATGTTCTTGTTCCTTTACAACCCGGTCATGGACGCGCAGGTAACTGGAAGCGCCAAAATCCTCCACCACTTCCAACAGATATTCAGACTTATCAACAATTTGTGCTGAAGTGGTTGCAGATTGCAAAAACACTAGGTCAACAAGTTGTAGTCGGTGGATTATCAACGGGTGGAACCTTAGCAGCCTGGTTAGCTTTAGAGCATCCCCAGCAGATTGATCGCGCTTTATTGTTCACGCCTTATTTGGGTACTCGTTATTTATTATTTGATTGGCTCATCAAAATCCTGCCGATTTACTTTGAATGGTTCAACAAAGACGCACCAGGTAATTTTGGCTATAAAGGTTTTCAAATTCCAGCATTACGAATATTTTTGGAATTAGGAGAAAATGTTTTAGAACAGGCTCAAACTTGTGTTTCTGCTCCTGTATTAATGGTGTGTAGCGAAGCTGATCAGGTTGTTAACCGCTCTAAACAGCAGGATTTTTTCAAAAGGGTACTCAAACAGCAAACAAAATCCTGGTATTACTGCTTTGATGATTCGCTTCACATAGAACACCGGATGATGACAAAACTGGAAGATAACGATTATGAGGAACTGGTGATTATCCTTGGCAAAGCTTTTGTTGATAGTGATTTAACTTGGGCACAGTTTCAACAAATGGCAACTCGCATAGTGCAAGGAGAAACCTATGAGCAGATTAAGCCAAAATTGAACCTTGATGGTCAAGCTTGTGAACAGCTATATGCAATGATGACTCAACATTTTGGTTGTGATCATCTTGAATGCATTAATCCATCTAAATAAAAGAAGGGGAAGGGGGAAAGGGGAAAGGGAAAAACCGAGTGGAATTGTTGAGCCACTGCGGTCTTCTCTACGAGACGCTGCACTATTGCTAGCGCTAACACCACGGCGCTGGCTCCCCTTGAGCCTTTTAACGGAAGTTCCCAGGATTTAAACGAGTGGGAGTTTGAGAGCGTTGAGGTTGACGACGTGCTACGCCATTGCGTAGGTTTCTGGCTGTACCGCCATCTTTAGGATCGAGGTAAGGTTTCAGATTAATCCCACTTCTAGATGAAGTAACTCGATTATTGCCACCGCCCAAAAGTGTGCGACCTAAGTTGTATAATTCGTTTGCTCCTCCCTGAGTGCGATCGCCATAAGTATTAACAGCTGTGGTTTGCTGTCCGCTGTCAGCAGTAGTCAGGTTTTGGAAAACGCTATTGCGTACTACATAAGCGTCTTTGCCACGCGGTACTGTTAGCACAATTCTACAACTGGGGTCAGCCTCAGTTGTCACGCAAACAATATTTTCTCTATTTTGTACGCCTGTTTGGAGTTCTTGTAAGCCATCTTGGCGATAGGATTCTAAGCGATTAGCAATAGTTTGACAGCGAAGTTGTGAATTCCAACCACCACCCAAAGCCGCTGGAGCCGCCCAAGGAAAGTACTGTCCTGGTTGACTTTGTGGCTGATACATGACTGTGTACTGTCCATTATAATATTGACAGCCAAAACGAGTCACACCGTCAGCAGAGGGTGAACTAGTTGTACTTGTCGTTGATGTATCTATTGGTATTGGTCTGTCTACTGGTGTTGATGTGCCGCCTGATGGGATTGTTGGTACTACTACACCATCCGATGTAGAAGGATTATATTGGGCAAGTGCTGCGGAATTGCCCAAACATAAGGATAAGCCAAGACCGCTCAGAGAGATAAACTTAACTAGTTGTGATGACATGAATCATCCTCCGGTGGAAGTAGGTAGGGAATTGATAGTTTAAGTGACGAATAGTTTTGTGTTTTGATTCATTAAGAACTTGACTTTTTTTCTTCTCGTTCTTTTTTCTCTTTGAGTAGCTGTTTGACTCGTGCTTTTATTTCCGCGTGTCGCCCGACTCCTTCGTAGGCGTAGCGGTTATATTTACTACGAGAAATTAGGTTTTCTATCTCACTAACTCGCTCCTTACCGCCTGGGTGCGAAGACAACCAACTGGGAGGAGCATTTTTCTGTTGTTTGTCTAGTGTAACCATCAAGTTACGCAAGCCATCAGCAGCGTAGCCAGTAGCAACAATCAGGCGTGTGCCGAGGGTATCTGCTTGACGTTCCATGTCACGGCTGTAACTGAGTGCAAAAAGTTGACCAATGGTTCCACCCAGAGGTATGTACTGGGTAACGTTAGAAATTAGGTTGCCTTGGGTGACTAATTGAAAGCCGTGGGATAAGACTACATGGGATAATTCATGACCGATTAACCCAGCGATTTCTGCTTCTGAGTTAGTTTTGGCGATCGCACCTGCATTAATGAAGATTTTACCTCCAGGTAATGCAAAGGCATTGAGGTTTTCCTCTGGAATGACAAAAAACTCGTATTTAAACTCATCACGTCCAGCTACCTTCGCCAATTTCTGTCCGATTTCATTGACGTATCCCACAACATTTTCATCTTTAATGACATCGAGCTGTTTTTTCGCCTGCTTCGCCACCGATTCGCCTACAGCTTCTTCACCTTGTAGCAACATGATGGTGGAGTCAAGAGCAGAAAACGGCCCTAGAAGACTGCCAGTAACGGCGTAACCTAATGCACCTGTAATAATATTACCGAGGACATTACCTCTAATTTCTTCTCTGATATGAGATTTGTAGCGTTTGAGATTTTCTTGAGCTAGTTTTGTAAACTCAGGTGCTTGTGGGTTTTGGGGGTTGAGAATCGCAAATTGACGCGCAGCTAAAGAAGCTTCCATCCATTTTTTCTCTCCAGCAAGTGCTGTGACTCTAGCTTTGATCAATTCCGGTTGATTAGGATAAAGGGAAGTCGCACGTTCTAATACATCTAATGCTGCTTGGGAGCGATCGTATTGCTTCAATACTTCAGCATATCGAATATGACCAAGAATAAATTCTGGATTCTTTTCTACTAACAGTTGCAGAGGTACTAAAGTTCTTGTTTGAAGTTTACTTGCTATCCCTGCTTCTGCTTCTCGCCAGTATACTTTACCACCTGGGGATAGTTGCGTTGGGTCAGCGATCGCCGCTTTGCGTCCTTCAGGTATACTTGTTTTTGCAAAAGGTTCTTTCACCTGGCGATACAGTTTTTCTGCTTCTGGGATTTGTCCCGCTAAATAAAGCTTGTCTGCTTCTATCAGTTGTTGCTGACGGGCGATTTCTTCAGAAGTGGGTGCAGGTTCCTGTGCCGAATCTGGCTTTTTCGGTTCGCTGGCTTCCGGGGTTTCTGGCGCTGATGGTTGCAGCGCATTCTGTAACTTTTGGACTTTAGCCGCTTCTGAACTGGGCGAATTTGGATCAATAGTGCTAGACGCAGCAGGTTCTTGTGCGGGAACAGGTGCTATCGGTTGCGTCAGGATAATCAAAAGCGATGTCCCAACTGATAGTAGTACCCAGTTAAAGGCTAGCAGTATAGACTTCCAGGTTCGTTGCATACTGAGATTTAACTTTGCAAAAGGCTCTTTTTTTAAATCTTATGAGGAATTACCAAAATACATCCAAAGCGATCGCAAGCCTTTTGAAGGTGCAACTATTTTTCTTGGTGTCTTAGTGCCTCGGTGAACCAGCGCTGTAGGCGGGTTTCCCAACCTAGGCGACTGGTGAACCCGCAGGGTGGTTAAAAAAGTAACTTATTAACCACCAAGGCACGAAGGTGAAAAGCCTAAAATTCGGTAAATTTTTTGGGATGTTTGCTTACCTTGAAACGGCTACTGAGTAACCCAAATACTTATAAATTTTGTCTATATGTACTATGGCAGATTATTTGGATCAATACCTTGAGATTGTAAATAGGCAATTAGCCGTTCTTTTTGCTGGCGTTCCTGTTCGGCACGTTGGCGTTCTTGTTCAATTTGTTCCACTGCCCAAGGTAACAATTTACCTGCCTCATCCCACCAGCGCAACCAGTAACCAGTACGGGCTTCTTTTGTTCCTTGCCAAGTTCCCAAGAATAAGCCCATTGAATCAATCCAATGACGACCATTTTCATCAGGTTGCTTTAACTCATAGCGCCTGTTTTCGAGTTGGTAAAATTCTAACAAACCGCCATTTGGGTCAAAAATCACGTAAATTGGGACTTGAAGAATCTGCTCGTAAAAAAACCATTTCCCTGGTGGATAGGTTCGCTTGAAAGAGTATTCTCCACCCTCAGTGTCAGATAGAAATTCCATCACCACTGCTGGAATATCACCCTCTAAATTGGGCGTATAACTTTTGCGTTCTCCTAAAACTTGACTCACCGATGGCACATAAACCCAGTCGGGTGCTTTCGCTACAAATTGCCCGTTTATCGTCGCACAAAGTCCAAAATTCGAGGCTATCAACATCTGCGGTTGGATGAAACCACTTATCTCAAGGCTTTCGCGCAAAGCACCAGCTAATAGTGGCTGACCTGTATTTTCCACTGGTTCATCCTCTAACTGAAAATCTGCGGGCAATGCTTCCCAAGATATTATCAGTTCTGTTGAAGATTTAGCTTCACTAAGTTGGGTTGCCATAAACACCCCTTTTTATTGATTTGTCTTTATTTTATGGGCGATCGCAGTATTTGTAGATCCTAAAAACTGAACTGCACTTGTTTGACGACGCAACATTATACTAGTTGCCGTTTGGGATGTGATGCTTAAGGCGGGCAAAGCCAACGCATAAGAATAAAACACAAAAAACCCCGGCGACACTAGCCGAGGTAAGGGGAGAAGTACGAATGAGATGAGATACAGCGATACCGAAATCGAAAAATCTTAGCTAACGCTAAAACCAACCAAAACTAAAGTAGTGACAATTAAAGTCGCAAAAACACCTTGTAAAACGTATTTACGTTGTTCCCAAATTGCAGGGTACTCAGCGCAGTAAACCTGTGGTTCAGATGGATAGTTATTGAGAATGCCGTCTTCATTTACTGTGGTGTACATAGTTTTTTCTCTTTTTTGTTTAGTTATGTAAATAAATTTAACAGTTTTGTTACAAATAGTCAATAAGACTTGACAAAAAAAGGCTGATAGTAGCCATAAAGGCAACTTATCGCTTGCATGACTCTTTTAAAAAACAAATGATTGCTACTGAGCCGCATCAAAATCAGTTTGAACTCTGGCTGAATATTTGAGGAGAGTTCACGGTAATTGCTTACGTAGAACGAAAAAATCAAGAAGCATTATGGCTGACTTGCTATCTTGATTTATCAGAACGCTCACTGGATTAGTTTTTTAAAAAAGTATGGAGATAAACCCACTGTTCACAGTGAGTTTATTAATTTATTAAGCTTTCGTTTCCCCGCTATTTATTGTTAAGCAATATTGACAAAAACTTCGAGAGTGGATTGGAGGTATCAATTATGGTGATTTTCAAAAGCTAGTAAATCTAATACTAAACAAGCTCGATTTACAAGACTTCGAGTCAAATCAGCTAAGTAGACGTAGGGACTTTTGGGCTAACTACAGTAACCGCTTTGAACGGCTTCGCATCCTATTACCTAAGACATCACAAATTGCTATAGGATATCAAATCCAAGGTGATGTTGATTTATTAGAGGATGATGGTAGCGATCGCACAGAGGTTTGTATATTTGATTTTGGCGAGTGGTTTGTAGTCGAATTCTTTCGTGGAAGAGGTAGCGAGACACGCTTGTTTCCTAAAAATTCTAGAAATCAGCAAATCCTTTTTGGTGAATCCACGCTTTCAGTCAAACGCATTCGCTGTCTGGGTGGCGATAAGCATGATCATGTATTTCTTTGGCAGATGTTTTCCCGCGCCTGGCTTGCAAATAATGGAATTCTGCCTAATCCAAATACCCAGCCTTCCAGAAACCCGACAGCAGAGCAATTACGACAGCGAGAAAACAAGCTTGAGCGGTGGAAAAGAGAAATTGAATATCTGGAACGGGAAGCTAGACTCTACGTGTAACGTTGTTACTCATGAGGATTGTCAAGAGTCAAGAGGAGCCAGTGCCGTAGCTTTCATACTCCCGCTAAGTTTTTTGTAACACCATAATTTAATCCTTCATCACTGCATCCAATAGCACATTGGCATCAAAGCGGACTACATCGGTGCAAGGTAGCCCGGTTTCTGCTATTGTTCGAGCGATCGCATCATTAGCCGCAGACTCATCTAGATGAGCTGTATTAAGCGCTATACCAACTACAGGCACAGTTCCAAAAGCACCACCAGCACTAGCAACAGTCTCATAAAGCCGGATCACTTCTGGTAAAGGCGGTATTAGTACATGGGGATGATTACGCACATGAACTTGTCCCGCCCGATGCGCTAACACCAGTTGTGTTGGTTGCGAACCACGGATTAGAGGTAGAGTTGCTGTTGAACCAGGATGCAGCAGTGAACCTTGTCCTTCAACGTGCAAAATATCGTAGTTTTTGCCATAGCGCATGACTATCTGTTCTACAGCACCAGCGGCAAAGTCTACCCGCACCGCATCTAAAGCTACACCATCTCCTTCTAACATCACACCAGTTTGACCTGTAGCCAGGAATTTAGAACGCCAGCCCCGAAGTTTTGATGCCCAATGTAGCTCTAGACTAGTTGACATTTTACCGATCGCCATGTCGGTTCCCACAGTCAACACTCGCCGACAGGGTAGGGTGCGTGCTATCCCACTAGCAACACTTAAATTAGACGGCTCTTTCCGCACATCCCAAATTAATTGTCCAGGTTTAAGCAGTGCATTTAACTCAGGTATATTTGCCATTGGTATGTGCAAACCGTTCACCAGCGACATCCCAGCTTTTAGCGCATCCTTGATCTCATGCCAGTAATCATCTGGTACAGCCCCACCACCTGGAGCTATGCCAATTACCAAGACTTCTGGCTCGTATTCTAGGGCTGTGGCTACTGATGCCACAATCGGCACATCACGCTTGATACCTGTTAATTCTGGCAAGGATTTGCCAGCAGTCTCACGATCAATTACTACTACTATTGGGGCTTCACTGTAGCGTAAAATTGCCAGCCCTGTTTTGCCGTGAGTTCCTGTAACTCCCTCATGCAGTAAGATAGCTACTCGTTGATTAAGTGGCAGACGCACTATGTTGTACCCCCAAACCTGGTGAATCGTTTGGCAAAATTCTCCCCTCTTGCACTAATGCACCCGTAAACGGGTCATCAATTAAGTTAAGGTGACTGTCTAAATCTAGATAATCAGCTAGTGGCGCTAGCTGTGCCGCCGCCGTATTTGCTAGCGAACTGTCTGAATAGCAACCGAACATCACTTGTAACCGATATGCTCGCGCTGTATGTACCATCCGCATTGCCTCGCTTAAGCCCCCAGATTTCATCAGTTTGATGTTAACGCCATCCACATAGTTTGCCAAATGGGGAATATCGGAACTTGTAAAGCAACTTTCATCAACAAAGATGGGCAGGGGCGAATGCTCCTTGAGTTTTGCCAAACTTGTTTCCTGACCCCGTGGCAATGGCTGTTCTACATACTTTATACCCAATTCAGCCAGCCAATTGCACATTTCAATAGCATCAGCCAAACTCCAACCCCCATTTGCATCAACGAATAATTCTGGTTCAGGCGCTTCTTCTCGCACTGCCAATAGCATTTTTTTATCTGCATCTATGCCATCTGGATTACCTAACTTCACCTTGAAAAGGCGGACATCAGTAAATTGCAACCAGTCCCGCGCCCTAGCCCTAGCCCCTTCTGGTGAATTAATTCCTATTGTGACTGAAGTTGGCACTATGGCATTGCGATCAAGTCCCCAAATTTGCCACAGTGGTAGCCCTACGTGCTTACCCAGCCAGTCATGCATCGCCATATCTAATGCTGCTTTGACAGAAGAAGGAACCTGCTCTTTTGTTAAGACTTGCTCAATTTGTTGTCTCTGTAAAGGGTTGAATGGTTGTAATATTGGCACAATTTGCTGTAAAGCGTTTTTGATTGTGTCAGTTGATTGCTTGCGATCGCCTATACTAAATGGCGACGCTTCCCCCCACCCTTCGATACCATCTTGCGAAATTTTCACCCATACATTCGTTGTCTGTGCCGTTGTGCCCCGACTAATTGTCAACGGGAATCTTTTGTTGACTGTAAATAAATTTACATTAATTTGCATACTTGTGCGGCATATTATGTTAAAGCAAAAGCCAGTGTAAGTTCAAAGTTTAGGTTATCTAATGTATCTGTTATACTTTTTTACATTCACTGCTTAATTACTAAAGTTTTTATACCTTAATTTTATTTGTTACTTAGTCTATGAACGACTTAAAAAAATGGAAAACTTTGAAGTCAAAAATGGTCTTAGATCATCGTTGGTGTAAGGTAAGGCAAGATGAAATAGAGTTACCTAACGGTAAAATTATAGATGATTATTTTGTCAGTATTAAACCAGACGTTGCTTTGGTTTTACCTATAACTAGTACTAGAGAAATTGTTTTCGTCCGGCAATACAGACACGCCGTAGGTAAATTTTTTTTAGAACTGCCAGCAGGAAGTTTTGAGCCAGAAAAAGAGAGCGCCGAAGCAGCAGCTATCAGAGAACTGCAAGAAGAGACTGGTTACTCTGCCCAACAAATAAAAAAAATTACAACGCTATACGATAAGCCTAGCAAAGATACTAATCAAATCCATTTATTTTTAGCAGAAAATGTGAGAAAAGTTGGAGAGCAACAACTAGATATTACAGAAGAGATTGAAGTTGTATTAATTCCTATAGAATCTGTTTTAGATAAAGTGTTCCAAGGTGAAATATCTGTTGCCGGAACTATTGCAGCTCTGTTATTAGGTTTAAAATTTATCACTTAATTAATAATAATAATCAATATAGCTTTTTTATATTTTTTTATAAAAAGGATTGAGGCAAATTGTATTCTAAACTTTTTATATCAATTTTTTTGGGTATTTTTCCAGAAAATGGTATTCAGAGATTTTAAGTAACATAAATAGTTGGGTTGCTTTGTTTCGTTTCTGGGGTAGTACTTATAAGTTTTTTGTAGAGTGTTTAGAGTTAGGTTCGCATAGATGATATTCGAGGTAAATCTCTCAGGGGCGATCGCAGCATAAACGCATCATAAGACTCTACGTTTTCCTGAGAGATTGGCGGTTTTTGGGTGAGACTGCTTACTCTTGACTCAAGTTACACTGCTTTTGTTCAAGTAAACAAATTGCTCGTTTGCCTCGTAAACGCTCTCCCCTCTGTAAAATTTTTACATTACCAGACAGAACAACTTGCTCTCCTGTTGGCACATATCGAATCTCATCAGCACTGGCTTGAATTTGATCTGCTGGATATACCCAAGTAGCGTTGCCGATTGCCCTGACTTCTTTTGTACTCTCATTGTAGTCTTGAACATCTGAGGTGATGGTCATTTCTCCCGTTTCGATCAATTGGGCAATAGTCTGTGCGTTTGTTTTTGTATCAACTGTTGAGTAGAGTAATGCTGAAAACCATTCACTAATCCGCCCTGAAGTCATAGTTGGAATAACGAAAACAGCAGCGATCGCAAGTAAGACACAAGCGGCTAGAGAGGCGCGGCGATTTAACCGCCCAAGCAAAAAGTTCATTTGATCCACTCCTTGGCGGGTCTTTTGATTTGAAGTTGATTTGTGAGCTTGTAACAGTTCAGCTTCTAGTTGAGCCTTAAATGTCGGATCTGGCTCAATACTTTCTGCAACATGAGTCAGACGTGAAAGTAAATCTGCATCTTGCTGGGAAAGATTAGTAGGTCGATTGTGTCTAGAATTCATAGTTTTACTCACATGTAGTTTCCAGATACTTGCGTAGGTCTTTCAAAGCTCGACAAACTAGCATCTTGACGGCAGCTTCGCTTTTTCCCATAACCTGCCCCACTTCAGCCGCACTCAGCCCAGCAAAAATTTGTAAGGCAACTGCTTCTGCTCGTTCAGGGGTGAGTAAACTTAGGGCTTGGGCAATTTGCTCTAAAGACAATTGACGAGCAACTAATTCATCTGCTGAAATCGAGCCATCTGCGATCTGACTGGCTGCTTCCAGTGGCAATGTTGGGCGTTTGCGGCGAAAGTAGTCTGCTGTTTTCCGACGAGCAATTCCTAGCAGCCAAGCGGCAAATTTGCCTCGCCCTCGGAAACTAGAGATTGCTTCTTGAGCGACTAAAAACGTTTGAGCTGTCAAGTCTTGTGCATCATGAATGTTACCAACCCTTGCTAAATGGTAGCTGTAGACAGCTTTGAGGTTGCGTCGGTAAAGTTCTGCGAAAGCCTCAGAACTATGCTGCGCCTCGTGAGTTAACTCTTCATCTGACTTCATTCTGAATTCCGAGAGAAATTGACTTTGAAGTGAACAAGATGAGGGGTGATTCATTCATACTTTCCTTTAAGCCAGAAATATGGTTCTATTGGTATGTCGTAGAAGACCATTATTTCGTAACAGCCAAGATCTCAAAAATTGCTTAATCCAGCAAAGCAGCAGTCATAGTTTGGATCACCCATAATGATTACTCCTAAAGTTTTTGCAGATTTTCACAATGCTGATACTGAAGGGCGTTTGCGTTTGAACTGTATTGGTACCATCGAAGACTTGGCGAATCAAGGTATTGAGTTACAGGATGGGCAGTTGCTTACGTTGTACAGCGAGGATTTGGAAGTTGATGGAGTAGTGCAGTTCTCCGACGAGGACAAGTTGTGGGTTGCTGTTATTAATTGGGAGCGAATCAGGCAAGTTGAGGATCTTGTCGTGCAGGCACAAGTTTGAGTATCCACGCTACCTACCAAAAAAAAAGACCAGCCTCCCACAGCCGGTCAGAAAAATATTTTTTTCGCGTTGTCTTCTCAATAGAGTTAAAACCCGATGCGCGTTCCCAAAATGCAACGGGCAACTTTTCTTAACAATATTGTAACAGGCAACACAGATTTTTCATGATAATTCACCAGAAAAATATCCTAACAAAGATTAAAAGCCTCTATCTAAGAGGATAATTCTGCGGTTAGTAGGGTGGAGATGTAGAAAGCAGGGGAGATAAGGGAACAAGGAAAATAACTACTGACTTTTGACCAATGACTAATGACCATTGACTATTAATTGCGGTTGTCCCCAAAGGATGCTCTCCTGCTTATAAATAGCAATTCCTGGTTTAGCGCCTTTGGGTTTGTAGACGTGCTTTGGCTGGGTGTAAACCACTGGTACTTGGTCACTTTGACGAGCGCGACTGTAGTATGCGGCAAGATTAGCAACAAATTTCAAATCAGTTTCTTCTGGGACAGTTCCCGGTTCTAGCCGCAGTAACACATGGCTTCCCGGAATTTCTTGAGCGTGGAACCACAGATCATAATCTCCAGCCACACGAAAGGTCAGTTGGTCATTTTGGCGATTGTTACGACCGATTAGAACTTCAAAGTTGCTAGGGGTGCGGTAACGATGAAAGTTGCTGATGGCGGCTTCATTTGTACTACGGTTGCGATATTCTGGGTCTTCGAGATACTTTTGACTAATTAATTCTTCGCGGATTTCTTCTAAAGCTTGCAAATCTTCTGCTGTTTGGTAGTTGTCTATTTGGTTAATGGCTGCTTCTACTTGCTCTAAATATTCAATCTCTGCTTGCACTTGCAAAAGTAAGGGTTCGACAGCAGAACGGGCGCGTTTGAGCTTTTGATGCTGTTTGTAAAGACTCTGGGCATTTTGTACAGCGTTTTTATCTGGCTGGAGGGCGATCGCTACTGGTTTACCTGTGTCAAAATCAGCGAGGGTAATTTCTTTCATCCCTGGTTCCCAGTTTTGCAGGTGAGCCATTAATAAATCAGCTTTTTGCCGATACTCATCGGCTCGATCTGATTGTTGCAACCGTTCTGCAAATGTCTGCGCTTTATTTCGTAATTTTGCCAGAATATTGTGCAATTTCTGACTTAGCTGATGGCGTAGTTGAGAAAATAACTGTTGATTGATCTGATCGGTATAGTAACGATTGAGTACTTCTTGGATATCTTTTGCCGTTGCAACCGCACCCCAACCCATTACGGTATATCCGTCTGCTGTCCAGGCTGGTTGAAACTTACCGTATTCCAAGGTTTGCAGCCATTCTTGCCAGCGCTTAAATAATCGTTGCCAGTCGTCAGGGTTTAGAGTATCGGTGGTTGTATCTGGTGTTATGTTTGCTACGAGCAGCATTGAATCTAACAGTGCTGCGCTCAAGCCGCTATAACTTTTCAACAACTGACGCTTGATACCTCCTGGTACTAAACTTACCCGTTCTTGCCAGCGTTCTTGGGATTCGCTCAAGCTGGGGATAGTACCAGTCAGTTTCGGTGGTGTTTCATAAGGTTGTCCAGTTTGGATTGGACGGACACTGGATTGTTGCTGACTAACTTGATGGGCAGCTGTGATAATTACATTGCTGGCATCCGTGAGGATGGCGTTACTGTATTTGCCCATAATTTCCGCATACAGATGATATTGGGCGCTTTCTCCGGGACGACGGGCAAATTGTAAATCAACAACACGCTCCCAAGGGGCGATCGCTTCAATCCCCACCAACGCCAAACCACCCAACTGGTGTATTAATTGCTGGCTGAAGGTGAAAGTATCTGGTATTCTTGGTGGCGGCTCGCCGATGCAAAGGTGTGCAGCTTGGGGATGCCAGGAAATCTCTAGCCAACTCCGCTGTTTGAGGGTGCGTAATGCCATAGCAATAGTGTAGCGATCGCGCTGGTAAACCTGTTCTATCCGCGAGGGTAGCCAGTTAGCGCGTAGTTCGCTACAAGCAGCTGTGAGGGTGGTAAAGTCAACTGGTTGCAAAGCGATTAGTGGTTGGCGTTCAAATGTCGATGCTCAGTATACTTCTATCTTCTCTAATTTAGATGGAATAATGCAAAAAAGCGTTCAGCATTATCTTTGAGAAGACAATGCTGAACGCTTCGGTCTTAAGTTGTCTTGTTATTTTGCCAAAACTTCAATCGTTGTGGTTTAGGATAACCCGATTTTTGCTACTTTCTTTC
The DNA here is from genome assembly GCF_010091925.1 of Nostoc sp. B(2019). Classification (GTDB taxonomy): domain Bacteria; phylum Cyanobacteriota; class Cyanobacteriia; order Cyanobacteriales; family Nostocaceae; genus Komarekiella. The sequence continues at coordinate 182,645 of NZ_WVID01000005.1, read as the reverse complement.
TTTTGCTTACAACTGCGCCTGTAATTCCAATCACGAAGATAGCACCGAGCGTACCAGGTTCCGGTACTGATGTTTTCGGTGAATTACCCACTTTAATTTGAAAAGCGAGATTAGAACGCATTGGTTGTGTACCCGTCCAGCTCATCGCCGCTTTACCTGTGATTGTAAACGGAGATGTGGTATCGCTGATCTGAAGATAATCTATGTCTCTGCTGGAGGATGTACCTACAGAAGAGACACTGCTTATGATCTGTCCCTGAGCATTCTTCATTTCCTTGTCATTAAAAAGGAGGTTACTTAGGGTCATAGTGCTGTTTGTAGTAGCAGCGGTACGAAGGAAGATATCAGATGCAGAACCATTAAAATCCGTGCTACTTAGCAACTTGCCGCCCAGAGTATAATTAACTCTGCTTCCTGTGTATTCCAAGGTAAAATCCCATAAGTTAGCATTTCCCCAAACAAAGTCATCTTGGATACTTACTTGAGCACCTTGCTGAACATCACCATTAATCTTTAATTCCCGCTCTCCCGTATTTAAACTATTGTTGCCAATACGACCTTCAGCGACAAACAATTCTTTAAAATCCTCTTTATTAAGCATTGATATAAATGGATCATCTGTAGTCCAGGATTTATACTCGAATGTAGCAGCTTTAGCTGGATTAGTTGCGATAAATGACCCCAGCGTAATTAATCCTAAAATGAAAATTGATTTGTATTGATTTATAGACTTGCTTACAGACAGCATAATTATCTCCTTCGGAAAAAACATTTAGTTACAGCTTCCCAAGCTTAAAACACTGTTTTCTATGCTGTCGATAAAAGGTCTTTTACTTTACTAAAATTTTTATGTATAATAAATAATCTAATTTATCAAGCGTTTATACTTAAAAAACTAGAAAAAAATCAGATATTTTTTTGTAAAAAATGTTTTAATATATTACGCATAAATACATATAATATTTAGATTAGCACAAAGGTTTGAACAAAACAAAAAGCTACAGAGAGCTATAGTTGTCTGACACTGAGCAGGTATTTGAGACAACCATACAGATTAGACCCTCTCTATTATTATTTAAATTGTTTAGCGGTACGCCAATAAACATCAGTATTTCAGGTACACGAAGAGTTGATTTAGAACATGACTTACGCAAAAATTGCGAAAAAGCTTAATTTATCGTTCGCGTAATGTGCCGGAGGTATACCGCCAACGCGTAGCATCTGTCTGCGACACGCTGCGCGAACGTAGAGAAGAATTCGTAGAGTGTGTGTAAGCCCTATAGAAATCAAACCTGCCTTGAAAATAGGAACTGAAACCACTCAAAATCGTTTCAACATCATTTTTATTTAATTCATCGGTGTTTATCAGTGTTGATCTGTGGTTCTTTTTTCGACGAGTTGAGATAACTATTACTCACTTGTTGGTGCTAATGCAATCTCATCCTCTGATTCAGAATCAGCCGCTACCAAATTGTCATGTCACTCACATCTCTGCTACGAGTAAAATTTTATACTTAGATTTAAGGTAATATTGAAGCTTATAAATAGGTGCGATCAGCAACACACAACTTGCCAAATAAGCCTTATGGAAAATCCCCTATTATTAATAATCTTGTGTCGTAAGCTGGAAATAGGGAATTGGCAGTTGGTCATGAGTAATTACAAAAAGTAAAATAACAGACTACTGCCAAATTCCTTCTTGCTTTTTTGCTCTTAACTATTACCGATTAACGAAGCGGGTGAGAGCGTTATTTAGCGAGCAATACGGGTTCTTTGACTGATTGCTCCAACAGTTGGCTGTAAAGTTCACTCAATTGACTTGCTACACCATGCCAACTAAACTTGGTTTCGACACGCTTTCTGCCAGCTTTACCTAATTCATCTCGCCACTCTGGAGAGTTGAGAATTTTGTCAATGGCAGATGCAAAAGCATCTATATCTTCTGGTGGTGCTAATAAACCGGTTTCTTCAGGAACTACGGTAAATTGAAGTCCACCGACATCACTTGCTACTACTGGTGTGCTGCTCGCCATCGCTTCAATTGCTACGAGTCCAAAGGGTTCGTAGTGACTGGGAACGACGCAAACATCGGCAGCTGCGTAATAAGTTGGCAGGATTTCTTGACTGAGACGACCGGGAAGGGTTGTGAAGTCACTCATCCCCAATTCGTTAATAATTTTCTCGATGCGATCGCGTTCTCTGCCATCGCTGTTACCTGGAGTGCTACCACCACCAATAATTAGCTGAAGATTATTAGACTCACGTAATTTAGATTTGTTTAATGCACGCACCAAGGTTTCTATACCTTTGCGTGGATCAAAACGTCCTACATACAATACAACTTTGGCTTCTGGAGTAATTCCCAACTCAGATCTGGCTGCTTTTCTTTCAATTGAACCAAACCGATGAATATCTGTACCACAGGGAATTATATCTATATTGCCTTTAAGGGAAACGAGCGATCGCATGTGTTGTTTTTCTTGGGGACTCGTCGCCACAATTCTTTCTGCTGTCTCTAATACCTCTTTTTCTACTGCTAATCGCTTACTGGCAATTAGAGGAATTGTCTTTATCGTGTTGTACTTGACTGCTCCTAAAGAGTGGTATGTATGAACCTGTTTGCTCTGTTGGATTTTTTTGAGTTGTATTCCTACCCAGCTGGAGAGCCAATAGTTTGTATGAACCAATTTATATGTAATACTGTTTTCTCTTTGAAACTCAAGAAAATTATCTACAAATTCTGGTAGATCTCCAAAAAGCTGATCTCGTGGCACAAACTCAAGGGAACCAGCTTTTAAACGAATAGTTCGGCAATTTTGGCTATGTTGAACAATCGTATCTTGCTCTGGACTAACTTTGCGAGTAAACATATCAACTTGCCATCCTAGCTGCGCTAGTGCTTCACCCACATGGCGCACATAAACATTTTGTCCTCCAGCTTCTTCCTTGCCGATTTCAATCGCCGGATCTCCGTGGACGGAAATCAAGGCGATGTGTTTTTCAGTGGTAGAGTTCATAGTTTGTGTGTTGCTGATGGTAACAAAGATCTCAGGCAGTTTTAAGTTTGCGTTTAGCACGCTTACCTGAATTATTTAAGAACTTTGAGTAATATTTTTTTTAATTTAGTATGTCTAATATTTATATACATCTACTGCCAGAAGTATACTTTCTGATTAAGTATTTGTATTTAATTTGTTTATATCTAAATTATTTCGTTTATATATAATACTTTTGATAGATGAAATTATAAATTTTTATGATGTATACATAAATTTAATTTTATAGATATATGCACGAACACATTATTTATCGCTGTGTTAGCAGCTAACGTAGCGATATCAGACAAAAAAGTATTAGTTTTAAAACTTAAATATTCAGTATTTTTAAGAAGTACCTTATCTCTTCAAAAATTCAAACTAATCAATAATTAAAACTGTGAACTTCAATTGGTAATTCTTCCCCATCCCCTACTTTACCCACTCTCTTAACAAGGTTTATCGCCGCTTTCAATGAAGGTTAACAAAAACTAAAAGCCCCCTCAGTTTGAGACTGAGGGGGCTTTCATTTTCATCTACTTTTATGATTTTTACAACGGCAGTTTTTGATAAGATATGCCTATGCAATAATTAGATTTTATTCCTACTGAAGAGTTATACTTTGCCTCACTCTAGTAGTTTAGACTCTGGAATATTTAGAAAAACTCCATTTAATATCATAAGATTTAGCGACAAACTAATTCCCACGAGAGAAATTTAGCCAAAGACTATATTTCATCCCATAGATGCGATCGCGTAGCGGCTCCTGTAGGGAGCATCGCACTTACAAAAATAGCTGCAAGTACCTTTAACTATGCAGCTCGAAAATAATTGACAATTAAAAATTAAAAATCAAAAAACAATTCTGATTTTTAATTTTTAATTTTTCTCCATTGGGAATTAATTTGTCGCTTGTGCAGCTAGCATCTGCTTCAGCTTTTCTAATTCAGAAGCCCAACGGGGATCTGGACGAATAGCGTCTGAGTCTGTGGTACTACTAGTACTTTCACGGGAACTGCCACCACCACCACGACGAGGCTTCTTAGAGCCTTTCTCGCGACGGCTACCTTCTTTATTGGGGCTAGGAGTAGGGCTACCACTACTGGGACTAGCAACTTTGGGAGGAGCTTGTTCTTCGCTCTCATCACCCTTTGTACGAGGTAACGCCTTTTCTAGTTTGATGGCTGTATCTTTGAACAATTGACCATTATACTTTTCAATTATTTGATCAGCTTGGTCGTCATTGTTTACCGTAAGAAAACCAAAACCACGGCATTTGCCAGTTTTTCGGTCTTTAATTAGTTTAGTGGTGACAGCATCACCTTCTTCTGCAAAAACTGCTTGCAGTTCTTGACGATCTATTTCTTCTTTTGGCAAATTACCTATATACAGGCGAACGGACATGAACTATACCTCCAGAGTTGAATGAACATGGCAAGGCAAGAAAACGATTACTTGGCTTTGGCTTTTAATTAAATAGATGCTATTGACCAAGACTGCCATAAACCAATTTTTTTATTCCAAACTGTCAACCTATACAATACAGTTTTTCCTCGGGTTCAAGCTTGTTTAATCCAAAAGCTCACACTATGCTGAGCTAATAACACCTTAATTCTAAGAATTGTAAATTTATTAGCCTACTGCCTGCCAAAATACACGCTTTCTTCAATGCCTTGTTTCGCAGAATTAAATACCATTCCTTACATTATCACGGTATTTTCTACGTAGCTAGTTCAGCGCATACATTTCCAACCATAGTATGATCGCATCGTAGCATAAAAGACAATTTTTTTTCCAAGAGGGGATATTCGGAAACAAAAACCAGCCAATGGCTGGTTGATTTGCTGCTGTGTTGGGAGAATACACGTCGATGTATCAGCAAAAGCAGCCAGACCTATAACAAAGCTGGGGCGCTGAGTTATGTTGGTTGCTATTGATTATGTAAATAAATGTAACACTTGTAAAGATAATCTGCAACTTTTGTTTACATTTGCCGTTACGCGGAGTCCAAAGTCAATAGTCCACAGCCCAAAATTATTACTTAACTCTTAATTCTTGACCCTTGAACGCCAGATGCTTCAAGTCGGGAAACCCGCCCAACGCACTGCCTCCCCTTGGCTATCCTGTGAGAAAAATATATGCGCCCCAAGCCTGTGCCGCAACTGCCAAAACAGTAGACCAAATGGGATGAGGGCTGTTGATGGTTTTACCACTTTGAGTTTGCAGAGTTTGGATGTCAATCCAGGGCGTTGCTCCTCGCCGAAACCAACCTGTGACGGTAATCTGTCTACCGATTAATTCTTGGTGATTGACCGACTGTCCTAGCCAAGAAATATGATGTAATTTCACTAAACCTGTGCTGGACTGGAGGATTAGATCTTGTGCTAAGCAGTTGCTAGTACCTTGACGGCCTATTAGTTTGCCGACAAGACACACGCTGATGCTATCAATGGGTAGAGCCGATGGGTCAGATAACAGGCTGGGTAAGCAGTCGTCAGTTTGTACAGTGGCAGGTTTGATATCGGGAAAAAAGGAATTCATCCGCATTACTGTACCGATGCTAAAGCTAATGAGCAGGCAACCTGTAATGAAAGACCAATCTTCGTATATCCACTTTAAATTCAAAAATTTGAGTGCGAATGCTATTTGCCAAGTCAGCCAGATTACGCCTGCAAACAGAAAACCCAAGGGAATTCCCAACCAGGGAGCAATTTGTAATAAGAAAGACTGACGTTTAACCTTTAAGGATTGCTCACTAATAAGATTTAGTTCGGTTTCTAGATGCCAGTGGCGGGCTATTTGGCAGAGGCGTTTGATGCGATCGCCAATTAAAGGATGGCTATTGTTGATTGTAAACCATTGACGATAGGGATTGATACTGTCCCACATCAAGAACGATTCAAAAGATAGATGGCTAGCAATAGTACCCAAAGATAGGCTCTGTTGGTGTCCCACTGGTGTTAAAAGATTTAAGCTTTCTAACTGCCAACTAGTGTGTTCTTGTTTTTCGATATCAGCTGCAATGCCAATAGCAATTTTGATTAAGGCACGAATCAGAGCATTAGGATTGCCAGTAATTTCAGCGGCGAGGCGATCGCTATAGTAAAGCCGTAACCGCGACAACCACAAAGCAGTTCCAGTTAGCAAACACCATACTCCATAAACAAGACTAGCTAAAATTGTCACCGGCCAGCGCCAATTTCCTGATATGCGGTTTCCCCACTCCGATACTTGTTGATATAACCCGTAAATCGTTAGTGTCACCAGCAATACCAGAGACATCACAACAAAATCCCAGTGAGCAATATGCCCTAATTGCGTAGCGTAGATAGTAGCGATTTCATCATCTGCCAGTTGCTCTAATAACCCCTGACTCACCACAATCCGGGCATTACGTGGTAAATTACCATAGGTCAAGATCATTGGTGCAGCAATTGGCAAAATCCGCAGTTTGGGTAGCTGCCAACCTCGCTGTTGGCAAGAACGTTGTAACACTCGGACTGCTTCGCGACTATAGTTATTCAATACATCTTTGGAAAATTGTCGCTGTCCATAAAAGTTTGCCAGTAGCCGATCTAGCAACCAGGGTGATACTGCGAGCAAAATTCCCAATGCTAGTAGCAGCAATAGAGTAGGATCGCGGTAAAAAAGCTGTAATGGCTCCAGAAATGGCAGTTTAACTAAAATCTGGTTAGTTAATCCCATGACTAACTTGAGCATTTCCCGGATCACCCAAAACAGGGCGATGAATGTTCCAGCCGCCAGCAGCCGCAAGGGTATTAAGTTCAGCTTACGCAGGGGTTGCCATGCCTTGGCACGTTTTGCTTGTCGCCAATAAATAACACCGAATAGTTTGGCTTGTGTGCGGCTCACAGATCCCATGAAGCCACTTAGTGAGGCAGCTGGCGAGATGTCTTGGCTCTTAGTCTCTAGTATTGTCTCTTTTGGTTTCTGTAATTTAACTGGAGCTTTCAGACCACCAGATGGCACAGTGGGTGAGATATCGTGGCTCTTAGTTTCATTGACTGGTTGCTCTTTTGGCTTCTCCTGTGATGCAGTACTTACTGGCGGAGAATCTGGGCGGGAGTTATCAAAGGCGACAAATCCAGTTTCGGACTTTTTTGATTCTTTACTACGTTGTTTACGTTTTGTCAAGTGTTCGAGAGCGCGTGTTGCCCACTCTTGAACTTGCGGATTATTACTCTCAGTGAGATTTTGACACAGGGCGATCGCCTTGGGGGCTTCGCCACTGCGTGCATAAGCCATCACTAAACCAACCTGGGCTTGCAAGCTAGCAGTCCCATTTTCCTGGTTGCTAGCAATAGGTTCTAGTTGAGCGATCGCTGTTTGGTAATTTCCCTGTTTGAGGGCAACTAAACCAGCCTCCAAAGACGATTCGGCATGTGAAGGCATACAAATTCTGGCACTCCAATCTCTGCTAGGTGATCCACGTTTGTTTTTTGCAAAAGCGCGAACCTCGGATGCCGTGGAAATCAACCGCGCCTGGTTAGTCCTGTCGAGTGGATTATTCCACTGGTTGTTGACTGGAAAATACCGGGGCGATCGCGCTTAATTTCAACTCTGGATGGTCGCCCTGTAACTGTTGGCAATTCCATTCATTTCGGAATAGCAATACTGGGCGTTCCATGCTGTCTTTGACTGTAGTGGTGTTGAATAAACGTCCCACCTGATTCAAAGCTTCCCAACCACCCTCAACCCAACGGGCGACACTATAGGGCAATAAATCTAATATGGTTTCTACACCATACTCGTTTTGTAAGCGAAACTGCACCACCTCGAATTGCAACTGACCCACCGCGGCCATAATTGGATCGCGCTTGGCTTCATCAGTTGAATACATAATTTGCACAGCACCTTCTTCTCTCAATTCTGCAACGCCTTTTTGGAATTGCTTAAACTTTGAGGGGTTGGGGTTTCTGAGAGTCGCAAACAGTTCTGGCGAAAAATACGGAATTCCTTCATATTCCAGCTTTTGCCCCGTGTAGATTGTGTCCCCGATCGCAAATACACCGGGATTGTTCAAACCGATCACATCGCCAGGATAAGCCTCATCAATTGATTCTCTTTCTTGGGCAAAGAGTTTTTGCGGACGAGACAAACGGACGACTTTACCAGTTCGGGCATGATTCACTGTCATATCTTTTTCAAACTTACCAGTGCAGACCCGGACAAAAGCCACACGATCACGATGCTTCGGATCCATGTTTGCTTGCAGTTTGAAGACAAACCCAGAAAACTCCGGGTATGTAGGGGAAACATCACCGACGCTACTGTGGTGAGAACCGGGCTTGAGGGCATAGTCAAGGAAGTACTTGAGGAATAACTCTACTCCAAAGTTAGTCATGGCGCTACCAAAGAACACTGGCGTCATTTTGCCTTGGTGTACCAACTGCAAATCTAGTTCTGGCCCAACTCCCTCTAACAGTTCTAAATCATTTTTCAGTTGATAGTAAAGGTCTTGTTCCAGCAGTTCTTCAATTCTCGGATCACCTAATTCCACTATCGTATCACGGGCTTCTCGGCTGCCGTGAGCGCTACGTTCAAACAGGTGAATTTGTTGTTTGTGACGGTCAAAGACACCTTTAAAGCGATCGCCCATACCAATCGGCCAATTTACCGCATAGGTTTGCAATTTCAATTCTTGCTCAATCTCATCCAAAAGTTCTAGCGGTTCCCTTCCCGGACGGTCGAGTTTATTCACAAATGTGAAAATGGGCAGACCCCGCAGTTTACAAACTTCAAATAATTTGCGGGTTTGAGGTTCTAAACCTTTTGCGGCATCAATTAACATCACCGCATTATCGGCTGCGGCTAGGGTACGATATGTATCTTCACTAAAGTCCTGGTGTCCAGGGGTGTCTAATAAATTTATTTGACAGTCCCGGTATTCAAATTGCAACACCGTCGAGGTAATAGAGATACCCCGTTGTTGTTCCATGGCCATCCAGTCGGAGGTAGCTTTGCGCTGCGCCCGTCGCGCCTTGACCGCCCCAGCTTCGTGAATTGCGCCTCCGTATAACAGTAGCTTTTCTGTGAGTGTAGTTTTACCCGCATCGGGGTGAGAAATAATCGCAAAGTTGCGGCGAAGTTCGACTGCTTGATGCAGTTCAGACTGAAGTTCAGTTGACATAACTGTATTTGTTTGCTTTTAACTTAATTTTTCTTACTCTAGCGAGTCTTTCAATCTTAAGACAATGATGCTCGCGATCGGGTCGTAATATAATTAAAAGCCGTAATTAATGGTAGAAAAGAATGTACGACACAGATAAGCGAAAGCTTTTATCCGCTCTGTCTCATGGAGCCATTTTTTTTAGCACTGCATTTATATCTATAGGTGTACCTGTTGCCATATTTTTCGTATCCGATGATCCTGTTGTTAAGGAAAACGCCAAAGAATCGATTAATTTCCACTTTAATGTGTGGTTCTATGGCTTGATTATTACAGGGTTGGTTTGGATCACATTTGGCTTGTTGCTACCACTAGCAGGTCTTGGCTATCTACTACACTGGGGACTAACACTGTGGGCATTAGCACAGGTTTTTAGCAATCCTGATACACCCTTTCGTTATCCCTTGATTTTCCGAATTGTTTAGCACAAATTATGGTATTAAGTAATCGGGTTGCTGAACTAATGCCTCATTACCCAATTTCACTGAATTAATTGTGGTGAGATTTTTTAGATTATTTCTTTCAGTCTGGTAAAGAGGTGTCAATCAAGCTGTAAAATACAAAATTGCCCCACAAATTCATCAAGAGTAGGGCAAGGGACAGTTAAGCACTATTTGTAGTCTGTCTGACAGCAGCAACGTTTTTCCTTGCTTTTGTGACGCTTTGTCTTGTGTCCATTAATTTTCTCTGAAAGTACCTGGTGTAACTCGGTCTAGAGTCAGCAGCAAAAAGTGTTTTAATTTGTAGCAAACTTTTCTCAAAGATACTCAACTGGATGTTACTTGATACATCAGCTTCGCTATAAGTAAATGCCCTTGTTGATGTGCTCAGGCAGCAAATAGTAGGTTATGAATTAGATAAAGCTAGCCTACTTGACCGTTTGTGTCTAATTACTCAAGCATTGAGTAAGTAGCGATGCAACTTAGTATTTAAGTAGATGTTAATGTTTAATAATTAATAATTAATAGTGTGAATACTTGGCTTAAGGGCGTCGTACCATACTTCATGGGACAAGCAAGCACCAGGTGCAGCATTGAACCGAAAGTTAGTCTTTACTTTTAAAAAGCCCTATGTTTCCGACACATCGCCCCCGTCGTCTGCGTACCCATCCCCAACTGCGCCGGATGGTGCGCGAAACTGTATTAACAACGAATGATTTAATTTATCCTCTGTTTGCCGTACCCGGTGAGGGAATTGCTAATGAAGTCAAATCAATGCCGGGAGTTTATCAGCTTTCGGTAGACAAAATTGTCGAAGAGGCAAAAGAAGTTTATGACTTAGGTATTCCCGCCATTATTTTATTTGGTATTCCTGCGGATAAAGATGTAGATGCTACTGGCGCTTGGCATGATTGCGGCATCGTACAAAAAGCGGCTACTGCTGTCAAGGAAGCAGTGCCAGATTTAATTATCATTGCAGATACATGTTTGTGTGAATACACCAGTCATGGTCACTGTGGTTATCTGCAAGTGGGTGATTTGACAGGACGGGTTTTAAATGACCCTACCCTGGAGTTGCTGAAGAAAACAGCGGTTTCCCAAGCAAAAGCTGGTGCTGATATCATCGCACCTTCTGGGATGATGGATGGCTTTGTACAAGCAATTCGTGTGGGTTTGGATGAGGCAGGATTTCAAGACACGCCGATTTTGTCTTATGCTGCTAAGTACGCTTCGGCTTATTATGGCCCATTTCGGGATGCAGCAGACTCGACACCGCAATTTGGCGATCGCAGAACTTACCAAATGGATCCAGGTAATGCTCGTGAAGCGATTAAAGAAATTGGACTGGATATCGCTGAAGGTGCTGATATGCTGATGGTAAAACCAGCTTTGGCATACATGGATATTATCTGGCGTGTGAAGGAAGCGAGTAATTTACCCGTTGCCGCTTACAATGTTTCTGGTGAGTATTCGATGGTTAAAGCTGCGGCTCTCAATGGTTGGATTGATGAGGAGCGTGTGGTTATGGAGACTTTAACTGGGTTTAAACGCGCTGGCGCTGACTTGATTTTGACCTACCATGCTAAAGATGCAGCGCGATGGTTGCGGTAAGGTGCGCGATTGAATAGTAAGAATTTAAGAAATCTCACGCAGAGGCGCTAAGGCGCAAAGTTGTGTTTTAGTGTTTGGGCGTGAGATTCTTGTGTTTTGGCTTTTGCGAGTGGGAAATTCAAAATTTAATTTGCACCAATGGATTTATCGGAACGCTCAAACCATAAGAAAGCGATCGCTCAATATCTCAACAAGCGCCACCCATGACCTACTATCCGCTTATACTCGGTACAGAGATTTACCAGGGGATTTTGCAGATTTATCTTTGACGCACAACAAGTTGAACCTATTTCTCAAGGAACTATTCGCGTGGCGGCGAAACGAGTGTATGCAGATTCATTTTCAGAAAATATAGCTAGGGAAGTCTTTGCTGGTGTCAACACTGCAATCATAGGACTACAAATAGCGCAGTCACCAGCTACAAAACCACAAAACTCAAATTCTGCGCCGAGTGAAGCCGAGGCTAAAATCAAAGCATTGTTGGACAAAGCTCATAGTTAAGAAAGCACAATTCCTAAACTGTCTACGTAATAATACATAAATTTATCGCTCGCCTCATTTGTAATAGAGGGAGGCGATCGCTTATAAAATGAAGATAGTTAATAAATTTTTCTCAAGTTGGCATTTAATGTTGAGTTGCTCGATTTAGAATATTCTTGATTTTCAAGGGGAGCATTAAATTATGGATATGCAAGTCTTGAGAGAGCGTGCGGGGCTTGGCCGTGCGGAGGTTGCCTTCAGGCTTGCAATCAGTGAAACTAGTGTTCGCAATTGGGAGGCTGGGCGTACCGAACCGACGATGACGCCAAAAAAATATTTAGATGCTTTACGTCTGTTCAAATGCACACCTGAAGAATTGGCAGCGGCAAGTGAAAAGTCAATTAATCAGCGGCATAAACGCAAGCCAGGAAGACCGAAACGCTTTCCTGATAATCAGGTATCTCACGTGACTGATTCACCAGTTTGTACCTGATTACGCGCTAAATGAAGTTTAGTAAGTATCTTATTTTGTGTCGAGACTTCAGAAAAGCTATAAAATCTAACTTATCCTCTTGCCTACTCCAGTGCAGTTACTTTAGAGTAATCGATTAAATGATTAATACTAATGTACTGGAAAGTAAATTTCCAACATATTATTGTTAATTAGTCTTAATTATTACTCTATCAGCATCTCTTGGTGGGCAGAGATTTTAATCTTGGTGACAAAATTTTTCCTGTACGAAGCTGCTCAAACTAGCAAAGTCATCCCTTTTTTCTAATACATTGCAGTGCATAATTTACAGTATATTTACGCTTATTTCTGGTTTGGGGAACAGCTTTGGTATAGTTATCTCGATAATTACTCCCTGCCTAGAGGCAAAATAGCAATCAGAGAACAGAGGAATGAAAAAGGCAGAATCTTTTTACCTTTTACTTTTTATCCTCTGTAGTTGGAGCGATTAGTTCAAACAACCTAATCTCTAACTAGTGCGATCGCTCACGGTATTTGCCACAGCGGCACGATAAGATTCTAAAACCATAATCGTACTAAAGGTCTAAATGGCAGAAACACTATTTTTCAACGCCTTACGGGAAGCCATTGATGAAGAAATGGCGCGTGACTCCAGTGTCTTTGTTCTCGGTGAAGACGTAGGACACTACGGCGGTTCTTACAAAGTTACCAAAGACCTGTACCAAAAGTATGGCGAACTCCGAATTTTAGATACTCCCATCGCCGAAAACAGCTTTACTGGCATGGCAGTAGGAGCAGCAATGACTGGGTTACGACCCATAATCGAAGGCATGAATATGGGCTTTTTATTGCTAGCCTTCAACCAAATATCCAACAATGCTGGGATGTTGCGCTACACTTCTGGCGGTAACTTTAAAATTCCTATGGTAATTCGGGGCCCTGGTGGTGTAGGACGACAGCTAGGAGCAGAACATTCTCAACGGCTAGAAACCTACTTCCAAGCTGTACCAGGGTTGAAGATAGTCGCCTGCTCCACACCAAGAAACGCCAAAGGATTACTAAAATCTGCTATCCGCGACGATAATCCAGTGTTGTTCTTTGAGCACGTTCTGCTTTACAACTTAAAAGAAGACCTGCCAGAAGAAGAATATCTGCTGCCTTTAAATAAAGCAGAAGTTGTACGTCAAGGAAAAGATGTCACAATTATCACTTATTCCAGAATGCGACATCATGTGATGCAAGCAGTAAAAACTCTGGAAAAAGAAGGTTATGACCCCGAAGTCATTGATCTAATCTCACTCAAGCCGTTAGATTTTGATACAATCGGCGCATCCATACGGAAAACCCATCGAGTCATTGTTGTGGAAGAGTCCATGCGAACTGCGGGTATTGGAGCAGAAGTCATTGCCTCAATTAATGACCGCTTGTTTGATGAATTAGATGCGCCAGTACTGCGGCTCTCGTCCCAAGACATCCCCACGCCTTACAACGGTAATCTGGAGCGATTGACAATTGTCCAACCAGAGCAAATAGTAGAAGCCGTGGAAAAAATGGTAGCTCAGCGAGTCTAGGTATTGGGGATTGGGGACTCTTAAGAGGGGGAAAGGTTAAAGGGTAAAGGGTAAGGGGATGGTTTTCCCTTTCCCCCTTACTAATCTGCATCAGCCTCCTTGTTTATTTAGTTATTGGAAAGGGTAAGGGGATGGTTTTCCCTTTCCCCCTTACCCCTTTCCCTTTTCCCCATGTCCTAACTCATACTCATAACTCGATAAAAGAGCGCTATTATAGCCTTTGTCAGTTGCGAGTTATGGTATGCAAAGACAGCGATCGCTATTAGTCTTGATTTTAGTCCTGGTAATCGCCGCTATTACGGTAATTACCACAATTCCCATACCTTTGGGACTTGACTTGCGGGGAGGTTCACAGCTAACAATTCAGGTGAAACCATCAGCGGAAGTTCCCCAAATCACCGAACGAGAATTGGAAGGTGTGAAGAAAGTCATCGAAGGTCGGATTAATGGCCTCGGTGTTTCTGAGCCAGTGATCCAAACAGTTGGCACAGACAAGGTATTAGTGCAACTACCAGGGGTCAATGATCCAGAGCAAGCCGAACGAGTATTGGGAGGTACGGCACAGTTAGAGTTCCGCACGCAAAAGCCTGGAACGGAAACCCAACTGTTTGCCTTCCAAACATCACGAGCCGAATTAAAGGCAAAGCAAGAAGAGTTAAGAAAGAGCAACGACAAAGCAGCAATTGCCAAAAATCAAGAAGATTTGCAGAAAAATAATCAAGCGATCGCTGAATTGTTTGAAAGCACCAACCCACCGCTAATTGGCAAATACCTCCAGGATGCCTACGGTGAACCCACTTCTCAAGGCAGCAATTGGAATGTTGCCATTCGCTTCAACCAAAATGGTGGTGAACTATTTGCCCAACTAACTAAAAGTCTCGCCGGTACTGGGCGGAGCATCGGTGTTTTTCTAGATAATGAACTGATTAGCGCTCCTACCGTTGGTCCAGAATTTGCTGCCACTGGTATCACTGGTGGCTCTGCGGTGATTACAGGCAGGTTTACAGCCCAAGAAGCCAACGACTTAGGCGTGCAGTTACGTGGTGGAGCATTACCTGTACCAGTAGAAATCGCAGAGATCCGCACTGTTGGCGCAACCTTGGGTAAAGACAGTATTACTAGTAGTATCTATGCGGGTATCGGTGGTCTGACTTTAGTATTAATATTTATGGTGGTGTACTATAGATTACCAGGATTAATTGCCGATGTCGCATTACTAATATATGCCTTATTGACTTGGGCTACCTTTGCTTTGTTAGGTGTCACCCTAACCCTGCCAGGAATTGCTGGTTTTATCCTCAGTATTGGGATGGCGGTGGATGCAAATGTGCTAATTTTTGAGCGGACACGGGAGGAATTGCAAGCAGGCAAATCCCTGTATCGTTCTATAGAATCTGGCTTTTACCGCGCCTTTTCTAGTATTTTGGACGGTAACGTTACCACAATCATTGCCTGTGCCGCACTATTCTGGCTAGGGGCTGGTTTGGTGAAAGGCTTTGCCCTAACTTTAGCTTTGGGCGTAGCAGTGAGTATGTTTAGCGCCATTACTTGTAGTCGCACCTTCATGTTTTTAGCATATACAATTCCCGCACTGCGGAAACCAGAACTTTTCTGTCCGAACTTGCCAGCAGCATCAAATAAGGCAGAGGTGGCGCGATGAAATTGAGTATTAACAAATCGCGATCGCTTTGGTGGACTATTTCTTGTGCCATTATCCTTGCTGGTATCATCTCAATGGTGATTTCTTGGCAAAACCCAAGCATTCGTGCCCCCTTACGCCCTAGTTTGGATTTTGTCGGCGGTACACGATTGCAGTTTGAACGAGATTGTACCAAACCGGGTAACTGCGATCAGCCAATTGATATCAATGTCGTCCGAGAAATAGCTAAAGCAGAAGGACTGGGTGACAGCAGCATCCAAATTGTTGCTGACAGAGGGACAGGCGCAGAAAATGGCATATTAATTCGGACAAAAAACTTAAATCGCGAACAGCGTACCAACTTGCAAAAAGCTTTAAGCGAAAAAGTCGGCTCTTTTGACGAGCAAAAAAACCAACTTGACACAGTTGGCCCGACTCTGGGGGCAGAACTGTTTAGATCTGGGATGATAGCTCTAATAGTTTCCTTCGCAGGCATCATTATTTACTTGAGCTTCCGGTTCCAGTTGGATTATGCCGTGTTTGCGATCGTTGCGCTATTTCATGATGTCCTAATTACGGCAGGAATTTTTTCGATTCTGGGTTTAGTGCTGGGTACTGAAGTAGATAGCCTCTTCATCGTCGCCCTGCTGACAATTACAGGTTTCTCAGTTAACGATACTGTAGTGATTTACGATCGCATCCGTGAAACCCTAAAAATAAATCCCAATCGACCAATTGCTGAAATTGTGGATGATGCTGTCAACCAAACCCTAGCAAGGTCTATCAACACGACCTTTACCACAATGCTGTCATTGTTTGCTATCTTTCTGTTTGGCGGCGAAACACTAAAAAACTTTGCCTTAGCTCTAATTATTGGCTTCACTGCGGGGGCTTATTCAAGTATTTTCATCGCCAGTACTCTTCTGACTTTGTGGCGAGAACGTAGCGGTCAATCCCCTGCGGTGGCTAATGCTGAGTCGATTGATACATCTGCTAGTAATTAGTTTTTTGTCAAAAGTCAAGAGTCAAGGGTCAAAAGTCAAAAGTTATTTTCTCCATCTCCCATTGCCCTATTCCCCTACTCTCTCACTCCTCCATCTTCCTATAGCCTATGGATAAATCCGAACAAGCTTCAATAACTGACCCAGCTTTTGCTCAACAAGTACAAAAGCTGCACCGATTGACAGTATATGGCAGGTGGCTATTTGTTGTCTGTTTGTGGCTCACCATTGCACCTATTTGCTTGTGGAATCTACGTACAGAAATTGCTCTCTGGCAACAATACTTTACCTGGGTAGCAGTGCGATATGGACTTTTTTACCATCCATTGTCTACGCTGGGTCTAGGCTTTTGTATTGGGATGACCGTTGCAGTTTTAGTTTGGCAAAGTCGGAATATTTTAGTTGGACTACCACAACAGGAAAAGCAACGTTTAGAAAAACAAGTTTTTCAGATACGCCAGCAGGGAGCAACTCATCCTTTATGGAAGTGGGTTTGTCATTAAATATCTGAATAGATAATGAAATTTTCAAATAGTTGTTTGTAGATCAATATTCAGCGCTTTATAGCAAAATATGACTTAACAATCACCAAGATATTGCCATTAGGTGCTGTACATGAACTTTCCTCAAATCCAATTTAGCGATCGCAAGTCTGAAATTGACCTTTGCCAACTCCAAGAATTGTTAAATATTTCAGCTTTCTGGGCAAAAGGGCGCAGTCTTGAGGATTTAGGCATAGCCATTGCCAATAGTGACCCAGTAATTTCTGTCTCGGATGGAAATCGACTCATTGGTTTTGCTAGAGCTACTTCCGATGGCATATATCGCGCCACGATTTGGGATGTTGTCATTCATCCAGAATATCGTGGTAGTGGCGTGGGAAGTAATTTAGTAGAAACAGTTTTGAGCCATCCTCGCATGAAGTGGGTTGAGCGTGTGTACCTGATGACTACTCACCAACAGGAGTTCTACGAAAAAATTGGTTTCCAGCCCAACACTACCACGACGATGGTGTTATGCAGCCAAGCTAACCTTGATGCCCTGTCTGCTACAGAACAGCTTCAGAAATCACTAGGGGGATAGATACTTGCAGTCTAATTAGCTGCTGATCTGGTTCCTTAGAAATTGGAGAAGGTAAGATTTCCAGCTTTCCTCCCATAACTTCCACCAAAGTTTGATTGAGTAATAGCTTCATTCCTGGGGAAAGACTAGGGTTCTCTTGTTCTGTCCGAGGTAACTTATCTTCAGACTTAATCAAATCAATTGATTCACTCCAGGGCATAGCATGAGTTGGCACATCCAACCAAATGTAAGCCAAATTACTTGTAGGTATAATGCTACTTGAAATATTAATACTGCCTTCTTCCATCTGAGAAATAGCAGTGTCTACTAAATTTATCAATACTTGGCGGAGCCAACGCTGATCTGCCAAAACATAAATCTCTGGATCTGCGGGCAACATTTGTAAAGAAAAATTGCGATTTGCTGCCAGCATATAAGTTAAGTCATAAACCTCCTCCAAAACTTGGGCTAACGGTCTGGGTTGAATATCCAATTTGTTAGTACCATGTTCAGTTCTAGCAACGCTGAGAATTTCATCCATTAGCTTGAGCAGTTTTAGTGTCCGCTCGTGAGCTTGGGCAATGAATTCTCGTTCTTCCGCTGGATCTTCACACAGATCTGACAAAATTAACTGATGCAAGCCAATTAAACCATTGAGAGGCGATCGCAATTCATGAGTAGTCCGCGCCAAAAAGCCAGCTTTAAACTGGCTCATTTCCCTTGCCATTTGGTACGCCAGCTGCGTTTGCTGAATTTGTTGCTGGATTAGTGGCATACGCTGTTGGTCTAATGGCGCTACTGGGGATGAGCTAGATGAAGCGTTTGATGATCGCGTAAATAACCAACGAAAACCCAACCCCAGTCCTAGTCCTACTCCTAGGTATATCCAGTTGCTCCAATTCATAATTTGCCAATTTTCAACTTGTTAATTGACTACAACAGCGCAAAATAAAGTTCCGAATTTCCCAGTTGTTAATCAATCCAACAGAGTCTTCCAATACTTAATCTATAAGTCGCAGTTGAAGATTTTTGTTTCCTGCTTAGTCTGAGATTGAAGATAAAAGTCTGGAGCTTTTCTAATTTGCATTTATAGCAAGTTGCAGCTGCAAGCTTAACTTTGGGCATCGAGTATTGTTAATTGCTGATTCTGAGTTCTTTTTTACCTCTTTCCCATTCCTCGCAACTACAGTTTATACCAGGTTTATTCTGGCTACTAGGAGTCGGCTAAGTTGCTATTCACGAAATTTAGCTACAAGATGTCAGACCAAAACATAGGAAAACAATATTATAACTATCTATTTCTGGTTCCCAGTCGAAAAATCTAACTTGACTGCACCTTGACGCAAAATTTGCCAATCTATCCCTGTCCATTTAGCAACGGTGGAAGGTACACCAATCCCAGATACTTCATGCTGTAATTCTGTAGTTGCTACCAGAACCTCGGAGAATGTAGCCTCAATTTCTGCCATCGTTTTCAAAGGCGGCTGACCGGAAAAATTGGCGCTAGTGGTTGCAAGAGGGCCTGTTTCCTTCAAAATAGTTTGGGCGATCGCACTTTTCGGTACTCGAATACCAATTGTCGTCGGATCAATGGGGTTCATAACTTTTGGCACGCAAGCACTTGCTGGTAAGACTAAGGTCAATGCTCCCGGCCAATATTTATCTACTACTTCTTGCCAAATTTTATACTCATCTTCACTCCCTTTGACATAAGGCCACAAATCCTCAGCACTAGCTGCCATCAATATCAAAGGTTTGTCCTGACTACGTTGCTTAGCCGCAAAAATTAATTCTGCTTTCTCTGGTACAGCTGCGAGTGCAGGAACGGTATCTGTGGGAAAGCTCACTAAGAGGCCAACACGTGCGCCAGCTATTAGGGTTTCTAGAGAAACTTGGGTCATCTTTACAAAATTAAAAGTTAGGAGTTAGAAGTTAACTACTACTTCTCAACTCATAACTCTACACTCATTACTCTTTACTCAGCGCTCCTGTAGAGACGCAATTAATTACGTCTCTACTCCTTACTCACGACTCAGCACGGGCTAAACTCCCCGCTACCGCTAACATTACTCAGCACTGATATAGGCCAGTGCAAAGCGTTCAATTCCAGCTAAATCAGCGTGAATTTGAATATTGCAATAGCTACCTTGATTTTGCAGAAGTTCTCGGACTGCATCTGCTTGGCCTGCCATCATTTCAATCAACCACACGCCACCAGGTTGCAAATAACTGGGAGATATTTCTACCAAATGGCGGATGCAATCTAGACCGTCAGCGCCGCCATTCAAAGCTAGATGTGGTTCGTGGTTAACTACTTCTGGTTGCAGAGTAGGCAAAATACTGGTGGGGATATAAGGCGGGTTTGACACCATACCGCTAAACTGACCTTTGAGGAATTCTAGTGGCTCCCACCAGCAACCTTGATAAAATCGAATGCGGTCAGCGAAACCTAAATTATGGGCGTTGATTTGCGCGATCGCCAGAGCTTCTGGACTGTAATCAACGGCGTGAATTGTTGCTTCTGGTAAGACATCTGCTAGTCCTAGGGCGATCGCGCCACTCCCAGTACCCAAATCTGCCCAGTGTCCTGACACACTGCTAGCAGCCGCTACAGCTAGATCAATTAAGCACTCTGTTTCTGGTCTGGGAATCAAAACTGCACTCGACACCGCGATTTTAAACTGTCGCCAAGGTGTGACTCCCGCAATGTACTGCACTGGTAAGCGATCATGTAATCGCCTCTGCCAAAGTTGATCTAACTCTTCTAGAGGCTGCTCCATTTGAATCTGAGACCAGTTTTTGAAAGATTCCAAACGCAGTGCTAAACGATCTAACCCAGCTATTTCTTGCAGAAGCCAATCTACTTCTGCTGGTGCGACATCAGAGGCGATCGCCGCTTGGATTGCCTCATAACGCCACTGCCAAAGTTGTAAACCAGAAACTACCTTTGGCTGCTGCTTTGCCATCCCTTAACGTTGCTGAGGCTTTGCAGGCTGTGAATTGTTTCGATTGGGAGCAGCAGGGGTATTAGGTGTGTTGTTATTCCTAGGCAGCGTCTTGATATATTCTCTAGATTCTGGGGACGGCACTAGGACAACTTGATTCAGCCAAGGATCGTTTTTATCTTGTAAAGTTTTAATGACCCCATCTACGTCTATCACTTGAATATCAGCCTTGGGATTCTTTGACTTCACTTGGTTCAATAAACCTTGTGCGTCTTGCTTACTCAAAAATAGAGGAATAAGTTGCTGATTATCAGCTGTCAGTTTAATGGGTACATACCCTTTATCTGGTGCAAATCTGACAGCAAAAACAGGTACGCTCTTAAATTGAGTTACCTGTTGTCCACTTTGGCGCAGCAACTCCATTGCTCCCTTAATCTCTTGCTCAACAGGTTTAAAAGCAAATAAAAGACGGTTTGGTTGGTTTTTGCTTTGTTGCAATTGCTGATAAATCACTCCCATAGGCACTGGTGTTACTTGTAGATTTTTCACCATGTCGTCCATTTTGGGGTCTTTGCCTTTAGCATTCTTGAGTTCGTTAATAAAAGCCTGAGCTTCTTGCCGACTCATATAAACGCCTGTCACCGAACCACCACCTTTTTGCCCATTTTGACCTTCAGGCAAAGCACGACTTAGCGGTAAACCTTTGTCGTTAGTAATCAAGTAAACGGGTACTGAGTCTAATTTCTCTTTTATTTGTTGTTCTGACAATGCCAGCACTGGCACACTTGCGCCAAGTACTGTTCCCAGTAAAGTACTACCGATTAAACCCCATGTCGCGCCCCAGCGAACCAATGATTTCATAACTACTCCTCGTATCAATAGTTCAATTACGTTGGATAAATGGTTGGATTTGCACAACACTAACTTGTTTTAGTTATATAGCAATCCACTTGAGTTGTAAAAAACTCATGCTAGTTGTTGACTGTTAACTGCCAATAGTCAAAAAATTGACTGTCCTAAACTTGTGTTTTCCTTTTTTTTCGCTTTGCTATTCATTGCAAAATGCTATGGATGCCTATTATAGGTCTTCTCAAGCAGTGAAAAATTACCGTGACTCTGGAGGTGATAAATGCCATTTTATTGTCTTTGTGTGATACGTGTGACGCCATTTTTTCATCAATCGTTCCACCTGCCGTTAGTTTAATATGTGCTCAAATTTATACAAAACGCGGTTTGAAAAATAATCTACTCCTTAGCTGTCCAACATACCTGCTAGTCTTTAAGAATCAGCATAATAGTAGAGAAGCAAAATTTGTCTTTTACGGGAAATTAAGCAATTTAAATGCACATTTTAGCAATAAAACCTCTAGTCAATGTCTAATTAAAATAGAGTAAATTTTAATTTTTTTATTTTATATATCAATAAACCCCAGATTTACTAATGTATCTGGGGTTTATTAACTGGATATCATAGAGAATCGGGATGACAGGATTTGAACCTGCGGCATCCTGCTCCCAAAGCAGGCGCGCTACCAAGCTGCGCTACATCCCGTCTAGATAAATCTACATTGTAATGGTTTAGTTTTTGCTTACCACCACAACAAGCAGACTTCACCATAATTATATCAGATGAAGCGGCTTATTGCTTACACTTTTTATTTATTGTAAAGATGATAGTTAATTTTATCTTTACACTAATATAAAGTTTTAAGCTGACTTAAGCTCTACAAGACATAACATTTACTTATGTATCGGTTGAGCTTGTCCAAACCACACTAAACATAGACTTTTCCTACTATAGCTGATTTTATTAGCGCAAGCTGTTTTACTTAAACCGAGCATCAGTGAGGATACCAAAACATGCCTTTGATCCCTTCTGGATCAGCCATAAACCCCATAGTTCGGTAGAAATCTACAACATGGGGGTCGGCAAAGAGAGTGACATTGCTAATCTCTTCACTTCTAAGTTTTTTAAGCACGTATTTCATCAACGCTTTTCCCAGTCCTTGATTTTGATAGTCTGGGTGAACTACCACATCCCAAATAGTGGCATTAAACGCATGATCCGAGGTAGCACGGGCAAAACCAATGAGCCGCCTTTGGTTTCCTCGCACTTGCCACATAGAGGCAACGAGAAAACTATGCTCAATGGCTTTTTTGACTTTTCTTAGAGGACGGCGCGACCAACCAACTGCATCACAAAGCTCTTCTAGTTCATACAGGTCTATATCTCGCTCCGTGCTGAAGACGATGCGAGTTTCCTTTGGAGAGGCTTCGCCAACGCTACTAAGGCTGGAGTTGCCCATAGTTTCCGCTGTATGCTCTTCAAAGGGTGTTGTTCTAGTTGTCGCTACAGATTCAGGAGTACTAAACCAAGTTTTCCAAAAACCCATGCCAACGCGGTTCGGGTAGTATAACTGAATTGGTTTCCACTCTTAAGAGTGTTGATTTCCGTTTAACATAGCTACTGCCATTTATTCCCCTTAATACTCAAAGTTCTTCGATTATTTTCGGGATTCGCAATGGTAACAGCCAGTTTGAGCGTGTTTCACACCAATCATTTTCAACTTTAGCATTTTGTTGTAAAGCCTAGGAGAAATTCACCAAAAGGGAGGATACGAGAGTGAATTCTACATAAGTAGAGGTATTGAGGATTGGAAATTAGGGACTGGACAACCTCAAGGTGAACCGATATTACATAGTCCCCGCTCACTGTTACCCATTGCCCCTTATCCCCAGAGGGTGCTCCCAGTTTCCTAGTTCCCTAATGACACGAAAGCAAGCAAGTCTTACACATAATAATGGCTTCTGGTTTAAAATCCTCGACCCTGGAACTCCTAAAGCGCTTTAATCGAGCGTTTCCCCAGTTTTATGAGCAATTTGTCAGCAGTGAGATTCAACTGCAAAATTTGCGGCTAGCCTACCGTCTCTATAAAACTAGACGCGCTGTTATAGAACTGAAACCGGAAGGTAGCAAGAGTGCTCTGCATTTTGCCTACCGTAACCAGTCTTTCCTTCTCAGCGATATTTTTGGTGTGCTGGCAGCTTATGGGTTGACTATCCACGGCTTAAGTTTATATGGTCAGATCCGACCACCAATGTTAGTTTTTATCAAGCTGCTGGTGTCTCGTGGCAGCAAAGCTCTGACCGATAAAACCGCAGAAAACGTCTGTCGCGCCATTCGCGAGGCTTTAGGAGGGCGGTTTGAGGTGGAAGAGATGCTAGCGGTTGAATTCAACCTTGACACTGGCTTAGAGCAGGTACAAACAGAGTTTTACGTCGATCCGGTCTTTCATCTTCCTGCCTTAGTGATTGAAGCCGATAATCAACCAGGATTATTCTATAAAGTAATGTACGCCATCTGGCAGGAAGACCTGCTGGTAGTCAATGCCAATTTGTTGGTTTGGCGCGGACGTACACGTCTAATTCTTTACTTGTTGGGGCCAAATGAAAGCCTCATTCCTGAATATCTGGGTCACAAGATTGCTGAAGGTGTGCGACAGAGGTTACTGGGTCAATGAATATGCAATTAAAAATGCAAAATTCCAAATTTTTAATTTGCTTCTCAAATTCCGTATTTAGTCGCACCCGCTCTTAAGGGTACGATAAAAGTATGGCAAACATCGAAATCTTGGGCGTTCCACACGCATACGAGCTAACGGCTCCCACGTCCTGCCCCCATGCTTTAGTGTTTATCCACGGTTGGCTCAATAGCCGTGGATACTGGCAACCTGTGATTTCCCGTCTATCTTCTGATTTGCAGTGCCTCTCTTATGATTTGCGGGGTTTTGGTGAGTCCCAATCTCATGTAAGAACCGATTTTAGTCAAATACCAACTTCTATGAGCCTAAACTCTATTTCCAGTAGTGCGATTGGCTCACCTTTCGATTCTCTTTATACTCCTGCCGCTTATGCTCAGGATTTAACAGTTCTCTTGCAACAGATGAATATTACGAGTGCTTGGCTAATTGGTCACTCTTTGGGAGGCACGATCGCCCTTTGGGGAGCTGCTCAAATGCCTGAGTGTGTTAAGGGTGTTATCTGTATCAATGCAGGTGGTGGCATTTATCTTAAAGAAGCTTTTGAGCAGTTTCGCTCGGCAGGTCAGAAATTTTTGCAAGTCCGCCCGCGCTGGTTGTCCCAGATGCCTTTGATTGATTTGCTATTTACCAGAGCGAGTGTGGCACGTCCCTTAGAGCGCTATTGGGCGCGTCAGAGGGTGATTGATTTCGTTGTGGCTGACCCGGAAGCTGCTCTAGGAACACTGCTAGACTCCACAACTGAGGAAGAAATTAACCGCTTACCCCAACTAGTATCCCAACTTAAGCAGCCAGTTTATTTTTTGGCTGGTGCTGAAGACAAAGTTATGGAACCCAAGTATGTGCGCCATCTAGCTAGCTTTCATCGACTATTCCAATACTGTGGTGATAATGTCATCGAAATTCCTGAGTGCGGACACCTGGCTATGTTGGAACAGCCGGATGCCGTTGCCGAGCACATCCGGGTAATAGTCAATAGGAGCCAGTCACGTGCGGGGGTTCCCCCCGTTGAGTGAACTGGCGTTCAAGAGTCAATAGTTAAGAGTCAATAGCTTTGGACAAATGACAAATAACTACTAAAAAGGTTGATATAACTTCATTACTTGGGTCAACGCTAACCTAGACTCAACACCCAGGGTGAGGGGCGATTTATGACCACGAGATAGATGGTCAGCAGCCGCACAACCAATCATGGCAGCGTTATCGGTACAGAATTTTAGGGGTGGGAATAGCACACGCAGGTTATATTCGGCGGCTGCGGCTTGTAGGTTTTTTCTCAGACCGCTGTTAGCTGCTACACCGCCACCAACAGAAATCGTGTCTAGACCATAATCAAGAGCACAGGCGATCGCTCTTTTGGTTAGCGATCGCGCTACAGTTTCCTGAAAGCTAGCTGCTACATCTGCCACTGGCACTTGCTCACTATCTTTCTCTAATTGCTGTACTAAACGCAGTACCGCCGTCTTTAATCCACTAAAACTCGCATCATAACGATGATACCCGCCACCAGGTAAGGAAACTTTTCCTTCTGGTAGGGTAAAGGCTTGGGGATTGCCTGCTTGTGCCAGTTTGTCAATGATTGGCCCACCGGGATAACCCAGCTTTAACAATCGCGCCACTTTATCAAAAGCTTCACCCGCAGCATCATCACGGGTTTCGCCCAGTGTTTCGTAATTACCACAATTCTTGACATAAATCAAGCTTGTATGTCCCCCAGAAACTAATAAACTCAAGAAAGGGGGGTTTAAACTTGGCTCGCTTAAGTAAGTTGCGTAAATATGACCTTCCAGGTGATGAACGCCCAAAAATGGTTTGTTGTGTACCATCGCCAGGGTTTTGGCAGCAGTTAACCCCACTAATAGCGCTCCTACGAGTCCGGGGGCACAGGTGGCGGCAATCCCATCGATTTTCTCCCAGTCTAGTTTTGCTTGTTGCAAAGCTTGGGCGATCGCCTCATTTATCGTTGCCAAGTGCTCGCGAGAAGCCACTTCCGGCACTACCCCACCATACTGCTGATGGACTGGGATTTGTGAGGCTACGATACTACTGCAAACTTGACGATTGTTAACAATTGCGACGGCAGTTTCATCACAGCTGGTTTCTATTGCTAAAACGGTTGCCATTGAGAGTGCTGAGTCCTGAATAATCGAGACGAAATCTTGCTTATTTACTACCCTACAACAACAGTTCTTATACCCAGGACTCGTTACTCAGTACTCAGGACTCAAGCAGGAATTGTTTGAGAAGCTTTAACTTTTATTTACTTAAACTTTACTCGGTTCCCACCCAAGAGTATGATGACATGCTAGTTATGCAAATAAAGACTGTACAAGCCGCTTCGTTTTGTACAAAAAACTTTTTGTTTTGTAATAAAAGGAAACAACTCCATGCGACGATTGTTTGCTTTGATTTTAGCGATTGGTCTTTGGTTCAATTTTGCCCCTCCAGCAAAAGCTCTGGGGGCTGACCTTGTACCCTGTAAAGACTCTCCCGCATTTCAACAGCTAGCAGCAAATGCCCGTAATACTACCGCTGATCCTGAATCTGGGAGAAAGCGGTTTGAGCGTTATTCTCAGGCTCTATGTGGCCCTGAAGGTTATCCCCACTTGATTGTTGATGGTCGTCTTGATCGTGCTGGAGATTTTCTAATTCCCAGCATTCTCTTTTTGTATATTGCTGGTTGGATTGGTTGGGTAGGTCGTGCCTATTTGCAAGCAGTCAAAAAAGAATCAGATACCGAACAAAAAGAGATCCAAATCGATCTTGGCTTGGCACTACCGATCATGGCTACAGGCTTCGCTTGGCCAGCAGCAGCTATCCAAGAATTGCTCTCTGGGAAATTAACAGCCAAGGATACAGAAATCCCTATTTCTCCACGTTAATTCAGCTTAACTAATTCACTTGTTTTGGAGACTAAATTCATGGCGGACAAAGGCGATCAATCATCCTATTTGATTAAATTTATTTCCACAGCGCCAGTGGCAGCTACTATATGGCTGACAATCACAGCAGGTATCTTGATTGAATTCAACCGCTTTTTTCCTGACCTACTTTTTCACCCACTGCCATAAGTGAAAAGTGGGATGCAAAACAGTTGAATGTGTTGTCTTGTACCTAAAATTGTGTAGTTGGGTAGCTTGTCTTATTTAGGTGAAATTATCACTCAAATAAGCAGTGAAAATAGTTTGATGAAACTCGTAATGCTGTTTACAGCTTGCGAGTTTCAGACTTTTGAAAACAGCTAAATTAATTTTTCTAAACTTCTTAGTTAAAAAACATCTTTGGCTACAATTATTATTAATATAAAAATGCCACCATTGTAATTTAGAGGCGAACATAAAAATATGGCGCAAGCAGTAGATGCATCAAAAAATCTCCCTAGCGATCCGAGAAATCGTGAGGTTGTTTTTCCCGCAGGACGCGATCCTCAACAAGGCAATCTAGAAACCCCAATTAATGCTTCTCCCTTGAGCAAGTGGTTCATTAATAACTTGCCCGCTTATCGCCCAGGTATCACTCCTTCCAGAAGAGGGTTGGAAATTGGTATGGCTCATGGTTATTTGCTGTTTGGCCCCTTTGCTAAACTGGGCCCCCTGCGTGATACAGCTAATGCCAATTTAGCGGGGTTACTGGCAAGCATAGGTCTGGTTGTTATTCTCACTGCCTGTCTATCCTTGTATGCGAATAGCAATCCTCCTAAAGCACTCGCCAGTGTTACCGTACCCAACCCCCCAGCCGATGCTTTTAACTCCAAGGAAAGCTGGAATAACTTTGCCAGTTCTTTCTTAATTGGTGGTATTGGTGGTGCAGTAGTTGCTTACTTTTTGACTAGTAACTTAGGACTAATTCAAGGTTTAGCGGGTTAATTTAGTTATTAGTCATTGGTCAGCATTTAGTAGTTAGTAGTGAAGAAGTATCGACTAACAAAAGACAAATGACAAAGGACACAGAGCTTTACCTTTGTGTCCTTTTTTAATTATTACTAAAAATTGGTATGTTGTTAAGGGCGCAAAATTATGCAAACAAAGCCGCTTCAATGTCTTTTAGAGCGGTTTCAAAATCGTCATTAACGATTTGAATATCAAATTCATCTGCGGCTTTAATTTCTTCTTGAGCACAGCGCAAACGCCGGGCGATCGCTTCTTCAGAGTCCTGTGCGCGACCACGTATCCGTTTCTCTAATTCATCAAAGGAAGGTGGCAAAATAAAAATGCTGAGGGCGCCAGGAAAAGAAGCACGAATTTGTCTTGCTCCTTCTAGCTCAATTTCCAACACCACCAACTTGCCAGAGCGAATTTGGTTAAGCACAGCTTCACGGGGAGTGCCGTAATAGTTACCAGCAAATTCCGCCCATTCTAAGAATTCGCCTTGAGCAATCAATTGCTCAAACTTACTGCGGCTGATAAAGTAATAATTTTTGCCATCGATTTCCCCAGGACGGGGAGAACGAGTCGTCACGGATACAGAATAATATAGCTCTGGATGACGTTGTAGGAGCGATCGCATTAAAGTGCCTTTTCCAACCCCACTAGGGCCAGTCAAAACAATTAGCCTGCCACTGGGCGGGCATTCTTTGATAGCACCACTCTGAATAGGTAAAACTTGCATCATCCGTTCAATCTGTGAATTAATCAATAAATATTATTCATTAGCCATTAGTCTTGTGTTAGTTACCAAGACCACTTTTGACTAAGGAATTTGTAGCACGGGTGACAGAAAACTTGTCTAATTCACATGGTACTGCTGATACAGTGCAAATAGAGTGAGGCTGTTAACCGATTCTTAATTAATTATCTACAGTCTGATGATCGCGGGAAATTACGAAGCGATTCGCTACCGTTTCCGGCTGAATCGCTGACAGAATTACGTGGCTGGAATCAGTGATAATTACAGCCCTAGTCCGGCGACCGTAAGTTGCATCAATCAGTTGACCTCTGTCCCGTGCATCGGTGATGATCCGCTTAATCGGGGCAGACTCAGGACTGACGATCGCAACTACTCGCCTGGCAGACACGATATTGCCAAAACCAATGTTGATTAGCTGAATATCCATATAAAAAACTGACACCAAACGCGGTGTGAGAAGCTTGTAAGAAACTTATTCCCATGTTATCCCCAAAAATGGGAGTTAAAACGCTTAAATTCACGCCAGCCTTCGTTTTTAAATAATGTCTGCTTTTTTTTAGCGGTTTATCAGCTAAATTAACTTAAAATCTACCCAAAGATATAGGCGAGATTCCACTAATACAACCTATTCGGCTGATGTAGATTTATTTTTAATCACAATCTGGTATGGAATTTAATGGAGAGCAAAATCGATTGGAACAGTCTCACTCTAACCGTACTGGCTCAGTACAACGTCAGTGCTGCCCGATTAGTGTTTTTGGGTCATAGCGAAAATGTAACGTTTCGGATTGATACGCGGGATACTGAAAATTGCGAGTCATTTCTTTTCCGTATCCATCACCCGATCGCCCAGTTCCGCGATCGCATTTGGCAGCAGCACGCCGTGATTGAGTCGGAACTCGCGTGGCTTAGCGCATTGCATCAAGATACCGATTTGGTTGTGCCGTACCCCGTACAGAACCTCAACGGTACTTTCGTCACCTCTGTAGCGATTGATCACACCACCGAAACGCTCAACTGTACATTATTAAACTGGGTTGATGGTTCTCCCCTCGACACCGAACCTACACCAACACAAGCTTGGCGAGTCGGGGAACTTATGGCTCGATTGCACCAACATACCAGCCTTTGGGAGTTGCCTATAGGCTTCACGCGACCAAAATACGATTGGGAGCAACTATATGTATCACTGATGAAGCTGCGATCGCTATTAGATACTGGCACGATATCTGTTGCTGATTTCGCTGTGCTTGAGACTGTGGTTCAGCAGATTGGTGAGCTAATGAGAGCATTACAAAAAACACATCATAGTTGGGGTTTGATTCACGCAGACCTGAATGAAAACAATTACATCTTTCACGCAAGTGAAGCGCGACCCATCGACTTTTCCTGTTGTGGTTTCGGATATTATCTCTATGACATTGCCTCTACACTCAAACATCTAACGCCTGGAAACCGTACATCATTCCTCAATGGCTATCAGAGCGTGCGCCAACTGCCCAATGACTATCAGAATATTTTGGAGGCGTTCTTTATGGGAGCAACGGTAGACAATTTTGCCTTTCTCGCATTACAGCCAAATGAACATAATTACTTATCACAAGATATACCCTACGTTACTGAAAAGTTCTGTAGCAAATATCTGAAAGGCGAGCCATTTTTGTTTAACTCTTAGCTGTTCTGCTTTGGTATTAGGTTCGCTTACCCAGTCAAGATAACTTATGGATTTTTGCTACTCTCTTCCCGCTAATTGTTCTGGTGGGATACTTTACGGTCGCCATCTATGAACCGGAACCCACTGGAGGACTTCTTTCGCAACTTGGGTGTTAATCAGAGCTTTATAAGGTTCACGTTTATATTCGGAACCACCGCGCCACTCCACGTCAGGAAGTAGGGATTGAGCCATTTCTTGACTAGTTCGATGTGCTGAAGAAATGTCATCCGCACATAGCAGCAAGGTCAAATGACCGGGATTGGGGCAGTGTAAAGCGCACCGCGCTGCTTGGGCTGCGTCTCTCACATCGAGAAAAGCGCCATATTCCCAAAATGGGTTCCATTCAAAATCGGGATTGGCTCGCCGATTGGAAATAATAAAATCGTAAGTCTCTTCATCAAACACACCTGGCGGTCGCAGACAAATAGTTGAGATACCTGTGCTGTCGGTAAAATATCGGCACATTTCTTCACCAAGCCGCTTGGAAATAGCGTAAGGAGTGGCTGGATAACAAGGATGATTATCGTCCAACGGAAGATAATCCGGTTTTCGCTCACCTTTGAAGATTCCCAACGCATCAACGCTGCTGAAGAAAACGATACGTTTCAGTTTTGCCTCTACTGCCGCGCTTAAAATATGCCAAGTACCAAGAAGATTGACTGCCATTATTTCATCTGGCGTGTCATCAGGGCTTCCAAGTAGCGCTGCTAGATGAACTATTGCGTCACAACCTTGAAGTGCGGAACGGATTTCGTTTGGATTCAGAATATTATGACCACTTATAATATCAAAGCCAATCACTTCATATCCGTCGGCACGCAAGACTTTTTCAACAACCGAACCGATCATTCCTTGGTTGCCCGTAACCAATATTTTCATGCGTAATTATTTATATAAGCATTTGCTAATTATTGGTTTAGCTAAAACTTTTGTCAAATATGAATTATTCTATGTTTTTAACGAGTTTTCTTGATTTAAAGTCCTTTTTCAAACTTTCCCATCTTTGTCGCAGTCGCTTCAAATCAGGAGGATGACCACCATAGCGCCAGCCAACATAGGCTTGACAAATTTCATCTATTACCTGAGCAATAACCGGAGCATGATGCTGGTGTGAGACTCTGGCATACTCAAGGGGTGTTTGTGCTGGATGTTTACCCAAACCTTTCTCGGCTGTCCATTGGAGCATTTGTTGATAAAGTTTTTCCATTGCTGGCAATTTATTCAACCATCGGCGGTTGCGCCATTCTCGCCACTGACCCCAACCCAGCCAACCGAAGAAAGCCGTTGTCGTCGCTAAGATTAAGCCAGTTACTACACCGAACCAACCTTGAGAAAATAAAGCCAAAAACCAAGCGATCGCCCTAGTTAACCAGCTAAATATTGTTCCAAACATATTGTTCAGTAAACCTGTCACTGGAGATGGTAGCCACCCAGCAACCCAGTGCCACAACTGGCGTAGGACGCTAAAAGTTTGAGTATCCTCAATTGATGGGGGTATCAGAGGATGATTAGGAATTGGGTCAAAAGCAAACCAGCCATATTTGGGGAAGTACACTTCTGTCATCGCGTAGGCGTCTGTATTACGGACAACATACATCCCCGTAAAAGGATTAAACTCTCCTGCACTAAACCCTGCTACCAACCGTGCTGGGATGCCAATGGAACGCAGCATCACCGTGAGAACGGTTGAAAAATGGTCGGGATAGCCTCCTTTGTGCTTGAACAAAAAAGCTTCTACTAAGTCTTCTTTTTCACCCAAATAAGGCAGTTCTAAGGGATTTTGCGGAAGAGAGTAGTTTTGCTTTAAGTACTGAGCTAAGTAGAGAGCCTTTTCATAGGGTGAATCGAGTGTTTTAAATGACTTTGCCACCCGTTCCCGATTGTAGTTAGCGAAAATTTCTTCGGTGCGTTGCCGGACTTTTTCAGCAATTTCAGGAGGAATTTGTAGATAATACTTTTGAATTTGCTGCGGGTATTTTGTCGGAGCTTGTCCTAATAAAGTGCGATCGCGGTATGGTACTTCAGATATTACTGTGTAGGTGAGGTCTTCTGATAATTCCACAGGCGATCGTAACCCGTCTTCTTTATCAACAGCGATTATTGGTGTGGGAAAGTAAATTTCTTTGGGATAAGCCATCGCTGGAATCAGGTTGGGCAAATCTGATACCACTGTATAAGTTTGCACTACCTCTTTGGTTTTACCAGTGATCCAGGGTGGAGAAAGAAAAATTTGATAAGACCAAGGCGATCGCTTAATAGTCGTAACATCTTCATTACGAGAAACCTCCCATCCCTTACCTGTATAACGGTCAAATCCCAGAACTCGCCAAAAACCCTCGACTTGCGATCGCACCCGCATTACAACTTTTGGTGTCATCTCGCCCCGGAGATTTTGGTTAATCTGGCTATTAAAACCGTAATAAAAGCCTTTATCTACTTTTCCTGGTTGCCCGGTTTGGCTTTGCCCCGTACCACTACTACCCCCCTTATTACCATTACCTCGGCGGACATAACCAGGATTGATAATGCTACGCCCTGTAAAATCTCCTTTTACTCCGATAGGAGAACTTACAGGGAATGTCCGTAATTGGTAGCCAGGAAACCGGGGCAAAATAGCAAAAATTGCCAGTCCTAGACTGACAATTATCAAAAAATTAAAAATTAAAAATTTTATATTTAAACTTGAAAACTTCCCTTTTTGGAATATTTCCTTTTTTGTTTTTAACTGCCGTAAACCTAAGCGTGAGCGGTAATCTAGTATTAAAGTTGGCAGAGCGATCGCTAAAAATAACAACAGCATCGGTGCAAAGGCTAAGGTCTGACTCAAAGTCCCAGCCACACCTATTAAAATCAATCCTATAACAATTGAATAACCTAAGTTTTTGCGGCGGGGTGTATCAAAGCTATGCAGTACTTGGAGTTGTATTAATAATTCTGCCAAACCCAACCGCGTATCATTCAATTCTCCCACTAACCGCCCAAAGAAAGCGCCTAGCGCTACTAACATCCCTATAGCGATGCAAAACTTGGCCGGAATATTGGCGTAACCACGACGGTAGTAACTCCAAATCGCACCTACTACACTTAAAGGTAGTGCCCAAGGACTGAATGCAGTCTCAGCGGCAATATCCGTCGCCACGATTCCCAAAATAACCAACGCTAGCACCAGCACCCGCAAAGAAATTGAATCTTCCACTTCTGTTAAAAGCGATCCCTGCATATTTTGCCGCCATAAATCATTTACAGGGATACGCCAAAACCGATTCATCCTGGATAAGTTAAACATTTTGAGTCTAAGCAAAGCAATGATGTAGATGCCACGGACATAATACTTGGGACGTAACTGGCCCCACCTGAAGCTGCTCTCCTTGAGAAAGCTTTCTTACTCTTTTCTTAGAGACACTTTAGGTATTTATAGGGCCCTGTGCGTCTTATGTAAGTATCCTTCTCAAAGCCGCTTTTCCTAAACCCCTAATAACCGCATATTGAAAAATAGGATAAGCTTCAAAACCAGGAAAATCATCTTTATATATTGGCGTTGATTAATGTAGAGTGCTAGCGCTGGCAATTTGCTACATTGTGGAACTAATCAAAAACAACAGTGGTTGTTGGTCTATTTCTGGAAACTCAAATTCCAGGGTATAAGTCTGGCTAAGTTGCCTACAGTATAATTCTACACTTAAGCTTTCTGGACTGGAAGACTGTGACGTTGCTAGGGTGCCATTACCCTGAAGCGTCATAATTCCTTTCGTCGGTAAATCAGCCTGAACAAGCAACTTTGTTAGATTACCCAAAGACTGGCATTCTACCCTGATGCTCAGAGTACCGACACTAGTTAACCACTGTCTTTCTACCACTGGATTAGTTGATGAAAGTGGTAAAGTCAGATTCTCCAGCAGTTGTTTAGCTGCCAGTAACGACAGTGCCATCTGTTGACGTGGTAATAAATCTGTGTAATCGCTCTGAATGTTGGGCATTGTTTCCAGGGCATCCACAGATCGATAAGTGCTTCTTAGCACCAATCCAGCTATATCGTTAAGTGCCTGAGACTCGGTGGGAAAAAAGCTCTCTACCACCTGAACTAATTTTGCCCCTAACGGTACTGAAGACGTGAGTAAAGCTTGACACTGCTCTAGTAATTGCCGGAAAACTCTTTCTGGCAAAGGAAGTGGTAGATTCAGCTTCGATTGCTGTATCATCCATCCCCAGGTAGGTACTAGTGCGATCGATGGTTCGTCAACAAAATCGGGATAGTCTGTTAACTGTGTTTCCCAAGGAAACAACGGTGGGTGGTCTTGGATTTGGATTTGTAACCGACGCTTAAGGACGGCTTGGAAACGTTCTTGCACAGTAGGAATTTCTCCCAGTTGAAAGGTTTGGGGTGTCCCTCTCAATTTTTGCTGGTCACTTTTTGAAGTGGCAGCTTCCTTGAAAAGGTTTTCTCCCCCGTCAATTTCCTTACACTCTACCAAAGGCTGCTCGCAGTTTTTGACATTATCTGTCAGTAACAAATCGAGAAACTGGTGTTGTAAGGATTCTGAGTCACTATTCATGAGTAGATGCACCTGATCCGGACACTAATGAGTTACGAATTTCCCAAGCTTGTTCAAGAATCTTAAACCATCGTTTTTGAAGTTGTGCCATTGACAGCCCCAAAGTTTTTGCAATTTTTTCGTCAGGTTCTCCTTGTTGCTTCAACTCTAGTAAAGAACGTTGTTTCTCGTCCAACTGTGCTGTGTATACTTGCCATTGCTGGGGAGTTAAGCCCAAATTTGTGTGCAAAGAAGCTTCCAACCACTCATGAACTAGTTCCCAGCGATGCAACAAGGCAAACCGAATTAAATGATACTTGAAACGTTGCTGTAAGTAATCCCTCTGACGAGGGGTTAAACCTAAAACCGACTCAATTTCCTGTGCTGATAAATCCTGGAGGCGGAGGGAAAAGTAATCAGCACAGTCAGATTGTTGCCGTTGTTCTAGATAATCCATTAATTCCGTAATCACCACGGAGCGCAATGTATCTTCTTCTGGTTCTGGTTCGGATTGCGTTGCCATCGTTGAGCGCAATTGCTGCACTGCTGGCTCCTCCCAAGAACCATCGGATTCGTTACTGCTACCTTCTGCTGCTTGTTCTATGTCTACGCTGGTTTCCGGGGGTTGCTGTTGGGAAAAAGTTTGCGCCCGCAAAATAATTAGCTGCTGCTGACGACCTGGTAAGGGGATGCGTCGTTTGCCATAGCGCTCGGTAAATGCCATGTACTCTGCCAACTCCAGCAATGTCTGAGGACGATAGGTGGCGCTGAGTTGATTTTCTCTGCGGAAAGCGTTTAAGGCCTCCAGATAAAAACTCTGTAAGAAATCTTCAATTATGGTCAGCCGACCTTGATAGCTCAATTGCCTCTGAGGCGGATTAATGTAACGATAAATAATTGCACTCAAAGTACTGTGTAATTCTACCCTTCCCCGATTTGAACCCAACAGATAGTACCTGAGACACTGTTGTAGGCGATGTCGAGCAAGGGTCATTGCCGAATTTTCCACAGCACCGGAAGCTTGGATACGTTTGCTTTCACTGCAAATCCGGTAGACTTCGGTGTTTATTCGTGTCGCCACATCGTGGCAATTCTGTTCCGAAGCTTTGGTTGACTGCTGAAGCTCCTTGAATAGGAGTTGAAATATCACCTCCACGCCGATAGAATTTTCTCCCAGAATAGTTGCTGTTGCGGCTGAATTCATAGTCTCGGTTTTTTAAAGGCCCTAACATACTTAAATACAACCTGTGCGACCGTGGGTATTGGCTTTGTGTGTTTTGCGTATAAGCTAAACGCAGACCAATCCTGCATTGCGGATTTGGCTTAATTTATTGTTCCCAACTCTGTTTGGATTATTCACACTTTAGATAAATGTTATAGCCATTACCCAGGAGCCGTTTACAAGTCATTATGGATTTAAAAGCACAAATTCAATTGCTGATTGACAATGCACCCGACGATGGTATAACACCACAACTTATCGCAGCAATCGCCCCTGCGCTTAGCGCGATCGCTCAAAAGTTACGCTATCCCCAGTACTATATTCTTCAAAGCTTGAAGGAAGATTGGGTTCTAACTACATTGAGCAACCGGACAAATCCGAAATTGGAAAAGCGCGTGATTTATGCTTTTCCTACCTTACAGGATGTCTCACTAATCTCCTCTGCTGGGCTTGACCCTCAACTAATACCTACAGCCATTCCTGTCATTAATATTTTGTTCCAGCTGGTGGCACTAGAACCCGTAGATAGCATAATTTTTTTTGAAACTCCTGGTACTACTACCAATGCCATTGAAGTACCACGAACTGACTTACAAAACCTCGTTCAACAAAAGCTACAACAAAACAAATCACAGAGAAGCATACCCCCTGATATCGCTTGAGTTGGTGACTGGGGATAAGGGGAAATGGGTTAGCTGCTGGGAAAACTGTTTCCTAATTCCTAATTTCTAATCCCCAGCCCCTAGTCTTTAATAGAGCCGACTCAGATTATATTCAGCTATGTTAAGCAAGGCCTGGTGGGATTCTGAGGGTGGGAGAGCCGCAATATGCTCAGTCGCTAACTTGGCATGGTGAGCAGCTAATTCTCGCGATCGCTGTATCCCTTGACTATCTTGAATCAGCTCCAGCGCTTGCTCTAAATCACCTTCTTGGGCAAACTGTCGTTCAATTAGCGCTTCCAAGTACGGTTTTTCTTCTAAAGCAAATAAAACTGGTGCAGTCAAATGACCGCTTTTGAGATCCGATCCCACTGGTTTACCCAATGCATCTGTTGTACTAGTGAAATCTAAAATGTCATCCACAATCTGAAAAGCTAGACCAAGATGACGCCCGTAATTATACAAATGATCGGCTGTTTCGGGAGAAACTTCGCCCAGTAACCCAGCTGCTTTAGAACTGTTGGCAATTAACGAGGCGGTTTTATAATAGCTCTTTTCGAGGTAAGACTCAATTGAGATATCAGTATCAAAGCGACTTAGTCCCTGCTGGATTTCCCCAGATGCCAGATCCATAATCACTTCTGAAAGTAGTTTCACTACCTCCAGGTTGTCCAAATTAGCCAAATACCAAGATGATTGAGCGAAGAGAAAATCTCCTGCTAGTATGGCGATGCGGTTCCCAACCAAACTATGAATAGTAGGAACACCACGTCGCATATTTGACTCGTCCACCACATCGTCGTGTACCAAGCTTGCTGTGTGAAGCATTTCCGTAATTTCTGCTAGGCGTCGGTGACGAGGTGTAATGTCTTGTTCTAGCATGGTCGCCCGCGATACCAGCAAGACAATTGCTGGTCTGATGCGTTTCCCCCCAGCCCCGAATAAATGTTCGGCTGCTGCACAGAGGATGGGGTGGCGATTTCCAACTAGCTGTTTTAGGTTATCTGCTAGTATTCGCAAGTCTGCTTCCACAGGGGTAAACAGGGAGGTGGCTGGGGTCATGAATGGGCGGACTCTGGCTTAGGTTACGAAAGTTTACATATCCTATACTCATTTTAAGATAACCCTGTGCCAGCGCAAAGTTTTCATCAAGTAATCCTACAATTAACTTACCCTTCAAGAAATCTTGATAGCGGTGAGAGTTGTCTGTTGCTGGCAGAAAGAACCTTTCTTGTGCATTTCTACTATTTTGTCTTTGCTTTTCCACACTCATTAGTCTGGAAATAAATGTGTGTGAGCATTACTTCTAAAGTAGTAATGTGCGTTTTTGATAATTTTATGACAATAGTCTCGAATATATATTTTTATTTTATGTCAATAAGCAATTATACTCTAATTTTAGGAAAACCCAGGTATTGAACTAATATCGAATACGACTTTTCCGTATACTGAGAGGAGGTTTATTAAATTATGTTACATACTTTCTCAAAAGTGTACGTTTTCTGACACATATAACGTCCAATAAAGTAATATTACTTATTGATAAAATAGATGCGGACTTAAAATTATCACAGATGGAGCAAGATTAGTTTATCCAAGCTTGACATTCAACCATCTAAAAAATTTGAAATTTAGCAAACAAGTTGGCTGAAAAGTCAGAGTCATTGTGTTACGCTAAAATCAAGGGATTTTAAATTTTTCAGATATTCGCCCTCCAAAGGTAAATCACCTACAGATGATTTTATCTAATTGGTGTTGTGAGTCTAAAATAACTCGTCTTCGTTGAATCAAGGGAATTATTCCTCTGATTTAACCTATAGTGTACGAAACTCCTAATTAGGAGCTACGTAATTTCCTTCTAGGAAGCCCTTCGGGTGATCTTCTCTTGGAACTCTTTATGTAGCTTGTTTCTCCTTATAATTACGAGAACACCTTTGAGGAGCGTAGCCACCTGCGGAGGAACCAGCACAATCTTAGGAAGCTAGTCTGTTGCAAAGAGAAATCTGAGCGCCGGCTACCCTACGAGAAAGCCTAAAGGCAAACCGACGTAGACGCTCGGTAGACGCTGAACGGCTTCTCAAAGAGTGGGTGGCTTGTCAGAGATATCAGAACTTCGGGGAGTTCTCCCCGTTTAAGAAACTGGGGTAATTTCTCTCATACATGACTGGCATTGGAAGCGTCTTCAGCGCAAACGTTTCTTTGCTATAGTAGTGCGTACGAAAATAATGCAGACCAGGTAGACTGCTGAGGAGTGTAGTTAGAAATTGCTAAGCGCCAATTTATAACTGCTGTAGGATGTATGGTCTGCGAAAAATTAAATTCAATAGTAAATTCGTTAACTGAAGAGAACTAACTCTCTACAGAAGATTTTAATATAGCAAATTGCAGCCATTAAGAATGCACTTGGTTGGCTAGAGCTTTGCTATTTTATGAAACTTCATATTCGTTTGACAGAAGTGCTGGTAGAACAATGATTCACGGAAGTATGTCTATGATGATTTTTATTTTAGCGGCTGGATATTTGTTTTCAGTCTACTTATTATTAGCATTGGCAAAGCGAACGGTCAAAAAAAGTGTTTGTGTAAGTGCGCTTTCATCTGACAAAGGTAAACATCAGCATGAGAGATCAATAAAAACAACGGTGACTGAAGCAGTGAATAGTCAATAGTCATTAGTCTAGAGTCAAAATAATATTAATCCTTGACTCTTGACTAAATATTAATTATCCAACATGATCTTGTTGGAGTTGGGAGGCGGTATCTGTGAAGCATACCTCTTCAACCATTGGCGTATACCCAAGCCATTTTACTCCGGACTGGGCAAATTGTTGTGGACAACCGCTGACAGCGAAGCGAGTTGGCAATGGGAGGTGGATATTTTTTAAGCCTAGTAAGTCTAACTCTTGGGTACAAGCTGCTACAACATGGACAGCTGGGTCAACTAGCTTTACATGAGATGGCAGGAGCGATCGCAGTACTGGTGCAAGATGGGGATAATGGGTACAACCGTGGACTAAAGTGTCAATTTCCTGTTGCAGTAAAGGCTCTAGATAGGCTCGCGCTACCTCAGTAGTGTAGGGGTCGTGAATGCGGTTTTGCTCAATCAGTGGCACAAATTCTGGACAGCCGACTTGCCAGACTTGGACATTAGGATCAATTTCGAGAATAGCTTGCCGATAAGCATTACTTTTGGCTGTGGCTGGAGTCGCAATCACACCGATCCGTTTTCCTTGTTGCACAGCTGCCCTTGCTCCAGGTAAAATCACTCCCAGAATGGGTATGCTAAATTCCTGACGCACAGTTTCTAGTGCGAGGGCAGAACTAGTATTACAAGCCATAATCACCATTTTTACCCGCTGCTGTTGCAGCCAGGTGAGGATTTCACGCGCAAACTGTAAGATTTCTGCTTGTGAACGAATACCATAAGGAAGTCGAGCCGTATCCCCGAAGTAAACAATTGATTCATTGGGGAGTTGCCGATATACTTGCCGCAATACTGTAAGACCACCCACACCACTATCAAAGATGCCAATTGGGGCACGTTGGGGTTCTTGATCAGAAAAATCGTAAAGATTCCCTTCAAAAATGGAAGATGAATACACAGGCAGATGTTGATTTAGGTTTTTGGATTTAAAATACAGAATTTAGCAGAAAATTCACCAATTAACCACTAAATACTGTACACAAAAGAAGTCTAAATACTACCTCTTTAATTAGTGATTTGTACTACCTTTTACCTCTGTTGTAAGTACTTGAGGATGCCATGAGCGATCGCCTCTGCCATACGATTTTGATAATCGGCCGTTGCCAATCTGGGATTATCCTCCCGGCCACTCATATAGCCTGTTTCAACTAAAATCGAGGGCATAGAGCTTTTCCTGAGTACGTAGAATCGGGCTTTGCGCGTTC
Organism: Nostoc sp. B(2019); assembly: GCF_010091925.1. GTDB lineage: Bacteria > Cyanobacteriota > Cyanobacteriia > Cyanobacteriales > Nostocaceae > Komarekiella. Next base: position 141,999 of record NZ_WVID01000005.1, on the reverse strand, counting down.
CTCTATCTTTGAGGGCATCGATATTCTGAAGAATGGAATTGCGAACTACTTCAGCCAAAGCATAACCACTGTCGTAATAATACACTTCTAACCCATTTACATCAGGACGACCATCAACCGAATTAGCATGAACGCTGACAAACAAAGTCGCGTTAACTCGCTCGGCGATATCCACCCGTCCCTGAAGTTCTACGAAGAAGTCAGCATCACGTGTTAGCACTGCTTGTACACCATTTTGCTCTAAAACTGCTGCTATTCTTCTGCCAATAGGTAAGACTACATCCTTTTCTAGCAATCCGCCTAAACCAGGAGCTCCAGAATCCTTACCACCATGTCCGGGGTCAATAACTACTAATAATTTCCCTTTGGGAGCCGAAGGGCGCGGTTGTGGCTGTGATAAGGGTCGAGGATTGTCTGTAGTATCTGAGAATGGTTTCTGATTTAGCGATGGCAGGGGGGGCAAAGCAAGGGTCGGTGTTACTCCCTGAGAACTTTGTAATTGTAGAGCCAAAAGCTGGTCACTAACCTGGTTGAGTTCCCCAATTTGCACTCCCGCCGCTGGTTGAACCAAGACAACTACACTATTAGGTTCTTGTGGTTGTAGGCGTACCCGCAGAATGGGACTATTGGCATTAAAAGCAGGGCCGCTGACTTTAGGAGCTAAATTAGCGTTAGTAATAATAATGCGGAACAGACCAGACGTTCTATCCCAGCCTCCCGTAGCAGATAGAGTTTGGTCGGCTCTAATCAGCAGTTGTGTACTATTACCAGCTAGCTCCACAGACTGAATCGTTGCAGGCGAGGTAGTAGGTGGTATGGGGGGTATATTGCCTCCAAGCAATTGAGCAACACTACGACTTGGCAGAACCACGAACCCACCAATACTGCTTTTAGTTGCTCGCCAGTCAGGACTACTTTTGTCCACCTGCAACGTCATACGAACAACAGGTGTTCTTGTTTGCCGTTGAGTAAATTGGATACGACTGACACCATAGCGATTAATCAACACATCACCTTGCTCTAAGCTTGGTGATAAAGATGCGCCAGTAATGTCGATGTTAATTACTCTTTGATCGTCGCTGCGATTTACCTGAATTTGAGGATTACCACCACTGGTGCTGATAAAAAAACCATCGCCTGTGATTCGGAAATTCTCAATTTGAGTCACGCCTGCTGCTACAGTGTTGACTGTTCCTTTGTTGGGTGCGTTAAGAACAGGTTGTGTCACAACATTGTAAATATTTCTTGGGGAGAACAAGGGAGTGGATATCTTTGGGGGAGGTGCTGTCGCTGGAACTTCTCTTTGCTGACCCCCAATATCCGTTGACGAGACTACTTGCTCAACTTTTGGCGTGGGTAATTGTACTGTCCAACGACTACCAGTATTCCCAACAAATTGCACTTGCTTGGGGTCTAGAGTATAACCAGGAGTGAGTTCAACGACTATACGCGTTGTTTGTTTGTCAAACTGCCCGACACGGATAGAGCGAATTGCACCGCCTACCTGTTGGGTTAGCTGCGGACGCCCAAATGTGGTTTCTGGCAAATCAATTACCAGACGAGTCGGGTTGAAGACTAATTGGGCTTTGGGTTGAACAGTCCCCAAAGTGTTGATTTCTAATTTGTTTTGGTTGGCATCAAAACGCCAAGATTCAAGTCTGGCGGCCATTGCCGGCGACGACAGCATGAAGATAGTTCCAATAGTACTGGATAGTAACCAGTGTAGTTTCACAGTATTTTCTCCTGATTCACATTTATGGGAGCAGTCAATATTTCAACCTATTGGCAAATCCTCACACCGTCACCGCCCAGACTTGAGCTTTGATGCCTTGCTTGAGTTTTGCGCTGATATAAATACACACTTAATGGCGTAAGATTTTAGCACGTTACTCTGATTTTGCAATGCTGTTAGCGCCTAAAAATTTGATCAGCAAAGCATCAAATTACACTAAAAAAAAGAAACTAACCAGACTCGGACAAGTCTAATCAATAGCACTGACATCAGTTAGAGATTTACGTTGTATTGTTAATGAGTAATGCAACAATACAAAAATTTATATTGCTGTCAATAGTTGACAGCCACTCTAAAATTAATTTTTAGAAAAATATTTACAGTTACATTCTGTCAAGTTTTACAGAGAAAAGGTCTGAGCGAAGCAAACCGTCACTCAGAACTTTTGATAGAAATGAATCGCCTCTGGCAGGGAATCAGGGGTTTGAGATTTTCATGAGTTAAGGTAGCGCGAATTTCTTCTCGGCACCAGCAATATTCCTAACATAATCACTACTAGATTGTATAAAAACGGGAATCGATTAGATGTTTTTACTCAAAGTTCTAGATTAAATTACTTATCTTCTCTTTAGGTACTGGAGGATACCGCGAGCGATCGCCTCTGCCATTTGGTTTTGGTAAGCTGAGGTTCTTAGCTTAGCGATATCCTCTCGACCAGTCAAATAACCTGTTTCCACGAGAATAGAAGGCATGGAACTTTTTCTGAGGACATAAAATCTGGCTCGGCGCACCCCTCTATCTCTGACATTCAAACTTTGGAGAATGCTGTTGTGAACAACGCGAGCTAGTCCCAAACCACTGTCGTAATAATACGTTTCCAAGCCACTGACATCCGAGCGACCCGGCCCTATTGCATTAGCGTGGATGCTGACAAACACATCAGCGTTAGCTCGCTCCGCCATCGCTACTCGTCCTTGAAGGCTGACGAAAAAGTCAGAATTTCGCGTTAACACTGCTTGCACGCCATTTTGCTGCAAAATCGCTGCGATTTTTCTCCCGATGGGCAAGATGACATCCTTCTCACGTACTCCCCCAATGCCAATTGCTCCAGGGTCTTTACCACCATGTCCAGGGTCAATGAGAACTACAACCTTTCCTCTGGGAATCGGGCGTGGCTGTGTAATAGGCTGGGGATTGGGATTATTTGGGTCTGGGAATGGTATTCGATTGGGGGGTGGTAGAGGAGGTAAGGGGAGTGTTCCAGAGCGTGTGACGGCTCGACGAGAGCTTTGTAGCTGTAGAGCCAAAAGCTGGTCATTAACCTGGTTGAGTTCCCCTATTTGCACTCCTGCTGCTGGTTGAACTAAAACAACTACACTATTAGGTTGTTGTGGTTGTAGGCGTACCCGTAGGATGGGGCTATTAGCATTAAAAACGGGGCCTGTAACTCTGGGAGCTAGGTTAGCGTTGTTAATAGTAATGCGGAACAAACCAGACGTTCTATCCCAGCCTCCCGTAGCAGATAAATTTTGGTCCGATCTAATCAGCAGTTGTGTACCATTACCAGCCAATTCTACAGATTGAATCGTAGCAGGCGAGCTAACAGCAAGTGGCGTACGAGGTAATGGCAATGGGTTTGACTGATTATCCGGTGGGTTGGTGAGATTATTACTTCTGGGCAATCTTCCAATCCGAGTAGGCAGAACTATTAAACCACCATTGCTGCTCTTAGCTGCCTGCCAGTCAGGGCTATTTTTATCTACCCGCAATGTCATGCGGACACCAGGTGGTTGGGTTTGCAGTTGAGTGAATTCGACACTACTAACACCGTGTCGATTAACTGATACATCATCCCGCCGTGCCAGAGATGGTGATAAAGTCGCGCCAGAGATGTCCATGAAAATGGTACTGCGATCGCGGCTGCGATTTACCTGAAGCTGAGGATTACCACCACTGGTGCGGATGTAAAACCCATCACCTGTTACTTGCAAGTTCTCAATTTGAGCCGCAGCTGGTGTGGCGTTGGCGGCAACCTTTGAGAAATCAGGTTTGGTTTCGGAGTCTGGTGTGACTACACTGTAAATATTTCTGGGAGAGGATGCTACTTTCTCAAGTACTGGCGTGGGTAATTGTACTGTCCAACGACTACCAGTATTTCCGACAAATTGCACTCGTTTGGGGTCTAGAGTATAACCAGGAGTGAGTTCAACGACTATACGCGTTGTTTGTTTGTCGAACTGCCCAACACGGATAGAGCGAATTGCACCGCCTACCTGTTGGGTTAGCTGCGGACGCCCAAATGTGGTTTCTGGCAAATCAATTACCAGACGAGTCGGGTTGAAGACTAATTGGGCTTTGGGTTGAACAGTCCCCAAAGTGTTGATTTCTAATTTGTTTTGGTTGGCATCAAAACGCCAAGATTCAAGTCTGGCGGCCATTGCCGGCGACGACAGCATGAAGATAGTTCCAATAGTACTGGGTAGTAACCAGTGTAGTTTCACAGTATTTTCTCCTGATTCACATTTATGGGAGCAGTCAATATTTCAACATATTGGCAATCGTCACACCGACATCACCTAAACTTGAGCTTTGATGCCTTACTTGAGTTTTATGCTGATATAAATACACACCTACTGGCGTAATTTACAGTCTATTCCTCTGATTTTGCCATGCTGTTAGCGCCTAAAAATCTGACCAGCAAACTACCAGATGGTAACAACAAAAAGATAGCCAGAATTAACTCCACTCAGTCAAACCCAGTCAGTAACACTTGAGTTGGTCAGGAATTGATGTTTATTTGTTTGATTGCTGCAATTCATGCACTGTGTAAATAATTCCCACTACGTCAGCTGATCTAGCAAAATTTATGGAAACTCCCTAATTACTTGGAAAATATTCAGATTAGGACTGTGAAGTAGAGTGAGATGAGAAATAGATAACATTCCGAATGCTGGTAAAAATTAGAAACAAATGATAATTTTACAATCTCACGGGACGGAGATTTGAGGAGAGAAGTTTCCACTTGACTTTAGCAAAATCCACCAAGCACTTATAGATTCCTGAGTTCTGAGAATTACTCAGAACTCAGTTGTGTTCTACATCAAGACGCTGGCAACAACCGATTTCTACCCAGGATTTTGATTAACTCTCTTGAGAATCTGGGGCTGTTTCCAAACTCTCACGATCTTTTGACATCATCGACTGAGGTGGTTCAATTACCAAAGACTTTCCAGAGGAACCGTCTAGAATCAGTTTCTCTGAACCCATATCCAAGGTTTCTGGATCTGGAAATACGAATCGTAACAAGGGAGGGGCTAAAAAGGTTGTCAAGATAACCATCATGATAATAGCCGCCCCTAGTGGTTTCGAGAGAGCACCACTGGCAGCGCCGACACCAGCAAACACCAAACCGACCTCGCCCCTGGGAATCATGCCCACACCAATCGCTAAACGGTTGATTTGCGGTTGACCAAATACGCTTAAGCCTGTGATCACTTTACCAAGAATGGCTACTATGATCAGGAAAGTTGCCATAATTAGACCTTCCCGATTGTCGGGAATTGCTGGGTTCAACACTCCCAAATCAGTTTTTGCCCCAACAGTCACAAAGAAAATTGGTACAAGCATATCCGCAATGGGACAGACTTGCTTTTGCAGTTCTTTGCGCTTATCTGTCTCTTCTAGGACTAAACCTGCTGCAAAAGCCCCCAGAATTGCTTCTAATTGGATGATTGCAGCCAAGTATGCCATGACAAAGGCGAAGATGAATGCTGGTATTACTAGTCCACCGCGTGTCTTAAGTTGATTAGCGATCGCTACAAAAAACTTATTGAAAACATTGCCTAGCAGGATTGCTCCGAGCAAAAAACTACTGGCGCTGATAATCAAATAAATGACTTTGCTGACATCTACCGCGCCATCTTTAGCCAAGCTAGCAACTACTGCAAGGACGATGATTCCTAGTACATCGTCAATCACAGCAGCACCGAGAATAATCTGCCCTTCTTTAGAATTGAGCCGTCCTAATTCTGACAGCACTTTGGAAGTAATACCAATACTAGTGGCAGTCAAAGCCGCCCCAGCAAAAATTGCGGGTACAGCGTCAATACCAAATAAAGTCATTAGTCCCACAGTACCAGCGGTAAAGGGCACTACTACCCCTACCACTGCCACGACGACGGCTTGAGTACCGACTGCCATTAGGTCTTTGAGGTTCGACTCCAAACCAATTTCAAATAGCAGGATGATCACACCCAATTCTGCTAAAACAGAAACGACCTCTGACTGCGCCGCAAATACTTCAGGAGTAGCTTCAGGGCTTAAACCCGCGGTGGTTTGGAGGAAGGTCATGATCAAAGAACTAGAACTGTCTGCCCCACCTTCTGGAAACACCAAAAGATGTAAAACAGAGATGCCAACTACTACACCACCTACGAGTTCACCTAAGACAGGTGGTAAACCTACTTGGTTTGACAACTCCCCACCAAGTTTACTGGCGAGGTAAATTACCACTAAGCTCAGTAGCACTGCTGCTACTACCATTGAACTGTCTGCTGCTTTTGTCGCGCTTGCCAGCAGAGGAAAAGAGAAGTTAATTGGCTCTAACAAATACATTTGGTTCTGCAAAAATCCTTCTCCTTATTTTTACGCGTTTATGGAATTTGGCTATTTTTCATAGATATGCGACAGCTTACGTTAATTATTTTGTGCCACCTGTCAACTCAATTAGATACTGCCAATAAAATTCAGATACCGGAACTACAGACAGTCTAGGAAGTCGCAGCAAATCAAAGTCTGTGAATTTGCTGTCTTGCTTAATTTGGGTTAGGGTGACAGGCTGATTGACTCTTCCTACTGCCCGCACATCCACAACTACCCTCTTGCTATCATTGAGTGCTGGATCGGCATAAGGTTGACTAAATATCTCTGCTACACCCATGACTTGACGTTCTTTGCCTGTGTGATAAATCAACGCCAAATCCTCAAGGAGCATCATACGTAGATGTTTGAGCGCTAAGGCATTGTTGACTCCATCCCAAACTGTACTGCCATCCCGTTCCAAATCGAAGTAGGAATAATCTTCCGGTTCAGTTTTCAGCAGCCAATACGCCATCAAAAAATCTCCAAACGGATTGGTGTAATTTTTTCAGTTTCCAAAAATGTAACCATTTCAGCTTTTGACTATGGCAGTGTCAAAGTAGGAACATACAAAAAGTGCTGAGTTATAAGTAAAAGTAAAGAGACTATGAGTAATCATAGGCTTAGTTTTACTCAGCACTATTGAAGCATCTGTAGATATTTTTCAGAGGAGTGCAAATCTGATGCATAGAGCCGCTTTATCTGGTTCTCAGTTTCAATCTGGGAACCTGTGGAAAACACTGTCTTTAGCTTTGCTGGTATGTGTAACTTTTACATTGCCTGCTTTGGCACAAGAAAAAGAAAAATTGTGGCGAACTCTTACTGTTAGTGGCCGTGGAGTAGAAACGATTCCTACAACCCTGTCGCAAGTCAGTTTAGGAGTGGAGATTCAGGGTAAAACTGCACAAGAGGTACAGCAAGAGGCAGCTCGTAGGTCATCAGCTGTGGTAGCTTTGCTGAAGCGCCAAAATGTTGAAAAATTAGAAACTACTGGTATCCGTCTTAATCCAGTTTATAGCTACAACAATAATGTACAACGGATTACAGGCTATGCTGCCAATAATACTGTAAGTTTTCGTATTCCTACCGAGAAAGCAGGTACATTATTGGATGACGTGGTAAAAGCAGGGGCGACACAAATTAACGGCATTAGTTTTGTTGCTAACGATGAGGCGATCGCTAGCGCCCAAAAACAAGCACTCAAAGAGGCTACCCAAGATGCTCAACAGCAAGCTGATGCTGTCTTTAGCGCCCTAGGTCTTAAGCCTAAAGAAGTGGTAAATATTCAAGTTAATAACGCTAGTGCCCCTCCACCACCTATTTTGTATCGTGCAGAGGCTACAAAGGTATCTAATGCCGATGCCTCCACCCCTGTGATTGGTGGTGAACAGCAAGTAGAAGCATCGGTGACACTGCAAATTAGTTATTAGTCGTCCTTTGTCATTCGTCTTTGAAGTTCTGTTCGCCGGAAGCCGGCGCTCAGACTTCTCTGTTTGTCATTTGTCAAAACAAAGGACGAATGACAGCTGACAAATGACTAATTAGAAATGTTCTGGAGACATATCTGCTGTACCGCCTTCACCATCCCGCTTAGAACCTAACAAATCAAGTTGGTCTACTTGGATAACTGGTGTAGAACGGCTGGCTCCTGTTTGGCGATCGCTCCATGTGTCAAACTTCAAAGAACCCTTAACGGCAATTTGCTTGCCTTTACGTACATAATTACCCGCCACCTCTGCTGTTTTTCCCCATAGTTCTAAATTAAACCAGTCAGTATGTTCCCCTTCCTTAGTGCGCCGATTCACAGCTAGTGTCAATTTACACTTGACACTACCAGACTCGAAATATTTTATATCTGGGTCGTTGCCTACACGACCAATGAGGGTGACAACATTGATGCTCATGGGTGTTACCTTTCAGTACAGGCGTACTTATTAATCCAGACTCCCATCATAGCGAATTGTGAAACTATTGAAAATAATGTGTTAAACAGTTAACAATATGATGGAGATGAAAAATGATACACACTACTAGGGGAAACCTCGAAAAGTATACGGATATACTCGCTAAACCTGAGAATATCAAAAAGTAGAGGCCTGAGACATAGTAAATATTGCCGGGAATTATATAAAAATATAGTCTGGTTTACTGGACTAAGGATAAAAAAGGTAATAGAATCCAGCACGATTCACTCTTAACCGTTGTAGTCAAAAGTATCGCAAATAGGGGGCGTACAGACGCGTGGGTCTTTTCAGGAACTTTCGCACATCATGGGATATGGGTATCGACCTCGGTACCGCTAACACTCTTGTCTACGTATCTGGTAAAGGCATCGTACTCCAAGAGCCTTCTGTAGTTGCTATCGATGTAAACGAAAAGGTAGCACTGGCAGTAGGAGAAGAGGCCAAAAAAATGCTCGGTCGGACACCTGGAAACGTGATTGCCCTCCGTCCCTTGCGCGACGGTGTAATCGCTGACTTCGATACAGCGGAGTTAATGCTGAAAAGCTTTATCCAGCGCGTCAATGAAGGTAGGTCTTTAATCCTACCTCGAATTGTCATTGGTATTCCCAGTGGCGTTACAGGTGTAGAAAGGCGAGCTGTAATGGATGCAGCAGCTCAAGCTGGGGCCAGAGAAGTTTACTTAATCGATGAACCGGTAGCTGCGGCAATTGGTGCGGGACTACCTGTTGCCGAACCGACTGGTAACATGATTATCGATATTGGCGGCGGCACAACAGAAGTCGCGGTGCTGAGCCTCCAAGGTACAGTGATCAGTGAGTCAGTACGTATTGCCGGGGATGAATTGACTGAAGCAATCATACAGTACATGAAGAAAGTTCATAACTTAGTGATTGGTGAACGTACTGCTGAGGACATCAAGATTCGGATTGGCTCTGCCTATCCAACTAATGATGATGGTGATGCAATTATGGAAGTCCGAGGCTTACACTTGCTTTCTGGTCTACCGCGAACTGTAACAATCAAGGGGCCAGAAATCCGTGAAAGTATGTTGGAACCTCTATCAGTAATTATAGAAGCTGTGAAGCGGACACTGGAACGCACACCTCCAGAATTGGCATCAGACATTATTGACAGGGGTATTATGCTAGCTGGTGGTGGTGCTTTGCTCAAAGGCATAGATACCCTGATTAGCCATGAGACAGGAATCGTAACACACATTGCCGCCGATCCTTTAAGCTGCGTTGTGCTGGGAACGGGTCGTGTGTTAGAAAACTTTAAACAGTTGGAACGAGTCTTCAGCGGGCGTTCTCGTAATATGTAGCAAAAAATATTAGATATTGGGTGATATTTGGGTTCTATTTGGGTTTCATATAAATAGAATCCAATATCTCCTTAGATTATACAAATAATAGGTATAGATGGTTACTGTACGTAGGTGGTGGGGTCATAAAGGGTTACAAATCGGTCTGTTATCTCTACTAGTCGGTAGTGCCTGGATACTGCGACAGACTCAAGGTGCATTGCTACTTGAAATGTACCAAGTGATTACCCGTCCTTTGCAGATGTTGCAGCCAGGGCCAAGTCCAGAAGAACGTCTTAGCGATGTTCGGTTATTGGAGTTGCAAACCCGCATAGTAGATCTGGAGAGTCAAAATAAAAAGTTACAAGATTTATTAGGCTACGTTGAGAAAGAGCCACTTGCATCGCGCCCAATTCCAGCGCGGGTAATGGGACGCAGTGCTGACAACTGGTGGCAACAAGTTATGTTGAATCGTGGCTCGAATGCAGGAATTCAAGAAGGCTTTATCGTCAAGGCTGACGGCGGATTAGTTGGTTTGGTAGAAAGCGTAACTCCCAATACTAGCCGCGTGTTGTTAATCAGTGACCTCAAGAGTCAAGTGGGTGTCACGATTAGCCGCACATCAGCTAAGGGTGTTTTACGAGGAGATGCTTCTGCGGAAGCTGTGCTGGAGTTTTATGAAAAAGTCCCAAATGTCAAGGTGGGAGATTTAATTTCCACATCTACTTACAGCCAAAAGTTCCCTGCGGGCTTGGCAGTAGGACGTGTGAAGTCTTTAGATTTAAAAAAACTCCCAGCATCAGTTGCGAGAGTTGAGCTTTTCCCGCCGATACGATCGCTAGATTGGGTTACTGTATATCCGAAGCCGACAAACCAAGAGTTGGAAAATCAAACGTCGGCAAACCAAGAACTGCAAAAGTCTAATTAGATTCTTGAAAATCTCTCAAAACAATGAAGATACCTTCATTTGGTAGTAGCAGGCAAAAACAGCCGAAATCGTCAGAGTCCGTCTTGAAAAGTTCTGAAGGACAGAAGTCGGCGCTGAGATTTTCTGCAAAATCCAAAATCCCAAACAAGCCTTTTTCTCATTGGCATCCTGGGCTACGTCAACTAGTAAATTGGACAGTGACGGTTGGGTCTGTACTGTTATGTTTACTGTTGTTGCCTACCCGCTTACCAGGTATGGAATTATTGGAAATCGGGCCCAACTGGCTGTTAATTTGGGTAGTAACTTGGAGTGTAAAGCGGACAGTTTTTGCAGGAGCATTGGCAGGTATAATCCTGGGGCTACTTCAAGATGCAATGACATCACCTAACCCTACTCATGCTGTGAGTCTAGCGATAGTGGGAATTCTGACTAGTCTGCTCCAGAAACAGCGTTTTATGGAGGAAGATTTTATCTCTATTGCTTTAATTGCCTTTGGTATGGCTTTTTTGGCAGAAACTATCTTTGGGTTGCAATTGACTTTAATAAGTGATGCTTATGACGGGCACAGCCTACACAAAGTGGCAGATATCTGGACATATTATCAGCGGGTCGCTCTTGCCTCTGCCATTCTCAGTAGTTTGTGGGCACCTGTTGTCTATTATCCATTAAATCTTTGGTGGCAACGGATGAAATTGTTAGAGCAATAGTAAAAGAAGACGAAAAGGGAATAGGTAATAGGGTACAGAGAATAGAAAAGAAGACTGTTCCCTATCTCCTGTAGCCTGTGCTCTTAGAGTACGAGTGAGGAATCATAGGCGCAGACCTTTGAGCCTCACTTTTCAATATTTAGGGATTTTGGGCAACCTCTGGCAATATGAATTCAAGCTAGAGTGAGGTGTAATGTGAATATTACGGCTGATTTAAGTTGAGACAGCCAATAATATTAGCTGGATATTACTGTTTAGTTATCACGATCAAAGCGCGATTCTTCTGTAAAGAGGCTGCGCCAATGCGTCCAAAATATTTACAGTATTGCCCAAAATTATGGATAATTCTCCAGTGGTCACTCAAGCAGATGCATCCCTACCCAATTACACTCAGGAAAATCCACTTCTAGTAATGTCGGGAGTGGAATCGGATTCACCAGCAAAGGAAAGGATTGGAAGTGATTTTGACTCCCGCATGATGCAGCGGTGTTTGGAACTTGCTCGCCGCGCTTTAGGACGCACTTCGCCAAATCCGCTTGTGGGAGCGGTGATTGTTAAAGATGGCGAGATTGTTGGGGAAGGGTTTCATCCGCGTGCAGGTGAGCCTCATGCCGAAGTTTTTGCTCTCAAAGCAGCAGGCGTTGGTGCAGCCTCTCCCCAGGAAAATTGCGCTCGTGGTGCGACAATCTATGTCAGTCTCGAACCCTGCAATCACTACGGACGCACTCCTCCTTGTTCGGAAGGGCTGATAGCGGCTGGGGTGGCAAAGGTGGTGGTGGGAATGGTTGACCCCAATCCATTGGTAGCAGGAGGTGGCATTGCGCGTTTGCGTGCGGCAGGGATAGAAGTGTTGGTAGGAGTGGAAGAAGAAGCCTGTCGTCAGCTAAATGAAGCTTTTATCCATCGCATTCTCTATAAACGACCTTTGGGCATTTTAAAATATGCCATGACTTTAGATGGCAAAATTGCTACCAACTCTGGTCATAGTGCCTGGGTAACTAGCCAAGATGCCCGCAGTGAAGTACATCAACTACGGGCAGCTTGTGATGCAGTAATTGTAGGTGGTAATACAGTACGGCAAGATAATCCTTACTTAACTAGCCATCAGGCGGGGGCACATAATCCCCTGCGGGTGGTGATGAGTCGCCATCTCAACTTACCGGAAAATGCCCGTCTGTGGCAAACTGGGGAGGCTCCTACTTTAGTACTGACAGAGCAGGGAAGCTCTCCTGATTTTCAAGAACTATTGCTCAAACAGGGTGTGGAGGTGGTGGAATTAACATCACTTACACCAGATAAGGCAATGGCGTACTTGTATGAGCGAGGTTTTTGTAGTGTGTTGTGGGAATGTGGTGGTACTTTAGCTGCTAGTGCGATCGCTCAAGGAGCAGTGCAAAAAGTTCTGGCATTTATTGCCCCAAAAATCATCGGTGGTAGTAATGCTCCTACGCCTGTGGGCGATTTAGGTTTTTCCACGATGACTGAGGCTCTACCTCTAGAACGTGTCCGTTGGCGTGTAATAGGTTCCGACTGCTTAGTCGAAGGTTATTTACCCCAAAAGAATCAATAGTTATTAGTCTTGACTCTGGACTAATCCATTGTGATTTTATGATCATGAACACTGGCGTTCATGGGCAAGATCACGAATAAGGGCTAGCCGGGATTGAATGTAGTGGCTGAGGAAGTCAGTTTCGTTGGGATCTAACAACACTTGCGTTTCGGTTTGTTTTACCAACCACTGCACCAAGCTAGCATCGTCCAGTTGTAAGAGGATCTTTGCTTGGGCGGTTTCAACCACAGACCAAAGCTGACGCATTATCGTAGGAGTCATCAGACCTCAATTGAATCATTAGCTTAGCTGTTTTCAGATTACACAATTCCAGCCGCACCTTACGACATGAATGTAGAACCTGAGACAAGTATTATTAAAAGCTTCATAATCAGACTTATAACTTTTTATAAATTTATGAAGATTAAGAATAGAAAACTCTGAGTGAAACTTTCACAAAAATATCGTCACCTAGATCAGACTTGCTTCTATCTTGGTATGGTGCAAACTCTTCCCTGCTGGCAGTTTCAAGTGATTTATGGGCTGTTACGGAACAGAGCAAAAATTGGGCGATCACCTGCTCAAAACTCAGAAATGTCTACGATTGCACTTGCTTGTAACCCAAAAATCTCTGCCTTTTCTCATTTAGTCGCAAAATCCAAGAGACAAAAATATAAGTTTTGTCCTCATTGCCTTTCAGCAGATTAACACTGTTTGGCAGTAGACGGATTCACAAAATCATGTAAGTCTGCAAAATCCAGGAGACAAAAATATAAGTTTTGACCTCATTGCCTTTCAGCAGATTAACACTGTTTGGCAGTAGACGGATTCACAAAATCATGTAAGTCTGCATCCCAAACACTAATGTAAATAAAATCACAGTTCTGTCGGATAATCTGACCTTTTAATTGACCCTTTGAAAAACGAAAATTATCCAACTGACGCTGCTGTACTTGTTGGAGTCCTTGCTGAATTTCTTCAGTGGCTTGTCCACTTAACATCCCGTTCAAGGTTGCCTGCATTACCTGTGGATCTACTGTTTGGGCAAAAGCTGCCTCGGTTTGACGCAGCACTTTAGAATTACGATCAAATAAGTAGCCAAGGTCAATCTGGTTTGGCACAAGTTTGTAAACAACAGCGCGAGTATTGCGCCAAACACCTCTTAAATCTTTACTTGGCTTACCAAGGGTAGCTTCTACAGTGCTTCTTGGTGTACCCGTGGGAAATGCTGGAACGCTTTGCCTGCTGGTAGTGGTAGCTAATTTATTGCCAGGCTGGTTGTTGCTCTGTGGTGTGGGAAGCTCAGTCGTCTGCTTCTCTGGTTCCGGCTGTGGTAATGCTGGAGTATCTGAAGTTACAGGCTCGTTTGCTGGTGATGGTATGGGTGCAGCTGGGAAATTAGGGGTTACTTCCGGGTTGGGTGTTGGCAAAGGAGCAGGATTTACTTGCTGCGGTGGTGAAGTAGGTACAACTGGAGTTAGAGAAGGTTGGGAAGAAATGGGCGGTGGATCGGTAGATACAGTAGTAGGCGAAGATTCTGGGGATGGGATGGGACTTGTGGCGATGTTTACTTCCGGCTGTTGTTGGCGAGTAATACCAGAAATTGCGATCGCACTAATCAAACCACCCACCACTAAACTGCCAATAATCACAGCAGGTTTTTGCCAACCGGGAGTACCAGATCTGTTGATAATTGTACTTTGTTGAGGTAAAGATAATGGTTGGGTTTGCCGGGTTGATGCCACAGTTGCAGCTGGCTCTGGAGGAATATAACTAGCAGACTGCAAAGCATGTAGCATTTTATTGGCAGTACTGTAGCGATCGCCTGCATGTGGCTTAATAGCCTGATTGAGTACCATTGCCAGTTGGGGGGAGACATTAGGGGCGTGTTGCTGCCAAAGTATTTCCCCAGTTTGCAGATCAGTTAGTATTTGTTGCGGGTGTTTGCCAGTCAGCAGATAAATTGCCGTCAAGCCTAAACTGTAAATGTCAGTAGCGTAAACTGGGCGTCCAACAGCTTGTTCGCTAGGCATATAACCAGGTGTGCCAATCACTAGCGATCGCGTGGGGTGTCCGGGGAAACTCACAACTGAGCGGATCGTCTCCTTGACTGCACCAAAATCTATCAAAACCGGTTTGCTATCAAGGGAACGGAGAATAATGTTATCAGGCTTAATATCTCGATGAATAATCCCTTTACTGTGGACATAATCCAATACTGGCAGTAGATTCCAGAGAATTTGCCGGACAGTAGTTTCGCTTTCGCATCCTTTGGCTTCGATGATTTTTGTCAAAGTTTGACCGTGAATCCATTCCTGGACAAGGTAAAATTGCCCGTTCTCAGAAAAGTAGGCGTAGAGTTTGGGAATTTGGTCACTACTTTCTCCCAAATACTCTAAAGTTGCTGCTTCCCGTTCAAACCGCTGTTGAATTATCTGGTAGGTTTGCGGATCATTACTGGTTATCGGTTTGAGCTGCTTGATCACACAGCGACGACGAGAAGGCATGTGGGTATCTTCTGCTAGCAAGGTTTCACCAAACCCACCAGCACCGATTACCTGGATAACTTGATAGCGATTGTTCAGCAGCGTTGTTGTCATGAAAGGTTACAAGCGACAGCCCTTTCCAAATGTATACCAAATATCTCAGACAATATAGGGATGGGATATATGTAAATACGCTTGGGTTAAGAATAATTGTAGGTTGGATTGAACGAAGTGAAACCCAACAAAACCTTGAAAAAGTTGAGTTGAGGAGCGAAACCCAACATACATAATTTAATTTTTATGGCTTAACACCAAGCGTATTGGGATATATGTGATCTGTAAGAAACAAGAATAGGAAAAAATTTTCCACTCAGAAATTTTCTAGAATAAGGATACTTAGTACAAACCAGAATCTTTACCCTTGTGGGTAAGTAAGCTAAGCGCAGATTTTACTACAAAATAAGGCTAAAGATATGAGTTTTAAAAAATTATTCTCTAAGTTATGAAAAACTCTATTTTTTAAAATATCTTATGTTGTAACGGTCTTGATATTTACCGATATACTCAACATTTCGTTGTTCTAATTTTGATAACAAGTTAGAAGGAAACTGCTTTGGTGAATATATAGGGCGATACCAAGGCTGGTTATTAAAGTAATTTTGTAAGCCAGGAGTGACAAAACGGCGACCGTAATTAGCAAAAATCGAATTTCGCATAATATCTAGTTCAAAACCATCTTTACCATCTAAATCTGCATCAGTTACAAGTCTTTGAGAGAGCCAGGAATAACTGTTAACAGTTGTATTAATAACTGGTGGTATTGATGTAGTTGAAAAAGGTGTAGATGGAGTAGAAATAGGTGGGATATTTAATGTTTTTATAACTTGTGGTGTAACAGTTGATGGCGTTTTTGGCGGTTGAGTAACATCTGGAGTTTCTTGAACTTGAGATGTCATTGACGGTGTTTCTGAAGGTGATACCGTTTTGTCTGCTACAGGTTGAGAAGTTTCTGTTAAAACCTGACTAATAATTACAGATGCACCAATTAACCCGCCTGCAATCAAACCACCGATAAGGATACCATTGTGTCGATTGCTTTGAGAAGTAGGTTGTGGGGTAACATGCACTGTCTGAGGAAGTGGTGCAGATATAACAACGGGTTGTGTCGGTGGTATGGGATTTGTTAGGCTTTGCAAAGCATCCAGCATTGCTCTGGCGGTGGGATAGCGATCGCGTGGATGATAGGCGATCACTTTATCGATGACCCCTGCTATTATTGGGCTAACATGACTCGCATACTGCCGCCACACAATCTCACCCGTCTGGGAATCTATTTCTAATTGTTGTGGCTGTCTGCCAGTCAGCAAATAAATTGCTGTAATTCCTAAACTGTATAAATCACTAGAATAAACTGGTCTACCAGCTGCTTGCTCACTCGGCATATACCCAGGCGTACCAATCACAATTGAGCTGGTGGGATTACCTTGGGAATTCACCATCGTGCCCATTGATTCTCGTACAGCACCGAAATCAATCAGTACTGTTTTACCATCACGATGACGCACCATGATGTTATCTGGTTTGATATCACGGTGAACGATTTGCCGAGAATGGACGTAATCCAGGACGGGTAACAAATTTACCAAGATTTCCTGGACAGTTCTTTCACTAAATAACCCCTGTTTTTGGAGTTTTGCTGTGAGGGTATCGCCTTCAATCCACTCTTGAACTAAGTAAAATTGCCCATTTGTGGAGAAGTAAGCATACAATACGGGAATCTGGTCAGTTGCGCCACCGAGTTCTTCTAAAATTGCTGCTTCCCGTTGAAACCTTTCTTGCACCAACTGATATATTTGGGGATTGTTTTGAATCGGTCTTAGCTGTTTAACCACACAGCGGCGTTTTGAAGGCATATAAGTATCTTCAGCTAGATAGGTTTCACCAAACCCACCTGCACCGAGTGTACGGATAACTTGATAGCGATCGTTCAACAGCTGTATTGTCATGGAAGGTTAAAAGCAATAGCTAGCCTGAATATTACCCTAAGTAATATCTTATACGAACTTTCCCAAGTGATATTCAGTTTCATCAAGTAAATTTTACTACTTGATTATATGCTAGTTACTTCAGCTATTGAGTACTTATACTCAAAAATACTCTTATTTCAAATCAAGTAATCCATCTTCTTTTAACTTAGGATTGAAGCGAACTTGTATTTGTAAACCACGCGCTTCTAGCTGTGTTAAAATTTCTGCTTCTACTCGACGTGCTACATTTTTAATAATTTTAATTTGTGCCAATTCATCATTAACTGGACTTTGATAATTTGCCTGTTCTTCAGGTGTCATTATTACTTTGACATCAATGGGTTGAGTCCATTTTTCTTTATACTCACTGTTCCCCGATGGCACATTACCATTTTCGGCAATCCAGGCATTCTCAATATTTTCTAAAACTGTGCGACTAGGGCGTTCAATGGTTTGAGCTTTTACCCAAAAGCATTGTTGTGGCTGACGTACTAAATGCTGCTTGAGGCTCAGATAAACATCGCGGGAATATCCGATAAATTGCAGCACTTTTTCTTGGTCAAAAATAGCATATACCCCGATTTTGCCTTGAAATTGCTCAGGTATTTGACCGCGATCGTCAATGTAAGGTAAGTATTCCAAGCTTGCTAAAGAGGGAATATTAGTTTCAATGGTCATAATAAAATTTAAAACTTGTTAGCTACTTTAAGAATTAGACTACTCAATTTTTTTGTAAATTGCACAAAGGCGGCTAGGGTTAAAAATTTTAGCATTAAACATAAAATTTGGTGGGACGTTGATTATGGCATAATCATCAGATTCATGGTATTTTTCAAATGCTGCGGGCATCCCTTTAGGAGTAGCTAAACTATAGGGAACTGGCTGAAAAAACAGTTCTGTAAACTCTACTTTTTCACACTGCAAATTCTGACAAATCTGCTTTAAGAAAGCTTCACTTGTCAATAATTGAAATAAAGTTTCTTTGGCTTGTGGCTCGAGAGTGAAACTGCCATCAAAGTTCTGGACTATCTTAAGACGCATTTTATGTACACGTAGTTATTAACGACTGAGTGATAATAGATGGTAGGCAATATTTTGCACATGGTTATCCAAAATTGCTGCCAACATAGTCTAACTTTTTGAGCAGCTAAGCTTTGTGAAAAATAACCACTTTAGATCAGCCTATTGGATTATGGGACTTATGTCAGCCACAAAAAGAAGTTGGCATAATTAAGAATCGTGAAGTTTAAGAGATTTTGTTGATAGGTCATTTATGGTCACTGCTGTGCTGGCATCAGATATTACACTCAGAAATATGAATATCAAATTTATAACTTGAATGACTAAACAACTTGACTTAAATGATTACAAACAGGGAATAGCAGATGTATACAACCGCAGAAGCCAAACTTATGATGATAGTGAGTGGCATTTGCTAATTTGTCAACGTCTCCTTGAATATTCACTCATACGTTCTGGAAAGCATATTTTAGATATTGGAGTGGGTACAGGTCACATTGCAATTGAAGCAGCTCGAATTGTCGGAGATGGAGGTCGAGTTGTTGGTATAGATATTTCTAGTGGGATGCTAGAGCAGGCTAGATGTAAGGTTGAAGCATTAGGTCTAAACAATGTTGAGTTTCAACTAGCGGATGCGGAATCACTTAATTTTCCTGCCAATAGTTTTGATCAAATTTTATGCGCGAATACATTTCCTTGGATAGAGGACAAAGAAGCCACATTACGCCAATGGATACGATTTCTCAAACCTGGTGGGGTAATTGGTATTCATACCCCTGCTGATACCGCGTATGTCGGATATGTTGTTCTGCTGGAGGTGTTAGAAAAGTATGGTGTTTTGCTAGAGGCTAGCAATCGAATTGGCACACTTGAAACGTGCCAAAGTCTATTCGAGGATGCTGGCTTTGAAGCAATAAAAATCAAGACTGAGCAGCATGGCAGCTACATAGGTTTAGAACAGGCAAAAGCAACATGGGAAGGAATTTCTCGTCCACCCCAGGGAAAATATCGAAATTTCTCCTCAAAGCTTTCGTCAGAACAGTTAGCACAAGCTAAAGCTGAATTTGAGGCGAAACTAGAGGCGCTCCAAACCGACCAAGGAGTATGGGATGAACTCACTACTTGGTATGTAATAGGTCGAAAGCCAGAAACCAAAATTTTATAATATGTTTTTTAGAAGCAAAGTCTTGCTCGTGTTGGGTTTCGTTTCTCAAACACGACTCGCTTCAAGCTGGGAAACCCGTCTACGGCAGGGCTGCTTCAACCTACGCCAGTTTTAATTTTTAGTTTTAACTGATACTAATTTGAACAAAAAATGTGACGAATAAACCAACGTAGAGACGTTGCATTGCAACGTCTCTACCAACAGGATTTGTCTGTATTGGTTTATTAAGAGCAAAGTAAAAAAGCAAAAGAAAATTTTCTTTTGCTTTTTTACTTTTTACCTTTCGGCTTTATTCGTCGTAATCGTCTTCCTCGTCTTCCTCGTAATCTTCCTCTTCGTCTTCTTCTACAAGGTCGGAGATTTCGGTGATTTCATCAGCAATCAACTCATCTTCGTCATCTAGAATTGACCTTTCTGCACGTCTGCTACCAAATCCAGATTCACCAAGGGAAGGAGAGTCTAAATTATAAGTGCGAGCTGTGCGGTCATCTAGAACCATGTCTAGAGGGTCATCGACTTCATCCAAGACACTACTACTGTCAAGAGCAGCATAGTCCTCGATCGCGCCTGGTTCTTCATAAGCATTGTAGCCAGTACCAGCAGGGATTAATCGTCCGATAATCACGTTTTCCTTCAACCCGCGCAGCCAGTCAGATTTACCTTCGATAGCTGCTTCGGTCAGTACTCGTGTTGTCTCTTGGAAGGATGCGGCAGAAATAAAGCTGTCGGTGTTCAAAGATGCTTTGGTAATCCCTAATAATACAGGAGTGTACTGTGCCCGCGCACCACCAGTAATTGCCATAGCTTCGTTCACCTGCTCAACTTGGCGCAACTCTACCAATTCGCCGGGAAGCATGGTGGTATCGCCACCATCATCTATCCGTACTTTATTGGTCATCTGGCGAACAATTACTTCAATGTGCTTATCAGAAATATCAATCCCTTGAGACTGATACACCATTTGCACCTCATTCACCAAAAATGTTTGAACCTTTTGCAAGGCATGGCTAGCACAGGCATAGACTCCATCCTCGGAACCCAGGCTAAAGAAGATTTCCAAAATTTCGTGGGGATTAGATGGCCCATCACTCAACGGTTGTCCGGCTAACACATGAGATCCATCTGGCACAATCAGATTTTGTCCAGGGCCGAGAGGATAATCTGTGACTACACCATTCTGTTCCACGACCTTAATGGCGATCGCTTCATCACCATCACCATAAACTACCTTAACTTCTCCAGCCCGCCGACATAAGATACACGCTTCTTTAGGTTTACGAGCTTCGAGCAGTTCCTCAATCCGGGGCAAACCTTGAATAATGTCTCCGGTTTTGGCGCGTTCAAACACCAACAACACCAAGTTATCGCCCCGTTGTACCAGATCGCCATCTTCTATTTGCAACACAGCACCAGGACTGACTCGGTAGGGACGACCGACGCGGATGGTGATGGCATATTCTTTAGTACTAAGAGCCGATTCACCAGCAGCAGATGCCGCAGGAGCATTTTTGACATCTACTACTTGCCCAGATTCAACAGCAAAGACTCCAGGGGCAACTTCTGTACCTTCTACTAGCAAGTCACCCACCTTAACCTTGGGCTGAGTACTAGTATTCATCGTGATCATGTCAGTGTCACGTCGCAAGACTAAGCAGCGACGTACGTTTTCAGTCCCTTTTTGCACGCCCCGCACAATACCCCCTTCTTTACACAAGATTTGAGTACGTGCCACCACAGAGCCGGGGGCAATGGTGATCCCATCGTGTACCTCAAGAGTTGTCTGGGTACTACCTTGGGTGGCGTCGGCGGTAATGTCTCGACGAATTACCAAGGACTCCAAAATCACCAGCTGCAAGCGTTGAATCTCTGGATCTTCGGTATCCAGTACTAATTCAATATCTGCTGCTAAAGGGGAAGTGTTGTGGTCTTGTTCACCTTCGGAGTCAATTTCCAACACTAGCTGGGTTCGCAGTAATTCGACTCCTTCAACAGATTTAACGCGTTCTGAATCTTTGTAAGGAAGTCGCTGCACAGCCCGCAATTGAATAGAACGCCCAGTTTGTTGGCTGACAGATGTAGTCGATGGCACATCTGGATTGCTCGGTACAGCAAACTCCACTACTGGACGGCTCAACAGGGCTGGGCCTTCTGGTGTCTCCACATATTGGATATAGCGCAATTCGGTGGCAACTGCCCCTTGAAATTCTTCACCTGGTTGAACAAAGGTGTTATCTCGGCCAATCACTGCTTCTGGATCGTCTACCATCAGCAGTTCCCCTGGCTTAACCACGACTTCCCGCAGAATGTCGTTTTTCTGGGTCACTTCTACAACGCCACTGGTTTGGCAGAAGATATCTTTTACTACCTCGGTGCCAGCTTCGACAAACTGACCATCTTCCACCAAGAGCAGGGAAATATCTTTATTTACTTCGTGGGTTTCTTCGGGAATCCACAAAAGGGTACCTCCCTCTACCACTTCATAACCCAGCTTGGCTTTGCCTTTTTTCTGGACTTCGACGCCCGCGAATTTTAGGAATCCACCAGTGGTTGTACGATAGCGGTCATCAATTAACTCAGCTACCACTTGACCATTTTGCACTTTTGTGCCTGGTGTAGCTCTGAGGTTAAATACCTGGTTGTTGCCAGTGGAGACTAAGTAGTTATTGCGACCTTGGGAGCTTTGGACAGTCACCGTTGCCTGGTCTAAAACCACAGAAGCGGTGATAATCTCAATTTCTCTGGTACTCTTACCAGGGGTAGCTTCGGGTAAGCGCACTACACCGCCGTGTAAAGTAGTTAACTTGGTTTCTGCTAAAACTCCATTCGAGGCGATCGCATCACCATTTTTCACCACCAATTCTGCACCCGGCGGCAAGTTATAAACTTCTCCAGACAAAATCCAAATCAAACCACCCCGTGCAGCTGTGGTTGTGGTATTGCCTTGACGGTCTGTTTTTTGTTCTGGGACTACTTCGGCAAATTGCACTTCCCCTGCCAAGTCAGAGGCTACATCTTTAACAGCTTTTTCTGTATTGGTACGAGTTGTACGTCCACCGAGGGCAACCTCTGCCAACAACTGACCCTGTTTTACCTGATTTCCATCAAATACATATAGTGTGGAACCTTGAGTAAGATGAACCTCTTGGTTAGGTGGGGTTTCAGAACCTTCTTTTTTCGGTTCTAAAATCAGGATGCCATTTGCCTCAACATACAGGGCATCTTCACCGTGGCGGGTGCGATATGTTCTGGTCTTTAATTTTCGGGGAAGCTTGACAGTCCCATCGATTTTAGAGCGTACTTGTTGCGCCACTTCTCCGGTAAACACACCACCTGTGTGGAATGTCCGCATGGTTAGCTGAGTTCCAGGCTCACCAATACTTTGGGCAGCAATAATCCCCACAGCTTCGCCCAAGTCTACCATTTTGGCGTGGGCCAAACTCCAGCCGTAGCAGTGTTGACAGACGGAACGTGCGGCATCACAAGTCAGAGGCGATCGCAAGAAAACTTCAGCGACTCCAGCTTTTTCAATTTTCTTTGCTAATTCCTCAGAAACCGGGGTGTTGCGTGGTGCAATCACTTCTTTTGTAGTTGGATGCACTACATCCTCGCCAATTACCCGCCCCATCAAGCGTGTTGCCAGAGGGATCAAGGTTTTGGCCCCTTCTGTCATTGGCCGAATCGGAATCCCCCTGGTGGTGCCGCAGTCAAATTCCCGGATAATTACATCCTGGGATACGTCAACTAGACGGCGGGTGAGATAACCGGAGTCAGCCGTCCGCAAGGCTGTATCCACCAATCCTTTTCTGGCACCGTAAGACGAAATAATATATTCCGTCACCGTGAGTCCTTCGCGGAAGTTGGTTTTGATAGGTAAGTCGATAATTTCCCCTTGAGGATCTGCCATCAGTCCCCGCATCCCCACCAGCTGCCGGACTTGGGAGATGTTACCCCGCGCTCCCGAAAATGCCATCATGTACACGGAGTTTAGGGGATTAGTCTTTTTGAAGTGGATAACTACTTCATCTTTAAGGGCTTCACTGGTACCGTTCCAGGTATCAATTACTTTTTGGAAACGTTCAACTTCAGTGATTTCTCCCCGTTGGTAACGAGTTTCGGTGGCGCGAATTTCTTCTTCTGCTGCTTCTAGGAGCGATCGCTTACTTGGTGGCACCATCAAGTCATCTACACTGATAGAAACCCCTGCCTTAGTAGCGTAGCGAAATCCCAAATCTTTTAATTTGTCTGCCATCACCGCAGTTCGCGCCGTACCATAATGCGTAAACGCCCAAGAAATTAAATTTCTCAGCTGACCTTTGTCAACCACGCGATTGCGAAAAATCATTTTTTCGTTAGTCATTCGTCCTGAGTCCTGAGTCATTAACAGTCCTGAGTCACCGAAGTTCAGAGCGGCGGAAGCCGCCGCTCTGACTTCTCGCTGAGATTTGAAGTGCTGAGTGTTTTTTTGACTCAGCAATCGTCACTAACTTGCTAGTGCTTCTTGAATCGCCTTGTTGTAAATAACGCGACCAGGCGTTGTGTATATATATTGAGAAAGCAGATTTCCCTTACCGTCTTCTCTGACTCGGCGGAACTTATACAGCAACGTTCGGCTACCATCGTCGTTTTCTGTCACTTTCAGGGGTTCTGTATCTGGTTGGTCTGATTCCAGTTCACCGTCAAATCGCACGTAGATATAGGCGTGCAGATCAATTTGCTCTTGCTGGAAAGCCATGATTACATCATCTAGCGAAGAAAAGTACTTTCCTGCACCTTTTTTGGCATTGGGATTTTCTGCTGTTAAGTAATATGCTCCCAGTACCATGTCTTGGCTAGGCGTGATAATAGGTTTCCCTGTAGCCGGTGACAAAATATTGTTAGAAGCCAGCATCAATAACCGCGCTTCAGCTTGACTTTCTAACGACAAGGGGACGTGTACCGCCATTTGGTCGCCGTCAAAGTCAGCGTTAAACGCCGGGCACACCAGAGGATGCAGTTGAATCGCTCTACCTTCCACCAAAATCGGCTCAAAAGACTGAATACCCAAACGGTGCAGCGTCGGTGCTCGGTTGAGCAGCACTGGGTGTCCTTCAATCACTTCTTCCAACACATCCCAGACACTAGGGTCATTGCGAGATATGAGTTTTTTCGCCGCTTTGATGTTATTCACCATGCCACTGCGAATCAAGCGATTGATCACAAACGGTTGAAATAGCTCAATTGCCATTTCCCTAGGCAAACCGCACTGGTGAATCTTCAGCTTTGGCCCGACGACAATTACAGAACGTCCAGAGTAGTCAACCCGTTTACCCAACAAGTTTTGTCGGAAACGTCCTTGCTTACCCTCAATAATGTCGGACAAAGATTTCAGGGGTCGGTTATTTGCCCCGACTACAGTACGTCCCCGGCGACCATTGTCAATCAAAGCATCTACTGCTTCTTGCAGCATCCGCTTTTCGTTCCGCACAATAATCTCTGGCGCTAAAATCTCTTGCAAGCGTGCCAGACGATTATTACGATTAATTACCCGCCGATACAAATCATTCAAATCACTAGTGGCAAACCGACCGCCATCTAGCTGTACCATTGGGCGTAAATCAGGGGGAATTACGGGAATGACTGCCATTACCATCCACTCTGGCTTGGAACCAGTGGCGATGAAGTTGTCAATCACCCGCAGCCGCTTAATTAGCTTGGCCCGCTTTTGTCCCTTGGCATTGCCAATTTCTTCGCGTAGGCTTTCAGCTTCTTGCTCTAAATTGATATCAGCAAGTAAACGCAGCAGTGCCTCAGCACCAATACCTACCTCTACGCCTTGTAGCTGAGAATCTTCGCTATAAATTTGGTCTTCAATTTCCAACCACTGGTCTTCACTTAGTAGCTGTTTGTAAGTTAAGGTTTCGGCATTCCCTGGACTCAGGACAACATAAGAGTTGAAATAGACAATCTGCTCAACATCCCGCAAGGGCATATCTAGCAGGATGGATATATAGCTAGGAATACCTTTGAGATACCAAACGTGAGCGACAGGTGCGGCGAGTTTAATATAGCCCATGCGGTGGCGACGTACCCGCGACTCGGTAACTTCTACACCACAACGCTCACAGACAATACCTCTGTGACGGACTCTTTTATATTTGCCACAGTGGCATTCCCAATCTTTGGCAGGCCCAAAGATGCGCTCACAGAATAAGCCGTCCATTTCCGGCTTCAGAGTTCGGTAATTAATCGTCTCTGGCTTGGTGACTTCACCTACTAACTGACCATTGGGCAGTGTTCGCTCGCCCCACTGTCGAATTCGTTCTGGTGATGCCAAACCGATTTTTACGTAGTCAAACTGATTAGTTTGGGCTGGTCTCATACTTAAGTGCTGAGTTCTGAGTTATGAGTTTTGAGTAAATATATTCAATTAAAAGGATTGAATAGAGAAATACCAAGTTCTAAGTGCCAATTGCTGAGCTTTTAAATACTCAGCACGGGCTAAACACCCCGCTACCGCTAACGGCACTCAGAACTCAGCACTCTCTACTCGTCTTCTTCCAGCGATTCGCGGGAAAGAGATTCGTACGTTGGTCGTGGAGGGGTGCGCCGGGCTGATTGGTCTGCCATCAAATCGACTTCCACATCCAAGGAACTACCGTCTGCCTGTGTCTCTACCTTGTGTACGGCAATGTCTAAACCCAGTGATTGCAGTTCTCGCATCAGTACCTTAAAGGATTCTGGTGTTCCTGGTCGGGGAATTGCCTTACCTTTAACGATCGCATTTAGCGCTTCATTCCGCCCTTGCATATCGTCAGATTTGACTGTGAGCAATTCTTGCAAGGTGTAAGCTGCACCAAAAGCTTCCAATGCCCAGACTTCCATTTCTCCAAATCGCTGACCACCTTGCTGTGCTTTACCACCCAAGGGTTGCTGGGTCACGAGTGAGTATGGGCCTGTAGAACGGGCGTGGATCTTATCATCCACCAAATGCACTAGCTTCAGCATATAAGCCACACCCACAGTTACAGGTCTGTCAAACGCTTCGCCGGTGCGACCATCAAACACCATAATTTTGCCTGAGTCATCTGGGTTATATACCCAAGTTTTGCCTGTTTCGTCTCGGGCTTCTTGCAACTTGCCATGCACAATTCTGCGGGATGACTCTTCACCATACATTTCATCAAAGGGAGTAATCTTAAATCGCACTCCCAAATTATGCCCAGCCCAACCCAACAAACACTCAAATACTTGTCCGACGTTCATCCGGCTGGGTACACCCAAGGGGTTAAGTACGATGTCTACTGTTGAACCATCAGGTAAATAGGGCATATCTTCCACTGGCAATATCCGGGAAATAATTCCCTTGTTACCGTGGCGTCCTGCCATTTTGTCGCCCACTTGGATTTTGCGCTTCTGGGCGACATACACCCGGACTACCATATTGGCTCCCGGTGGCAATTCATCGCCTTGCTCACGGGTAAACAAGCGTACGTCAACCACACGCCCTTTTTCACCGTTAGGTACTCGCAAGGAATTGTCTCGCACATCCCGCGCTTTTTCACCGAAAATGGCACGCAATAGCTTTTCTTCTGGCGGTTGGTCAGATTCACCTTTGGGGGTGACTTTTCCTACCAAGATATCCCCAGCTTCTACCCATGCTCCAATGCGAATGATTCCTTGTTCATCCAATTGGCGCAAGGCATCTTCCCCAACGTTGGGGATTTCTCTGGTGATTTCTTCTGGCCCTAATTTTGTTTGTCTGGCCTCAATTTCATATTTTTCAATGTGAATTGAGGTGTAAACATCATCCTGTACCAGCCGCTCAGAAATCAAAATCGCATCTTCGTAGTTGTAGCCTTCCCAAGGCATATAAGCAACGACGATGTTTTGTCCCAGCGCTAATTCACCACCTTCTGTTGAGGAGCCATCAGCTAGCACCTGGCCTGCTACAACACGCTCACCAATACGGACGAGGGGTTTTTGGTTGAGACAAGTGTCTTGGTTGGAGCGTTGGTATTTAGAAAGATAGTACTTAATTTCCGGGGTTGAGGGTTTAGGACGCACACGAATTTCTGTGGCATCCACGTATGTGACATCACCATCGGTACGGGACACAATCACCATTCCAGAGTCCCTTGCTCCTTGAGCTTCCAAGCCTGTACCCACCAAAGGACGCTCTGGTTTTAGTAGGGGTACTGCTTGCCGTTGCATGTTTGACCCCATCAGTGCTCGGTTGGCATCATCATGCTCCAAGAAGGGAATCATGCTAGTAGCCACAGACACAATTTGCACTGGGGATACAGCTACGTAGTCAACTTGTTCTGGTGTTGTGGTAGCCCAATCTTGGCGATAACGCACTGGCACTTGTGGCCCTTTGATGTAGCCATTTTCATCTAGGGGTATATCACCAGTTGCCGTACGCAGGTCGTCTTCTTCGTCGGCTGTCATGTACACTGGCTGTACATCAAATCGCACCCGCCCATTTTCCACAGGTCTAAATGGCGTTTCTAAGAAGCCGTACTGGTTAACTCGTGCATGGGTTGCCAAGGAGCCAATCAAACCAGCGTTGGGGCCTTCTGGTGTTTCAATGGGGCAAATACGTCCGTAGTGACTAGGATGGATATCTCGGACGGCAAATCCAGCGCGTTCACGGGTTAAACCACCAGGGCCTAGGGCACTCAGTCGGCGTTTATGAGTCAATTCCGCTAAGGGATTGGTTTGATCCATGAACTGACTTAACTGACTAGAGCCAAAGAATTCTTTAATTGCTGCTACCAATGGTTTGGGGTTCACCAAGGAAGCGGGAGTCAACACTTCCGCATCTGATACGGTCATCCGTTCACGAATGATTCTCTCTAAGCGATTTAAGCCTACCCGCACTTGGTTTTGCAGTAACTCGCCCACACTTCTCACCCGGCGGTTGCCTAAGTGGTCAATGTCATCGATATTACCAATATCGTATTCTAGGTTGATCAGGTAATCTACGGCTGCCAAGATATCGCTGGAAGTCAGCACGCGCATGGTATCAGGTACGGATAGCCGTAATTTCTTGTTGAGCTTGTAACGTCCGACTCTACCAAGGTCATAACGTTTTGGGTCAAAGAAACGGGAGTCTAGGAGTTGTTGCCCACCCAATACCGTAGGAGGTTCACCAGGACGCAGTTTACGATACAACTCCATCAGGGCTTCTTCTTCAGAGAACTGCCCTTCTTTTTCGATAGTTTTTTGGAAATATTCTGGGTGGCGTAAGGCATCAAAGATTTCGTTGTCTGATAACCCTAATGCTTTCAATAGCACCTGTGCTGAGAGTTTGCGGGTTTTGTCGATGCGTACCCACACCAAATCGTTACGGTCTGTTTCAAATTTCAGCCATGCCCCTCGGTTGGGAATTAAGCTAGCTGAATAAGTACGCCGCCCATTTTTGTCAATTTCCGATTTGTAATAGACCCCTGGCGATCGCACTATCTGGTTGACAATCACCCGCTCGGCTCCGTTAATAATAAACGTGCCGCGATCGGTCATCAAAGGCAGATCCCCGATAAATACCTCTTGCTCTTTGATTTCCCCTGTTTCTTTATTGATCAGGCGTGTAGGCACATACATCTGTACAGCATAAGTACTATCCCGCCGTTTGGCTTCTTCGACGCTGTACTTTGGTTCCTTGAGTTTGTAGTTATGACCCAAAAAGTGCAGTTCAAGTTTGCCAGTGTAATCTGTAATAGGACTAAAGGAGTTAAGTTCTTCTATCAACCCTTCTTCCAAAAACCAGCGGAAGCTTGAACGCTGGATTTCAATCAAGTCGGGTAACAAAAAGGCGGGTTCCATATATTTTTCGTTAGTCATGCCTCTACCTTTGTCAACCTGGTTATACTTTCCCTTGGACACTGCTGTTTGACAGTTCCCGATCCTAGCCAGTGTCCGCAGCTGTTTGGGAACTTCTCCTAACATCACCTGCTATTTACAGGTGTGGGCAAACGCAGCAATTAAAGCCGGAATAAGCGATTTTGACAAGGGGTTAATTGCCCTTGATGAGGGTACAGAATCGCTAAAATCCAGCTATAAAATTGATTTAATAACAGTAGATGATCCAGATATCCCTGAGTTGGATTTGCTTTTTTCACTTCCCCTCCAAAAAGCGCGTTGATTAGCCTACGCAGTTATACACTGCTAAACCTGTATCTAATAACACTTTAATATTTATACTCTCAGTGATATCATCAGGCGGAGGGAGCGATCCACACTTTGTCGGCTCTGAATAGTCATGGCTTCATTTTGTTGGGTTGTAGTCACAAGGCAATTTTGTTTAAAGATTTTCTATAGGTTAAACATACAGAAGCCGATGTACAGATCTTGTGCAAAAATCTAGCTTAACCAGGTTAAGCACGGTTAGTCTTGTATGAAGAGGATCCGGTTGTAGAGAATATGAGGATATTACAGTCGGTAACAGTAGTAAATTCAAGCTGACAAATTCTTAGTTCCTTCCTTTATCATTATGCCGCAAGCAAAGTGTTTTGGAGGGAATAATCTTAGCATATTTTCGTCCTTCTAGAGTTTTATTTTTTTGCCACAGATGAGAGCAGGAACTCAGCCACATTTTATAGTGACAGACCAAACAATTTACAAGCATTTTGGGTAGTTTGAGCAGCGATCGCTTCTACCGTTTCCTCACGCAGTTTGGCTACTTGCTCTGCTACATAACGCACATTTGCTGGTTCATTGCGCCGTTCACCTCGTTTGGGAACCGGAGCTAAAAAAGGGCAGTCTGTTTCAACTAATAAGCGATCGCTGCTTACCATAGCAGCTGAGGATTGGATAGCTTTGGCATTTTTGAATGTTACTGTACCGCTAAAGCTGATGTAAAACCCTAAATCGAGAAACCATTGAGTTTCTTCCGGCGTGCCACCCCAACAATGCATCACGCCTCGTATTCTTTCTCCTTGAAGTTCATGCCATTTTTGTAACACTTCTCTGACTTCAACAGCAGCATCCCGGCAGTGGATAATTACTGGTAAGTCGAGTTCTGATGCGATCGCCAACTGCCCTTCAAATACCATGCGCTGCTGCTCACGGTTATCTGCTTTGTAAAAATCCAGCCCCATTTCCCCGATTGCTACCACTTTAGAATCAGAACAAGCCAAAGATTTTATTTTCTCGGCTGTTTCGCTATTCCATTTTTCAGCATCTAAAGGATGCAATCCTACGGCAAAGCTGATTTCAGGAAATTTGTGTGCTATGGCTTGAATGCTAGAAAACTCTTCAGGGTGAACACAAGAATGTACTAAATGTACTACACCTGATTGTTGCCATCGCGATCGCACTGTTGTTAAATCTGGCTCAAAAAGATCAAAGTTGAGATGGACGTGGGTGTCTATCAACTGCATCGTTTGTCCTTTGTCTCCGAAGTTCTGAGCGGAGGAAGCCTCCGCTCAGACTTCTCTCTTGGTCATTAGTTATTTGTCCCTATCTATGATGACTAAGGACAAATGACTAATGACTACTCAGCTTGTGTGAGTGGTTTTAGTCGGTTAGCCAATTTTGACTTTTTCCTTGCCCCATTGTTGGGGTGAAGGACACCCCGCTTTACGGCTTTATCGATTTTGCTGTAAGCCTCGGACAGCCGAGACTCTACTTCTTGTTTTGATTCTGGGGTAGGATTAGCTGCATGGACATCAACAGCACCAATGTATTTCTTCATCAGCGTCTTTACTGCTGATTTGTAAGCTTTATTACGTAGCCGATTGCGTTCTGCGATTTCGGCGCGCTTGAGAGCAGACTTTGTATTCGCCACAGTCAATTCCAAAAAGACTATTAAATATGTACACACACTACTAGACTTACTAATATAGCATTCATGTTGCCAATGTTAGAATTTCTTAAAAAAATCTCCCTCTTGAGTCTTACCAAAAAGCTAGCCAAAGCCACTGACTTCAGGCACGGGGATGTAGGTGATTTGCAGTTTTAACCACAGTAGCGCTGAGGAAATGAATACATTAGACTACCCACTAACCAAATTGCTCAGCTGAGTGCGATAAAGTCTGGCAAAGAGAATGAAATATTTATTGAAACGCGGTTGGAGTCTGTGTAAGCCTGTGAACGTATCCAAACGGGGGATGAATCATCTAACAAAGGACGGTTGAAGTCAGAATCTTCTACAAATGAAGTCCAGGTTTTTTTACAATTCTCTAGCTTTAGCTATGGGGAGTGTAAAAGTCAGCTTCTAAGATGATTGTCAGAAAAAAAGATTTGACATTGATAGGATATGTCGTCAATCCGAGAAATGCGTTAAAATTGAGTACTTCAATAAATAATCAACCTCACTGACCACTACTTGATTATGCAGTGTGTCCTTAAAGAGGATGTACTGTTAAAGACAAGGAACTGTAAACTTGTAAGTTCAGAGGTTTAAATGTAGAAACCCGATATATCGTGTTTCTACACATGCTAGCTACTAAAATAGAAAAATCAGCAAAACAAAAATTATACTCAGACCTTACCCCCCATAAGCGGGGAATTGGATGTGCAAACACACTACCTGTACCCCCGCAGGGAGTGAGGGGTGGGGCATAAGGGTTATGGGAATGGCATACCCACTCCCTGCCGAGAAACCTAGTCGGCTTATCGGGCTGAGTAATTAAGTTGCCTTCTCAAGCAAACTATATGCTGGTAGCCTTGGGAGTATCAAAAAAATCCGGGTTAAGCTAAAGAAGAGAAGAAAGTGAGTTCCATATCCCAGGTGGGTAAAGAGCAAGACTGATTCTCAGGCGGGAATATTATAATTTTGGCATTGTCCTTACTCCATGCTGCGAATCATTACTCAGCAGGCAGACGTCAGAGCAGAACTACAACGTATCTGCGATCGCACTCATGACGAACAGGTGCTTCACAAAGAAGCAACGGTGCGGGAAGTGTTGCAGGCAGTGAAGCGCCAAGGCGACAAAGCTGTATTGCATTACACAGCCGAATTTGACAATCAAACTCTCAAGCCGGAAGAACTACGTGTTACAGGCTCGGAGTTGGATGCAGCTTATCAACAAGTGTCGAAGGAGTTGATGGAGGCAATTCGGCTGGCTTGCCGCCAAATTGAAGCGTTTCATCGTCAGCGAGTACCAAAAAGCTGGGTACACTTTGGCGATGATGAAGTAGTGCTGGGTAAACGCTATACCCCCGTAGATCGAGCGGGGTTATATGTGCCTGGTGGTCGCGCCGCCTATCCCAGTACGGTACTGATGAATGCAATTCCGGCAAAGGTAGCTTGCGTACCCCAGGTAGTCATGGCAACACCACCCGGAGCCGGAAAAGCAATTAACCCAGCCGTTTTGGTGGCTGCTCAAGAAGCGGGGGTACAAGAAATTTACCGCGTCGGGGGCGCACAAGCGATCGCCGCTTTAGCCTATGGCACAGAAACGATTCCGAAAGTAAATGTGATCACTGGCCCAGGTAACATTTATGTCACCTTAGCGAAAAAACTTGTCTACGGCACAGTGGGCATTGATTCTTTGGCAGGGCCAAGCGAAGTGCTAATTATTGCCGATGAAACGGCAAATCCGGTGCATATCGCCGCTGATTTGTTAGCTCAAGCCGAACATGATCCGATGGCGGCAGCGATTTTGCTGACGACAGATGCTAGTTTGGCAAAAAATGTGCAAGTCGCTGTGGAAAGACAGCTAGTAGATCACCCACGGCGAATAGACACAGAAAAAGCGATCGCTCACTACGGCTTGATTGTCGTTGTGGAATCCCTAGAAGCAGCCGCAGAATTCTCAAATGAATTTGCCCCCGAACACCTGGAATTAGAAGTCAAAGACCCTTGGGCACTAATTCCATACATTCGCCACGCTGGAGCTATCTTCTTGGGTTACTCTACACCGGAAGCTGTAGGAGACTATTTAGCAGGTCCTAACCATACTTTGCCGACTTCTGGTGCTGCTCGCTATGCTTCGGCATTGGGAGTAGAAACTTTCCTCAAACACTCCAGTATTATTCAATACTCACAAACCGCACTGCAAAAAGTTGCTGGTGCAATTGACATACTAGCAACAACCGAAGGCTTACCTTCTCACGCCGATTCAGTACGACGCCGAATTCAGCAGGAAGAGTGATTTGAAATGCTTAATTTTTTCTTATACTGTTGGCAAAAGTCACTCGTTGGCTTCACACTATAAAGTCTAGACGCCAGTTGCTTCGCTGGAGGAGCCACTGTATGGCAGCCAGCAATTCGCGGAGGGTTGCCTCCGAAAGAAATTGTGGTAATGCAAACAAAAGTCGCGTCAGCGAGTCTTGCCTGCGGCACGCTGCGCGTAGCTTGCTTACCGTTAGGGGTATGCCCAAAGCGAAAACGAGCATCACTAGCGTTACAAGCATCTAAGGGTTTGCTTCCGGGCAAGCTTTCAGGAAGGTTAATCCTAACCCAGGTAATTGGATAAAAGGTTCTCTAGGCCAGATGCTACCGAGGAAAACCATAGCAACGCACTGGCTCGACTATACAAACTAAGTTCCCAGCATGGAAATTGGTTGATGTAGCATCTGCCAAGAACCTTTACTAGGCACTTAAATATAAGTAAGTCTACTCTTGAGGAGACGAGAGCGGTGCTAAAGACTATTTTGGTAGCTCTGGACGGTTCAGAAATTGCGGAACGAGTAATTCAGACTTTAGATAACTTGGTGTTGTCAAAAGACACCAGAGTCATCTTCTGTCATGTATTCCATACCCCAGATTCCGAGACGGAACTACCTGCTGATCGTCCTCATCCAGAGTCACCGACACTTTCTTATTTCCATATTGAAAAACAATTGCAATCTTATCAGGAGCAATTATCAGTTAACAGCGAATTAGAGCTCGTAACTGGCGATCCTGCTGATGAGATTATTCGTCTTGCCAATATTTATAAGGCTGACTTAGTTATAATTGGCAGTCGTGGATTAATTGGTATGAAACGAATTGTCCTAGGTTCTGTTAGTAGTCAAGTGGTGGAAGAGGCTAATTGTTCGGTGTTGGTGGTAAAGCCGAATCAGAATTAAGTAAAGGCAAATGAGAAAATGCCATGACCACAACCCCAGGAGTCACTAAACGACTTACCTTTAAAAAATATTTGGCTAGAGTCAGAACTTAGAAGACCGGAGATCATAGACCTGCCTTGAAGTCTACTTTCAAGGCAAGAATACTGTTTATCTTTCCTATTCTTCTTGAGAAAAGGTATGGAGAGACAAAGCAAATTTCCGTTGTCCATAGTCTAGTCGATCAAAGCCCTGGAACTGTCAAAAACTGGCGCAAACTCAACAAACTTAGAGTTTGACCCAAGTTCAAGGGTAGAATTGACAATCCTTCTAAGCGAGACTGCACCCAACCTTCTCCCCAGTACCATTCGTGAAACCCGTCAATTCCTCCACTTAAAAGCAAGCGCAAGCAGTTAGATTTTAAAACGTCTACTTGATGACAAATCGCAACTGGGCCAGTCCAGGTTGTAAATTGTAATCCTGGAAGTAATTCTTCTGGCATTCCGGGAGCAAAGCGTTGCACCACAAGCCATTTTTCTAGTTGTTTTGAATGCACTAGACTGTTGTGAATTGCATCTGCTGACGCTTCGATTTCGATCCGTAGTTGGCTTTGTTGAAAAGTACCCAGCATTTTTTGAGATTATACTCAGTTAGAGTGAATTGTTGTTTTATTATTGCAAAGCTCAGCAGAAAATACTTCTCAATATTTTGTTTTCTCTCTGAGTAAATTAGAATCAATGAGTTAATCTTGTTAAGAAATTCAACACTTCTCATACACCAAATGCTTGTCATTAACCCATATTTTTTCAATTTTTCGCTTTATTGCTATGCTGCTTGAAAATAAATTTATTTCTGAGCGTGATGGTTGGCTCATAGAGAATAATGCAAGATTTCACTAAAACTGACTTTGGCTATGAACCTGCGATGTTAATCATAGGCAGACTATGGGTTTCACGACAATTTGATTGTTACAAAAATGTGAGTAATGACAAGACATAAAATAAGGTTAGTTCTTAAGTTTAGCTCAGATTCCTTTTGGGATATGTATTCACTAAATTAGTTGTTAGGTTTACTTGCTTCATGCTATTATTATAAACCACTGATTCAATATAAATTTAAATTAAGTTTTGTTATAATAAGTAACAATCTTAATTCCCGCGTATAAAAGCAAGGGACTTTCAGTAAGACTAAGGCACTATTGGTAAGGTTTTTCATGGCGGATCAGTTAATTCGTGCCACGGCAGCCGAAGGTGGGATTCGTGCAGTAGGTGTGATCACCACACGCTTAACAGAAGAAGCACGAGTGCGCCACAAGCTTTCTTATGTGGCAACGGCAGCACTAGGTCGGACTATGGCAGCAGGCTTGTTGATGGCTTCTAATATGAAGCGAACTGGGTCGAGAGTAAATGTCCGGGTAAAGGGTGATGGGCCTTTGGGTGGTATCTTAGTAGATGCAGGATTAGATGGTACGGTACGCGGTTATGTAGCAAACCCCTCTGTGGAATTGCCTCCCAATCCTAGAGGTAAACTAGATGTTGGTGGTGCAGTGGGTAGCGGCTACCTCTACGTTGTTAGGGATATCGGTTACGGTTATCCTTACTCTAGTACAGTTGAACTGGTTTCTGGTGAAATTGGTGATGATGTAGCTCATTACCTGGTAAATTCAGAACAAACGCCTTCAGCTATAGTTTTAGGCGTGTTCGTAGGAGCAGGTGGAGTGACGGCTGCTGGAGGGTTACTGGTGCAAGTGTTGCCCAAAGCTGCTAGAGACGAAGCCCTAGTTGCAACGCTGGAATCACGGGTAGCTGGTTTAGCGGGATTTACGCCGTTGTTGCAAACTGGGAAGACCTTGACCGAAATCTTTGGTGATCTACTGGGAGATATGGGTCTGTCAATCTTTCCCGAAAGCCAAATGCTGCGCTTCCATTGTGGTTGCTCTTTTGATCGCGTGCTGGGAGCACTCAAGATTCTGGGCGAAGCAGAATTGCAAGACATGATTATTAAAGATGATGGTGCTGAGGCAACTTGTGACTTTTGTGGCAGAGTTTACCAGGCAAGTAGCGATCAATTAGCTGAGCTAATTGTTGATTTACAAGCAGAATCTAATCTTCAAGAAAAAGTATAAAATGAGACTACAGCTTGAAATTGTTAATGGTATCTGTGGAGATAGATAATTAAAAAAGTAGCTTTTTAAGCATGAGAAAGTTACTATGGCAGCAATGGAATTATCAACTTAAAACAGATCGCTATTCAATTATTTTGGTGTGAGAAATGACAGAGCGGGATATTCCAGATATGCCTCCATCCAAAGCAAGAGAGCTAGATAAAAAGACAATATTATCGCAAGCACATCAATTAGCTGAAACTCAAGCATTTGGTGTCCCGGCTACTGGTTCAACCTCCAAGTCAGCGAAGCGACGAAAAGAAAAAAATTCCGTTAGCGTAGCGTCTCGTAAAGAAGGATTACCTATAAATAATCATTCAGAAGACACTGTTACACTCAGTGGTAGTTCTAAGAAATTGCCACGCTGGATGAAAAGCTGGGTGTTATGGTCTGTACTGCTAACTTTATTGATTCCTGGCAGTATAGGTTTCCTGGCGATGGCAATACTGTTGAAGCTGCCATCTGCTCCAAACTGCCCATCGATTTTTTGGCCGTTGGCTAGTGCGTCGGTACGGTTACACTGCGCTCAGTTGGCGGCTTCTAAGCAGACGGTAAATGACTTGTTGCAAGCGATCGCCCTAGTAAAGCAACTGCCAGAAAGTCACCCGTTGCATGGAGAAATTGATCGTTTTGTAGAAGAATGGTCGCGGGATATTTTACAGCTAGCCGACCAGAGTTTCCAAGCAGGGAATTTAGAAGAAGCGATCGCTACTGCTCGCAAGATACCCGAAGACCTGCCAACTTACAAATTAGTAGACGAGCAAGTTTTAAAATGGCAGTCAGTCTGGTCGAAGGCAGAAGGCATCTACCAAGATTCAGAAAAGGAACTGCAAGAAAGGCGCTGGCAATCAGCATTTATGCTGGCGGCTAAATTATTGCGCGTGGATAATAAATACTGGGCGAGTACTAAGTACGAGCAATTGAATCGCATAATTACCACGGCGCGAGAAGATGGCGATAAGTTAGCAAAAGCCGAAAGTCTAGCAAATACCAAAATCGTAGATAATTTACTAGGTGCTATCAAGCTAGCCGAGTCGATTGGCCAAAATAGCTACTTTTATCAAAAAGCTCAAGAGTCGATTCCAGTATTTGGGCGTAAGATGCTGGAGTTGGCACAGGCAAAGCTAGATAAGCAGAATGTAGATGACGCTCTAGACATTGCTAGACAAATTCCCGAAAATACAGGACTGCAAGCCGAAATAGATGACTTTATCGCCTTGAGTGAGGCACAAAGGAGTGCGTGGATAGGTAATGTTTCTGGTTTAGAGGCGGCGATCGCGCAAGCACAACAAATTGATCCCTCCAGACCAGTGTATAACAAAGCACAGGAACTTATCGCTCGTTGGCAGTTAGAAATTGAAGATGTTGCCCGTTTGGAAAAAGCCCGAATACTGGCTAACCAAGGAACAGTCAACGATTTAACAGCAGCGATCGCGGAAGTCCAGCTGATCCCCGCTAGCAATCCTCGTGCCCCAGAAGCTAGGCAAGAGATGAGTCGTTGGCGTGCTCAAGTGGAGACAATTGAAGACCAGCCTTACTTAGAACGCGCCGAACAGATAGCAGTATTCGAGGATATTAACTCCTTGCAAGCAGCGATCGCTGAGGTCAGTCAAGTTCGTAGAGGTCGGGCATTATATCCAGAAGCACGAAGAAAAATTCGCAATTGGACAGCGAAGATTCAGCAAATTCAAGACCAGCCCTACTTGGATCAAGCGCGTGAACTAGCTCAGGGTGGTAATCTACCAGCTGCCATTAGCACAGCTCAACAAATTGCATCGTCGGGAAGGGCGCTTTCTGGTGAAGCACAAGCGGCTATAGATGATTGGCAAGGGCAAATCCGCGCCAAAGAAAACTGGCAGAGAGCGCAGGAAGTGGCAAATGCTGGTACACCAGAAGCTTTGGTTGAGGCAATACGGCTGGCGGATCGGGTTTCAAATAGTAGCATCCTACGCATGGATGTGAATTTTGCGATTGACCAATGGAGTCAGCAATTACTGGAAATAGCACGCTCCCTAGGTCAATCTGATATTGCTAGAGGTATTGAGACTGCTAAGTTGGTTCCACGAGGTAGTGCTGCTTACGCAACCGCCCAAGAGCAAATTAAGACTTGGCGGCAATTTCTCAATCCTGAGCCTCAGCCTGAATCTGAGCAATTTCAGCCATCAACGCCAACAATTCCTAATGGGCAGTAATTTGCCATCTGCTTGAATGCATGGGTGGAGACGTTGTATTGCAGCGTCTCTACAAATGTTCATTTCAGCGCTGTCGCTGGTAGAAGATTATTAGACTTGCATAAATCCTAGTTTTTTATTGGAACCACAGATGAACACTGATAAACACAGATAATTTATCGGTGTTCATCGGTATACCCTGCTTTCTTGTTCTGGGTTTGTCAGTGCTATCCGATTCTACTTTAGCGCTTCAATCTGCCTGACCACTGTTAGCGCTGAGTAACTTACCCCAGCAGTACCTTCGCCGGGATGGGTGGAGTCACCGACTAACCACAGATGATTAATGGGTGTACGATTAGCAAAACCAAAAGGGCCAAAGGTGGGTATCCTTTGACCAATGCCACCGACTATACCGCGATCGCGTGCTGTGTAATGAGCAAAGGTACGGGGTGTTGCGGCTTCTTGATGGATAATAGTTTCCGGTTTCAAATAGAAGTATTGGGCAAGGCGGGCGATCGCCTCTTCTGTATACTTTTGTTTGAGCAATGGATAATTGTCAGTAATCCACCACTGTGTAGGATCGACAAATGAAGAAGCAATAATTGTCGCTTTTCCGTCTGGTGCGCGACCATCTCCATGATGGCTAACGGAAACAAATAAGGAATTATTCTCGCCGATGGGGCCATTGGCATCATACATGAATTGTAGATGGGGAGGACACTCAGGCGGAATGGCACTGGCATCTACACCTAAATACACTACAAATGCCCCTGATGCTTGGGGTAGTTTTTCTACTCGGTGTTTATATCCAGATGGAGCCTGTTCTCCTAACAACTGCACCAGGTTTTGCACGGCGACATTGGCAACTACATGGTCGGTGGCTTCTGTCCACACTTCGCCAGTTTTCTGATTTCTGATGACGACGGCGGTAGCTTTGCCATTTTCTACTTTGATTTGTTCCACTGTGTGGCGCATCAACAGTTTGCCACCATCTCTTTCTAAGGCTTCTACTAGGCGATCGCTTAATACCTGCATACTACCCTGGAGATGAAACAATCCTTGGGGTAGTTGGGATACACTCAACGCTGTGGCGGCATAAAGTAAGGCTGTTTCATCGGCATTGACTTGAGAATACAGCTTGAGTTGCAAATCTAAGAATGTTCTCAGTCGTTGGTCATTTCCCAGTCCATACAACCGTAAAGCATCTCCTACTGTAAATAAGGTGAATGGTACAGTAATTAATGTACTGGGACGCACTGCCTGAGTTAGCTGCCACAAGTCCCACAAGTTACGCGGCGGTAGTACTGGATCGCGTCCTTGAAATTCCCAACTAGCTGCAAACAAAGTTGCCATCAACTGCCAAAAAGGTTCGCTACCCGGAAACTGCCTTTGTCTTTCTGCTTGCCATTTCTCTGGGTCGCGCCAGACGTTAATTGGTGTCACCTCACCAGGCAAATAAACTGCACAAGCAGGATCACAAGGTGTCGCTTCGGGTAAATCTATTGCCAATTCTGAAAAAATGCGGTGGTGAATCCCTCCTGGTTCTAACCCTGCTACCTGAGTTGCTCCCACATCAAAGGTAAATCCCTGACGTTTAAACGTAGAAGCGCAGCCTCCAGGTACGAGGGCTTGATCCAAAATTAAGACACTGTAACCTCTATGGGCTAATAATGCTCCAGCAGTCAGCCCACCAATTCCCGCACCGATAACAATCACGCGGGATTTACTTTTGTCAACAGAGAGACTGGACATTGATACTTAATTTTATAATTCTTAATATTTCTACTTATAATCTTACATGATCGCTAAACCTTCGTCTTTCATCGTTGCTTATGGTGCGTAATTGACCGCCGTAGGCATCGCCTCCAGGGGGCGGTTACGCCATCGCCAATACACAAAAACCGCGATCTGTCTCCACTAGGCGTGCTTGAGTGAAGCCAGCAGTCGTGAGTATCTGAGTCAAGCCGATACTCGACTGCCCTGAATAAGAAGTAAAACCAAGCGCTATTCTGCCACCAACCTTCATAACTCGCCGCACTTCCCGCAGCCCAACTATGGCATCTGGCCAGACTTGCATGGAGTTAACCGCCAGCGCTTTATCGAATGTGTTGTCTTCAAACGGCAAACTTTCCACCGAACCTTGCCGCAAATCCACCAGACCAGCCTTAATCTCTGCCATGTTCCGAGTTGTAGCTTGCTCGACCATTTCTTGAGAGTAATCGATGCCTGCGATATATCCTGCTGATGCCAGCTTGGACAGACGTTGAATGCCCACTCCAGAGCCAAATCCAACTTCCAGCACTTTGTCGTTCGGCTGAATGTCAAGCAGGTCGATAACCCAGTAAGTGAACGCTTGATTCATGCGTGCCATGATAATGCCACCAAACCTGCCTAGCATACCTTTAGGGCGACCGAACATACGCATGAAAATACTGTCTACAATGCTCATCAGTTGTTAATC
Organism: Nostoc sp. B(2019); assembly: GCF_010091925.1. Classification (GTDB taxonomy): domain Bacteria; phylum Cyanobacteriota; class Cyanobacteriia; order Cyanobacteriales; family Nostocaceae; genus Komarekiella. The sequence continues at coordinate 100,714 of NZ_WVID01000005.1, read as the reverse complement.
ACCTCCGTACAGTGATGCCTCTATGCTATCTGGTATTGAGTTCTCACCACACTTATTACGAAGGAACTCATTTGTGCAAAAGCTATTCAAGAGAATGAAGGACAAAATTTTTATTAACTATCACAACCACGCGATCGCCTTAAAAAAACCGAGCATTTACATTTTTTTGTTAGCTCAAATACTACAACGATAATTAGTTACTTACCATCAGCTACAAATATTTTTTGTTTAGTGTATCAGCAGATGCGATCGCGTTGGTTTATATGCCTATATTTAGGACTGAAGCTGATGATAAGTTGAGGTTTTGATGATGAAGAATGAAAATAATTAAATATTCAGGGACACATAAAAATTGTACTCAACAGTACCTTTTTGTTAGCTGAATATTTTTACAATTTATAAAAATACATTTTTCTCTGTGAGCGATTTTTTAATTCGTACTTTTAGTAGTATTTGTACTTATATTTTAATAAATGAAAGCATTATCGAATGGCACACAGATATGCGAAACCATCCGAAATGCTGTTATTTTAGTTTGTAATTGGAGTGAGATGTATTACAGTAAAGCATAAATTCCTAAAAGTAAATATAGTTAGCAGATTTTGTAATCTCCACCGTTCCCTGATTGAAGTCGATTAGTTATGGTCTTAGATTTAGAAAGATTTTATCAGGCTTGCAATCCGAGCAGACCGCTAATGATGGGAAATCTGGGCGATCGCCGATATTATATCGATTTTGCTGCGGTGCGGGGTGGCAAAATCATTGAGGCTTTGCAGCGCACGATCACCAGAATTTCGCCGAATGCACCGACTTGTCAGCTATTTACAGGGCATCTCGGCTGTGGGAAATCAACGGAATTGTTGCGGCTCAAAGCTGAGTTAGAGGAGCAAAAATTTCATGTAGTTTACTTTGAGTCCACCCATGTCCTTGAAATGGCGGATGTGGATGTGACTGATATTTTATTAGCGATCGCGGGTCAGGTAAGTGAAAGCCTAGAAGCGATGAAAATCGGGTTAAAGCCGAAATATTTTACCAAGTTGTTTGCTGAAATTAGAGATTTTTTGCAAACGCCAATTGAACTTGGGGTAGAAGCAGAGTTGTCTGTTGGGATTGCCAAAATTACAGCTAAAACTAAAGAAAGCCCACAGTTAAGACGGCGGTTAAGAGACTACCTAGAACCGCGAACGGCAAATATTTTGCACTCAATTAATAAAGAATTACTAGAACATGCCAACAAAGAATTGAGAGCTTTAGGCAAACAAGGATTAGTGGTAATTGTTGATAATTTAGATCGGGTAGCAATTCGACCTTTACCATCTGGGCGATCGCTGCCCGAATATTTATTTATTGAGCGGGGTGAGCAGCTACGTAAATTGCATTGTCATGTAGTCTACACTATTCCCCTAGCCCTGATTTTCTCCAACGACAGCGCTGAACTCCAACATCGCTTAGGTGGTGGCGTAGCGCCGAAAGTATTGCCAATGATCCCAGTGCGTTTACGTTCTGGGGAGATTTTCCCCCAAGGGCTGGCAATGATGCGACAAATGGTGCTAGCTAGAGCCTTCCCAGACATTCCACCTAGCGATCGGTTAGGCTTAATAACACAGGTGTTTGATAGTCTAGAAACCTTAGATCGGTTGTGCTTAATTAGCGGTGGTCATGTGCGCGACTTGCTAGGATTGCTGTTTGACTGTCTGCGAGAACAAGATCCACCCTTTGAGCGGGACTGCGTTGAATTGGTGATTCAAAGACAGCGAGATTACCGAGCTAACGCCCTTGATCCCCATGAATGGGAATTAATCTTTCAGGTGGTACAACAGCAAAGGGTCGGTGGTGACATAGCATATCACACACTATTGCGAAGCCTGTTTGTATTTGAATACCGTGATCATCGAGGCGCTTGGTTTGCCGTCAACCCAGTTTTAGCAGAGACGCAAAAATTTAAATCATGGTTGAACGACACCCACAAGCAGATGTAAAAGCAACTAACGAGCGTGCTTTGCGGAGTTTGGGACGAGCAGTTGCTCTTTCTAGCGGCCAATTCTCCGTAGTTTTGGTGTGCTGTAACTATAAAGTCTTGCAAGAGTGCGTGTTGCAACGATTCGATGAACTCTCTTTAGGAGCCTACCAGATTCAAAAGGTAGTCCTGCCCCACAATGTCAGAAGTCTTTACACAACTATCCATCTACAACTTACAGAGCAGCAGCCATCGGCATTGATGGTTTTTGGGTTAGATTCAGTGGATGGAATTAATGACTTACTGAGGTCAATCAATCATATCCGCGATGAATTTCGCAAACGTCACCCATTTCCGATGATTTTGTGGGTGAATGACGAAGTATTGCAAAAGGTAGTACGTTTAGCACCAGATTTTGCTAGTTGGGCGGCTACACCGATTCGGTTTGAAATGACCACCTCGGAGTTGCTGCAATTTCTGCAACAAGAAACTGACTCTTTGTTCGCCACAATTTTGCACAGTGATCCTGCAAAACACCAAGAATCTAAAGTTGCAGACCATTATTCTACTTTGGAGCAAGCTTGGGAACATAGCTATGAACTCCACTTCGCCATTAGAGAGTTACAAAATCGTGGTATCAGCTTAGAGCCAGAATTACACGCTAGTTTAGAATTTGTTTTCGGTCTAGATGATTATGTTAGTGACCGAATCGATACAGCTTTAGCCCATTTTCAGCAAAGCTTGCAGTTTTGGCAGCAGGAGGCGGAGAAAGTAGGAGACGCAAATCAGGGGAATAAGGAGAATGAGAGAGTATTTTCCTCCCCTGCTCCCCCTGCTGCCCCTGCTCCCTCATCTTCCCATCTGCTGCGACAGGGAGTATTACTGTTTTATATTGGGCTATGTTATTGTCGCTTAGCGGAGCAAAACCAGGCAGAAAACCGCCGCCATTGGTCTGCTGCTAAATCTTATTTTCAGCAATGCTTAGATATTTTGCAGGTAGCTGGGCGTCCAGATATAGCCACTGAGTTTATTGGTCAACTCGCTGAAGTTTTGCAACATCTGCAAGAGTGGGAAGAATTGCAGATTATTGCTCAAACGTCTTTAGAGTTGCATCAAACTTACGGTAGTCAAATCCAACTTGCTTGTGACTACGGTTTACTTGCACAGGTGGCTGTGCAGCAGTCGCGATGGGGACAGGCGAGTATATTGGCACATGTATCACTATTGAAATTAGCTGAGGCACAAAAGCATAGTGATCCTTATAAATGCTTATTCCCATTGCTTTTGGGGCAAATTTATTATTTAGTTTTAGCGAAAGCACAGCGAAATTTAGGTGAGCAAGAAGTAGCTGGTGAATATCTGGAAAAGGCGGCAAAAGAACTTCCAGAAGCTTTAGAAAGTAGCGCACCTCAATACGATGCCCATCGTTATATTCGACTATTGCGGAGGTTGCGATCGCTTTATTTTGAAGAAGGTCGGTATTTAGAAGCCTATTGCATTCGGCAAAAACGACGTTCTGTTGAGCAGCAGTATGGTTTTCGGGCTTTCATTGGTGCAGGTCGTTTGCAACCTCAAAGACAGGCGACGAATCCAGCATTGATGTCATCTTCTGGGAATAGCAGCCTTGCCTTAGAAATTGCCGCTTCTGGTCGTGAGCGAGATATTAATAACTTAATTGGCAGAATTAGCCGTGCTGATCAAAAGCTGACGGTGATTCATGGTCAATCAGGAGTAGGTAAGAGTTCTACTGTGACTGCGGGCTTAGTTCCAGCATTGCAAAATCGCGCAATTGGTGATCAAATAGCCGTGCCTGTTGTACTGCAAGTTTATACCAATTGGGTACAGGAATTAGGGAAATCTTTAAGTGAGGCGATGACTCACATCAAAGGAGAAGCAGTCATTGAATCGCCAGCTTTACCAGACTCAACTGTGTGCGTTGCGATCGCTAATATTTTGCAGCAATTACGCGAAAATGCTGATAACCACCTGATCACAGTTTTGATTTTTGACCAGTTTGAAGAATTTTTCTTTGGTTATAGCGATCGCAATCAAAAACAAGAATTTGATAGATTTATTAGCTACTGCCTCAAGATACCCTTTGTCAAAGTTATCCTCTCATTACGAGAAGATTATTTGCATCGCTTATTAGAGTTTAAACATCTCTCAGCACTGGAGGCAATTAACAATAATATTCTCGATAAACATATCCGTTACCAGCTAAATAATTTTTCGCCAGAATATGCTAAAGCTATTATTCGCAAATTAACAGAACGTTCTCAGTTTAATTTAGAACCTGCTTTAATTGATGCTTTAGTTGAAGATTTATCTACAGAATTTGGCGAAGTCCGCCCCATTGAATTACAAGTCGTTGGAGCGCAAATCCAAGATGAGCGAATTACTAAGCTAGAAGAATATCAGCCATATAGACCCAACAAACTCATCGAGCGATATATTAAAGAACTTATTAGAGACTGCGGCCCAGAAAATGAACGAGCCGCTTTACTCGTTTTGTACTTATTAACAGATGAAAGCAATCAACGACCTTTTAAAACTCGTGCTGAGTTAGCAACACAACTGTCAGAATTAGAAGATCCAGCTAAATTAGAGTTGGTATTAGATATTTTGGTGCGCTCCGGGTTAGTGGTTCTCTTTCCCGATATTCCTGAACGCTATCAACTAATTCATGATTATTTAGTAGACTTGATTCGTTACTTACAACAACAAGAATCCAGTTTGCAGGTACAACTTAATCAGTTACGCTACAAAGTAGAACAAAGTCAATCTGAGATTGAGCGACTAAAAAGTGAACTCAGACAAAAAAAGCAGCAAGCTAAACTAGTAGATACTCATCCCCAACAGGGATTAGATTTATTAACAGAATTACGGGAGCTACGCAAGCGAGAAGAATTGAGTCAGTTAGAAATTGAGCAATTGCGAGCTGAATTAAAAGAAAAAGAATTAACAACTCAACTAGCTGAAAGTCAAGAGAAACAAAGACTCAGTGAAGTTCAATTAAATCGTTCTTTAAAAATCGCCTTAACTGCTTCCGTCCTAGCCATATTGGGGTTAAGTGTTTCCATAGTCACAGCAGTAGATAGCGAGATTAAAACTCTCAGCGCGTCTAGCGAAGCCCTTTTTGCGTCACAAAAAGGTGTCGATAGCTTAAAGGAAGCTTTAAAAGCAGGGAGAAAACTGCAACATACAGTCTGGGTAGATTCTTATACGAGAGAACAGGTACAAACGGCTTTATACCAGTCAGTTTATGCGGTGAGAGAGTATAACCGCTTAGAGGGACATGTGTCTGGAGTGAATAGCGCCACATTCAGCCCTGATCGCTCTTTGATTGCTTCGGCTAGTGCCGATAGTACAATTAAGCTTTGGCGTCTTGATGGTAGTTTAGTCAAAACGTTAACGGGTCATGAAGATGTAGTTAACAGCGTCAGTTTCAGCCCTGATGGTCAAATCATTGCTTCTGCTAGTCAAGACAAGACGGTGAAACTTTGGAGTCGAGAAGGTCAATTACTCAAAACCTTACCAGGGCATGAGGCTGTAGTGAATAGTGTCAGTTTCAGCCCTGATGGTCAGATTATTGCTTCGGCGAGTACCGACAAAACGGTGAAACTGTGGAGTCAAGACGGTCAATTGCTCAAAACCCTACAGGATCATGGTTATGCAGTCTTGGGTGTAGCTTGGTCGCCTGATGGTCAAATTATTGCTTCGGGGAGTACCGACAAAACGGTAAAACTGTGGAGTCGGGATGGTAAATTGCTTAAAACCTTACAAGGACACGACGATGCTGTTAAAGGTGTAGCGTGGTCGCCTGATGGTAAAACAATTGCTTCCGCTAGTTTGGATCAAACTATCAAATTGTGGAATCTAGAGGGTAAGCTACTGAGAACTTTGTCGGGACATAGTACTGGTGTCACCAGTGTGGCTTTTAGCCGCGATGGTAAAACCATTGCCTCAGCAAGTACCGACGAAACACTCAAACTCTGGAGTTCTGAGGGTGTGCTACTAGGAACCCTGCGGGGACATAATAATTGGGTTAATAGCGTTAGCTTCAGCCCTGATGGTTACACTCTGGCTTCTGCAAGTCGAGACAAAACTATTAAACTCTGGCGTTGGGACGATGTGTTGCTGCGACCAAGGGTTGATAATGATGATTGGGTAACTAGCATTAGTTTTAGTCCTGACGATCGCATCTTAGCCGCAGCAAGTCGAGACAAAACGGTAAAGCTTTGGAATCGCAATGGTAAACTGCTCAACACTTTAAATGGGCATCAGGGCGAAGTTTGGGGTGTTAGTTTTAGCCCCAATGGTCAGGCGATCGCCGCTTCGGCTAGTAAAGATAAAACAGTGAAGCTTTGGAGCCAAGACCGTAAACTACTCAACACCCTCAAAGGTCATAATGATGCGGTCTTGGGTGTAGCATGGTCGCCTGATGGTCAGACCATTGTCTCAGCTAGTAAAGATAAAACAGTCAAGCTTTGGAACCAAAACGGTAAACTGCTCAACACCTTGCAAGCTCATAAAGACGCAGTGAATTGGGTAAGCTTCAGCCCTGATGGCAAGTTGCTAGCATCAGCCAGCGATGACGGAACAGTTAAGCTGTGGAATCGCGAAGGTAAACTTCTACATACCTTAACTGGTCATAGCCGTCGGGTTAATGGGGTAGCATGGTCGCCTGATAGTCAAACTATTGCCTCGGTTAGTACTGATAGCCTGGTGAAACTCTGGAATCGAGATGGTCAGCTGTTAAGTAATCTCGCGGGAGATGGTGATAGTTTTATCAGTGTCGGTTTCAGCCCCGATGGTAAGACTTTGGTCGCTAGCAGTGATGATAAAGTAAAGCTTTGGAACCGCCAAGGGACGTTACTGATTGCTTTGAAAGGTGATAAAGGTGAGTTAACTAGTGTCAGTTTTAGCCATGATGGCAAAACTTTAGCCGTGGGTAGTGGCAAAGGTACGGTGATTTTCCAGAATTTGGCAGATCTCAAGCTAGGAAATTTACTAGCACGAGGTTGTAATTTATTACAAGAATATTTGCAGACAAATCCAAAGGTGACAAAAAGCGATCGCGCACTGTGCCCAAGTAGATGATGATCAAGAATGTCACATCGCACTTGCTCATACCAGTGAAACCGTTCTGCTAAACGATAGCGATATTGACGACAAGACAATTTAAGTTAGTTGAACATGGCTACCTATTGCTTAATCGCAGATGGTACTAGCGATTTTCATTCTGATTCTTTTTGTAATTGCTTCAAAGCTTCTTCCATCAGTAAGGCAATTTGAGCAGACACAGATCTGCGCTGCTTATCGCAATACTGTTTAAACTCTTCCAACAATTGCTCTGGAACAGTTATTGAAGTTCGAGCCATCTTTTCTTTGTCTCGTGTCATGAAAAATTACCGAACGACACATTTAATATCAATCGATGAATACCACTGTAACCTAAATATTATTTAGTATATTTTAGTAATACTGAGTAATACTATAATAACAACAAGAGAGGCGGTCACGCCTGGAAAACGAACCGCCTCCCTGTCCAAAACTTGGTATTCACTATTATGACGAAAATCAAGGTTGTTTTTCAACGAGCTACTGCTCTTGGAATATCGATTATACTGTCTTTCTCAACGTCTTTGCGCCCAGTGCAAGCAAATCCTGCCATTCTTGCGCCAATAGGTTTCTGTAGTGCAACAGCTGGTGTAGGTTGTGTATTAGTTGCCGTTGGCATGGTAGGCAGTGTGGTTGTCTACTATGTCTGGAAAACAAGCGATGGTAAACATATTAAGACCAACGCTCAAGGACAAGCGTTTGGGATGATTGACAATCCAGATAATCCTGATGAGGTTGGTACATGGGAAGATCCGCTAGACACAAGAAATGAAGCACAAGCCGAGAGTATTTGTAAATCTAGAGCAAAACGAGTTAATGCCATAAACTACACTAAGTATCAGCATCCAGTTACTCAGAAATGGATCTGTGTATTTACAGGAGGTACAGGAAGATGAACACTCATTTTGTTGAATTACCTTGCAATGATTGTGAAGCAGCTCCATTAAGTGGAATTGTTTTAACTATGCCATTGCCAATGGATGAAGCAATAAAAAGATTCAACAGAGGTAATGTTTGTAAACGCGATTTTAGTTATACATATACCGCAGGTTGCTATGGTGACGAAAACCAAATTTGGGATTACAGCCACCATGAAACATACGAGCCAACAGATCCAACTTTGCCATCAATGGTAATTTTGCGCTATCGTCCACGTAACCCAGAAGCGGCAAAATTGTTTCATGGTAATTAACGCCAAGTCAAACAATTTTGGATTTCCGATAGCGTAGCGTAAAGCCTGTAGTGAAACCCAACAAAGCCTCGAAAATGTTGGGTTTCGTTCCTCAACCCAACCTACTAGCGCTAGGAATAAACCCCGTATCTTTGAGCAGTAGCCGTAGTTTTGCATGAGGAAGTTTCGTGTCCTTCTTATTATTTCCCCACATCTCACAAAAGAAGTCTTGCATCAGTGCAATGATGCTGCGGTATTTGACGATACTGTCAACATATAACTCATCTAACTTCATGACCCCATCAGCATGTATCTGCTCGATGTTGTCGAGTAATATAGACCGCAGTTCATAAGGTTTTAAACCTTCTTTTATGCCATATTTTTCTATAATCCTGCGTTTATCGTTCTCCGAACATAAATCATACGACCAGCTAATAAGATGACCAAGATTCCGCAGGACTTCTCCATAGTCGTAAAATTTGTTCTGCTTAAAGAAAGACTCTTCATCTTTAGTCAACGTAAAACTCTTGTCAAGCACCAAACCAAAATCGGTCAAATATATCCGTTCGCCGTCGGTGAGGATGTTACGAAAATGTGCGTCGAAGTGGATAATTCCCTTTGTCCTCAAAAAGTTAATCGTTGTGCGTAAATCATCCAATGGTTTCTGAAGTTTGTTGGGGTTTTCTCGCAGCCATGTTTCCAGAACATGCGGTATGTATTCTAGGAACAGAACCAACTCATAGTTGGCGATCGCTCTATCTAACAAATAATTCCCGGCGTTCTCACTATTACCCCAGTACTCTACATAATCTTTTAGACGCGACCTATCCACATCCGCACGCTGCCCAAAGAACGGAATAATCCGATAATGGTACATCAGTGGGAAGGTGGCGATCGCTCCCTCCAATACCCAGTTGGTTGTCTTGATATGAGTCACGAGTTCACGGAAGATCCCAAAACCAGTGGAACCGAAGCCGTAATTACAGTAACTTGGCAGGTTATAGAGGTTTCTGGTGGAGAACAGGTTGTCAAATTCGATGTTCGTAACTGGAACACGTTTGACAAAGACCTTGGATTGGCCAACAACCATAGCGTGATTTATCCCCCAACCCGTACTTGACTCATGCGACTCACTATTGTCAAGCACAGAACGCAATTGTGCATTATCCAACTGAGCGATTTGTGAGCTGAGCTTAAAGTACCTCTTCCTTCTAAGTTCTATATGATTCTTAGCCATTTTCTCCCGTCCAGCCAGAGCATAATAAACCGCATGAAAACCAACTTTTTCGCGTTGCTTCTCTTTAACCCTTACCCAACATCTTGCAAGAGGAATTTTTATCAAGATGTCTAATAGACATCTCTGGAAATTAATTATGCATTGCCCAAAATCCTTGTAGAGACGTAGCACTGCTACGTCTCTACATCTTTTTCGGAGATGTCTAATGAGAAATAAAGGTTTTTAAATTGATTTCTGTAAAAAATACCTTTTATACCCTGGAGGAAAGTCTTCCAGAACACCAAATATTTGATAGTCTAGGCGTTCGTAGAAACCCAATGCTTGGAAACTGAAAGTATCCAGGTAGGCTTGACAGCAGCCACGTTGTTTAGCTGCTTCTTCGGCTTTTAACACCATTTGGCGTCCGTATCCTTGACCTCGTAGCACTTCCGTAACCCAAAGGTGAGAAATGAATAACCACCCCCATTGTGTTTTGCCAAGTAAGCCAGCAACAATTGTGCTGTTAGTATCTCGAATTAAGATGGCTAGTGGCTGATATATATCTTTCTCTACTTGACTATTGTTGTATTCTACAAGCTGGCTGATAACAGTATGAATCTCCTCTGGGTTAGGGTTATCTTCAATCGTTATTGTTAGCTTTGCCATCAGAGTTATGAAAACTAAACGGCATTAAAATAACACGAAATTGTACTTTCAGACCTATGCCTGTTACCCCTCTTGCCATTTCGCCAGCTAGTTTATTTCTTCCCTTCAGTTTGTCTCTTAACAGTAATAGAATTAAGAACGAAGCCTTTGTAAAGCCTTCAACTATCAAGAGGTAGAGGTTTAGTAGCAGATTTTACAAATTGGAAAAACAAAAATCTGTATCCGAAATAACCTTGTAGCATCTAAACGCTTGTAAAATTTTTATGACTTCCCTGATTCGCTTTTTAATGTGTCCTCCTGACCACTACGATGTGGACTATGTAATTAATCCCTGGATGGAAGGGAATATTCACAAGTCATCGCGCGATCGCGCCGTCGAACAGTGGCAAGGACTACACTACATCCTTAAACAACACGCCATTGTAGACTTAGTAACACCCCAGAAAGGTTGGCCTGATTTAGTTTTTACCGCCAACGCTGGCTTAGTACTAGGAAAGAACGTCGTCCTCAGCCGCTTTTTACACAAAGAACGTCAGGGAGAAGAACCTTACTTTAAGCAATGGTTTGAGGCAAATAATTACACAGTATATGAACTCCCTAAAGATCTGCCTTTTGAGGGAGCAGGCGACGCACTGCTAGATCGGGAAGGACGCTGGTTATGGGCGGGATACGGTTTCCGCTCAGAATTAGATTCTCACCCTTACTTAGCCAAATGGCTGGATATTGAGGTGCTGTCTCTGCGACTGATAGATGAACGTTTCTATCATCTGGATACCTGTTTTTGTCCTCTAGCAAACGGCTATTTGCTTTACTATCCAGGCGCTTTTGATTCCTACTCCAATCGCTTAATCGAAATGCGAGTCGCACCAGAAAAGCGGATCGCAATTGAAGAAGCTGATGCAGTCAACTTCGCTTGTAATGCAGTGAATGTGGACGGCATTATCATTATGAACAAGGCGAGTGATGCTTTGAAAGCACGCCTTGCAGATGTAGGTTTCCAAGTGATGGAAACGCCGCTAACCGAATTTCTTAAAGCTGGTGGCGCGGCTAAATGCCTCACCTTGCGCGTAACGGAACCAGTTAGGGATGAAGTTCATGCCAATGTCTCGGTAGAAAGCCGCGTCATTCGGATGGAAGGACACTTGCTGGATGCTGGTTTGATTAACCGTGCTCTAGATTTGATTGTGGATGCTGGGGGAAGCTTCCAAGTCCTGAATTTTAACTTGGGAGAACAACGACAAAGTACCTCAGCTGCCGAGGTGAAGGTGTCAGCACCATCCCATGAGGTGATGGAAGAAATCATCTCCCGGTTGATTGACTTGGGTGCAGTAAATTTACCCGAAGATGAGCGAGATGCCAAACTTGAGCCTGTAATTCAAGCTGGTGTAGCTCCAGATGATTTCTACGTCAGTACAATTTATCCCACCGAAGTACGAATTCGTGGTCAGTGGGTGAAGGTGGAAAATCAGCGCATGGATGGCGCGATCGCTATTACCCAAACTCCAAATGGTCTGGTGGCAAGGTGTAAAATCTTACGCGATTTAGAAGTTGGCGAAGAGGTCATTGTAGACGTTTTAGGTATCCGCACCATCCGCAAAACTGAATCGCGGGAACTACGCAACACCCAAGAATTTAGCTTTATGTCGGCGGGGGTTTCCAGCGAGCGGCGCGTGGAATTAGTCGTTGAGCAAGTGGCATGGGAATTACGTAAAATTCGGGATGCTGGTGGTAAAGTAGTTGTCACGGCGGGGCCTGTGGTGATTCACACTGGTGGCGGCGAACACCTAGCGCAACTAATTCGTGAAGGCTACGTACAGGCGTTGCTGGGTGGTAATGCGATCGCTGTCCACGACATCGAGCAAAATATCATGGGGACTTCCCTTGGTGTGGATATGAAGCGGGGTGTCGCCGTTCGTGGTGGACACCGCCATCACCTAAAGGTAATTAATAGTATCCGCCGTTATGGCAGCATTCCCAAAGCAGTTGAGGCTGGGGCAATTAAAAGTGGCGTGATGTATGAGTGCGTCCACAATCATGTACCTTTTGTGCTTGCTGGTTCCATTCGAGATGATGGCCCTTTACCTGATACTCAAATGGATTTGATTAAGGCACAGGAGGAATATGCCAAACAACTAGAAGGTGCTGAGATGATTTTAATGCTGTCATCAATGCTGCACTCAATTGGGGTAGGGAATATGACCCCTGCGGGTGTGAAAATGGTGTGTGTGGATATTAATCCAGCTGTGGTGACAAAGTTAAGCGATCGCGGTTCTGTTGAATCGGTGGGTGTGGTTACAGATGTGGGATTATTTCTCAGTCTCTTAATTCAGCAGTTGGATAAGTTGACAAGTCCGTATATTGCTAAGGTAGGTTAGGAATCTCACGCAGAGGCGCAGAGGAAGGGAATGATAAGAGTAGCTTTCAGTAGAGAGTTGCAGATTAATTGGGTCAGTGCGATCGCTGATTTCATGCTGGCGGGGATGGTTTTAGGCCCGCCTATTGCTCCCTTTCTGGCTGCGTCTGGGGTGTTTTTGCTTCCGGGGATTGCGGACATCATTTATTTCATGGGGAATCATGTCTGTCCGCAACCAACTATGGGGTTAGATTTGGCTCCCCCGTTTATTATGGCTGTGTGTATGCGCTGCTATGGCACTGTAACGGGTTTGCTAATTACTCGGCTGCTGTATGGGGTAACTGGTGGTAAAGGTTTTTACTGGTTAAATCAGTATGGCTGGAATGGTGCGGCGCTCTCTAGTGTATTGATGATGGCTTATCCTCTGGAGTTGTCAGCGCAGGTGTTTGGTTTGTGGAATTTTAATAATTACGTGGTTACGCTTTTTGGCATGATTACAGGTTTAGCCTGGGGGTTGTTTACTATGCCGATATTGCATGGGTGGCATAATGACGATGCCCACTGACCAGCAACTCAAAGCCTTTTATCTTAGATGTATCCGCATCAGCAATCTGCTCCAAACAATCGAACTTGTTCGTTTTGATGACCGAACACAGCAAATAGTCATTTTAGTGGGCGAATCAATTCAAATCGAACTTCTTAGCAATGGTGAGGTGATTATCGGATGACTGACTATATGGGATTAAGCGAATCTGAGCTTCGCAAATACATCAAGCAAAATCCCCAAGATGAAGAAGCATTCCAACATTACCTAACTCTGGTCAGAGCCAAGCCCAATCGGGTCGTAGTTGCCACAGAGGAACAGTTTGAAGCTGAATTGAGAATAAAGATTGGCTTCGTAAATCACCAAGCCACGACTGCATTAGGGGTGAACAGCATTGGCTCTTACAACCCTTATCCTGAGTGCGTGTAACTAAGTGTTAAGAAAACCGTTTCTTACTTTTTGCTTACTACGTAAACTAATTTGAAGCGACGCGATCGCAATCCGTAGCTGTTCTACTGCACACTCCTAAACCACTCAGTAATCCCCTGAGCGATCGCTTTTGCCATTTTCTTCTGTTCTTCTGGGTTGACGACTTCCTCAAATTCATCAGGATTGCTCATAAAACCCAATTCCAGTAACACCGATGGCGCTGCCGATGGACGTGTTAACGCTAAGTTATTCCAAAACACACCATAAGAAGGTTTGCCTAGTGCTTTGACTACATAGTTATGCAAAAATATTGCTAGGCTATGGGCTTGGGGATAATACCAAAAAGCTCCAAATCCCTTAGTTTTTTCGGCATCGCCATTATCGGGCAAAGAGTTGTAATGTATGGAAAGAGCGATCGCAGGTTCTTCTTTACTAATAATTTCTTGACGTTCTACTAGCGAAACATCTTTATCCTCTTCCCGCGTTATTACCACAGTTGCTCCTCGCTTCACCAACTCGTCACGCAGTAACTTAGACACGACTAGATTGACATCTTTTTCTAAATATCCAGTCGGGCCAGTGGCACCAGGCTCTTTACCTCCATGTCCTGGATCAAGTACAATCTTGATGCCAGCTAAAGGCTTGCGTCTATTGTGACTAATTGCAGGCGGATGACGCAAAGCTAAAACCAGGGTTGTACCATCGTATCTCAGCTTATATCCCCACTGTTGAGCTTTTTTGAGGTTAAAGGTGTATCTTACCTGTCCTGGAGCCAAGTGCTGCCAGTCCAAGCGAGAAATTAGGGGGTTGTCATCCAGGCGAATAATGTCTGTTTGGGCAGTGGTATTGTAGAGAGTAAGGGTTAAAGTGCGGTCATCTTGTTGCACGCTCACGGGTACAGGAACTTGTAACGGGAAAACCATTTCTGTCACACCAGGAAGTTGACGATATCCAACACTGCGGATTACTGTCCGTGGTGGAATTGCACCAGGTAAAGAGCGGGTTTCCTTGCTATTAATCCAAGCACCATAATCTAGGCGTAACCATTCACCTTCCTTTCCTGTAACTGTTGCCCTTGTTCCTTTCGGTAGTGGTGTGAGTCGAGAATAATCGGTACTAGGGCCAGTGCGAGCCACGCCTGACTCTGCTGTCACCTCAGAAACCGGCAACTGCGTGGGTGAAAGGATTTGAATTGTGCCAAGCCCTGGTTGAGTTATCGTCTTGCCATTGAGGGTTAGTTGAAATTCTGGTTTACCCAAATCTACATTTTTACCGGAATCCTGAACAACAGCACCGGAGATGGTATTGTTACCGTAAATTAGGGAACCAAGCTGTTGTGCTGTAGTGCAACCTTCGTACTTTCCTACGGTAGACTGGGCAGTAGGCTGATTTCGCCCCGTGAGAGCCGCCAAATTACTTGGCAATTGCGCCTGTTGGGGTTGCGGTGAGAGGTCTACAGTTTGATTAGCCAGCTTGACAGATACACTGGCATTAGGGGGTGCGATCGCGCTAAAACAAATTAGTTCCCCTGGTAGTCTGGCAATGTCAACTGCTGGAGTTAGGGAATCTTTGGCAAAGGCTAACCCCTGTGGTAGCTCAGGCTGATTGGTAAGCCTTGTCACCTTAATCTTAAGTTCTTGATTACGGTGACGCACAGTAAACAGATTCTCTCCTAACTGCAAGGGGAAACTTGGAGAAAAATGGCCAGTCTTGCTACGGGTAATTGGCTTACCATTAAACAAAACTTGTCCATCAGGTGGCGCTGTACCAAGAAAGAAGATTTGTTCGGCACTTGTCTGATGGTTATTTTGGGGAAAAACAACTAAAAGAGATGGCTCTGCCAATGCTACGGAGGAAGTGACAACACAGCCTAATACTACTAATCCTAAAAGGTTTTTCACGGCCAAATCACAGAAGATTTCACCACAATGACTGTGGCACAATGACGAGATGTATTTTTAGAAGTTGCTAGAAATTAAAACTATTATGACTAAGTTTATCTTTGTAACTGGAGGTGTAGTTTCCAGTATAGGCAAAGGCATTGTAGCAGCAAGTCTGGGACGTTTGCTCAAATCGCGCGATTATTCGGTGTCGATTCTCAAACTCGACCCTTATATCAATATCGATCCAGGTACGATGAGTCCTTTCCAGCATGGGGAAGTGTTTGTTACCCAGGATGGCGCGGAGACAGATTTAGACTTGGGGCATTACGAACGCTTTACCGATACCTCAATGTCGCGATTGAACTGCGTTACTACTGGCGCGATTTACCAGTCAGTAATCAATAGAGAGCGGCGCGGCGACTACAATGGCGGCACTGTGCAGGTGATTCCTCACATTACTAACGAAATTAAAGAACGAATTCTGAGAGTTGCTAAAAGTACGAATCCATCAGTAGTAATTACTGAGATAGGCGGTACGGTGGGAGATATTGAATCACTGCCATTTTTAGAAGCGATTCGCCAGTTCCGTAAAGAAGTGGGACGGCAAAATGTGTTGTATATGCACGTAACGCTAGTACCGTGGATTGCTTCTGCGGGTGAGATGAAAACGAAACCGACACAGCATTCGGTAAAGGAACTGAGATCCATCGGCATTCAACCGGATATTTTAGTTTGTCGGAGCGATCGCCCCCTACCCAAAGGATTAAAGCAGAAATTGTCGGGATTTTGCGATGTGCCAGAAGAATGCGTCATCACCTCCCAAGATGCCAAGAGTATCTATGAAGTACCGCTGAATCTGGAAAAGGAAGGAATGGCAGAGCAAGTGCTAAACTTGCTGCAAATGGAACAACGCCAACCAGATTTGACGCAGTGGCAAACGCTGGTACAACGTCTACATAGTCCCAAGTACGAGGTAGAAATTGCCATCGTCGGTAAATATGTGCAGTTAGGTGATGCTTATTTATCTGTAGTAGAAGCCTTGCACCATGCTGCAATCTCGACTTGTGGCAAATTGAAACTGCGTTGGATAAATTCAGAAGATTTGGAAACTGAACCAGCGCAAACCCATCTTAAAGGTGTTGATGGCGTGATTGTGCCAGGAGGTTTCGGTATTCGGGGAGTGGACGGTAAGATTGCTGCTATTCAATATGCCCGCGATCGCCAAATTCCCTTCTTAGGTTTATGCTTAGGAATGCAATGTGCCGTCATTGAATGGGCAAGGCACGTAGCAGGATTAACGGATGCTAATAGTGCTGAATTTGACGCTTACACCACTGACCCAGTAATTAACTTATTGCCAGAACAGCAGGATGTGGTTGATTTAGGCGGTACAATGCGTTTGGGACTCTATCCTTGCCGTGTATTACCTGATACTTTGGCTTTCAAGCTCTATCAAGATGATGTGATTTATGAGCGACATCGGCATCGGTATGAGTTTAATAATGCTTACCGCGATCTATTGTTAAAGTCTGGGTATGTTATTAGTGGCACTTCTCCCGATGGACGCTTAGTCGAAATTGTGGAATTATCCAATCATCCATTCTTTATTGCTTGCCAATTTCATCCAGAATTTCAATCGCGCCCAAGTACACCTCATCCTCTATTTAAAGGGTTTATTCAAGCCGCGATCGCTCTTACTCTCTAAACCCTCAATCCGCCAAGGCCATTGGAACTGTCTTAAAGTAATACAAAATGCAAAATTCCAAATTTTAAAAAATTTATTTTGTAATCATCAAAGCGATATTAATGAGGAAATGTTATGACTTACTGAGTGAAAATCATTCGTAAACTTCGGACTTGAGGAGATTTTGTGGCGTACTGGGTGAAAATCCTTTACGAGAGGAAAGAATATGTAGTAAATTTTGAGCGTGTCCATGCTTTTTGTTATGAACGCAACGGCAGGGTGACTTTTTGGCTACCCGACAGTGCCATTCCCATAGTGATTAACCCGCAAAGTAATCTGGAAGACTACCAAAAAGTTCTGGATTATCTAGAATGCGTTACGGATTTAGAACTAGATCATGCCCACTGGGTGAAAATCATTTATGAGAAAAATGAATACGTAATTAACCTCAACTGCATTAGTTCCTTTTGTCAGGAGGCGAATGGCAGGATCACCTTTTGGTTGCCAGATGGCACTATCCCCATCATCATCAACCCTGTGAGTAATCCCGAATCTTATCAAAAAGTTTTGCAATTCGTTAAAAAGGCAACTGGATATTCTTTGTCATGAGAATGAGGCATAGAGCATTGGGCATGGTGTGAGGATATTTTTATAAAAGTGAGATGCTCCCAAACTCCACTGCTTATAGCCGTAGTCACATAGGTTAGGACAGTGTTGATTGCTCAAAGCCTTAAAGCAACTGGGTTTTTACTCAGCACGGGCTAAACGCCCCGCTACCGCTAACAGCACTCAGCACTTTGCTACAAGTAACTCACTCCTAACTGATGATTAATTCTCCAAGGCGCTTCAATACACTGATTACTTGATGTAGTTCTGAATCGCGTTCAATTGATAGCGCGTAAGATCGTGCATACCGAGGTTGTCCTTGTTGAATTAATTTGATAAAAACAAATTCCCTACCGTTGATTAATAAACCAAAAGTTGGTTGTGCAGGATTTGGATTATCAAGCATATACGTGAGTGCTTGGGGTAGGGCTACCATCACATCAAATTTACTGCTTTTAGATTCAATAACAAGTATCCAACAACGTTTTTGAATGACAAGGACATCAATATTTCCTTTAACGATAAAGCCTTCATCTTCAGCAGAAATCTCGATAGAAGTCTCGGTTTCAATTTCAAAAGGGGGTTGATAAAACCCAGCTAAATCGAGTAAAGGAGACAGCACTACCATTTTTACCGCCTCTTCTGACATCAGACGGCGCTTATTCAAGTTCAAATAATTACTTTTCACTCGCTCAAGCGTTTGCTTTTCACCATCAGTCAGAATTGGTAAATTCTCTGTCCATTCTGTAAAAAAGTTGGTGTCTGTGGTAGGTTGCAAACCAAATTTTTCTTCTAATTCGTAAAGACTAATGTCTCTGGCTGGGATTATTTTAACCATAATCTAAGATCCCGAATAGTGTTGCCATGCTAACTTTGCTGCACCCACTATCCCAGCAAAGTTGCCCAACTCTGCTGGCAAAATTTGTAAACCCGCTCGTGATGTGGGCATTACTCGCTTCTCAATTTCTGCCTTCATAGCTGGTAAGAAAAACTCAAAGCTGGCACAGACACCACCACCAATCACGATCGCTTCTGGTGTGAGTACATAAATCAAACTCGTCAAACCAATAGCCAAATCTCTACCATATTCTTGCCAAAAAGTCAACGCTTCGGCATCGCCTGCTTGGGCCAAAGCGCCCAATTCTGCTGCTTCCATCAGAGTGCGGCGACGAATCGCATTAACTGAAGCATACTGTTCCAGAGAGCCTTGATTACCGCTATTGCATATTGGCCCATTGGGGTTGAATGTAATTAAACCCAATTCTCCAGCTGCTCCTTGATGCCCAACAAACAGTTTGCCATCCAGGATAATTGCACCGCCAACCCCAGTTCCTAAAGTTAGCAGAATCAGATTTTGAAAGTGGCGTCCAGCACCTAACCAAGCTTCTCCTAACCCCGCGCAGTTAGCATCGTTAGCGATAACGGTGGGTTTGCTAGTTTTGGTTTCTAACCAGTCTGCTAAAGGCACATCGCGCCATCCTGCCAAGTTAATAGCGATTTTGGCAATGCGTCCTGTGGCATCAGCAGGGCCAGGAGTACCAACACCAATAGCAACAGTTTGATTATCTGGATCAATTTGAGCGATCGCATCCAGTATCACCGCCACTACCGCTGCTGGTGTTGTTGGTTGGGGACTTGCCACAGTCAAAGATTGCAAGCAAGTACCATCAGGTGTAAAACGCCCCAACTTAATCGCTGTTCCCCCCACATCAATGCCAACTATTTGATCCACAATAGCCAATCCAAAATCTTTATTTGTATAGAACCACAGATGAACACAAATAAACACAGATAAATAAATATCTGTGTGCATCTGTGTTCATCAAAAGCTGCGGGAAACCACGCTCGTGAAAGTCGGCATAAGGCCGATGTGGTTACTCCTTCCAATGCCCAATTGCCCATGCCCCATGCCCAAAAACTCCCCTAGAGCAAGTGGCGTGGAGTTTTTTATCTGTCATTATTAATAATTCGCACATTCGCCACTGGAGATGAACGAAGACTCGATTGCTCCTGCCAAGCTGTAATTGGAGCACCTCTTAAGATACCAGCCAGGGCAACGGAAAGTACAAATCCACCAGTAGCAGCGGCAATTAATGTCAGGTTATCTTTCACGTAAATCTCTCTATTGTTATTTGTCATTCGTCATTTGTCCCCGAAATTATGTTCGCCGGAAGCCAGCGCATAGACTTCTCTGTTTGTCATTGGTTTTTTGCTATTAACCATTGACCATTGACTAATGACTACTTTCGGATTCTATTTTCTCGCCGTAACCGGGGATTGACAAATTCGTTTAACCCCTCACCAAGTAGTGATAACCCTACTACCATGCATGTCATCGCTAAACCAGGGAAAAGGGTAGTCCACCAAATGCCGGTAGGTAGGGCTTCTAGCGCTTGTTTTAAATCATGTCCCCATTCTGGCACTTCTTCTGGAAGTCCTAGTCCCAAAAAGCCCAAACCGCCTAACACCAAAATTGCATCAGCGGCGTTGAGCGTGAATAGTACGGGTACGCTTTGAATGACGTTGAAAAATAGATATCGAGATAGCACAATCCAAGTGGAAGCGCCCATTGCTTGAGCAGCTTCAATGAATACTTCAGTTTTCACACTAACGGTGTGGTTACGGACAACGCGGTAGTATTGAGGGATGTAAGCAATGCTGATTGCGATCGCTGCGTTAATTATTCCACGCCCCACTACAAAAGCCAGCGTCACAGACAAGAGTAGCCCTGGTAGGGTATAAATGCTATCCATAATGAACAGCAACACCCTATCCAACTTACCGCCGAGATAGCCACTTAGCATCCCTAAAGGCACACCGATAATCATACTCAGCGCTGTTGCCAAAATTACCACTTGCAAAGCGGCTTGTGCGCCAAACACAGTCCGGGAAAAGACATCATAGCCTAGGCGACTGGTTCCAAACCAATATTTAGCTGAGGGTGGCTCGTGAACTGGATTGGAGAGAAAATCCTTGGGGTTTTGCAGCCATCCCCAAGACTGGAATACGGGAGCGAAAAATGCCAATAAGATGAAAAAGAGGGTAATGGCTAACCCTATGAGCATTAGTTGTTGAGAAAGGTTGAGACTGTTGGCTGAACGTAAAAATTTTGGCAGCTGCCGTTTTGTAATGGCCATGAGCGATCGCCTGGATCAAGCAAGATACGCTGACCATTTTACATATCAGATTGGAGATTGAGTAAACAAAACATCCTGAATAAAAGTCCAACTGCTTCGTTATGGATACATAGCTACACTAAGATCAAGGTGAAACTATGCCTTATTGTTGCTGGAGTTAGCTAATAAATTACTAGCCAGTGTTGCTACAAAGGGCAATCATCCAAAGTAGAGAAAGATTTTAATATACTTTGATATGCCTGCAAGAGATATTTATCATGATGCTGTTAAGAATGCCTTAATTCAAGAAGGCTGGATAATTACAGATGACCCTCTACATTTAAAGTGGGGTCAAAAAGATATGTATGTAGATTTAGGAGCAAAACAACTTTTAGCCGCAGAACAAGGAAGTAAAAAAATAGCTGTAGAAATTAAAAGTTTTGTCAGTCCCTCAGAAATGGCAGACCTCAAAGATGCCATTGGAGGATTTATCATGTATCGTGCTGTTATCCATCGCTTGGAACCAAAAAGAACATTATATTTGGCAGTTCGTGACAGCGTATTTACAGCTTTGTTTGAGGAACCAATTGGTACACTTTTAATAGAAACTGAGAATCTAAAGTTGCTCGTTTTTAATCCAGAAACGGAGAGGATTATCCAATGGATACCTTAGATAATTATCGACGTATCATCAAAGAGGTATTAGTACCCTACACACAAATTCCCTATTCCCACGCAGCTATTGAATGTAAAGCAGTCTTTGATAGCGAGAATGACAGTTATTTGCTGATAACTTTAGGCTGGGATAGTGTTAAGCGAATTCACGGTTGCTTAGTTCATATTGACATTATTGATGGCAAAATTTGGGTGCAACGAGATGACACAGAAGATGGCGTAACCTACGAATTAGTAGCAGCAGGAATTCCCAAAGAAAAAATTGTCTTGGGATTTCATCCACCAAATGTTAGGCAACATACAGGATATGCTGTTACCTAAGTTATAAAACACACCATAAATCAAAGTTACCACTTAAGCGAACGGTAGGAGGTAATGGGCATTAGGAATAGTGTTCCCAATGCCCTATGCCCCATTCCTTAAAGATTACTTTCAATCAACTGACGATACTCACTCTTTTGCTTGACGCCTTTAATTTCCTTCACCAGTTCCTTATTCTTGAACAATTGAATCGTCGGCGTTCCTGTCACATTAGCATTCTCGGCAATATCTCGATCTTTGTCGATGTCGATTTCCACAAAGTGAATTTTGCCGTCAAATTCATCCACTACCTTATTTAAAATTGGTTTGAGGGTATGGCAAGGGCCGCAACCAGGAGCGACGTATTTGACAAAGAGTAAGCGATCGCTTTCATGGAACAACTTCCGTAAAGCATAGCCACCTTCATGGCGCGTCGCATTCAAATTAAATCCCGCTTCTTCTTCAGCTTCAGTTTTCTTTGCGACTGGCTGATGTTCTAATTCATTATCTGCTGTTTCTGGCTGTTGATGGAATTCTTGAATCAAACCACTGAAAGATAACCAACGTTCTGCCAACATCGCCGCCATACAACCACTACCCGCGGCTGTAATTGCCTGACGGAACTCATGATCTTGCACGTCGCCAGCAGCAAAAACGCCTTCTATACTCGTTTCTACAGTACCGTGCTTGGTGACAATGTAACCCACCTCATCCAGTTCTAATTGTCCTTTAAATAGAGAGGTGTTAGGAGTGTGACCAATAGCATAGAATAAGCCCTTAGCGTGCAGTTTGCTTTCTTCACCAGTTTTGATATTGCGGACTTTCACCCCTTCCATGTTACCGTTACCGAAGATATCCACGGCTTCCGTGTTCCAATGCACTTGGATTTTTGGGTTACTCAAAACGCGGTCTTGCATCGCTTTAGAAGCCCGCATTTTATCAGAACGCACCAACATATTTACCTTAGAGCCATATTTGGTGAGATAAATGGACTCTTCCGCCGCTGAGTCACCAGCACCAATTACAGCCAGTTCTGCACCGTGGAAAATTGGGGTAGCACCATCGCAGATTGCACAAGCCGAGATACCCCGACTCCAAAATTCATGTTCGTTGGGTAAACCTAAACGTTTTGCCGTTGCACCAGTAGCGATCACCAGACTATTGGTTTTAACTTCCCTTTCTTGCGATCGCACTGTAAATGGACGCTGGCTTAAATCAACTGAGATCACATCCTCAGTATATAGCTCAGCCCCCCAGCGTTCCGCCTGCGCCTTCATCTGATCCATCAGTTCCGGCCCGGTAATCCCTTGGGGAAACCCAGGAAAGTTCTCGACTTCCGTCGTTGTCATTAATTGCCCACCAGGCAAACCCCCGGCTTGGAAACCTTCAAATACAACGGGTTTTAGGTTAGCTCGTCCTGCATAGATGGCCGCTGTGTACCCTGCTGGCCCAGAACCGATAATTACTAAGTTTTCTACTGTGGGGTTAGTCATGGCTATATTATGAACTCATAACGACTACGCTTAATATAGCATAACAAATTGTGATTAGCCACGCCAGATGGTAAGCGATGTCTGCGACGGGCTACGCCTACGCAAAATATTTACTTACTTATGCGCTCAACACTTGTCAAACATCTTTTTAACCGCTAAGACTGTTCTTGCAGATATTTCCTGATAGTTTCAGCATCTAGTTCTAGCAATTCTGCTATTTCTTGAATGCTCATATCTTTCTGAGTAAGTTTTGGGACTAATTTCAATTTTGTTTCTAGTTCTGTTTCCGGCTTTGTCTTTGCTAAGATACTCTCGTACAATCGAGTATTTTTGAATGCATCTAAATCAAGCATGGCTTCAATTTCCTCTAAAGTAAGATTGGGAAACTTATAAAATACAATGGCTTGGATAAATGCTAGCACTTTCTTTTGGAGATTTTCATCAGGTAAGTTTTCTCTCGCCTGATTGATTAGCTGTTGGGCTAAGGAAGTAGCTTTGGTAGGTACTTCTATAAATAGTTTGGCAATTCCTATCCCCAAAGAATCTTCTGGTCTAGTAGAAAGTTCATTTAGATAAATGCAGCGTAGATGTTGTTCCATTAAAACCCGATAGCGTGGGTGAGGTGGAGTTTCATGAATACGTCTATCGTAGATGACAATTGCGTACCAGTCTGAGTTTGCTGGTTTATATTGACGGAAATAAACAAAAATTTCCCCAAAAAGTCGTTCGTAAAATTCTTCATCTTTGTATGTTTGCAATTCTACGAAGTATAAAGGTTCACTTTCAAATCCCTTGACAGGAGAAAATAACCCGTCTAAACGAAATGATTGTTGTTTTATTTCAGGTGCAGTAAATGTATAGATATTGGGATTAGTTTCAGGTTTTTCAATAAGTTCAAAAAATATCTGTGGTAGTTCCTTAATAAGTTCGTAAAAAATTACATCTGTTTTCATTGATGCTATTAATGTCAAACTATACAGCCGTTTTGATTTGGATGGAATACATTGTAGCTTTCGTAGGTTGAGGTACGTATGATAGATAAATGTTATTTGGTGTGTTATGTCCCTCACCATTACCGATTTAGAGCAGCTACAATCCGAGCATCCAGAATGGCAGATGGAGCTGGTAGAGGGAAAAATTATAGTTACGGGGCCATCAGATTACGAGTCAGAGGAAATTGGCACTCGTCTAATTACCTTCTTGAATAACTGGGTCATGTCACGCAAACTAGGGCGTATAACTAGTTCTAGCGCTGGGTTTATCCTGCCAAGTATAGAAGAGGGCGACTCTGAGAGAAGAAACCTATGTGCGCCTGACGTGTCTTTTGTTCGGGCTGATCGATTGAAGAAGACCAAGCGCGACTTTGTAGAGTTAGTTCCAGATCTGATGGTTGAGGTTAAATTAAAAAGCGACAGAATTAAACCACTTGAAGAAAAAATCCAGTTATTTTTACAACTTGGATCTGTAGTCGGCATACTGATTGACCCTGACAAATTGACAGTAACAGTTTACCGACTAAACCAAACTCCAGTGATGTTACAAAATGGCGAGACACTTACAATACCAGACTTGCTACCAGGTTGGGAACTGGCAGTATCAGAACTGTGGCCACCTGAGTTTGAGTAAGGCTTTCACAATCGAAATTGAGAAGCTAGCCCTTGGTCAACCCCAGGGGCTTAGTTATATCTGTGTCTATTGGGATACAAGGATTCTGGATTTTGTTACCGAATATTCCCAAACTTTTTTTCTCAAGGTGATAGGAAAGCGATCACGACTGGGTAAGTTACATCTAGAACACCCAATCAAGTAGTACCTGCGGGAAAACACTTATGAAAACTGAACTAAAAGCCAAGTTTCTTCAACACATCCTCGACAAAAAGAAGGGAGATGAGGGTTTTACACTCATTGAACTATTAGTAGTAATTATTATTATCGGGATTTTGTCTGCGATCGCTCTGCCCTCTTTCTTGAACCAAGCTAACAAAGCCAAGCAGTCAGAAGCAAAAACCTACGTAGGTTCAATGAACCGCGCTCAGCAAGCATTTTACTTGGAACAGAACACATTTGCACTTGCTGGTCAGATTGGTAGTTTAGGTCTTGGTATTGCAACAGTTACCTCAAATTACCAGTACACAATTTCCTCTGCTAGTGTCGCTAGTGCCGCAACCAATCAAGCAGAAACAGTACTTGCGACTGCACCTCTCAAGAATTATATTGGTGGTGTAAGCATAGCAACACAAGCTGCTACCAGTGAAGCTACGACCATAGCTATTTTATGTGAAAATGAAAAATCTAGAGTTAACGGTGGTGTAGTTGTAACTGACACCACTTTCACCTCAACTGGGCCCACTTGCCCCAGTAACTTCATCAGTTTATCTAAGTAGGAAGTGAGTTACTAGGCGAAATATTACTCACCTGCAACATTTGACAAAAAAGTTAATTTGTCATGACGGCTTTTATTAAGCTAAATTACGTATTTTCCCAAGTGGGTAGAGCATTCTGCCCACTTTATTTACTTTATTGAACTGTGAGAATAAAGCATGATTACTGATATAAACACTTGGCAGCAGTTAGCTGAACAATACTTTATTAAAGAAAACTATGCACAAGCCGCAAATTTATACGAACAAGCAATAGAACAAGAACCTGATGTAATTTCCTACTATTGGCATTTGGGATTACTGTTACTACTACAAGGACAAGAAGCAGAAGCTCAAATGACTTGGATGCTGCCATTGGCAGAAGCAGATACAGAACATTTGTCAATTTGGACAAATGAGCTATTTCAACTTCTGCAAACAGAAGCAGAACGGCGCGAAAAGCTAGCAGAATATTCTTTAGCTTGGCTCATTCGCCAACACATGAGAGAAATTAATCCTACTAATATCAATAATTTATTCCAAATTATTCTACTGTCTCTCAAACTGGAAAAATTTGAAGAAATCGAGCAATTGAGTGATTGGGGATTAATTGAAACTTTAAAAGTAGAAAAAAATTTAGAAATTAACGTCGAATTATTAATGCAACTTTTGCAGGAGATTTTAAATACTGTTCCTTTACATCCAATAAATCTTACTTTAGTAGAAGCTTGTTTACCTTACTTTACTGATGCTGATCAAAGCTTTCGCATACTACTTCCTGCTGCCATGAAAATTGGGCATACTTTACAGCAGCCTAAGCTAGCAGCATCTCTGCTTAACTTACATTTACAATTGGAACCAGATAATGTAGAAATTTTGCGACATTTAGCGACTTTTTATCAAGATGCTCATAATTATTCTCAAGGTATAGAGACAGCTAAGCTGTGTTATTCGCTATCAGAAGGTTTAGCTGATAAAATTTTTGCACTCCATTTACTGTTAAGAGGTCTAATGTCAGCAGGAGGATATTGGACAGAGATATGTACAGCTTGTAAAGAGTTGGAAACTATTGAACAACAGTTTATTGAATCTCAACCAATTATTTTAGAAGAAGGCAGAACATTACGATTGCTGACGCCATCTTTTGCTATACCTCACATTAAAGATTCTCCTGTAGCTTTTCGAGAAATTCATAATAAAGTAGCTGAAATATTTAATAATAATATTAAAGAACTAGCTCAGTCTGAGAGTAAGAGTTTTAACTTTAAAAATATTAATAAAACAACTTTGAATATCTCAACCAAAAAGTTGAGAATTGGCTATGTATCTTATGCTTTAAGAAATCATTCGGTTGGTTGGTTAGCTCGTTGGTTGTTTCAGCATCATGACCAAGATAAATTTGATATTCATACTTATTTTATTAATTACAAATTAGTAAATGATTTTCTCCAAGAATGGTATGTAAACCATGCAGGAACATCTCGCAAATTAGGTATGAACGGCTTGGAAATAGCTGACCAAATATATCAAGATGAAATTGATATTTTAATTGACCTTGATAGTATTACTCTAGATATTACTAGTGAAGTGATTGCACTTAAGCCAGCGCCAATTCAAGTTACTTGGCTGGGGTGGGATGCATCAGGCATACCTGCAATTGATTATTTTATCGCAGACCCTTATGTACTGCCAGATAATGCACAAGATTACTATACAGAGAAAATTTGGCGATTACCCCAAACTTACATAGCAGTAGATGGTTTTGAGGTTGGTGTACCAACTCTCCGCCGCGATGACTTAAATATTCCTATCGATGCTATTGTGTATCTCAGCGCACAAAGAGGATATAAACGCCATCCAGAAACAACAAGGTGGCAAATGCAAATTATTAAACAAGTACCTAACAGCTACTTTTTGATTAAAGGGCTTTCTCAGGAAGAAGCAATTAAACGCTTCTTTTTTCAAATTGCTGAAGAAGAGGGTGTAGATTGCTCTAGGTTACGATTTTTACCCCAAGTTCATCAAGAGACAGTGCATCGCGCTAATTTGGGCATTGCAGATGTTGTTCTAGATACATTTCCCTACAACGGAGCGACAACAACCTTAGAAACATTGTGGATGGGTATCCCATTAGTAACGCGAGTTGGTGAACAATTTGCGGCGCGTAACAGCTACACCATGATGATAAATGCGGGTATCACAGAAGGCATTGCCTGGACAGATCAAGAATATGTAGAGTGGGGTGTGCGCTTGGGGAAAGATGAGGCTTTACGCCAGCAAGTCGCTTTGAAGCTGAAAGCATCGCGGCAAACAGCACCGTTGTGGAATGGCAAACAGTTTACCCGTGAGATGGAAAAGGCTTACGAGCAGATGTGGCAAATGTATATTGAAGGAAAATAAGCTCGTAGTGAGGGCTTCAGCCCTCAAAATAGATGTTAATAAGGGCTGAAGCCCTTACTACGAACGTTACAAATTATCCCAATCACTACCATAATCTCGCACTGGATATTCAGTCCAACAATCACGCAGCCATTGTCGTCCACAAACTTGTAAATACCAGTGAACACTACTTTCAACCCAGTCATAAGGAGATTTCACTAAGCCATGTTTAACTGGGTTGTAATGAATATAGTTAATAGTTGCATAGTAATGTCTTTCCGAACGAATAGCGCGATCGTTCCAACGATACCAAATTTTTCTCTTAGTTACATTGTCTTCTATATTCCACTGGCGAGAAACTAAACCATGTATTCTCCGAAACAAGTCACTCAATACATCAAAATTTACAACCTGAACTAGTAGATGATAGTGATTAGGCAAAATAACCCAAGCACATATTCTTAAGTTTGTAGTCGGCGCTTCAGCGCTCCTCTCTTGATCTCCACTGGCACAAAATTTATCAAATATTATATCTAAGAGTTGCTGACGGCGAGATGCAGTGTTTATATGACACTTGTGCTCATAACAAGCTACCGTTAGTAAGTAAAATTGCTTATCTCTTACTTCATGTGGTGGTGAGTGTGGTGGATAACCCTGACTTAGGCGATATTCAACTAGTTCAGCTTTTTGCTCTGTTGTGAGTTTGCGATATTCATACATATATTTTTAAGCACTCAAGTGCTTACTACAAACAATTCAAAAGTTTGTAGTGAGGACTTTAGTCCTCATTTATAATTACAAACTTAAGCACTGAAGTGCTTACTACAAACTTGTTTATAAAAGGCTTCTAAAGCGAATGGCACAGGATTTTTTTGCGAAATGCTAGGTTATTACCCACCATAGGAAGCTTAACTACGATTAGATAGGCGTCATCTCTAATTTACGATTAAGCTATCTACATCGCAGAATGGAAGATTTTCTGCTTTTACTTGCGCGATCGCCTGTTGATTATCTATTCTTAAAGCAATTCGACTATGAATTTGAGATAAAAGAGTTTTCCATTGAATATCACTTATCTTACCTAGCAAAGAAATTTCTGGCCCCTCAGTTATATCTACATCACCTTCCATGAGCAAATTCATAGTCAAAGACGATAAAAGCATATCAGCTTCTTCTTCAGAAACGTTGTGAGTATCTATCAGGAGAGTTAAGCGACTTTTATTTGGGTGAGTAGTGAGAGTAGAAATAACACTTGCTAAATCTTGATATAGTAAGTCTTCTGGCTGTAACCAGTCGGGGAAAATAATTAGGTTAATATCTTTTAAATTTAGTTGCTCTTTGAGAGCGATCGCCTGATGTTTATAGAATAGTTCTTGGAAGAGTTCTCCCATTTGAGCAGAGTGAGAACGGCTATCAAGAAATGTTGGATTTTGATGCATTTTTTGCTGAATTTGCTCTGCTTTTTGCTGACGCAATTCAAAGTTAATTCCGAGAGCAACAGCTGACTGAATATAAGCTTCTTGACTGTTTGTAATTAAATCAAATATTTGGAGTTCTCGTAAAAGTGATGCTCCCTTTCGAGAACGAGAGGGTTCTGTTTCCATAACTACCGTTGGTAAACCTACTTCCAACGGGTCTATGAGCGAAGTCATACCAGAGTAAGGATAAGAATCTAAGTAGATATCACAAAGTTTCAAACGTTTTTTAACATCAGCACGGTTTGGTGCTGGGTCAAGAATGAGCAACCTATCCTCGCCAAGACCATATTTAGCAAAAGTAGTGATTATGCGCTTACGGAAAGCAATACAAGGATAGGAAGATGACCAATTTGGATTAAACGGATAAAGTAATAGTACAGAATTAGGTACACTGGCAATTATCTTTGCCCAAGTTACTTCTTGCTCTGGAATTATTTTGTAGTAATTAGCTCCTGAAACGTAAACCACAGTAGTTTTAGTAATTCCCAAACTTTCTCGGCTAATAGCGGTTGTAGCAAGTATTTTCTCTTCGGTTCCAAAATCAAAACACTGGGGAGGACTGTCTAACGTAATTAGCTTTTCCGTATAATGTTGTTGAGCATTCTCTTCAGTTTCAGAAAGTTTACTTGCAATATAGTAATCTATATGAGGCATACCAGTTGTTACAGGAGAATTAGCATCAACCATCTGGATTCGAGCCAGCCGATATAAGGAAAGCAAGGTAATTTGATGGGTAACTGCGGTAACATTGGTAGAAATGAACAGGATATCTAAATCGGCTTCCCGAATAGTTTGTACCTGATTTTCTAAGTTTGTTGGAAGTTTAATCAGAGCATCTGCATGACCCGTACAATATCGTTCTAAACGATGATTGCTTATATTTAATGTAAAGAGAATTACCTCAAATACATCTCTATTTAAATGTTTATATACTGACAAAGCAGCAAAGGTTTCTGTCTGTGGTTCAAAATGGCTAGCAAGAATACCAACCCTAATTTTCGTTCGTTCATCCAAGCGTGTTGGGAACTCGTATTCAATACTGTTACTAAATTCTTGCAAGTATAGTTTAATAATATCTGCACGTTTGGTGTAGATATTTTTCAAATTTGCTTTATTAAAATATAAGGGAATAAGATTTACTGTATGTGTAAAATATGCAGCAATATCTTGCCAAAATTTAGATTCAGAATGACTGATAATATTTATATGAAGATAATTAATTAAATTCTCCATATATAGATAGTAATTATCAGCCTCTCCTATTTCCTTAAAATAAAGGGGAGATTTGAAAGTAAATTTGAGATAATCATTAAGTAACCAGCTAGGAATTTGAGTCAGATCATACACTAAAGGTAACTGATGAGGAGGGCAATATAGCATTGCTACTAGGAGATACTGAATGGCATTTTGTTCATTGAGTCCCTTAGCGACTATTGCTAATATGTCAGTTACAAAGCTTTGTTCAGCTTCTATGAGTGATTCATTCTGGATACCACTATTTAGTAATGCTTGATGAGCCTCACCAAATTTAGACAAGTATAGTTTTTCAAGTAAATTTTCTTCTTTATCTAACCACGATTCAGCAATCTGTTTTCTCAATAAGCGTAATTCTTTTAATACAGATATGTCGGAATTTTCTTGTTGATATTTTGCGACTAAACTATATAGGTTATTGTTTAACTGATAATTTTGTATAAACGTTTTGATTTCACATTGTTCTATTAGCCCATTTAAGTTATTTGCATTCTCAAGCATTTGTTGCCAATTTATCACTGCTTGTTTATTTTCGTATTCCAAAATAATTCTTGCACTGATACGAGGTAGCAAAGCTGTCCATTGAATATCAGCTAAATTTCCTACAAAAGAGATTTCTAACCCTTCATTAAGGTCTATATCTTCTTGTAACAGCAGATTCATCGTCAGACCAGATAAAAAGATTGCAGCATCCTCGCTAGAAATATCACTTGTATCAATAAGTAGTGTAGTCCTTTGACTATCTGAATATTCTGCTAATGTTTTAATTACTCTTTCTAAATCTAAGCTGATTAATTCTTCTGGTTGTGACCAATCGGGAAAAATAATTAAATTAGTCTCTTTAAGATTTAAATGTAAAATAGTAGTATTAATTAGAGCAGTACTTACAGTACGAGCCATTGTTGACCAAGAAAACTTTTTAGCTTGTGCCAAACCTGCGGCAATTAACGAATTGCGAACACCAGGTTTTTGCACCTCAAAGAGTGCGTTTGCTAGTGCATCGACATCATCATCATTCACATAGATTGCGGCTTCTCCCGCTACTTCTGGTATTGAAGCATTAGGACAAGTGATTACAGGACAACCACAAGCCATTGCTTCTACTATAGGTAAACCAAAACCTTCATATTTGGAAGGATAAGCCAGTGCTACTGCACCCGAATAAGCAGTGACTAATTCGTCATCGCTGAGTTGGAGAATATGAACAATACTACCTAATGTATAGGCTCTAAACTCAGGTGCTAATGTACCTCTATTTCCTGTACAAACAATATCAAAGCCAGAACTACTAGCAAGTTGAGAAAAAGCTTGAAAGAATAAAATACTATTTTTATAATTGTTTTCAATACCTACTACCATAAAATATGGTTTTGTAATACCATACTTATTTTTAAAATTGTTAATTTCTTCAACATTTGCAGGTGAAAAAGCGCTTTCAACTCCACAATGAGCTACGGTTATAAAGTCTCTGTTTATTTCAGGAAAACAGCTTACCAAGTCACGCGCTGTATGTTCTGAAACTGCTATGTATTGCGATGCGTGTTGGATACCTTGATGTTTCTCTCGCCACATAGGATTACTTATATCCCATCCCATAGTTTCTGGAATCATGTCGTGAGCTATGAAAACAGAAGGTGTTGTAGTCGGTGTTGTATAGTAAGAGGATATAAATACCTCTGCACCCTCTTCATCGCACATTTGCTGTAGCATTTCCCGGTCAGCATCAGTGTTGTTGTAGTCGTAAAGTGGTACAGCGCGATACTTAATACCAGAGATTTTGGGAGCAGTTCCAGCGCGGTCAAGCACAACAATATGCTTAGCAAAGCCATTATTGACCCATTCTTTTAGTAAGGATGTCCAGACACGAGCAATCCCAGTTGTATTGAGTTGGAAAAATACACCATCTATAATGAATGCTGGTAAAAATTTATTGTTATTTTCTATTAGCTCATCATCAATAAATTCAGGATGATAAGACATCATTCTTGCATATAATTCTTCATGTTTTTCTTGAGTTGCATTTATTATCATGGCATCAAAATGCCTTCGATAGTAAACGACAATTTCCCTTGTTCCATGAAATGGAATTTTATGCTTATGACAATTAAGCCAAAATTCCCAATCTTCGTAGCCTTGTCGCTTCCTATCAACTTTGTAACCATTTAGTAATTCCCATACCTGCTTTGGGTATAGAGAACAAGGATGAAGCATATTAAATCGTTTAATATTCTCGAATGAATAAAAGTCAACGCTTATACAAACTCTTTGGTCTATTCCAAACATTTGGTATGAACCAAAGGCAATACAGGGCTGGTCTTGATTTAATAAAATTTCGAGTAACAGAGCAATAGCGTTTGAACTCAATTTGTCATCAGCATCTAACGGTAATATATACTCACCATTTGCTGTATCTATACCTGTATTCCGAGCACTTCCAAGCCCACTATTTTCTTGTTCAATAAGTCTTACATTGGGAGAATACATTGCAATTAACTGTTTTGCAACTTCACTGGTATTATCTGGACTACCATCGTTGACAATAATAATCTCCCAGTTGTCGTATGTCTGAGCAACAACACTTGCTACAGCTTCCGGTAAAAATTGAGCTTGGTTATAGCATGGAATTACCACAGAAATGAGTGGAGTTTGTTCTTGTTTTAAGGGTGCTTGAATGTTAGAAGACAAACCTTGGCAGATATTACTAATACAGTATTTCTCCAAATGCTTTGGTAAATTCCAGTTAATTCTTGGATCGGGCTGATGTTTTACTGGCTCAACATTTCCACGCCAAGCAACCCCCATAATTTGCATGGTTTGGTACACCATTGTGTTCCAACCCTTTTGCTTAAAGTAGTCCAAGCCTTTGGCTACATCAGGGGAACTTAAATCATGAAATAGGATTAAGGCGTCCCCCTCTGCCAATTGTTCACAGATAATTGCATCATTGAGGGGCCCTGGTGCTTCGTGATCACCGTCAATAAAAATCAACGACCACTTGCGTTGTAATTTTTCAGCTAACTCTATCACCTTTTGTGGGCTATAACCGGCTATCAGATTCACCGAGTCAAGGACACCAGCAGAATCAAGGGAAGCACTTACACTTTTATATATTTCTTCTTTGCCTAACAGAGGATCAATGACATCTAATTCCACTCCTGCTAACGCTATATGACAAGCAGACCAACCAAGCCAACAACCAATTTCTAAAGCTTTTTTGCCCTTAAACATGAGGGCAGTATTATAAAGGATATGAGCTTCATCTCTACTAAGAAATCCCACAGTTGTTTGTCGCTTATCTACATACCAGTTATGGGGAATCTCACGACGCAAGTAAGTCCATCCGCAAGTACTTGTATCACCTGCAATCATATTAGGAAAGGCTTGGTCAGGTCGGATTATTTTAAATCCAGGTGAAACATAATCTCTATGTGGTAAAAATGCTTGTTCAATAATTTCCACAGTTTCTTTTATCATCCGTTCTTCCCTAAACAGTGCTTCTGCTCTCTTCTTGCAAGCTTGACCAATAGATTGGCGTAACTGGGGATTTATCACCCAGTTTTCAATAGTTGTCACCAATTCTCTAACTGTGGCTTGCGGATCAAGTTTAGGGTCAGTAAGTAATTTTCCAGTCTCACCCAATTCTTCAGGAATTCCACTGACTGCTGAAGCAATAACTGGTAATCCTTTTGCCATTGCTTCCATAACACACAATGGCATTCCTTCTAAGAGAGAAGGAAAAACAAAAATATCAGCAGCATTTAACCAATCTGAAACATCAGAACGCTGTCCCAGAAAAATAACTTTTTTGTTTATCCCTAGTAGTCCAATTGCTTCTTTTAGTTCTGTTTCAAGTTGTGGGTCAAAAATGCCCGCACCTGCCCACACAAAGTAAAGTTGAGTCCACACTGCTCTGCCTATGAGCTGCTTAATTGCCTCTAGTTGGTATTGATAGCCTTTTCGGTTTTCTATGCGAGCAGCAGTAAAGCAAACTACAGCATCCGAGGGAATACTAAGTGCTTGGCGTAGATTTTCGCGCACAGATAAATCGCAAGCAGTGAAATATTCCGAAGGTCGTCCATAATAAATGACTTGTCCCTGCGATTTAGGGAGCCTGAATAGGCTATGTAACAAATTTAAGTTATCAAAGGAAACAGCAATTACTGACTTAGCTTTAATATATTGATGAGATAGTTCATTCAAGTATGCGGCGTGGTGATTTGCTAGATGAGGTTCAACAAGCCCCTCAACAACGATATAGGGTATACTTAGCTGTATGGCAATTTGCTTGATAGGTAAATTAGCGAAGGGATTGGTGTTACTACAAACTATCAAATCCGGTTTATTACCTGGTTTTGTGAGAATACGCGACAAATTTTGAACTGTCTTCTCGTCTAGCCATAAGTGTTGAATACCCAACTGTTTTTGATAAGTAATTGACCTATTATTAAATGGTTGTGGTTGTAGACAAGTGACTCGATAACCTAATTTTACTAACCCACATAAAAGTGAATGATTATATTGTGCAACTCCACCAACACCTGGGTCTTCTGTAGATAAAAGGATATGTTGACTCATATTTTATGATAGATAATTTTTGTAATGGATAACTTCTACTAAGTTTTGAGTTAATCAAAAGTAGTCAACAACTAAAAATTCAAGACAATTCTGAGATATCTGCTTTACATATTAGTAATGATTTTGTTCTATTTTCACGATTTATTAACTCTGGTATATTAATCTTCGTTATTCATCGTTATTTTATTAATTAACCTAAAATATTTTTTAATTCTTTCAAATTAAGGCTCAAAATTTGATCCGCTCCTGATTTAGATATTGCTTCATTATTTTGATATTTCAAAACGATTCGAGCTTTAAGCTTATTCAATAACACCCGCCATTTTCTATCACTCAGATTATTAACGAAGGAAATCGTAGGTTCTCCAGTCGAATCCAATTCATTCTCCTGAAACATTTGAAAAATAATATCGGATATCATTAAGTTGATCTCTTCTTCAGAACCATTGCTACTATCTATTAACAAAGCAATGTTTAATTGATTAGACAATTTAATTACTGCTTCAATAATTGATTTTAAATTTTCATAAACTAATTCCTCTGGAAGCTGCCAATCTGGAAAAATGATTAAATTAATATCTCTTAAATCAACTTCAAGTTTTTCTTCATACTCATCTATCTGATAGGGACTGGTTAAACTGGATAATATATCATCTTTAGATGAAACTATCATTTCAACAAATAGCTTAAATAGTGGTTCATTATTTACTAAAAAATTAGCGAATGAACGCAATACCATCGAAGATGTGCTACATTTTAATCCTTCTCGAATTTGATTAATTGCTGCTTGTATATCTCCCTTACTGAACAATACTGTTGCTTTATCTAGAGCTTGAATCACGATTACTTCTTTGGCTTTATTTGTTAATTCTGTAGCCAATACTGAGGGTAAATAATGTTCAAAAATATTAATACAACTAAGTGTATCAATAATATTGGCTCCAGTTGTAACTAAACGAGAAGTATCTGAAGCTGAATGTTCTCGGTAAAATGCTAAAGGTAGAGGTTCAAACAAGAGTTGGTAATGTACACCAATTCTTGTCCACATTTCCCAGTCAGCAGTGTGTCTTAATTGAGAATTAAATCCTCCTAACTTTTCATAAACAGACCGCTTAACTATTATGCTAGGTGTCGTAATACGGTTTGTTATAGCTAGAGCTTTCCAAAATTCTGGAAAAATTCCTGCTGTTTCTCTATACAGAGGAGATAAATGTTTCCAATTGTTATTTTCATCAATAAAAATGCAACGACAAAAAGCAGCACCAATATTTGGTTCTGACTCTATACTTTGTTGCATTTGACTATAAAACCCAGGTAAGACTGCATCATCTCCATGCAGGATATGTACCCATTCACCCTTAGCGCGTTGAATACAGGTATTGAAGTTAGTTGTTAAACCAACATTTTGTGCTTGGCGAAAGAAAGATACACGACCTTGACCAAGTTCTCTAACAACGGCTTCTGGATCATCCTTAATGGAGCAATCATCTACTACTTCAATTTGCATTTGCTCAAGTCCAGGATCTTGAGCTAAAACGCTTTTTAGGGTTTCTACTAAGTAATTCGCACAATTATAAGTTGGAATCATTATAGACCAAAAAGGTCTTGACTCTGATATTTCAATAGTTTGAATAGCAGGAATATAAAGTTTATCTAATCTACTTGGCACTGTTTTTTTTGTATTATCATTTTCCTCTATTTTTGATTCTTTTTTTAGAGTCTCATTTGGGTTGATTAAAGACAATACTTCTTCTGATATTAGTTTATACTTTTGTAAAATATCAGTTTTAGATTCCAAATATTCTCTTTGTGTAAAATAAGAGAAGTGGCTGACAATTGCACTGCCACAAATACAGTTATACTTATTTATACGCTTTGGCTTATCAACAGATAACCATTGTTCTTCATCCTCACCATCGACCATTCCATTAAATTCAGCAAATTCGTGACCAAACCAGGTAATAAAATTAATAGATACTCTTTCAAATTCACATAGTATCCAATAGTCATATTGATAATTTTTTAATAAACCTTTGCTATAATCTTCAATAAATTTAGAGTGTATAAAAGAAGCAAATTCACCATTTTTCCAACCTTTCTCACAGAAAACATCATAAGTTACATTTCCTTGTGAAAATCCTAAATTACCTTTTCTCTGATTTATATAAGAACATATAGAATTATTAATAATATTGGCATAAACTATAAAATAGTCTTGATTATTAATTCTAAAATTTAGTAATTCTTTAATTGCATTTTCTTCAATAAAACATATATCATCATCAATTCTGATATATATCGTATTTTTATCTATACAATTTTGAAAAAAGAAACGAATCGTGTTATTTCCAGATGGTTGAATGTTTATTGATATGAGTTTAATGAAATCGGGATTTTTTTCTGCTAAACCTTCCATATAATTTATATCGGACTTGTTTGTGGTATTTAGCCACAAATGATATTCATCTATAATTTCTCTATTTTTGAAAATATATGGCAATAAAATTTCAAGATATCTTTTTCTTCCTGCTGGAGTAACTGCAATAATTTTGTAATTTTTAAACATTATTTTTATTTTTAAATGTATCTAAGTGTTTAGTTGGAATTAAGTTGAGTGAGTATAATTTTTTCAAGTAGTTTCAATAATTCGTCTTGCCAAAACCATTGCTCGTGCGATCGCTTGATCCATATCATAATATTTATATTCTCCTAACCTCCCACAAATAAGTAATTTATTAGTTTGATCAGCACGTTTTCTGTAGCTCAAATATAAATTAGAGTTAGCTTCATCAGGAAATGGGTATTCATAGTTATCTTGATTTGTTGGACTGAATGGAAATTCCTTGGTTAAAACAGTTCCCTGAATATTATCTGCGTATTCTTTAGGCATCATGTGTTTCCATTCGAGTATTCTTATATGATCTCCATTGACTGTGCTTGGATTATTTATCTGACCAGCAGGAAAAGCATAGTCAACATTGCTGATATAAACATCTTCTCTTTGCTGACCTCGATAAGCTAAACGTCCCATATCATAATTAAAAAATTCATCTATTGAACCTGTGAAAACTAGCATTTTTTCGACTTTAATCAAGTCTCTATGACGTAGATAATTAAAATTAAGAAGTGTAGGAATGTCCTTTAAAATATTGTTCATTAAGTGAGCATAACCATTATAAGGAATACCTTGATATTTATTCATTTTCAGGCGTGGGTCATCATTTTCATGAACATTAAATCGTTTTGCTAAACAAGATGAAAGTGTATATGCTGGAACACCCCACTGCTTTTCTGTATATTCTTTAACAAATTTTTTATATATTAAATTTGGCATAATAGCTAGTGAGGCTTCTTCAAAATTAGTGGGTATTCCCTTAAATTCAGGTTGCCAATTTTCTCCAATTATTCTGCGAATGTAGCTACCTGCAATTGGCCAATTCTCGTAGCAGCCATCAACATAAGACTTTAAAACAGCTTCGTAATTATAAAAAGATGCAAATCTATTGACAAATTTCCATATTTTCTCTGAGGAAGTACGAAAATAATGGGGGCCATAGGTGTGAATGCGAATACCGCTAGGATGGTAATGATCATGTACGTTACCGCCTAAATGCGAACGCCGTTCAACAACTAAAACTTTACGCCCTGCATCCGTAAGAATTCGTGCTATCGTTGCGCCTGTAAGCCCAGAACCAACAATTAAATAATCAACTTTCATGTAGCTAAATAGAAGTTATTTCAAGTTCGCTTTTGAAGACTAAAATTTTTGCTGGGTGCTGAATCAGAATCTAGCAAAGAGCAGGAATTTACTTCTTACTTACTTATCCTTTTCACCTTCTTGCTTCTTAATCTGCTCTAATACAACTTTGTAATCTTGCCGTTCGGGGTGCAATTTCACCAACTTTTCTAAAAGTTCCATCGCACCTTTAGCATCTTTCAATTGCAGCCGCAGCAAAGACAGCTTCTCCAATGCTGTTCGGTTTTCTGGTTCCCGCTGTAAAACTAGCTCGTAACCCCGCGCCTGTTGCTGTAATGCTGACTCAGCAGAAGGAGACGCAATTGCTGACTTAGGTTGGCTAGCCTGTTGGATTGCAGGAATTACCGCAAACACCGTAGAACCAACGAACGATATGATCGACACTATTGTTAAAAACTTTTTTCGCCGATCAATCTGCTTTTTGCGGGAAATTAGGTATTCATCCCCCGGATTAGGCATATCTCAATAGCTGCTGTGGTAAATACTTAGGTAACAGCTAGCCTCCCGTTCTGAGGATACCCACCCGCTCAACAGAAACTATCATCTTAGCTGCAAATTTTTTACACAAAATTCAAAAAACTGATTCTGAATATAAGAAAGCTTTATGGTAATGCAATGATGCACCAATATTTTTGTTAGGCGTCATGCGATCGCGTAGCGTCTCCGTAGGAGAATCGCCTTTGGCGGGGCGTAGCCCATCGCCCCCATCCTACAGAGAGTTTTTCTTTGAAGAAAGTCCTTCCTACGTATTTCCTACAAGTTTTATTCTCTAAACAGAGTATTAAAAGCATATAAAGTTTTGCTATG
The DNA here is from genome assembly GCF_010091925.1 of Nostoc sp. B(2019). Taxonomy (GTDB): domain Bacteria; phylum Cyanobacteriota; class Cyanobacteriia; order Cyanobacteriales; family Nostocaceae; genus Komarekiella. The sequence goes on along the minus strand of NZ_WVID01000005.1, from coordinate 60,890 downwards.
AGTTGGTCTAATTTCGGATGTTTGCGATATTCGCAAAGGCATTTCAATAAAAATAAAAGTTTAAAATCAGTTGCAAATTTCGCCATTAGCCAAAAGCATTCAAAGTAACCCGTATTGCATAGATTTTTCAATAAGCAGACATATTGTGACTAAAACAGATAGAAGTTTATAAGTCTTTCTTGGCTGTACTAGTGATGCAACTTCGCGGATGACCAATTTTTTGGCTTAGCGTCCATGAGAACTGAATCCTTTCCCTTATAAGCACTTGTTATCTCCTTTGTGGTCTGGGAAAAGGTTAGGTTAAAGGGTAAATTTCAGTCTTTCCCCCTTAACCGAAAGGTATTGCATGACAACTGGTTTGCAAAATTGAACTTTCCTGGTGGTGATTACCGTACAAAACCGAAATTAAGAGCAAATTAGTAGAGTTTGTTATGGTATAGTTAAAAAGTTAAGACTGGCTTTACCAAAACACAGCACTCTACGGGCCGGCAACAATTGCAAAACGGAAAGCAGTTTTGATTAAGTATTTACCAAACAAAATCTGAATTCAATCGAGGTTATGACTCAGCAAGTGATTCACCCAATGGTGAAATTGCAGCGTAACGTGCATTCACTCGTGGAATCGAATATTATCAAGCAAACTGATAGTATCTGGAAAATTGCCTTACTCTACGGCAATGAGTGGCAGCACTGGAAACAAGAACTGCAAGACTTTGGGTTTAGTATGCAAGATCCAATCAGCGAATTACTAGCTGTAGAAGCTTGGGATGAAGAATAAAAACTGGGGATGAGGGAGATAAGGAAGAACATATAGATGGTTCGCTTCCTTACTCATCTCCTGCTACTGCTTCATCGCTCTTTATTGGCAAGCAGCTAATGCAGCAGCCAGATGCTTTGCAGTTTGATAGCGATCGCGTGGCAGTGGTTCTGTAACCCTGTCAATAATATCTCTTAATTGGGAACTAATAGTAGGAACCTTTGCCACATCAAACCTGAAATTTCGTCCCCGTTGGCGATAATACTTGAAAGGATTTTCGCCAGTGAGCAGAAAAATCAGCGTTGGCCCAATGGCATATAGATCAGATTGAGTTAAAGGCTGTCCCCGTTCTTGTTCGGGAGCACAGTAACCTTCTGCACCAATACGAGTTCCAGGAGCCGTACCAATTTCCTTAACAGCGCCAAAATCCAGCACCACTATATGATTATTGAAATTTCGCACCATTAGGTTAGCGGGTTTGATATCGCGGTGAATCAATGGAGGTTCTTGGCTATGAAGATAGTTTAAGATATCACAAGTTTGAATCATCCAGGCGATCGCTTGGTTTGGCGTCACTGGCCCAGTTGTATAGACACGTTTTTCTAAATCTTGTCCTTGGATTAATTCCATCGCCAAGTATTTTTTTCCGCCTTCTACAAAAAAGTCGTAATACTTGGGAATTCCAGGATGGTTAAGGGATTTGAGAGTGTGCGCCTCTCGTTCAAATAATTCTTGAGCCTTGGCAATTCTAACCATATCAGCATTCATTTGCTTCAGCACCAGCAGTCGGGGCATACCCGCAATTAAACCTGCTGCATCCCAAGCAAGATAAGTAGTACCCATACCTCCTTGTCCCAAGGTTCGCAACACCTGATAGTAGCGAATCGTCTGCTGTACTGAAAGAGGTTGACCACAGTGGATGCAAAATAAATTGTTTGCAGAGTTCCCCTCATGCGTGCAAGTGCTTGAAAGGTTATTTTTTGAGGAGAGTGTTGCAGTAGCATTTTCCACTGTCCCTTGAATCTCTGGCGATCGCGGCCAAGTATTTGATTTTGTTACCTCCTGGATTTGGAATTGTAATATTGGGCCTCCTTGTGCCAGTTGCAAGAGAGAATTATCTGGTAACGGGCTTTGAGTAACAAGGACGCCATTGAGAAAAGTCCCATTTGTACCTGTACTAGTTATCTTCCAAGAAACGCCATTGCTAACAGAACTGACTTGCTTAAGTTCTAAATGATGCCGGGAAACTAAATTATCAGTCAAAACAACGTGATTATCCGCTGCTCGGCCAATCCGAATCACAGAGGAATTTTCAAAGCACCACTGCTTGAGCGGTGTTTTTTGTTGCGGTTCCAACAGTGTTAGAGTAACCACAATACGACCTAAAAGGTAAAGGATCGAGGATTGGGGAGCCAGTCGCATGGACGGTTCCCCGGCCTTATTAAAATAAATGCCGTCGAACTGGCGTCATTGGGTATTGAGAATTAGCCCGTACCCCATTTATTAACTTTCCATATTTGGGCGCACTTTTGCCCGGATTAGTATACCAGTAATATTGTCATGACCATTGTATTGGTTTGCCAAATCAATTAAGTCTGTGACGCCCCGCTCCAGGTTTGCGCCAGAACTCAGCAAGGGTTCTAAGTGAGTTTGCCAATGGATTTCTAGTAAATTATTATCTGATAGACCATCAGATACCAAAAGCAGAATAGTATCTTCATTAATCTCGAAAAACTCCACATCGGGATTAATCGAGTGTTTGTCACGGGGCCCCAAAGCTTGGGTAAGTTGGTAGGCGTCCGGGCGGGCGTAAGCTATGCTCGCCTCAACTCCTCGCGCTATTTCTCGTTGACCAACTTCGTGATCTACGGTGATTTGTTCTAGCCCCTGCTTGCGCGTCAGGCGATAGAGGCGGCTATCTCCCACATGAGCAACTGCTGCTTGATTGCCTTGAGTTAATAGCATTACTAAAGTTGTACCCATACGCCCGACTCCAGAACGGGCATCTTGTTGATTAAGATTGTAAATTGCTTCATTCGCTAAATAAACTGCCTCACGAATGCTATGTTCTGTTGGCAGTTGGTTAGTAATCCAATGTTGTTGAAAGTATTGCCGCAGGGTATTGACTGCTAACTCACTAGCTATCTCGCCACCGGCGTGGCCGCCCATACCATCGCAGAGAATATATAAACCCTGTGCTTGTAAAACGCGGCTTTTGGGCAATTCTAGCTTGTGAATCTTAGTTTCAATGCCAAAGTAGTCTTCATTATGATCACGTTGTCGCCCTACATCTGTACGTCCGGCATCCTCCAAGCTGCTTAATTGCATCGCAAGCACGATTGTTGGCAGATCATCATTTCTGGCATTGATATCTTCTGGCTCATCTAATTGCATGATCGTAGGCGCAGTAGGATGTTTCTGTTCCATTGGAGGTATGGCATCGGGTGCTTCTAATTCTGAAGAAATTGCCTCCAAACGCGATCGCAACTGTGCGATCGTCTCAATCTTACCTAGCTCCAAATCCCCCAACATTTGGACTACAGAACCAAATTGAGTGCGTTGAGAGTGTCTAAATAGCGCCTGCCAAACCCGCCCCAAAGCTTTGATTGTTAATGGCGGTTCTTGTTGGGCTTCTGTATTTTCTGGTGATTCAGTCGCAGGCTGAGAATTTAATGGTTCCAGATGTAACTGTCTGATCGCCAGTGTTTGGTCTTCATCTAAGCGTAAATTCGACAAATCCAAAAGACTTTGACGACAACCCACTGGTTCCAGTAATACCCAAAGTTGAGTCATCTGATAACACCAGTGCAAAAGCTGTAATAAACTTGTTGACTCTTCTTGCCACAGATCAAGTAAATACTGCCAATCCGAGCGATCTTCAATTAGTACCACCTGCGTATTACCCTGCTGCCATGCATCGTGAATTAGCGGTATTTCTGGGTGAGTTTGAGATTGTAAGTCAATATAAAGTTTAGCAAGGCTAGGTATTTCGTTTGCTCCCTCTGATAGTGCTATCACTCCCTGTTGCTGATTTCCTAGCATTGCCTCAATGAGTGATATTTGATACGGCTGACAATCTAAAACTCTCACACACACTTCAGTAGGGGTTGCAATTTCCTTCTGGCTCAACGGCGGATCTAACAATTGATAGCGCTGCTGAGGGTCTAAATAAGAGCAAACCAGGAGTTCAGAAGAGGAGTTAGGGGGAAGAGGAGACGAGGGGGACAAGGCAGAATTTTCTTCTCCTGCTCCGCCTGCTCCCTCATCTTTCCCTACTCCCAAAGCTTTATTGGCAATAATTGCCCACCACACTGTTCCGCACTCCGCGCCGCAGTTTTGACAATTTTGTGCATCTACAGGTACTTCAGTACTGCATTCAAGACAAACTTTGTGGGTCAGGGACGTGCCACAGTTTTGACAAAATTTGTTGGTGTTGGGGTTTTCAAATTTACACTGAGGGCAAATCAGCATAGTGGAAGTTCCTTAATTCCCTTTCCAAAGTGCTTCTAGCCACTAAGATCCAAAGTGCCACAATTGGCTACCCCTGCTACATTAGACCTACAAGAGATTGTGGTTTCACCAGTGAATTTTGGTGGCAGTATTAATTGTGACGCATATTAGCTAAATATTTCAGATATTGGCAGTTAATTCCTCACAAATGTAGGAATGGAGGAGTGCAGGAGTGCAGAAGTGGGGGGGGAGAAAATTCTACTTTGTCCTCCTTGTCTTTTCTGCCTCACCTTTCAGTTCAGCGCTAGTTGGATAATAAAACAGGTGCGGTTTGACCCACTTTCAACCTCAATTGTTCCTCCTATATGTTTGATGAGTTTTTGTACCAGTGCTAGCCCTAACCCTGTACCACCCTGCTTCAAAGGATCGTTACTGGGAATGCGGTAAAATTTACCGAAAATGCGTACTAATTCAACGGCAGGAATTTCTACACCAGAATTAATCACTTGAAATTGGATGTTCTGAGATTTTAATTGAGCAATTACGGTAATTTCTGCATTCGGGGGACTGAATTTACAAGCATTGGTGAGCAATTCTATCAAGATACGTTCTAGACTAAATGCATCGCACGCAAGTAGGGGAAGATTAGGAGCTACCTGGAGATGTATATTTTGCTGATGAGAGTTGCGGTTTCGTGCTTTAAACATCTCTAGCATCCGCCAAAGCCATTCCTGTACTTGAATTGTTTCCAGTACCCAGGGTTTAGCGCCTGCATCTAGCCGTTGCAAATCGAGGAAGTTATTAATTAGATTAATTTCTCGCTCACACTCGTTGTCTAAAATTTCAAAATAGCGAGATGCTTTCGAGCGTTCTGCTTGTGGCTTTGCCATTTGCGACAAAAAATTTTGCTCTTGATCGAGGGCGATTCCTAGCATTTGAATCGCCATCTTCATATTAGTTAGTGGTGTGCGTAATTCGTGGGAAACTGTACTGATAAATTCATCTTTTAAGCGATTGAGGCTATCCATTTCCTGCAATTGCGATCGCGTAGCGTCTCCGTAGGAGAATCGCCTCCGGCGGGGCGTAGCCCATCGCGCCACTTCCTGAATCTGTTTCAAGGCAATTTCTGGGATTTTGTGCTCTGTGATGTTAGCAGTCTTAGTAATAGGATGAAAGCGTTGTTCGCTTTGTCTTGAAGCTTCTTCTCTGTGCTTGGAAGCCGTGATATCCTCACAAACCATGAGAATCACTGGATTTTTGTCATAATTTCCCTCCTCAACAGGCAATATCTGCGCCACAACTCTTACCCAGATAATCTTACTGGCTGGGCAATTCAAGCGAAATTCCCAATTAGCAACTTTACTATTAGGCAAAGCGCTAAATAAGTCTATAAATGCATCAGAAAGCTTTTGCTGATCTGATTGATCAAACAAGTTAACAATAGGTTTGTTGATCAATTGTTCAGAAGTATAACCAAGACAATTTGCACCAAAATGGTTTACAGACAAAATTATCCCTGTCGCATCCAAACTGAAGTAAACAGAGGGGATATTTTCATAAAGCCTCCGATACCAGTGAAGTTCCTCTTGGGTACGACGCAAGGTTTCTGTTGTGCAAAGTTCTGAATCGCTAGCTCGTTCAGGCACAAGTTCTAGGCGCGTAGGTATTGCAGATAAGATATCTTGTGGTTGGCGATTGTGATGCCAGATCGATTGCTGATTACGGCTCATAAAACTTAAATTTGCACACAAGCGCTGATTTTTACTAGGTAGGAATAAAAAAATAACATCATACTGCTTTTGACTTAAGTTGTGCCATCCGCAAATGAATCCTTATTTCAGTAGTGCTGAGGAGCCAACTGCGTGGACAAACAGAAGCCTCAGTGCTGGCTTTTGGCAATCAGAACTTTGATAATTTTGAATTGCTTCTATGTGCTTTAGAGGGATTATTCAGCGATTTGAGTTCAGATGGTGTAACGTCACGCCACTGACCCGGCTGTAACCCATCTAGTTGTAGGTGGACGATGCTCACCCGGATTAATCGCAATGTTGGAAAACCCACAGCAGCAGTCATGCGGCGCACCTGGCGGTTTTTTCCTTCTGTTAAAGTCATTTCCAGCCAAGCTGTAGGTACATTTTTACGAAATCTAATTGGCGGATTGCGATCGCACACTAGTGGCTCTTGTGACAATAGCCTCACTTTTGCTGGTAGAGTGCGGTAATCTTGAATTGCCACACCTGTTTGCAACTTGTTTATAGCATCTGCATCAGGAATACGCTCTACTTGCACCCAGTAAGTACGTTCATGCCCAAATTGCGGATGGGCAAGGCGATGTTGCAATTGTCCGTCATTCGTCAACAACAGTAACCCTTCACTGTCCCAGTCCAAACGTCCTACAGGATAAACATCAGGCACATCGATATAGTCTTTCAGAGTGCTATGTTTGGGTGATTCCTGTGTAAACTGGCTGAGAACACCGTAAGGTTTATGAAAAATAATATATCTATAGTGATTAGTCATTTGTCATTAGGAGCCACTGCGTTGCGGGGGTTCCCCCTGTTGAAGCAAGTGGCGTTCATTTGTCATTGGTCAGTGGCTAGAAGCAAGCAAATAACCACTGACCCCAGATGAAATCCACAAAGCAATATTAGACATTATTCAGCAGAAGCAGCGATGTCTACGACGGGCTGCGCCTACGCAAGACTCCGAAAAAACTGCTTAGCACCTACCACCTTCACCTCAAGGAATTGTTAACATCTTTGCTCGCAGCCATAACTAAGGTGGTACAATCTACAACCATGCTAGGGGTGCCTACATAATCAGGCTGAGATCACACCCTTAACACCTGAGTCTGGGTAATACCAGCGGAGGGAAGCTGTTTATTGAGGATTTTAATATGCGGACAGAATGGGTTGCTAAGCGTCGTGGGCAGAGTAATGTATCTCAAATGCACTATGCCCGCCAAGGTGTCATCACCGAAGAAATGCACCATGTCGCCCAACGGGAGAATCTTCCCGCCGATCTCATTCGTGAGGAAGTAGCGCGGGGGCGAATGATTATCCCTGCTAACATCAATCACACTAATCTAGAGCCGATGTGCATTGGCATCGCCTCCAAATGTAAAGTAAATGCTAATATCGGGGCTTCACCCAACTCTTCCAATCTTCAAGAAGAAGTGGATAAGCTGAACCTAGCAGTCAAGTACGGTGCTGATACCGTGATGGACTTGTCCACAGGCGGCGGTAACTTGGATGAAATCCGCACTGCAATTATTAAGGCTTCGTCTGTTCCCATTGGCACAGTACCAGTTTACCAAGCTTTAGAGAGCGTCCACGGCACAATCGAAAACCTGACAGCTGATGACTTTCTCCATATCATCGAAAAACACGCTCAGCAAGGGGTAGACTATCAAACCATCCACGCTGGAATTTTGATTGAGCATTTACCCTTGGTAAGAAACCGCATTACTGGTATTGTCTCTCGTGGTGGCGGTATATTAGCACGGTGGATGCTGCATCATCACAAACAAAACCCGCTTTACACACACTTCCAGGACATCATTGAGATTTTTAAGAAGTACGATGTCTCCTTCAGTTTAGGAGATTCCCTGCGTCCTGGTTGTACACACGATGCCTCAGATGAAGCACAATTAGCTGAACTCAAAACCCTCGGAAAGCTAACTCGCAAAGCCTGGGAACATGATATACAAGTGATGGTAGAAGGGCCCGGGCACGTTCCAATGGATCAAATTGAGTTCAACGTCCGCAAACAGATGGAAGAGTGCTCTGAAGCACCTTTCTACGTTTTAGGGCCATTGGTGACAGATATTGCTCCCGGTTATGACCATATCACTTCAGCGATCGGGGCAGCGATGGCTGGATGGTACGGTACAGCAATGCTGTGCTATGTCACACCGAAAGAACACTTGGGACTACCTAATGCCGAAGATGTACGAAATGGGTTGATTGCTTACAAAATAGCAGCCCATGCGGCAGACATCGCCAGACATCGCCCAGGTGCTAGAGACAGAGACGATGAACTTTCCAAAGCTCGGTATAATTTCGACTGGAACCGTCAGTTTGAATTATCACTCGACCCAGAAAGAGCCAAGGAATATCATGACGAAACTCTACCAGCAGACATCTACAAAACGGCTGAGTTTTGTTCTATGTGTGGGCCCAAATTTTGCCCGATGCAAACTAAAGTTGACGCTGATGCGCTAACAGAACTAGAGAAGTTCTTGGCTAAAGAAAAAGTGCCTCAAGGTTAACTGCCTTTTAAACGCAGAGGCACGCGGAGGAAATCGCAAAGGGTTACTCTGCGCTTACCTCTGTGTTCCTTTGCGTTTAACAAAATTACTTAATCTGCCGATACCGTTGTTGAATCTCCTCAATCGAAAACAACGCTTCAAATTTTAAACCAGCTGAATGATACAACTCTGCTCCCCCTTGCTGCCGATCTACCAGTGCAATTACTTCATTGACGGTATAACCTGCTGCTTTAAGCCGTTCAACTGCTTTCAAAGCAGATTGTCCAGTAGTGACGACATCTTCCAACACCACCACTTTCGCACCTTCTGGCAAACTAGGCCCTTCAATATAAGCTTTCGTCCCATAACCTTTTGCTTCTTTGCGAATAATCAGCGCTGGTGTTAGTCGGTTTTCATAGACAGAAACTACACTCACTGCTGTCACAATTGGGTCAGCACCCAATGTTAAACCAGCAACAGCCTGGGTATCTATAGGTAGCAGATGGAACAGCAGCCGACCGATCGCCAAAGCACCTTGGGGATGGAGCGTTACCTGCGTCTTATTGACATAATAAGAGCTACGCAGCCCAGAAGAGAGGACAAAATCACCCTCTTGATAAGCAAGTTGGCAAAATAAATCTAGTAACTTGTGGCGCAGGGTAGTTAAATCAGCGGTAGCGGCCCAAATATCTGAGTGGGTAAGAGTTTCAGTAGGATACGTCATTACAAAACATTAAAAGTTGTGCTACACCAAAGGTTGAACTCATGAGAGTTCTGAAATTAAGCATAAGTTAAGATTCACCCATAAATTGAGGAGTAAGGAACATGGGTATAAAATTAAAAACCCTGAGTGGTTTATTGGTGCTAGGTGTTAGTATTGCTTTTCCCTTTGTTGCATCTGCTCAGACGGAAACACCCAATTATGAAACTACGAATGATGTCTTTGAACGAGCTTTTTTTCGACACGATCGCAATTTCTACAACAATGGTAGCTTCAGGCGTCAGCTAGATTCGTTTCTTGGCCCTGGTTCGGGTTTCCGAAATTCCTTCCCAGAAAATGAAATTGCCAGAGACGCCGAATTGGTTAATACTGTCTATCACGATGTCCTTACCCAACAAGTTGGCAATGATCCATATATTCGTACCCCTGATTTACCAAATCCTTACGACACCTCGCTGTTGATGTCTCCTCGCTTGAATACCAACAAACTCAAAGTCGGAACTGAATTTCGGTTTGAAACTTTACCACCCCGATAACGTCCTAGCGTTTAGTCATTAGTTCCTTGTCGTTTGTCAGCAACTAATGACTAAATTACCAAGTCTAGTTTTTCTCTAGAGACTAAGAATGTTAATTTTCAATACAATTTAGTATTGTTTCGTCACAACCATCATTGAGTTCAATAATCAATTGCTTGCTTTTTATAACTTAGTAAGTGCGCCCTGCTGGAATCGAACCAGCCTGAAGGCGAATTATGAGTTCGCTGCCTCCCCAATCGGCCAAAGGCGCTTGCTTTGTTGGATTTTAGGTTGGTATAAGTGTATTACTTAAACTTTAAAGTCAACCCTGATTGCTAATTTTAGTTTGAGTACACTGCTTTACGTACTGGATAAACCCAATTTTCTTATTTTAGCATGAGTTTACAGTTCGTAAATACTAGAAAATAATTTGCCAGATTTTTATACTACATAATTTAATCATGAGATAGTGCAAACTAATATTTATTAAGTTCCTTGAAGGATTGAGGTAACAGCTTCAATACTCTTAAGTAGACCAGCATTCTTCTGCAATAGCTTGTCAGCGATGAAACTAAATTCCACTGTATTTCTTACATTGATTTTATTAACCCTGATGTTGGGAGCCGGTTCTGTGAGTGCGTTTTTAGGATTTAATATAGGGAGTTCAGCACTCAAAGGTATCACCACACCAGATGGTCGTCCCGCAACCAAATTTGCTAGCAGCAAGACAAATAACTCCCAACAGACAGGGTTAACGCTATTAAAAGAGCAAGAGATCTTGAAAATTGTCAAGGCGCGAATTGAGGGTAAAACCAAGGCTGCTAAATCAGAAAATCTAGAGGAAGATGACGAAGAAACTAATAGCAGCAAGCAAAAACCAGAGGAAAAACCTCCAGAAGTGACCGAAGAAAAACTTCAACCTGGTTTTCCGATTACCGCCCAGAGTGAAGGCGTAACCCTCTCTGTACAATCTGCTCGCTACTCTGGTGGTGATTTACTACTAAAAGTAAAAATGCAGAACAAAGGTACTGATTCTGTGCGCTTCCTATACAGTTTTTTGGATGTCACCGATGACAAAGGGCGAACTCTGAGTGCTAGTACAGAGGGTTTGCCAGCAGAATTGCCTTTAAATGGGCCAACATTTTCAGGTACAGTGAGTATTCCCACAGCTTTATTAGATGATGTGAAGAAAGTATCACTCGCTCTAACTGATTATCCTGCTCAAAAATTGAAGCTAGAGGTATCGGATATTCCAGTCGAAAGGTAGGAGGAGTCTGGGGACTAGGTACTAGGGATTGGGAACTGGGGATTGAATTCTTCCCAATACCCGATACCTAGTCCTTGATCCCTTTCAATGGGGGCGTGAGTATTACATGAGCTTTGGCGGTGAGTGGTTTTCCTAGATTAATTTGGACAGATGTGGGGCTGCGATTGTTGTCAGTGCTACTGCTGATTGCGATAAATGCCTTTTTTGTAACAGCAGAGTTTTCGATGGTGAGCGTGCGGCGATCGCGCATTCACCAGCTAGTTGAGGCTGGTGATATCCCAGCGATCGCTGTCGAAACACTGCAACGCAGTATTGATAGACTGCTATCTACAACCCAGTTAGGAATTACCCTCTCTAGTTTGGCGTTGGGATGGATTGGAGAAAGTACGATTGTCGTGTTGGTGGACGCATGGCTAAAATCCTTGCCTTTACCCAGTGGAATGAGTGCTTTCATGGCTCATTCGTTATCAATTCCGATCGCCTTTTTTCTAATTGCCTATTTGCAAATTGTTTTAGGGGAACTATGTCCCAAATCGTTGGCTATGCTGTACTCAGAACAGCTGGCTCGGTTTTTGGGGCCTTCAGTAAAAGCGATCGTACGTTTTTTCAGACCTTTTATTTGGATTCTCAACCAATCAACCCGCTGTCTATTACGAATTTTTGGCATCCAATACACAGGTCAAAGCTGGAGGCCACCTGTTACTCCAGAAGAATTGCAACTGATTATCTCTACAGAACGCGAATCTACTGGTTTAGAACTTTCAGAGCGAGAACTGCTCAATAATGTCTTTGAGTTTAGCGATGTAACGGCGCAAGCTGTGATGATTCCTCGCACCAGTATTGTAGCACTGCCAAAAGACGCTACTTTCCAGACATTACTAACAGAAATGGCTTCTAGTGGTCACTCCCGCTATCCTGTGATTGGTGAATCTTTAGATAACATTCGCGGCATTGTCTACTTTAAAGATCTGGCAAAACCTCTGGCTGTAGGAAAGCTGTCTTTAGAAACACAGATTCAACCTTGGATGCGTCCAGCCCAGTTTGTCCCAGAACATACATCCTTGAGTGAACTTTTGCCAATGATGCAGCAAGAGAAATCAGCTATGGTCATGGTAGTAAATGAATTTGGCGGTACTGTAGGACTGGTGACGATCAAAGACGTTATTGCTGAAATCATCGGCGACGCCAGTGAACCTGAAAGCAGTGATGACTTGTTAATCCAGATGTTAGATGAGCAGAAATTTCTGGTGCAGGCGCAGATCAATCTTGAAGACCTTAACGAAGTTTTGCATCTCAATTTGCCCTTGACGAGAGAATACCAGACATTAGGGGGCTTTTTGCTGTACCAGTTGCAGAAAATTCCCGCCAAAGGCGAAACGTTATTCTATGAAAATCTTGAATTTACTGTGATGTCAGTTGTTGGGCCGCGTCTGCACCAAATCCAACTGCGACGTTTGGAGGAGTAAGGAGTCAGGGGAGCAGAGGAGCAAGGGAGCAGAGGTGAGAAAATAACTTTTGACTTTTGACTCTTGACTCAGCACTCAAGCATAAGGAAGCGGGTCTTTTAATTCCAATTCGGCAAAAGCTGCTAATCGCAAGCGGCAAGAATCACAGACACCGCAAGCGACATCACCACCGGCATAGCAAGACCAAGTTAGCTCCCAAGGAACTCCCAATTGGTTTCCCAGTTGGATAATTTCGGTTTTTTTCAGGTTTATTAGGGGTGCAACAATACTTATTGGTTGTCCTTCACGCCCTTGTTTGGTTCCCAGGCGAAAAACTTCCTGCATTGCCTGGATATAGTCGGGGCGACAGTCAGGGTATCCAGAGTAATCTAAGGCGTTGACACCGATATAAACACGTTCAGCAGCGATCGCCTCAGCGTAGCCAAGGGCAAAGCTTAAAAATATAGTATTACGAGCAGGGACATAGGTTACAGGAATATTTTGAGACATTTCATCTAGGGAACGCTCCTGGGGTAAATCAATAGCGTCGTCTGTAAGTGCTGAACCGCCCCATTGCCGTAAGTCAAAATTAACCACCTGATGTTTTACGACTCCAGCTTTTTGGGCGATGAGGAAGGCTGACTCTAACTCTCGCCGATGTCGCTGCTGGTAATCAAAGGAAATGGCATGGCATTCACAGCCATCAGCTTTAGCTTTGTACAAAATTGTGGAAGAGTCTAAGCCACCCGACAACAGAATTACAGCTTTCATTTCAGTTTTAAATCTTGAAATTAAAATCGCTCAATCACACTTCAATAAAATACCGGAAACCAATGCTCAAGACGCTTTGTAACTAGTATTAATTAAAGAAAATATCCATACAAGTTTCTCTGAAAAATTGGTGCGATTAGCTTTACCACTGCCCCTTGGGCGATCGCTGAGTACTGCAAATAATTATGCAAAAATCACTTTAAGCATTAATCGCGGCAATTCCTAATACAAGCTCTCTGAAGAAACCGATCTCAGTGTGACATTTTGAGCATTTTGTTATTTTACTCACAAAAAAGTTCTCCATTTTCAATAGTATCAATTTGATATTGAGCCTGGTAATGAATTGCCTAAATGCCACCTCAATAAAAATTAAATTTAAGGCTTGGGACTATCAGAACTTTAGAGAATTTCTACTGAGGTATTACGTAGTTTTAAAAGTTAATAAAGAGACATCTAGTTTTTGCACTTTGTACAAAAAATTGCTTAATCTTGACTTGTTTATACAAAAGATAGCCAGATTGCGGGAACTGATCGCAAACTTTGAAATTCTTCATAAACAGAGCCTCTATGTTACCATCTGGATGGTTTTAGACGGATCACAACTGGCCGTTAAGTATAAACGCCAACGACCGTAGCGTCTCTAAATTTGGTGGTTGAGGAGAGAATAATAGTGCAAGATAGCATGTCAGTGGCAGAACCGAATCCATATACACAGCGCAACCAGCCACGACCGATCCGCATAGGCGTGATTGGGGTGGGTAACATGGGACAACATCACGCTCGCGTGCTGAGTTCAATGAAAGATGTTGAACTAGTCGGAGTGGCAGATATCAACGTCGAGCGGGGATTAGAAACCGCCAGTAAATACAAAGTGCGTTTTTTTGAAGACTACTGTGACTTGCTACCCCTTGTAGAAGCAGTTTGCGTGGCAGTTCCCACCCGCCTACACTACGCAGTGGGCATTAACTGTCTTTTAGCGGGAATTCATGTTTTAGTTGAAAAACCGATCGCTGCAAGTATTTCTGAGGCAGAATCCCTGGTAAATGCCGCAGCTGAGTCTCAGTGTATCCTGCAAGTAGGTCATATTGAGCGCTTCAATCCAGCATTTAGAGAGCTGAGCCAAGTGCTGAAAACTGAAGAATTGCTGGCGCTAGAAGCTCACCGTATGAGTCCTTACTCAGATCGGGCAAATGATGTGTCGGTTGTGCTGGATTTAATGATCCACGACATTGACCTACTTTTGGAATTAGCCGCCTCCCCAGTAGTAAAATTAACCGCTAGCGGTTCTCGTGCCCTAGACTCTGGTTATTTAGATTACGTCACTGCCACTTTGGGTTTTGCTAATGGCATTGTCGCTACTTTAACTGCCAGTAAAGTTACTCACCGAAAAATCCGCCGGATTGTCGCCCATTGTAAAAACTCATTCACTGAGGCAGATTTTCTCAAGAATGAAATTTTGATTCACCGACAAACGACGGCTAACTCTCTGAACGACCACCGACAAGTACTTTATAGGCAGGATGGTGTGATTGAAAAAGTTTACACCAGTAATGTTCAACCTCTGAGTGCAGAGTTAGAACATTTTGTCAACTGTGTACATGGTGGTAATCAACCTTCAGTGGGTGGTGAACAAGCTCTTAAAGCTCTCAGATTGGCAAGTTTAATTGAGCAGATGGCTTTGGAAGATCGAGTTTGGAATCCATTAGACTGGCAATCGGAACAGAGAGTACAATCATTGACGCCGACAGTCTAAAAAAAGATAGGGGAGATGGAAAGATAGAGAAACATAGTCGTTATCTAATTTCCTCCCCCATAACCCCAATTTTAGAAGCAACTCTGGAGTATATTTTCAAATTTGCCCTATTTAGATCCCCCCTAGCCCTTTAATAAGTGGGCTAAGGGGGATCTAAAGTTTTGAAACTAAAACTTCCTTTCCACTCCCTTCTGTATGTGTCTGAGTTCAGTGCAAATTTGATTGCAGCTAAGTTACTTTGACTCTCACAAGCGTGGATGATTAACTTTTGCGAAAGCTAACACTGAATTTAGCAATAAAATTAGTGCAACAATTTCAGGAATTGTCTCAATGCTTGAATGGATAACCAATACTATCAACTACATGGGTTATTTGGGAATCGCCCTGCTGATGTTCGTAGAGAACCTCTTTCCCCCTATTCCTTCAGAATTGATTATGCCACTGGCAGGATTTACAGCACGAGCAACTCCGCACAAGCTCAATATCATTGGCGTATTTTTGGCGGGGCTAGTGGGTTCGGTACTGGGGGCATTAATCTGGTACTATCCAGGTAAATTCTTAGATGAAGAACGTTTGAAAGCCTGGGCTGATAGGTATGGCAGATGGCTGGCTATATCCAGCAAAGATATTGCCAAGGCAACACGCTGGTTTGATAGACAAGGTAACAAAGCAGTACTTATTGGTCGGCTTGTGCCAGGAATCCGTACCTTGATTTCTGTTCCAGCAGGTATCACCAATATGCATTTGCTGCCGTTCCTATTTTATACAACTCTAGGTAGCGCTGCTTGGGTAGGTTTGCTAACATACTCAGGGTACGTATTAGGTAGTCAATATGAACTTGTGGACAAGTATCTTGCTCCGGTATCTAAAATCGTGTTTGGGAGTCTGGTTCTAGTATTTGTTGCCTGGATACTCAAGCGCCAGCTAAAACGCATCAGAAGATGAAACACAGCCGCTTTTGCTTTGAAGCCAGGGGTTACATCCGGGCAAAATTCGCATACACTATGCCAAATAATACTAAATGCGTGTTGGCAAAGTTCACCGTACTCCTTCCCTACGGAACGCTGCTCGAACGGGGAAGCAAGCTATGAAGCAGCGTCTCGCAGAGAAGGTATCGCCCAAATTAATTTTTGGCGTATTTCTAGCTACACTTGACGCAACCAAAAATTTCTGGTTGCTCGCATTTTTGTAAGATGAGCATTGACAACTTTTTACAGTTAAGTTCAGACTAGGAGCTTTCATGACAGACCAACCTTCCGCCGCTACCCCAATGAATGCCGCTGCTATACCAATGAATAGAGTGTCGGCGTCAACTCCCATAAATGCTGTTAATACTCCCAAGCCAGGCAACGGCATCGGTTCAGGGAAAACAATTCTGAGTGTTGATTTAGGCAGAACTTCCACAAAGACTTGTGTGAGTCGTGAACCCAACAGTGTGGTGTTTATACCTGCCAACGTCAAGCAAATGTCAATAGAACAGGTGCGTGGGGGCGTTTTTGAAGCCAGAGCTACTGACCCTTTAATGGATTTGTGGTTGGAGTATCAAGGCAATGGATATGCTGTCGGTCAACTGGCAGCAGATTTTGGGGCGAATCTAGGAGTCGGACAATCTAAGGTAGAGGCTGCACTGGTAAAAGTTTTGGCATGTGCCGGCTACTTCAAACTCAAAGATGAGATTTCTGTTGTACTTGGTCTGCCTTTCCTCTCCTTAGAGCAGTTTGAAAAGGAAAAAGCACAATTAATCAGCCAAGTAGGTGGCCCTCATGTGTTGAACTTCCGAGGCGAATCTGTGTCGCTGAACGTCAACAAGGTATGGGTAATGCCAGAAGGCTACGGCAGCCTTCTATGGTCTGAAGCTCAACCGAAAAAGAGTACTACTGTTCCCGATTTTACGAAAATATCGGTGGCGATCGTTGATATTGGGCATCAAACCGTCGATCTTTTAATGGTAGATAACTTCCGCTTTGCACGAGGTGCTTCTAAGAGTGAAGACTTCGGTATGAACAAGTTTTATGAACTAGTAGCTGCCGAAATCCAAGGAGCAGATAGTCAATCTCTGGCTTTGATTTCCGCTGTTAACAAACCCAAGGGTGAGCGTTTTTATCGTCCTAAAGGCGCTAGCAAGCCCGCCAACCTAGATGATTTTCTCCCCAACCTCACAGAGATGTTTTCTAGAGAAATCTGTAGCCGCGTGCTAGCCTGGTTGCCAGAGCGCGTCACAGATGTGATTCTCACTGGAGGTGGTGGTGAGTTTTTCTGGGAAGATGTTCAACGGTTGCTCAAAGAGGCAAAGATTAGCGCCCATTTAGCTGCACCTTCTCGACAGGCGAATGCCTTGGGGCAGTATATTTATGGAGAGGCACAATTGTCCTCCAGTCGCTCTTCTAGGGCCTAAAACTGATGTTCCAATGGTCAAAAAAGGTAGTTAAATCCGTTACGTTCAACCCAGGGGTTGCTGATGAAAGCTTGTTAGCACAAGTGGAAAGCCATTTAGAAAAACAACCCGACAAGACTTTCAGTGACCTCTGTAAAGAAGCCCTGTGGCAATCTTTATGTGTACCGGAATCTGTAAGACCTGGTTCAAAAACCGCAGCAACAGCATCGGTTGAACAACAAATCGGTGAACTGCAACGTCAAGTGGCTGGCCTTGAGGAACGTTTTTTTGCCAAGGAATACAATCGTTTGGAGGCGATGGAACGCCATATAATGCAACTTAGTCAACAAGTGTCACAATTGGCGCTTATTGTCAATGAGCGATCAATCATTCAGTCCCCAAATCAACCAGTATCAGATGTATCAATGAATACTTCTTACACTGCTGCTACCCCTCCTCAAGAGGTTGACCCTGTCATCAGTCGCCTTAGCCAGTTTCTTGATGATTTTTAAGGAACAATCAGGTTTGTGAGCATCTTTTGCTCCAGTCAACAATCCTTAATAGTAGACACTATTAAGGATTATTAATATTTGCGTTCTAACTGGGATAACACCACCTGTAGCTCAAAATTGTTACGTACATATTTTTACTATATCTTTTTTTTACATTGCACCCTGTATAAATGCTAAAATCTTCAAGTAGACAGTTAGGATACTTAGATGCCAGTTGTAACTAACTCAATCAAGTTTGGTACAGACGGCTGGCGGGGCATCATTGGTGATGAATTCACCTTTGAACGTCTAGCCCTGGTCGCGACAGCCGCAGCAAAAGTATTATATAATACATATTATTCTACGGTCGGTAGCCGGACGATCATTGTCGGTTATGATCGCCGATTTATGGCTGAAGACTTTGCTCGTGCTGTTGCCGATACTGTTACCGCTATCGGATTTGATGTTTTACTCAGCGAAACCTTTGCCCCAACTCCAGCATTTAGCTGGGCGGCAAAGCAACTTAATGCTTTGGGGGCGTTAGTAATTACCGCAAGTCATAATCCAGGTATATATCTGGGCTTAAAAGTCAAGGGTTCTTTTGGTGGATCTGTACCGCCAGAAGTCACAAAGGAGATAGAAGCGCTGTTGTCAGAGAGAGTACCCTCAACAGCTACCCCAGGCAAGCAAGAGAAATTCGATCCTTGGCCTAGCTATACCGAAGCACTAGAAGGTAAAGTTGATATTGCCAAGATTCGGGAAGCGATCGCCTCTGGCAAACTAACTTTATTTGCTGATGTCATGCATGGCGCTGCTGCTGGCGGACTACCAAGATTACTAGGCGATAAAGTCAAAGAAATCAACAGCGAACGTGACCCCTTATTTGGTGGTGGTGCGCCGGAACCCTTGCCTAAATATCTTTCGCGTCTATTTGAAGTTATCAAAACTCACCGAGAAACGGATAAATCAGGTTTAACAGTGGGGTTGGTATTTGATGGGGACTGCGATCGCATCGCCGCTGTGGATGGAGAAGCTAACTTCTTGAGTTCCCAAGTGTTAATCCCGATATTAATCGACCACTTAACCTTACGGCGCGGCTTCAAGGGTGAAATAGTTAAAACTGTCAGTGGTTCTGATTTGATGCCTCTTGTAGCATCACTACATAATTTGTCAGTATTTGAGACAGCAGTTGGTTATAAATACATCGCTGACAGAATGTTAGCCGCAGAGGTATTACTGGGTGGCGAAGAGTCGGGAGGGATTGGTTATGGTAGCCATATTCCCGAACGCGATGCACTGCTGTCAGCATTGTACGTACTAGAAGCGATCGTCGAATCTGGGTTAGATTTGGGTGAGTATTATCGCCACTTGCAGACACAAACAGGGTTTAGCTCAGCTTATGATCGCGTTGATTTGCCCTTAGCAAGTATGGAAGTGCGATCGCGTCTTTTGCAACAATTGCAAACCCAACCCTTAACGGAAATCGCTGGTAAAGCAGTGATTGATTGTCAAACAATTGACGGCTACAAATATCGTCTAGCTGACAAAAGCTGGCTGATGATTCGCTTTAGCGGTACTGAACCAGTCTTACGCCTCTACTGTGAAGCCCCTACACTCGAACAAGTTCATAAAACTCTCGCTTGGGCGAAACACTGGGCAGAGTAAAAGTAAAATTAGTCCAAAGTCCAGAGTCCAAAGTCCAGAGTTTTTTTTGCTCCTTGACTTTTGACTGTTGACATTGACCCTTGACTCTTGACCAATGACCAAACTACTCGTAGTAGCAACAGGAAATCCAGGTAAATTGCGGGAAATGCAAGCTTACCTGGAAAATTCTGGTTGGGAATTAACTCTCAAACCTGAAGAATTAGAAATTGAGGAGACAGGCGACACCTTTACAGCTAATGCTTGTCTTAAAGCTTCCCAAGTCGCACAAGTAACAGGACAGTGGGCGATCGCCGATGATTCTGGTTTGCAAGTAGATGCTCTCGATGGCGCACCAGGAGTGTATTCTGCACGTTATGGCAAAACTGACTCAGAACGCATTGCTAGGGTATTGCGGGAACTAGGCGATGCAGAAAATCGACAAGCCCAATTTGTTTGTGTAGTGGCGATCGCTCGTCCTGATGGTGCGATCGTATTACAAGCTGAAGGTATTTGTCGCGGCGAAATTCTCCATGCACCCCGTGGTAATAGTGGTTTTGGCTACGACCCAATTTTTTACGTTCCAGAGAAACTACTGACCTTTGCTGAAATGACGCGAGAATTGAAGAGGTCAATTAGCCATCGGGGCAAGGCTTTTGCAGCTTTAATACCACAACTAGAAAAGCTATCTGATAATTAGTATTTTCAGCTTTGCTGAATACTAAATTGCTATCTAAGTATAACGTGTAAAGCCCAGATACAACGCTCTGGGCTTTTGATTATACAGATTTTATAAAATTACTAGACTAACTTAACAGACTACTAGATTTGATATTTTTAGCAGGTGAAAGTAACCCATCATGAGAGAAAAATTGCAAAAAAGTAAGAAACTGTAACGAGAGTTTCTTACTTTGTTTCGCTACTATATCCAACTTAATAGGAGGCGTTGCTGATTTAAGAAATGAAAAACTATCTAAAAGTTAGCCTTTTACGTATACTTCATTCCACATATTCAGCAACACTTACCATCTTGCCACTCAGTATCTAACACTCAGCACTTAAACTGCTTCTGTGTTCTTTTCGCCGGTACGAATCCGAATCACTTGCTCGACAGGCGAGATGAAAATTTTGCCATCGCCAATTTCACCAGTTCGAGCAGCGGCGATAATCTTGTCCACTACCATATCAACTTGATTGTCGTCAACTACAATTTCTACTTTAAGTTTTTGCAGAAACTCAACGGTGTACTCAGAACCACGATACCGTTCAGTTTGACCTTTCTGACGTCCGAAACCCCGGACTTCAGAAACGGTCATTCCAACAATACCAGCATTGACTAAAGCAATTTTCACTTCATCTAGCTTAAATGGGCGGATAATAGCTTCTACTTTTTTCATGTCTTAACTCCTGACTTCTACTAGGTTCGTTTATATATCTAACCAGATCCGCTGTCTGAAGCTGTAACTAACAGCGCTTTTCCTAAAACATCTGTAATAATTGCCACTTTTTTTAAAATAGTGTAAACCCTTTGTCTGAGTACTTCCGACATGAAAAACGCAAAGATTGATTCATTGGATAATCCTTAAGGCTCTAACATGAGGAAATTACAGTAAAATTAACATTTTTTATGTGTGCTTTGTAACTTAAAAATAGATAAAATATGCTACTGAGTAGATATGCTCAAATATTCACAGAGTGATTAGAGAAAAATTGCCAGGTAGCCGAAAGTTCACTGCTGCTGACTGTGGGAGTGTCAACTAACGATTTTGATGTTCAAACAGAGGACGCACCACTAAATACCCAGCGCCAAAAGCGGTAAGCATAATTAAAATAATGGTGATTACTAACCACCAGCCACTTAGTTCTTTTACCTCTGGCTCAGCAATGGGATAGTAGCGTACTTGTTGCTCCTCTATAAAGACTGGTTCTGGCATCGGGAAACCCATTTCCACTCCAGGTACAGAGAAGTCCTTGCGGCGGCTTTTTCCTGGGGCTACTTTGGGCCCTACGGGTGGACGTGGACGCGAAACCTGCTGACGTTGACGGGCCTCAGTAGGTGGCTTGGCTGCACTTTTCACTTCGCCAGAAGTATGGTTAGCTTGGTGATAACTGGGCGTAGTACGAGAATCTACAAAGTCTTGCAAGTGTAAAAAAGACTGAACGACTTTGGTAATTTCTTGGCGGAGTAGTTGATTTTCTTGTGCTAGTTGCTGATTTTGGGTGGTGAGTGCATTTAACCTTGCCTGTGTTGCTTGCAACTCAGTTGATAATTCTCGGTATACAGATAGTGGTACAGAGGGAGGATAGGCTTGAGTAGTCGGTATTGGTGAATGTCGGTGAACGGAACCTGTGGTTGCTCGCATCGGGGACTTGGTATTAAAAATCAAGGTTATTAGATCGTACAGAGATGCTAACAGACTATAAGTTAGCCCTGAAACTATGCCCAAGAATAATAGAAAAATTCCCAGAGGGCAAAGATTTTTTTAGATATCGTCTGTAGTCAGTGAACAGTAAACAGTTTGATAACTGATAACTGACCAAGAGGTTAATTTCGTAACAATGGGAAGAAGTGTCCCACAGGGCCTTGACCTTTGCCAATGTCTAGGGCGTAAGTGAGTGCAGTTGTAACATACTCCTTTGCCTGTTGTACTGCTTCCCACAAATTTTTTCCCATCGCCAGATTAGCAGCGATCGCAGCTGATAGGGTACAACCAGTACCATGAGTATTTTTTGTCTCTACCAGTCTTGTTGTCAAAGTTTCCAGTTTTTGCCCATCAAACCAGATATCAACACCACGCAAATTTCCCTCCATCCCTCCACCCTTGACTAAAACAGCTTTCACCCCTAAATTTTGGTGAATGATTTGGGCCGCGGCTTGCATATCATCCAGCGAATGAACCTGTAAACCGCTCAAAATCTGGGCTTCATACCGATTTGGTGTGACAATAGTTGCTTTGGGAATCAGGGCATTACGAAGAGTTTTTACAGCATCATCATCAATCAATTGTGCCCCCGTGCGTGACACCATCACAGGGTCAACCACTAAATTATCGATTTGTAAAACTTCCACCTGCTTGGCAACAGCAGAGATAATTTCCTGGTTAAGCAACATTCCGGTTTTTGCAGCTTGCACGCCAATATCCTCAACCACTGCCTGAATTTGCGCCACAACAGCCTCAATTGGCATGGCATCAACTCGCGCTACTCCCAAAGTGTTTTGTGCCGTGACGCAGGTTATAGCACTAGTACCGTGGACACAATGAAAGGCAAAGGTGCGTAAATCAGCTTGAATTCCCGCACCGCCACCACTATCAGAACCAGCAATAGTTAATGCAACAGGCACTCTGGATATTATTGTTTGAGCGTTCATAACTTAAAATTACTTGCCAGACGATAGTTGCTTGATAATAGCTTCCAAAGGATTTGGTTGTGGGTTTTGCAGCTTTTCTTGCGGTACAACCGTTAAGTAGGGTTGAATAGCTTCATCAACCCAGCCAGAGTAATATTTGACGCTGGTAGATTTGGGGGAAAGCTCAAGTAACTCTAAATCCCCACGCATGGCATTCCAATTGATGGGAGTCTGCGGTGAGAGTTGACCAGAACCAATGCCTTGAGGGCCATTGCCAACTAAATTAAGAGAAACTTCATCCAATCCTCGCACAAAGCGTTTTCCATTCCAATGCCATTCAAAACCAGGCCAATAAACAGCTGGTTTTCCTGGCGGTAAAGAACGCTTAAACTCATAAAGGCTTGCACCCTCATCTAGCTTCACCGTAAAGCCTTGAGGATATCTCACCTCATAGCGCCCCTTTTGAGTCTGGAAGTCAATAGGACTCCACCACAACACTTCTACAGTTTCCTCACTGTTGCCAGATAAAGATACAGCAGAAGTTTCATTAGTCAATTTACTATAAAGCGGTAGTCCCTTTGATGGCAGTTTAGCCATTGCTGTAAATCGCCAACAAGACCAACTTTCAGGATTATCAGCAGCTTGCCAATTAACTTCACAAACGCCGTTAGCGGTACTAACCCAAAGCTTATCGTTTTCCAACCTGAGTTTGTCAGGAATTGCACCAACCAACGGACTATTGTGAACAGTGTAGGAAGTTAAAGAACCGGAATTTAGATTTTGCGAATTGGGACGATAAGCAACTAGTCCTTTAGCAGGAATGTAAAGATTCCCTTCTCCACTAATATTAGTACCCATCCAAAAAGTGGAACTATTTGCATCTCCAGTTATGGCTAAATCAGTAATTTGTGTAAACCAAAGTTCTTCTGGTTGAATTAGTGTAAATTTATCAGTCTGTGGGTCATAACTAACAATAGTCGCAATGCCGTTATTACCTTCACCTTGCTCAAAAGCAACTGACCACCAAATGTGATTCTGATAAATTATAGATGTTGTAATCCGGGGAAAACCCAGTTGATTTCCCGCTGCCGAATACCCCGCCTTTACTGCTACATCCTGTAAGTCATTGAGAGTATATAGCGTTTTTTTCTGGGGCTTTTTACTATTAGGAGTAACTAGCTCAAAAACAACTTTGTCATCGGCTGGCTTCGGTTCAACTGTTCTTGAGATATTATTGTTTTCACCCAAAGTAAACTTCGGCTCTCTAACAACTCGATACTGATAAGTTTTACCCTGAAAATCAAGATTTTGGAACTTAGGATTTACTAAATCTTGTGCAAATTCTACATAGTTGCTTTGCGGCTGTAACTCCTTGGGTAAAGTTCCTGGTTGTACCGTCCAAGTGTTGTTACTCCGGCAGAAAACAAAATCTTGCTTTAAAGTTTGAAACTTCACTTTATCAGCATCGGCTACGATATTGCGGATATGGTAATTAAAGCTGTCATAAAAGCTTTCATTTTTATTGGGAACAGGTAAAGAAACGACTGTAGCCTTTGGACAGTTTGCCGCTTTAGGGTTGACATCATTAGCCGTCTGAGAAAAGCTTTTAACGCTTGAAACACAGGCGCTAAGCATTAAAATAATACCGAACATTGGAATAATTCGTTTCATAGCAAATATTACTCTTTAAAAAGAGATAGTCTTTTTTTTACTCACAAAAATAACTACAAAATCTATTGATAAAATTTCTAACTTTTAA
This sequence comes from Nostoc sp. B(2019), assembly GCF_010091925.1. Lineage (GTDB taxonomy): Bacteria > Cyanobacteriota > Cyanobacteriia > Cyanobacteriales > Nostocaceae > Komarekiella. Next base: position 36,348 of record NZ_WVID01000005.1, on the reverse strand, counting down.
TTTTTTTTTGAATAGCTAATTTACTCAAAGTCTCTAAATTTTAAAAATAAAATAGTTTTAATAGTGCCACATACGTATTTGGTGGCAGCACTTTTGCGGCACGGAGATTCAAGGCGTAACTGAGAAAAATTATTGATTTTAGCTATTACTTACTGCTAGCCTAAGCGTTAAAATAAACTTTGGGCTTTAGTAGAGACGCGAAATTTTACGTCTCTACATAAACTAATGACTACTAACTACTGATTTTGTTCCGATCGCAATTGCAATGCTCTTTGTAAATACTTGCCCCATTCCGCCGCTAAAGGGATTTCTGTAAACGGAACGCGCACTGAATTAGCAGGTTCAGTAAATACAAATTCTAACTCAATAGCTCGGCCTTTTTCAGGTACATTTTCTAAATCTACTGGTTTGTCATCTACCAAAAGACGGGTTTGTTGAACGTCAAGCAAAGAGAATGTTTCTAGCTTAATTGGGCCTTTTGGCGTAGGTTTTCCCCAGGTAATATTGTTACCTTTTTGACCCAATACTGAATAAATATCATACTTAGCCCGTTCAAATTGCTCTGCCCAAGTGCGATAGGCTTCAACTTTTTGATACTCTTTCGAGCCTTGCCAAGCCAACCAGAAAAACATTACTAACAGCGGCAACCACAAAAGACCTCGTTCCATCGTTTAAAAAAGTCCTGAGTCCTGAGTGAATATTGTAACTAAAGCGCAAAATACATCAAAAAGAAACAGAGATTAAGTTATGGTAGTGAACAAACTGGCAAAAAGCGGTGATGAGTTAATATGAGAAAACTTATATTATTGTGCTTGTTTGTCATTGGGTTGGGAGCTGCCATATTTGGTTTCCTGAATTTTCAGGGACTAGCAGCTAAAGGCGAGTTTGAAACGATTTTGCTCGATTTTCGGGAAGATATTCCACAAGAGGTAGTGCAGCAAAATCTCCAAGCGATCGCTAAACAATATAACGTTACACCCCAATTAGACAACAAATTTTCGGCGAAGGATAATGTATATATTATCGAGGGCGATCGCCAGCGACTCAAAAAACTAAAAAAATCTCCATTCGCCCAAGTTACAGAATTAATCGAGCCAAATTACATCTACAAGATTCCCAATCCCGGTCAAGCCGCTTGGTTGGGAGAATTTTTACGCCCGCAAGAAGACGAAGCAAATCCCTCGTTAGTTGGGCCTAATGACCAGTATTACAGTAAGCAGTGGAACCTGCACAAAATTGGCGTTGAAGGCGCATGGAGTCAAACTAAAGGCAGCGGCATCACCGTTGCTGTGATTGACACCGGGATTACGCGTGTGCGGGACTTGTATGAGACAAAATTCGTCAAAGGCTATGACTTTGTTAACGACAAAGAAGAAGCCAAAGACGACAACGGACATGGTACTCATGTAGCTGGAACCATAGCCCAAGCCACAAATAACAAATATGGCGTAGCTGGAATTGCCTACGAAGCCAATCTGATGCCTTTGAAGGTACTTAGTTCCTATGGCGGTGGTACAGTTGCCGATATCGCCGAAGCAATTAAGTTTGCTGCGGATAAAGGCGCAGATGTGATTAACATGAGCTTGGGTGGTGGCGGTGAAAGTCAGTTAATGAAGCAAGCGATCGAGTATGCTCATAGAAAAGGTGTTGCGATCGTTGCCGCAGCCGGGAATGAAAACACTAATGGGGCAAGCTATCCAGCCCGTTATCCCCACGTCATCGGCGTTTCAGCATTTGGCCCAGACGGAGAAAAAGCACCCTATTCTAACTTTGGTGGAGGGGTAGATATCTCTGCTCCCGGTGGTAGTGAAGCTGGTAAGATTTTGCAAGAAACCATCAACGAAGAAGGCGAAGGAGTATTCCTTGGCTTTCAGGGTACAAGCATGGCCTCCCCTCACGTTGCTGGTGTTACCGCATTAATCAAAGCCGCTGGAATCAAAGAACCAGATGAAATTTTAAAAGTCCTCAAACAGTCAGCACGAGTTATCCAGGATGATGGTTTGAACTATTATGGCGCTGGGCAACTCAATGCCGAAGCAGCAGTCAAACTAGCCTTCAGTGGGCAAATCAGTTTCCCAGATTTCTTCAGGTGGTTACGAGATAACGGCTATCTTAACCCCGGCTTTTGGATTGATGGTGGTGCAGTAGCATTAATACCCAAGGTTTTAATGGTAGTTGGTTCCTACCTACTCGCTTGGTTTTTACGGGTTTACTTCCCTTTCTCTTGGAGTTGGCCTTTATCCAGTGGCTTAATTGCTGGCAGTTCTGGGTTATTTTTCCTCAAGGGAATCTATATCTTTGACCTTCCCCAATGGCCTTTCCGGGTTTTGGGCAGTTCAATTCCCGAATTAGGAAATACGCTTCAGGGAACTGATGCTTTTAATCCTCTATTTGCCAGCGTGCTAATTCCCATTGTGTTGATGGCATTGCTGCTAGGAAACCCTAGTTGGAAATGGTTTGCAATTGGTTCAACCCTAGGTATAGCTGTATGTTTAACAGTAAGTGCAGTTTACGACCCGGCAGTTTGGGGATTAGGAAGCGGTAATCTAGCACGCGTCTTCCTTATTGCCAATGCCCTATTTTGTTATGCACTTGCTCGTTTAGCATTGAAAAACAACGACCAAACAGCGTAGAAGGGGATTGGGTACTGGGTAGTGGGTATTTGGGATTGGGTACTTGGTCTAAAGAAAACTCTTTCCTAATTCTTAATCCTAGTCCCCAGTCCCTAATCCTTAGTCCCCACTCAGCACTCAAAAAAATATGAGCATTACAGTTACAGGCACAATTGAACGCCGTGATATTGGCACAGGCACATGGGCATTACTCACCGACGACGGTGTTACCTACGAAATCCTCAAAGGTGCTGACAAGAGCTTACTTAAAGCTGGACAAAAAGCAAAAGTTAAAGGACAGGTGCGTGAAGATGTCATGACAATCGCCATGATTGGCCCCGTCCTAGAAGTCAAATCCTTTGAGGTGATTAATTCTGACTAACTGTAGAATTCAGAACCTCTTGTAGACGACTTCTAAATTCGCCTTTGGGATGACCTCCTTTCACCTCACCCACAATCTGAAATTCTGCTTCTGGAGAATCACAGATAATGTAGGTAGGCCATCCCATTTCGGATTTATCAGGATACTGAGTTAGTAAAATCTTGCGATACTTGCGGTAAGCAGCCGTATCCTGCATTTTTACATCGATAAACTGCAAACCTAATTCCTCAGCCACCTTTTTGTCATAAAAGGACATTTTGTGGCAGATGCCGCACTCTTCTGAAGAGAACTTAATCACAGCTAAATTCATGGACTGGTCAATCTCTTGGCTTTAGGCAAAATATTTTAGCATAGACCATGAACACTAGTATATTGCTGAAAGAGTGAACAATGAGAGTTAAGCAGTTTAACGCCAAAATATAGAAAAAAAATTAAGAATGTGATTAAATATCACAGCAATCATTTTTGATTGGCATCTCTAGCTAACAATATAAAGAAAGCGATTTCGGAAATGAGTGAGCAGGTTTCGCTCTTGGCTGACAACAGGGTACTCAAAGTCTACTAGTAATGGGACAAGAGTAGCGACGACAGACTCGTTGCAAGGAAGGCAAGTATTAAAAAAACCCCCAGTCGGTGTTAGCCAACCAGGGGAGTGAGTTATCAGGGTGCATCTACCAATTAAATGTTCTCAGGTTGAACACCATTCTCCGGATAAATTTGTAGAAACGCAGGTAGTTGTTTTTTTTCTAAAATAAAAAAACCCCAGTCGGTGTTAACCTACTAGGGGAGTGAGTTATCAGGGTGCATCTACCAATCATCTGTTCTAGGGACAAGTAGTATCTTCCGGATAAAAGTGTCACAATCAATTGATGGTGATGCCAACCAAAAAAAATCCCCAGTGGGTGTTAGCCAGCCAGGGGAGTGAGTTATCAGGGTGCATCTACCAATCATCTGTTCTAGGGACAAGTAGTATCTTCCGGATAAAAGTGTCACAATCAATTGATGGTGATGCCAACCAAAAAAAATCCCCAGTGGGTGTTAGCCAGCCAGGGGAGTTAGTTATCAGGGTGCATCTACCAATCATCTGTTCTAGGGACAAGTAGTATCTTCCGGATAAAAGTGTCACAATCAATTGATGGTGATGCCAACCAAAAAAAATCCCCAGTGGGTGTTAGCCAGCCAGGGGAGTTAGTTATCAGGGTGCATCTACCAATCATCTGTTCTAGGGACAAGTAGTATCTTCCGGATAAAAGTGTCACAATCAATTGATGGTGATGCCAACCAAAAAAAATCCCCAGTGGGTGTTAGCCAGCCAGGGGAGTTAGTTATCAGGGTGCATCTACCAATCATCTGTTCTAGGT
>NZ_WVID01000005.1:0-31985 GCF_010091925.1 Nostoc sp. B(2019) | reverse complement strand
CAAAAAAAATCCCCAGTGGGTGTTAGCCAGCCAGGGGAGTTAGTTATCAGGGTGCATCTACCAATCATCTGTTCTAGGTCTAACCCCCATTCTCCGGACAATTTACTAAAAGATCGATTGTCGTTGTTTGTCAAAAAAATCCTAATGGATAGTAACTGACTGGGGAAGTTGAAGATCAAGGTGCATCTACCAATAAAGTATTCTAGGGTTAAGCACAATTTTCTGCTCAAGAATAACTGCGTCAAAAGTTGCTGTTGTTTGCCAAAATAAAAAAACCCCCAGTGGGTGTTAGCCAACCAGGGGAGTTGAAGATCAAGGTGCATCTACCAATAGAGTGTTCTAGGCGTAAGCAATTCGATCCGGATAAAGTTGTAAAGGCACAAAAAGCAAAGCAACTGGAGTCAGAAACATTCAGTGGCGGGATGCATCTAAGTTATCAGAGGGAGTGAAAAATCGACTTGAAACTTTCGTGTTTCAAACCAGATTTAGGAGGCAAACACAAGCTGTGACCCAGGAATTTCACATTTCCGTAACCCCAGTAGGGCAAAATGACTACTTGGTGCGGACGGAACAGGTCGCGCCTGGGGTGCCATTGGCTGAAGAATTGGTGACTTGGCCGGTAGCTGATTGGTTAGCAGCTGCGGGGCATTTGATGAACGACCCTTTGAAGTCTGTTTTACAAGGGGATGCCATCGCTAGAAACTCTGTAAACTTGGTGGCGTTGGGTCAACAATTTTATAACGCGCTGTTTCAAGGCACTCTCAGAGATAGTTGGATTACTGCCCAAGGTATTGCCCAGAACCACCAACAGGTATTACGCTTGCGTTTGGGGCTAAAAGACACTAGGTTAGCTCGTCTGCCTTGGGAAGTGATGCACGCAGGCGATCGCCCTCTGGCTACTGGGCCTTATGTGGCTTTTTCGCGGTTTCAAAGTGGCATTCTAGGTGGATCTCGTTTGCGATCGCGGAATATTCCGTCACCACTGGAAGAAGGTGGCGTGAAAGTCTTGATGGTAATTGCTTCCCCTACAGATCAAGTCCGTCTTGACTTGCTAAAACAAGAAGCTATCAAACTGCAAGCTGAACTTCATCGCCAAATACTGCGACCTGTTGAAAGTGGCAATCATCTGCCCGAAATTGAACTTGCTTTGTTAGATCAACCAGGGCGGGAAGAACTGACGCAGGCCCTTGAACAAGGAAGATTCCACGTTCTGCATTACTCTGGTCATAGTAATTTAGGTTCCAATGGCGGAGAAATTTACCTTGTCAGTAAGAGAACTGGCTTAACGGAAACTTTGAGCGGAGATGATCTGGCTGGCTTGCTCGTCAACAATAATATCCAAATGGCAGTGTTTAATTCCTGCTTGGGGGCATATACAGCTACACATAATGCCTCTGGAGATACGGGCGAGCGCAACCTGGCCGAAAGTCTGGTGAAACGAGGGCTGCGGAGTGTTTTGGCGATGTCAGAACGTATTCCCGATGAAGTGGCGGTGACGCTCACACAATTATTTTACCGTAACTTGAGTCAGGGATATCCTGTAGATTTGTGCGTGAGTCGGGTACGCCAAGGATTGATTTCTGCCTATGGTTCTCACCAGATGTACTGGGCATTACCCATTTTGTATCTCCAGCCAGAATTTGATGGTTTTCTCAGCCCGGAAATTTACTTGTCTGATCCAGAGTCGCTGAATCAGCATAATTCGCCTCTGGTGGCAACCCCCAGTTCCATGTACTCTGCTGTCGCAGATGACACTGAAGTGCCATTGGCAATCGAGGAAATGATCCCTTCTGGTTTAGCACGCGATTCTGAGATGGACTGGTTAGGTGAAGATACCTGGGGCGATCTCGTTGATGAAATTGAGTATGATGACCCAAGCTATGCAGAAGATTCTGCGATAGTTTCGGATTTGTTTCGCCAGCTAGATAACCAAAAAGCCACACCTGAAAAAACTTCGATGAATGCGGAACTGGTGCAACAGATTCAAGAAGATATGCTTGAGGAAGGGCAGGTTTCAGAAGAAATGACTTCCCAGGAGCAAGAAGCAGGGTTATGGGGAGAAAACCCTGCTACAGAAATTCCTGCTGCTGGGCACTTTGAAAGAGATTGGGAGAGTTCTCATCTTTTGCGATCGCAGCAACCAATTCTAGCGAGACGTCGTACCCAACGCCGCAAGCTATGGCCGATTGTTGGGATTGTGGGCGCAGGTGCGATCGCCACCGCTATCGGTTTAAATTTGTGGGGGCAACGACCTCAAGCAACTTTACCTGAGATACCATCAATTCAGTCTCTACCCATCCAAAAGCAACCGATTATAGATTTAAATACAGCTGCAACTGGAATTGTCACCGCTACTGCCACTGAAAAATTAAGCCAAGGTGACTTACAAGCTGGGCTGTTAGCTGTCGAAGAATTACTTAATCGTGGCGCACTTGCTGCGGCTGAAGCGGCCCTAAAGCTGGTTCCTAATCAACAAATCGGTGATCCATCTGTTAACTTTTTTAAAGGACGATTAGCGTGGCAGTTTATTCAAACTGGAGACAATAAATACAGTGTTGATGATGCCCGCCGTTACTGGGAGAATGCTGCAAAAGCTAAACCAGAATCGCTTTTGTATAATAATGCTTTGGGATTTGCCTACTACGCAGAAGGCAATCTAAATCGAGCTAATGACTCTTGGTTCAAAGCTTTGAGTTTAGCTCTCAAACAGCAGAACACACCCTCTAACGCTGCTGTATCAATGACAAAAACGGTAGCATCTAAGGATGCTTTAACTTCCTATGCTGGTTTATCTCTAGGATTATATAAATCTGCATTAGGTCAACCTAATTCTAAACAGACACAATATATTAGTGAAGCAATAAAGTTGCGACAAACAGTTATCCAATATGATCCGATAAATTTTCAGATAGATAAATTGACTAAAAATTGGCTATGGACAGAGCAAGCAATTGCTGATTGGCGATCGCTTCTTCAGGAAAAAAGTGAAGGGTAGTCAACAAGTCCAAAGTCAAAAGTATTGACCATTGACTCTTGACAAGTGACAAAGCGCAAAGTATGAGCGCCGGCTTCCGGCGTACAGAACTTTGTAAGAGATGACAAATGACAAAACTATTTAATTCCTTCAAAAGGCCCTAGAAAAGTTGGCAGAGGGCGAGTGATGTGAACTTCCCACAACGCTTTGAGAGTAGACAACTTTTCCCGCAGTGTATAGTACATAACAGTTTCAAAACTGTAGCTTCCCCAATCTGATGTTCCTAAACCAATGACTTTTATCCCAAGCTGGCTACAAGTATAAATAGCGCGAGGTAAATGGAATCGCTGGGTAATTAAAACTGCTTGTTGTACTCCAAAAATATCTCTGGCGCGATAACAACTTTCATAAGTGCTGAATCCAGCATAATCTAATGTAATGTCTTGAGCAGCTACGCCCCGTTCTATTGCGTAAATCTGCATTGCTTGGACTTCATTGTAGTCTTTGCGACTGTTGTCGCCTGTCATTAACAGCTTTTTAACTCGTCCCAATTTGTAAAGTTCTACAGCAGCTATGACGCGATCGGCTAGCATTGGTGATGGCGTACCATCTACCAAAACACCCGCGCCAAAGACAATTGCAACCCGTTGGTCTGGAATTTGTACTAGGTTAGTATGGCAGCGACTTTTAGTAACTGTATTTACATAGAAATTCAATACTACTGGGCTGATTGTTGCACTAAACACTAGTAATCCAAATATGAGTCGCCAGTGTGGCAAAAACCATTTACGCAGCATAGTTTTAATCGTTATGATAATTCTGTTTTAGCAATAGACGTAGTATTAGTGGCGATGTTGCAGTTGAGCAGTTGAGGCGATCGCTTGTAACTCTGAATGAAAACAGAAATTTACCATTCAAGTTTCTAGTAAAACAAGCTGGTATTTAGGCGGTGAATTTTACTTTTCACTCTGGTTAAATCACGCATACTTAGAACTTGTGGATGAGTATTTCAGACTCGCGCACGAATGTTTGTAACTCATTAACGAGTTACAAACATTCTTTTACGTCTTTAACCGTTTTTTACGCGACTTCTCCAGCCCGAAAAATCTGTTCAGCAGTTAAATTCAACTCTGGGAACGCTAGCGACTGAATGCGGTCATTTCCTCTAAATTGCTTAACCTGATACTCACCTTCAATTAGTTGGTAAATCGAGATAGTCGGTTGTTTAGGATTGCCAATAAACCGCCTACCACCTAAGCCGAGGTAATCTACAATCCAATATTCAGGAATGCCCAAAGACTCATAATCTTCTAGCTTTAAAGCATAATCGTCACTCCAGTTGGTTGAAACAACTTCTACAACCAAACGAACGGAAGTACCTCGCGTGATGATAGATTCTTTCTTCCAACGAGGTTCGTTGTTGAGAGCTTTCCTATCAAGAACGATAACATCTGGTTCATAACCTGAATCTGTGTTAGCGGACTTGATGAGGCATTCTTTAGGGATAAAGCAAGGGATGGACAAACGTGTTATTTCCACAAACAGAGAACCGATGATAAACCCAGCAATCTCTGAGTGCATCCCTGTTGGCTTCGGCATTTCAACAATTACCCCATCATGTAGTTCATAATGCTTGTCTGAAGATTCTGGATACCAAGCAATAAATTCATCAAATGTGACTTGTTTGGGTAAGGCTTGAGTCATATTTTGCCCCCTTGTGTGCCAAATTTGATCCCCTCTCCAAACCTCTCACCGACGCGAGGAGAGGCTTAATCAGCGAACTTACGTTAAACCTTAGCCGCCGTAGGAGTTGGTATCACTTTCAACCGCTTAAACATCGCTTCTCGCGCTTGCATAGCCAAGGTATCATTTAACGGTTGTAGTGCGATCGCCTCCTGATACTTTAGCCGCAGTGCTGTTTGAATTAACCAATCGGCGACAAAGGGATTTTTAGGTAACAATGGCCCGTGGGAATAAGTAGCGATCGCATTCTGATAAAATGCTCCTTCTGTCCCATCTTCACCATTATTGCCTAAGCCATATACAACTCGCCCCAAAGCTTCCACCTTTCCTAGCTTGGTGCGTCCGCCGTGATTTTCAAAGCCAACTAAATACGGTGTGCTACCCGTCATCTCTTCTAAATCTTGCGCTAAACGTGTGGCTGTAACTTCAATTACTAAATTGCCAATACAGCGCTTAGTATTTTCGCCAGGATGCACAGAGACTAAATCGAGTATCCCCAAACCTTCAATACGCTGGCCAAATGCTGGTTCATAGTAATGTCCTAGTAATTGGGGTGAACCACAGGTAAACACTCCCGGTGTACCATTTTCGATTTTCTCGCGCATGGCGTCGGCTTTTACACCCTGCAAATCACGCATGACAATTTCTTGCTGGCGGTCTTGTGCGCCACCACCAACGATGACGTCTACAGTTTTAATATCTGCGGCTGTGGCGTTTTGATCTAGGGGTAATACTTTAACAGTGTATCCGCGCCACTGGGCGCGACGTTCTATAGTAATTACATTACCGCGATCGCCATAAGTACTCATCAGCGTCGGGTACAACCAACCAATTGTTAATTCCAAATTTTGATAACTCATAACTCTTGACTCATAACTGATAACTCATAACTTCTTCTTTCTATACTCCGAGAATCCGGTGTTTATGATGAATCTGTGCTCGGTTAAGTATTCGCTGGTGAAAAAAAGTGTGTCACCAACTAGTCAAACGAATAGGTATAAATCTTACCTCGATTATTCATGTAATGAGTTCATCTCGTCAAGAAATCTTGATGAAAAATAGAAATCAAGGATTTGATGCTTAACGTTTGTAGCAAAGCTTTTACCTTCGCTTGGTTCTATGTTACAGATTTAGTTAACTCTAAAATTAAGTTATTTTAGTATTTTATGTAACAGTTTTTTTGTAATACTTTCAAATTCCTCTCAAAAGAGGAATTTACAAATTTGAATAAATATTTCGTTATCAGTTTAAAGCTCCCTATTTAGCCGTAATATTACATGGTTGTGAGGTTTATTTGATAACCTAATAAATTGCTATATGGATTGTAAAACGGCTACTTTGGTCTACCAAACTGAGAATCATCTAGAAAAAATTCGTGAGATTTTTCCAGAGGCTTGGAAATTTTTAGAGGAACAATCTTTTGCTTATGTTCAGGGGAAGGAAGACAAGTTTGATTTGGCAGTAAAAGATTTAATTGGTAAATCAAATTTCAAATATAGAATGGTTCACCGTGATGACAAAGACCAACTAACCAAAGACCTTGCTGATTTATTGGGAGATATTACATCGCGGTTACTTCTAGAAAAACACTTTTCTGAACTAGTTGGTCAGCAAGTTTTCTTTAGTACTATTTGCTGTAATAGTCATATTACTGCTGACCACGAGATGAGTTTAGAAGAAGTTTTACCAATACAGCGTGCAGCAGTTAAGTTGCAATAAGATTGGGGACTGAGAAATGGGGAAATGGGGAATTGGGGAAATGGTGAAGGGGGAAACCATCTCTTTACCCTTTACCCTTTACCCTTTACCCTTTACCCTTTACCCTTTACCCCGCTTAACAATCCCTAATCCCTAACTTAGAGAATCTTACGACCAGTCAGAACTTCTCGCACTTCTAGCATGGCTGAATAAGTTGGCAGAATGTGTAAAGTTTCATTCTCTGGTGTATGCTCTAATGCAGTAGCGATCGCCTGCTTTAAATCTTCTTCAACAATCAGATTTAAGTTACTCTGAGCCGACTTTTCACTATAGCGTAAACGCAGCGCCATATCATAGACGCGATCGCCACTCACTACTAAAGTCCCTCCCCGTTCTACTAATTTTTCTGTATCAACATCCCAAATCCAGGATACATCAGTACCATCGGGCGTGCGATCGTTCAACACTAACAGCGTGGTGTTATCTGTGCTTTGAGTCACCACGCGAATTGTTTCATTTGTCCCAACAGGATTTTTTGATAACAGAATTCGTACCCGTTTACCGTTTATTACCAAATCTTCAGCACGACCAAAAGCAGCTTGGAAGTTGTTAATAGCATCTCTAATTGTTACTTCATCAACTCCTAACTCTATAGCCGCAGTAGCCGCAGCTAAAGTATTATATTTGTTGTACAAACCGACGAGAATCTGTTGCCATTCGCTGCTTTCTAGAGTCGGTTTACTTTTACTAAAACCGCAGCTAGGACAGGTGAAATCTCCCAAGTGCGACAAGTAGACACCTTGATAATCTAAGGAATGTCCACATCTAGGACAATAGATAGAATCAACGGCGTGAGGAATTGCTTCTAGATAGTGTTTTGGTTCATTCAAGCCAAAAAATAACACCCGTTGGGGTAACTGCTGACCGAGATAAGATAAAGTTGGGTCGTCAGCATTGGGAATGACCACCGTTTCTGCTGGTAGTGTAGAGATTACCTTTGTCCAACGCTTGCTGATTGTGTCTACTTCCCCGTACCTATCGAGTTGGTCGCGGAACAAGTTTAAACAGAGAATGATTTGCGGTTGGAGTGGTGTCAATACCTTCGGTACAATATTTTCATCCACTTCCAAAATGGCATAATCAACATCTAGCGTACCCACCAAGTTGGTGTTCTCTATAAGTGCTGTCATTAAGCCATTTTCTAGATTTGCACCTGTAGAGTTATGAGCGATGCGGTAGCCTTTGCGTTCTAGAATTGTGGATAAAAGCAGCGCTGTGGTAGTTTTGCCATTAGTACCAGCAATCAAAATCACCCCGTTTTTCACTTGCTGACTCAATAGTTGCAATAATCGGGGTTCGATACGACGAGCAATTGAGCCTGGTAATACACTAGCAGCACCTAGACGCAGTAAGCGCACTAAAAACGTCACGCTTTTTGCCACTGAGACCGCTAAACCAAGTCGCAGTCTATCTATGAGTTGTATTTTCTTTCCCACATCCGTACCCTAATCTTCTGGCGATTACTAACTGATAGTCTTTATTTTCAAATTTAATCCTGTGAGTTTAGCGAATCCTGGCTCAAAAAGCCAGTCATAACATCACACTTGCAAGGAATCTTGGACGGTAATACCAGCCGTTTGCGATAGATAATTTCAGTAGGCGTTATCTTAAAAAATAATGCGTGGGCGTAATTATATATCCAGCCCAGTTTGCCAAATTCAGCACAGACTTACGACAAATAGTAGCTTGCAAGGTTCTCTTTGATGAATAGCATAAAGTTTCTTTTTTTACATAACAAAATTGCTGGCTGGCGATGGTTGGTGTCTAAATGCCTGCTGCTGCTAACTTGCCTGTTCATTTTGGGTGTACAACCTGCGTATGCTGGTATCGATAACGATTTGTATGACGGTAATATTTTTGTGGTTTATGCCGGTAATGGTTCATTAGTCCCTCCGAGACAGACGCTAGCACAGTCTTTAGCGGAACATAAACCCACGGTATTAGCGTTCTATGTGGATGACAGCAGCGATTGCAAAAAATATGCTATTTCCATTTCGCGGATACAGGAATTCTATGGTCGAGTAGCAGAGATTATCCCGCTTAATGTAGATACCATTCCATCTAAAAAGACATACAACCCCACAGAACCAGGATATTACTATTCTGGCGGTGTTCCTCAAATCGTAGTGTTTAATAAGTCAGGTGAGGTAGTTTTGAATAAGAAAGGTCAAGTACCTTATGAGGAAATAGACGATAGTCTTCGGCAAGTGTTTGATTTATTACCACGCACAGAAACAGCACAGTTAAAGCGGCGTGCCTTTAATGAGTTCAGTAGTGAGTTAGCTAAATAACTTTTGGGGTAGGCCAAATTGGTCTGCCCTTATTTTTCGTGCTATGTGCTACTGCATTCCCCATTATGGCAAGAGATAATATGTAAATATCTGCCTGAAATATCTACCATCTGACAACAAGTTAGGAGTTAATCCCTAGTTCATAGTCTATAGCGAATAACTAATGACTGATGACTAATTACTAATGACTAATAGAGTGTGTTCTGATGTCAAAGCTTTACACTACCGAGGAGTTAATCCAAATTTTGGCAGCCGAACGCCAAGCTTGTCTCAAGGGAAAGCGGCTGAAATTAGAAGTTCCGGTTTCTGGGAATCCTGTAATTGATCAGTTTATCAGAACTGATGGGTTGCAACAGTTCACTGCCTATCAAGATTTCAAAGCTGCCATTCACGAATACCAGAGAGAGCATCAAGTTTCAGGTATTGTTTGGAAAGAGGTGAAAGTCAAAGGTAAAAGCTTGCAGTATCCAGAAGTGGACACTGAATTAATTGCGCTAACTAACGACTTAGAAATATTGAAATCTGCAAAAAATTCTATTTTAGAATTTTGGTATGAAGTCACTGAAGGGATGGACTTATATTTGAGTTTTAATAATAGCAAACAATACCAACAAATTATTACACTTGATGTAGAGAGAATTGCTCAAAGAACAGAATGGGCAAGTTTGTGGAAATGGGAAAACTCTAGCTTTTTAGAAATGATTTTACAGCTAGGATGGGGCAAACCAGAAGAAGCTTATTATAAACGAGGAAGACCGCGATCGGGCAGCGAATATGTTCATGCGGTGAATCCTGGAAATCGTCCTATTGGGTAAAAGGGACTGGGGACTGGGGGACAAGGTGAATAAATAATCAATACCAATTCCTAATACCCAATACCCAGTCCTCAATAACCTTTTACTTGGATTACTAAATCTATAAAGCTAATACGCTTGGGCTTAACACCAAGCGTATTAGTTTTAATTGGGGCGGTTATTATTTACCGTTGGCATTTCACCACCAAACAAAGGGTTAGAGTTTCCACCAGTGTTGTCTGAAACAATGGAACGCATTCCCTCAAGGGTAGCAGGGATACTGCGTGGATCCATAAACATCACCTTGCTGCTATCGCTGCTGCCAATTTTTGTTCCCATTTCTAGATAATTTTGGGCTAGTAGAAACTGCAACGCTTCCTTTGCACCTGGTTCAGTTTTCATGGTGTTAGTAATAATTTGCAGTGCCTCTGCCGTTGCTTGTGCTTTGAGAACTTGTTGTTGGCGTTCTGCTTGCGCTTGCAGCACAATTGTCTTTTGTTGCGCTTCTGCTTGGAGAATTGTGGCTTTTTGACGCGCTTCAGCATCAAGAATTTGCGCTTCAGCTTTACCTCTAGCACTATTTACGGCAGATTCGCGATCGCCTTCAGAGGTTAAAATCGCTGCCCGTTTGCGCCTTTCCGCCGACATTTGCAATTCCATCGACTCCCGCACCGCCTGAGAAGGAATAATATCTCGCAGTTCCACCCGCGTCACTTTCACGCCCCAAGGATCAGTAGCAATATCCAAATCCTGTAACAGAAGTTCATTAATTTGAGAACGAGCAGTAAAGGTTTGATCTAACTCTAGTTGTCCCATTTCCGAGCGAATTTGAGTAAGCACCAAATTGACCATTGCCGACTGGAGATTTTCTACCTTGTACCAAGCTTTTTCCATATCGACTATGCGCCAATAAACCACCGCATCCACCTCAATTCCCACATTGTCGCGGGTGATGCATTTTTGAGGAGGAATATCTAAGACTTTTTCGCGGATAGTTTCGCGGTAAACAGTCTTATCTAAAAAAGGGATCACAAAATTTAACCCTGGTTCCAGTTTTTTGTTATAACTACCCAATCTTTCCACTAAAGCCTCATTGCCCTGACTAATAACTCTCACAGACCCCGCCACAGCAGAACCACCAAGGGCTAAAAAGACTAACAAAAATAACTGTTCCATTGTAAGTCTCCTGATTTTTAAGTATTGAATATCACTTGAAAAGGAATTTTAAATTTTCCGGCATCTTAGGGAGAGTAGAGGGAAAAATAACTCTTAACCCTTAACCCTTGACTAAGAATGCAACAAGTTTTCTGGTATCACAATCAAAGTAGTGCCTTCTCTTCTAACCACATAAACCCTTTGATGGGGTGCTATGCCGAGTTTGTCATCGTCACATCGTGCTTGCCAAGAATTTCCCTCGTATAATACCCGCCCCGTTTTCCCAGCCGGAATTTCTGTTAAGGTTTCAGCTATAACTGCATCCTGAAGTTTCGACTTGCGTCGTCGCGGTTGCAAAAATCGGCGGGAAAGCACAACTAAGGCGGTGGAAAGCAACAGCCAGACCAAAACTTGCAGCCATAAACTCCGCAAACCTACTTGAGATAGCAACGCCACCACAAAAGCGCTGATTCCCATCAAGAAAGCCATAAAAGCCGATGGTAAAAACAGTTCCATTAAACACAAAACTGCTCCTGCCAGAAGCCAGATTAAGGTAAAACTTGGCATAGCGCCATCCTAGAGACTACATTCACTTAAATGCATTTCTATGATTAGATACACCCAGAGGCTAACTATTTACAGAAAGCAAAACTTGGTCTTCTAACCAAAAATTTTGATTAATTTCAGTAACAAGGTGTAGCCAAGGGTACACGAATCCAGTCTATTCTAGCCTTCAAGTCTGTGACTGCTAAATTTAATCGAAATTCACGAGTTGATTTATTTGTTAAATTTATACTTCTATGATTTCTACTCAACGGATAATTTATTGTATAAATCCAAGCTGTAATAACCCCATTAATCCTGTAGGAGATAGTCTTTGTACGAGTTGTCAAACTCCTCTAGTACATCGCTATCTCTGGGCTACTGGCTCATTTTCTGCAAAAATAACACCAGGCACAAAGGTAGCAGATAGGTATGAGGTGATTACGCACCAGATTTGGCTGGATACTCAACCGGGACTACCACCCGATGTGCCGGAAGAATTGCCAAAAGAAGTAATTCCTTATTTACGATTATATCAAGAGCGATCGCACCTGCCCCAGGCTTATGGTTTTGCTCGTTCCTTTGAGCAAGATGAAAATGATATCCTCTTGCTAGAAAATGTGCCAATCGATGAGACGGGACATATTTACCCGACTATTACCGATGCATGGGAGCAAGCAACAGCGGTACGACAAGTTTATTGGCTGTGGCAAATTCTTCAGCTTTGGACACCTCTATCGGAAATGGGAGTCGCCCACAGTTTGCTGGTGCTGGATAACTTAAGAGTCCAAGGTTGGTGTGTGCAATTATTGGAACTTGTAGAGACGTTTCATGAAACGTCTCTACAAAATTTGGGACAATGTTGGCAGCCTTGGGTAGCATCTGCAAAGACACCAGTAGCCGAAAAGCTAAAGAACATAGTCCAGCAGATGTGTGAAACTCAGGTAGAGTTAGAGACTATTTCTACTCAACTTAATGAGTTACTACTATCATCCGTAGCAGAATTACCATTAAGCCTGAAAGTGGCTGGGGCTAGTGATACTGGGCCAGTAATGGTACAAAATGAAGATAGTTGCTACCCTACTGCTTCCAATAACTTAGATCACCCCATACTGCCGCATTTGTCAATTGTTTGCGATGGCATTGGCGGACACGAAGGCGGCGAGGTTGCCAGTCAGTTAGCAGTACAGTCTTTGAAGTTGCAAATTCGTGCCTTACTAGCAGAGGTAGCAGAACAAACTGAACTCGTACCGCCAAAATTGTTGCAGGAACAATTAGAGGCTAGTTTGCGGGTAGTAAATAACGTGATTTACGCCCGTAATCAGGAGCAAAAACGCCAAGGTAGAGAACGCATGGCTACAACCCTCGTGATGGCAGTGCAAGTGCCGCAACGAGTACAAACGACTGCTGGATGGCGGTCAGAAAATGCCCATGAACTTTATTTAGTTAATGTCGGCGATAGTCGTGCTTATTGGATTACTCGCAACTATTGTCAGTTACTTACAGTAGATGATGATGTAGCGACGCGAGAAGTACGCTTTGCCCGGAGTTTATATCGAAAAGCGCTTCTTAGACCAGATGCAACTGCTCTGACACAAGCATTGGGCACAAAAGATGCAGAATTTCTGCATATCAAGATTCAGCGATTCATCTTGGAAGAAGACGGCATATTGCTGTTGTGTTCTGATGGTTTAAGCGACAATAACTGGGTAGAACAATCTTGGCAGGATTACGCAACACCTGTACTGACACGTCAACTTGCAGTTGAAGATGCTGTCCGCGATTTGATTAATCTGGCAAACACGAAAAACGGTCATGATAATACGTCGGTTGTTCTGACTTATTGCCGTGTTTCACCAGAGTATTTAGTACCTTTTACTCCAACGCAGCAGTCATTAGAGATTGTAGAAGCAGAACAACAAGAACAAGAAGAACCAACCTCTTTCACAGAAAGTTCGCAAGCACTGCTAGATTTAGACTTAGATTTGGATCTTTCAGAGGAACCACCAGTAATTAGACAAACTCCAATCCGAGTTAAAAAATCTAGCCGGGATAAACAGTTGGTTATGCTTGGAGGCTTTTTGGCGTTGCTTGTGGGTGGCACAAGTCTGGGATTATTTGCTTGGTCACAGCTGAATCCTCTAGGATTCCAACAGATGTGTCAGCAACTTCCCCGAAGAGTACAGCAACTTTGTCCGTTCGAGAATTAGGGGCTGAGGATTGGGGAATAGGTAATACCGAAATATCGTGATGTTGCTTATAAAAGTCGCGATATTGATAATAAAAGTCGCGATATTGCTTATGAAAGTCGCGATATTGCTTATGAAAGTCGCGATATTGTTTATGAAAGTCGCGATATTGTTTATCAAATTCGTGATGTTAAGGAGAAATGTCGTGATGTAGTAATGTTTTTAAAATAACGCAGGTTTAGAGAGAGGTCAGAGTTTGCATACAACCGATCGCGAGCGATCGTCCTGATAGCGCCCTAAGCAATAGTGGATTCCATAACTCCCCGTCTGGAAAACATCCCAAACAATACCTCTACTTTGCGCGAAAATTGGCAAAAGAGTTGACCTTGGGAACATTTTAGAGTCAAGATAAAAGGGTGATAACTCTAAAGTACTAAGTATATCTGGTGTCGTCTCATTCCTTTTCGTTTCCCTGTTTGTTGGATAAAGACGGAAACTGAGGATGAAGATTCTAAACTAATCGATATCAAAAGCCTGCATAGGCAGACTTTATGTATCTAGTAAGTAGAAATGCCTTAACAGTGCGTCTGTATAATCTAATATCTAGGCGATCGCTTTCTGAAACCGTCTACTTTTCAAAAAAGCAATTAAAACGAGAGATAGCTATGAAGTATTTACTACATAGCCAAAAGTTTGACTAATCTTCTACTTAAATATTACAAAACCTAACATAATTTATATCTGATAAATTACAACTAGTTTATTGTATGATATTAATGATTTTCTGGAGGTGTCAGGCTTGTATACGTCAATTAAGACTCACATAAAACTAACTGCAAACCAAGAAATATTGCTGGCTAAACACGTTAGTTTTGCCAAATATACCGACAATTGTGGACTAGCTATATGGAGTCAATTGTACAAATCTAATTCACTCTTATTAAATAAGTTTTTCAATAATGAAGTGAAGCCTAACACTCTTGGGATACCAAAAAAAGAATGTAGTAAAAAACTTATCAAAGTTGGCACGGATGCCTAAAACGTGCCTGGATTTGGAGGGTTCGGTGCGTCGTCGCGCCCCTTTAAATGTTAAGAAATGGCTGATTACATCAAATCTTAGGCGGTTTAATCGTCTATTTTATAGCAGATACTTGTGGAAAAACAAAAGTTAGGTGTGAATGTTGTTATGAAAGTTGGCGATCGCGTCCGCGTTAAAGATTCGGTATTAGTTTACCATCATCCTGAGCATAAAGGTCAGGCTTTTGACCTCAAAGGTGAAGAAGGCGAAGTCATAGGTATTGCCACAGAATGGCAAGGTAGACCTGTAAGCGCTAACCTGCCAATTTTAGTCAAGTTCAGTAAAAAATTTAAAGCTCATTTGCGTGAGAATGAGTTAGAAATTATCTAAACATTCATCGGCGGCGAAACCACTGAAAAATATTCAGTTCGCCGCGCATTTTTTCTAAATCTTGGCGGTTGCGTTCTGCTGTTGTGTAATACCATTCACAGTAACGTTGAAACTCTGACCGCGTTTGAACTTCTTGGTAGAACTGATGGGTTGTTTGGTGAGCTGCAAAGGTTTCATCAACTGAATTTTGAGAAGATGGGATAATATAGGGTAAATTTTTAGACATAATTTTAATGGAGTTAGAAGTTAGGAATTAGGAGTTTTGAACTTGAAAAGCTAAGTTTTGAATTCAGCAAATTAACGCATCTAATAATTAATAACTCACAACTTATAACTCTTAACTTGATTAAAGCCAACCACGCAAGCGATATACAAAAGTACCAATGTACTCTTTTAAAGCGGTGGTAAATTGGTGCAAGTTCTCAGTATCAGGTAATAAATTTAGTATAGCGGCTTTGGGCGTGCTGCCGAGTTCTTGCAGTTCACCCTGACTGACGAGAAAGTCAGTAGGTGCAGGAATGACATTAATCCCCTGACGTTGGAAAATTTTAAGCGATCGCGGCATGTGCATTGCCGAAGTTACCAACAACACTTGGCGAATTCCACGAGATTCCAGAATTTTGTGGACATTTACAGCATTTTGATAAGTGTTGAATGAGTCAGGCTCTTGAACAATTGCCTCAGATGGAATCCCAATAGATGTGAGAACATTTGCCATATCTGCCGACTCTGGCAAACCATCGCCGCGCCAATTGACGCGGCCCCCACTCACAATGATTATAGGAGCTTTCTTTTGGCGATATAGTTGCGCGGCGTAAATCACGCGATCGCCCGATTCACTTAAATCAACCGTAGGTCTTGGGGGAAAAGCTGATTTAGTTGCGCCACCCAAAACTACAATTGCTTCTGCATTTGGCATTTGGGCGGGTGGGAGATTTTGCCATTCTAGCGATCGCACCAGTGATTTAGCCAGCCAAGCATTACTGCAAAATAGCAATAAAGTTAGCGCTAAGGCAATGGCGATCGTCGCAATGCGCGGTCGTTTCCACAACGTTACTAGTGCCACAACCAAACTTACGCAAGCTAGTCCCAACGGGTAAAAGAACAGTGGCAGTAATTTGGAGAGATATAAAAACATACTAGGGATTGAGGCAATACTTTCCTTTATAAGCACTCAGAACTTCTCTTGTGGTCTGGGTAAAGGTTAAGGGGTAAGTGGTAAAGGGAAGAGTCCTTTTCCCTATTCCCTTTCACTTTTAACCAAAAAGTATTGGGTCATGGACATTGGGTATAGGCCGATGCCCATGACCCAATCCCTACCTTTCCCAAAACTTAAAATTGATACTTCCAGGAGTGCGGCGGTAACGACGGGTAGGTTTTCTTTGCTGTTTAGTAGTTCTCTGGTTGATTTGAACTTCACCATTTTCTGACTCTTCGACTTGCAGCTGAGTTCTAGTTTCTTCCTTACTACCCCACCAAGCAGTAATCCAGCCTCCACCTAAAGCACCTAAAGCACCTAGGAAAATACTCATGGGTGCAGGATACCCCAAAAACACAAAGCCAAGCATGAAAAATAACCAGTATTTTAGTCCCGTATCGACACCATCAGAAGAGGCTACAGATGGAGGTTGGCGGCTATTTTTGCTGGCATTTGTGATCCAGCCTAAAGTGAAACCTCCCATGATCCCTAGAAAGATGCTCAGGGCTGGTGAAGACCTTGTCATCAACAATATAAAGGTTAAAAATGCCCCAAATAACAGTTGAGAAAAGAAGTCTGGAGAAATATTGAGAAAGTCGTTCTTTTTATCTGCCATAAGTAAAAAGACTATTGGGGAATTATTTCTTTTAATTGTGCCTGTTGTGGTTGAGTTGTATCTAAAATCTTCACGTATGGTTGTTCTTCCTCAGTAAAAGGTTCCGCTTGCTTGAGTTGTGAGGCTAATAAATCGGCAGTGGCATCAGCAATATCACCAGTGCGGTTGGCAAGGCGTTCTTGCAAAACTTCTAAGGGTGCTGTGCAGTTGATAATTTGCAGAGGAAGTTGGTGCTTATTAGCTTGGGCGATCGCCTCTTGCCGCAACTGCCGACGATCATACTTAGCATCCAAAATCACTGAAAAACCTTGTTTAGCTAGCATAATCCCCAATTCCAACAGCCGCCCATAAGTTTTCTGGGTCATCTCAGGTGTATATAAATCATCGCCACCTCTTTCCCACAGGGAAATTCCCCCCAAATGTTTCCGCACTGCATCCGAACGAAGGTGAATTGCTCCAAGTTTACGAGCTAAATATCGTGCTGTCGTACTTTTCCCCGAACCTGACAACCCCGACATTAAAATCAATTGTCCTTTTTGAGGTTTAGTATACTCCCAAGCTTGTTTGTAATAGTCAGCAGCGGTTTTCGTCGCTTCTTCCTTTACTGTCATGGGTACACTGGCATCGTCTAGCAAAAACGAAGTTACCTTTGCTCGGACATAAGCTTGACGACTCAAATACAAAGGGAGTACCTGTAAGCCTTCCCAGTCTCCAGTTTGCTCTATATAGGAATTTAAAAACGCATTACCTAAGTCGTGGCGTTGTCGCGCTTCCAAATCCATCACCGTGAACGCCACATCATACATCACATCGACAAAGCGAAACGGCTCATTGAACTCGATGCAATCAAACAGCATGATTTTGTCGTGCCACAGAGCAATATTTCTCA
This sequence comes from Nostoc sp. B(2019), assembly GCF_010091925.1. Classification (GTDB taxonomy): domain Bacteria; phylum Cyanobacteriota; class Cyanobacteriia; order Cyanobacteriales; family Nostocaceae; genus Komarekiella. Next base: position 14,427 of record NZ_WVID01000005.1, on the reverse strand, counting down.
GGTGTAAATCCCCGTGACATTCACGAATGTAGTTATTTTGAATTCTATTAGCAAATAATTCTGAACGTTCTACAAAAAAGTTATCTGTATATCGCTTTGTTTCTGTAAACTGCACCTGCGTTTGGGGGCCATCGATATATTTTTCAGTTTGCTGATAATTTTCATCAATTGCAGCCCGAACTTGCGGAACTTCACCAAAACTACGAATGTAATCATTCGTCTGTGCTTGGGCATGGTATTGAGCCACTACCCGTCCCAATTCTTCTAGGTGTGTCTCCCTTAGCTTACCTTTTTCAAAAAGTGTACTAAATAGTGACTCTTGGGGAAATTGGCGCATCTTCAGCGCGTATTCTACTGGCTTCTCTGTTCCCCCTAAATGGTATTGCTCTCCCTCCACAGTCACAGGCAAAACTTCCAAATATAGTTCGGCTGCACCCCGCTGATTTAAGCGCAACTCTTCGTGACAAAAATGCTGCCGCTTTTCTAGGCTGGAAAAGTCCAAAAAGCCAAAATTCACAGGTTTTTTCAGCTTATAAGCATAATCTCCAGTCAGCAGCACATAAGAAATATGGGTTTGAATTAGTTGAATGGGTTCTGTTACTGTATGGGGATAAAATCCAGGCTGTAACATTTGCTGAATTAAAACTGGCAGGGTCGCTTCTGTCATCTCTTCCCTCTGCGCTCTCTGCGCCTTAAGCGGTTCAAATACAAAAAAACCAGGAGTTTTCCCCTGGTATCATCAAAAATCATGACATACTTTACGTAGCTTAAGAGACTACTGTTTCAGTCTCCGTATCATCGTTGATTTGTGGTGGCAAAACGCTGACAACGAGTCGGTCTGGTTCAGCTAAAGCTGTCACACCTTCAGGAAAGACTATCTCATGGATATGCAAACTGTCTCCAATTTGCATGTTAGAAACATCAATTTCAATGATATCTGGGATGTTTTCAGGCGCACAACTCACTTGTAATTCAGTGATCACGGTGTCTAACACACCACCTTCTTGTTTGACACCAACAGCATTTCCGACAAAACGTAGCCGTACTTCTACAGTGGTGTCGCCGTGACCAGCAACCGCAAAAAAGCTGAGGTGGTAAGGCGTACCTTTTGCTGGATGTATCTGAAGTTCCCGCAGCAGGGTTTTGCCTCGCCAAGGTATATCAGTAACGTTTAAATCAATTAAGGTGTTGTTGACTGAAGCTTTTTTGAGCAAGCGCTCAACGGTTTTGGCATTAATAGTCAAAGAAATTGACTCTGTACCTTTGTGACCGTATAAATTGGCGGGTATTTCTCCAGAACGGCGCAAAGCTCTAGGCTTGCTACCTTCTGGCCGCTTTTGACATTCGACTGTGAGAGCCATAGGAGTTGTTAGTTGTTAGTTGTTAGTTGTCAGTTGTCATTAGTCAAGGGTCAAGGGTCAATACTTTTGACTCTGGACTTTGTAACTAATAACTCAGCACTCATTACTCATTACTCAGCACTGACTAGCACTTAGCAGAGAGGCGGGTGTGCCGTCGGCGTGCAATAAAGCACGTTTGGGGCCGTGGATGGGGTCTTCGACAATTATGGTTTGATCGCGGCTTGCTCCTAGGGAGACGATCGCGATCGGGACTTCCATCAATTCTGCCAGAAATTTGAGATAGTCTAGTGCTTGCTGTGGCAAGTCTTCCAGGGTGCGGCAGTGGCTTGTTGATACCTGCCATCCTGGTAAGGTTTTGTAGATAGGGCGACATCGGGCAAACCGACGGGCGCTGGTGGGGAAGTGATCGCAGCGTTCGCCATCTATGTTATATGCAACACAAACTTGAATTTCCTCTAATTCATCGAGGACATCCAGTTTAGTGAGTGCAATACAGTCCATGCCATTAATCCGAACGGCATAGCGACCAATTACAGCATCAAACCAGCCGCAGCGCCGTTTACGTCCGGTGGTTGTGCCAAATTCGGCTCCGCGATCGCACAATAATTCACCCAGTTCTCCATCTAGTTCGGTGGGAAATGGCCCCTCTCCCACTCGTGTCGTGTAAGCTTTTGATACTCCAATTACCCGATCAATCATTGTCGGCCCTAGCCCTGTACCAACGCAAGCCCCCCCAGCGACAGGGTTAGAAGAGGTGACATAGGGATAAGTTCCGTGATCTAGGTCGAGAAGTGTGCCTTGTGCGCCTTCAAACAAAATATTGCGCCGTCGCAAAATTGCATCGTATATTTTCAACGATGTATCTACAACGTAAGGTCGTAAACGTTCCGCATACCCCAAATACTGTTCAATTACTTCTTTGGCATCTAGGGGCGGCAAGTTGTAAAGTTTTTCTAAAATGACGTTTTTATAATTGATCGTCCACTCTAATTGCTCACGCAGTCCATCAGGATCCATCAAGTCTAAAATCCTAATGCCTGTACGTTCAGATTTATCAGCATAAGTCGGGCCAATGCCCCGACCGGTTGTGCCGATCTTATGACTTCCCCGTCGTTCCTCCGACGCCTGATCAATCAACCGATGATAAGGCATTGTTACGTGGGCTGTCTCAGATATCAGCAGGTGGTCAGTGGAAATATTTAATTCTTTTAATTGGTCGAGCTCTGCTATTAAAATCTGAGGATCAATAACTGTCCCACAACCGATAATACATTCGGTATCTGGATACAAGATACCAGAGGGAATTAAGTGTAGTTTAAAGGTCTGACCCTTCACTACAATAGTGTGTCCAGCATTGACACCCCCCTGGTAACGTACCACAACATCTGCGGAACGGCTGAGTAAGTCTGTTATTTTACCTTTTCCTTCATCGCCCCACTGGGCACCTATGACAATGACGTTAGCCAAGCGTTTATATTATGAGGTAAAGTTTCCACAAACTATAATTATCAACATACTTTGTGAATTATGTCAATGAAAATGTACAACATTAAACGCCTTCGCAAGTGGGTAATGCATTTTAGAGAGCAATACTCTCGGTTAACTACAGATTAAAATTTTTGAAGTGCTAAAAAATTGATTCTTGCATCCGCTCAATGAAAGCAATGTCAATTTTAAAGTTTAACCGAGATGTATTGTATTCAAAATGTAAATCAACTCAAGTCTGCGAAAACTGTCATCGCCACACCACAATTGACAGGCTTACTAATGCAAAAACTGGTTTCTGTCTGCTACAAAGTTTTAGACTGTGGCAGAGAAATCATAATTTGGGTTGTTGTAGCCTGGATTTGACATGGCGGATGTTACAAGGTCAGGACTACCGAGTAAACTGATGACATCAGTGGCGATCGCTTGGCTGGGCGTACTACTACCTAGCGATGTCAGTTCGCCACTAACAGAGAAATTCCAGCCTTCATTACCAACGAGCGTTTTACCATCACCACTGGCTTCAATCCGGTTTCCAAGCAGGTTGCTGTTACTTACATTGCTAGTGTTGCCACTACCAAGGACATCATTGTTCTTACCCGTTTGTGTATTGGCATTACCAAAGATGTCATTGTTATTACCTAAGTTCCAGTTACCATTACCGTCGGTTTTGTTATCGTTACCAAAGCCCCAGTTGCCATTACCTTCGGTTTTACTGCCATCACCATAGTTCCAGTTAGCGTTACCGTTGGTTGTGTTGCCATCACCAAAATTCCAGTTACCATTACCGTCGGTTGTGTTTTTACTACCATATAACCAGTTACCGTTACCTTGACCACTGTTGGCACTAGCATTTGCGCCATCTAAGTTTTGAATATCAGATATCCAGTTGTCACTTTTATAAGGTACAGGTAGACCGTTACCAGTTTCAGGTAGTTTGCTACCACTCTCTTTTGAGGGGGGAGTGCTGCCAAATGGCAAGTTACCAGGAAGATTGGCATTATTAGCACCAGAGGCGCTACCACCAGCAAAGGGGTTGCTACCACCACCTAATGCACTGGTATCACCGCCAACGACTCCGATCAGTTGACTGAACGGATTATTAGTATCAGTTAAAGCCCGCTCGTCGAGTGGTCGCTCAGAATTGTAGGCGTACTGTCCATCTTTATTAGTTGTGGATGAGTTGCCATCAGCAGCAGCGCCACCGAAGCCACCACCACTAACTAAAGTGCTGCGATCGCTCGATTGCCATTTGCCATCACTGAAAGAAAAATTGTTATTACCAGTTGAATTGTTGCTAGTATCTTGTGACCCAGCAGTTTGATTGCTATTTTCAGAAGTTGCCATCAGAATTAAATTCCCATTATTCAAAGTGAAATTCCTCCAGGAAGAGGAAGCTCAACGACATGAATGAAAGCATTTTTCGACTTTCATTTTCAATAAAAAAATATGTTCTAACTACATATCTATTTTGGACAATTAGTTAGAATTCGCTTGGAAGTAAGTTAAATATAAATTAAAATACTTTGATTTAAGAAAGCCTTAATTTACCAAAAATCAAAGTAAAAAACCGTGAACACCACACTTAAAAAAGTATACAAGATAAGATTTATGTTTAAAATGAACAAAGCTTAGATTTGATTGTTAATTCTTTTGATTTTGTTTAGGCAGAATATTATGCAAGGTAAGAATTCAGGTTTACTTTTGTTCTTCCTAGTTATATTTTCAAGATTTGCTAGCTCTTGAAGAAGTAAAATTTCAATAAAAAGATAAAAAAACCTAATATTATGTAGAGACGTTGCAATGCAACGTCTCTACATGATCTATCTGTCACATTCTTTTTTTAAATTGGTATAACCTGGTACGTAAATTCCTGTAAATTAGCTTTAAAAATGAGATTATTGTGGGTAAATTTCCGACTGTAGCGGCTAAAAATCAAATCTCCCAGCTTTATGTTATTGATGGTGATAATAATTTAGATTTATTGAATTTTAATCTTATTTAAAAGGAATGCTAACCATTCCTTAACTCAAAATCTGTAAAGGCGATCGCTCTTTTTTGTTCCTATCAATGCTCAACTGGCTGAAAAGCGATCGCAATTTGCTAGAGCTATTAATCAATAATTCTAGGTGTGGTTAATATTAACATCTTGAAGTCAAAAGTAAAAAAAAGATTCTGTTTTTGCTTTTCTCTTTTTACTTATGTTGACTTTCAGATCAAGAGTTAGGTTCTCCTAGCAATACAATTGAACACTTCAATTCTTTAATTACCTGCGTTGTCACTTGGCTGACGGCTAATCCCCCTGCTGTGCGATAACGGACGGAACGTAACACTACTAAATCAAATGCTTTAGCTTCTTGAATTATGACTCTAGCGACATCATCACCCCTAATAGCGTGAATATTTGTACTCACCTGTAACTGACTTTTAGCAGCGATATCAGTCCATTGAGATGCAAATTTTTCTACCAAGGTTTGGGGTATTTTGCGATCGCATACATGTAATAGTACCACCTCAGCCTGATTGACATCAGCCAAAATTTGAGCGAATCGCACAGCACCGATGGTTTGACGCGTTAAGTCTCCGACTGGTACGAGAATTTTGCGAATTGTTGTAGGACTACTCAACAAGCGTGTTACTGCTACTGGACAGTGAGAAGACCAGAAGACGCTATCAATTACACTACCAAATAAACGGGCACGCAAACCTGTTGTCCGCGACCAACCCATCACGATTAAACTAGAGTTTTGTTCTCGACTGGTACGACTAATTCCCAAAGCCGCATCATCATCAATCCGAATTGCAGGTGACACTTCTACATCAAACTCTTGGCTGATTTCTCTAGCTAAACTCAATCTTTTCTGATTTTGTTCTAATGCTATAACTAACTGCGGATCATCCATGTGGATGTGTGCTTTAGTAATAGCTAATGGCACAATCCGCCCAGATTCATGATGAGCTAGGAGTGCTGCCATTTCTATTAGATAGCGCTGAGTTTCAGGGTTGTAAATCGGCACTACTACAGTAAATTGATCTTGTTGCTCTACCTGCTGAGTCTCATAATCCCACCAAGTTGTTAGACTATCTGTTTCTATATCTGCGGGGGTTAGCTGTAACGCACTAGCAAATCGGGCTGTGATTACCGGGCCGAGAATTGCAGTAACCAGCATCAGGACAATTACACTGTTTAAGACACCTTCACTGATTAGCCTCTCACCAGCAGGATTTAAACTTTGATAGGCAACCAACGTTGCTGCTAGTGTAGCTGCTACCTGTGGTAAAGATAATGACCACATGGTCAGGAATTCTGTTGTATTGTAGCGATAAAACAGTTTGGCTAAAAATGCCGCTATAAATTTGCTGCCAATCAAAGCCACTACAATTGCTAGCGTCAGCCAAATTGAACTGAGGGTTTTGATAAATGCAGGAATATTAATTAACAATCCCATATCTACAAAGAAACAAGGGATAAATAATACACTGCCAATAAACTCAACTTTTTCTTTGACTGGGCTACGTCCTAGAACATCGTTGACGGCTAATCCTGCTAAAAATGCACCAACAATTTTCTCAACTCCAATTACCTGTGCTCCCACAGATGCTAAAAATAATGCTAATAAGATAAACAAAAACTGATTACTTTGTTCATCCCCAGAGCGACGAAAAAACTCTTTTCCTGCCCAGTCAAAACCAAATAGAACAACAGCAGAGTAAATTGCTAATCCACCCAATAAAGTCGCTAAACTTAAGGCGGAAAATTCCCCTCCATGAATCCCAACACAAATTGCTAGCACTAGCAAAGCACCCGTGTCAGTAAAAATTGTTGCACCAATTGTAACTGTTACAGCTTCGTTTGTTACAACTCCCAAACGACTCACGATTGGGTATGCTAACAGAGTATGGGAGGCAAGCAAAGAACCAATTAAAAATGAAGCATTCCAACCAAAATTAAATAAACGTCCTACAAGAATGCCAGCAATCATTGGTACTATGAATGTCAGAGTACCAAACCCAATTGAGCGATTCCTAGTTTTACGAAATTGCTCTAAGTCAATTTCTAAACCCGCCACGAACATCAAATAAATCTTGCCAATGTCCGAGAGTAATTTGATAGTATCAGACTCAGAATCTAATAGCTTTAGCCCGTTTTGTCCTAGAACTACACCTGCTACAAGCAACCCCACTAATCCAGGAAGCCGGAGTCGCTCAAATATAGGAGGTACAGTAAAAATTACTGTCAGGAGAATTGTAAATGCAATAATAGGGCTGTCTGTTAGCGATGGTATCATTGGCAATAAATAAACCTAAATGTTAAAGTTAATTATAAATAAAAAACACACGAATTTTTGCTGATATTTATTAGATCATTTAGTATCATTATTTACTAATTTTTAAATCTTTAACAGCATAAATGTTGCGAGCGCAACAACAACTCTATCTTAAGAAAGGCGTTATTCACATCTATAGATAGAAATAAGAGTGGAAGTTTCTATTACTAAAATAATCGATATTTCAAGAGTGAAAAGTGTCATCCATGACTTATAAATAGTGAAATTATATAAAACTCAGATTAAAGTCTGAGCCTACCCAAATAAATGTAAAAATCTGAAATACCGCTCTTGTGGGTTCCTATCAATGATAATTTTAAGCATTGGGAACCCTAAAAAATCACAGTTTATGAACGCAACCGACGATAAAACAATAGTTCGTGAGTATTTCAATTCCACAGGGTTTGACCGTTGGAGGCGGATATACGGCGATGGCGAAGTCAACAAAGTCCAGCTAGACATCCGCAATGGACACCAGCAAACTGTAGATACAGTTCTTGGCTGGTTGAAAGCTGATAACAATTTAGCAGAGCTATCAATCTGTGATGCAGGGTGTGGTGTAGGTAGTCTCAGCATACCCTTGGCGGCAGATGGTGCTAAGATTTATGCCAGCGATATTTCTGAAAAAATGGTGACAGAAGCCAAGGATAGAGCCTTAGAAACCTTGGGAAACGCGGAAAATCCTACTTTCGCCGTGCAAGATTTAGAATCATTGAATGGTAGTTACCACACTGTTATTTGCTTGGATGTTCTCATCCACTATCCCCAAGAAAAAGCAGATGAGATGATTTCTCATCTTTGTTCTTTGGCGCAGTCGCGGATAATTCTCAGTTTTGCACCGAAGACTTTCGCTCTCAGTATACTCAAGAAAATTGGCAGTTTCTTTCCTGGAGCAAGTAAAGCCACTCGTGCTTATCTGCATCGTGAGGCTGATGTGGTAAAAATCTTAGAAAGTAATGGTTTTTCAGTACAAAGACAGTCAATGACTCGGACTCGCTTCTATTTTTCGCGTCTGTTAGAAGCGACGCTTCAGTAGTGGTGAGTGCTGAGTACTGAGTTTTGAGTGTAAGCCCATGATTCAGTACTCAGCCCGATCGCTAGATATTACAATTGATATCAAGTTCTGCACTTTATCTTGGCGATCGCTCTGCTTTGAAGAATAAATCATGATCATAAAAGAAGCGATCGCAGCGGCTCCTAAAAGAATCATTCCAGCAATTAACCAGATTTCACGCTTAGTGAGATCATTTTTAGGTTTTGAAGTTTTGACAGAAGATACATGATGATTAAAACTTTGAGGATGGTGATTTAAATCACCGTTTTCAATAATACTAATTTGCTGTTTATTTATGGGTTCGTTGCTGACTTCGTTGCTTATTTGAGGTGTTGGATTAAGTATTTTGTTGCTAGAATCAACTTCTTGGTGATCTAGTTTTTCTAAATCTTTGATTTCGTCCCACAATGGGTGACGTTGCAGTAACCAACGACGGACTAATTCTATTCTGATTTTATTGCCTTGCTCGTTTAAAAAACCCTTATATGTTAATTCTCTAGCTAGTTCTTCTAGCAAATATTTTGACAAGACATCATTGCCTTCTAGGATCATTAAGGGGTCTTCCTGTAGTTGTTGGTCATTCTTTTTAACAGCTATCTTTTGCGCCTCCGCCACAGCAGAAAACACTATTTTCTCTGGTACAGATAAAGCCTCCCAGTACCATGTAAAGCCAGCTTCGGCAAGTTCAATAGCTTTATCTACAATAGTTTCTACATCTTCTTCAGTGACTTGCCATTTTTCTAGTTCTCGCGCTCTACTGAAAATCGCAAAACATAAGACTTGAATGAAGTACGGATGTCCTGCGGATAAGTTGGTAATTGCTTGTATAGCTTCTGGTTCGTACTTTAGAGAATTCGCAGCAGGTTTGATAATCAACTGCTTAATACTCTCGTCATCTAGCAATCCAACTTCTACAATAGGTACATTTTGAAATATTTCTATTAAATTTGATATATCTGCGGATTGCCTACCAGAAAAAATAATTACAAATAATCTTTTATTTTGATAAACAACATGGTTTAATTGCTTAAATAATGATTCTAATGTTGCACCTATATTTTTATCGTTTAAAGTATCAAATTCGTCTAAAAGCAATACCAAATTAGTAGCTTTTAAGTATTCATAAATTTGATGTAAGAATTTTGTGTAAAAAATATCTTTTTGCTCTTGTATTTGTTTGACTCTGGGTATTACTACTTTGTCTGGAGTAATTTCCAATTGTTCGATAACGGTTTCCGCTAAGTTCTCTAAGAGATACTCAATTTTTTCTTGGCTATAATGCTCTAAATCAAAGGTAACAAAAGCAAACTTATCTAGTTTGATGCATTTAGAAATCTTATGAAGCAGGGATGACTTACCAATACGTCTTTGACCATGCACTAATATAACTTTTTCGCCTCGTTTTAGATTTTCCTCAATAAACGATAATTCTTCCTCTCGCCCAAAAAATAGTTCCGGTTCACTAATAGGACGACCAATGATATAAGGATTTCTCTGAGACGGTAATGGTATCATAGTAATATCTGCACTAGGTCTACTGAGCACCGATTTTTTGATTTGTAAAGTATTTGATTTGGAATTTTAGTCTTGTATATTAGCGGGATAATGTTGATGCATTGGTAGGATAGGCGTTTCACCTGTCCTTACATTTTTGAGACACGCAGGATGTTTACCCTACAATCATTATTTTGAAATTGTGTAACGCCGAATTTTTACAGGGAATAAGTATATTAAAATATTACATGATTGCTGGGGTATCTTATACGCACTGAATGACCCTGCTTCTTCAAGGTGCTGGAGTTGGCGAAACAGTAAGGTATAACAGCTAAAAAGCCCAGATTGAGATACTGGAACCTTTGCGAAAGTAAAGTTAGAATCGCTAGCAAAGTTAAAATCTGAAGTGGAAATATGAAGACTGCTGAAAAATTGGCCGCAGGTTGGCTACTCACACTCGGATTCATGTTTGTAACGTTATCAGTCTCAGCGGTAATTGAAAAAAATGCTACAAACAAGATAAACGTATATCCCAAAGATGAGTATGATTTTCCGGCACAAAATCCGACTTATCAAGATGATAATACTGCCGTTGGTGGTCTGGTTTTTGGTGTCCCTACCTTAATATTGGGGGGATGGTTAGCATTGGGATTGTACAGTCAAAGTCGGCAGCAAAAAAAGGCACTTAATCAACAAGCTAGCGATCGCCTGCAATCGGTTTTTTATGAAATGCTAGAAGAAAATAATGGGCGGATGACTGTACTCGGCTTTGCTATGCAATCACAATTACCAGCAGCCGACGCCAGACAATATCTAGATAAAAAAGCTAAAGAATTCAATGCTAATTTTAAGGTGAGTGAAGAGGGGGCTGTATCATATCATTTTGAAGTCTAGATTCAATTAGGGATTTATACTTCAGCCCCGTCAAATTTTACACCAAATTACGGCTAAGTCTAATGACGCAGATTTTTTTGAGCGTAGCTGCCATTTTAGGCGGTTTGTCTGTTGCCGCTGGTGCTTTTGCTTCTCATGCCTTGCGGGAAAAAATTAGTGAGCGATCGCTAGAAATTTTTGAGACTGGCGCTCGCTACCAAATGTATCATGCTCTAGCACTTTTGCTTGTAGCAGTACTAATTAGCCGCACCGAGTCCCCTCCACCCAGCCTTGTAGCAAGTGGATGGTTATTTATCATTGGCATTGCTATTTTCTCAGGAAGCTTATACGCCCTTAGCTTAAGTGGTGTTAAATCTTTGGGAGCGATCGCACCACTAGGCGGTGCAGCTTTTCTTGCCGGTTGGGGGGCTTTAGCTTTTGCTGCTTGGAACTTAAAGTTATAGAAAAGTTCAGAATTAGGAGTAAGTCAATTAAAAACTCCTAATTCCTAACTTTAATTAACTCAGCATTGCTGGATAGTTTTATCATTTATTAGTCAAAAAAACAATGATAAAGCAACAAGAATAATTTAAAACACTCAGGATTTACAAATTTATAAAATTTATTTACGTAATTTTACAGAAGTCACAAATACAAAAAAGCAATAAGCTTCATAAGTATATTCCTAATAACAGCTAAGAAATTTTACATTTGCAATATCATTCAAACTTATGAAACGGCGGAACTTACTTTGGTATTCGCTACTATTTACTGCTGGCTGTACAACAGGAGTAAATTCTATTAAAAACTCAGAGCAGATGACAATAACTGCACCAACAAAGCTAAAATTTGCAGTTACAGATGCCACTGGAATTGAAGATTTACAACGAGATTATGGAGTTTTCCGCACTGTCTTAGAAGAAATCTTAGGTATAAAAATTGAGTTTTTCCCTGTAGAAAATCCTACAGCAGCAGCACCAGCCCTGTTATCAAGAGAGGTAGATATTGTATTTGCAGGCCCTTCAGAATACTTAATCTTGAATGCTAGAGCAAAAGCTATTCCGATAATTGCCATTGAGCGCAGCAACTACCATCCTATTATTGTAGTTCGTGCAGATAGCAAAATTAAATTATTAGCTCAATTGAAAAATAAAACAATTGCTATGCGAAAAGTTGGCTCAACCTCTGGACACCTTGCTCCTACAAAACTACTGATGGATGCTGGATTAGATCCAAAAACTGATTTCAAAATTGTTATGTTAGGTGATAAGGGAGTACAAGCTTTAAAAAAAGGTGAAGTAGATGCTTGGGCGACTGCATCTGACAGATACAAAAATATTTTAGAATCTGAGGGGTTACTTGAAAAAGATTTTTCTATAATATTTACAGGGCCGTTACTTCCTAATGATGTATTTGTTGCTAGTAATCAATTAGCATCTAGCTTTATAGTAGACCTACAATCGCGCATGATTAAGCATCAAGAGAAACTAATTCAAAGTTTGCTGACTGCTAAAGAAAACCAAAAGTACAAAGGAAGTAAATTAATTCCGGCAAATGATGCTAGTTATAATATGATTCGTGAAGTTTATCAAAAGCTCGGACAAGGAAACTTTTTATCATAGTATAATTCATAAATGAATGATAGCTGATCCAAAACAATATTTTAAAAAACTTTTTATTTATCTTAGTCACTTAAGTGATGATTGGAACATAGCTAGAAAGATTAGTTATGGCTATACGGTAGCAGTTAGCATTACTTTTATAGGCACAATAAGTGGTTTTTTATTTGCGTATCGCTATGAAAGGCTTGCTCAGCGACAGTTGAATTTATCTTCTCAACAACAATCTCTTTTAAAAGATTTAGAAAATAAAATAACCAAAGTGAGATTACATCCACAAAGGTTAGTTACTGTGTTAGAAAACTCTGTTTGGTTGGAATTTGAAAAAAATAAATTCCTGAATGAAATTACTCAAGTTAATCAGCAATTATCTGAATTAGAAATATTTATAAATATATATCCCGATGATTTGATCATAAATAATACAGATTTGTTAAACTTATTGAATAATTATAAAAAAAATACTGAAATCTATACACAGATAATAAAAAAATTTTGGCAGCAGATTGAACAAAATAACTTGTCAACAAAAGAAGCAAAATCTAACCAGAAAGAACTACTAAGTTTTTTTAATAAAGAAGTTAATATTTCTATTGAATTTGAGAAACTTTCTGATGAGTTAATTCGGATTATAGGATATTCTGAAATTTATAAGAAACAAGCAAATACTAACTTTGATAGTGCCCAAAAGCTGCGAATTAAAGTAATTGTTGTAAGTATGCTATTATCAGCTGCGATCGCAGCTTTACTAGCACTATACACCAGTAGGTTAATTGCCCGTCCCCTACAAAGAGTTACTAACGTTGCCAGAAAAATTACTCAAGAATCAAATTTTCAACTCAGAGCTAATGTTACAAGCAAAGATGAAGTAGGGACATTAGCGACTTCCTTGAATCAATTAGTGGAATGGGTAGGAGATTACACCCAGGAACTAAAGCTAGCTCACCAAAGTCTAGAGCAACGGGTAGAAGAACGAACCCAAGAACTAGAACTAGCTCGCCAAAGTTTAGAGCAACGGGTAGAAGAACGAACTCAAGAACTTCAAAAAATATTGCAAGACTTAAAAGAAACCCAAGGGCAATTAATTCAAACAGAAAAAATGTCTTCTCTTGGGCAAATGGTAGCAGGTATAGCTCATGAAATTAATAATCCTGTTAACTTTATTTATGGGAATATTCAATGCACTAATGACTACACTCAAGACTTACTTAGTTTGGTGAATTTATATCAGCAAGAATATCCAGACCCCATCTGGATAATTGAAGAAAAAATTGAGGACATTGATTTAAATTTTATTAATAAAGATTTACCAAACTTACTTTTTTCTATGAAAATGGGTGCTCAACGCATCCGGGAAATTGTGTTATCCTTGCGTAACTTTTCCCGATTAGATGAAGCTGATATGAAAGATGTAGATATTCATGAAGGAATTGATAATACCCTGTTAATTCTAAATCACAGATTTCAGTCAGAAATTGAAGTAATTAAAAACTATGGCGATTTACCATTAATTGAGTGTTATCCAGCACAACTCAACCAGGTATTTATGAATATTCTGAGTAATGCAATAGATGCTCTGCTAGACCAAAAAGGTCAATCACGTAAAAATAAACAAATTATTATAAATACATTAAAGATAGATGATATTTCCATCAAAGTAGGAATCAAAGATAACGGTTCTGGAATTCTACCAGAGATTAAAAATAAATTATTTGATCCTTTTTTTACAACTAAGCCAGTAGGTAAAGGGACTGGGTTAGGTTTAAGTATTTGTTACCAGATAGTTGACAAACACAAAGGTAAAATAGAAGTGATCTCAGAATTTGAACAAGGAACAGAGTTTGTAATCGTTTTACCCATTAAAACAGAAATAAACTAGTACTATTTTTATATGAAAAACCCATAATTGAAAATTACCGAAGCTTTGACTATCAAAAGTAATTGCACAACTAGGAGGTACAGTCTTTGTTGCTTGCAGATAGGGGTCTTTTAGCTTTTACCGCATAAAATTTGAAGTTTTTTAAAACTTAGAAGTGATAAGTTAATAAATTATGATACAAAATTTCTCACTCTCAAACGTACTAGCAAATTATGCAAAGCTGCCTTAGCTGAAGGTGCTTCTGGCAGTGTACTTAATTCATACGCCTCTCAGGGTAAGCGCATCTAATTTTGTAGTAAAGAATACAGATTATTTTGCACAATTGTAAGTTGTT
>NZ_WVID01000059.1 GCF_010091925.1 Nostoc sp. B(2019) | reverse complement strand
TAGTGTGTTGACCCGCTTTGTAATGCCTTGAGGTCATAATTCACGATTGTGACACTTCAAAGGGCGGAATGTAGGGTTTAATCAAATCTTAGTTTAATCGTGTTAGCTAATTTCTTCAAAAAGATTCATCTCCAACTCGCATTTCTTGCATAAACAGAATTTTTCGAGACATTCAGGGATTCCCGAATTAAAGAAGGCTTGAGTTTTAGGGACTCCGCAATTTCTGTTACGGTAGGACGACGACTCAGTGATTGAGACAGTTCTCGCTCTCGGTTCTTGATTTTATTAAGTCTTTCATCCATTGCGGACACAGCCTCGTCCGTCAACCGCTTTCATTGAGATGGATGGGTAGACGAATAACGCGAGATTTTTCCGCAATCGCTCGTGTGATGGCTTGAGTAATCCACCAATAGGCGTAAGTCGATAACTTATAGCCCCGGTTAGGGTCAAACTTTTCAATACTCCGTTGCAAACCAAGTGCCCCTTCTTGGATCAAGTCGGGAAACTCTAGATTACGGTTCTGATACTTCTTAGCGATGCCTGCGGCAACGTCAAAGACGAACGCAACCACCAACCGCAGATTAGCTGTGATCATCTTCTGCTTAACCCGTTGCCGCTGATGAAGGATTTGACTTACTTCAGCTTCAGTTTCACGAAGTCGCCAGAAGGAAAAAGCAAGAGTGGAGAAGGGTTTTCCTTCTCCCTCAACTTCCCCAGCAGCAAGAGCTTCCCTTGCCCTCGTTTTCGGTCACTCGACATCTATGTACGTAGTTGTGGATTAGCTTGAAGCTCGGCACTTAGCAATAACTTCCATCGCTTGCTTTTGATGCTCAGGGATAGCTTGAATGGCAGATATTAAAAACTCCCTCATAATCTGAGTTTGGCTCTTTCCAACTGCTTGAGAATAGAGTTTGATAGCAGTGATAAATTCTGACTCTATCCTAACAGTGACATTTGTCAAAGTTGATTCATATACTCTTTTGCGACCCATTAATCTTCTCCTGATTTAGTTAATATCGCAATAACTATCATTTGTGATTAACTTAATATTTAAATCCTATCATATTTTCTATTAATATTTGGTTTAAACACCCTATTCGCTCATCCAAATGTGCATAAAATATATTTCATGACTTTTGATAATTTCTATGAATCATCGAAAAAAGAGAAAACTTCCACTCCCGATATATTTGGATGAATTTGAGCGACAAAAGTTGGAAACGATAGCAGAATCCTGGGGCGTGAACTTGTCTAACACTGTCAAACGACTAATTAGAGAGAAGCTAATTAAGTAATTAAAGTTAATTAGTGAGTTTTTGATGATAGTTAATAACTTAATGCGAAATAAGTTTTGAGAAGTTTTACGGCTGGTTTCATAATTCAATACTGCTGTGATATTATTGGGCTGTTACTAACAGTTTTGTTATTTTCTGATAAAAAAGTTCAGAATATAGCAAAGGGTAATTAGGTAAAAACTGAACCTGTTGATTGTACAAAAGCAATGCTAGCTTGTCAGTGTGAAATTCTTTCTTGGTAACAATATCAGAACTTATATCTGAAGACTTTACTCTCTAAGTTCCATCTCAAACATTCACATAGTTCCCTGATTTAGCATGAAAAGAGGAGCAATTGTTTTGGCATATAATCAAGTATCTGATAACCATCCTGTACAAAAATCGCCGGTTCAGATTTTCACCAAGATTTTAGGCAAGTGGGGACGTAAAAACCAACATCATATTTACGCTATCGGTACTACTATGATTGTTTCAGGGCAAGCAATGCCTGCCCATGCGTTCGGGCTATTTGACCCGACTCAAATAGCTCTGACGTGTATGTTTGGTGGTGCTGCGGCCCAAGGTAATGCCTTGATGAACGCCTTGCCAGCAGTAATTAATGCAGCAATCACAGTTATGCTGTTTGTTTATTTTGTGGCTAGTGGTGTGAAAGTAGCTAACGCAATCGGTGACGGACAAGAGATTACCCAGGTTATTCAACAGCCTGTCGGCATCTTCTTCATAACCCTTGTGTTATTTATTGCACAGCAAATTCTGTTTGCAGACATTACGGCTGCTTGCACTTGAACCACATATACAGGACAGGTCAAAACAATTCGCAATTCGCAATTGAAAATGCGATCTTCTCTACGAGACGCTCCGCGAACGCAGCGGTAGCGAGTCCGCGAGCGTCCGCCGCGAATTCACAATTGCGAATTGCCTTGGCTCCTTCTTCGTTTTTATATGAAAAACAAAAAAGATTTAATACACGTAAATCAATCCATCGGTAAAGCTGCGTCTATTGGTATCTTTACAGGTTTTCAATTTGCCACCTCTTTGATTTCCCTCGGTGTTGGATTTTTTGGAGCATTTCTGTTTGGAGCAGGGATGATTTGGAGTATTTTGGCTGGTATATGGCTAGCGATAACTATATTATTTTTGTCTGGTCAAAATCCTCACCTGTTTTGGTCTAGGATTTTTCCCATTACTCCTTTATGGGTGCGTAGTTACGTGAAATATTCTGATCCTCAAAATAAAAGAAAAGTCGGTTCCCGTAAGGCCCCCAAATCATGGTAAAAGCTCAAGTTAATCAAAATAAAAGGTTAAGCCCTTTTGAAGATTCTTTAGATTTAACTACGCTTGTTAGACTCAAAAAGTCAGGCTACATAATTGGAGCTTATTTACTTAGTAAAAATCAGGTTGGTGATGCTAACAATACTTTACAGTTAATCTTTGGATATACTTGCACAGGAATTCACCCATCATTTAATTCCTTCAAGCAAGTAGAAGCGATCGCCGAAGCCTTTGAAAATGGTTGCAAGGAAATCCCACAGGGGGAAAGAGTTACGTTTCGCTGGAGTTCATTTTGTAGTGATAGTGACATTGAAGAACGTTATCAGCAGCGTCTCGTCAGTCCCGTTTCTGATGAAAGTGAGTTTTTAGATTATGCTCAACTAGCAAGAACCCAAGAGTTAATTCGCAATAAACAACGCAAGACTATTACCTTAAACATTTATACTACCTTTACTGTTAAGCCTGGAGGAGCTGAGCCAGGCGATCCTATAGATAGGGCTATCACTAAACTCTCTAACTTTCTCCAGCGCAAGTTTACCCCGACAGGTGCGAGTGAGCTTACTAACAAGGTACTAACACAGATTTTAGAGAAAGCAATTAACGCTTCTTTGAGGTATCAACAAATATTATCTAGTATGAAACTGCATCCCTCGCCAAAGAGTGAGAAGCAACTTTGGAAAGAATTATCTAATCATATTGGTTCAACACCGACCAAGGTTCCCCACACTTTAATTTTTGATGAGCAAGGATTAAGGGAAGAGTTTAATGAGTCTTTTGCCTACTCTAATAGATATATTGATCAAACTCATGCCGTTTCTGTTTTACTGAACAATGGTGTTCCTTACGCAGATCGCAAGTGGGTATGCCTGCCGACTCGTGATGGTAGTAAGAAATATGTTGGTGTGATGACACTTGCTCAAAAGCCGGAAATCTTCCAGTCTGTTAGAGATCAAATCTGCTTTTTGTGGAACGTTTTTTCTCGTGACGTTATTCACGATATCGAAGTAATTACAGAAATTAGTCCGGCTGATCCAAAGATGGTCAGAGTTGCCCAGCAACTAATTACTAAGCGATCGCACAACACAGCTCGCTCCAACAGTAAAACCATTGACGTGCTTTCACAAATTAATGTTGAGCGCTCTGTTGATGCTCAAAAGCAACTTTATACAGGTGACGTTCCAGAACATTTAGCGCTGATTATACTAGTTTACCGTGATAGCCCTGAAGAAATTGATGACGCTTGTAGATTGATCTCTGGTTACATTAACCAACCCACTGAATTATCACGTGAAACCCAATATAGTTGGTTGATCTGGCTAGAAACTTTGCTGTTAAAGCAAAAACCACAACTGACTAGTCCATACAATCGTCGTACAACTTTTTTCACTAGTGAGATTATTGCGATGGCTAATATTGTTCAAACTGCTACAGGCGATGGGCAAGGGTTTGAGTTAATTGCTGATGAAGGACACTCCCCAGTAAATATTGACTTCTCGAAAACTAAAAACCTAATGGTTATTGGTACGACTGGTAGTGGAAAATCAGTTTTAATTGCTTCCATAATTGCAGAGTGTTTAAGCTTAGCGATGTCCGTCACGATGATTGACTTGCCCAATGATGATGGCTCAGGAACTTTTGGAGATTTTACACCTTACTATGGAGGTTTTTACTTTGATATTTCTAAACAATCTAATAATCTCGTTCAGCCTTTAGACTTATCAAAACTTCCTGAAGAACAAAGGGAAGATCGCGTTAAAGCCCATCGCAGCGATGTCAATTTAATACTTTTACAGCTAGTTTTAGGGTCGCAACAGTTTGATGGTTTTCTTGCTCAAACTATTGAGTCTCTAATTCCTCTTGGCACAAAAGCTTTCTACGAAGATTCTGACATTCAACGTCGGTTTACAGAAGCAAGGGAAGATGGACTGGGTTCTACTGCTTG
Source organism: Nostoc sp. B(2019) (assembly GCF_010091925.1). Taxonomy (GTDB): domain Bacteria; phylum Cyanobacteriota; class Cyanobacteriia; order Cyanobacteriales; family Nostocaceae; genus Komarekiella. Next base: position 10,540 of record NZ_WVID01000059.1, on the reverse strand, counting down.
GGCTAACACACCAACGCTGGTAGATATGGAAAAGTTTTTTGTCCCAGAGCGCATTGATTTAGGATATGAAGACGAAAATATAGATCAAGCGCTCAAGTATATTCGCTTGCGACTCCAGTACTGGAAAGCTAGCTCAATTGGTGATGCCATTTGCAAGCCCTCTACTTTTGAAACTGATTCTAAACTTATCACCTTTGCTCTAACAAACTTGCAATCGAATAAAGAATCTGAGGTGTTTGCAATGTCTGCATACATCGCAGCTTCCAGGCAGTCCTTATCCTGTCCGAACAGTGTTTTCTTCATGGATGAAGCTAGCGTCTTGCTGAGGTTCCCGGCGTTTTCTCGCTTAGTTGGTCGCAAGTGTGCTACCGCTCGCAAGTCTGGATGTCGTATTATTTTAGCGGCTCAAGATGTGATTTCCATAGCTAAATCAGAGGCAGGTGAACAAATATTACAAAATATGCCCTTGAGGTTGATAGGCAAAATAGTTTCTGGTGCGGCTAACAGCTTTCATGAACACCTGGGTATTCCAACTGAAATCATTGAAGAAAATGAAACTTTTGTACCAGATATCCAACAGCTATATACTCTTTGGCTGTTTGATTACAACAAAACATACATCAAGTGTCGCTACTATCCTTCATATCCTCTACTCGCTTTAGTTGTTAATAGTCGGGAGGAACAAGCCGCGCGCGATCGCTTTAAGTTGCAGTATCGTGATAAGTTTGATTGGCTCTTATACTTCTCCAAGCATTACGTTTCATGTATCAAGCAGGGTAAACCTTTATGATTCCAGAGTAATTATTTAATTAAGTCACTTAAATCAAACAAAGTAAAAGTATGTTTTTCAAAAAAGCTGTAATTATTTTAGTTGGTGGTGTTTTAGTTCTTGGTGCTTTCAAAACAATTAGTGATCATCAAGCTAAAGCTGATGCTAAATTCCTTGACAGGACAAGGAAATGTCAATTTCAAATAGATAAGGCTAAGACATATATTAGTTTAAGCCCTAGTTTAATTAAATTAATAAATGAGAAAATTGCTAATCCTAAACTTTCCCAACCTAGTGCAACAGCAGGTTATAAAGTTGGAAATGAATATTTATTACTTACCGAAAAATTGCCGAAACTCGATGTTACTAAAGAAGTTCCACCAGTTTTATTAATTAAGGCAAACTCTTTTGACTTTCAGAATAAGCAAGTAATAGTTGATTCTGATTGCACCCCGGAGTTATTCACAGTTAATTTAGGAGATTTATATGCAGTTTTTCAAACAGTTGATTATTATTAGTGCTGTACCTGTTGTTTCTATTTTTGTAAGTATTCCCGCTATGGGGCAAAATGTCCCATCTTTCTTAACTCAATTCCAACAGATATACCAATCACTGCAAAGACATGTAGAAGCATACAAAGAGGAATTTACACAAGCATGGGGAGAGCTGGGAGAGGAGCTAACAAAAGATATAAATTCAACTGTTGGTGACTTGGGAATACCTGATCCTTTAGATGCTGGTAAAAAAATCAAAGTCACAATATCGAAAAAAGACACAGATTTACTTGAAACTAATGCTGGCGCTCAGGGGAATACCGCTGTAATTGACTGGAATCAGCAATATAGCCGTGGTCAAGCTCAGTCTATTTTAGGTGCTGAGGGTCAGCGAGTTCAAGCACAAGAAGCAGAGATTTCTAACGATGCTGCTGTTAACTCACTTGATAATGCTCAAGCTGCACAAGCTGACGTAATTACGCAAGACATCTTGAAAAAGATGGCAGTACAAAATCTTCAAAGCGCAGTAATAACTAAATCAATCCATGCTGAATCGCAAAAACAATCACGCGCTTTGGCTACTGCAAACATCAATTTAGCTGATATTTCTAGCCGCACTAATGAACAAGCTAGAAAGCAAGAAGTAGAGTCGAACGCAACTGCTACAGAAATTATTAGATCTGCTGCTAGTATTGATGCTTTTTGGGAGGATCAATAATGTTACTAAATTATTTTTTTGCTCAATCAAATGGGCAGCAACCTGGAGAAAACACAGGTACGACGATTGCACCTGAAATTTTAGAATCCGTCAATAGAGGTTCTGAAATGATGGTTAATTCTTTCAAACAAGACTGGGCAAATTTTGCTAATGGACAAGCGCCAGTATACACAGCTGTAGTAGCTACTTCTACAATGGTTGCTGTTGTATTAATTAGTTGGTGGAGTTTAGGTTGGTATAGTAAATTTTCTGAAGAAGGTTTTTCACCTGATGTTATCAATGAAACTATTTACCCTTTGCTAGTAATTTTAATGCTAACCAATAATGGTGCAATGCTAGCTAGCACATGTTTGGCATTAAAAAATACCACAGTAACATTAAATAGAAGTATTTTAAATATTACTAAGAATGGAGTAACTATAAAAGATTCTATAAGAATAGTAAACTCTGATCAATCCTTCGTACTTGCAACGCAAACAATATTAGCTAAATGTGAAATATTACCCGGAATAAAAAAAGACGCTGAAGGAAACATTACTAATGAAAAAGAGGAATGTAGAAAACAAGCTATTGAACAATCACGTGAAGAAGCAATAAAATCTAGAGAATCAAAAAAATTAGGTTCTGGTAGTGGTAGCTGGAATCCTTTAGATATTGGTGCAGAAACTATTAACAATGTAGTTCAAGGTGTTGTATTTATTATTTTAAATGGTATGCAAGCAGCGTTTCAATATATACTACAGCTTTCATTTCTCTTAACTGCTTATGTTTCACCAATCTTTCTTGTTTTGTCTTTACTGCCTGTAAGTAGCAAGGCAATTTATGCTTGGTTCTCAGGATGGCTTGCTCTTACATTAGTACTTATTTCTTACTCAATAATTGTTGGAATGGCTGCTAGTGCAATTGTTAATGCTCCTTCCACTAACCCATTAATCCATCAGCTTATTCAAGCAATTTTCTCTCCCTTACTTGCCTTAGCAATAGGTACTGGTGGTGGTCTTTCTGTTTTCTCTGCCATCACTGGTAGTAGTAAATTTGTTTTAGGTAAAAGATAAATGAGATTACTGGAAAGAAAAGAACTAAACTTTACACCAATCTTTTTAATAGGTAATGCTGTACTTGTGACTCTTCTACTATTTATTGAGTTGCTTAATTTCTCGCGTGTTGGTAGAATTGCCGAATCGAAAGCGCCAACACTTGTAGAACTTGGCAATGGCGAATCTGTCAGAGTATCGTCAATAAATAATTACGAGCGTTCCCCTGAAGCAATCACATATTTCGTCGGACAGACAATGACGGGTTTACTTAGTTGGAATGCAGTTCCAGTTTCACTTAATGAATACAGCCCAAATACCTCTGACAAAATAAAACTTGATTCTGGTGTCCAGGCTGGAGATCAGAAAATCACAACTACAACATGGTCAACCGGATTTGCTTTATCTGAAGATTTTCGCGCACCTTTTCTTAAGGAGATTGCCAAGTTAACACCTCCCGACGTTTTCAATGGGACAACTCAATCAATATTAAAAGTCAATCTTTTTAGTGAGCCAAAGAACATTGGACAAGGTAAATGGTCAATTGACATGGTTGCTGAAGTGATTGTGTTTCAGGGAAACAATATGGTTGGTTCACCCATTGCGTTTAACAAAACAATTTTTGTGAGGGCGGTAGATACTCCAGTACTTCCTCATATTTCATCCCAGCATCAGCAAACAGCCTCTCGTGTTCGTCAAGCGGGGATGGAAATATATAAGATTCAAGATTTAGGGTTAGGCAAATGACTCAAACAATCGACACTACTGAAGCTGTTAATAATACTGTTGAAAATAACACTGAAGTTAGTAATATAGACAATGCCGACACATCTTCACAGAAGAAAAAAGATTTTGCGGCGATGAATGGGGTAAATAGCATAAAGCCTCAAGAACCTATTACTCAGAACAAACAACAAGAAGTCGAGCCGGAAGTATTTACTACAACCCGGCCAATTTCACAAAATCCTTTAATCAAAATGGCAGTAGTTGGAGGTGGAATACTTTTATTCATCGCCCTGATTGGCAGCGTTATTAATGGTTCTATGTCTGCTTTAAACCAGGCTACTACTAAAACTGGTGAGCCAACAAAAACTGAAAACGTATCTCAAGAGCCGCAAAATGTTGACGAAACAGGACAGACAAAGACAGCACTGGCTTTGACTAGTCAACAAGAAAAGTTTGAAAAACTTCGTAATCAAAAGGCGCAAACTCAAGAACAAGATGCAGTCCCATCGCCCAAACCTGTAAATGTTGCTCCTTCTCCCCAACCAAGGGTTATACCTCAACGGCAACCTATCGCCGTTCGTTCTATCCCTCCACAGCCGAGATTGGTCGCTCCTGTCAGAACCACACAACCACAGCCTAAGCCTGTTGCAATTTCTCGCCCTATCAAGCAGGCATCTGTTTCTAGAATTCAGTCTCAACCTGTAGACCCTGTTCAACAGTGGCAAGCTGCTGCTCAGATTGGTAGTTTTTCTAGTTCTAGTGTTGAGGATGAATTACCAGACGTTAATGGAATAAAGGGCGGTACGGGGCAAAGCTCAGAAGTGCCTGACCAGAACGCATCACAACAAGTAGTTAGTAATCAAGAAGTTGATTACAATGCAAAACGTGTACTCGTAGGGAGCAAGACCGAGGGTCAGCTAGAAACTCCTATCGCTTGGAGTCCCCAAAATTCAAGCAATGTAGCTCAGAATTATCTGATTAAGATATCGAAGCCTCTTAAAGCTGCTGACAATAGTGAAGTCTTGCCAGTAGGTTCTTACCTTGTGGCCCAGTTAAGCAATTCAAACTCTTCAGGATTTGTGCAGCTGCACGGAGTTGCAGTTTTAATTAACAAGGATGGCGAAACTCAACAAAAACAATTGCCTGAAAACTCTGTTTTGATTCTATCGAAAGAAGGCAGCTTCCTTAAAGCTCAATCTCGTAAAGGTAGCAATATTGGAAATTCTTTAATGTCCGCAGTTATTGCAGGTGTTGCGAAAGCTGCCGAAATCCAAAATCGTCCTAGCAGTCAAATAACCACTACCTCATCAGGTATTTCAACTAGTAGTACAACCAATGGAGACAGAGATTTGCTGTCTGGATTTGGTGAGGGTGCGTTTGGGAATGTCCTGCGAGATATTCAGGCATCCAACCAAAGACAAGTTAGCGAGTTTAGTTCTCAAGACAAAGTATTTGTTATAGATGCAGGTAAGACAGTTCAAATATTTATCAATCAAGCTATATCCTTAGCATCCTCGCTGGAATAAATTGAACAAACCTTCGATACCTCACGATTAATAGTGTTGCCAAGACAGATACCCCAATTCATGTTTGTTCAATTTATTTTTGCTTAACCACTTATGAAAAGAATTTTAGCTTTAGCTGCCATATTTTCAATTTATACTACTCAAGCTTTGGCTATGCCTGCAAGAGTTATATACTCTCAAGATATTGATTTAATGGGCATTGAGTTAAAAGTCTCCAAGGGTTATGGGTTAACGCTTGATTTCATGGCTACAGGCGAAACAATTAAACAAGTATGGATAGGAGATCCAAGCCGCTTTACTTTTACCTCAAATGGGAATTTATGTTCAAAAGGTGATGATCAAAATTGTGAAGGTGGCAAAGCTACGGTTTTATTTATCAGGCAGATTAAGCCAATTGCATTTCCTAACATGACATCAAGCGGCGATGGTAGCACTCAAATTACTATCCTTACTAATCAAAAACAATATCAATTTAAGTTAGTAGCAACTGGCGGACAGCCTTCATATACAAGTTTGGTAATTAAGCCGGAATCAGAGAAGCCTCAGCCGCGGCTGAGAAATATACCACTAAGCCCTGTACCAAATGACACACCACAACTGACAACAGTTTCACGCACAGCCAAACCTGTCGGTACATCTTTACAGAGGAATGATGCTAATGCTCTAGCCTATGGCCTATTGATTGCTAAACATCAAGGGCAGATTCGACAAAGTTCTCCTAAATGGAATCAAATACAAACTGCGATCGCTTTACTCCGACAAGGTAAATCACGCGCAGATTCAGCCAGAATCTCAGGTACAACGATATCAGTTATTGAGCAGTTGATTCAATGGGGACAGATTTAAGTTTGAAGTTAAATACTCAGGACATGCGATGAATTACCAGAGTTGTTTGCTACTAGCATCTTTAGCTTTATGCTCAATTCAATTGCCATTAATAGCGCAAGTTCCAACAATTACCTATAGTCAAGGCAAGTATCAGACGCAAGCACCAGACTGGTCAAAGATTACTTGGGATACTTTACCACCAGTACAACAACCGGGATATTTAAAGATTCCTCAAAACCTCATATCAGTATTTGGTTATGACCCATCACGAGAATGGTCGGCAGGACAAAAAGCTGATTCCGTGGTGATGCTAGGCGACATTGATGATGCTTTTGAAACTAGTTCTTTTACTCTTAAGCAATTATCTACAATTGTCCCAATCAATCCAAAACTCACGCTTAAAGATATTGGACTGATGCAATGGCAAACACCGTTATCTCTACTTAAGGCAATCCCTGGAATTGGTAATCTTAACGCTAACCAAGTACCACCTATAGCAGCAATTATGTCCAGAGGGAGCATGGGTAGGGGTAAAATATCACGCTTAATTGCTTCAAATCCTGAAGCCGCCAACATCCCACTAGGTAAGCTTGATTTAGCTAAGTATTCTACTGAGTCAATTCCCGGACTGATAATTACACCTCTAAATAAGTTTCAAGGCTGGCAGGGTAGTTTTGTTAATCAAGTTCCAGGATTGAGCCAAGTGCCTTTTGACAAGATGCCCCGCAAGATTGATTCTGGTATTGGTGTTGTTGGTATAGCATCTGTAGTACTTGGGCAGGCTGAAAGAGGTGATGCCAAGGTGGGATCTAATTATTTTATCTTTGGTAGTGTTGTTAGGGGCGACCGCACTGTTCCAGTAGCTTGCAATCCTGGTAAAGAATGCCCATATCTGGAGTTAGGCGATTTCTCTGGTTCTAACGGAACCCTTTACGGTAAACGCTGGGTATCTGGTTCATCGCAGCAGGTAAAAGGCGGCTACGGTTTTTTAGCTGGAGTTAACGGTGGTAAGGAACCAACTGGGCGGCTTGTATATGGTAATGCCTTTAAAGTAGTTCTTACCAATATTCAGGAATCAACGGGCACTGCTGACTTTGGCTTGTTCTTCCGAATCTGTGCTAAACCGCCATTCATGCAAAAAACTTGTACTCCCTATTTTATCGGGCCCGTTCCTTGGTTTGGGGTTAGAGAAAATGAAGGAGTTATAGTTGGGGGTGGGGGGTGAGCAAGCCTACCACGTCAGAGCAAGCTGATTTTAGCCAACTTGTACCGACCGGGCTGGAGTCTATAATGTTCTCCCCCGCTGGCTTAGGTTTGATTGCTTGCGTTTTTGTTATTGCCACAGCAAAATTTCTGGAAAGCAAGGGCAAAAAAGCTAAACTGGCTACAGCCCGGTGGGGGAACAATATTGATTTAAGAGCCGCGAGGAAGCTGGCATGTCTGCAAATACAGAAGCGCAAGCATAACAGAGTTTCATTATTTATTGGCAGTCCTAAAGGCTTGTCTTCTGAAGTGGTTAAGGGTGAGCGGATAACTCGCATACCTGAAGACCCAAAAGTTCTGTATTTACCAGAAGCCCAGCGAGGGATTTTAGTTTGTGGCGGCCCGGGTAGTGGTAAATCCTACTCTGCGATGAACCCAATTGTTCGTTCTGCTATTGACCAAGGGCTACCCTTAATCCTGTACGATTTCAAGTACGCAGAACAGGAATCAGCAACAGCTAAGGGTAAAGGACAAGCGCCCGTCTTGGCTGGCTATGCTAGGGAGCGGGGTTATAAAGTGACTGTTGTCGCCCCTGGTTTTCCTGAGTCAGCCATCGCTAATCCTCTAGATTTCCTCCGCAGCAATGAAGATTCAGAGATGGCCCGACAACTTGCTGTCACAGTTAACCGTAATCTCAAGCTCGGCTCTGAAGATTCTAGCAATAGCTTTTTTACCAATGCTGGTGATCAACTGGTACAAGCAGTTTTTATGCTGGCGAAAGGGACGAAATACCCTGACGTAATGATGTGTCAAGCTATTTTAGGTCTGCCCAAGTTAGTGCAACGTTTACAAAATGCAGACCTAAATTTCTTAGTTAAAGAGGCATTTTCACAATTTGTTTCTGTTGCTGGTAGCCCAGAAACAGCAGCGAGCATTGTTGGTACTGCAAGCGGACTTTTCAGCAGATTCATGGTTCCTTCTGCTTTAGCTGCTTTTTGCGGACAGACCAATATTCCCTTGGATCTTAAAGGACGCCAAATGGTGATTTTTGGGATGAATAAAGAAAAGCGCGATGTAATTGCGCCATTGTTAGTTTCTATTCTTCACCTTTTAGTAAGCCGTAATGTTGCGCTCAAACGCACTCACTCTCTTGTTTTATCCCTTGATGAGTTACCTACTTTGTATCTACCTGCTCTGGTAGATTGGCTCAATCAGAATCGGGAAGATGGCTTAATATCAATACTTGGTTTGCAAAACTTATCCATGCTTGAAGAAGTTTATGGAGAAAAGACTACTAATGCTATATTTGGTGGTTGCGCTACCAAAATTATTTTTAATCCTCAAGATGATGTCGCTGCTGAAAGATTTAGCAACTACTTAGGCGATGAAGAAGTTAAATACAAACTGCGCTCGCGTTCTTCTGGCGGTAAGGGAGGAGCGAGTACTTCTGTCTCTGATCAGATTAGTACACGCAAACTATTTTCTGTTAATCAATTTAACAATCTCCCTGAAGGGAAAGCAGTTTTTATTAGTCCAGGTTTCAGATCCCGTGGTGAAACCAACTTACCTATTTTATTACGAATTAATATTTTTGATAACGACCCCCGCAATGGGTCAAAAGCTGAGAAAAAAAGTACAACGGCTTGGTATCAATGCCAAAAAGAACTTCGAGCTAAATCAAACCTTCAAATGGTAGGAGAAGTCGAAATGAATCAACGACGAGCAGAGGCAGAAAAACTCTTGTCTTTGCTTAGCAAGAAAGATAGAATCAAGCAAGAAGCAGATGATATTTAATACCAGGAAATTATCTATGCATATTTCTGATTACGACCAGCAACTCATTGATAGATTACCATCCCATATAGCAGCGCTAATAGACAAATATTTTTTCGAGATTATGAATGTTGCTGACAGTTGGGAAAATCCTTGTTTGCCTGATAATTACGTAGCGAATGAGATTGAACTTTACACCTCTGAAGACCTGGAAAATCCGATTATTTCTATTTCCAATGGTGTTCTGGAACGATATGCTTTTCCAAAAGAAGGCAATAATTGTTCGACTTCTACGCTTATGTTTGATGGAGAATTTGTTTACATTGAAGTTGAAGGCAAAGAGGTTTTGAACAAGATGGGTAATGTCCCTTTTCCTGAGATGATTATCAACCCAGTTAGTCTAATCAATTCTTTATTTGCAGGACAAGGTAATGATTGAAGATGGCAAGGCTAAAGACTTACAAAGAGATTATCTAGATATTCTAGATTCAATAATTAAAAAAATTCAGGTTAAAGCAAAAGAGAATGAAAGAGGTACTCAAGATATACACATCTTTTCTGGTTCAGCCAAAGTCTACCAAGCGTCTCCCGGCAAAGAACCTACTAGAAATTTGATAATGCCTGAGACGGTTGATGCTCTACAAAAGGCTTTCTCTGACCCAAATAACACTCAAGGCTCTATCGTTATCAAGATTGGGTCAGAAAAAGTGTTTCAGGTTAAAGATCAGCAAGTTAAGCTAGATAAACTAGGACTCTCTGAATCTCTTGCTCAAGCTCAAAAACCTGTTGTTCCAGTTGAGCTAGAGCAGGGGGAAGAAGTTAAATATCAAGTCTACAACATACCTGCTCTCGTAGATCAGGTAAAAGAGTTGCAGCAAAAATTACAGTCTCAGGAATCACAAACTCCAGACGCTATTGCTAAACTTTCGGCTCAAGTTGATGAACTTGCCAAATCGCTAGAGAAACAGCAACAGCTTATAGACAAAACACAAAAAGCATTGTCAAAACTTGAACAACGCCCAGCCCCCTCTCAAAACAGTAAACTTCAAAATTGGATAGGCAAAATTGAGTCAAAGGTCAAAGATACGGTTAAAGACTGGGCTGAAAAAGTTAAAGAGGCTATCACGCCAGAAACTACAAAACTCAAAAATCAAATTGAAGACTTAAAAACTCAGCTAAATCAACGGGTTGATAACCTCAAGTTAGAAGTGCGAGCGCAGACTGAAACCTTCAAAGGCAATTTTAACTCTGCGGTAAATGATGTCAAACAAAATATTGATGACGGGATCAGCAACGTTAAGACAGAAATACAGAACACTCGCCAAGAGTTTACTAAGTCTATCAGTAACGCTAAAACCGAAGCGATAGACCAAAGCGTTAAAGCCCTTTTAAGCAGGGTAAGCGCATCTAATTTTGTAGTAAAGAATACAGATTATTTTGCACAATTGTAAGTTGTTAGAGACGATTTA
>NZ_WVID01000058.1 GCF_010091925.1 Nostoc sp. B(2019) | reverse complement strand
CAAACCTTTGAATACTTTTACTGAAGCTTTAGAAGCGTTTAGAACAGCCATGTCTTTTCGATTTTTCGATTGGTTGACCCTAAATCGTGACCTATTTACTGCCTATAAAGCCAGTTTGGGCTACATTTGGGCTTAATTTCTGTTTAAGTCCCGTTAGAAAACATTAATTAGAATTCAATTCCTAGTGAAAATCAAGTTAGATTTTGTGCTTAATCAGTTCTAGAACAATTATGGATATATAGGTTTAACTCCTTTACCACCATTAGGCGTTTTGCAATACCAGCGTAAATCACAGCTTTTACAATCTTGTTCACTGATATTACCCGGAGCAGCAGCTTCCCATTGATTAGTACAACGTGATTCCTCAATCTGATTTACAGTTTTAGTAAACTCATTTATAGCTACTTCAATCTCATCAGGCTCAATACTGACTTCGATTAAAGCATTAACTGGACGCTGAGATGGGCAAGTATCACCATTAAGTTCATTCAGAAAATACAAAACAGCTTTTTTTGGTAAAACGCCATGTTTCCGTTGGTAGAGGTAGGCATAAACCCGCATTTGGAATTGATATGTTTCTAAATCTTTAGGATTTAAACCAACACGACTACTAGCTTTGTAGTCCCACATTTCACAGTTTGCAGGATCTGTATTTTTATCAATAGAGTCTACTAGTAAATCCACCACACCATGAAGAATATGACCTATTTGATCTGCTTGTAACCTGTGTTCTGTATCTCTAACTCTTGGGTATAATGCAGTACCTTCTAAAGCATTAAAGTATTGTAAAATCTTTACAGCTTGAACTCTGGTATTTGACCTAATAGCCAGAATTCCTTTACTATTTAGACCATTCTCAACCTGAAGAAAATATTTAATAATATCGCTTGGTGGTAATGGTACCGTCTTTTTATCCTTCTGCGCTTCTTGAACTTCATCAAAATAGTTACGGATTTCTTCTTCTTTAAGTGTCAGCCCATTATCAGGCAGTAATCCTTTGGTTGATGGCTCAGTTACTCCATGAAAATGAGCATGGCATCGATCTAAAACTTGATGAATTATAGTACCGAAGTAAGTTTGTGTTTGCTGTGCAGGCGCATACTTATGGACATTAAAAGCAGCATATTGAAGCCCACAGCGTCGAAAGGAAACGACATCTTGAGTAACGCTGTATCGACGCTTTATAAGCGTCTTATTAGATGCAGGTATAGAAATACCTTTAAAAGGTTTTGACATAATTATTTAAATTAAAATTGTATTTCTACGGAACTCAGTAAGATTACGAAACGGTGCGGCTACATGGTTTTTGATATGATCCTGAGTACCTACTAAAACCAGACCATACTGTGCGCGTGAATAAGCCACATAAAGCAAGCGAATATCATCTTCAGTTGCTAGTAGGTCTGGAGTTCTAGTACTTCTAGAATAAATATCTTGTCGAAAGGGCTCCAAATCACGCTCAAGAATTTGTGCTGCTCCAGCTTTTTTCTTTTCCCCAAGTTGTGCAACAAAAACAAAAGGAAACTCTAACCCTTTTGATTGGTGAATAGTCATTATAGGAAGATAACCTTGAGGCACTATTACTTCTTCATCCTCATCATCGTCAATCCCAGCATCGATTAAGTAACTGGCAAACATCATATAAAAACGATTTAGAAAATCGGAATCAATACCATTTCTATCTACGTTTGAACGCAGACCATCTAACTTAAAACTGTGATAACCATCAAAAAGACGGGTAACTTTAGAAAGCCGTAAATTTTTTACTGGATCTTTCTTCCATGTTTTAAATGGCTCTAAAGCAAGAATACGATAGATTATTTCTAGTAAATTGAGGTTTAGAAAAACACTTTTCGTAGTAGATGCACAGAGTCTAGGTAGTTCTAAGTTACTACGGTTTAAATAGTCAAATAATTCACTAGCAGAGTAATTCGGGTTTTGTTTTACACTTGAGAGAGTCTGAAACCATTCCTGGATAGTTTTAACCCATGAAAGTGGTTCTCCTTTGAAGCCTTTATAATCATTAAATGTATGTTTTATATCAATAACTTGTACTAACGCTGCCAACAAACACTGTACCTCCTCCGATTCCATAAAGGATTTTGACCGAGGGTTATAAACAGGAATATTATGTTGCTCAAATGCGTGAATATAAGGCCCTGCATTTTTAGGCGAATCTTTAGCACTACGTAAAAGTAAAACACACTGACTAAGGTCAGATATAACTCCGTCACCTATTAAATGGTCTTTGATTAATTCAGCTACAGCGTTTGGTAAATCTCCCGCTTTCTTCCGTTCAAGCCAAGAAACAGCAGAGTAATTACCTATGATAGAAGATGCAGACTTAACTGGATTTTTATCAGGCGCACGTACTCCAGGAACTATCATCTCTGGAAACGAAGTAATGTATTTATTGAAAAAACTAACTATATTAGTGTGCGAACGATAGTTCTGATCCAATTGAATTTTTTTAGGAGATTTACCTAAAGTTGCCATGCAAGCTTTGTCAAAATTGACCATGCAAGATACATTTCCACCTCGAAATCGATATAGTGCTTGATCGTCATCACCCACTACAGTAATACTATGTGAACTTTGATTAGCAAGAGCTAGGTAAATTCTTTCTTGAATCGGGTTAGTATCTTGATATTCGTCAACAAGTATATGCAGCAGAGGCGGCTGGTTTTCTCCATCTCCCCCTAAAAATCTTTCTCCAGCAGCAGAGGTTAAAAATTTCAGGAAACAACCTTGAAGATGAGCAAAGTCACATCTGTTCTTCTTTCGTAACTCTTGAGTATACTGCTGATAAAAATCTGCTAGCGTTACCCAGTTACCTTCAGCTAGAAGCATTTTATCTACATCAAGATTGTCTTCTACAATATGGTTGAAAAGAGTTACTGCTGCCTTGGCACGTTTCCACTTACTAGGGCAGTAATCTTTATTTCGCCAATCAGGAACAGTGTGAGCAAACTGTGTCCAGAAGTTTAAATCTTGATAATTTGCTATTGAGGTAGAACGATAAACAAATAAATCCTGCTCTACCTGATTTAGCAAGCGAACATTTTGGTATTTTTCATAACGGTATTCTTGAAGAATATCATTGCATAAACTATGTAGTGTGCCTATTCTTATGTCAGCTAAATCTACCGATTGAAGGCTAGAATCTGCCTTTTGAAGTGCTGCTAAATAACTTGCAAGGCGGTCTTCCAGATTACGTGCTGCTTTTTGAGTAAAGGTAGTTAACAAAATAGAGCGCGGTTTAACATTATCTACACAAAGTAGCTTTAAGGTGCGTGTAACCAATACCTCACTTTTCCCTGAACCTGGCCCTGCTATCAGCCATAAAGAACCTCCGCTATACTCAACAGCTTCCTTTTGCTTGTTATCCAAGTCATAACCACGAGCATTAGGTTGAGCAAGACAGGTATGAAAGGTAGTTAAGTTAATCATTTATAAGAGTTTTAGGTTAAACATTAAATAAAGTTCATCCACTAAGCTAAGTTCCGAGTTGAAGTTGTTTTATTGATGTAATGATGCAGTAGTATTTGTGGTTGTCTTAAAAAAGCTAATAGGTCATAACATCTTGCTTAAAATAGTCAGATTTCAGGAATTCGACATAGGATACTTCTTGTAACCAAGCTTTCAAATTGCATTTGTAAAGCTTGAGCAGTTACTGGGTCATTGAGTAATACACCAGCTTCGATATTGCGCTCGTGAGCCGCTTCTGTAAAATTAGCGGAGGTCACAAGTACACGCTCCTTATCTACAACAACGCATTTGGCGTGTAAACAAGCTTTTGATTCCACACCTACCGTCAGCGATCGCGGATCGTGAAATACTTCAGGTAATCTTTTTCCTGGCCAAATATCTTGGCGAAAACTACTGGCAAACTCCCGCAGTAAAGTAGATGTTGGCACTTCACTGTTGTGCGGTCGGCTGACATTAAGAAACATTCGCACATTTAATTCTGGAGTTAAATCCATTCGTTCTGCCAGCAGCATAAATAACTCTCGCGCTTTTTGTCTTTTATCAATAGCAAAGCTAGAAATTAAAACACTGGTTTTGGCAGTGTTAAACAACTCACGCACAACAACAGCAGTGTCACGACTTTGAGAACCTGCGATTTCTGGGCCAGTCCAAACCAAATCAACGCGATCGCTTACAGCTTGGGATGTACTTCGTTCTTCTGCCAGCAGTCGCAGTGTGTAAGCGATATGCTGAGAATGTACGCCAATGACATTAAGGCGGTTGAGTTCATCAACAATATCTCGATTCAAAGCTGCGGGGATGTAGTTCGCTACATTCGATGTGGAAAAGGGTGGGGAAAGTCTGCCAGTTTCCAAAGCGACTGCCAAATTAACGAGGGCTGGACGGCTCAGGTGGAGAAAAGCCATCATACTCTCACATCCTCAAAGAATTCTGCCCCTGTCCCTTCAACAGTAGCAACGACCAATGCCCTGTCAAGAAATTCATTGCGCCGTTCGCAAGAAGTTTCAGCAATGAGTAAACACCCATGACAAGCAGCACCATGTAAAAACCTATCCTCTTGTTCGGCATCTGGTTGATGCTGGGCGCAAACTGGATCGTTAGAACAAAGCCTCCCCATCTCCAGTGCAACATCCAAATGGTATTCAATCCGGTTTCCTACTTGTACAAGTCCCCCTAAAGTACCTTCCGACCCAGGAGAACCAGTGTATAAAAGAATGCCATAACCGGATTCGCCAGCATAAATGCGTTCACGAATTGAACTAGCAGCATAACCACACTCCAGAGACACTGCTGCAATCAACAGGTGTGAAAGGGAATGCAGCATAATATAAGGTAATCCAGGGAACTTAGCTTTCTCTTGAGCAATACCTTTTTGTTTGCGCCAGATATCAAAGCCCCTGGCTAATTTCTTCCCTCGTTGCTGGACTGCATCCCGCTTGAGCCAATTTTCAATAGCTTCTTTACGGAAAGCGATGAACACGCCTTCGCCTCTATTTTCAATCGCTGGAACCCAAGTAGGCTCAATATCAAGAGCAGCTCGCTTGACTTGAATATCTAAATCGCCGTCAATATCTGGCATAATTGCCTCAAAGCGAGTAAAGCCAATTTGGGCGGTTACTTCCTTAAGTCGGTGTACTAAGACAATGCTCTCTATAAGAGATAGCAATTTTGGTTTGATGGTATCTAATTTCCGCGCACGAGCATAAAAGTCACTTTCTGGTACATCTTCTCCGACTTCAAGAGGACTAGATAGCAAAGTCTCGATTTCTACTTGCTTAATACCCTTGTATTGCTTACCTTGCCCACCTTGTCTGCGCTGAATTTCAGCCCATACTGCTTCATCAGTAAATCCGAATAAGGCAGCAGCTACTTTTTGCTTCTTGCGTTCATATTTGATTTGATCACTACTTTCTGTCTCCTGAAGAAAGTCTTCGTAGACTAAATTAACCGCCTTTTGCAAAGCATCATCCGAGTCTGGTAGAGAAATGACGCTGAGAAGCTGGGAAAAATAAGCATTGCTGGCAGAGCGAACCAAAAGCCGATTATATTCTGGTTTCCCTGTTGTCTCAGAAATACAGAGTTCTTGAGCTTTGGGGCCAAGCCAAGGGCGATGTCCTTCGCACTTTCCTAAGACTTTGCCATTGGGTACTGTTGCATCTGATAACTGACGACGACTTTTGCAAGCTTCGCAGCGTACAAAAATATCAGCAAAATCGTTGCCAGATCCGCCCTCATCAAACCATAGCTGACCTCGACAGTTAGCTTGAGACTTTTCGTGGACAAAACCACGCCAATCAATATCTTTGATGTGTCCATTAACACAAGCTTGTACAAAACGCACAGGTACAACTGGCACTTTCTTTCTGTCAGCATTGAGATATTTACCAGTTACCAAACTACCCCAAGGTAGTAAAGGGCGTGTCCGGTAAACTTTGGCATTGGGCGCTGCTTCATTTGGTTTAGGCCAAGTTTCTTCTACTTGGGCAACAAACCAAGTGGGGAAAGCGAAAGCTGTAATTCCAGTGCGAGATGCTTTCGGGTCTTTCTCGTCTACAGGTGGCGCATATAAGGCAATATCATTAACCCCTAAAATGTCAGCGACTCGTTCCTTTAGTCGATCTTCGTAAATACGTTTTCTGTCACCGTGCCAGTGGTTGAGTCCGCCAATTAGTATGGAATAATCGGGTAAATCCACCATTGCCCCTGGGCCAAAAGTAGATAAAATTTGGCTTTGTCGAATCTCTCCAGATGGAGGACGCTTTTTGTTTGATTTACTCATGATTCTTCCTCCTCTACCTCAAATCCATCAGGATTGCGAACCCACAAATTAACTGTTGGCTCAACATCACGTAAACTGCGTTGAGCTTTAAATTTTCGTTCTTCTAGTGGTTTTTTTTCTAATTCTGGATCAAGTGGATCGAATAATAGAGGCGGCGCTTCCCCAACCTCACGCTGATATTGAAGGTTAATTTTTTCACCAGCAATCCGTTCCCATAAATCTAGTAAATCCTTAACTCGACCCCTAACTTTTTGACGGAGTGCTTCAGCATCACCTGCATCAAGTTCTTTATCGTGCATCTCGGCACGCTTGGCGATCGCATCAATGACAAAATTTAGCTCGTTACGGTGCTGAAGAATGTCAATCGCACGAAGTGGTGCTGTCATCCCAGAATGTCCCAAACGTGCTAGAGCAACAGTAATCGCAGCAATCCCTCGGTCAATAGCACGAGGAGAGAAAGGCGTAACACTGGTAGCTTCTACTGCCCTATAGAAAGTAGCGTGCCAAGCAAAGAAACGTTCATAGTGTGAGCGATCGCGCGGACGGTGAACGTTGAGTAATGTAACAACTAATCCGGGTCGTTCTTCATCCCGTCCCACACGACTGGTAGCCTGAATATATTCTGCGGCTGTTTTAGGTTGACCCAGAACTACCATTAAGCCTAAACGTGTAATGTCCAGACCGACAGAAATCATATTGGTAGCTAAGACTACATCAACACGTTCTTTTTGGTCGAACGTTGCTTCTAAACGGCTTTTTGTATCTGCAACTTCACTTGTACTGACACGGGAGGTCAATTCTTCTGGTTCATCGTCAATTTTCCGATCCGCAAACAAACCCGAACTTTTACCAACTCGTTTTCGTTTGCTATAACCAATAAGCCGAGAGTTGACTTCATCTTCAACAATCCGCCGACTACCACCCAGTTCACGCAAGGAATTAAAATATCCGAGTAATGTCATGTAAGGGTCAGCCGGATTATCGGGGTTTTTGCTCCCACCTGCTGTTAACCATTCCTTCTGTGCTGCTCCCAACAATGCTAGATAAGTACGTAATAATACTACTTTCAGACTTCGCCCTTGAGCAGCAATTCCAACATAAGTCCGAGCATTCTTTTCTTGAGCCGGCACTGTCTTTGCAAAAAAGGAATCGCGCCGGTCTGGCCCTGGTGGCGGAAATACATCAACTTCATTTCGCCCAAACAATGCCTGAATCTGCTTGGTTGCCCGTCGCACTGTCGCGGTGGAAGCTACAATCTTCGGGCGGATTTTTTGACCATTTATCTCTCGACTACATAAAGCATCAATTGCAGTTTCGTAAAGCCCTACCATTGTCCCTAAAGGGCCAGAAATCAAATGCAGTTCATCTTGAATAATTAAATCTGGTGGTGGCAGATAACCGTCAAGTGCTTTACCTCTACCTGGATAAACAGGGCTATAAAAACCATCTTTGTCATGACGTTCTACACGCCCAAATAAAGCACCTGTTTCTCCTACCCAAGGCAAACTCGCAAATTTATCTACTGTAGCAATCATAAAACACGGCAACCGACGATAAATCGGTTCGTCTACTGCTAACACTGGTAAAGGGCGATCGCCTCTAAAACTACAACGGCGATTGGCGCAACTTATACGCAAGTCTATTGGTTGGTCTGGATTAGGTAGTAGCTGAAATGAATTGCGGCTGAATTTAGTTCCGCACCAAGGACAGTTTTCTAAAGGAATAGGTGAAGGTTTGCGATCGTTATTTAGGAAGGCAATAGTACGGGAACGGGCGCTGTTTTCATCATTGTCTCCTTTTTTACCCATCCGGTTAGGTGTGGCTGCTTGCCCTACCCACAATCCAATCTCAAACGGCCATTTCCCTAGTTTTTCTACATCTTGCTCCCGTTCCAACTCTAAGGCGCAAATCATTGTCGCCGCACGTCCTAGTTGGTCAAGGGTGAGGAGGCGCAGTGTGTAGCGCATCAGCACACTGAGTCCAGCAGAGTCGATACCAGGATGACGTAGCCGCCGTAATATAAGTGTAAAAGCTGCCAGCCCCAAGTAAGCTTCAGTTTTACCGCCGCCTGTCGGGAAGAACAGCAAATCAACCAGTTCTCGGTCTGAATGTTCGGGGTTAGCAATCCCTACCAAGTTCATTAGCAAGAAAGCTAGTTGAAACGGTCGCCAAGTTGGAGGGGCTACAGATTCGGGAGTAATGTTTTTCTTATGAGTCGCACGCTGGCGAATTGCTAAGGCGATCGCTCGATTGGCAATGCGAAACGCATCTAATACTTGTGGGTCATCCAATGCGTTTAAACCAGCAGCAATCCGGTCTTTAGCAATTCCGGCTCGATCTAATAGGTCTTTAGCTACACCTAAGCGTTTTTGCCCAGTCGGACATTTGACTCGTTGCTCATTTATCCATTGAGAATAAGCACTAACCATTGGACTGAGCAGATTTCGCAATGCTTCTGCTGTCGGTGCGGCGGCTAAGGCTTCCATGCCGACTTCGACATTTTTAACCTGGGTTGCAATTACCTTTTCTACGTCAGCAGTTGGTATCCAAGCCGTTCTTACTTCTTGACAGCCACCATTGGGATTTGCAACTGCGATCGCAGAAACATTATGACCAACAGCGTATTCGTAATCATCTCGGTATTGCAAATCAGCAACTTTCTCATCCCAATCATCGCCATCCCGCCCACGTAAATTGGGGCGTGGTACAAAGGAATCGGCTGTCTGAATTATTAAATTTGTTTGAAAAGCATAACCAGCATCCCGCTTTTGGTCAGGGCTAGGGCGGCGATGATTAACTAAGAATACTGAAACTGAGCGTGTTCCTGCTGGTACTAATTCCTCAGAAGTTACGGAGCGAACTGAGACAACTAGTTGTAAACCATCGCTGTTTGGAACGTCCAAATATATTGGAGAACTGCTTCCAATAAGGGGAATCTCCAGTTGTTTAGTCGTATTGCCTAAATTTAAACCAAGGTCTAATTGAGTCGGTCTACTGCTTGTACGCAATGGTACGGTAAGTTCTGCCTCTCGTGGAACTCTCTGCCAATCACCTGTGAAGGTAATTTCTTTTCCTTCGGTGTCTGGTTTGGTTAGTGGTTGGTAATCGCCCCACCCGACAGTAACATGAAGTTGGTTAACCGTTTGGGGTAAAAGCACACTTAACCCCATTGAGGAAGGGAAATAGGCTTTACGAGCAAAGGCTTTTTCTGGAATCTTTTCATCTTCGCCAGAGCCAACACGTCCAACTTCGTCCATTTCTTCATCGCCAGAGTTATCTGTACGTTGTTCTACTGGTACGCCGTAGGGTACAAGGAATCCTGTGAGATACCACTTGGAAGGAGCTTGATCTAAAGTTTCTTCAGCGTGGACAGCATCATCGGGTGTTGGCCCTACAAGGTCAAGTTGTAAGGCATCAATCAGATGCGATCGCACTTCGGCGGATGTGGTCATAATATTCTCTGGGCATTCATTGGCATAACTGACGTTGAACCTGTTTAGACAGAAGGAGATGGGAAACCAGGAATAGTTAGATTCGTTTCTGTCGCTTTCCGCGTTTTTCCTGCCTTTTTAGTATTCCCTTTTACCTTCCCTTTCTCAGCAGCTTTACCACTTAAAGTTTCAGCTTCGGCGCGTTGCTGGTTGAGTTCGAGTAAACGGGCTAATACTTCGTCATGAATTTCTTCGGGCCAACGGTAGCGCCAAGGCTTTTTCTTCTGGCGTTTGCTGGTGTTTTCCTCGTCTTCTTCGTCTTCGTAGTCAAGCAGGAAAGTGCATTCTGTGGAAATATCTGTCCAGCCGTAAGCATCAAGGACGGCGCGATCCATTTGGGCGTGGAGTGAGCGTAGTTGTAAAATATCGGGGTGGCGTTCGTCGGCATCGTGGAAGCGGTTGTATGTATCGGTGAGTCCCTGGTTGTTGCGAACCATTAAGACGGCGCGGTATTCGTAGTATTCTTTGCCTATGGTTTCTAGGGTGGGGTTGGTTTCCCAGTTTTCGGGGAAAGGGAATGTTTCAAAGCAGTCTGAGGGATTGTAGCGTAGGTCATCTTTCATGGATGAACTTAAGAAACGTGCAAAAACTTCATGAATACAAGATTGAAGAACAGCAAAACTAGAATAAGTTTGAAAAGGAAAGACATTTAGACTGTTTGCAAATACGACATTGGATTGATAAAAAATGAAAGATAAATGAGTTGATGCTTGAGCATTTGTTAATAACACGCGATTAAGAGGTGCGATCGCGTTATTTAATTCATTGCGAGGTCTAAGAAATTGCCACCATTTTTCTTTACCCTCTTTGTCTTTTTGCATTAACCTTTCAGGCTTAACCTTTTCTTCTACAATCTGCATCAAATCAGGATATTCACTCGCCTCAACCTTACTCATTTCACCGAAATTAATCACATAACGATGATGTGCATGAGTTGGACTTGAATTAACCTCTTCACCTCCAATATAAGGAAAAATTCTCTCAGTATTTTTAGTATTTTGTTCAATCAATCGCTGCATTTCATCAATGCTTGTAGCATTAGGATTAGAATCATCAAATGTAAAACCCATTCCTAAGACAATGCTACCTTGAAAGCTTTTATCAGCATTTACTAATAACACTTTGGGATTTTCATTGCCACCAGTATGAAATAAGAATGCAGAAATTAAATTAACCTCTCGTCCATCTAGAATTTTTATATTTTTATATTTACCCTTAAAAACATGAATAACACTCACGACAACTGCCGCTAAACCCGGCCACTTCATCCGCTTTTGAGCATTGTAAATCGTACCGCCTTGCTCACAGATATATCTCAAACCAGTGCTGCGGGTATCTCCTTGGGCAATGGTATTTGTGGCAATTAATCCAAAACATCCAGATTGCCGTAAAAGGCTAAACGCTCGTCTGAAAAAATGTGCTACTAAATCAGCATTTCCATGAGATTCGGGATTAACAACTTTCAACCAATCCTGATAACCAGAAGCATGAGCATTTATTGTTGTATTCTTCCCTGCAAACGGCGGATTACCAACAATTGCATCAAACCCAGGATTTTGTCTATCAAATACTTCTGGAAATTCAATCTCCCAATTAAATGCTGGAACTGGTTTCTCCCCATACCTCAACTCTGCACAAATTCGCCTGACATCTAAATCATCTTCTTGATTTTTCTGCCATTGATAAAACTTCAACCATGAATTATCAAGCTCATCTTTTCTCGCTTTGTCCTTATCCTTAGCGAAAAATGAAGCAATAACCAAATTCCCTTTCAGCCGAATATCCCACAACTCTGTTTCTATATTTTTGTAAAAATCGCGTTTGGCTGCATAATTATCTTCATCTAAATTGTGAATTCCATTGCGATAAAACTTCGTTTTCTCCATTGCTAGATTAAACAAAGGTAAGTTTGGGTCTTTATAAGTTTTGTCTTCATCCCAAGTAAATGTTTTAATTTGTTCAGAAGTTAACCCAACTAAAGAATCTCCCCACTTCAAAGCATGATCTAAAAATGTAAAAGGATGAGCTTTCGCCAAGGTCGCCAGCCACAAAGATAACTTAGCCAAATTCACCGCAAATGGATTTTTATCCACACCATACAAACACCGTTGCGCTACTAACCGCCGTGCATAAAGTAACGGTTCTTCATCAATGGGAATTTCAGGTAATACGTTTTGCTTATTCCACGCTTCAACTAATTTTTCAGCCAACTGACGACAACTTTCCACTAAAAATGCGCCCGAACCCATCGCCAAATCACAAACTTTCAACTCTAAAATCTGCTCAGGTGTGGGGTTTTCTCCCAAAGCCGATAAAATCGGTCTGAGGGTTTCTTTAACAATCGGCTCTGTCAAAGTACGAGGCGTATAATGAGTACCACTACGCCGCAGTTCTTCCCCCGGTTGCAAATACAGAGAACCCACAGGCATTAAACTCGGCGTTTTCGGTGATACCTTCCGTCCTAACGCCGCCACTACATCCTCTGCTGTCCTCGCATCCTTTAACTCAGTTAGGGATTTACCAGTAATTTCGCAACCTGCAACATCCTTTAAATATTTAGCCCGTTCTCCCACCTTAGTTTTGAGAACTTCCTCAACGCTGACAACAACTGTCACCGAAGATTTGGAACCTTTAGGTTTACTCCAAACACCGATGGCAGGACTACTTGCTCTTTCTACCTCATAGCCCGTAACTGCTTCATAAACAGAGCCAAGTTTCTCAACATCCAAAGAACGGTAAGACAGGCGTTCTCCATCCAGTACCAGCAACCCTTGCAATACTCTGTGAATGACACCATCTGAAACGCGAGGGGGTTCAAGACTTTCCCCTGTTTGATACGCTGTATACTGGGGACGACCTTCTAAAAACGGATATTCATCTGGGTTAAATAGTTGCCCATGACGAGCAGGTAAGTACAAATCAGCATGACCGCCGCCGTCGTAAACCAAACGAAACAGACTCAGCAACCATGCCCAAGCACCATACCTCTGATCCATTGTATCCGGGTAATTGCCTGCATCTTCTCTCAATCGCTCGTAAAGTCCACTAACTGAGTAGTAACGTGTATAAACTGCATCTTGAGACATCAGTCCCCTGTCTTCAGCGTAAAGCAGGAATACCAACCGCAGCAAAATAGTAATCAGTCCACCGTAAATATGCTGGGGTGCAGTGGTGGCAATGTCACTCACTAAGCGGCTTTTACTGGTTGCATCTGCTATTTGAAAGCCGCGCAGTAAATCCCATAATGCCTCTAATACCTGCTCTGCAAGCTTAATAGAGACATCGTTTTGATATTTACGGCTTTTTTCCAGGATTGCAAACAAACGGCGATCGCTAGGGACATTAAACAGTCGATCAGCCGAGAGCAACATCTCCATTGCACCCAAAATCAGCCGCCCAGATACCTCACACATTGCCTGCACAGGAAAAGTCAGGTGTCCCGATGACTCACCAAGTGGTGCGTAAACCAAACGCAATTCTTTACCGTTGCACAATAGCCCAGTGTAAACTTTCGTTTCTTTTAAAAGGCGCTCAAACTTAGACTGGGGGCTAGCGTGCCAACCAGTAGATTTACTATCCTCCGCACCTGCATTGTCAAGTTCAGTACCATCAGGAAGCACCTGTACCAACATCATCCAGTTGCCATTAGGGTCGGGTACAGCATACGTGGGTGTTAAAACTTCGTTGTAATCTGGGAGTGCGATCGCTAATGACTCTGGACTGGCAACTAAATCTTCTGGTTGCCAACCTAAAACATTGATAGTGAAAGCAGGAAAGTCATCAATTCCAAAGGTTTCCTTGCCCATATCACCGGAGAGGGGTTCGCGTCTGGCAACTGTAGCGAGTGTTTGTTGCAGTTCCACCACATTGCGGTTAACCACAGCTTGGGCTGCTGACAATGCAGGGGGAGACACCACCAACCCCACAGGCTGGAGAAAGCCCAACCATTCTTTATGTAAGCGAATTTCTGGATCGTTTGCCATAGTTTATACTCCCTCTAGCCGGAAATCGGCCATAAATAAATTACGCCGACTGGCTCAACTCGCACTGCTTTTACTTTGTAGGCGGCTTCAATCCGGGCTGGTTCTGAAATTAGTTCGGTTGCGATCGCTTGAAGGCGTTTTTCCCAGTGGCGACGGTCTGCATCCAATTGACGCTGTTCTTCTATGAATGGAAGAGACAACTGCACTGCCTTAGATTCTTCCTGACACTTGATAATTCGCGTCTGCTGTTCTTCCAGAATGTTCTTCATCTCAGCAGCTTCTTTAATACCCCGATTGGCAAGCTTTTTCTCAGCACTTTCAGCCAAAGCTGTAGCGCGGCGTTCCAGATGGGGAATTAATTCTGCTACATCTTGGGCAGCACTTTTTTTCAATCGCTCTTTCACCGCTTCGGCAACTTGCAACAAGTGGGGGGAAGCTAAGGAATTTTCCAGTAATTCCAGTACGTTGTCTTTCTCGCCTTCTCTTAAAGATTGAAGTTTCTTGCGTCCCCGACTGGTTGGGTCTGACCACTCTGCTGCTACTGCAATTACTTGATCGTGCAAGCGAGAAGCCCGTTCACCATACAGAGCCAGCCGTCCCAGTGCAATTACTTTTGGCATTGGGTCATTAGTCAGACAAACACAAGCACGAGTTAATTCATCGTGCAAAAAACCTTGAGCTAAAAACCTGCTCAGTAAACGCTGGACAATTCTATGTTCTAAATGCAGATGAACTACATCCCCATCTAAAGAACCAGGATCTCGAAAAACTACAGGACGAATCGGTGCTGATTTTCGCCATTCCCAAGGCTTTTGTCCGATTTTACGAGGTGTTCTCAGGGTATCAAGTGTAGTTGACCATGTTGGATCTGCACCAGTACGCTGGTCGAGAGCTGGAATTGTCCAACGGGCAGTTACAGGATTGTTAGCAACCTCATTCACATCTACAGGGGCAAGTGTTGGGACTCCCAGAATTTCTAAAGAAGCAGAGATGGCATTGCGGAAGTGATTGTCATCTAATCCCAACCAATCCCGCGAGTCTTTCAACATTTCTTGCAAATTCTCAACTTGTTTAGTCAAATCTTGTTGGCGGAGTCTGGCTTGCTCCAGTTCTTCATTAATTACTTGCGTGTTTACTGTTTCTTTGTTATTAAGTTGCTCTGCTTTATTAATCGAATCAGTAAGATGATTTACTTCTTGGTGGCGAATCCCATTAGCCAGTAAGCGCGACACATTTCTTTCAACCACTGGTGCAAGAGAGCCAAGTTCTTGTTGAATCGTGGCTGTTTTCCGCACCAGTACGGACAATACTTTGTCTTCTGTCCGTTGGGGTAAGACAAAGTAATAGCAATGGACAACAGGCGATCGCTGTAATTTGCGGTCAATGCGACCATTACGCTGTTCCATCCTTGATGGGTTCCACGGCACATCAAAGTGGAACAAGTCAGCACAGTTGTTTTGCAGGTTCACCCCTTCCCGTGCTGCATCTGTGGCAATCAGGATTCGCAGGGGATGACGTGCAGGATCAGCGTTAAATGCACTTTTGATAGCTTCACGGCGTTCTTCTCCAATGCCCCCGTGAAATACATCTATGCGTTCTTCTTCGCGGTTAGAGCCTGCGATTGCAGTTTGTAGTTGCTGTTGTAAATAACGTTTAGTATCTGTATATTCTGTAAACAGGACTTACGCAACTGTCACAAACTACGGTGCGGCTGCGCCGCACCGAGCGCCAAACAACTAGACAATAAACATGG
>NZ_WVID01000057.1 GCF_010091925.1 Nostoc sp. B(2019) | reverse complement strand
TCAGGTACTATAGACACTTTGCTTATTAGCGTACTACTTAACCTCTTTAATACTTAAATCGTCTCTAACAACTTACAGTTGTGCAAAATAATCTGTATTCTTTACTACAAAATTAGATGCGCTTACCCTGGTATTCCCCGTAATATTCTTTTTATATCGATGAACTGAAATAAAAAGGAGAATGAAGTTATGGCAACAAAACTGAGTGATGTAATGGAAAAACTTCCACCAGCACGTCGAGCAAAAATTCAAGCTCGCGCTCAAGAGCTTATTGCTGAAAACATGAAGCTTCAAAATATCAAAAAAGCGAAAAAGTTAACTTAGGAATCTACTGATTGATTTTGTAACCACCCTTCCAAGTCCGCGATCGCAATCTCAATTCCAACAACGCCAAAGCTAACGCTTCCAACCTTCCTCAGCAATTTCACCAAATAGTCGTTTTAACAGTCGGAGGACGAGCGATCGCGCTTCTTCTTCCACCGCTTCTGATATACTTGCGTGTCTGTAAATGCTTCTTCACTTCGGGAAACTTTTTTGTAGCCAGAATTATTTTACCGAAGTGCGATCGCCCTTCTTCTCAGCGCCTCTGTGCCTCTGCGTGAGATTTACCTTCTTGGTTAACCTTGTAACCACTCTTCTAAATCCGCCATAGACGAGAAATCCAACAACGCCTCACTTAAAGCTTCTAACTGTTCCAGCGACAACCCTTGAAGTTTAAGTAGAATCTCATCAGGAATTGCACCCACAAGTCGGTTTAACTGTCGTAAAACAACCTTTCTTTCTCCTTCTTCCTTCGCTTCCCGAATAGCCCGTGGTTCTTCCAAATTCAGTCCCAACATCGCTTCAATCTCCTCTCGACTAAGGTTAGAAAACTTGTAGACGATAATTGTTGTCACCAAATCTATTATCGCTTGTTCCGATTGTTGCCGTGCTTGCTCTAGCAAAAACCGCGCCCCTTCCACTGCTTCCGTTTCAGAAGTAACATTTGTCAGCAACATCAAACCCAATCCCAAAGGTTGTTGGCGCAAATCCCCCAACTCATCCAGATAAACCCGCCTGACTTGACCACTCTCCAACAAAGCGCGGTGAATCATTGAGTTGGTAGGTTCAAGACTGCGAAAACCAAAGATTAATACCCCAAACCAGTCATCGTAACGGATAGAGTGGCGGTAGAGAAACAAAAACAATTCACTAAAAAAGCGGTGATATAGCTCATCATCCTTCTGAAACTGCACTTCTGCAAAAAAGACGGTTTGGGAAACTGCATTTGCGGGAGGTAAAAAGACTCCATCAATCCGAAACGCCGTTTCTTTCACCTCAACTGATTCAAACTGGTAGTTTTCCGCTTCTGGGGGTGGTTCATCTACTAATTCAAACAGCAAACCTGGGAATTGCTTAAATAATTTGTAGAAGATGGTGTCACGGCGCATTTTTATTCCTCATCACCCAGACAATTACCAGATTGTAAAGGCTTGAGACACCAATTAATTTTAGGGTAGGCGTAGCCCACCGCAGGTATCGCTTGTCCCTAAGTCCGCGATAAAATTCTCAAGCACAACAGCGCACTCCATACCAATGCAAATCAACTGGCAAACCGCCAAAACCTACGAAGATATTCTGTATAACAAAACTGATGGCATTGCCAAAATCACCATCAACCGTCCCCACAAACGTAATGCTTTCCGTCCCAAAACTGTTTTTGAACTGTACGACGCTTTTTGTGATGCCCGTGAAGATACTACTATTGGCGTCGTTCTATTTACTGGTACTGGGCCACACACTGATGGCAAATACGCCTTCTGTTCTGGTGGTGATCAAAGTGTGCGAGGACACGCTGGTTATGTAGATGAGACTGGCATCCCCCGCTTAAACGTGTTGGACTTGCAACGCTTGATTCGTTCCATGCCAAAAGTGGTGATTGCTTTAGTAGCTGGATATGCGATCGGTGGTGGACATGTCCTGCACTTAATTTGTGATCTCACCATTGCCGCCGATAACGCCATTTTTGGACAGACTGGCCCCAAAGTTGGCAGTTTCGATGGCGGTTTTGGGGCTAGTTATCTTGCCCGCATTGTTGGACAAAAAAAAGCACGGGAAATTTGGTTTCTCTGCCGCCAATATAATGCACAACAAGCTCTAGAAATGGGTTTAGTTAATTGCGTTGTTCCAGTTGCCCAACTAGAAGCCGAAGGTATTCAATGGGCGCAAGAGATTTTAGAAAAAAGTCCGATCGCCATTCGCTGTCTCAAAGCCGCATTCAACGCTGATTGTGACGGACAAGCTGGTTTACAAGAACTCGCTGGCAATGCCACCTTACTCTATTACATGACAGAAGAAGGGGCTGAGGGAAAACAAGCGTTTCTCGAAAAGCGTCCACCTAATTTTCGGGATTTTCCTTGGTTGCCTTAAAATTGCAAAAATCGCACCTCGTTGAAGGATGCGATTTTTGCAAATGTCAAAATTTACAACATTAGAAATCTTAAAAGCAAATCTTATTTTTAGCAGACTACAAACTGATTAGAGTAATAATGAGTAGCTAAATAAGCACTGCTTTAGTCTGAAGCTGTTCAGAGGTGCAGGCAGTTGTTTCCTCTAAAGTGGCTAGAGCAGCATTGTCTAAATCTGAGGCTAGGGATTGAGAAGCAGCCAAAACTGGTGTTGCATCTGGCAAACTCCAAGCATCTTCTAAGGTTTCCCAAGAAGGTGCAAAGGGTGGAAGCGCCAAAGAGCAAGCTTTCCAACTTGCTTGTACTTGTACTCCCAACAGTTGACATATTCCACCACGACGCCCCTCTGGCTGATAATGACGGCAATATCGACAGGCAGATGTTAAAAATTTAATAGGTTTCATTTAGGTTCATCTTTAAATGCAGTTTGTGGCTGATTCTCACCCTTATATTTTCCTTCTATCTATAAAGACGGATTAGAGGCAAAAAGTCATTATTATCTATAGGTTCTAGCGATCCCCGCTCCAAAATAAACTTTAGAATGTCTTTATATTCTTGTTATATTTTTAAATGATCTTAAAGTTGATAAGTAGGGATTTGGGCTAAAAGTGATTAGGGATCAAGCCTAAAAATAAAGCTTTTGATTTAGCCAGGCTTTTAAGTTCATCCTTAAGAAGGACATTAAATATGCAATTCTGGATTAAATGGTCTACATCATGGAGTGTAGACATCAGCTTTTAATAAGAAATTATTATCTATCTAAATAATTTAGGATTTTTCTATGCAGCAGTGGCAAGCTACTTAAGAATAAATTATGTTCAACGAATAATCATTAAATGGTGTTGCCATTAACTTAAGTTAGGGCTGATATTAAATTCAGTTTGTTGCTGAGTATTTAGGCACAAGGGCGATCGCTATCCCCTGTTAAATCAAGTATATCTGGCGAAACTAGAGCGTCAAACGAATTCTGACTCTATTCATAACTGCTTAGCGGCACAGAAAGAACAGACAGCCCAGCGCTGGAGTTCGCCAGGTGGGGTAGGACATTGACACTGGGGACAAAGTGGTAAGCCATGCGATCGCGCTTGCATTGTCTTAGCCCAATGCTCAAAAGCACTATTTGCGTTCTCAACAGTTGGTGTAACCTCACGGTGGCTAACCTGATCACCAAGATAGCTGGGATGCTCACACGGCAAAACCGTTTGTTGCTGTTTGCTTGTGACAGGCGAATGTTTCCAACCAGCAGTAGAAAAGCGAATATCCACTAAAGGCGTTGGCAGCTTTTCATTTAACTTTAAAAGCAGAGGCGATCGCCCAAAAGTCAGGTTTTGCGCCCAAGCAGCACTAGAAGTTGCTACCCACAAAACATCGCGCTGAATCGACAATGGTCTAGTATGTGCAGCAACCGCTGTGCCAACAACCTCCGCCCAACACTTGAGCAAGCGTTGTAATGGTTGCTCCTGCCATTGAGCCTGCTTTTCTAAAACGCCTAAAATATCATTAACTGATTTCAACGACATCCTTGAGAGTGCTGAGTTACCGATCGCCCTTCATTCTTTGTTTTAAATAATTTTCGCTACTATTGGCACAAATGTATCTAAAGTTAATCCAATAGTCTACGTTTGAGGCACAGAGGCAATGACTCAAAACCCCCTGATCGATTCCAGTACTCAATCGTCTAAAACGCCTGGGTTGAAGCCAGCATTAGCAGCAGCACTAGCGAGTTTAGAGGTGCAGCTAGATCAAGAGTTAGCTCGATACCGACGTATGCGAAATGGTTCCAGGACATTAAACCAACCACATATAGGGAGTTACATCAGCAGTCAACCCCAACAGTTTACTGCCGTTACTACGACATCAAGCACAACTCAACAATCAGCAGCCGAAATAAAAACCAACCCACCGCCTGCATCTGTACCCACAAGTTCCCAGGAAAACTCAGCCCTGGCTACAGTAAAGACTGAGCAACTGGTTCATCTCAAGATACCATCCAGCCCCGATGCCAAAACACAAACTCCACCACCCCCGCCCAATACCAGCAGCATAGTACCAGCGATCGCTAAGACTACTAAGAGTGAAAATCTCGTACAGCCGAATGACACTCCCAAACAACCAGATGACTATTTAGAATCTAGTGAAGCACTGCTGCGAAGTCTGGCAGAAGAACCAGAAACAAAGAAACCAAGCAATTCTAACGATAGTCTACTATCACCTTTGGGTATCGGCTCCATACTTTTGCTATTAGTGGCGAGTCTTACTTTGGGTTATGTAATATTCAATCCTAAAAGCTTGCCGCAGTTGAATCTAAGTAAATTATTGAACGGTGATTCATCTCCCACACCAGGAAATACTGAGGAAGTTTGGAGTAATACCCAACCTCAGTCCCAACCAGAGATCACGCCCATACCCAAGTATCCTAATCTAGCAGCCAAAGAGTTTCCAGAGGTAAGAGATCCAAAAGATGTAGTTGGCTTAAAGCCCCAAGTCCAACAAACTCCTGTTGCAGTGCTCAATCCAGTCGCTCCCCAAAACCCTGTAAATCCTCAAGTAGCATTACCTAACCCGATCACAGTCCAACCGACAAATCCGATCGCCACAACACCATTACCTAGCCTGGCTTCGCCTCCAACCCCAGCGGCAAAAACCTCGCCACAGCCAAGCGCAACCTCTCCAAAGTTGAATGCAGAAATCAAACCAGCAGCAGATGGGTACTATCATATAGTGACGGATAATCAAGGACTAGGCACTTTAGCCTCAGCACGGCAAGTGGTTCCTGATGCTTATTTATCACGTAACCAAAAATTTATTTATCTGGGTGCAGTTAAGTCTAAAGAGGAAGTACAGCGAAAGCTGCAAGAGCTACAGGCAAAGGGAATTCAAGCACGGATTCAGCAGCAATGAGTTGCAAAAATCTACGATACCATGAGATAACAGTCCTGAGTCATGAGTCACCTAAGTTCTAAGCAAAGGAAGCCTTGCAAGAAAGTTATTGCTGAGTCCTACATAAAATTAGGAGTCTCAGTCCTCAGCACTCAAGTCAGGGCGGGGCATCTACATATACAGTTATGAGTAATTATCAAAACTCATTACTCAGTACTGAGTTTCGGGAATGGAGAGCCGACATGGAATTGATCAAGCGTATCCTGCGGGTAATTCGGGCTAACCTTAATAGTTTGATAGGCAGTGCTGAAGATCCAGAAAAGATTCTGGAACAAACTGTTCTGGAGATGCAGGAGAATTTAGTGCGATTGCGGCAGGGTGTAGCACAAGCGATCGCTACGCAAAAACGCACAGAACGACAGGCAGCAGCTACCCAGTCTCAAGCACAAGAATGGTATCGCCGCGCCCAATTGGCACTGCAACAAGGCAACGAACCTCTAGCACGGGAAGCTTTGACTAAGCGTCGAGCTTATCAAGAAACCGCCAAAGCCCTCTCTGCTCAGATAGAGCAGCAGAACGATATAGTAGCTAGGCTAAAAAAGGATATGCGGACGCTAGAGTTAAAAATCTCCGAGGCGAAAACTAAAAAAGATATGTACATTGCTCGCGCTCGTTCTGCCGAAGCATCTTATCGACTCCAAGAAATGCTCAGCGGAGTTTCTGCTACCAGCAGTCTAAATGCCTTTGAGCGCATGGAAGAAAAAGTTTCGCAAATAGAAGCGATCGCTCAACTCAGTAGCGACGACCTAGAAAAACGATTTACCTCACTGGAATCTACTAATGATGTTGATGCTGAACTAGCAGCAATGAAGGTACAGGTTTTAAATCAAGCAGAAAATACCCAGCACGACAGTCTCCTTACCGAAGGGAATCAGAGGATGGTGCTACCTCCCCAACAGCAGATACCCAAATCTCAGGAACCGTGAATTTCGGACAATTACCGCAGCTTGGACATATCTTAATATTTAAGAGTCGTTGGGAGGTACTGATCCATCCTGGAAAGATTACATTGAAATAGGTAGCTATTAAAAAGTAAAAAAGCTAACGGTCTAACAAAGCGCGTAAACCACACAAGGAAAAACAAGGTTATGGGATTATTTGATCGCATTAAGCGAGTAGTCGGTGCTAACCTCAACGATTTAGTCAATAAAGCCGAAGACCCCGAAAAAATGCTAGAGCAAGCCGTCCTGGAAATGCAGGAAGACTTGGTACAGTTGCGTCAGGGAGTTGCCCAGGCGATCGCTGCCCAAAAACGTACTGAAAAACAGTACAACGATACCCAAAATGAAATTAATAAGTGGCAACGCAATGCCCAATTGGCTCTGCAAAAAGGTGATGAGAACCTAGCACGACAAGCACTAGAGCGCAAGAAAACTTATACTGACACCGGCACGCAACTCAAAGCCAGTCTAGATCAGCAAAGCACTCAGGTTGAAACCCTCAAGCGCAACTTAATTCAGTTAGAAAGCAAGCTTTCTGAAGCTAAGACCAAGAAAGAAATGCTCAAAACTCGGATTACTACAGCCAAAGCCCAAGAGCAACTCGAAGGCATGGTGCGTGGGATGAATAGCAGCAGTGCAATGTCTGCCTTTGAGCGGATGGAAGAAAAAGTCTTGATGCAAGAAGCTCGTGCCCAATCTGTAGCAGAGTTGGCGGGTTCAGATTTAGAAAGCCAATTTGCCCGGTTGGAATCTGGTAGCGATGTTGATGATGAATTGGCAGCTTTGAAAGCGCAGATGCTACCACCTGCAAGTCCCCAAAGTCAGCCCCAACTGCTGCCGCAACAAGAAACCAACGCTCCTAAGTCTAATGAAGTTGTTGATGCCGAGTTGGATTCTCTACGCAAGCAATTGGATCAAATGTAACATTGGCAAAAAACTTATTTGAAGCTAGTCCCACGCCTGTTGGTTGTGGGATTTTGCATGAATTATCAGTTGTTTGTTCTTTGCCACTGATGATTGATAACTGACCACTGACTCTCAGTTTGGGATAGAGTATTGTGTGTGCCAACTTTGATCAATGCCACCTCATGGAGACTGCAATGAGTAAGGGTGTAATCACCATAACTGATGCTGAGTTTGAAGCCGAAGTGTTGAAAGCCGATCTGCCAGTATTGGTTTACTTTTGGGCTTCTTGGTGCGGGCCTTGTCAATTGATGTCGCCAGCAATTAACTCAGCAGCTACCGCATATAGCGATCGCCTCAAAGTCGTTAAAATGGAAATTGACCCCAATCCACTAACCGTCAAGCACTATCAAGTGGAAGGCGTACCCGCTCTCAGGCTAATTCAAGACGAGAAAGTTTTAATATCCACTGAGGGAGTCATCAGTAAAGACAAATTACTCACCCTCTTAGATACACACTTAAGTAGTAGTTAGTAATTAGTTATTAGCAAATGACATAGATGCACCAGCGGTGAGGGGTAACAGTCTTGGACGCTACTTGCTCCGATTCCCGTCGTTAGCGTGGCGAGCGTTAGCGACGCTCTTGAGCGTCACCCCCGGAGCCGATAGCGCAGTATTAGCGAGTCTGTGAGCGTCAAGGCTTCCCGCAGGGTAGGACAAGGCGAAAAGTTTGAATCCGTTCGCGGAGCATCTCGTAGAGAGGTTTCCTTGGATCAAAACTTTTCCAGAGAGGACAAAGGACAAATGATTAACATCCAATTTGCAAAACGTTTACAACCCCTGCAATCCAATGTATTTGCTGATATGGACAGGGCCAAAGCAGTGGCTTTGGCAGCTGGACGACAGTTAATAGATCTGTCGCTGGGGTCTTCTGATTTACCAGCTGAGGCACACGTCATTGAGGCGATCGCCCAGTCCTTACATGATCGCAGCACCCACGGTTATTTGCTGTTTAATGGCACCCAAGCATTTCGCCAAGCCGCAGCCAACTGGTACGAACAAAAATTTGGCATCAAAGTCGATCCGCAAACTGAAGTATTGCCCCTCATTGGTTCCCAAGAAGGCACAGCCCATTTACCTTTAGCATTGCTCAATCCAGGAGATTTTGCTCTGTTGCAAGATCCAGGCTACCCCTCCCACGCCGGGGGAGTCTACCTAGCCAGCGGTCAAATTTACCCAATGCCATTACCGGCAGAAAACGGTTTTTTGCCCGTGTTTGCCGATATTCCCACCCCCGTCTTAGCCCAGTCGCGGATGATGGTTTTAAGCTATCCTCACAATCCCACCGCTGCGATCGCGCCTTTATCTTTTTTCCAAGAAGCTGTCGCCTTCTGTCAGCAACACAATCTCGTCCTGGTTCATGATTTTCCCTACGTAGATCTAGTATTTGAGGAAACTGGAGACTGGGGAAAAGGGAGCAGGAGAGAATTATTCATGCCCCATGCCTCATCCCTAGTACCCTCAGTTTTGCAAGCTGACCCAGATAAAAGCATCTCTATTGAATTTTTTACCCTTTCCAAGTCTTATAATATGGGCGGCTTCCGCATTGGCTATGCCATCGGTAATGCCCAGTTAATTAACGCCTTACGTCAGGTAAAAGCTGCTGTTGATTTTAATCAGTATCGAGGGATTTTAAATGGTGCGATCGCAGCACTGACTGGGCCGCAAGCTGGAGTTAAATCTGCTGTCGCCACCTTCCATCAACGCCGTGATGCCTTCATAACTGCTCTACACGACATTGGCTGGCACGTTTCCACTCCCAAAGCCACAATGTACATCTGGGCAAAGTTGCCCTCACCCTGGAGCCAAAACTCTATAGAATTTTGTGCCCAATTAGTCAAACAGACAGGTGTAGCTGCTTCGCCTGGTGCTGGCTTTGGCAAATCTGGAGAAGGGTATGTCCGCTTTGCTTTGGTGCATGAGCCACCATTGCTAGAAACTGCTGTGAAGCGAATTGCTGAGTTTTTAAGTAGCTACCCTCCCCAAGATTCTGATCGGACAAACCATATTTAGAATGCAACTTAGTATTCAGCTAATGAGTATTTAATTTACAAATTTTTCAGCAATATTCTTTAGAGCTTGCTTTGATGTATTGATGCGCCAAAGCTTTACTGACTAAGAAAAGACACCAGCAGCCGCTACTTGTGTCTTTTTTGTGTCAATCTCTGCGTTACTAGAGTATTTGAATTTCAAACTTACATTCTGCCCTTTGAACTAGCTCAGTCAATAATAGAATTTAGCGCTTCTAATCTCAATACGGTTCAGATAAGCTTTTTTTCTTTTCCCCTGCACCATGTGTATTAATTTTAAGGTGAAACAGCATGAACTTTGCATAGTTTTTCGTGTTACATTTATGATGTTCTATTAATCACTAGTATTTTTCATAAAACTACGTAATTAGACGCATAAATATACAGAAACATTCGTCATCTTTTCATTGATAATCAACAGGAGCTTTACCAATCAGGTCTTCCAGTTTCATAAACTGGGTTTGTACGCTCAGCTACCAAACACGGCTAACAATGCTGGTCGCGCTTTCAAGCGGCCGTATTGCCACAAAGTCTGTAGTCAAGGCAGTCAAACCCTAGAAGCGGCAGTAGTTTAAAACTTAACTCCCCAACTGATGGAGACTTTAAAAAAATGAAAATGACTTTTGAAAAACTTGTACTTGGTGCCTCAATAGCTATTGGTGTGAGCGTGATCGCCACTGTACCAGCACAAGCTGGCACGCTCACCGGCGCTAGCATTGGTGGAACAGCTCCAACCGACTATTTAGTTTATGATTCCAACGCTACAAATACCTTTGCCATACCTAATTCCCAAGCAAATGTGCAAAAAGTCCTAGATGGCAGTGCTGCGAATCCTACTGGAAATGTAGAATTAGCTGCTAATAGTGAAAAAGCTAGTTTTAATTTCAGCAAGAATACCACCTTACAAGGGCAAATTGGTGGCAAAGATATTACTCTTAGCAGCTTAACTTCATCTGACTGGACAAGTTCTTACAAAGGAACAACCTTTGGCCAGTATTGGTTTAATCAGGCTTTAGCTTTCAACGGTTTCGGTAGTTTTGTGGGTACAACTACGGGTCAGGGTTTATTTGCTAACTTTGCCAACCAAGGCGGCTTTCAACGCTTCAGCGACCCCAATATTTCATACGTAAACCAAAATGACAGTACTGGTTTAATCAGTATTGGGTTAGCAGGTCACTACGATGCAGCGCCACTGTTAGGACTTACGTCTAATCCACTACGTCCATTACAAGCAAGTGAAATCGTTAAATACACCTATAATGGCGTGACTGACTACTTATTCAGCTTTCAAGCTACCAGGTCAGGTTTAACTGAACTCAGTGATGGTGTATCTCACAGTGGCAACTATGAGGTCACTATTAAAGGCGTGCCTCCAACAGCAGTACCAGAACCCTCAGTCATACTTGGTCTGCTGGGTGTTGCTGGAGTCTTTGCCACACAACGCAAGTTGAAAAAAGCGTCTATTTGAAATTGCATTTTAAACACTAAAATCTCGTAAGGGAGCTTATAGCTCCCTTTTTTTTATGAGTACTTTATTACAATTATAAAATAATTTCTACTCTCGGTTCAATTCTCTAAAATACCGATATAAACTGATCTAGATAGAGAATTTTTCTGCCGTTTATTTCAGTATGTTTTAAGGAAATTTACCCAGAAAAACTAAGCATATTATTTTTTAAAATGTACTAATTCTTTACTAAGAAAAATATAAAAACTACGTAAAGAAAACCTTAAATTTTATTGGTATTTGTATTGTAGGATAATATCATTAAACACAGGAGTGCAGCAAAAACTTAATTTATCTTTTATCTAAATTAAATAAATTGGTTTTTTAGTTTTTTACATTTTGTATGCACTGTTGTTTGAGCTTCTGGCAATAACCGTGGATTTTGATCTAAGAAGATAAGCAGTAATGACAGCACATTTACTTACCATAAATCAGCAATTACAATCGCATCAAATAAGACGGATTTTACTAATTGAAGATAATGATGTTAATAGGATGCTGTTGAGTGACTATCTAAGTTATTGTGGATACAATGTCCAAAGCTTGTCAAAAGGCTCCACTTTTTTCTCAACTATAGAGAAATTCCAGCCGGAGTTAATGTTATTAGACTTAAAGTTGCCAGATATTGACGGTTATTCACTCTTAGAACAGATCCAGAAAAAACCAAATTTGTCAAAGATCCCTGTCATTGTAGTTTCAGCCTTCGCCTTTAAAGCTGATCAAGAACGAGCTATGAAGTTGGGCGCACGTCACTACTTTGTTAAACCCGTAAATCTTAAGAATCTGATCCTTACAATTGAAGAAGAGTTTACTGAGCGCTACGTGTAAACTTGCCTAATTTATATGTATTTATTCTACTTGTTTTTCGGCAATAAAGTTTTCAACAGTCTCACTCATATTTTGTACAGAACTACCAATTTGGGAAATTTTAAGTTGTAATTGTGCTAGCAGCAAAGCTGTTGTTTGCAGTTCATTGAGCATTTCACTCATAGCCTCACGATACTGGGATTCAAAATCTTGCAAATTCATAGATAGACTGTTATATTAAATAATTTTAAAAGTTACAATTACAATCATAAGCATAGATTGAATTTACTCAATCCGTTAATTTGCTTAATGTTATCAGTTAAATTTTAAATCCGAAATATTGCTTATTAATTAATAAAACACATATAAAAACATGACTATCTTTGTAATATAGAAGTTGAGATTTTAATCTATTTTCATAAAACGTTGTTATTAAAAAATCCTATTTAAACTAAAAAATATTCATCAAATATACATATAATAATGTTTATATTAAAACTTATTTATTGTTTCTTTTGAGTTATCAGTCAAATAAATTGAGAAAAGATAAGAGTTGATTAATAATAT
Source organism: Nostoc sp. B(2019) (assembly GCF_010091925.1). GTDB lineage: Bacteria > Cyanobacteriota > Cyanobacteriia > Cyanobacteriales > Nostocaceae > Komarekiella. Next base: position 3,302 of record NZ_WVID01000057.1, on the reverse strand, counting down.
CAATTTCCAATCTGTATAGGTTTGAAATAAGATGTAATACACCTAATCATAACAGGGATTTAAGTGTAAATACGATGAGCAAAGACACTTCTACTTAATATTTACTTGATAAATGCCCTATTAAATCGGCATAAAAAAATAATTTTTCTTAAAATAAAGGAAGATTACCTAACTTTGGTTGTGACAATACCTACTCAAACACTACCACTGCTTAAAGAACCCGAAAGACTGGAAAGCCGTCTAGCCGAAATTCCGCCGGAACCGGGAGTCTATTTCATGCGGGATAAGAATGATCGCATAATGTACATAGGTAAATCGCGCAAGTTGCGATCGCGTGTCCGTTCCTATTTCCGAGACGCGTACAACAAGAGCGAACGCATAGCCACAATGGTAAAACTGGTGACGGAAATTGAATTTATCGTCACCGATACCGAAGCCGAAGCTCTAGCGCTGGAAGCAAACTTGATTAAGCAACACCAGCCGTATTTTAATGTATTGCTCAAGGATGATAAAAAATATCCCTATGTATGCATCACTTGGTCAGAAGACTATCCTCGGATATTTATCACCCGCAAGCGCCAATTAGGTAAAGAAAAAGATAAATTTTACGGCCCTTATACCGATTCTGGTCTATTGCGAGAAATATTACGCCTGTGTAAGCGAATCTTCCCCTTACGACAACGACCTCAACCACTGTTCAAAGATCGTCCTTGCTTGAATTATGATTTAGGGCGATGTCCTGGTGTGTGTCAACAACTGATTTCATCAGAAGAATACCGCAAAATTGTGCAAAAAATAGCGATGGTATTCCAAGGTCGGACTCAAGAACTGATTGATATCTTGACAGAGCAAATGCAAGCAGCAGCAGAGGGATTGAACTTTGAGTCAGCTGCGCGGATTCGTGATCAAATTACTGGCTTCAAGTCGCTAAATGCAAATCAAAAAGTGTCGCTACCAGATGATACAGTTTCGCGGGATGCGATCGCACTGGCAGCTGACGATAAACATACCTGCATTCAATTATTCCAGATTCGCGCAGGGCAATTAGTAGGACGCCTAGCATTTGTAGCTGATGCTCATGCAGAACCAGGAGCTATCCTACAACGAGCTTTAGAGGAACATTACCAAACTGCTGACTCAGTGGAAATACCCACAGAAATTTTAGTACAACACGATTTATCAGATGGAGAGATGTTGGCGGATGTCTTGACTCAGCGTAAAGGAAGAAAAGTAACGATTTTGGCTCCTATGCGGCAAAGCAAGGCAGAATTAATTGAGATGGTAGAGCGGAATGCCCAGTATGAATTGCAAAGAATGCAGAAATTGGGCGATCGCAACGACCAAGCAATGCAAGATTTAGCCACTATTCTCGATTTACCAGACTTACCCCACCGCATCGAAGGTTATGACATTTCCCATATTCAAGGATCAAATGCTGTAGCCTCCCAAGTCGTGTTTATTGATGGCTTACCCGCCAAGCAGCACTATCGCCACTACAAAATCAAAAATCCCACAGTCACAGCGGGACACTCAGATGATTTTGCTAGTCTTGCTGAAGTTATCCAGCGTCGGTTCCGCAAGTATGGTGTCAGTGAAAGCGCTACAGATCCACAGTTGCCGCGCTTGGGTAATCCTGACTGGCCTGATTTAATTATGATCGATGGTGGTAAGGGTCAGTTATCATCGGTTGTCGCTGTTTTGCAAGAGATGAATTTATTAGAAGACTTGCGAGTTGTTAGTCTAGCAAAGCAGCGAGAGGAGATTTTTTTACCAGGAGAGTCCAAACCCTTAACAACTGATGCAGAACAACCAGGAGTACAGTTATTGCGACGGTTGCGGGATGAAGCACATAGATTTGCAGTGAGTTTCCATCGCCAGCAACGCACTGACAAGTTAAAGCGATCGCGTTTAGATGAAATCCCCGGTTTGGGACACCATCGACAAAAGCAGTTATTGGGGCATTTTCGCTCAGTTGATTATATTCGGCAAGCGACACCTGCACAACTAGCTGAGGTTGCGGGGATTGGCCCTCACTTGGCTCAAGAAATTTACGATTATTTTCATCCTTCTTGATAAGAGTAAGCAAATAACAGTGAGACAGTAACAACACCGAAAAAAGCAAAAAACAAGTTATTCCACTTACCGATTACCTTTTACCGACCACTAGATTAGCAGACATAGCTAATACCGTTAATCCGTAGAGCCATTAACTTTGACTAGGCACTTGGTATAAGACAGTGGAAATATACATCTATTCAAAATGTGTGAAAAACATATAACGTGAGTATTTTAAATTTTGAATGAGTGAAGTTTTAATTCCAAGGCAGCGGTATTACTCAGCATCTATCTTGTAGTATGCATTGTCAAAGGTGATCGTTGGATTCTTTTGTGCTTCCCAGTAAAGCCAATACATTAAGTACATACCAAAATATTGTTGTTTTTCCTTTTCGTTATAAGTCACAAACTTTTCAACCTGTTGATAGCGTTCTAACGCTTGCCGAAAGTTCTTTTTCGTAACTTTCTCTCCTAATGCTTGAGATAGCGAATGCCATAAAGCACATCCTACATCCTTCTTTATATAATCGAGGCAGTAACCACTGTACGTTCGCTCATTTTTGAAGGGCAAGGGGAATTAATGCCTGAGTGTGTAAGTTTTCAAGGTGATTGTGGAGATCCTAAAACCATCACCGTGTAATACTTGGCAAAGGTAGATGGGATTGACGGTGTATTAAACGGCACTAAAGAAGTGAAGTGTTGCCGTGTAATACTTGGAAGCCCAGAGAATTCACGCCAAAAGACTGTGAACCTACAGGTTTTCGGCGTCATACATGGAAGAGCCGCACTATTCCATGTCCAACTTTCGGTGTAATACACGGTTGGGGGTGATGTTGAAATGTCCCATTCAATGGGGTGTCTTAAAGTCTAGGGGGTGCTGATTTTATAGGGGGTAAGACGTAATTATGTCTTGCAGTGCGATGAATCTAGCTGATAGAGAGATTCAGGCATTTTCATGAGTGCAAGAATCTGTTTTTGAAGCTCGGACAAAGGCGTGATGAAGATGGTAGAATCAGGGAGGTAATAGAGAGTAAGGTGACAAAAAGCCTGAAGCATTCGCTCCGCAGATGGGCGACTAGTTTTTCGCTTTGGATTGCCGTCATAAAGACCAGCCAAAGATTGTTGCGTTTGCTGGAGAGCTTTCCGGACAACAAACTCCATCAAGGTAAATACGCGCAAAGCTATGTTCAAGATAAACATCAAACCAGTGATTCGGTCTTCATTTTGAAAGTAAATAGGTAAAGCGG
>NZ_WVID01000056.1 GCF_010091925.1 Nostoc sp. B(2019) | reverse complement strand
ACCAGACCGAACAACAACTACGGCTGACTATCGAAGCATTGCGGGAACGTCAAGAACACGAGTTAATCAACAACCGCGAATTCGGGTTGCTGCACAACGCCGACCTCAAACAGCGCATCTACACACGCAACGGTCCACCAACCCCCGATGACCTCGACGAACTGCTGACCCGCCGGAGGAAGTCGAAGTTCTTCCTGGCCCATCCCCGCACCATCGCCGCTTTCGGTCGGGAGTGCAATCGCCTTGGCATCTACCCAGAAAGCATCGATCTAGATGGCAGCATGGTGTCCGCCTGGCGTGGTGTACCCATTCTTCCCTGCAATAAGATTCCCATCACTGATGCTCAGACCAGCTCCATTTTGGTGCTTCGTACCGGCGAACAAGACCAGGGCGTAATCGGCCTACATCAAACTGATATCCCCGACGAATACCAACCCAGCTTGTCAGTCCGATTCATGGGCATCAGCGAAAAAGCTATCATCTCCTACCTCGTCACCGCCTACTACTCCGCAGCTGTTCTTGTTCCTGATGCACTCGGCATCCTCGAAGATGTCGAAATCGGACACTGAGGAAACGGGTCAGATAGCTGGACATTAAGGAGATGACTGAATAACAGTTGACACACAAAGTTCTACCTAAGAACTGTAACATCATGTCCGGTTTGAAACAGCCTCTACTGGACAAAAGTGTTAAACAGTTAGACTGGTATCGCTTGCCGCACTTCTACAGGTTCACCAGTCAAGCTAAAAGCGCGAACTTCGGTAATTTTTACTTTTACTAACTCCCCTTTGAGTTCATTGATGTCGCCAGTGAAGAAGGTAAGGCGATTACCGCCTGTGCGTCCCATTACCTGAGTTTTGTCTTTGGGGTTCTGATCTTCTACTAGCACCTCTTCGATGCGACCGAAGTAACGTTGCGATCGCTCGGCTACTTTCACGTTAACTAGATGATTTAATCTTTGTAGGCGATCGCTTTTGACTTCTTCACTTAACTGATTTGTCCACAAAGCTGCGGGTGTCCCTGGACGGGGTGAATATGCTGCTGTGTTCAACATGTCAAAGCCGATATCTTCCACCAGTTTCAAAGTATTTTCAAACTGTGCTTCTGTTTCTCCAGGGAAACCCACGATCGCATCAGCACTAATTGACGCATCTGGCATATATTGCCGAATTATATCGATAATCCGGCGATATTTCTCATGGGTATAACCCCGCGCCATCGCCTTTAGAAGTTCGTTATCCCCAGATTGGAAGGGAATGTGGAAGTGTTTGCACACTTTAGGTAACTCGGCACAAGCCCGAATCAGTCTCTCAGTAAAATAACGTGGGTGACTAGTAGCAAATCTTAGCCGTTCTATTCCTGGCACATCATGCACGAAATAAAGCAAATCTGTAAAGTTGTGCAGATGTCTACCTGCCGATGTTGCGCCGGGTAAATCTCTACCGTAAGCGTCAATATTTTGACCAAGTAGAGTTACTTCCTTGTAACCTTGTCGTCCTAGTTCTACCATTTCGGCGCGAATGGCTTCCGGTGTGCGGGATTGTTCCACTCCTCGCACATTAGGAACTACACAGTAAGTGCAGCGCTCGTTACAGCCGTAAATCACATTTACCCAAGCCGTCACCTTACTATCGCGTCGCGGTTTGGTGATATCTTCGATAATGTGAACTGGCTCAGTTGCTACAACTTGATTCCCGGCAAACACTGACTCTAGCAAATCTTTGAGACGGTTGGCGTGTTGTGGCCCCATTACCAAGTCTAATTCTGGGACTCGTCGCAATAGTGTTTCACCTTCTTGCTGGGCAACGCAACCAGCAACAATAAGAGTTAAATCTGTTTGCTCATGTTTGCGCTTTGCTTGTCTGCCAAGGTAAGAATAAACCTTTTGCTCGGCATTATCCCGAATCGTACAGGTATTATAAAGAATCAAATCTGCATTATTTGGATCTTCTGACCACTCAAAGCCCATGTCTTCCAAAACGCCAGCCATGCGCTCTGAGTCAGCTTTATTCATTTGACAACCGAAAGTAATGATGTGGTAGTGGCGTTTAGAAGTGGTCATGGTCAATGATGCTTAATCAGCGTAATGTTATGTAAGCTTTATTTCTATTCACTCTAATAAGTGTAGCGAGATTTTAAAATCAAGCTATTCTAAACTCTTACTCTCTGCGACTCTGCGCCCACCGTTCGCCTTTGGCGTCTCCCCTTGGGAGAAGTTTTGATGCCTACGGCGGGCTGCGCCAACGGCGGAAGCCGCCGCTCAAACTTCTCTCTGCGTGATACTAATTCATATTTCTACTCAGCAGCACTATTTAAGAATTGCTCCAGAGTTGCTCAGTTAATAAATTTTTAAACGCAGAGGAACGCGGAGGAAAACGCAAAGGTGCGCGGAGAGGTTATGAGGCTGGGTTCCATGTACCGTGAAAGCTGTGGGGGATGACGCTGGGTAATCCGAGTTTGCAGACAGGTTCTTCGTTCAAGCGATCGCTATCAAATACCCAAACTTCACTACTATGAGTATTGCCATCGTAGACAACGGTGAGCACCCAACCTTGTTCAGGATTTTGGCGATCTTGAGCGTGAATGGGTTCGGAAGGGTAGCGATTTGCTCCTAAGTCTGCTTCGGTGAGAGTTTCGGTTTTGTAGTCAAAACGGGCGATCGCTTCAAACAATTCTTTGTCTATATCTGCTCTTTGTGACAGTAATGAGATATAAGTATAACGCCAAGGCTGTCCAACTTGCGATCGCTGCACAACTGGAAACTCACACTTACGGTTGACAATTTCCTGTGTTGTCACCTTACCAGTTTGTGGATTGAGCTGCACTTGCCACAGTGTCCCTTTAGCAACTGTGTGCGTCTCGCCAGTAGCTACTTCTCTGAGAAACTCATTAGTTTGGTGAAAGTCGGAATATCGCACCACGTCCAGAATTATTGAGCCGTCTTTGTCTTCACAACCATTGCCAAAGTGCCATTGGAACCAAGGATCAGTTTCGCCGCGACTAACGAGGGATAGGTTTTCGCGATCAAAGATTAACACCTGAGTTCCTAACTGAGGTTCCCACAATAAAGCTTCACTGAAGGTAGTTAGACCTAGTAAAGTTGATAGTGTTTTCATCCCCATTGGTGGAACAAAGAATACCAGATACTTTTGAGTCAGGACAAAATCATGTATTACTGAGTAGCGATCTAGCTTAAAAGCGGATTTTTGGATAATCTTACCAGTGCGATTGCTTTTATAGAGATTCAACTGTGCAAAAGCTCCTACACTGATCCCAAAATTAAAAATCTCGCCTGTGCCTAAATCGCGCTTGTAATGAGCCGAATAGGGTAATCCCTTGTCCAAAGCACCTAAGTCATCTAATCCTTTGGTTTCTAGAGTTTGCAGATCTAGAGCGTAAGGCTTAGTTGCTTCCCACAAAGCCAAAAGTTTATCAGGTAAAGCCAACACTGAAGTATTGGCTGCATTTTTTATCTGTTGATTCCAGCGTTTCCAGATCGGCCCTGGACTCTGCGTACCATAGACGCTGTAGAGGAATTTATCGGCTTGACTTTCAGCTTCGTATTCTGCTGTTTTTACGTAGCGATAAACTCCCGTTGCTCCTGCATCGGTAAAATGGACGCCGAGAATTGCCCCATCTCCATCAAACCAGTGTCCCACTCGCACTCCGCCACGTTCTAGCCGTGCGGGGCCATTGCGGTAAAGTGAGCCACGTAAGCCATCTGGGATTTTGCCGGAGATAATTGGTAGCTGGGTAGGGGAAAATTCTTCTGCGGGTTTAGCGATCGCACCTGCCCAGGCTCTTTTTGTTGACTTTTTGCTAATTGTCTGCATATAAAATGTATTCTTATAAATATGGGGCACTTATATAACTGCATTCTACTATTGTTATATTTGTTGCGATTAGTTAACAATACCTCTAACTACAGATAGAGCCTTATTTTTAGGGCGAGTGTCTCGCTACAATCACAAAATCTTTCTGTAACTATCTGAAAATTCTCCAAGTTCCGAGTTCTGAGCACGAAGTTCCGAGTTCTGAGCACGAAGTTCCGAGTTCCGAGCACGAAGTTTCGAGTTCCGAGCACGAAGTTCCGAGTTCTGAGCACGAAGTTTCGAGTTCCGAGCACGAAGTTCCGAGTTCTGAGCACGAAGTTCCGAGTTCCGAGCATGAAGTTCCGAGTTCCGAGCACGAAGTTCCGAGTTCCGAGCACAAAGTTCCGAGTTCCGAGCACAAAATTCCGAGTTCTGAGCACGAAAGGCAGAAAGTTTCTCTCCTACATTCGGCCCTAACAAGGATTTCACTCCTTAACTGAGCTAGCTCATAGTAACGAATAGAAACAACCACTAAATTGAAATCAACATTCAAAGTGGTTTGAGAGACTATGATTAGCCAACAAACAATAGATATCGTTAAATCTACAGCACCTAGCTTAAAAAAGCACGGTCAGCAAATCACAACTCGCATGTATGAAATCATGTTTCGGAACCATCCCGAAATCAGAGAACAATTTGATATGTCTGCTCAAGCAGATGGTTCTCAGCCTACAAGGTTAGCTACAGCAGTTTATGGCTATGCTACCCAAATTGATAATCTACCTGCTTTAACATCAATGGTTGAAAAGATTGCTCATCGCCATGTGCAGACTCATGTTTTGCCAGAGCAATATCCTATTGTAGGAGAGAGCTTATTGCAAGCAATGAAAGATGTATTGGGGAAAGCCGCTACAGAAGAAGTGATGTCAGCTTGGACTGAAGCTTATCAGGCATTATCTGAGGTATTTATTAACAGAGAACATGATATATATGTGGGTGATTTAAATAAATTGTCCCACTAAAAAATAAGGCATAGCAGTCAAAACTTTCAGATTCCTGACTTCTTAAATAATTCGGGAATTTTGCTGTTTAAAAAGCTGCTGTATCTGGGTAATCGCTAAATACGCCGTCAATACCTAAGCTAAAAAATAGTTGATATTCTCCTTGAGGGTTTCCTTGAAAGTCTAGCGGTAAAAAGAAGTTTTCATTACGAAAAGTCCAGACATGAACTAGCAAAGAATTTGCATGAGCATCACTAACTAAAGATGTAGGCGCAAGTAATTTACCCTTGCTATCTCTAGGAACCAGCAGATTTTTATGAATACCCACCGCTTGAGCATATTTAGCAATCTCCTTTAACCCTGATGCAGTTGCTAAATCTGCATAGCTGCGCTCATCACCGTTAACTACAAAATCGTAAGGTTTTCCACTGGAATTGAGCAATTGCACTAAAGGTAGATCAGTTTTTGTAGACAAATATTGCAAATTACTCACTTCAAAAGACTGAATAAAAACAGGTGCATTAGCTTCCTGATAACCGTTTGCTACTAAAGTTGTTAATAGTAGTTCTTCTAGAGATAGCTCAATAGACTTAAAGTAAGTCGGGTGTTTAGTTTCTGGATAAATGCCGATATTCCGACCAATTTCGGCACTTTTTTGCTGAGCTAAATCAATGATTTCTTGTAGGGTGGGAATTTCAAATAATCCATCATAAGCGGTGTTTTGGGGACGCAGTTCGGGAATGCGTTCTTTAGCTTTTAGTGTTTTCAGTTCTGCAAGGGTAAAATCTTCAGTAAACCAGCCAGTTTTTGATTCTCCATCAATTATTTTAGTAGTTTTATAGTTAGTAAATTCTGGATGGCTAGCAACATTGGTAGTTTCAGAAATTTCGTTTTCATGTCGAGCAATTAAAACACCATCTTTTGTTGAAACTAAGTCTGGTTCAATGTAGTCAGAACCGAGTGCGATCGCTAATTCATAAGCAGCCAAAGTATGCTCTGGACGATAACCACTAGCGCCTCGATGTGCAATGATAATTGGAGTTGCATTTGTGAAGTTTTTAACCATAACCTCATGTAAGTAGCTAGGCGTAAATAAATTAAAGTTTGTAGTAAGGACTTTAGTCCTGAGCATCCTTGTTTTGAGCGATGAATCGCTCTCTCCGAGACGCTACGCGAACACTACGAACTAATAAACTACCCAAAAGCTAAAATAGAAGTATAAAATAAATGTGTCAAATTTGGGTAAGCGTATGCCAAGCAATAATATAGAGATTGTTTTCAGCTTTGATACGACTGGAAGTATGTATCCATGCCTAACTCAGGTACGGCGCAAAATTAAAAATACTGTTACCAGACTAATAGACGAAATTCCCCTAATTCGCATTGGAATTATTGCTCATGGTGACTACTGTGATGAAAGCTCAACTTATGTCACTAAAAATTTTAATCTATCCGGCGATGTTGATGCTATTTGTGATTTTGTCCAAAATGTAGAACCCACTGGTGGCGGAGATGCGCCAGAATGCTATGAATTAGTATTACATGAAGCCCAATCTCTATCTTGGTCCAAGTCAGCATCCAAATCACTAGTTTTGATTGGTGATGATATTCCCCACGCTCCAGCACACAATCCCAAAAAATTGAACTGGCGCAAAGAATTAGATAAATTAGCTGATGCAGAAATTACAGTTTACGGTATTCAGGCACTCAATCGCTCCCATGCCAATCCTTTTTATCAAGAACTTGCAGAAAAATCCGGTGGATTTCATATTAACCTAGACCAATTTGCATATATTACTGATTTGTTTTTAGCAGTTTGCTATCAGCAATCATCAAATGAACAGCTACAAGCTTATGAAAAAGAAGTAATTGACCAAGGGCGCATGAGTCGGGGGTTAAATAAAATGTTTAACACCATGATGAAGCGAGAATCAACATCATATTATGAATCTGCTGATTTACGCGCGGTTACTCCCGGACGTTTTCAGATTTTAGAAGTTGAACAAGATATTTCAATCAAAGCTTTTGTTTTAGAAAATGGTTTGAGTTTCCAAGTTGGGCGAGGTTTCTACGAATTTACGAAAACGGAAACAATCCAAGCTCAAAAAGAAATTATCTTGATGGATAGAGCAACTGGTGATTTATTTGAAGGAGGGGCTGCACGAGAAATGTTAGGTCTGCCGATGGATGCAACAATCCGCATCAAACCGAGTAACCTAGAAAAGTATGTTGTGTTTGTTCAAAGTACCTCTGCTAATCGCAAACTGATTGGCAAAACTAGATTTTTATATGAAGTCGAAGACTGGGATCGCTAATCAACCTCTTGCTAAAATCTTTCAATGCCCTCACTAAAGCCTGCTTTTGCAGGCTTCATCATCTTTGAATTCTATTTGCTAGGTATTTTGTAATAAGTCTAATGATACAGATTAAGCCTGAAGTCCAGCGCATAGAAGAACTGCGCCAGTTATTGCAACAAGCCAGCTATGCATACTATGTCTTAGATGCACCAATTATGGAGGATGCAGTCTATGACCAGCTGTATCGAGAATTGCAACAAATAGAGATTCAGTATCCAGAATTGATGACACCCGATAGTCCCACTCAGCGCGTGGGTGAGAAACCGGCAACGCAATTTACCTCGGTGCGGCATAATATCCCCCTGTACAGTCTGGAGAATGCATTTAATATTGATGAATTACAAACCTGGGATCAGCGTTGGCGGCGACAAGTACCGAAAATTGACTCGGTGGAATATGTCTCTGAACTCAAAATAGATGGTTCCGCCTTGGCCCTGACTTACCACAATGGCATTCTAGTTAGGGGTGCGACTAGGGGTGATGGGGTAACGGGTGAAGATATCACTCAAAATGTGCGGACAATTCGCTCAATTCCCTTGCGCCTAAATTTTGAAGGGTTAGAAATCCTGGAAAGGGTGGAAGTGCGCGGTGAGGCGTTTTTACCTTTGGAAGTGTTTAAACAAATCAATGAGGAAAGGCAAAAAGCCGGTGAGCAATTATTTGCCAATCCCCGCAACGCTGCTGCTGGTACACTTAGGCAATTAGACTCCCGGATTGTTGCTAAGCGGCGGTTAGATTTCTTTGCTTATACACTGCACATTCCTGGTAGAGATGACGCCAGTATTGCTAATACCCAATGGGAAGCTTTGGAATTGTTGGAAAAGATGGGTTTTCGAGTTAACCCTAACCATAAGCTGTGTAATTCTTCAACCGAAGTAGCAGAATATTACAAATACTGGGATACAGAACGGCTGAATTTACCCTATATGACTGATGGGGTAGTAGTGAAGCTGAATTCTTTTAAACTTCAAGAACAGCTAGGTTTTACGCAAAGATTCCCCCGATGGGCAGTAGCGTTAAAGTACCCAGCAGAAGAAGCACCCACCCGCGTCGAAAATATTGCTGTGAATGTCGGTAGGACGGGAGCGTTAACACCGTTAGCAGAGATGCGCCCAGTACAATTAGCGGGGACAACAGTTTCTCGCGCTACTTTACATAATAGCGATCGCATTACTCAATTAGACCTCCGCATCGGTGATACTGTCATTGTCCGCAAAGCTGGGGAAATCATCCCGGAAGTAGTAAGGGTACTCAAAGAACTCCGTCCCGCTGACGCCCAACCCTTTGTTATGCCTACCCATTGCCCAGTTTGCGCTCAACTAGTGGTGCGGGAATCGGGTGAAGCAGTTACCAGGTGCGTCAATGCTTCCTGTGCGGCGATTCTCAAAGGCTCGATTGAGCATTGGGTTAGCCGTGATGCTTTGGATATTAAAGGTATAGGGGAAAAATTGGTGCATCAACTCGTTGATAAAGGTTTGGTGCATTCTGTTGCCGATTTATACGAGTTGACAGCAGATCAATTATCTGTATTGGAAAGGATGGGGAAAAAGTCGGCAGAGAAATTAGTAGATGCGATCGCTCAATCAAAAAATCAACCTTGGTCAAGGGTATTGTATGGTTTAGGCATCCGTCATGTTGGCAGTGTAAATGCCCAATTATTGACAGAGAAGTATTTCACAGTCGAACAGTTGGCAACAGCCAAACAGTCAGATATTGAAGGCATTTACGGCATTGGTGCTGAAATTGCTCAGTCTGTATACCAATGGTTTCAAATTAGTGCGAATCAAACTTTAATTTCTCGCCTCAAAGATGCTAGTTTACAATTAGCTACCACAGAAGAAACAAAAACATTTAATAATGGTAATCAAAAGTTAGCGGGTAAAACTTTTGTGGTTACAGGTACATTGCCAACCTTAAAGCGAGATGAAGCGAAGGCATTGATTCAAAAAGCTGGTGGGAAAGTAACTGATTCAGTAAGTAAAAAAACAGATTATTTAGTGGTAGGAGAAGATGCCGGTTCTAAGTTGGAAAAGGCGCAGAAATTAGAAATTACCCAGTTAAATGAAGCTCAATTTTTAGACTTGTTGAATGATTAGTAAAGTGATAGTAAGTAGATAGGTATAATTAAACATAAAATCTAGCTCGTAGTGAGCGATTTATCGCTCAAAACAAGGATTATCAGGACTAAAGTCCTTACTACATACTTTAATTTATTTACGCCTAGCTACTTACTAAACAGACAATAATAAATTTAAGGAATTAATCAAAGATACGAAATAGTATATTTGAACACAAAAAACGCTTTTTGTAGTATGATTTTGTTTTCGTACTACTAAATGGTAGAAACGATGACACCTCAATTTGAATACAGCACTCTCGCCCATCCCCAGGATATTCAGCAGCTTGCGAGTATCCTCGAACAGTGTTATCTCATGTCCTCCGGTGACAGCGAAATCTACATCAACCGCATTGGTACAGAAAACTTCCGCTTTATCCGTGTTGAGCAAGTTATTGGGGGACTAGCAATTCTGGCGATGGGTCAGTGGTGGGGTGGTCAGCGTGTACCGATGACAGGAATTGCCGCAGTGGGTATTGCTCCAGAGTATCGCGGATCGGGAGCAGCGATCGCACTCATGCAGCACACCCTCAAAGAACTCCACACTCAAGAAGTTCCCATCTCTGTTTTATATCCGGCTACTCAACGCTTGTATCGGAAAGCGGGGTATGAACAGGGGGGTAGCTTGTGCAGTTGGGAAATTCCGACTGAGAGTATCCAGGTGCGGGAGCAACCGCTACCTTTGCAACCGATAATTCCAATCAATCATCAAGTCTTTCATCACCTGTATCAGCAGCAGGCGAAACTCACTCATGGTTATTTAGACCGGAATTTAGCAATTTGGCAGGGATTAATCCAACCAAATAATCAAGAAACTGTTTATGGCTATCTTATTGGTGACAGAGACAAACCCCAAGGTTATATCATCTTCAGCCAACATTCAACACAAGATAGCGCAATTTTGCGGGTGAGAGATTGGGTAATTCTCACTGATGCTGCGGCACAAACTTTCTGGTCTTTTGTCGCTAATCATCGCTCGCAAATTAAACAGGTGCGATGGAAGAGTTCTGTAATTGACTCCTTGACATTGCAACTACCAGAGCAAACTGCCAAGATATCGCATAACGAGCGTTGGATGCTGCGAATAATAGATTTAGTGAAGGCGTTAGAGCTAAGGGGTTATCCGCTGGGAATCCAAGCTGAACTGCATTTGGAAGTTAAAGATGACTTATTAGCTGACAACAACGGTAAATTTATCCTCTCCGTCGCTAATGGACGTGGTGAAGTCACAAAAGGTGGCAAAGGTGAGTTACAGCTAGACATTAGAGGATTAGCACCCCTTTACACAAGTTTGTTCACCCCCTACCAATTGCAGCTAGCAGGAAAGCTTGATGCTACAGAAACAGCACTCTTAGCAGCTACGCAAATATTTGCAGGTGTCTCTCCTTGGATGATTAATTTCTTTTAAGCTTGGGCTTTTCACCTTAGTGGTTCAAAAATTGACTTTTTACCACAAAGGCACTAAGACACTAAGAAAAATAGATTACATATTGAAAGGGGTAATTATAAAATCTCGGCATTAGCCTTGTGAGCTTTATTATAGCAGTCCGCGTTTTTAAAATATCCTCTAAATCAATCCAAAGTTTTTTACGCTGAAAATTCTAAGTTAACTTGTAAAAGTCACTTCGTAAAAGCCTGATAAATGTTGAGTTTTAGACCATGCATATTAAGAAACGGCTTTGAATAATAAGTAGTATTTAAAATTTTGTAAAAAATTTCAATATTTGAACTTATCTTATACATTTCAAACATACTTTAAGACTGCTCCAAGAAATCGCAACTTATTTAGTAAACTCTTGCAGAGACTAAAATACACAAACTAGTAAACCAATTAAAATTTACTTATTTCATGTATTTACTCATACTAAAGTAGGATTTACACACTGTATAAATTAAGTATGATATGGGTAGTGGGATTTAATCATTTCAGGCGTTTCACACAAACCTAATTTGCTCACATATTTGCTGTGTTGAGCGCTACACATAGTTTAAATATTCCAATTAAAGATAGTACTTATGTACGATGCATAAGTACTACAAAGTAAACCAAATTTGCACAAAGGATTTCATGAAAGCATTATTGCTCTATCCTCAGTTTCCCCAGTCTTTTTGGTCTTACGATCGCTTTATGAAAATCGCAGGACTCAAAGCTGTTTTGCCTCCACTGGGGATTATTACAGTTGCAGCCCTCCTGCCTAAAGATTGGGAAATTAGATTTTGCGATCGCAATGTCAACCCGGAAACAGAAGCCGATTGGGAATGGTGTGACCTAGTAATCCTCTCTGCAATGCTGGTGCAGAAGCCAGACTTTCACGCTCTGATTAAAAAAGCAGTGCGGTTAGGCAAAAAAGTAGCAGTCGGGGGCCCTTATCCCACCTCAATCCCTCAAGATGCCCTTGACTCTGGAGCGCATTATCTAGTTTTGGATGAGGGAGAATTAACGGTTCCGCAGTTTCTAGAAGCGCTAAACCAAGGCAAAGAGCAAGGCATCTTTCGCTCCATTGAAAAACCTGATGTCACCCAAAGCCCGATGCCGCGTTTTGATCTGCTGAAACGAGATGCCTACTTGATGATGGCTGTCCAATTTTCTCGCGGTTGCCCTTTTAACTGCGAATTTTGCGACATCATTGTTCTTTACGGTCGTAAACCCCGCACTAAAGAGCCTCACCAAATCATCGCTGAGTTACAAACTCTTTATGATTTAGGCTGGCGAGGCTCACTCTTTATTGTTGACGACAACTTTATTGGCAATCAGCGTAACGTCAAACGCTTCCTCCGAGAATTGATTCCTTGGATGAAGCAGCACGACTACCCGTTTAGCTTCATCACTGAAGCTTCTGTAAATTTGGCAGAAGACGATGAACTACTACATTTGATGAATGAAGCAGGCTTTTATGCAGTCTTTCTCGGTATTGAAACCCCAGACCAAGACAGTCTGCAAGTAACACAAAAACTCCAAAACACTCGCAATCCGCTAATTGAAGCCTGTCGCAAGATTAATGAGGCAGGTATGCTAATTTATGCAGGCTTTATCCTCGGTTTTGATGGAGAACGCCCAGGTGCAGGAGAACGGATTCAAGCTTTTGTTGAACAAACCAATATTCCTCAGCCGATGCTGGGTATCCTCCAAGCTTTGCCCAATACTGCTCTATGGAACCGTCTTGAAAGAGAGCAGCGTTTACGCTTAGTAGAGGGTATCGGCGGTACTGAGGTAGGAGACCAGAATACCTTAATGAATTTTATTCCCACCCGCTCCATTGATGAAATCGCTAGGGAGTATGTAGAAGGCTTCTGGACGTTGTATGAACCCAAGAACTATCTTAGACGGTGTTTTCAGCACTGTCTCAATATCAACTCGCCCTCCGAGCGAAAGCAAACTATGCAATTTTCTCCAGGTAAGGGGTTGCAGCTCGTTACTCAGTTAATCTGGCATCAAGGCTTGCGAAGACCGGAAATTCGGGGTCAATTCTGGCGACAACTATGGATAATTCTGCGTCAAAAGCCTCAAGTTCTCAATATGTATTTAGGTCTATGCGCCGCTGGAGAACATTTTTGGGAGTACCGTGCTTTAGCCAGAGAACGGATTACTCAACAGTTAGGCTACGACCCACTAAAAGCCCCTGTGCTATCTGAGGTTTCTGTAGCAAACGAACTTCAAGCAGTGGACGTTTGATACTCCATCGTAACGTACTAGTATAGATCGACGTAAATAAGTCACCCATTTGAAATGTCTAAAACCCTTACGCAACTTTAATTACGAATTACGTTAGCGCAGCGGGGCGTAGCCCATTACGAATTACGCGTTCGCGCAGCGTCTCGTAGAGAAGCGTTACTAGTTCAAGAAAAATTTTCCAGACATTGGGTTCTCTTTGAGGGATTGAATAAAATCTCTCAAAGTCATCATGTTGCCCTTTAAGGTGAACTTAGGCGTACCATTTTGAGCAACGATTCTCACTTCACCGTCTTTGATCTGAATTTGATGCTTAATGCTGTCCCATAGGGTGTCGAAGCTTTCGTCATCCTTGCAACCATTGGCTTCAACAAACTTTTGGCGGACTTCTGTTTTTAGCGATCGCGCTTCTGCTGCTTGGGTGCGTGCCTCAAAGTGCTTAATTATATCTTCAGAGATATTCTCCCTCAAAGTTTTGTTTTCAGCCTGAACTTGCTCTAACTGAGTCTTTATGATTTGTAGTTGTGACATTAGAGCGGCTGACTTCTGGTATTCAACTTTTAAAGCAAGCTTTGCATTAGTTAACAAGGCTTTGTAGTCTAGTTCTTCTTGGTTTTGAATTTTATCGGATTCCATTTTTATCTCTTAAATAGTGCTAATTTGAAGTGATTTTCATCAAAACTCTGCGGGAAATTTTATCCTTTTGTGGTTGTATTTTCTATTTAATCTCAATTTTAGTATGTCATTCTGCTCTTAAAAATCATGTTTGTGTAAGCGTTTAAAAGGCTTATAATTTGTTTGCTTTGTACGATAAATATTTAAACTTTTATCAAATAAATTTGATTTAGCTATCACTGATATTAAATAAATTATTCATTACACTACTATATCAAAATTATCGGCTTTGTTTTTGTAATTTTTTATTAAAAAATAGCTGCTATAATGAAAATATAAAAATAGCGACAACGCTACACGTTGCGAGGCAACCAATATGGATGCCAACGAAGTTTTAAGGCGATATGCAGCCGGGGAAAGAAATTTTAGGCAGGCAAAGTTGAAACGGATAAGCCTATATTAAAGTAAATTTGAGAGAAGCAGATTTTACTGGAGCAAATTTGAAAAACTGAGATTTGAGCGATTCAGATTTAGGTAGTGCCAATCTAAATTGGGTAAGCCTGAGAGGAGCAAAATAAACGGGGCTAATCTGAGAGGCACAAAGATGCCTGATGGCAGAATACACAACGACTACCTAAACTCTGAGCATTACGCTCTGAAATTCTGCCAACTACTTGAGTGAATAGATGACAATTATCTAATTGTCCGTTGAGATGCAGATTCTTTTGCATACATCCCTCTATCAAAAGCTCGAATATCAACCAATTATCAGTTCTTAACGAATAAAACAATTGAGAGAACCTATGAAAACCGATTTTGATTATCCTAACAAAAACTTGCTTGGAGCAGTTGTTTTTCGACCTAATTTTAACAACTTTGAGACAATCAATGTCAATCAAGCCTGGTCATTGTTTTTCACTGCTGGTCAAGAAGACAAGTTGCTGGGACAAGAAACTGAATTAGGCAGATTTTTTACCTACTTATTAATCGCTCTTGGGTTAACTGGAACTCTTTGGGCAACCTACTTCAATAACTATGTATAAGCAGATTGACTACTAACTAAAAGCCGAACACGGTTTCCAATTGTGCTCAACAAGAACTGAAACCTTTAACTAGTAGATTGAGAACAACTTACTAGTTAAGCAGAATCCTGTAATTCAAATAAAGCAAACTTAATTCCATTTTTTCAAGGAGTCTCTAATGAGTCTTATCTTAAAATCGATTGCCAATGCGGACGCTGGAGCTCGCTATCTCAGCCCTGGAGAGCTAGAACCGATTAAAACCTTTGTCAAGAGTGGTGAGCGCCGTCTGCGTCTTGTTAAGGTTTTAACGGAAAATCGGGAGCTTATTATTAAGCAAGCTGGAAACCAACTATTCCAAAAACGCCCGGATATTATCTCTCCTGGTGGCAATGCCTTCGGTCAGGAAATGAGTGCAACTTGCTTGCGAGACATGGATTACTATCTACGTTTGATCACCTACAGTGTTGTGGCTGGCGAATCGACACCACTTCAAGAGATTGGAGTTAGTGGTGCTCGTGAAATGTACAAATCTCTTGGCACTCCGATTGAGGCCGTTGTCGAAAGTATCCGTGCAATGAAAAGTAGCGCCACCTCAATGATTTCTGAAGAAGACGCTAACGAAGTTGGCGCTTACTTCGATTACCTAATCGCTGGTATCCAATAGGGCAGTGATCTTGGTTGAGTAATTGAGAATTTCAACTATGTTTGACAAAGTATGGTTGGAATTCTGTCGCTATGTTGGATAAAGCAAAAGCCATACATTTAATTTTAAATAAACGCAATGCTTGGTCTTGCAGCTTTACTCTGAGTCCGAAATTTAGAACGATAGCTTAGCAATGATACAGGTTAAAGCCTTTTCCAGTCATCTAGGAAACACCTTACTGGCGTTGTAGCCATTTTATTCATCACCATATTGGAGAGTAATCATGTCGAAGGAAAAAAAGGGAAATAAAGAAGTCAAAAAACCAAAAAAAGATTCTCAGAAAAAAAAGGATAAAAAAGACTCAAATAGAGATAACGGTTTAGGTATAAGCTAGAGCATCGATTCAGTAATCGCAAAAACCCGATTTCTTTTCGGTAAAACGACCAATTATCGTTGACTGTAGAGAC
>NZ_WVID01000055.1 GCF_010091925.1 Nostoc sp. B(2019) | reverse complement strand
CAATCAGAGACGCACCCATGATTTTTCTCCCCTCAACAGTTGCAATTTTACCTGTTTTCGGGAATGAAACAGCCCTGCCCGATAGGGGGTTCCCTATAGCATTATGGGGGGGGGTGGATACGGGGATTTGATTGGGGTCAAACTCATGCTGGAACTGCGCTTGAGCTTGATGCTCCCGTTTATTTTGGCGATGAGCCATTACCTGTTTCGCAAATTCCAATTCCTCCACAGCAAGTGAATAAATTTTCACCTGCTCACCGCGTGGCCCCTGCTTGCGGCAAGCTAACTTTAGTCCCAACTGCTCAAGTAAAGTTGCCAGCAACCAAACTGGTTCACAATCGCTGGGGATAGTGAAACCAAGAATTGCTTTAATGTGAGCAGCGCAATCAATTGCGATCGCCTTCATATTTAGTAAGTCGCTGTCAGCGGACGTAATTTCATCACCGACAATTAAGCGCTTAAGAATGTGATGCAAACCCAAGTTAAATCTCGCCAACCACTTAGCGGAATAATTGCCCCAGTCGAAGCTAAAAGGTAAATTATCCCGTTGGCTGCGGTCTTTTTGGGTGACAATTGTTGGTGGTGTAGGGTATTGCTGTCCAGTCTTGGGGTCAGCGATTGATTCACTTGGTTCAGATAATATAGCCTCAAGAGAAGCGATCGCTCTAATTAACCGACCGCCATCATCTAATTCAACTAGTTCTGGGGTGACATCCATGCCATAGGAATCAAATATGCGAAACTTCTCACATTCAAAAACTTCCTGGGGTGTCAGGTAATCTTTGCTCTGACGGGCGCGGTATTCACTCAAAGTAATATTACTGGCCCTGGCAACAGCCGAATAATGGGCAATGTCCAAAGCTGCCGCAGCAACTTTTAGAGATTCTAGGGATTGATGATCATCATCACTGCCCACATATATAAATGTATTGCCCATCTCGGTCAAGAGCGATCGCAGGTCATCCCGCAGATTATTGAGAGAATAGTGACGGTTAGCTTGAATTTGACAGTAAGCCTCTAGCGCCCAGTCTTTCTCAGCTCCCCGCGCTCCTGTTTTGCGGTCAATTCGCAACAGAAAAGCAGTCATCTCATTAGTTTGGAGTAATCTTTCTTTGATTTTGCGGGCGTTGGTATCTTTGTAACCGAAGGGAGGACGAGGAGCCACCCAAACGTGAAACGGAACTTTGGGGCGATAACGGTAGAGCTGTTGGGCGCATTCGGTTGCAGTTTGTGAAACCCCGTGAAAAACACCAAACACTAAATCAAAATGATATTGGGCGATATCTACACCAGTTCCCAGGCTGGGGGAAGTCAGCAAAGCATCGAGATTTTTGACGGCGTTGGTAATATCTTTGATGAAAGCGATGTTCTCCTCGCTGCCGGAGTTGTCGGAATGCACAGACCAGATTCGCCATTTTGTGGGTTTAGGGGTGTGGGGGTGTAGGGGTGTAACTGATTTGGAGTCTGGTGCTGAAGTTTTGTCACAAAGAGAATTTTCCTCCCCTACCCCCTTACACCCATACCCCCTTACACCCTGCTGCGTTGCCTCTTGTTCCACCTTTACTGTCAGCGATTTTTCAAGTTTCTTGATGAAACGCTTGGAGTCGCTGACAACCATAGTTTTCTGACCACAAAGGAGCGCTGCGGAAATTTGGGCAACTAGTGCCGAAGAATTATCGCCTTCATACCAATATATAGTGCGATCGCCATTTCTCCATTCGTTTTTGATGATGTAAGGAATTTCCCCTTTTGGACGCATTGCCCGAAAGAAGTCCACTGTCAGGTCATCCATGTGTGCATCGGCGATTACTACCAGCGGCGCATTGTGTACTATATATTCCAATACTTCCAAGATTGCTGCGCGATGTGATTTGCAAGTATTACTGTGTAGTAGGTGCGTGAGGTATTGGCAGGCCTCATCTATAAATATGCAGCCGTAGGTGAGGGCTTGGGTATTTAGTTTGTGCAAGCTGTCAATAGTAATGCTGAGAGCTGTGGCTTTGGCTAACCCTACGTAACCCAAGTCTGAATACATGGCAGTCCCCAAGCGTTCGGCAAGATTTTTCAGCAGATTAACGCGATGACCATTGTTAAGAAATCTGGCATTTGGGTTTTGGTCACGCCACCAGCGCATTAGCTCGGTTTTGCCAGTGCCCATGTCACTCCATAAAATCACAAGTCCTGCAAACGGAAAGCTGAAAGTAGAGCGGCCAGAGGTAGAGGAATACCGAGGATTAAGGGAAGGGGTGAACAGTTCTTCTGTTTTTATCTCATAAAGCTCTCCAATTTCGGAGCATTTTTCTTCCAGATCGCTCATGCACAAGGCTTGAGACAGATATTTAATATTGACTGTCACATCTGGTTTGTACTTAGAAAGTCCCCATTTTCTAGCCCGATACGAGCGCTGGTAATCTTTAAGTGATTTGGCATCATCAATAATTGCAGTTAGTAAGGTATTCGCATCTTTATTTCGCGCTACCACAAAATCATCAACACCTTTCTCTGGCCCCGGCAGTAATGCCACTTCACATTCCCCACCAGCTGACTCGATCACTTTCCCAGTGCGAACCGTTGCTTGAAAAACTGACCACCGGGTATTGGCTCTAGTTTCGTAGTCAAATAATATAATGAACTTGCGTCCCGCCTGAGCCAATGGTACTAAGTCAGGATGCAACCGTTCATCAAAATCCAGCTTGCCAACACGCCCGTTCCAAATTCCAGGAAGCGCGATCGCTACAAATCCTAGACTGAGTAGGCAAGCGGCTTTCTTCTCACCTTCGCAAAGTATTATTGGTATCTCCGAGTGTGCGATGACCCACTCCCAGAAAATCAGCGGCCGCAACAGATCTAATAACCGCAGCGCCAGAGGTGAGTGATACCGTTTAATGTTGTACCGCCGTGCAACTTGATCCCAGATACAATCAGCAACATCAAAATATGTGACGCGGTTGGCTACTTTGGGAGGGGACTCGTACTTAACAGGCTTACCTTTCTGCCAATCAATGCGGGGGAAGTTCGGCTTAATCCGCCCCCATTCCATCGGTTGCCAGTTTTTGAACGGGTCAAGGGACTGAATCCATGTCCCCCCAAGTAATAAATGCTGATAGAGCTTCAAGTATGCATCAGTGACTCGACCTGCATTTTTTCGGGGGAGCTTGTCGGAAATAAACAGGAAATCATAAACTGTTTCTCCTTCTATGTGGAAGAAGTTGCGTTCTATCAGCGCCGGATGAATCGCACTACCAACCGCTAGCTCATGGTACTCCGCGGCCGTGAGATTGTTCGGATATTCAATTGGGGCTTCGCTCATCAGCTTTTGCCCCCGCCCGTCAGGGAGCGCTCTTGAAAGTTTGTAACTGCAAACTTTTCAAAAGTTGCTATGACTGGAACTCTCCTACTGCTTTGCTTCTGCTCTCTCAAAAGGATATGGGTACTGAAAACTTCCCCAGTTTCTAATACCGTGCCAAATACAAAATTTTGGTCACTGGAAATCAGCAGTAACAGCTCCGCTTGTGGGTCTAACTCCTGTACCGTCTGGGCTAACTGATTCTGTTTGATTAAGATTTGTTTGTAATCATTTGTGCTACAAGCAATAATCGCGATCGCCATCTCAGACAGCTGCGTGTGGTTCAAGTGATGCCAGAACCAGCTTGTCTGCGGTAACACCCTCGCTCTTTTTAAGACGTTCTGGAAGCGAGTTTCCCTAAAAGAGCTAAGAATCCACTTATCTAGGGCATCGGAATTAAGGTGTGGGGTGTGAGGAACACAGACTACCCCTGACAGCCTAACCTCGACACCCTCTTTTATTGGGTATTTGTCATTTTTCACGTTATTCACCTCTAAAACTTGGTTTACAAGCTTCAGAGGGGGTTGTGGCGCTGCTACAGATTTTTAACTACGAAATTCGGGATTTTTCTTTAAAAAACTTGATACTTCACCATTTTGAGGAATTTCAACAGCCAAAATTACCACACAAAACTGGTAAGTTTCGTGTGGCTTCTCGTATAATATGAGAAGCAGCGCGGATTCAATCTCTTTCGACCAGTTAGTGGAATCAAGTCGCCAAACTTTAAACACCACTGCTTTGGTTTCTCTGAGATAACCCCGCTCTGAAATTATTTAGTTTTTAGCGCTTGGACAAAGCGTTCACTCCTTAGTGCGTTTTGTCCTTTAAATTTTTGCTACTGCTATATATCTCCCTCCATTTGTTGTTCGTTTTGATCTTACAGAACTTCTGGTCGTCTGGTATCTAGCGTCGTTTTGATTTTTACTTGTGACCTCCATGTTTGCTAAGGATTGCTTTAGGGGTAATCGAGGTTTGGTTGCACCTCTGTGTAGGGTGTGATTACCCATGCTTAAGCAGCACCAGCCGTAGCTGTTGTCTCCGCCTTGGACTTGCGCTCGAAAACTTGTATGTTGGGTTCCTCTAACACTAACCGATGTTCTACTTGTTGATCGAGTTTACCAACGTAGACGCTTCGCGGCTTGTTGTTAAACATCACTGCTACCCATTGCGGGTAATGGCAGGCTGCATCTGTCAGTTTCTTCCAAATTTCGGGTTGGACTGTGACTGAAACGATGCGACCATCGCAGTCAATTTCAAACTGCTGCCAACCATTCTCTACTGTGTTTGATTGTGGTAGTTCGTTAATTTTAATTGTTCTTTCTAGTTTTCCTACAATCATAGATACCCCTATTAAGATGCATTCGCTAATATTGGTAAAGCATCTAATGTATGCACTAATCCCTGCGGATCTGTCAAAATATACTTTTTAATTACTGGTTGAAGAGTAAAACTAATTTCTTTTGTAATTGGATGTTTAATACTTTCTAGTAGTGACAGCCGTTCAAGTTTTTCTAATGCTTTTACTAATTCTGAAGTTGACAGAGATGCTTTCTGTTTTTGATTTATATTAGTTAATAGCTTAACAAAGCTAATCGCTTGGGAATTTGAAGCTATTTCATCTGCTAAATAAATCATAATCTGTCGCTGAATTTCACTTAAAACTTGACTAAACATCTTATCGAGCATTGCTTCAAGCTCGCTGCTAACAAATGTAGTTTGGTTTTCAAAAAATATTTCTGTACTACCAGCAAAGAAGTAGTTAATTCGTTCGCCTACTGTTTCTAGTTCTAATGGATTACCATTGTATGTTTTAATCAATTCATGGCACTTTTGTGGATTAGTTAATCCTTGGGCAGCTAAAAGCTGCATTGCCGCATCTGTGTCTAAGCCTTTAATTTTGAGATATTGAATAGGTCGTTTAGCTCTTATTAAACTATCAAATTCATTAGGAAAAACTCGACCAGTTAGAAGCAAGCAGCTTTGGTGCTGTTCCTCCACTAAGCGACGAAAAAATGTTTTATATTCTAACCGCCGCTCAAAGTTATTTTTTTGGAATAATGCGTCAAATTCATCAAATACCAGCAAACAGCGACGGGATTGCAATTGCTTAATTAACACTGTAATCCTTGCTTGACTACACTCAGGCAAGTTTAAGGAGGGTTCTATGGGTCGGATTAGTTCTATGAGTTCAGCAACTAAGTCCTGGACTAGTGGTGCATGAGACACTGATTTCCAGACAAAGTAATCAAATCTGGGTTGAGATTCTACGCTAAGTTCTCCTATTAACTTTGCAGCTAACGCACTTTTGCCAACTCCTGGCATCCCTATTAGTGAAATGCAACGCTGCTTTGTTACTAATTCTTTTAAATCAGCCAGATCGTTTGTCCGCCCGTAAAAGCTAGATATGTCAGGTGGTTGACCTCCAATAATTTGTAGAAAGTTATCGGCTGGGGTTGCTTGCTTTTCACTTGATGCTGGTTGAGTATGATACTTACTTGGGTTTAGTAGTTCTAAAAAATTCCGCAGATTCTTTTTGTAAACCCGTTCACCATTTCCAATGGTAGCGGAGAGTACATCCCATAGTTGAGGAGCTAAACGCCGTTGTAAGTAATTAAGGCTATAAGGTGAGTTTTCCGCTATCTCCTCGTAATCACAATCATTCCATGTTCCTTTCAGGACAGTGATCTCAGCTTCAGATAAGCGTCTACCTATCTTGGCAAATACCAAATCGTCTACTACAACCAAGGCTTCATCAAGAGTTACGGTTTTGGAAAAACTCTGTTCCAGAAGATTCTGTCCTGTTATGGAAACCGAGGAAAAGGAAGGATTAGTTGGTAAATTCAGCTTTTGCCCAGCATTAAAATCCATAACTATTCTTGCCCCAATAGGGTAATAAATATTTTTAAATTAAATTTCATAAATTAGGGTTATTTTAAGAGCGTGTCATAACACACATAATTTTACTAGACTTTTCCGTTTGTAATTGCTTTTTTTAACAGGAGTAGCATACAAATTTCTAATATTGTTACTAAGCCCTAAATATGCCTGAATCTATGCCTGTAAGTCAATCGATGAGCCACATAACAATGAAATATTGTACTGAGTTTTTTAATATACAAGAGCTATTAAGAGACTGCTTTATATAAATTTTTCAAATATGTCATGCTATTGTATCAATCCTTTTTGCGATCACCGTCAAAATCCTAGTAACATTGAAAACTGCCTCTCGTGTGGTACTTCGCTGTTTATCAACAACCGTATCCGCTTAGTTAAGCCATTGAGAACGCTTACTGATAACCCGTTCAACTATTTTGAAGTTTTTGAAGTAGACGATGCTGGGACTCAATGGAATCCCGTTCGTAAGCAGAGAGTCTTAAAAGTTTTGAAATGGGATACTCCTAATTTAGTTAAGTTGTTCGAGCAGGAATCCCTGGCTTTGCAGCTAATTCAACATCCCAATATTCCCGAAAGCACTGTGGACGACTTTTTTACATTTGTTCCTAAAAATAGTCGTCTAATATTACATTGTTTAGTTATGGATAAAGTTGAGGGACAAAACCTGGAGCAATGGTTAAGAGCTAATGGGCGAATTTCGCAATCTCTAGCACTAAAATGGCTTAAACAGTTAGTTGAAATCCTTGATATAGTACACCGTTCTGATTTTTTCCATCGAGACATCAAGCCTTCTAATATAGTTCTTCAGCCAAGCGGTCAACTAGCATTAATTGATTTTGGTACTGCGCGACGATTGACTAACACTTACTTAGCTAAAGTCAGTGCAAGCGGGGGAACTGATACGGGTAGAGGAGGGAGGTACGAAATTACAGCCGTCATCACGCCTCGTTACACTCCTTTAGAGCAAATCAATGGGCAGGCAGTTCCACAGTCAGATTTTTATGCTATCGGCCGGACTTTTGTCAATTTAGTTACTGGCATTCAACTGATGGATTTGCCAACAGATGATAAGACAGGAAGTCTAGTATGGCGAAATAAAGCTCCGCAGATTGATAAACCCTTTGCTGATTTTCTCGATGAATTGATGGCTCTATTGCCAGGACAACGCCCTCAAACTACTAGAGTAATTTTGCAGCGTTTAGAAAAGCTACCTCAGCAAATTAAAAATTATAGATTAGCTAATTCTAAAGTATTTAAATATAGCAAATATACATTAATGGCTCTGGGAATTGTTGGGGGCATCTTTCTTTCTATACCTCTAGCAGCGAACTACCTAGTGGCCCAAGGACAAAAATTAGAAGCAGTAAATAATTCTCAGGGGGCACAAGAGCTTTTTGGCTGGGCTATTAAAATTAATCCTCAATTAAAACTTAGTATTGCAGAATTTTACTTTAATAAGGCTTCTCGAAATATAGATAATCCTAAAATAGCTAGAAAGAATTATGAACAAGCAATTAAATATAACCCAAAAGATTCATCTGCACATAATAATCTGGCATTAGTTTGTCAAGATTTACAAGATACTAAGTGTGTAACTGAGAATTATGAAAAAGCTTTTAAGCTAAGATCTAATAATTGGCAAGGACATTATGGGTTAGGACGTTTTTATGAAGGTCAGCAAAAGTATGATTTAGCCCAAAAAGAATATCAATTAGCTATTCAAGAAAGTGATAAAGCAATACTTGCTGTAGCCGCTTTATCAAGATTGAAAAATAGAAATAATGAACATGAGGCAGCAATTACTTTGGCCTTACAAGGCTTGCAAAAAACTAAAGATACTGAAATTCAAGCAGCCTTATATAAAGATTTAGGCTGGGCAAAATTGAAGCAAAACAAGTTAAGCCAGGCTAAAAAATATTTAGAAAAAGCGATTCAATTAGATGGAAGAACAGATGCTTCCTGTTTGTTGTCTCAAGTTGAAGAAGCTTTAGGTGAAAAAGATACTGCTAGAATTTATATAGAAGTGTGTATGTTAGCCAAGTCTACTTTACCAGAGGTTTTTGACTGGAGGCAAGAGTTACTAGACCGCATACTTAAAAAATAGTATTCTTTAAATAAATTTAAAAAATATTCATCAAAAATAAAAAATTATATTAATAGAAAAAGACGGGCTGAGTTTATGAGAAAATGATTATAGATAAGCGTACTATTTATATGTGAAGCCGTGAAAAACAGTATAAAAATTTTAGTGGGACTCTGTTTGAGCTTTCTACTTATAAAAGATATGCCAATACTAGCAGGTGTACCTCTAGTAAGAAATAAAAGGAATCACGTTCGCTGCGAACCAAGTGGAAGAATAATATCTCCAGGTAGTCAACGCTTTAAAGTAGGAACCTTGATTTGTGATGGAGAAAAATTAGAAGTTTTGAATGGTGGTAGCATAAAATTCTTTTGCTTTAGTTCGGGAGAAATCCTAGATTTATCTAGTGGAATTGTTTCCTCTGATAAATGTGAAAAACCTGATTTGTCTAAGTCTGCTTGTTACACCAGTAACGGAGACTTCTGCCAAAGGACACCAAAAGGTGGGGTAGGAGGAAATGATGAGCCGACAATTATTTATCCTTATACTATGCCAACATTGAAACCACGACCGGAAATCGTTTGGCATCCTGTTACAGGTGCTAGTTCTTATAAAGTGAGGTTTGATTGTCATGAATTTGATTGGGAAAGAGTTATAACTCAAACTAGATTGGCTTACCCTGCGGAAGAAAAAGCTCTGCCATCTGGAAAAATATGTCAAATTCTTGTCTTCGCCTATAAGAATGACAAAATTACTGGTGGAGATCCGTCAGTAATCTCTCTATTGCCACAGGATGAGGTTGCACGAATTAAAGATGCAGTAGAGCAAATTAATAAATTAAGACTTCCCCCAGATGAAGCTGCTCTTGATTTGGATGCTGTATTTATGCCAAGAGACCTTTTAGACGAAACAATTGAACAGCTAAACAATGTAGTTGTAGTAGGTACTAGTAATCCAACTATTTATAGATTACTAGGCGATCGCTATTTTCAGGCAGGTGTACTAGACCAAGCGAAGCGTCAATATTTAAAAGCATCTGAGTTATTAAAAACTAATAACAATCCAACTGAGTCAATGAAGGTACAAGAAGGATTAAAGTTAGTAAACTATTACAACCAGCTGCCTACGAGTAGGTAAGGGGCCCAATGGTAGGGGTTATTGTACTCTGGAATCGTCATCAAGCTAACTTGTGCAAGTCTTAAAGCTTCCGCTTTAGAAACACCTTTGTTGAGATTTTTGTAAAATTCATTCATGAGAACAACGCTAGACTTAGAATCTACTAACCACAGAGTAGCTATTACGCTTCTCGCACCTGCTTGTGCTGCTACACCAGCAATCCCCAGTGCTGACATCTTATTGCCTTTGGCTGTCTGACACGCACTAAGCACCAATAACTCAATTGCCTCTTCATGGATTTGAGCTTGACTTTTTAGCAAAGTGCCGAACTGGCTAACATTGACTAACTCATCCCAAGTTAAAAATCCTGTTCTTCGACGAATAGAACTAAATTGAGCATGTGTTGTTAGGTGAATAATATTAAAGTCTTCTTTATTTAATTCTTGACTAAAGCGTTTGGTATTAAATTCTTTATTGAGCAAGCCTACCGAAAAATTGGTTTGTTTTTTGACATCTGCTATCTCTGCTTCCACATCAGGCAAAGGTTTTAGCCCTTCAGGAGCATCAGGGTCATAGAAGCTAGGAGCAAATGTCGAAATTCCACCAATTAGAGCAGTTGAATGTTCTTGAGGTAAAGCTTGAGGTTGCCGAACTCTAGACCCTAAAGTTTCTGAGGAGCTATAGTGCTGAAATAAATAATCTTTTCCATCGTAAAGTATACCCATTGGTAAGCTTTGAAAAGATTTATCTAGAACAAAAACTAAAGTTCCATTTGGAGGTAAAAATTTCTTGAGAGGTTCAATTAGCTGCTTATAAAGTGCTTGAGAAGGTGGAGGAATAAGACGTTTTCCATTAGAAACAAGGTCTTTATTTTGTAAGATGTTTAACAGGGCATTGACATGATCTTTGACTAGCTTGGGGTCAGCAGAGTGATGATGAATAGAAGAATCTGGAAACTGGGCAAATACTTCTATAGTGTCATCCAAGTCGATAATGTGAATAACTGCTGATGCACCAGCGAGATTATCAATTTTATCTAAAGCAACAAGATCAAGCTTGCCACATTTGAGGTAATCCTCCAACTGTGCTAATTGAAGTTGCTGGTTAGTTTCTATGACTTGACGCTCAAAATTAGGATGTCGTTTTGCTATTAGCAATCTCATGTAATTGCGATATACAGGCTCTACTTTTTCGTAATAGAAAAACTGTGCATCTAAATTGCTAGATAAGAGATTATTACGAATTTGTGTCACGCTATCAATGGCCGCACCGTAAGCTTGAATCGCTGCTTGAGATTTACCCTGTTTTTGGTATAAATTCCCTAACTGCCGTTGCCATTCATAAGCAGTATCCACATCATTAATTGACTGAGATAAGCTTAAAGCTTGTTCAAAATATGTTTGCGATTTCTCTGGATTTAACTTACCTAAAGCTCCTAAACTTTTAGATTTCAACTGTTGGTTATCAATGCTGTTAGCTTTTTCTAGGGCAGATGCAGCATACTGAATTGCTAATGATTGTAGTGATTTCTCTGGAATCTTACTTAAGTTGTTAGCAAATTTTAGTCTAGCCTGAATAGATTGCTCAGCCGACAATTCAGAAAACGCTGAGGGATTTTGTGATATGAGATTTACTAGAGGTTGAATCTGCTGACTAACTTTTGTGTAGGCATCTACTAGCTTAGGTTTATCTGTTAACCATTCGTCAAAGTCTAGTAGCAAGTTTAAACGGTTAAGTTGCGCTTGTAGTTTTAGTCCTTCTGGAGAGCTTACCCGGTCAACCAAAAGTTGATATATCTTAAGTGACTCTTGTGCCTTCTGTGGAATAAGATTTGCAATAGTTTCTCTAAAAAGCGGCTCCTCTATCCACTTGTACTCATCTCGCACTCGTTTATAGATAGATTGTTTTGTGTTGCCCAATGATAGCAAAACATCGCTAACGTTCTCTGAAGATTTCTGCTGAGCCAGTAATAGCGTTTCTTCCAAAACTATTTCAGATTCATTTAGCTTATCAACTAGACGTAGGACTTGCCCTAGGCTTTGTAATCCCAACAAATTTATTGGCGTTAATTTTAGCTGATGGATTGCTGTTGTCAGTTGCGACTTATCGTATTCAGTGGGTTCCAATAGCGTTGGATTACAAATCCAATTCTTCAACTTCAAAGCTGACAAAAGTGTTTTACAAGCTTGAGAGTGTAAACCTAATTTTTGTAAGGCGAAATTTTGATTAATTAAACTACCACCAATGCCTTCGATATCTTTGATTTGACGGTAAATCTCCGTGGCTTGTTGCCAACTGTCAAGAGCTTCTGCGGCTTGACCTTGATTTAATTGTTTTCTGCCTATTTGGGTCAGCAGTTCAGCCTGTTGCAGAGGTGTTTCTTTTTTAGCAGTCTCAGCCAGTAACAGAGATGATTGGCTCAGAACTATTGACAAAGTTAGAGCGCCTAAAAGAACGTATTTTAGCCAAGGTTTCCATTTAATCATTGCTCTATTTTGTTTCTACTGATGGGAACACTTCTGCTACAGAACCGACTGAAGAACACGAATTAGCAGCCAAAAAGCTATTATGAGCCGCTTGATTAGGTGTTGTTGCGACTAATTCGACGTTTCCTTTTGAATTTATTACCCAACCTTGAGCTTCTACAATTTTTGTAGCCTCCTTGATCGTTGACGACTGTGATTTAACTGGAGGTTCAGTGGACTCAACTGAAATAGAATTCCTCTGCCAGATAAGTTGAGGATCTAGGTGTTCGTCAAAGTTTGGTGGTGGACTGTTGTTAGCGACAGTTAATAGCTCTCTCTGTGTGCCTGACTGTGCAACACAACCTGAAGCCATCTTAGGGGGTTGTTGAACTATTTTTGGAACTGTTATAACACCACCGGTAGGATCTTGATTCGTAAAGTTGATATTAACTGTGCCATCAACTCCCAACTGCGAACTTGCAGTAATAAAGCTATTAGGAGAGAAGATAAGTATTTGGGCATTAATGTTGATATTGCCGCCATTACCTTCAACTGCATTAGCTTTTATACTGCTATTTTCTGAACCAGTTAGGAGTAGTGTATTGATGTCGATATTGCCGCCGTTGCCGTTACCTTCAGCAGTTGCACTAATAATACTGTTGCGTAACTGTAAATTCTGTGAATTGATGTCGATATTGCCGCCTTCGCCGGAAGCAGTTGCAGCAGTGATTGAGCTTTTGTTATCTAAAGTGATTGACCGAGCATTAATTGTAAGCTTGCCAGCATCAGTACTTGTTCCTTCATTCGTAACGCTAACTTGTCCACCATCTGTTATGCGTAAACTTCCAGTATTGATATTTACCTCTCCAGGGGAGCCACTTGGTACTGGAGGAGCACCGAATAATTTTTGGGTATCCATACTTGCCCTTACAGCAGATGATTCTACTGAACCGCTTACTTCTACATTGGAAGCGTTAATAGTAACAATTCCAGCAGAGCCAAAGCCTCTGGTAGAAGTACTAACCCTTGCCATGTCCCCCACTACCAAACTTGGGGTGTTGATCGTCAAATTGCCAGCATTTCCAGTATTGACAGTCCCAGAGGAAAAATAGCTGGCAACATAGTTTATCCTTGAGTTTATCAATTCCTGGGAATTGCTTAATTCTACAAAATCAGTTGCATTCACAATTACATCTCCTCCTGCGCCAATACCATTACTTAGAGATGTAATTATTCCCCCGTCTTGAGCTAGCAAGTTTCCTGTTGACAACGTAATATCTCCTGCCTTTCCTGAAGAACCTGATGTACTAGTAATAATGCCGCTAGTATAAAAAGGATTAAGAGTTGAAAAACCGAGCAATTGAATTGATTTAGAAGCATTCACGGTCACTAATCCCCCACCCGCAGTACCGTAGGTTCTACTGTTTATACTTGCTCCTCCATCAATAACAAACTGTTTTGTAGAAATGTCGATATCTCCTCCATTTCCAGATCCCAGAGATTCAGTTCGTAAAACACTAACGAACCTGCCATTAGAGGAAGATCCGCTCAGTTTTATTGCCTCAGTAGCATTAATATCTATCTTGCCTGAAGGTTGCAAACCTTGATTTTGAATGAGAATTGTTGAACCTTCATTTAAGGATACGACTTTTCCTTTT
The DNA here is from genome assembly GCF_010091925.1 of Nostoc sp. B(2019). Lineage (GTDB taxonomy): Bacteria > Cyanobacteriota > Cyanobacteriia > Cyanobacteriales > Nostocaceae > Komarekiella. The sequence continues at coordinate 4,131 of NZ_WVID01000055.1, read as the reverse complement.
AGGACAACAGAGCCGCCACTATTTCCTGTGGCATCTACCAATGTTTGTTGAGAAAGACTGATATCTTTAAAGTTTTGTACACTTTGACTCAAAGTAGAGCTTTGGGAGCCAGAATCAAGATTAACTACACCAGAGTCAACACTGCTAATCTCAATTCGGCCTCCCTCTGCTGTCAAAGTAGCACCCTCTAAGGTAACATTGCCCCCTACTAGAGCTATGTTTCTGCCTGGTTGTACGCGCAAACTAGTCACATTAGTGTTTCGTATAGTTGGGGAGTTTCTTAAACTTGGAGCAATCAAACCTTGTCCTGTACCCTTAACTAGAATTGCACCCGAATCTCTACCAACTTGTAGTCCTAAAGGTGCGCTAACAATAAGTAGGGGTTCAGTTTGGGAATTCTTCGTACTAAATTTAGATCCGTCAGCGAAGTTCACAGCGTTGGCAGTACTGGCAAAAAACGAGCCACCAATATCCAACCGGGCATTCTGACCAAATAAAATTCCATTCTGATTAATCAGAAATAAGTTGGCTGTGCTGTTAGCCTTGATTAGTCCGTCTATGTCTGAAATTGATGATCCTGTAACTCGGCTAATTATGTTCTGAATATTTGCAGTATTGTTAAAGTAAGCAGTACCGCCAGTGGCAACAGAAAACTCTTTAAAGCTATGAAATAGGTTGCCACCTGCTTCAGTTCCTCCCTCAATTCGAATAGTGTTTTGTTGATTGGTAACGAGGGAATTAATAGGCAACGTTTTGTCTGGTATCACTTGTGCTGTTACTGGTGAAGAGACTAGCAGTAGGAAAAGCAAGATGCTACCCTTAACATTCCATAATGGTACAGTATGTAGTTTCATTTAGTCTCCCTTTTTCTACGTCTGTAATTAACATTTGAAAACTTCTAAAGTGAATCTTGTGAACCCAGATGCATCAAAATGACGAGTACCTCGATACATTAACGTAGGCTTCACTAGCCACTGTGTTGTCAGGCAAAATTCCTTTCCACTTTCTATCTGTCTTGGAATATTGACAGATATGTTGTCAGCTAAATGTAAGGTTAGGTAATCTTCAGCTAATCTTTCTAATTGCATCCACGAGTTTGCTACTATAGGCGACACTATCCAATCCGGTGTCATCTTTTTAATTGTTCCTTGGCATTTACTACTAAATTCATTCACCGAGTAATAAGGAGAAGTATCAGCAAAGCTACTCAGATGTTCGGGAATAATTAAAACATCTAATGTGCCGTTTTCGTTATACCTACTAACAGCGCTTCCTCGCCTATCTTCATGCCTAAAACCAGTCTCGAAAAAAAACGTTGAACCAGGGGTTACTGTTGTGGAACCCCAAGAAAAGCTGTTGTCTAAAAATAGTCCCTTTATAAGAGGTTTTTTCCGAGTTTCAAAATTTTCTAGTTTAGTAGTGCCGTCTGCATAAATATAGTAATTTTGACGGCTTACTTCGCTTGCATTACTACTTACATGAAAACTTCTGATACACTGATATGCGCGAGTTAATATACCTTCTGGGTTATATATATTCCAAGTTCCATGCCATTCTCCACCATGATAATGGCAAAAATTTTCCCAATTTTTGATTTGAGCGTCTGTTAAGTTTTCTAGTAAAGTGTCTTGATTCATTAGATGTTTTTTCCAAAGAATTGTAAAAGTAAAAATTAAACGATCACATTATGCTCAGATAACATGGACGTGATGTTGTGTGAGTCGTTGAATATCACTAAGAGAGATCCAATAAATAAACTGCTTAGTCGGCGTTAAAAATTTTTCTCCCTTACTCTGAATCTGTATTTGGGCATTTGTTACTTTGTATAGATTCATCCTTTTTAGATTGCTAAATTGCTGCTGATAGCGAGCAAAGTTCCCTCTAATCACAAAACATTGATAGTATACAGCAATGAGCAGCATATTCAATACTTTTGGAAGTAAAAAAATACCACTATCGTAATGACTATTAGCCTGATAACAAGCATTTTAGTTTCTAAAAATCAAGGCGATTTTGAAAATCCATCGCCTGTATTAAAAGTTAAACTTAGTAGGGTAAACAGCCTGATATTACTAGCTTTGAGAGATTCATACTTGAGGTTAAAATAGCTCTTTTACACACCAAATACTACCTAGTTAGCAACGAACCAAAGTACTTTTTAGTGAACTTTTTAATTACCCGTGTCGGAGCTAGATGTAGCAGCCATACCTGCTAACCTGTATTTTCTCTATGCAAATTATATAAAATTAATATTAGTAAAAGTTGTAATATAGATTGAAAAAGTAACGTTTGATACTACGCAGAATTATGCAAGGCTCTACTTTAATCGTCAAAATATTTGAACTACTGTCAAATTATTCATCGTCCCGCGATCGCAGTTTAGCCTCGGCATTGGTGCATTCAACGCCACGATAAACGAAAATGCTCCCGACAGCCGCTTCTTCAGTTGGCAAGGACAAGCGCAATTGGTACGCCTGCTAGCTCCTGAAACCTTAGTGTTACTCCGTCTGAACACGCAACTAGCGACTACGACACTCGTGCCTTTCGAGCAATTCAGCGTGGGTGGAATTGAGAGTGTACGGGGCTATCGCCAGGATTTCCTGCTGGCTGACAATGGCGTGTTTGCTTCAGCTGAAGTGCAACTACCCATTCTAAGGGCTGGTGGTACATTGCAGGTGATTCCCTTTGCAGACTTCGGTGTGGCGTGGAATTCTGGTACAGAGAATCCTGACTCGAATACTCTGGCTTCTGTAGGGCTGGGGTTGCAATGGCGTGGGGGCGAACGTTTTACTGCTCGTGTCGATTGGGGAATTCCGTTGGTGTCGGTGGATTCGGACGGAAGAACTTGGCAGGAAAACGGAGTGTATTTCTCTGTGATTTATAATGCTTTTTAAAGGACTGTAGAGTAGTTGGAACCTCTAGTAAGCTAATGCACATATAGCTTCAAATATGCATATATAGCTTCAAGTGACTTATGGCATCTAACTGTAGGATGATTTATTATCTACCTTAAAGCATATTTCCAAAAATGAATGAAGCAACTACGATGTTGTTACCAAACTTTTTGCTGTATAGCAAAATTAATCACAACCTGGAAAGTTATAGTCCCCAAAAATTCTAACATCGTTTTTATTGTGTGATTTCCCTAACGTAGATGTTATTATTGCCTGATCTTCTCGGTATGCCAAAGCCTTGATAAGGCAATACTTGTGAATTCTTTGGTACGGTAATATTCCAGGTAGTGTTTCATTTATCTAAATAGAATTCAGGAGTCAGGAGTCAGAATGCAGCATGAATTCTGGACAACTGGCGGATGAATAAGCGGGTTTAAGACCCCCGCTAAATCTTCGATTTAGCGGTCTTCAATTAGCGCAAAGTCTGAGCGGAGGTTTCCTCCGATCAGAACTTTGTAAGAGGGTGGGGGATTCAAACCCGCCACTAATTGATTCTGACGAATGTATTCTGACTTCTGGATTCTTCTTAAAAAATGTAAAATTATCTCTGCTCCCTGAGACATCTAAGGCATGTATTGTTTTAAATAAAAACTCGTCTAAAGTTGTGGCATAGCATTTACCCGTGACCATTTTTTGGAAAAGGTTATTACTGCAAAATAAACGGCGAAAGCGTAGTCTAAAAAATGATTTTTATAAGAGAGTAGGAGGACAGTATTTAGAACGCTTAAGTAGATTTCGTAGCATTCGCAAAGCATACAGTGTTGCTCAAAACAAAATACAAAGTTTAAATCCTACTATTTACAGAAATCGTCTGGGAATACAAGATAAATCAATATTTACAGGTATTAGTGTAAAAAGAACTGTGATTTCTATGCAGGATTGTGGAGTCGGATTTGGTCTGCAACTGTCAGCTAATATGGTAGAAGAAATCTCTAATTTTGCTACTCAAACACCTTGTATAGAACCTGGTTTTCACGAAGAATTTTTCGCAAAAGCTGTTAAAAATGATTGTTTACAAGGTAAGCGGTATGTAATGCGGGGGTTGGTAAATAATGTTAAAGATTGTCAAGCTATCGAGCAAATTGTCCACGACCCTTTGCTTTTAAAAATAGTTCGTAAATATCTTACATATTGGCCAACGCTGATAACACAGCATTTAACTTGGAGTTTTGCTTCA
>NZ_WVID01000054.1 GCF_010091925.1 Nostoc sp. B(2019) | reverse complement strand
AATGGCATTCCCATTGGGTCGAGGGTCGCCAGTAATTGACGGTACTGCAACAAGTCTGGACGCTTGTCTTTGGAATAGCCATAACGTAGTAGATTTTCTTCTGGGGAATCCCCCTGTTGATGATTCACACTAAAACTTGTTGTATCAGCTCGTGCCACTAGAGTTGGTAATTCGTAGGCTCGAATCAGATGTCGTCCTAACTTGACTTCTATTTCCAGCCTTGCCTCTGACTGCTTACCTAACTCTTCAACTACTCTTCCCAATCGGTCATCAGTGGCATCTTTTTCCCCTATCGACCACCCTGTACTTAACTCTAAAATCTTTCGGTGTGTTTCTACCCAGGGTTCTACAGCAGACAACCGATGGTCTGACTGGGTAATTATGTATGTCAATAACAATACACTCAACTGACCGTAACTCATGCCTTTGTGATTTCCGTGTAGTGGACGAAGTTTTTGGTCAATACATTTAGCTATCTCCATCTTTTTTAGCCATTCCACTATCAGGGGAATATCATCAATTCGCTCAGAATAAATTTTTACCTGTTCCTTTACCTCCATACGTATGCCTTTCTCCAACAGTCTGTCTTTCAGACTACAGGAATTTGCTCCACCATCGGCGAGCGCCCTATTCCTTTCCCTTAAGGCATTAATTCCTCTCTCCCTGACAAAATAAGCGAACGTACAGTGTTTAAGCTTATCAAATGTCATGGTCAAGCTGTATTTTTCTCTAAATCTCAGCATTGACCAAAATGTGGTCAGTTCAACAAGACTGACCGCTTTTTTCTCTATTTACAGCGCTTCCAGCTCTTATGAATTACAGTTTTTCGCCTCCCCACTATCTCCTGTAGCTTTTTAGGACTGAGAACGTACCTCACAATAGCGGGAACTGCTGTAGTCTAAACTCCAGTTAGAGCAGATCGACAGAGAAACAAAACTCCTACTTCGTATAACTCTGTCTACTTATGTTTTGATGCAACAAGAGTATAGCCCAAGCGAATACCCATTTTTAAAAGCATTGGAAGACGGACTATGCGAGTTAGTGATTCCAGATTCTATCCCGCAAGATTTGCATGATGTTTGTTCCCAGTTGGCAGGATTAACTGTTGATGAAGCTGAAACATTACTCGAAGCGTTACAACATCAATTGCGTTGGGGTAATGCTGCGGTTGTGAATTAATAGTTTATTGCAGGTAAGCATTTGATATGTTTACCTGCTAATCAACAAATAAAAAATGAAACAACCCTGTATAAACTGTCCGTTCCAAAAGTCCGTAGAATATGCGCTTTCTCCTGAGAAAGCAGATGATATTCTGCAAGCAATTACACACGATAAAGGATTTCATTGTCATCAAACAGTAGATTATTCTGATTCTCATGAAGGTCAAGTTACTTCTGAGTCGAAATTGTGTTTTGGCGCGGTTTTGTTCTTGGAGAATACTGTTAGAGGCGGTTGTCGTTCAAATGTGATGTTTCGCTTTGGGTTGATACGAAAAGAGTTTAGCCTTGATGATTTACGCAAAGATGAAAGTGTATATCAGAGTTTTGAGGAGTTTTTGGAGTAGGTTAGTTATTAAGTCTGTTAAAAATTAATGCGACGATAGATTTCACTCAGGGGAATTTCTACGTTTAAACTATGCACAAGGATCGTCTGTTCAAGGTTAGAATGAACTTGCCATAGCCAGCGATCATTGCTATTACGATCCAAGTTGTGATATTGCTCAATATAGGGTTCAGTTTGGCTTACAAGCAGATATTCACAAAAGCTGGCAATAGAGCGATATTTTCTGAACTTTTCACCTCGGTCGTATGCTTCGGTAGAAGGCGATAAAACTTCAACAATAACCATTGGATTGAGAATTTCATCATTGCGATCACCATTCAACTCTGGTTCACCATTAACAACCATCAAATCGGTATAAGTGCCGCACTGATATTCAGGAATCCAAACTCGCAAGTCACTGTTATACAAACGAAAATCAGTGTCTCTGAGCAAAAACCCTAGAGTTATTAATAAGTTGCTGGCGATCGCACTGTGGGTTTCTGTTCCTCCCGACATAGTAATAATTTCTCCGTTGCGGTATTCATGGCGTTCTGGATTGGTTTGTTCCATAGCCCGATACTCGTCTAACGTGAGGCGAGTTGCTACACTTGGGAGACTGGTTTGAGCAAAAACCACGATCAGACCTCTTGAATAATTAGCTCTAAAACTATTATCAGCAACAGAAGGAAGAATTGCCAATTTCATCACGACTTGCGCTATGTCGTGTCCGTTTGCCGGAGATAATTACTCCTCCCAATCAACCAACACCCCATCCACACACGCAATCCCCCACTGCGGAAACTTCGCCAATAGTTTTTTGATCACAATCTGCAAAGCCGGATCGTCACTCCAGCACTCCAGCAAAAAGTCAAACCCTGGATTCTGCCCCGAATTCGCCGCAACCTTGAGTTTCTGCATACGCTCCGGTCGCACATTTGACCTCGCTACAATCGCCTCATGTGACCATTTTTCAGCACTGGGAGCAGGTACAGCGGAACCTTCACCCTCATGATTTGCTTTAACTTCTTTACCCGAAACTGAATCTTCAGTCATTAACTCAGCAGAGGGGCAACTCGGTTCTATTTTCTGATTTGCGTAGACGTGAAACGGCTTGTCGTTAGACATCGCTGAACTTAAACAAAATTCATTTTGAACGACGGGCGCGGCGGAACAAGTGCCTTCTCTACGAGACGCTGCGCGAACATAACAGTTTTTCGGCTCATCACCACAATCCTGGTTTTCTCCTTTCGACAAAGCAAATTCCCCCTGTGTAGCTTCCACGAGCGTCAGCGATGTACAGTCATTCGCCGTAGGCGAGTCTTTCTCCTTCTCTGACACGCCTTGAACAGTCTGAGGCGACGCGCCCCTCAAGGGCGCATGAGCCGTCTCCTCCTCACGCGAATTTCCTGTAAGCGTGTCAGAGACACACCTAACGAACTCTTTTGAAGAGTTCGTTAGGTGTTCTTGAACAGTTCGTGAGGTTTCACAGAATCCTTGCTCTAACTGACTTTGACCTAAAATAGATGCTTTATACAAAGCACCCATTTCTTCAGAACCAGCATCTTTGTCTGAAATCTCAGCATTTGGTTCTCGTTTTTTAGCATCTGCTTGCTGATTAAAAGAATTGGCTTTCTCCCAAAATTCTTTCATCCGACTGCCATGCAAATTCTTCACCATCCAGCTAGCCGTTTCCCGTCCATCTTGAATCGACTTGTCGGGTTTGAAAATGAATAGTCCACTGTCGGAGAGAATTTTCTTCGCACAGATAAAAGTACTGTACCCCAAAGCAGAAGTTAGCGGCATCCATCGAGAACCATAGGGGTCAGCCGTCCAACACTCCTGCCATAGCTGATTAACGGAGGGTTTTTGCTGCGAAGCCCACAACATATCTTCAATGGGAATAATCACATGAAGCCGCTTGTACGGGGATTGTGGTTTATTAGCAGCAGCCTTTTTGGGTTTGGGTCTTGCGATAGTTGCGGTCATATTTCAATCTCCTGTTTATATTCACGCACGGAAATTTCCCCCACCGTGATTGCGGGGCTATTTGGTTATTTAAAAAGTTACCGATACGCTGAAAGCCTATTGAGGCTGCCAGAATCGCAACTCATCTCGGAAATATCTGTCAGTCTTTTTCGATTGCTCCTTCCAACAATCCCATGCAACCACCACTTCCTCGCCCAAATCTTGCACCACCTCACCCCTCTCGACATATAAAGTACGATAAGGGTCAGCGTGAGCAACGATAGAACCAAGCCCAATAATCAATTCGCAGTTTGCAATGGCGCTCGCGGACTCGCTACCATTGCGCTAACGCAATTAGAAGAACCGGACTCGGTAGGAGTTTCGTGAAGAACCGATGGTTCCTTAATCTTGGAGAATTCGGCTTTCTCCAAAGCAGTGATTAACTCTGCCTCTTGTGTGGTTAACTCCGCCCAGTAGTCATTTTTGATAGCCTCATACTCAGTAGCCACATTTAAATAGTCCCACCAACTACACCCAGGCTTTGACAGCACCCCCCGAATATCGCTAACCGCCTGGGGTATCAGCTGCAATTGCTCGGCTCGCAGTGCGATCGCTCCTTGTGTCGGCTCACTCCCCAGAATTATCGCCGCAGCTTCAAGTGCTTGGGTGTTGTTCATAGCGGTGGCAAGATTCTTCAAAGCCATGCCCATCAACCGTAAACATTCCTGTGCATTCTCTTTGGGTGGTTCAACAGCTAGCGATCGCAGGTCAATTGTTTTATCCAGTGATTGCTTAACCTGCTTGTTTAACGCTTTGGTAGCTTGCTGGGTGAAAGTATTTTCCCACTGCTGACCAGGGCGTTCTTGTACGCTGTGTTCTAGTTCCTGAATACGCCGTTGTAATCGCTGGTTCTCAAGTTCTAGCTGCCTCAATCCTTCTAGCTCGAAAAGCCGTTGCTGTAAATGGATGTTTTCTTCTTTCTGCTGCTGAAAGAGGTGTTGTAAAGCAGTCAGTTGTTCTTGTACTTGTTCCTCAGCTTTGGCAGTCGCTTCTGACTGTAGCCCAATTCTCAATTCCTGGGAAAGTCGCTCTAGTTCATGTTTATGGCGCTCTTCAATAGTAGCGATCGCTTCTGCATATTCTGCGGGGTAAGTTCGCTCTTTGGGGAATGGAACACTGGCAGCATCTAAATCTTCATTATTGACCAACAGATTTTCAGCATCAGCAAAGGTTACAATCTGCTGCCAAAGGTTTGGTGCATCTGCCTCAATCACTCCCGATTCCCCAAAACGAGGATGTGATTGTGATGAAACTGTGACCGAATTACACAATTGCGTTTTTGATTTTTTGGCTTTTCGTGGAGCAACCTGTTGTACTGCTCTAGCGAAATCGGCAGCTGTAGGATAGGGCTTTTCTTGAGATGCGATCGCAACAGCTTGTTCTAGTTTGTCGGGAGTCTTGACCAGCCGGAGTAAGGGGCGAGTTTGGGAAGGTTTGGTAATCTTATCTTTCAAATCGTCGGGCAGAATATCAACTACTCGCTTGGCTGCAAATAAATCCTTAACCCGGCGATATCCACCATGTTTGGTCAACTCGCTTTCGCAGTAATCCTCAAAGCTAGTGTATGCGCCATCTTGGTAATAGCCGTTATCTCGCATCAACCGCAGTTCATCAGATGCTTGCCACTCGAACCGATCTATGGCAGCAAAGGTTTCCTGAATGCTTATGTTGAGGTTGCTGTAGTCAAGGGTTGAGTCTTTTTCAGAAATGTAATGGTCAATGACGGCATCGCCTTGTGTACATGGAGTAGAAGGATTTGGTATTGTTTGTGTAGTCATGAACTTACAAAATGGTTCGTGAACCTACCCTCCCCAGCGCGTGCCTCGAAAACAATCGCTGGGGAGTTTTATTTGTCATGACAACTAGGTTAACATAAGATGTACAAAGTAACTACGAAAAACTAAACCCGCCTAATGATTGGCGGGCTTTTCTTTCATGCTGTCTAAAATTCGATCGCGCATTTGCCTGAGAGACTCGTTTTCTTCTCTCAGGCGGCTGATTCCCCCAATAGTTGCTGTCTAAGTAACGCAATTTCACCTCCCAATTCCTGCCGAAGTTCTGCCTTGAGTTCTTCTCTTAGCCCTTGTTTTAGCTCCTCTAAGTCATTGCTTCTGGTTAATACCCCCAAGTAACTATCAATCAAATCTAAAAGTACTTCAGAAGCATTTTTCCCTTCTTGCTTGACTTTATCCATGAAGGCTTCTTTCTTTTCAGTGCTAATTCGTACCATTATCCGGTTGTCTGCGCTCATATATTATCTTTGCTCACACAATTAACCATCTTCAAGCTATCAATCTCCTTAAGTCATGACAACTGTACTAACAATATAGCTCTGTTACTGTGATTTTTAATCTAATTCTGTCTGTACAATTGTGTTGATAACGTACGCCAAAATGTCTATACTAAACTTAGTTCATAAAAAAGCAAACCACCCTAAACGCTAAAAGTGGTTTGCGATCACAGAACCTTGAAAAAAACTGAACAGAACAATACCCCCAGGTAACAGAAGTAGTGGATAGTCAAAGCTGCTGAAGGTAGATAAGGGTTGCGGGAGTTCTTAATAAGAAATTACCAGCGGGATGACGACTGACTTCTGAAGCTGTTGAAGTCGTATACTTCGCCTGAGATTATTGCTCTCCTGTTTGGTAATGCTCAAGTGCCAATGGCTTTGAGCCACAAAAGAGAAGCTACGCTTAAACTTTTTGAGAACGTTGTGATAAACCACAACGCTGTTTGCACACATAGTAAAGGCGATCACCCAGCCTGGAAAACTAGCGATCGCCTTTTTCCCTTTCATCAAAGGAATATCTATTATGACCTATACAACGTTTACACAGCAAGCAAACGCTGATTCTTCTATTGATCAGCAAGCGATCGCTCAACTGGAACTCAACAATCCTCTTGAAGCCCAGGCGCAAACTGTAGCACCAGTAGCTCCAGCGAAAGACCCATTGACCGACCGCGATCGCACCATCATTGCAACCATCGTCAACCAGTCCGATTATCCTCACGATTGCCAGCCGCAGGATGTAGTTACCATCTGGATTAACTCTGACAATATCGTGTGGGTGAAGATGACTCACGGTTTTGCTCGGTTCCAAAAACAACCGTTTAAGGCAGCAGTAGCGGATGTCAAAGCTAGCCTTCCCGAAACGCCACTAGAACGAAACAAGCGCTTGCATGAAGAACTGTCAATAGTTTGCAAAAAATTTGGGATTCAGACGGGACAGATTGACTGGCTATCGTTCAGCACCAAACTTTATCGAGATGGACAATGCATTGGATTGGTTGGGTGTAATGCTCAATCTTTGTGGTATGCCAGACGAACTCAACTGGGCTGCAATCAGTTTGCCCCTACCGCAGAGATAGCGGTGGCATCCTTGGGAGTAAGAGTCGCAGTCGCAGCATAGTTCTGAAAGGGAAAAAGGCGATTGCTAATCTTTGAAAGCTGCAATCGCCTCTACAACGAAATCTCTGACAATCAAAACAATGCAACACAATACAATCATTACGGACTCCCTTCAAGAAGCTGGTTTAGATGAATCACCAGAGAAAATTTTCCTTTCTGCGACAGATCCCAACGCAGAGGTCATTGAAATCTCTGGCTATAAACTCGTGTATGTTAATGGAGCCTGCCCCAGAAATTATCGCGTGTACAAAGCTGATTCAATGATTGGGGTGCTATTTCAGTATATTACCCACTGGTTGAACGGAGTGGATTCTCTTCGATACGCCGAGCCGGTTGATGCAGCAGTTGGGCTGGATGAATTTATGAATGTGGCAAGGATATTAACAACGGCTACAGAACAGCCACCCTCAGAAGAAGAGTTATTGGATAAAGAATTCGATTTGCTCACGAATGAGGATTGGGAGCGTTTAAAGAGATACGTTCCACACACAAGCGAAACATTTGGTTGCAGTGTAAGGAAACGGGTGGGCAGGAAGACCCACCTGTGTGGCAAGGAGCAAAACTAAATTATCAGTTTATCGAAATAGGACAACACAACTCATCGGATAAACCAATGTCACCTATAGAGATATTACAAGAATTCAATTCGTGCTACCTGAAGATTCAGGCAATCGCCCAAAACGAAAACTGGCTCTTATTGATTGCCGATAAGAAGATTGACCCAGAAGTAGCGACTCACTTGGGCGATGTCCTGCACTACTTGGGTGAGGCAATGGGTTGTGTAGAAGAATCGTTGAAGTTAAGTTAAATCGAGAGACAAAATCATGAAATTCTATGCAACAAGTATTCCTCGAATTTTGCCAAACTGGGCAACTGTTGTTTCAAACAAAGCAGGCTTAATTGAGGTTGAAATTAATGATGAAGATACTGACTTTCACTCAATGATAGAAGAATTAGCTACCGAAATTGAACCAGGAATTGTTGGTGTAAAAGCTAGCGATTTATGTAAAAGACTCAGCATTGAGATGGTTGATGTTAATGAAGAAAATTGACAATCAATATTTCCCAAACCCAAACTAAATGAAATTCACTACTGTATCTGTAAGCTATTCCAGAAAATTCAATCTTGGCGACTACGAATCACTGGAACTAGGCTGCTCTCTCTGGGCCCAAGTCGAGGATGGAGAAGATGCTGATGGAGTAACACAATTCCTCTATCTGCAAGCAAAAGCATCTGTAAAAGAAGCTGCAATGCCTATGCTCAAAACTTCCGAGTTTCAAATGAATAAACTCAAAAATCATCAAGCACTTGAGAAAACGCAAACTCCAGATAATTTAGACAACTTTTAGAGGTCAAACATGGTTGCTGAAATCAAATTAGGCTTATGCAATCCGCCAGAACCAATTTATCTGTATGTCAAAAACGGAGAACTCAGCGGTGAATCTTATCTCTGGTATCACTACGATATCAACAATGATAAAACTATCCCTGTGCAGCAGAGAGGGTTGACTGGCTATCTATCTGAAATACGCCTGACAACAAAAGAGTTCAAAGGAAAGGAAAACATCAAACTAGATATTGTTATCTTTGCCGATGAAGTTTATGTAATTAGAACTGGCATGGAAACTAACTTCGCCAAGACATTCCTTTTAGCTATATCTGAAGTTCAAGACTTATCTAAACCTCTGGTTATCGCGGTTACTTCTGGCGAGGAAAATGTTGTCTTTTGTCGAGTTTACGATGCTGTGACTAAAACCAGAATTCGCCGGGAATGGAATGCAAATGCTGATTGGGCAGAAATCATTGCTGACCTTCAGTCTAAATTACAGCGAGAGTTTTAGCTAGAAATTGATTTAACTAATTGTGCTTTTCGCATCTTCTCACAAGTCAATAGGAAAAAAATCATGCCCAGAAAAAACGCTCGTTCCAGCCCTGTTGATCACTCTTTTCAATGCCTACAATACCTTCGCCGTTGCGGCGGCAGCGCTCGACTGTGTAGCATCAGCTTTAGCTTGGGAGTGATTCAAACGCTGGTCAATCGAAGGTTAGTAAAGGTCAGCAATAAAGGTGCAGGGTTTTATGTGGAGTTAGAAGAGTTAATCTTATGACTAGATACAAAGAAGGCGATCGCGTTCAAACGCCAGTTGGTGACGGCTCAGTTATTTCTACTGAGCGCGACTGGGATAGAGAGTGTATTTGGGTGGAAGTTAGGCTTGATGCTCCAGTAACTCAATCTGGCTGTCACGGAAATACTGTGACTCAATCAGTTGGAGAGTTCAAAGAAAGCGGCATTCAAAAAATAAATGAAACTCATGACTAATCACAAACAAATTGCTCGTTTAACTACGCAAGAGCCAAAAGTTCGATTAGTTAAAAGTTCCCGTCAACGAAGACGATTTAACCCCAAAATACTCATCAGCCGCACCATAGAAACAACAGTAATCGTCTCTGTGCTGCTCACCGGATTTGCGGGAGTAGGAGCGATCGCTTGCTGGGGATTAGAAATTATCGAGTTAAATACTAATCCCAGAGTAATTTTCTCTAGCTGGCACTATCAGAAAAACGCTTGTCTGGGAGGTATGCTGGTAGGCTTTTCCACATTTTTAGGTAGTTCACTGCTTGGGGCGAGTCTTAATATCAGTAGGGATAATTTTCATAAATAATTAGGAGAAATAATGTCCAAACTGAAATACCTAAACGTTTGTGCTGGAGCAATGGGAATAACAGCAGCGCTCATCGGAGGCACAATCATATTCAAAGGGGCTAGCAAGGCGAGTCTCAAAAGTTTGATTGCTGGTTCCTGCTTGACGCTGGGAGGGATAGGGATAGCTTCAGCCAGTTTGTATCAATTCCAAGTTGAATCGGATATCGACAAGATATTATCAGAAAGACGTAAAGCAATGCCCAAAACTTGCAGGGGTTGCAGGAACTTTCACGGGATTAAATACCAAGGAGTGATGCTTGTTTGTGGAATACATCCTCATGGCATAGAGAGTGAGCATTGCCCAGATTTTGAAAAGTTTGCTCAAAAAGGAAAGCGGTAATGGAAATCATGCTAACTACAGCAGAGATACGGACAATTCTCAAGGGATGTGAGAAGACGCTCAGACTTATTAGAAGTACAACTGAGTACCGTCAAATAGAACATTCTCAGTATTTCTCAACGACAAATGAGGTTGTGCTTGGGGATGCTATTGGCACTCTTAATGAGATAGATGAGGCGATTGAAGAGTATGAGTCTATTACTCAAAAAGTTGAGATCTAGATGGAACAAGAAATCACAGAAGCGATCGGGCTGGGTAGCCCTCAACTCCAACCAGAACCGAAGCCAAAATCGGAGCCAGAGACGCAAAATACTATTTACGACGAAAGCAGATTTATTGACAAAGAACGAACCACCGAAAAAGTCAAAGTAGAAAGAACTCGTAAACTTACATGGGAGCAATAAAATGACATTAAGTTTAGATAATGATTTTCAACGCAAAGAATCTTCCTTGACCAAAGCATTACGGCAGATTCAGCAATTAAAATCCAAGGTTGCTGAACTAGAGCAACAGCATCAAGACTATGTGCGATCGCAGCAGGACTTAATTAGTGCGATTGCTGAAATTTGTATTTCGTCGATCCAAGAAGTCGAGGCCTTGCGAATTCTCGTATGCAAGGGCGAGGCGGAATGTCGGCGGTATTTGCGAGCGCTGTTGGTGCAAAGAAGATTGGCGAATAAAAAGTAAAACTGTGAAAATTAAGCGCTCAGTGATTCTGGCTGTGTATCGGCTATTTCCAAAACCCGGCGCAACCAATCTTGAGTCTGTCCCTGTGCAACCCGCTTTTGTTCGGTATCAGACCAAATTTTGTCCCAATGAAATAGCCAATGAGTTAAAACCCGACCTAAATCAACCAACTCTGCGGCTCGATCAATGTCGTCAGCTTTCACCATGTCGGGAACAGTCCACTCAAGAAAGTACCGACTTTCTTTTACCAGAGGCATCATCAAATCCTGGGATGATGTCTCAGTCCACAAAGACTGAATTTGCTCTAGGTGTGCAGCTAAATGATGCAGGCGAGTAGAAACATCATCTTGCGTAAAATTTTGTTGTTCTGGTGTCACTTCGATCATACATTTCCCAGGAACTCGACAATAATTTGGGCTACTCTTTCTCTAATAATAGGATCTAAAATCTCCATTGACTTATTTTGCCGAGGTCGGAGATTGACGATTGATTCAAAAATCATCCTTCCAGTTAAAGGCATGAAGCTAGCACACCAGATATTTTCTTGCCGACTACCATCACCCAGCAAGGCTTGTTCGCAATCATAGTGCAAATCACCACCACCAGCCAACACCCAACGCTCAATATCGACTGCGGTTTTGATATAAAACTTGTGCTGTTGCAGCAAAAGTTCAAGTTGCTCAGGTGTGGCGCGATCGCGTAACAGCAGAATCATGTCTTCTTCTATGATTATTTACCTTGAAACCTAGAAGCGATCGCGTCAGCTAAATACTGCTCAACTTCTTGATTAGCTGCTGCTGCCTGAAATTTGATTTCGTCCAAGTGTTTGTCAGCATTTTGTATGACATAACTTTCTAGGGCGACATTAATACAGGCACTAATATCCTTTTTGGTAGCAAGAGAAGCAATAATCAGCTGAACATACAATTGAGCAGGCAACTTAGGGACACCAGGACGTTTGTCAATAATCTCATTAATTACGCCACGTTTTTGCAAAGCCTGAATTAATTTATCTATGTCCACTTCTATATACCCATTGCTACTGCCCAGTAGCTTATCATGCTATTATCTGCACAAATTTAAAGTATGTGCCTCCAGCGGTGATGCACTGGAGGACTTCTCCCTCACAGAAATAGCCTGCAAAGGAGCGATCGCATTATGACAGAAATCACAAGCTTAAACGACTTTTTCATCAGACATCCTATGTATCACCGTTCACTTGCCGAATTAATGGGAGTGTCTACATCTGTTGTTGACAAATGGAGTAATGGTGATCGTCGGATCAGCCAGAGAACATTAAAGGAGTTAAATAGACTGCATCTACTTTTAGATATCAACCCAGAAATTAGAAATAAATATGTGAGAATTGCACATTGTGCAGCTTAATAACTATGAACTGCACAATGTGCAATTAATTCTATTGCCCACTAAGCGTGGGTATTTTATTATTTAAATAGTTCAACAGTTCGACCAGATAATGGAGTATTTAAGCGTTAAAGAATGCCGAAGTTTACTAAGGATTCAATCAAAAGACACGATAAATAAGTATCTGAAGGCTTTGAATTTATTTGGACAGGCTTACTTAAGCTGGTCAGAGATTAGACAAGTTTTAGAGCTACAGATTTTTCTGGGACTAAAACATGGGATAAATAGCAAATCACGCTTTTGTAAAATGACCCGGCTGGAATTAGAGCAGACATTTCAAAGCTATGGAGTCGATGTTGATGCCAGATTAGAAGCACTAAAAACAATACATAGAGGCTCAGTACCTAAAAAGCCAGTTTGTATAGTCAACCTTTCTAAAAAATGAACTGCCAAGATATTGCTGATTACAGTCTAAGACAATATAGTGCAAGCATTTAACAGCTTTTTGCCTTTAATGACACACTACATTCATTCTGCTGAACTTACCGAAAATAGCCTTGTACAGTTTTTGTGAAAACCATAAGTAGGAATGTTACTCTAATACTACAAAGTTGAAACGATTACAGGACATGAATTAAGCAGAACGTTAGGAAGCGGGGCGTAGATAATTCAATTCTCAAAGGGCTGAAATTGGGTACATATTTTTCTTGAGTGGCGTTGGATGTAGTACGACCGGAATAAGTACAGATATCCAAATATACGGAGATAGCGCAATGTGTATAGGAAAGAGAGATATACAAAAACATCTTTTGATGGGACAACTGAGACAATAGAAAAAGAAGAAAGAGATTCGTCAGGTTTGTTAGAATTTTGTACAGCCATCATGGCAATTACTCTTTCAATTTTGACAGCCACAATAATATTGCAGAGCTTTAACGATGCCAGTAGTATTAGAAGATTGGATAAGCCAATCAACCAATCTGAGAAATATATGTCAGAAGATTCGGGGAGCCAAAATTAGCGCTCGCACATGGTATGAATGGGAGCGATTAGCAGGTGCTTGTTACGCACAAGGCAAGAAAGTTGGGCAAAGGAAATACACACAAGAACAAACCCAAATGTTGTTGTGTTTAGCATGGCTGCGTAAGCATCATCCACGGCGTCAAGTGACTTATCGAAGTTTGAGAGATTATTTCCAGGCGAATGAATACAAATTGGAGGAGGTATTTGACAAGTACTGCAATCAGGTGAATTCAGGTGAGGCTTTTGTCGCAGATGAAGTTAAGCAAAAACCCCCAAAAATAGCGTTAAGTGAGGTAAAAAAGTGCTGTGACCGGATTATGAACCGGGAAATTTCAAGGAATTGTTGGGCAAGTTGGAAACAGTATTTAGGTATCCCCAAATATGAACGCTTTGTAGATGAGGGGAAAGCCTCTTTGTTAACGTATATGGCTTGTTGGAGGCATGACAATCCCACAAAAAAGTTTCCCTCAATCAATCGTCTAATAACCATGATGAAAGATTGGTCACGTCGGGCGATGACTTTGGAGACAGCATCTAGCGCCAAGATGTGGCACTCTTGGCAGATGAAAGGGTGTAAGGGGAGAGACTTGCACAGATATTTGGCGATGTGTGGCTATAAAGTTTCGATTCGCACTTTGTATAAGTGGGGCGATTTTAGTCAGCGCAAGCATTATTCGGTTTCTGAGCTAGCACAGTGGAGAAAGATAGCATCAAACAGGAGGGTTGCATGATTCGATTGCTGGATGGACTTAACAACGTTTTAGCCTTTACGGTTAATTTTGTGTTGTGCGGAGAATATTGCCACTACTACAACTAAGGAGAAAATATGGCACGTAAGGGTTCGGAAATAACAGTATCAGAAGAAACGTCAGTACAAACGCAGAGTAAAGCCATTACCAGAGGTAGAAAACCAGAGATCACGGCTCATCAACAACAGTCGGAAGCACAGGTGATTGAGGAGTTGGAGATTGCCTTTGACTTGGATTTACGAATGGCGATTATTCAAAGATTAGTGCGGGACAAGCACATAATCTTTGAACAGCAAGACAAAGAACGACAAATTACAGAGGCATTAGAAATAGCTCGATTAGAAGCGATTGAAAAAGCAAAACAAGAAGGTAAACAACAAGCTAGAGCAAAGATGGCTCAAAAAAAGCGAGAGCAAAAACGGGAAGCACAACAACATTTTATTGATGTGGAGTTGGAGCAATTAATTGATAGTTGTGATTATCTGCCTTATGAAATCATGAAACAAACAATTGATGGGTTTGCAGCTCGTTTAGGTGTGAAATTGGAGTGGAAGGATCTAGATGATGGACAATTCGAGTGCATCCCAAGTATCACCTGAAGAAGAGGACAAGGGGCGGGGAGCAGGGAGTAAGGGGGAGGAAAAAAGAGGAGTAGAGAATAGGGGGACAAGGGAAAGAACTTCCTCCTGCTCCCCGCCCCCTGCCCCTTGCCTTCTTCCTGAAGTACAAGAGTTTATCGACACAGTAAATCAGGGGAAAGGATTTAACACTGTAACTGAAATCATCAGCTCAGAGGTACAGCGCCAACTCGAATCCCACTTACTGAATTTTCAGAAAGCAATCGCTGATTCCAATTTAGCTGCGATAGATGCAATGAGTGAGGAATTGCAAAGGATTAAGTCAGAATCGGCCACACTCAGCGGGGTAATGGAGAGATTAAGCGCAGTTGTCGCCCCCGATTTACCGACAACGGAGGATGAGGTAGTAAGTTTCAGGCAGGCAATTGACAACCTCGAAAGATATGGCAGTATCATCCCGTCGCAATCAGACATTTTAGCTGCTCAATTGAGAATGCGGAATGGACGTGCTTGGTCATTGGTATGGCAGTCACTAGCAAAGATGTTGATTAAAAAGTTGGAGAAAAAGTTTTGCAAACAGCCTACTTCCACAGAGCCTATTGGTGCTACGAAAACAATCTCGGAATAGCCAAAATTCATTACGAACCACTAGGAATTTTTGCAATTTTATTTGAAGCCTGCATACCCAGAATTAACATCAACTTCCTAGATGAAAAAGAGTTTTCGTACTATTGGCAACAATACAGAAAAGCAGGAGTGACATTGATCGCAGGGATGCAGATTGACCGCGATGTGGAATTAACCAGAGTAGTTGAGAGGGATAACGTTTTTGAGTTTCCTGAGATTAACCTGCAAATCAAGTTAGAGAATAATATACGTTGGTTTTGTCCAGTAAATGGTGAGTGGATCAAGTTTGAAGATGATGTGTTTGTAAATTACAAGCCTTGCAAATCACTAATACACGTGTAGGAAATAACCATGCCTAAAACATTAAAGCCGCAACCGGAACCGCCCAAAAATGAAGGATTGAATCTTTCTGACTTAAACGGCGATGTCAGTAAAGCTCTAGTCTTTAAAGATTCCCACTTTGGTTTGGAATCGGCTGTATGGGAGAATGCCCAGCGGATTGCTGATATGTTGCCTGTGAATGTCAGAACTTTTGGCGATCTCACAGACGAGCATATAGCCTCAGCTGCGGAAAACGCTAAGGGCGCAGAAATCCAACTCAAAAATTGGACTGAGTACGATACACTCACGTCTCGTTATTTGAAAGCCTTGATCAAAACTAGAGAAAAACAAGCATCTGTTGCTGAAAACGTTGGCGAGGCAAGAGTTACTCTTGCAGAGATGGAAAAGAACTTAGGGGTATCTCTTGCTAATCTCGAATCCAAATTCCGGCAAATAGTTGGAGGTTCTCGCTCAGCAATCGCAGGTGTCCAAGATGATTTGGGAATTAGCTTAGGTAAGATTGCTGATCAGTATTCAGAAGGTAAAGCTAAGAAGCAAGAGAAACTACAAGCTGAAAAAACTAAGAAAGAACCAACTCCTTACGAAGAACAAACCAGTAATTTGGTAACTCGGTTCCAAGAGCTTAGAAATGCCCGATATTCGGGAACACCTGGAATCACACAACGAATTAGGAGCGTAGGATGAAAAGGGAGGGGCAGAGGAGCAGAGGAGCAGAGGAGCAGAGGAGTAAGAAATGCAAAGAGAACCTGTAAGAAATCATCAAGATCTAGAAACATACCAGATGGCATTTGATGCAGCTATGAAAATCTTTGAATTATCGAAGAAGTTTCCTGTAGAAGAACGATACTCTTTAACTGATCAAATTCGTAGATCATCTCGTTCTGTGTGTGCAAATATGGCAGAGGCTTGGAGAAAGCGTCGTTATGAAGCAGCATTTGTCGCTAAGTTAAATGACTGTGAATCAGAAGCGGCAGAAACACAAACATGGATTGAATTTGCTGTTAAGTGCAATTATATCCCTGTTGAATCAGGTAGGGAACTTTATGGAGTTTATAACCGAATCTTGGGTGGTTTAGTAAATATGATTACTAATCCTTCGCCTTGGTTAATGAAGCGTTAAAATTCTTTTTCCTCTGCTCCTCTGCCCCTCTGCTCCTCTGCTCCTTATTCTTCTTTAAATATGTCCCAAATTTGTAAATTATTAATCTGGATGTGCGGATTCATTATTGCCAGTGCAATTGCTCAATTAATCAGCTTATTGCCCTGGTCGTTTCTAGTTGTAGGAATAAGTGCAGTCATTACTTACTCTCAGGGCAAGAATAGTAACTCCATGTTGCTACAAATCATCGCTATTGGATTAGCTTTTGGGTGGGGTAGATGTTATTTCCTTGGTTAAGAATTGGAGCAAGTGGATTGACTAGTTTAGTGTTGCTCTTAACAGTCAATCCTAAAGACATGAAACTGTTGATACCTGCCAATATCGCTGCGATCGCCCTAGCTAGTTATGCGGGGTTGGAATTACGGAAGCTGCAAAAACATTACGAGGATAAGGAACGAGAAGAAGATATGCTTGCGGCTATGAAAGATACCCAGGCTACTGAACAGTTGCAGTATCTCTCATCAGCCTCCGAGCGCAAACGCTCTACAGCAGATGCAGACAAGGAAACAGAAAGGCAACTGAAATTACTCCAACAAACAGCACCTCTATTCAGTGAAGTTTTGACGGTTACTGGACAGAATGGGGCAGTTAGTCGTATGGCTTTGGGCATGATTCAGAACGGGGAAAGCTTGGGGAATGTGCTGCTGGCAACATCTGAAGCAGAAATGCAGCTAGAGCAGGCTAAACTGCAAGCCCAGATTCATCAACGACAGTTGGAATTGCAGGCACAGCAAGTACTTAAAAGTGCTAATGCTGAGGTTGTCAATGTCACTCTGACCAATAATGCAAATGCAACCACAGTTACAAATTCATCAAAGATTGAGGGATTAAAAAAAGCAGCAACAGTTGTGGGACTTCAAACCCAATTGGTAAGAGTTGACAAAGCACCTAGCTACGAAAGGTTAGTTTTTTCAGTTAAAACAGAGGATTTTAGGCTAATCCCTAAATTTAAAGCTGCATCTAAACTGGCATTGGGCATTAAAGAAAAGGAAGATTTGCCCTTCTATATTTATGCAAGCGAACAGATGGCAGTAGAAGTTGCTCTGTTAGCAAAAGACCGCACCTATTACAATTTTCCTGTGCGGCACTGGAACCAAGGAGAAAGGCTAATTGTTCTGGGGCAATCCCTGGACGGCGAAGTCATCATTAATTTAGCCAGTGAGGACACCCCACAATTGTTGGTAGTCGGGACAACCGGCTCTGGTAAGTCCAACTTCTTCCGTGCTGCTGCATACTGCTTACTAATGCAAGGTGCGCGGGTAGATGTTTGCGGCGGTAAAGTTAGCGATTACGAAGACTTCGCTGACCGCTTCCCCAGCATCACTATGAACGACATGGGGAAAACCTTCGAGTTTGTGGGCGAATATTTTCAAGAGTGCGATCGCCGCAACTCTATGACCAAAGCTGAACTAGCCGAGGAACAGCCTTGGATACTGTTTATTGACGAGTACAAAGGCACTGTTCCTTTGAATGATGCACAGCGCAAAACTTACGACCAACAATTGTGTGAAGTTGGTCGCCGGGGTAGAGGCTTGAAAATTCACATTGTTGTGGGATTACAACGTGGGGCCAAACGGGGCAAGGAAGACCCGCAAGGATTACCCCCAGATTTGCGTGACAATTTACCTTGCCGAATTGCTTTTCGCTGCGTTGACGCCACTTCGGGACGCATGATTTTGATGCGTCGGGGTGAAGCTGTCACTTCACTTCAAGGTCGTGGTGATGGAATTGTGCAGTCTGGTTTGTTAGATCAAAGATTTCAGGCTTATCGATTTGAAGAAATTCCCGCTTAGTTTTACCGAAGAAATTTAAATTATGTCTAATTTATCAGTTTTTGAGTTTGAGTCTCATCAAGTCCGCTTTGTTGGCACAGCAGAGAAACTAGAATGGGTTGCTGCGGATATAGTTGCTATTTTGTACCCACAAGCCGATTCGCGTAATTATTCTAATTATTTGAGCAAGGTTCCCGCTGCATTGAAGGGTCATAAACAGATTATGACCCCTGGCGGACAGCAGAAAATGGCAACACTTTTTGAGCCAGGACTGTATTATTTGATTGGCCGTTCCGATAGCCCTGTCGCTGTTCCCTTTCAGCAATGGCTGTACGAAGATGTTCTTCCATCCATACGCCGTACTGGAAAGTACGAAATACCCCAGACTGCCCAACAACAGAATACCAAACCCACCCTTGATGAATTAGTTAACTTTGGACAAAAAGTACTAGCTGGTACAAGGCTTAGTGCAGAGCTACAGACAATCACCGTTGTCCGAGGTGTACAAGCGTTATACCCAGAAATTGCACCGATGGCCAAAGAACTGGTCGGAGCAATTGGGGAAATCATTGCTACTCCTGATCGACATTTGTCCCCAACTGCAATTGGCGAATTGTATGCCGAACAGCAAGAACTACCCAAGCCAGTTAGACCAGAAATAGTTAACCGTGTCTTGGAATCAGCAGGATTTCAGCGCAAGGAGCTTCAAGTTAAACCTACATTCCGCCCTTTGAAGTGTCACAATCGTGAATTATGACCTCAAGGCATTACAAAGCGGGTCAACACACT
>NZ_WVID01000053.1 GCF_010091925.1 Nostoc sp. B(2019) | reverse complement strand
GCCAAGCTTACTGCTTTAGGACGTATTCATCCCGTTTCCACTTGCGTTGAACCCTCGTAAATTGGCAGAGGTATTGTTTTTAGTGAGTTAATTTAATGTTCAAGCATCCAATCCAAATGCAGTCTGATGTCGGCTTTAAGCCTGCCACTGATTTCCATCAGACAGCGAGGCTGACTTATACTTAAGCTATGCCCAAGTTAGACATTATCCATAACGCAGTAAAAAACGCACTGATAAAAGACGGCTGGGCAATTACAGACGATCCCTACATAATTCAGTATCGAAGAACAACGTTGTACGCTGATCTCGGTGCTGAACGCCCCATTGCGGCTGAACGAGATGGCCAAAAACTTGTTGTTGAAGTGAAAAGCTTTGTTGGCGCATCAAAGATACAAGATTTGAAAGAAGCTCTCGGTCAGTATGACATCTACCGTTATCTTCTAGAGGAAACAGCGCCAGACCGTAAACTTTACGTTGCTATCGGTGCGATCACCCACAAAAGTTTTTTCAACCAGGATGTGATTCAACTCATCCTCCACAAACATCAACTTCCACTCATTGTTGTCGATACAGAGATAGAGGAGATCACACAATGGATAAATTAACTGAGTATCCTAAGATAATTAAGCATATCTTGACAGAGTATGTAGAACTATGTAACCGTCGTCCTAACCGAGACATTGAAACATTCTTGATTATGGATGAGCCAAAGGGTCACTATATTTGGATGAACCTTGGTTGGCAAAATGGCGATCGCATTACTGGTATGACCGTTTACGTTCGGATTCGAGATTGCAAATTCTGGATCGAGGAAGATTGGACTGAAAATGGGATCGCAACTGACCTAGTTCGTGCAGGTGTTCCCAAGGAAGATATAGTGTTGGCATTCCATGAGCCTAAGATGCGGCAGTACACAGATTTTGCAGTAGCATCGTAGCAGTAGCGCCCTCTGATAATGCAGTGCAGCAAACGGTAGGAATATTTAGGTACTGAGAGTACAAGTTTACTAGCTACCACTAACCTGAAGCAGACAACTGGCTCAAAATTTCGACAAGTTTGATTTTTGTAACACCATTACGCGTCTACGCGTAACCCATGAGTTAAAAAAATAGGGTTTCAGGCGCTAATCTCAACTGAATAGCAACTCTGATCGCTGAAATGAGGTAGATTCGTTAAGACTACTTTAATAAGGATACCCCCCTGCACTTCCTCATTTCCCCATCTCCCTCTAACATGTTTATCAAAATAACTGTTAATTTTTTAGTTGTTGGGGTTTACAGCAAAAACTGCTAACAACTTTATTTAAGATGCTAGTTCTGTTAAAAACAATCCGAGAAGCGATCGCCAATTGGTGGTCAGAATTCACCCTCCAAACCAAGCTGTTGGCCGTCGCCACTTTGGTGGTTTCGTTGGTGATGAGTGGTCTTACTTTCTGGGCGGTGAATACAATTCAGCAGGATGCGCGTCTGAATGACACCCGTTTCGGTCGTGACCTAGGACTACTGCTTGCTGCCAACGTTGCTCCCCTGATTGCTGACCACAATCTCACTGAGGTTGCCCAGTTTTCGCAACGCTTCTACAGCAGCACCTCTAGTGTGCGTTATATGCTCTACGCTGACGAAAGTGGGGAAATCTTCTTTGGGATTCCTTTCTGGGACGCGCAGGTAGAAAACTCCCTCACCATTGAGCGGCGAATCCAACTACCAGAAGATTACCCTGGTGATGGGGAAAAGCCGATGGTGCGGCAACACATGACTCCAGATGGGGCAGTCACCGATGTGTTTGTTCCTCTAATTGTCAATCAAAAATACTTAGGTGTATTAGCGATCGGCATCAATCCCAACCAGACCGCTGTCATCTCCACTAATTTCACCCGCGATGTTACCATTGCCGTTTTTATCACGATTTGGGTAATGGTGATTTTGGCAGGAGTGATTAACGCCTTAACCATCACTAAGCCAATTAAAGAACTGCTAGTAGGGGTAAAACAAATTGCTAGCGGGAATTTCAAGCAACGCATTGATTTACCTTTAGGGGGCGAACTAGGAGAGCTAATTTTAAGCTTTAATGACATGGCGGAGCGCTTAGAGAGTTATGACGAGCAAAATATTGAGGAAATTACGGCAGAAAAAGCCAAGCTAGAAACTCTGGTTTCAACGATCGCCGATGGTGCTGTGCTGATTGATAACAATATGCAGGTGATTTTAGTCAACCCCACAGCAGAGCGAATTTTTGGTTGGGAAGCCGCTGAAGTGGTAGGTAGCAATGTTTTGCATCACTTACCCTCAGCAGTCCAAATGGAAATTACCCGCACCTTGTATGAAATGGCAGCAGGTGAGTGTGAAAGTGCTGAATTCCGTATTTGTCTTAACCAACCCACCAAGCGCACAATCCGTATTCTGTTGACTACAGTCCTCAACCTGCAACGAGAAAGCATTAAAGGCATTGCTATTACTGTGCAAGATATTACCCGTGAGGTAGAACTTAACGAGGCAAAAAGTCAGTTTATTAGTAACGTGTCTCACGAGTTGCGAACGCCTTTATTTAACATCAAAACCTACATAGAAACTCTGCACGACTACGGCGAAGATTTGGGTTTAGAAGAACGGCAAGAGTTTCTGCAAACTGTGAATCATGAAACCGATCGCCTAACTCGTCTAGTTAATGATGTTTTGGATTTATCAAAACTCGAATCTGGTCGCAGCTACAGTTTCGATGGGGTGGATTTAGCGCAAGCGATCGAGCAAACACTACGTACTTACCAACTCAATGCTAAGGATAAAGGTGTTGAACTAATTCAGGAAGTCGCTCCAAATTTGCCGCTAGTATTGGGTAATTATGATTTGTTGGTACAAGTATTTGGTAATCTGATCGGTAATGCCCTCAAATTCACCACAGCAGGTGGTAAAGTTGCAATCCGCGCCTACCAGCTAGATCCAAAACCCAACTCTTCTGGAACGCTACGCGAACACAATCAGTCTTCTCAAGTGCGGATTGAAATCTCCGATACTGGAATTGGCATCGCCACAGAAGACCAACACTCAATTTTTGAGCGCTTCTTTCGTGTAGAAAACCGAGTTCACACCCTAGAAGGCACAGGTTTGGGTTTATCGATTGTGAGAAATATCATCGACAGACATCGTAGTAAAGTCCATTTAGTGAGTGAAGTCGGTGTTGGCACTACTTTTTGGTTCGACTTAACTGTCTTTGATGAGGAAAAACCACTGAAGTTGGTTGATCTGACTATTGAAACACCCAAAATTGCGACAGCCTAAAGGCTATTTACTGTTTGGGTGTAGCCTCACCCAACTTAATTAAAAAGGCGATCGCAATACTGACAAATAGAATTAACGTCATACTCAAAGCTGAGCCAAATCCCCAATTTTGAGTAGCTCCTAAAAACTGGTTATAAACTAATCGTGCCGCCGTCATACTAGAAGCACCACCAAGTAATTCTGGGTCGATAAAATCTCCTAAGCCTGTGATAAATACAAGCATGGAACCAGCAGCAATTCCAGGCAAAATTTGGGGTACGGTCACTTGCCAAAAAGCCTGCAATGGATTTGCACCTAAATCGGCTGCTGCTTCCAGCAATCGTTTATCTAGCTTTTCGAGAGAAGCATATAAAATTAAAACCATGTACGGTAGTAAGCCGTAGCTCATACCAATTAATACGGCTGGAATTCGATTAAGTAATTCCAAAGCAGGCAAGCCTAAATTAGTTAGCAAGCTGTTTAATAAACCAGTAGGACGAAGAATTGTTATCCAAGCATAAGAGCGCAGTAATGAAGAAGTCCATAAAGGCAAGATAAAGGCTATTATTAGCAAATTTCGCCAGCGCTTTGGTGCTATCTGAGCAATCCAATAGGCGACGGGAAAGCCCAAGATTAAACAAATTATGGTAGTGCCAAACGCTAAAAATAGCGATCGCCAAATTACTTGTAGGTAAAGAGGGTCAAGTATCCGAAGGTAGTTTTTCAACCCACTGGGGTTGACTACATCCCCAGGTCGAATATCAGGTACTAAACTCAATTCAAAAATTATCAATGTTGGCAACACCAACAAAAGCAATAACCAAATTCCAGATGGTGCAAGTAATGTTAACGCCTCTACCCAGTTGACTTGGGAACGGGGCAATTTTGGGACTTCAGCAAGATTATCGGGGGAATCTAGTTGAGAATGACGAATTTGATTAGACACAATCCTAATTTATTATTTAGAAGTTACAAATTAATACCTTTAACTCTTGACCCTTAACCCTTAACCCTTGACTCTTGACTTTTAACTTTTGACCCTTGCCTTTTTAACTACTAGTTAATTCAGTCCAATAACGCTCATAAACCTCATTAAATTCTCCTAAAGGAGTAATACGTTCACACTTTTCTAAAAGTGAGTCTGGAGGAAATAAATTAATATTGTCTTTGATTGACTTTGGCAACTGCTCAAATCCGGCGCTATTCGGCGTGGCAACGCTCAGACGTTGGCTGATTTGGGCTGCTACTTCTGGTTGCAGAATTAAGTTAATCCAGGCATAAGCTCCAGACGGGTTAGGGGCTGTTTTAGGAATTACCATAGTGTCAGTCCATAATGAAGAACCACTGCGAGGAATTACATATTTTAGTTGAGGATTTTCTTGAGAAATCCTGACTGCATCTGCTGAATAACACATTGCTAATAATAAATCTCCTGCCAGAATTTGATTTTGCCAAGCATCTGTGTCAAAAGCTGCGATCGCAGGCTTTAATGCCTTCAATTTCTCATAAGCTTGTTTGATTTCTGTTTCATTTTGTGAGTTGTAAGAATAACCCAGCATCCGCAACACCGCACCCATTACCTCGCGGACATCATTTAGCAAGGTCATCCGCTTATTAAGTTGTTCCTGATTTTGCCAAAGATATTCCCAATCTTCTGGTGCATCTTTAATTTTCTCGGAGTTGTAAAGTAAACCTGTTGTTCCCCAGTTAAAAGGGATACTGTAGCGATTATTGGGGTCATAACTAGGATTACTAAATCGTGGGAATAAATTCTCTAAACCGACTAAGCGATCGTGATTTATTTCTGTTAATAAACCTTTATCTACCATCTTCTGTACCATGTAGTCGGATGGGTAGATAATGCTATAACTGCCACCACCTCCAGCTTGAAATTTAGCCAGCATAACATCATTGGAATCATACACATCTGCAAGCACTTTCATGCCAGTTTGGGTGCTAAAAGTTTTCAGTAATTGTTTGTCGGTATATTGCGTCCACGTATAGATATAAAGTTGGTCACGTTGCTCGGAAATAGTAGAATTAGCTCGCACATCAGCTAGTCTCCAGCCACAACTAGTCAAAGAAAGGCTAGAAAGTGCTGCTAACTTTTTTAAGAATTGTCGTCTGTTAGTCATTGACTATTGACCAATAGCTAAACAATCGGTTTCTGCCCACCAAGCGTAGATGGGTGTATCACGGTCTGGCAAACTTCCAAAAGTATTGGGTTGTAATACATTGATGCTGATGCCATTTATTAATTCCACAACGTAATTGATGTGAGTACCCAAATACATAACGTTGATTAACCGTCCTTCAAAGCAGTTAGCAGGCAAATTGGGTGGATAAAGCGAAAGCTGTATTTTTTCTGGGCGCAGGCTTACTACCACCGCTTGAGATAATTCAGTTGGTGTATCTTCAGCACGACTGATGACAATTGAGAGTCCCGTTTTCGTCAAAATTTGGATGTTAGAAGAGTCTATTGAAACGATTTCACCACTGAATAAATTAGTATCGCCAATAAAATCAGCGACAAATGATGTGCGGGGATGCTCGTAAATTTGCTTAGGAGTACCGACTTGCTCAATTTTGCCATGATTCATTACGGCAATGCGATCGCTCAACGAAAGCGCTTCCTCTTGGTCGTGTGTCACCATGACAAAGGTTAATCCCAGGTCTTTGTGTAAATTAGATAACTCAACCTGCATTTCTTTACGGAGTTTTAAATCTAACGCCCCTAAAGGTTCATCCAGCAGTACGACGGCGGGACGATTAACCAGGGCCCTTGCTAAAGCAACCCGTTGCTGTTGACCACCAGAAAGTTGATTGGGAAAGCGCGATCGCAAACTTTCCATTTTCACTAGCTTTAAAGCTTCTTGGACTCTAGTGGCAATTTCCGATTTGTGTAGTTTTTTTAACCGCAGTCCAAAGGCAATGTTATCCCATGCATTCAGGTGGTTAAACAGAGCATAACTTTGAAACACAGTATTGACGGGTCGGCGGTAAGGGGGCACATTAGTCATAGACTGACCCTGTATCAAAATTTTACCAGCGTCAGCTTTTTCAAACCCAGCAATTAAACGTAGTGTAGTGGTCTTGCCACAACCGGAGGGGCCTAGAATACTAAAAAATTCCCCCTGTCTGACATCCAAGTCTATTCCGTGTACTGCTGGTTCTTGGTTAAAAAACTTGAACACATTACGCAGTTCAACATCTAGTGGCTGAAAGGTCGTTATCCCCCTTTGATTCTGCATGACAGGTTGAGCCATAATCTTCAGTAGAATGCCGTGATTGTACGTGATTTTGTTAATTGATGTAGTCTATTAAGCAGACTAAATATCACACTTTGGTTTATTGTATCCGCCAAAAACAATTGAGCAAAAATATACTGGCTCCATTGTTACACTCTCAGTACAAATATAATTTTTCGTTAATTATATACAAAGAATACTGTTGGCAAAATCACTCTTTGTCTTATACCAATTCTCTATAAGACTACAGATATAAACCTGGAAACCCAAATTACATCTTCCTGTTCTCAATTACGAATTGGTACTATGTCTTTATTCCCATCACTAGGCAATAAAAAAGATACACGTACAGTCGGACGTGGTTTCCAGCCAATATTTTTAATCGTATTTACCCTCTTGATGATTGGTGGTATTGAAGCCCGTCTAGCATACTTGCAAATTGTTGAAGGGCCAAAACTTCGGCAACGAGCAGAGGCGAACCGGGTTCGGTTGATTCTCAAACAACCAGAGCGAGGCAATATTTTTGACCGTAATGGCAAACTTTTAGCCAGTACTCGCTATCCTAGCTCTGTATATTTATGGCCAATGGCTCATACCAAGCCTTCCTGGTCAGTTGTAGGGCCGCGTTTGCAGAAAATTCTTAACATCCCGCAAGAAGAGATGGAGAAGAAATTAGAAGAGGCAGGTGCTAACTCTTCTTCACTTATTCGGATTGCTCGTGATCTGAATGAGGCGCAAATCACAGCAGTGAAGGAATATAAAAACGAACTCAAAGATGTAGAAATTAATATAGATGCCGTACGCTATTACCCTCATGCTCAAGAATTGGCGCATATATTGGGTTATACACGCGAACTGACCGCCGAACAGTTGACACAAAAGAAGCAGGAAGGTTATCGCCTGGGAGATGTAATTGGTCAGATGGGGGTAGAAAAAGCTTATGAAAAAATGCTCCGGGGCGAATGGGGCGGTCAGCAGGTGGAAGTGGATGGTGCTGGTCGGCCAATCCGGGTTTTGGGAGAGAAACAAGCAAAACCTGGCAATGACTTGCACTTGAACATAGACTTGGATGTGCAAAGAGCAGCAGAAAAAGCTTTGGGAAAATACCAAGGTGCGATCGTCGCACTTGACCCAAATAACGGTGCTATTTTAGCAATGGTGTCTTATCCTACCTTTGACCCAAATATTTTCTCCAAGCAAAAACTCTCCCAAAAAGATTGGGAAAGCGTACAAGGTAAAGACCATCCCTTGGTTAATCGTGCCCTGAGTGCCTTTCCACCCGCCAGTACCTTCAAAATTGTCACCACGACAGCCGGGCTAGAATCGGGTCAGTTTTCTCCTGATACAGTACTACAGACCTTTGGTTCCTTGACTATTGGTGGAGTAACTTTTGGGGAGTGGAACCACGCCGGATTTGGCCCATTGGGATTTCCAGGGGCGATGGCTATGAGTAGTGATACCTTCTTTTATCAAGTTGGTAAAAAAGTCGGTGGCCCAACTTTAATCGAATGGAGTCGCAAATATGGGTTTGGTCAAAAAACTGGTATTGAGTTTGTCAATGAAGAATTGAAAGGTTTAGTTCCAGATGAAATATGGAAACTGAAAGTTTTGAAGACACCCTGGACTGTAGGCGATACTATTAATATGTCAATTGGTCAAGGCGCTCTACAAGTGACACCCTTGCAAGCGGCAATTATGTTTTCTGTTCCAGCTAATGGCGGATATCGAGTTAAGCCACATTTGCTCAAAGATCATAAACAAGCAAAAAGCTGGCGAGAATCTATGAATATGAAGCCGATAACTATTAAAGTTCTGCGCGACGGACTGCGGAAGGTAGTGACTGAGGGTACAGGTAAACGCTTGAATGTGCCATCAATTGCCCCTACATCTGGAAAGAGTGGGACTGCTGAAGCTGGTGCTGGTCGCCCAAATCATACTTGGTTTGGTGCTTATGCCCCCAGCAATAAGCCGGAAATTGTAGTTGTGGCGTTTGGTGAAAACTCCGGCGATCATGGTGGTACTGTTTGTGGGCCGATGGTCTTACAAGTGCTAGAAGCTTATTTTCAGCACAAGTATCCAGGCAAGTATGAAAAACCTCAATCTGAAGAATCAGCAGCTAAAATTCAGGATTCCGGGAATATTATTGGAGACTAGATAAAGGCTCAGTTCGCCTCATATCCAATAGACTTGAATCTAGACTAGTTTTTAGTTGAAACGCTGAAGAACATCATCACTTTCTGATTCTGTATCGAAGATTTTGAGTCATAATTTTAAGTATAGTTTTCTGCTTAATTATGCTGGTAATAAATATTGTCGTATATTAAGCATACTAAATATAAAATTGTAGTTTATCGTATTAATTTAAAATGATTAATTAACATCAGACTGTCCCGATTATTTTGCTGCTAAATACTCGCCAATAATTTAGCAAAATTGTATATAAATAATATTAATTCTAAAATTATCTTTATCTTATGGCCCTATTGCAACCATCTCCACTGAGCATCAAAAAAAATACACGTACAGTCGGACGCAGTTTCCAGCCAACATTTTTAATTATATTTACCCTATTGATGGTGACTGGAATCAGCACTCGTCTGGCATATTTGCAAATTATTGAAGGGACACATCATCGAAAGCGAGCAGAAGCGAACCGGATTCGGTTGATTCCTAAACACCCGGAACGCGGCAATATTTTTGATCGTAATGGCAAACTTTTAGCCAGTACTCGCTATCCTCGGTCTGTATACTTATGGCCGATGGCACATACTAAGCCTGCGTGGTCGGTTGTGGGATCGCGTCTATCGCAAATTCTCGACATCTCTCAAGAAGAGATGGAAAAGAAATTAGAAGAGGCAGGTGCTAACTCTTCTTCACTCATTCGGATTGCTCGTGACTTAAACGAAGCACAAATCACGGCATTGAAGGAGTATGGAAACGAACTCCAAGATGTGGAAATTCATACCGAAGCTGTTCGCTATTATCCCCACGGCAAGGAATTGGCACATATACTAGGCTATACACGCGAATTGACCGCTGAGCAGTTAAAAGAAAAGCAAAAGGAAGGCTATCGATTGGGCGATGTGATTGGTCAGATGGCAATCGAAAAGGCTTATGAGAAAACGCTGCGGGGTGAATGGGGCGGACAGCAAGTGGAAGTAGATGGTTCTGGTCGGCCGCTGCGAGTTTTGGGCGAGAAACAAGCAAAAGCCGGTAATGATTTGCACTTGACCATAAATTTAGATGTGCAAAAGGCAGCAGAAAAAGCTTTAGGCGATCGCAATGGTGCGATCGTGGCACTTGACCCAAAGAATGGTGCTGTTTTAGCAATGGTATCTCACCCTACCTTTGACCCAAATATCTTCTCTAAGCAGAAACTTACCCAAAAAGATTGGGAAACTGTACAAGGTGCAGACCATCCCTTGGTTAATCGTGCCCTCAGCGCCTTCCCACCCGCTAGTACCTTCAAAATTGTCACTGTGACTGCTGGGCTAGAATCGGGTAAATTTTCTCCTAAGACAGTCCTACAAACCTACGGTTCTCTAAACATTGGTGGCACTCGCTTTGGGGAGTGGAATCACACCGGATTTGGGCCGTTAGGTTTTGTTGGAGCATTACAGTGGAGCAGCGATACCTTCTTCTATCAAATTGGTAGAGGAGTTGGTGGCCCAACTTTGATTGAATGGACTCGCAAGTATGGATTTGGCAAAAAAACTGGACTTGAGTTCGTCAACGAAGAATCAAAAGGCTTGGTTCCAGATGAGAACTGGAAACAGAAAGTTTGGAAGATGCCTTGGACTGTAGGTGACAGCATTAATATGTCTATTGG
This sequence comes from Nostoc sp. B(2019), assembly GCF_010091925.1. Classification (GTDB taxonomy): domain Bacteria; phylum Cyanobacteriota; class Cyanobacteriia; order Cyanobacteriales; family Nostocaceae; genus Komarekiella. Next base: position 9,333 of record NZ_WVID01000053.1, on the reverse strand, counting down.
TCAAGGTGCTTTACAAACCACACCTTTGCAAGTTGCGATCATGTTTGCTGTGCCAGCGAATGGCGGTTATCGAGTCCAGCCGCACTTACTCAAGGACAATGAAGAAGCAAAAAGCGAAAAGTTGCGGCTTGGGGGTTTCCCCCAAGAGCAAACTTTTCAAGAAAGCTGGCGAGAATCTTTAAATATGAAACCGACTACTATAAATGTCCTCCGCGAGGGGCTGCGGAAAGTCGTGGCTGAAGGTACAGGTAAGGTTTTGAACCAGCCAACAATTCCCCCTGTGGCTGGTAAAAGTGGTACTGCTGAAGCATGGAAGGGTCGTGTTAAGCAAAATCACGCCTGGTTTGGTGCTTATGCACCCGCTGAAAAGCCAGAAATTCTCATCGTGGCATTTGCCGAACATTCTGGCGGTGGCGGCGGTAGCGTTGCTGCCCCAATGATCTTACAAATTATGGAAGACTATTTCCAGCGAAAGTATCCAGGCAAGTTTCAAAAACCAGAGATTGAGAACCCAATAAAGAGCCGTCGCAACTAAGGATAAGGGGAAGGGAGAAGGCTGCTCTGAAACCCAATATTCGGGGCTGATTCTTCCCCTATTCCCTATTGTAGATTTTCTCCTAACTCCCTCAACCTTGCAGCTAAACGTTCTGCGCGTTGATGTTCGGCTTCCGCACGTTGGCTTTCTGCTTCTGCACGTTGGCTTTCGGTTTCTGCGCGTTGGTGTGCTGCTTCTGCAAGTTGTTGTGCTGCTTCCTCTGGTAAGAAAACTAAATTTCCATCGTGATCATAAAATCGTAACCAAGTGGCAGTTTCTCGGTCTATTGTTCCTTCCCAAGTTCCCAACCAAAATCCTAATGTTTCGCACCACAAACAACCTTGCTCATTAGCAACTAAAGGCTGATAGCGAAAATTTACATCTAATCGCCATCCTTGTAAGGAGTTGGGATCAAAAGGGTCAAAAACGAAATAGTCTCTAGTTTTAAAAACTTTTTCATAAAGATTCTTTTTCTCCCCCATATCCACATTTCTTGTTGAGGGGGACATTAATTCGACAATTACATCAGGATAGCGTCCGTCCTCATCCCACACAACCCAACCTTGACGAGAACGATTTCCTTCGACGTTGAGAGCTACAAAAAAATCCGGCTCCCTGAAATCCCGATTTCGCACCTGAGTACGACTATAGTAGACAAACATATTACCACCGACGAAGTAATCATTGCGGTCTGACCAAGCTTGTTGTAATGACCGGATTAAAACGTTCATGGCAATACGGTGGCGGTTACTTTCCAATGGTTCTCCGTCATCAAATATTAAATCTGTCGGTGGCAAAGGAGGTTCCCAGTCTGGGACAGGAGGCGTTGGGAAACTCTGGTTTTGAGTAATATTAGTTGACATCGCATATCCTCCCAACTTGAGGTTTATTGAGATTTGTCTTAATTCTCGGCAATATATTCATTATTTTCTAACAAAAAATCTCCAAGAGGGTGCGGTGACACGAAGCTGAAACACCTCCGGCGTAACAAACAAAGTCAGATGATTCCATTAGACTGTGCGATCGCTTTGATTAGGGTATCTGAGCGGGTTTCAAATTTCTGGCTTTGTAGAACGTTTCTAAGCTGTTGCGATCGCCCACATAACGCCAGTGCCAAGGCTCATAACTCACACCTTGAGCGTTGTCTTTAGAAAATGACATTTCAAAGCTAAAGCGTGCTGCATTCGCTTGTAGCCACTGATAAGCTTTGGTCTTGTCAAAGTTGGTTTGGAGGTTAGTTGCTGGTACTGCTCCGTCTCCAATGTCCACAGCATAACCTGTATGATGTTCGCTATGGCCAGGAGGAGCGCTGAGGGCAGCTCTTTGGGCTGGAGTTTGATTTCGCTGAGCACTAACATTAAAAAATAACTGCTCCTGGTCTTTTACCGAGCGAAAGCCAGAAATTGGCACTAAAATTACACCTGCACTCCGCGCCGCTTGTGCCATCGCCTGAAACTTTTCAGCAGCAGCTTTTCGCATTTTGATCCGTCCATTGGCGTTAATTGTTGCTAATTCCGACTCAGGTGCTTCCGGGTATGTTAAATGTCCCAACAGAGCATCGCCACTATTACCTTGGGGATTGACAGAATTACTAGATTCTGGTTTGGGTGCTGGTGAAGTTTGAGAATCAGCGGTTTTTTTGGGTGCAGTGACGAAAAACAAAAAACCACTAATCAAAGCCAGCACGACAAATCCCACTACTCCCCCAATCAGCAAAACCTGGGTGCGTACACGTACCTTGGTTCCTAAATCAGGAGTATCGCGTAAAGCCGCTGGAATATCATCACCAGGCTCACCTGATGAGCTTTGCGGTTTTCCAGAAAACCCAACTTTATTCAAAGGTCAACTCCTGCTTTTGATTTATAACAGATTGTAGACTGGACAGAAATAAACATATTGGGTAACATTTTACATCTGTATTCCTAGGCGTAATCTTGACAAATCTCCTAGAACTATACGTCAAGCTGGTGGGATTAGTCCTAGTAGGATTTATTTTGGGACGTAAACTACCTAACACAGTGCCCAATCTTTTGGGGCAAACACTTTTCTGGGTGGGAGTACCTATAAGCATAGTAGCTTTTTTACGTCAAGCTGACTTGTCGGCGCAAATTTGGATTGCACCTGCGATCGCCTATTTAGCTATTCTACTAGGGGCATTTTTAGCTTGGTTGGGAATTAAAGCACAAGCCTATTTCACAAATACTATTCCCCAACAATCAACTCAGGGTAGTTTAATCCTGGCAGCAATGGTAGGTAACACAGGTTATCTCGGCTTTCCCATCACTTTAGCAATAGCTGGACAAGAGTACTTTGCCTGGGCATTATTCTACGATTTACTGGGGTCACTCTTCGGAGCTTATGCCTTGGGTGTGGCGCTTGCATCTCATTTTGGCAGCAGTGTCAGCAATTATTGGCAAATTGCTAAAGCAATCTTAATTAATCCTGCTTTATGGAGTTTCGGCTTAGGCTTACTGTTTCGACAGGTAAAAATCCCCCCAGTAGCGGAATTCTGCCTAGAAAAACTTGCCTGGAGTACTGTTGCTTTGTCTCTGGTGTTAATTGGAATGCGACTCTCGCGGCTCAATTCTTGGCATAGCCTACCACAGGCAGGGATAAGCTTAGTAATCAAAATGCTGCTAGTTCCCTTGATTTTAGGGAGCACTTTACCACTTTTTGGTGTAACTGGTTCTGCCGCACAGGTGATTGTGTTACAAATGGCAATGCCTCCAGCCTTCGCCACCCTGGTAATTGCCGAAACCTTCAATCTTGATCGCGATCTCGCTGTGACTGCCTTAGCAGCTGGAGGTATTGTATTACTGCTGACTCTCCCAGTTTGGCTATGGTTGTTTTGATTTAGTCAGTTGTTATTTGTCAAGGGTCAAGAGGCAGAGGGGCAGAGGTGCAGAGAGGGGAAAGACTTACTGTAACTTCCCTCCTGCTCCTCTGCTCCCTCGCTTCCCCTCCTCCCCTTTCAGCATGGCTGACTTATCTTGGCTGCAAGTTCTGCGGGGTTCATGTACTCGTAGTGTTCAAAAGGTTGATGAATCCAGGGGTTGTCAGGCAAATAATCGACAAAGTAATCAGGTGTTATAACTGAACAGGCTTTATACCAAAGCACTGCGGTGCGAACTTCCTCAATTAGGAAATCGCTATTTTGGTTGAGCCAAGGTACAGTCTGCTGAAGTGTGATCCCAGAGTCTACCAAGTCATCCACAAGGAGAATGCGCGAACCCAACTTTTCAGCGGTCATTGTCAAGTGGTGGGAGAAGATTAAATTACTTCTTTCTTGCTTGCCTGGGCCACTGTAAGATGATGCTGCTAAAATTGCCAGCGGTTGCTGGTATATACGAGACAGAATATCTCCAACTCGCAGTCCTCCTCTAGCAAGACAGATAATCTGGTTGAATTCCCAACCGGATTGATAAATCTGAATAGCCAGTTGTTCAATTTTTTGGTGATAATCTGACCAAGAAACGTAAATGTCTGGCATAAGGTTGAAGAAAGTGATTAATCGCTAGTAAGACAATGCAAACTTTTTATTTTAGTATGAGCGCAAGATATTATGAATGATTCAACCGCTGATAGCGATGCCCAACGAACTCCTGAAAGTGAAAAACTGCCTTTTAAAACAAAACTGGCTTATGGTGCTGGGGATTTAGGCCCAGCGATTACTGCAAATATCTCCATCTTTTTTCTGCTAGTTTTCTTTACCAATGTTGCTGGTATTCCGGCGGGTTTAGCTGGCAGTATTTTGATGATTGGTAAAATCTGGGATGCAGTAAACGATCCAATGGTTGGGTTACTGACTGATAAAACAAAATCTCGTCGCTGGGGCCGTCGTCTTCCTTGGCTGTTGTATGGAGCAATTCCTTTTGGAATTTTCTTTTTCTTGCAGTGGATTGTACCGCAATTTAGTGCTGAACAGAGTAATAACATTTGGCCGTTATTCTGGTATTACGTAGCAATTGGGTTGATATCTCAGGTTTTCTACACCGTTGTAAATTTGCCTTATACGGCAATGACTCCAGAACTAACTCAGGATTATGACGAACGTACTAGCCTCAATAGCTTTCGCTTTACATTTTCCATTGGTGGCAGCATTTTATCGCTGATTTTATCGAAAATTGTTTTTTCTCAGATTGCCGATCGCCAGCAACAATATATAGTTTTAGCAGCAATTTGTACTGTAATTTCTGTATTGTCGTTGTATTGGTGCGTTTTTGGAACACGCGATCGCATTTTAGCTTTTGAGGCAAAACGCATCCAACTTGAAGAACCGCCATCTATTCCCATCGGCGAACAGCTAAAAATCGTCTTCAAAAATCGACCTTTTCTATTTGTTATCGGTATATATCTTTTTTCTTGGTTAGGCGTGCAGATAACAGCCAGCATTATTCCTTACTTTGCAGTTAACTGTATGCGCCTCCAAGAATCAGACGTACCTACAGTTATGATTGCAGTCCAAGGAACCGCCCTAGTTATGCTATTTGTCTGGGGTGCATTGAGCAAAAAAGTGGGGAAAAAAGTTGTTTATTTTATGGGAATGAGTTTATGGATAATAGCAGCAGCGGGACTATTTTTTTTGCAGCCTGGTCAAATAGGTTTGATGTATTTAATGGCTGTGATGGCAGGTTTTGGAGTTTCCACAGCTTATCTAGTTCCCTGGTCAATGATTCCAGATGTAATTGAATTAGATGAACTCCAAACCGGACAACGCCGAGAAGGGATTTTTTACGGCTTCATGGTTTTGTTGCAAAAATTTGGTTTAGCTTTCGGGCTATTTATAGTAGGTAATGCTTTGCAAGTATATGGTTTTAAAGAATCTGTACCAGGACAAAGCACACTACCCATACAACCTGATTCTGCACTATTAGCTATTCGCATAGCCATTGGGCCTTTGCCTACTATTTGTTTAATTTGTGGCTTATTTTTAACGTATTTTTACCCTATTACCCGCGAGATGCACGCGGAAATCATGCTAAAACTCAAAGAACGGCAGGAAATGAAGGGGAGATGACCAGATGTGCGGGGGTAGGAAAAGCAGGACAAATGACAACTGACTTTTGACCCTTAACTCTTAAACAAATGACTTTTTACCAGGCTTATACGTTACCTGGGTTAGTGAAGATATTACCCAGACCAATAGCAGATAATATAGGAAACCCGAGAGGATTCCCAGACTTGGTTGTAAACACGAGGGCTAATCGTTAAAGTGTCTGGAAATCCTCGCAAGCTCAGCTTAACACCCTTCAAGAACTTAACGGTTGGTGTTTCACCTGCACCTCTACCAAAAGTATGAAGTAAATATTACGAAACAATGTGATTAAAAACACATTGCGCTTATTAGACTTTTACTACAAGCTTTTGTAGGCTCGTCAAAATAGCAAGTAACGCAATGTGCAACTTTATTGTCATACTGTTCGTGTTAGCAAATCTCTTTATGAAGAGACAGTTTCATTAGGTTGAGAAGATGACTTGCTACTAAAGAACTTCCAGATTCCTTGAATAGCTATTATTAGAAGACCAATTACAATGATTCCCGCTACCACTGGTAAAGCAATCGCTAATACAGAAAGTACAACAGCGATAACCAGTTCAGTGGTTGAAAAGACTGGATTAGTTAATCCGCCTGAGACGCCCGTAGACCCAAGCCGCAAGATGTTCATTAATCCCTTAGTTAACCCGGCGGTTCCACCACCTGCAACTAAAGCTAACGTCCATTGCGCCAGTGGATTCATCTCAGGAGCAAGAGATGCTGTTACAATCGTCCCAGCAATAATTGCCGCAGGCGTGGAAACAATATCCAGCAGATGATCCAACCAAGGAACGTAATAACCGCTGATTTCAAGCAAACAAGCGATCGCAAATACAATTAAAGCTTGAGGTGTTTCTACCCAATCAAAGTCAGTCGGCAAATCTAAATGTCCAACAACTGAAGCTACACTTAGTGCCAGCAGTGGTACAAAAACTCTAAAGCCAGCCGCCGCACTTAAACTGATACCCAGTAATAATTCGATAAATGTATTGAGATTGAATAAAGTATTGAAATCAATAGTAGGACTCAAGTTATCCTCCTAATAGTTTTTCGATTTTTGAGCTAATGGGAGCGACAACTCTAAGCTTTGATCACAGCATAAGAGACTGTGCAGAAATATTTCATCCTACTATATGGGTATTGACAACGCTTTATCTGGTGAGAGTCATGCATTAAATTTATTACCGTCAATGCCATCTCCTTTCCTACTGATACCCTGCTGCTTGTAATGAAAACAATCTGGCATAGCGCCCTTTAACCTGCAACAATTCCTCGTGAGTTCCCTGTTCCACAACTTTCCCATCTTCTATAACAACAATTTTATCGGCCATACGTACCGTCGAAAAACGATGGGAAATCAAGAATACCATCTGACTTTGAGTAAGGCTGCGAAAATGATTAAAAATATCAAACTCAGCTTGGGCATCCATTGCCGATGTTGGTTCATCCAATACCAAAATATCTGCTTGAGTTCGCATAAAAGCACGTGCTAGAGCAATTTTCTGCCACTGTCCTCCAGAGAGTTCCTGTCCTCCCTTGAACCAGCGGCCAAGCTGGGTTTGGAAGCTTTGGGGTAATTGTTGAATAAAAGGTTGCGCCATGCCTTTTTGGGCAGCAATTTGCCAACGCGTTTTGTCTTCTAGGTACTCTACATCACCCACGCCAATATTTTCCCCTACAGTAAACTGGTAGCGAACAAAGTTTTGGAAAATTACACCAATGCGACGCCGTAGCACATTTACATCCCACTCTTGCAAATCCAAACCTTCTAGTAAGATACGTCCTGAATCAGGGGTATAAAGTCGAGTAAGTAGTTTGATTAAGGTAGTTTTACCAGAACCGTTTTCACCGACAATTGCAAGTTTCTCTCCGGGTTTCAATTGTAGTGAGATGTTTGTCAAAGCAGGCTTTGAACTTCCCGGATAACTAAACGATACATTCTCGAAGCGGATACCATCTTGAGGATTTAAACCTTTGATAGCTTTCCCCCAAGATTTTGGGACTTTTTCTTCTAAAAAGTTGTATAGATTTGATAAATATAGGTTGTCTTCATACATCCCTCCAATATTCGTGAGGATACCAGAGAAAGTAGACTGTCCTTGACGGAATACAATTAGATACATTGTCATATCTCCCAAGGAAACCCTACCCACCGCTGTTTCCAGGACGATCCAAGCGTATGCCATGTAAAAAGCGGCAGTACTCACTAAACTTAGAAGATATCCCCACAGTCCCCGTCGCAGAGTTAGATCTCGGTCTTCGCCGTAGAGTTGATGAAAAAGGTTGCGATAACGTCCTAGTAGCATCTGACCCAACTGGTAAAGTTTGACTTCTGTAACGAAGTCTTCTCTCGCCAGTAGATTTTCTAAGTAGTGCTGTTGGCGGGTTTCTGGCGTCCGCCAACTAAACAGGCGAAAGGCTTCTCCAGCAAACTTCGTTTCTGCAATGAATGCAGGCATAGCTGCCAAAATCAGCGCCACTACTGCCCAAAGTGAGAATTTAACTAGTAAAACGCCATAGGTAACAAGAGAAACAGCACTTTGCACTAGCCCAAAGGTGCGGTTTATTAAGGAAAGAGGACGAACTGATGCTTCTCGCCGTGCATTGCTCAATTTATCATAAAATTCTGAGTCTTCAAATTGCCACAGATCGAGTGTCAGCGCCTTTTCCAGAATAAGTACATTCACTCTCTGACCAAGTAACGCTCGTAACAACGACTGACAAACACTGAGTCCTCTTTGACTCCCTGCTAGTAAAACTACAGCGAATGCTTCTAATCCTACGTATAAAAGAGGTTGAGAAATATTGACAGAACCATTGCTCTGTATATTACCCTGAGAAAAAACTACTGCATCAACAATTAATTTACTAATGTAGGCGATCGCAGCTGGTAAAAGACCAGCCACTAAAGTTAAAGTAGCCAGAATAATGGTGAGGAAGTGGCTAGTAGTCCATACCAAGCTTACAGCCCTTCCACTGTAGCGAAAAACCATCAGTGATTGGTGTAACGCATTTCGTTTCACTCTAGGCATTTTTTAGTTTCCATTGGACTGTAGACTTTGACCAGTTATCTAAACAACAGCCGTGCTGGGTGTGCTGCAATTCGATTCTTAACCAGCTTGATCGCGCGGCCCCTTGCTTTCTCACTATCCAATTTTCCAAGTCTTTGACCAATGTCATTTTTTAGGCGTGCTTATTTTGGTTCAATACTAGTATAAACCTACTACCAAAAGGCTTTACCGTATAAGTCTGAGCCGCCTGTAATTTTCCTTGTTTACTGTCACCCGATGCTTTCAGTAAAGCAACCAACCAAAAAGATTTTTGAATGAATGGTTCACCTAGTACTGTTACTATAAATTGCACCCAACTGAGAACCACCATAATCTAGATGAAATTTAGGAAATTGGTAAAGCGATCGCACACTTTACACTCAGCTACCGACAATAGCACCTACTGATACAGCTACATTCGGAAATGCAACTGGATAAATAATCCCAACCGTTAGTGTAAACTTTGATCTATATTCCCCATCTTGGGGGTCTTGAAACACCACAAGCTGTCTTCTTTTGAGGTTAACTACCCAGTATTCAGGAATGTTGACCTCTGCATAGATTTTAGTTTTCGTTTCTAAATCCTTGTCTAAACTGGAATCTGAATATTCAATCAGCCAAAAAATATTTTCAGGATAACTTTCTTTTGTCACTCTAGGCAGAGGAAAAAGCGAATAAGTCTGCCCAAAGTGATAAAAATAGATGATTGTGCA
>NZ_WVID01000052.1 GCF_010091925.1 Nostoc sp. B(2019) | reverse complement strand
AATCGTCTCTAACAACTTACAATTGTGCAAAATAATCTGTATTCTTTACTACAAAATTAGATGCGCTTACCCTGAGACATGATTAAAGAATATAAAGCTCAACAATCATGTGAGAGAGGATTTGCTTTTCTCAAAGACCCTTTATTCCTAACAGATAGTATATTTCTCAAGTCAAGAGAGCGTATTGAAGCTTTATCCATGATTATGGGGTTATGTTTGTTGGTTTATACTTTAGGGCAACGACAGTTACGGGAAAGTTTATTGACTCAAAATCAACAAATAAAAAATCAATTAGGTAAACTGACACACCGCCCCACTTTGCGATGGATATTTCAATGTTTCCAAGGCATCCATTTATTAATTGTTAATGGTATTTCACAAATATCAAACCTTTCTGATGAAAGATTATGGATATTACAATTCTTCCCTAGTGCTTGTCGTCGTTATTATTTATTAGTTTGATTTCATTTTACGCAAGCTTTCCTTTTATCAACTTTTGCAAGAGTTACTCACTCTAGTTTCAGTAGCTCTACTTTTCTATGCAGCATTTTTTATCCCGTTTCATTTATTATCAAACTCTTGCTTTATTTTTGACTTTTTATCCCTCATGCTTTGGTCTTGAATCAAAAACTAGCCCCAAAATTCCCTGCCTTTTCTTTTGTGACAGTTCCGGGTGCGGAATGTGGGTAGATATGCCCAGCGCACACACCCAACCAAAAACTGGAATTGGCGTCAAAAGAAATACTGGGGTAGATTAAACTTGGAAAGGCAGGATAACTGGGTATTTGGAGACAAACAAACTGGTAAATACCTGCTGAAGTTTTCCTGGTTTAAAATTAACAGACATATCATAGTTAAGGGTAAATCATCTCCTGATGACCCATCTTTAACAGATTACTGGAAGAAAAGGGAATTGGCTAAAGCGTCATACCACGCCCCAAGTATTCAAAAAATGGCTCAAAAACAAAGCTGTGTCTGCCCAATATGTGGAAACAGTCTCTTTAATGGAGAGGAAATTCACAAACACCATAAAATCCCAAAAATTGATGGTGGTAAAGACACATACTCCAACCTCCAGTTGGTTCACCTCCTGTGCCATCAACAAATCCATCAAGGAACAACATAGCCATAGTGACTTGCTTGAGCCGGATACCTGGAAACTCGTAAGTCCGGTTCTGAGGCAGGGCTGTTTCATTCCCTAAAAGGCGCTGATTTACAAGCGTTTCAAGCAAAAAAAACAGGTGACTAAAAAATCTGATTGGGCAAGAAAATGGTGAACGCACTTAAATTTGCTGGTTGAGGTGGTAGTTTTTCTTTTTTCCACTCAAGCAAATTTCTGACTCATACTCTTGACAAAATCCCTAAGAGATCGAATGAATCAGCCCTGGGTTCTGAGGGGGGAAGGAGGCAGCAATGCTTCCGCCCTACCCGCCAGAAACATTACGCGCTTGGAATTGATGAGCCGCTTTCAATACTGCGATCGCTTTTTATTCTTAAAGGAAACCAATCTATTGTCTCCCCACAATTCTTAGAGGCAGTCTACCAAACAACAATGAACTACTGGCTGTTTAAAGGCAACCCGTGACTTTGAGCAGATGCTCTGGCTGGCAACTTGCTATGCCAAAGACATGGTTGCTGTTGATGGAGTGCTGAGAAAGGAAATCTGGGGATAAAGCAGGGATATATGCGAGCCTCCCAAAGGAAGGAGCTTCGCTAACGTAGAGATCATTGAATCACCCAAGATTATCACTAGTCCGCCTGACATTGGCTATTGAATAGATACCAGCCGTATTGGTGTTATATTGAGTTCGGCGAATCACTAGACCTGTCCTCAGCGAATGCAACGAAGATGAAATTATGCAGTCATGGATTCGGAAGTTAGCAAACCAGACATAGCCAATACTCGCTGTGACCAAGTAGATGCAACAGCGGCAATATTTGCAGTTTCGTTTGAGTTTTTCCAAATATTTAGCCAGTTTTGTTTCCAGCCTTGCAGCAAGCCTTGAAGTTGATCTAATTCACTATTAATTGGGGTTTCTCGTTGTATCAAGGACAAATACAGCAAACTTTCCTCCAACAATACCGGCACTACTTCCTGGCTAGCACTTTTTTGTGACCAAGAGTTAAGGCGTGCCAAAGTAGCGGCCAACTCTCCCAATTGTTGTGCGTGGGGTAAGTGTGAAAAATTAGCTTCAATTGTACTCCAGTTAGGCATTACAATCCTCCTAGCAATTGCTTGGTAATTTGGCTAACTCGCTCTCGAATTCGGGGAGATTGTATTATCATACTACGGTTATTTTCACTGGGGCGGATGTTGATAATTGACTCAAATATCATCTCCTGAGTATATGGCGACCAATCAGCACCCCAAATATCTCGTTGTCTGCTCCCGTCTTTAAGCAGTTCTTGCTCACATTGATAGTGTCGAACAGCACCACCTGCAATAATTTCGCGCTCAATGTCTACTGCTATTTTAATGAATATATCCCAGGTCTTCAGCATTTCCTCTATTTGTTCAGGAGTAGCAGGCTCACGAATAATTAAAACCAATTGCAGTTAGTCCTATTCAGCAATCAACAGCGTCAATTTACCGCTATTCAATCATCCCAAACAAGTGACACTCTGCGCTCTCTTCGATGATATTCGCGCAGTTTGCGATGGCGTAACCGCCCGCTGGAAGCGATCGCCTACGGCGCACCGGAGGTGATCGCACTAGCTCTATTTTTGCTACTAATAGTGGCAGTAAGCTATTGTATCTGTCAACTAAAAATTGCATAATATGACAAGTCGAGAAGAAGTAGAAGAGGTCGTAATGTTACCGCTTAGTGAAGTGGGATCTATTAGATGGACAGATGAGCGTGGAGATAAGATGCGTGCATTGCGTGGCGATATGCCATTAGTCACTTTATCCAAAAAGCTTGCTGAACTTAAGGTAGAGATTTCTCGCCAGTATTTGAACAGGATGGAGACAAATACAGAAGTCAAAAGCGCTTCTCCAGAACTCGTGACTGGTTTATGTAAAGTATTTGGTTGTACTTTAGCTGAATTATTGTGTTTGAGATCAACCAAAATTGTGCAATTAGGGGTTGACAAGTGCAACTAAAAGTTGCACAATAATTACAAGGGCAAAAGAAAGCAAGCCGCCTGCACCTGAACGCGATCAAGGGTTTGCAAATCAACCAAATCGAGTTAACGTCCAAGTCCGAATATAGTCCCAAGACATGATTTTAGCTAATTAAAACGAAAGTGCCGCCGGGAAAAGTAGCCGGAGCTAACCCGGAGTGGCCGGAAGTAAACTTGTAACAGCTCAAGCCATCTGGGATGATCCTGATGACCGAACTAAGTCTAAAAAAACTGGTTTTACCCAAATACGTGTCTGGAACCCAAGAATTAACTACAGCTTCGCTGAAACTGAAGTGAGAGAGCGTTGTGCCTGCACAACGTTGTTTCGTGCAAATTAAAAGGCGATCGCCCACCTGGAAAGTATGCGATCGCCTTTATAACCCAATTAAAGGTTTTAAAATTATGCCACAAACAGCAACAACTGTAACCCCTGTCAAACCAGTTGAAGAATTGACATCAGTAGAAATATCCTTCTACGATCACGAGATTTACTGCGGCACACAACTGATTGCCACCATCAGCTACAACGATGACCTAACGCAACCTTGGATAGTGATGGGTCAATGGTGAAGAAATCCATCGCGCGAACACTTTCAAAAGATGCCACAGCTACATCACATGGCATTACCAGCGCGGAACACTGCCAGTACAACAGGGAGCGGGGAGCATGGGAGAGAATATTTCCCCTCTGCACCCCGCACCCTGCCCCTTGTCCTCTTCCACTACGGGCAACGAAATCATGGTACAGATTGCTGACGAATGTGAGAAGTACGGATTTGAAATCCTAGACGATGGTATCTACCACCACGATGTGAAGCTTGGTGAAGTGGGCTGTACTAACGGCAGATGGTGGGTTATTCGGGCTTCGTTAGAACATCAACAGAAAGTCCCGTGTGACTCTGCAATGGATGCAGTGTGGTCGTTGTCGATGGTTCAAGTGACTTGTTGTGAAGACTTGTTAGACAGACCATTCGAGACGCTAACGGTTGAAGAATGGCGGAGGCTAGTGGAGTATCAGCCAATGTCAGAAAGTCGGGAGTTAGTAGCAGTGTAATTGTTCGTCATCGATGAGCGCTTTTGTTTCGGCAAGAGCGCTGTTTTTATTCAACCAAACAGGCGAAATCATAAAACTTAGCTACGCTACGACCAAAACACAAAAAGTTTTGTCATCTCTGAACTGGGACGCATTCTTGATGCAGATATCGATTCAGATGCTCTAGCTACGAGGTATGGATTTGTCGCGCCCTCGACAAATGAAGAAATGACGGACGAATCAGCGCAAGAGATGGTCGATGATTTTCTGAAGTGCGAGTAGTCAACTACAGTAGCTATCTAATGCTACGCCAATGTGACAGTGAAGCCCCGTTGGGGCGGGGTGTGGGGTATGGGGTGTGGGGTGTGGGGGAAGAGATAGCCTCAACAATTAGTGGGTCACAAGCCCCGTCCTTCAGGACGATTGCATTGGTCGCTTAATCATACGCCTCGACCAATGCCGTCTTCTCCCCTACACCCTACCCCCTACACCCCACACCCTTTTTGTTGACGGTGAAAGTTACAAACAGGAATTGCAACCATGACAAATATTACTGCAAAAACCGCCGAGGAATTGATTGCAGATTTAAGACAGTTCACAGGCTCAGAAGTCGTCTACAGACATTCGCTAGGTATGCTCCGCTACACAGAGGGAGTGAAATATTTAGCCCAAACAACCCAGTGCTACTGGCTGCTGGATGCGATTGGCTCCTATCAACACCAGCTTCAGTCAAATGCCCGGCTGCGAGAATTGCAGATGTGGCATTTAGTGGTGAAGGATGAGTCAGGTACTCTGATATGTGAAGAAGACACAGATATTGAGGTACTACGCCAGTCAATCCCATACACTGACTTTCTACTGCCTGAAATCACGCTGTATCTGGCACAGAAGGTGTTGATGCTGCCGAGCGAGTATTGAGAATGAAATAAAAACAAAGGTGATTGCATAGATTAAAATCTAATTGCAATCACTGAATGCCCAAACCAATAAGTAGCTTGACTATTTAACTTCTTGAATAATATCAAACGAGTATCTCCAATGATACTCATTTGCATCATGTATGCAACGGCATTTCACGCATTCAACTATTCATCCGAAATCAAATGAAATGATTTATAAAGCGGTTTATTCCACTTCAAAAATGAAAACCTCGTCATCAAAGCGAGACGAGGACAGGAAGTGTAACATATACTCGAAGATAACTGTATAGCATATAACAGCATATTTGATGCTCCTTTAGATGGATAAATGGTGGTATAACTCATTGCGAAGTTACAAGTTATACTTCAACTGCTGGGTAAACAAATTTAACAACTGCTCAAATATTTCTTGAGACAAAATCAGTTAACTTTTAGAGCAGTTCGTTCTAGATAGGAGGAAAAGCCTCATCTCCAGGGATGAGGCTTATGGTAATCTAAGTATGCAGCTAATATAAAGCAATTAGCAGTTTAATAAATGTTCTGCTGGATAGAGTAAACAGCAGAGAATAGCTTCAGATAGTAATAAATAATACAACTATCCAGCGGAATTATAAATTCTTAAAGGCAGCGTAGATCACCAAATCTAAAAACAATAACCCTGATTGCTGAGGCTGCGCCAATGCGAAGGTGAAATACATTGGTATCAAACAAATGACCCCGCAAGAAACATCGGAATTAGTTGCTTCGGTAATACGCCAGCTAGAACTAATTCTTCAGATGGTCGCTGGTTCAGAAAACAAAAGCAATCGCTTGTTAGCTTTGATAACTGTAAAGCGATTGCACAAAAAAGATCGTATGTATAGATTTCTATTATGACACACGCTATAACAACCGTTGAGGCATCAAGCTTTTTTACTACGTTGGGGAAGAGTCAACAAAAACAACTCTGTTACCTCAACACGCTTTAACAACAAAAGCCTCGTCATCAAGGTGAGACGAGGCTGAAAGTTAAATATCTACTATCAAGTTATTATGTAGCACATAACAGTCTAGATAATGCTTTTTTAGGCAGAAGAATGGTAGTTGAACTGGTTTTGAAGTTACAATTTATACTCTTAATGGCTAGCAAACAAATTGAACACCTGCTTCAAATATTTCCTAAGACAAAACCAGTTTTTAGGGCAGGTTATTCTAACGGTAAATAATAGCCTCATCTTTGGAACGAGACGAGGCTTGTTATTAAATATGTTGAATGTACTGCCACTATAAAACAACTATCAAGTTAATAAATGTTCCCCTAGACAGAAGAAACAGCAATATATTATCTTGCAGTGTAGCAAATAATACGAATCCTTACTAAATCACTAAAGGCAGGATATATAACCATATCTAAAAATAGCAACCCTGATTGCTGAGGCTGCGCCTTGGGTCGATGAAAAAGCATTGGTATCAAACAAATGACTCCTCAAGAAACATCAGAATTACTTGCTGCTTTAATGCGCCAAGAAGAACTACTTAAGCGGCTAATCGCTTCAATCAATAAACCAAAGTTGGGATTGCACAATGATGCTGGCAGTTGCAAGGTTTACTGCAATCGCCACAACGGTTTTCTTTGGTATACGTTATCCAACTCAGAACCGCAGGCTGTTGCTGCTACTGCTTTAACAGGATATCTGCGGGAACTACGATTCGAGAAGTGCGAACGGCGGGGCAAGGAAGTACACAAGCTGCTAGCTACAATTCAGGCTGAGCGAACATACATCTTGGAATCTGGGCATGATACTCAGTTTGCTAAAGGGCTATTAGCAGCCATTGCCAGTCTTACACCAGAACAACTTTACTATCCCATAACACTCCAACCACAGCCAGGGACAGATGATAGCGTTTTGTTCTGTCGGGTGTGGGTTGGGTCTGAGTTAATCATGGCATCCTATGGTGAAGAATCGAACTGGAGAGAAATAAGTAAACAGGCTTTGGCTGTTACGAAAGCTGCGGCTTCTATGGTGTTTTAGTTGGTTGTAAATAGGGTTTGAGCAACTAATACCCAGTGTTGCTCAAACCCTATTTACAGCTTGCTTATGCTGTTATTCCACTACTCACAATTAATCAAAGCGAGGGGAAATAATCATGCAATCCACAGCCATAATGCCACGTACATGGAACCAACCTCTTTTTGTTATAGGGCAGCACACCCAACAGGGGAGAATTATTGGTATTAACTATTCAACTCAAAAGCAGAGTAAAGGCTGGTACTACTCAATATTGGTCAATGAGACTTCTGGACAAGTAGTACAACTGCCAGAAACTCAGATCCGTCTACTTCCAAAACAAGAGATAGAAGCAAAAATATTAGCCGAAATCGACTCACACCTAACACGATTAGCGGTTCTCCAAAAAGAATTAGATGCAGATTTAGAGATTCGTACACCCTTTGGTACAGTTCCCCCGCCTCTTTCTCAAACACCCCGCTCATCTAATGGTACATCCAGATTATCTGAACCAAAGAAAAAGGTCAGCGCTTGAAACTTGGACATCGTACTTACTAGAAAAATGCGGAAACTTCGCTTACCAGAAGTTTCCGCACTCCAAACTGTAACCAAAGGTGAAAGTAATTATCGCACAATGTATCGCTACGCTTCAAAGCGATGAGTTGTTTAAAGGAAGATAGTTTAAATGAGCAAAATACAACAGCATCAACAAGCTTGGGATGCGCTGATGTCTCAGGGCAAACGACATTATGTTTCGACTGGTTTTTATGCGTTGGGTGATGCCTATTTAATTAGCGGTAAAGACCCAAAGTACAAAAATATCATTGTCCTCGTAGAACATCACCAGAAAACGCAAATCAATCATTGGGACTGGACGATTAACAAGTCTGAATGCCGTCAACAACCAACAATTACAACTAATGGTGACGATGGCAACGGTAATTTGAAACGAAAAGCAACATCGCTGAAAATTTACAGCTAGTTCAATCAATAGCGATCGCTACGCTTTACATCTAGATGAAAGTATTTGTCTGTTTAGTTGAGGCTAAGGAAAATGGAACTCAATTCTGTTTACGATCCCAAATTACTTAATCCAACAAAAGTCTATCAAATTGATGGAGCTTTTTATCAATACTTGCACTCTTCAGGTAGTAATACTCATCCACAGTATGTGTTTGGTCATTTACCAATACCAGGGCAAAAACAGAAATCAAACTTGGTAATGAATCGAGATAAATTAATGATTCGCTGTTCGGAAGTAGTAGGAATGACTTGTAACCCTACAACTTCTAAATATTGCTCTGAACAGCTTCAACTATTTTGAGCCATGCCAATACATAAACCGCCAACCATTAAACGACCCATCAAAATACAAAACAATGGTTCGACCAAGATAGTTTATCGAGTTATTAGGAACGTTCAGCAACTCAAGAATAGTTCTGAGTTAGGAACTGTAACTCATAAAGGACAATCCTATATGGTTCGCAATCAAGGTGTTTATTGGGTCGTTGTTTGATTATCACTTCTAGGCAATTAAAAGGCGTTCATACTGTTATTGATATGAGCGCCTTTGATTATATTGCCCTACAAGAACGCTACGCTCTGATGAAATTGAAAATTAGTAGTAATTTATTGAACATGGTACAAGCGATCGCTTCTCCCCAAGCTGAAACTTTTCTAACTGATGCCACAGTCGAACGCCTGAACTTCTCGAAACTAAATAAAACTCGTATTCGCTTCCGTATTCAACTGAAAAATAGTACTAAAAGTGCTGCTCCCAAATGGGCGGATGTCCTCAACTCAGAGGTATCTGAATCGGGATCTGACCTGATAAAAGTTACAAATTCCGAAGTCGGGTTGAGGGGCGTTAAGGTTTTCAAAAAGCTGGATGAAGCTGCTGCACAACTGAGACAAGAGATTGCTTCAGTTCAAGAATGGATGTCTCCTGATACTGGCGATTGGGTCTGTCCGATTGACTTAGCACCACTTGTGTGGAATCAGTTAATAAATATCAGAGATAATATCGCCCCGGCTCTCAGGAACCAGCTAAAAGTTGATTACGAAGCAGGACTTCTTGATTACCAAGAGCGAATTGACCAGTTCCTCTCGCTCAACACTTGGGAACTATGCCAGTCCAAGCAAGAATCAGTAAAAGCCAACTTACTTAGAGCCTTCCCTACTCTGACTGATTTAGAAGATTATCTACAAGTGGTAATTGGTCGTCCCGTAATCATCCCTGCTCTGTCTGAACAACTCAACCAACAACAGGCTGAGTGTTTAGACCAGATTACCAAGTTTATCCAGCAATACGATAGTAACCTGGAGCAGCGGTTACGTGAATCAGCCCTTGCTGGTGGTGAACAACTCGCCGCGCAATTGCTTGAAGAACTGAGCGATTGGGAGCCGGGACGCAAGCCGGTACAGTTCAAAAAGAAGATGGAGCGCCATCTGATGAAAGTCCAAGTGTTGCTGGCGAATGCTGACCCCCTAGCTGGCAGTAGTCTGCAACAAATGATGGAGCATTTGGACTCGATTGTGAATGATCCGGCGATTGAGGCTAAGAATTTGGGATCTGATGGGCGTACGCAACTACAGCAAAAGATGGATTCTATTCGCGCAAAGCTGCTGGACGAACAACGTAACCTCCAACAGTTAGCAACTGGCGACGTGGGTTTGTCGAAAGCTACCCTAAGCGCCTTTAGATTCAGGTAAAAAACAGTCAACAGTGATAAATACTCGCTGTTGACTTACTTCACCAATGATCAAAATGCGATATTCGCCGCCTCAAGTGTATCGCATTACTCCCACTACTGAACAAACCAGTTCAATCACAAAGGATAGAACAAGTGTCGCATTTTTCAACAGTCACAACCAAACTCACCAACCGTGAATGCTTAGTACAAGCCCTCACTCTACTAAACCTATCACCACAAGTTCACGAAAAACCACAAGCACTCAAAGGTTTCTACGGCGGTTCTCAAGGACAAAGCGCTGAAATTATCGTGTCTAGTCGGACAATTAAAGCTCGTGCAGACATCGGTTTTCGGTGGAACAAGGCAAGTGGTGTGTACGATATCATACACGACAGCTATGAAACAGTTCCACGCCTGGGACAAGACTTCTTCAGTCATAAACTGATGCTGGTTTATGGACAACGAATGGTTCGTGCTAAAGCTTTGGAGTTACAAGAACAGTTTGGGGAGTGCGTGATCGCCGAATCCACTAACGGGACTGTGCAAACCCTACGTCTTACCTTCAGTGGACACCAGCAAGTACAACAATATGTAAGGAGATAAATATGGAACGCGCAATTAAAATTCATTTCGACAGTGCTACAGGTGAGGTTCGTGTGGAAGCGGAGGGATTTGAGGGACTGTCTTGCTTAGAAGCTACACAGCCGTTTGAATCCGCGTTGGGGGTTGTGAGCGAACGCACATATAAACAAGAGTCAGCCCAGCATTTGCGTCATCACTCAAATTCTCAAACCCACTTGCATCAATAATAGAGTGAGAAAAAGAGGTATTGGATATGGAAAAATACGAGATACATACAGGGCAGACAAGCTGGCCGTGTTTAGTTGCAACTACGTTACATGAAGCTGGCGCACAACCAACAGGCAACGGATTTGAAGCCAACCTAGAACCAGAACAAGCGACTGATTTGCAAGAAGCTTTATCAATAGTTTGCTCTAGTCCAGAAGTCAAACCCAAGAATTAGCCAGGATTTCCTACTATTAATAGCCCCCAAAAACTCATGCATTGGGGGTCTTTTTTGAAGGCTGTTGCTGCTTCAGCTAAACAATTATGGCGATGCCATTGCTTGAAGTGAAGTTATTGAATTATTGCCATGAAACTCTCGAATCTGCTCTCTACACTCGATTCTTAAATTCCCATCGCTGCTGTTGACGTATTATCACCCGATGAGGCGACCATTATCCAGTGGCTAACAACCGAGGCTCAGAATAAGCTCAACAGCCCTGTGTACTTCTGGAATCTGGGCGTGTCCAGTCTCGAACAGTGCGTGATTGCGCCGGATGGGGGACTGATGTTTAAGCCAGTGCCAGAGTACAAAAGACCTCCACAGGCTGACCCATTGCTGTATGTGTTTGACTATATCAATAACTTTAACGGTACTGGGATTTTCATTTTAGGAGACATCCACCCATTTATCGGCAAGAACTCAACTTCCTTATCCTGGGAAATTATATCGAAAGTTAAAAACCTCTACCACCGCCTCAAGCCGACTGATAAGCGCATTGTACTATTGGGTCAAAACATACAGTTGCACGAGTCTCTAGTCCGACTCGTTCCCTATTGTGAAGTGCCTTTGCCTAGTGTTGAGCAGATACTTGAGCATATAAATTCTTACTTGTTAGACTTACAACAATCTGCTGTTGAGCAAGAACTGACTTTTACTATCTCATTAGAAAACAATCAGATCGAAACTCTTTCTCGTACAGTATTGGGATTAACCCTGGAGGAGATTAGTGATTTCCTTCGGTTAACGGTTAAAGAAAAGCTAACCGATCATGGTATCGTTGTTGACGCTGATTTCATAACAGCAGCAGTAGACTACAAAACCCGGCTACTCGCTCAAATGGGTATCGAATTGGGTAAACCCGCGACAATCCCATTCGGCGGACTTGACAATTTGCGCGAGTGGCTGAATCGGCGGCGGCGGCTGTTCACGCAAGAGGCGCGAAGCTTGAGTTTACCGCAGCCTAAAGGTGTGCTGCTGGCTGGCCCGCCCGGAACAGGAAAATCTCACACAGCCAAAAACATCGCCAATATACTTAATCTACCACTGCTGCAACTCGACATTGCCTCAATGTTAGGTTCACTAGTTGGCGAATCCGAAGGCAATGTTAAACGTGCCTTGAAAACGGCTGAAGCGATCGCACCTTGTGTCTTGTTTATAGATGAAGTCGAAAAAGCACTTTCAGGTCAGGGAGATACAAGTGGTGTTTCCCAACGCATCTTGGGTACTTTGCTCACTTTTATGGCTGAATGTACTAGCGGCGTGTTTATAGTCGCAACTTGCAATGACCCATCGGCGCTGCCCAGTGAATTGAAACGCAAAGGTCGTTTTGACGAAATGTTTTTCGTCGATTTGCCAACAGAACCGGAGCGTTGCCAAATTCTCCAAATCCACCTACAGCGGTTTGGCATCAGTGTACAGCAGGAGTATTTAGAGGCGATCGCCGCCAACACTGCAAAATTCTCCGGCGCAGAACTCGAAACCCTCGCTTCGGAAGCCGCACTACTGGCATTCGATGAGAGTAGACCACAGCAGGTCACACTTGGGGACTTAGAAACCTGTTGCCAAACCATTACCCCGCTTGCAATCACCGATGCTGAGGCAGTTGAGCGGATGCAAGCTTGGGGTGCTACCGCACGACGGGCTTCTAGTCCTGTTGTGGCAGCGAAAACTCAATCGTTGCGTACCGCGAAGTTTCGCAATATAAATTAAGCCTGATTGCGGTCGTCTCGAAGGGGGCGGTCGCATTTTTCCTAATAATTGAAATCAAGAGGATTGAAGAAATGAGGACAGACTTAGTTACTTATTACGGACAAACAGAAAGAATTAACCAACTGGTTGATAATTATGGCGCATATTTGGAGAAGTTAGACAGAGAAACGAAACTGTTATTACGAGTAACTCTGTCTACATACATTATTATGCAACAAGAGTACACCCCAACTGAATATCCACTGTCTACAGCCCTTGAAGATGCTTTGTGTGAGCTAGTAATTCCTGACTCGATTCCCCAGGATTTGTACGATGTATGTTCTATTTTAGATGGGCTAACAACAGACGAAGCTGAAAGCATACTTGAAGCACTACAACACCAAATTCGATGGGGCAATGCCCAGAAGTTAGCGAGTTAACAGGGTAAGAAACATGGAAATCTACTTAGTCTTTGTAGACGCAATTCAAAACAGTAATAAATTCTGGTCTGCAAAAGTCGAAGACAACAATTTAATTGTTGAATGGGGGCGGGTTGGCTACAAGTCTCAGACTAAAACTCATTCTCTAAAAAGCAATCAATCAGCTGTTCTCAAATATCGGAATCTGGCAGCCGAAAAGATGATGAAAGGCTATAGAAGAAGTCAACCCCAAATCGATAGTAATTGCGATATTTACGAAATCGAGAAAGCGATTCAATTACTAGATATACTGCGTCCTTGTGTTGCTGAACGTAATTTTAACGATATTTACATTAATGCTCTCAATCAATATCTGAAGATTGTCCCAACTCCTTTAGGGATGCAAATTGATCCTTATAGAGTGTATCGCACTGTGGCAGATGTTGATTATCAACGTGAGCTACTTAACTCGTTGCTAGCCACGCCTACACCACAAGCTGCTGCGGTGGCTGTTGCTTCGGCTCCAGAATCAACTGTAGAGACGGTTGTCAGTCTTAAGGCTATTAGCAAGAACTTTTGGCGGCATTTATGAACCAATACTGTTCGGTTAAGCATTTTTAACTTGAAATTGGGCTTGGGGAAAAGGTTAAAGGGTAAGGGTTGAATGTCACGAAGATAAGCTGGGGAGGCTGGGGTAGCTGGGGAGGCTGGGGGAGTAAAGAGTAATTATTAGTAACTCTTACTACTGCAATATCCTTGAATACACTAGTTTCTTTGTCTCCCCCAGCACAAGAGCAGCCCCCCCAGCTTGCCTCAACAAATAACTAAACTTAGTGCCATTCGGGTAAGGGTTAAAGGTTTTTATCTTCCCTTTTCCCCTTACCCTTTTCCCCTTAACCAAAAGGTATTGATTTATGAACAAGGTTTTTAGCCAACAAGCAAATAAGGATGTAGAAATATGTACAGAGTTTCAATTCAAGTTGTTAATGAATGTGGCAGTGTGATTGAAAAGTTTCCCACTCATCTTGTAAGAGTTCCTTACGCTGGAGAATCTATTTATCTGAGTATTTGTCGTTGTGATATTCCTGATTATCAAGTTCTTGAAGTAACACACTATACCTTTGCATTTGATAATTCCAAAGGATTGATAGAGAACAATAATTCTAAAGGATTAGCGGTAGCAGAAGTCAAGGTAAAAAAGTTGCGATGAAGTGTAGTGAAGTGATCGCATTAGATAATTCCTTTTTTTTACAAAAAATTTACATGAATAATCAAAAATAAATTATTTACCATGCTGCTCAATTATAATAAGCAGGTTATAGCGAAGGCGGCCACCCGTAATGTTCTGCTTTGGTTGATGCGTCAAGAATTTAAGATTGATAATTTACGTTCCCGATGAAAGCCTTTATCAGAGTTGTAAGTTATTAATGTTGAGAGAGCTACTACACAACAGCAGGTGTTTTGGCGCTACTAATTCCGCGAGGTGATGTGATAGCATCCGCAGGTTTAATTACTTCTGCCAATGCGTCTAGCTGTTCTCCAAGATAATCAGAGTTTTGTAAGATTTCGGGATTGACAAAATCATGTTTGAGCAAAGCGTAGACACAAACCCTTCCATCTGAGAATTGTCGATACCTCAGAGATGGATTGTAGCCCATATCCTCTAATAATTTGAGGGTCTGTGCAACAGTCATATTTTGAACAGCAGTCAGTTCCACTGCTAAAAATACTTCCCCAGGCTTCGGAATTACTGGAAGTTCAAGCTTCATAAATCTCTCCCTCAAATTGGCATTCGTAGCGTTTTCCTTTACCTACTTTCTTGGGTTGTCCTGCAAGCCGCACAACTGTTTTGCCTTGAACAGTCGCCTCTTGTGCTTTGATCTGACATTTTTGCATGGCTTCTGCTTCAGTGTCAGCCCAAACATAATCAGTCCAGACTTCCTTGGGTTGTTCTGGGTCTTCTAGCATTATTTTACTTTAGCATCCCAATCAACCAACACCCCATCCACACACGCGATACCCCACTGCCCAAACTTCGCCAGTAATTTCTTAATCACAATCTGCAATGCCGGATCGTCACTCCAACACTCCTGCAAAAACTCAAACCCCGGATTCTGCCCCGAATTCGCCCCAACTTTGAGTTTCTGCATACGCTCCGGTCGCACATTTGACCTCGCTACAATCGCCTCATGCGACCATTTTTCAGGATTTGGCACGGATACGGCGGAACTTTCACTCTCATTAACTGCTTTCGCTTCAACACAAGAAACTGAGTTTTCAGTCATCAACTCAGCAGAGGGGCAACTCGGTTCTATTTTCTGATCTGCGATCGCAGAATTTAAAGATTTTTCATTTTGAGCGACGGGCGCGGCGGAACAAGCACCTCCATGACAATCTTTCGGCTCAACACCACAAGAAAGGTTTTCAGCCAACAACGAAGCGGGATTACTTTGTGCATCATCCACAAGCGCCAGCGTCGTGCAATTATTCGCCGTAGGCGAGTCTTCAAGTTCTGACGCGCTTTCGATACGTTGAGGCGACGCGCTCCCCAAGGGCGCATGAGCCGTTTCTTCCTCACGCAAATTTTTGCTTGGCGCGTCAGAACCAACTACCATACCAACAACCTTAGTTGGTTGTTGGTAGGTAGTTAAAGAGTAGTTAGAAACGTTGTTAGGATTTTGAAAGCCTTGCAATTGCTCACTTTTTTGACCATTCTTTTGGAATGATTCCTTTGCAGCGTGGATTTGTTCCACTTTGGGGCGGTTTTCATTCCGTCCGGGCGCATTTGTTTTTTCCCCGGCGTGGACGGCTTTCTCGTCACAAGAATTGGTTTCCGCAGACGTGGACGATTCCCAGTAAAAGCGATTGTAATAACCATGAAGGTTACGGACACAGTAGCTAATCAATCCTGGTCTACCAGAGGGCAAACGGCCAAACACTTCCTCAAACTGAAACAGTCCTTGGGCAGTCAACGCTGCACCTGCTTTTTGCAAAGATTTGTAAGTGAGGTTTGTATCGAGTTTATGAGCAGCACCGCCAAACTGTTCAGCCGCAACGCTATCTAACCAAAGCTGCTGCACAGACGGAGGCTGCTGACGAACCCAGTTAATATCCTCTATCGATACTTTGCAGTGTGGTCTAATCGATTTATCTTGCTTGTTTGCCTCGCGCTCATTACGCTGTTTGCTGCCACCGTTAATTGCTTTTAACGCTGTAGTCATATTCCCTCCTAAATTTTCCATGACAATGTGAACGACATTGCAACCATGCCGCGTTTAAGTTTCTTGGCTATCTCAAAGCGAGTCTTTATCTACTGGTTCTCGCCTTTCCAAAACCGCAACTCGTCTCGGAAATACCTGTCAGTCTTTTTCGATTGCTCCTTCCAACAATCCCAGGACACTATCACCTCATCTCCTAATTCTTCTACTACCTCACCTCTTTCCACATACAAAGTGCGGTATGGGTCGGCATGGGCAACGATAGAGCCAACGCCAATTGTTGGCGGTTCGGTAAATGCTTTCTGGAGAGCAGCAATTAAATCAGTCTCCTGGGTGGTCAATTCTGGCCAGTAGTCCTGTTTGATTACCTCATACTCTTGGGCAACATCCCAATAGTCCTGCCACGTACACCTAGGCTTGTCCAACACTGTTCTAATATCACTAACCGCCTGTGGTAACAGTTGCAATTGCTCCGTCCTTATGGCGATCGCCTCTGGTGTGGGACTACTCCCCAGAATTATCGCCGCCGCTTCGAGCGCTTTAGTATTATTCATAGCGCTAGCGATCTGCTTCAATGCCATACCAAGAAGCCGTAGACATTCGGTGACATTCTCTTTGGGCGGTTCTGCGGCAAGCGATCGCAGGTCAACAGTTTTCTCAAGCGTTCGCTTAACTTCTTTGTTT
Source organism: Nostoc sp. B(2019) (assembly GCF_010091925.1). Lineage (GTDB taxonomy): Bacteria > Cyanobacteriota > Cyanobacteriia > Cyanobacteriales > Nostocaceae > Komarekiella. The sequence continues at coordinate 3,477 of NZ_WVID01000052.1, read as the reverse complement.
AACGCTTTGGCCGCCTGTTGCGTCATAGTATTTCCCCACTGTTGAGAAGGGTGTTCTTGTACAGCGTGTTCCAATTCCTGAATACGCTCTTTTAGTCGTTGGTTCTCAAGTTCTAGCTGCCTCAATCCTTCTAACTCATCCAAGCGTTGTTGCAGATGAAGATTTTCTTCTTTCTGCTGCCCAAACAGGTGTTGTAAAGCGGTCAACTGCTCTTGTACTTGTTCCTCGGCTCTGGCAGTGGCTTCTGTCTGCAAGCCAATTTTCAATTCCTGCTCCAGTCGCTCTAACTCCTGTTGATGTTGCTCTTTAATTTGGGCGATTGCCTCAGAGTATTCTGATGGATAAGTTCGCTCTTTAGGAAATAGAACACTAGAAGCATCCAAATCAGCATTGTTAACCAAAAGCCTTTCACCATCAGGAAAAGTCACAATCTGCTGATAGTTATTGGGCGCGTCTGCCTCAATCACTCCCGATTCGCCATAACGAGGATGTGATTGTGATGAGACAGTCACAGAATTACACAATTGCGTTTGACTTTTTTCGCTTTTTGTGGAGCGTTTAGCTGTTGGTGCAACCTGCTGTACTGCTTTAGCGAAGTCTGCGGCAGTGGGGAAGGGTTTTTCTTTGGCTGCGATCGCTACGGCCTGCTCTAACTTGTCAGGAGTCTTGACCAGTCGGAGTAAGGAGCGTGTTTGGGATGGTTTAGTAATCTTTTCCCTCAGTTCCTCTGGCAGAGTATCAACTACTTTCTTCGCAGACAGGAAATCTCTGACCCGGCGATATCCACCGTGTTTGGTCAACTCGCTTTCGCAATAATCCTCAAAGCTAAGGTGTCCACCATCTTGGTAATAGCCTTTATCTCGCATCAGTCGAAGTTCGTCGGATGCCTGCCACTCGAATCGGTCTATGGCGGCGAAGGTTTCCTGGATACTGATGTTGAGATTGCTGTAGTCAAGGGTTGATGCCTGTTCTATTTCTAGTGTCAGCATATTTCTCTCCTGTTTTCATGGATAGGAGAGGTGTTAAAAAGCACATTTGTCTGATGAAAGATTTTTTCTCGTCTTGGCTTTGATTCAGCAGGGCAAGTAATAAACTTATCGTCACTACACAGCAGATGTATGCAGTGATTAGAATTAACTCCTATCCATAACGCAAGAAAATCTGCTAATGTTTGGTTAATCATAAACTTTGCAGTTTGTGAAATTTACCCAAGAGCTATGTTTTCGAGGCAGACGCTTTTGGGTTTTAGTTTTTTAGATGAAGTTCAAAAGGCACAAGGCATATTGTGAATAACAGAAAGATTATTTGAGTGACCCACGATATACCTAAATCCAACTGCTGTCATCCCTAGTACATATCAATTGCTCCCAAGTGATAAACGGTTACTTTTATAGAGATTGTTTGTCATCCCAAATAGTAACACGTTATTATCACAATAGATCCAATACATAAAAAGCAGCAAACCCGCCTAATGGTCGGCGGGTTTTTCCCTGAGCATCTGTTTTAGATTTTCTAATAACTGCCTGAGAGAATCATTCTCTTCTCTCAGGCGGCGATTTCCCCCAACACCACCTCTTCCAATTTTGCAACTCTTTGTCTTAGTTCTAAAATATCGCCTGACTCAACCTTATTGCCAAGGTATTGGTCAATTAAATCGATTAGGACATCAGTAGCGTTTTTTCCCTCTTGCTTGACCTTTTGATAAAAAGCATCCTTTTTATCTGGTGAGATCCTAATATTTAATCTTGTTTCAGTCATGGTATCTTCCTCGTTGATTGATCAACGCTATCAGCGAAAGCCTTGTATTAACAAGTGTACTCCCAAGTAATTTAATTTTGTTATCCCAATGTGTTGACAGATGGGATAACAAAGTGTACATTTAATATATAGGGCAAATAAAGCAATCTCAAAGCCCACAGAACCTTGACAGCATAATCCAGAGTGACCGCTTGATGAGTAGCTGAGGCACTGGCACAACCAGAGAAGGCGAGGGTTACACAGCCGGGAAATGGATTTGCACTTAATAAAAAATTACCAGCAGGACGACTAACTTCTGAAGCGTTTGGAGTCGTACGTGTCGCCTGAGATTATTGCTCTCCTGTATGGTAATGCTCAAGTGCCACTGGCTTTGAGCGATAAATGCAAAGCTGCGCTTACATTTTTTGAGAGCGTTGTGCCAAACCACAACGTTGTTTGCACACATAGTAAAGGCGATCGCCCAACCGTCCAAAGTTTGCGATCGCCTTTTATCCAACTGAATGGAGATTTTCATTATGACTTATGGAACACTGACACAGCAACCAGTTGAGAAACAAGTTCAAGCTGTATCATCTGAAGAAATTACAGCTATTGAAATTAGCTTTTACGATCACGAATTTTTTGCAGGTCAAAAGCTCATAGCTCAAATTAGCTATGACCATGCAGACTTTGTAACACAACCTTGGGTAGTCATGATAAACGGTGAGGAAGTCCATCGTGCTAATACCTGGGCAAAGTGCCATCACTACATCACTTGGCACTATACACAAGGCACACTACCTGAACAGAAACAGCAAGAAGCCCTAACCACCACTAGCAACGAGATAATGGTACAGATTGCGGCAGAATGCGAGAAGTACGGTTTGGAACTGCTGGACGATGGGATCTACCACGGCGACATAAAACTAGGCGAAATCGGTTGTACTGATAATCGGTGGTGGTTTGTACGAGCATCAGAGGAGTATCAGGGAAGAATACCGTGTGATTCAGCGTTAGATGCTGTTTGGTCACTGTCGATGGTCGATACCGATGTGGAAATTGTACCTTGCGAGGAGTTGCTAGATAAACCGTTTGAGATGGTAACGGCTAGGGAATGGGAATTACTGCGAGGATATAAGCCAGCTTTAGAAACTAAGAAGTTTGTGGCGGCTTAAAGCTAATAGGTGGGCAATATTGCCCACCAAACCAAACAAGCGCCATTAAGAATTTAGCTTCAGCCGATTCACGTATCATACATTACAGTTCATACTGGTAACATGACTCGCAAACCTCACGATCAATTTGCAAAGCAATTTTTAGAGGAGCTACTAGCTCCGTTGGGAAGAGTAGAAGCCAACAAGGAAGTCATAGATGAAGCACGCCTTGTAGATGTGTTGTTTTCTCCATCACCGCAAGCCCAAGCGCCAAATTTAGGGCTATTGGGAAGAATTGCGCTACTGAATACGGCTTTGCTGGAGCCATTCCGCAATCAGCCCAGCAGAACAGAGGTACGAAACTGCCTGACAAAGCTATTTACCGTGATCGCAGATTCGCAACGCAAAGCCAAGCGAGAGGATACAAGTTTACCAGAGGATGATTTAGCCCGGTTATGGATTTTATCACCGTCAGCTTCCCCAGGATTGCTGGAAAGTTTTGGGGCTAACTTTCTTTTGTCACTCTAGGCAGAGGAAAAAGCGAATAAGTCTGCCCAAAGTGATAAAAATAGATGATTGTGCAAGG
>NZ_WVID01000051.1 GCF_010091925.1 Nostoc sp. B(2019) | reverse complement strand
AAGCGCCGCACTTCCATAAGTGGGGTTGATTCAGCAGTGAAGGCGTATTGTAGAACTGTGCCAATGGGGGAAGAAATGGGAGAAATTTGGGGATTTTCTACACCTTCTGGCAATTTTTGCTGTACCTGTTGCAATCTTTCTGTTACTAGTTGACGAGCCTGATAAACATCAGTCCCCCATTTAAAGATCACCTTGACAACGGAGATGCTGACAGCAGAGGAAGAACGTACAGTTTCTACTCCTGGTGTACCATTAACCGCGCTTTCAATTGGTAAAGTAATTAGTGTTTCAACTTCTTCTGGTGCTAGTCCTGGGGCTTCAGTTTGAATTTCAACTTGGGGCGGAGCAAAATCAGGAAAGACATCCAGGGGCATTTGAGTCAGGTTATATGTACCCCAAATTGTAACTATAATTGCGAGTAATACGACTATCCAACGTTGGATAATTGACCACTTAATAATGGCATTAAGCATATTTTGTATAGTTGAAATTTACAGCAGTTTTCTACTTACTAAAACCACACTAATTAACATTTTTCTCTGCGTCTTTGCGTCTCTGCGTGAGATAAAGCAGATGCAGTTTACTGCGGCGACTAGCCCAGAAACTACCTGCGATAAAAGCTACAGTAGCTAGTGCAGTTCCTCCCCCAACTCCCACCCACAAAGGAAGTGAGGAGTTAGAAACTGCTTCTTTCTCCCCTGCTCCCCTGCTCCCCTGCTCCTCTACTTTCCCCCCACCTCGCAGAGATTGGGCGTAAAGTTGCGGTGCGCGTTGGGTGACAATCATATCTCCCTCAAATAAGCCAGTCTTGACCTCAACCATGTCCCCAGAAGTCTGACCTAATGTGACTTCAACTGATTGATAAGCATTGCCATTTTGGATATAGACAACTTTTTTATTATTAGCTTCCACCACAGCTGCACTGGGAATTGCCAAAATAGCTGAGGAGGTTTGGTTTGTCAAAACTTCCAACTCTGCAAACATCCCTGGTTTCAGTACGCCACCAGGGTTATTGATTTCGGCTTTCACAGGTACAACCTGCGTCTGGCCTGTTACTACAGAATTAATTACCGCAATTCGTCCCGTGAAAATACGATTCGGGACAGAAGCAACTTTAACCCTAACTTGTTGTCCTGCTTTAACTTTGTCTAAATCTTTTTCATATATATTCGCTGTGGCAAAAACCCGATTGTCATTGACAATCGTCATCAATTTACCACCTGCATCCTCAAAGGTTTGACCAAGGGTAACTTCCCGATCAGCAACTTTGCCGGAAATTGGAGATGTTACTGTCACCAGTCCTTTGGAATTGCCACGGATTCCTAGCTGTTGCAGCCGAGTTTCATACGTGCTGTTACTGAGATTGATCCGGGATTTTGCTACGTCAACAGATGCCTGAGCGCGTTTAAGTTGATTTTCAGCCTCAATAACCTCTCGGCGGCTATTGGCTTTAGTAAGTTCAGCTTTGGCTTGGGCTAACTGGGTTTGGGATTCGAGAGCATTACGCTTTGGTAATGCACCTTGAGCAGCTAATGCTTGATCTTTGTCATACTTTTCTTGAGCATAAGCCACTTGACTTTGGGCTTGGGCAATTTCAGAGTCGGTTATTTGTTGATAGCGATCGCGGTTTTGTTGCGCTAACTTTAAATCAGCTAAGGCTTGTTGTAAATCAGCCTGTCCTTGAGCCAGTTTTTCTTGAGAGTTAACCCGCAATTCTACCAAATCAGGACTAGATACCACAGCGACGGGTTGACCTTGTTTAACTAATGCACCAGGTTCTACTAATAACTCAACCACCTTCGCGCCTTTAATTGGTGTGGTTACTTCTACTTGTTTACTGGGTAGAGTTTCAATTTGTCCTGTGGTTTTAATACCCACAGCTAAACGCTGGCTTTTAACTGGCTCAACTTTAATTCCTAACCGTTGGGCAGTTTGAGTGTCAACTTGAATGGAACCAGTTGTTGGGGTGGCTTCACTTTCTCCTTGAAATTCATTTCCGTGTCCGCTATGGGCTAAAACTACTACGGGACTTGCCAATAGCAGCAGGCTCACAAGTGTACTAGAAACACAACGCATGGTTACAATTAGTTGGAAACGCGCAGAGTTGGGCATCTCTATCAAAAATCCTGAAGTATGGGGACAAAAAAACTGCGATCGCAATATCTAGTAAAAAAAGCTAGCTTTTTTGGGGATTTTTCTGCACCTCATTCCCAGTTTTTCATCTCAAAATGAAATTGGCATGAAATTAATAACTGAGAAACTAGCTTTCTTTGACATCGAGAATTCTCAATTGCGTTGGTATTTGCACCCGTTCCTAAATAGATATTGAAACTTGAGGCTACTTGTTATACCAAGGTTTGCGCCACTGTTTCATTTGGTTAATCTCTGCATCTTGCGCTTTGATAATTTCTTGAGCCAAGTTTTTAATTTCAGGACGCTGAGACTTTTGCAAGGCATCTTTCGCCATAACTACAGCTGCTTCATGGTGAGGAATCATCGCCTCGATAAAGCGTAGGTCAAATTCTCCATCAGCTGCACCCAAGTCCATGCTCATCATCATGGCTTGCATTTGCTCAGGTGACATCCTCATCGTATGACCCATTTTGGCATCATAAGCCACTGGTTTATCTCCCGCTTGGGGATACCAAGCTGTACGCCACTGTTTCATTTGCGTAATTTCTTGGTTTTGGGCTTTGATAATTTCGTCTGCTAGCTTTTTGATCTCAGGGCGTTTCGATTTTTGCTGTGCTTCTTTTGCCATTACCGTTGCTCCCTGATGGTGCGGAGTCATCGCATCAATAAAGCGCAAATCATAGTTAGCATCGGCTGGGCCTAAATCCATTGCCATGCTGTGGTTCATCGTGCCACTACCATGATTCATGGGTTGCTTGTCACTAGTATCAGTGGCGGTGGTAGATGGTGCTTGGCTTTGGTTTTGGGAAGCAGTTGTAGAACAGGCTGTCAGCAAGCTGCTGGAAAAAGAGGCCGCTACCAAAGCAAATGTCAAAAAGCTGTTTCTCAGAGTAGGGAGTTGCATAAGGGTGATCTCAGATAATTTCCTGATTCTATTCTGGAGTCTCTAGTTAGCTGGAGAGTCAACCTTTTAAACATTTATCTTTTGCTGAGGTAATAAACTTACCTAGATAACTGGCTGCTCAAAACGCAACTGCGGCACTTATTACATAGTTTGACAGCCAGAAATGAAATTAGGATGAAATTAGGGTTAGTGCTATTCGTGCAGATATACAGAATGCATTTAAATATGAAATCTGGATGAAATCCTTATACCCCAGTAGGTAGAAATGTTTATTACCTCATTGGTATGAAGCGATCGCACCCGCAAATCTTTAAGGTGGGTTTAAAGGCAATAACGCCTTTAGTAAACCTAAAAAATTTCAAGAAGGTGAAGAAATGGCTATACAAGAACTCACCTTGAGTCAAGTAAACCAGCAGATGCAGCAGTGTATTCAAAACTGCTTAGACTGCCATAGTATCTGTTTAAATACCGTGACTTACTGCCTACAAAAGGGTGGTAATCACGCCGAACCTGCTCATATTCGGTTAATGCTTGATTGCGCTGAAATTTGCAACACAAGTGCTAATTTCATGCTTCGAGCTTCTGACTTACATTCTCGTACCTGCGGCGTTTGCGCTGAACTGTGTCAACGGTGTGCAGATGAGTGCGATCGCATGGGTGACGATGCTCAAATGAAAGCCTGCGCTCAGATGTGCCGCCGCTGCGCTGATTCTTGTCGGCAAATGGCAATGACAACTGCATAAGTCAAAGGCAGAGGGCAGAAGGAAGAAGCCATATTTTGCCCTCTGCTACAAGAGCTAGTGTACACACATCTGCAACTTGAAATCATAAATTTCACATAGTATGTTGCTATCCATAGAGCGGTAAAGTAAAGGTGCAAGATTTGCCGGAGGTAGCAATGGCGCGTAAACGCTTGATTATTGAGATGGGGATGGGAATAGACCAGCATGGACAAGAACCGACAGTAGCAGCAGCTAGAGCGGTACGTAATGCGATCGCTCACAATGCTTTACCCGGTGTTTGGGAAGTCGCTGGTTTGAGCGACCCCAATCAAATGATTGTAGAAGTTCAAGTAGCAGTACCCTATCCAGAACAAGTACGAGAAGAGGAGGTACTAGCTGTACTACCCTTTGGTCGTAAAACGCTCACCGTAGAACCTGGGGGGATGGTGGTTCAAGGGCGAGCAATTCCCGAACTCAACGATAAAAATGACGAAATGTTGATCGCGATCGCTGCTGTTACAGTTCTAATTGAAAATTAGTAGCTATCGCTAGTGCAAGAAAGCAGAAAGAATATTCTTGTAAAATAAATCTTAATTTTGTAGGGTGCGTTATGGCAAAGTAGAACGCACTATTCATAGAAAGCGGCGAGAAACCTTGTCAAGAGAGTGAGCAAAAAGGAAAGCCGCCCCGCCGCTTGGGGGATATGGGAACCAGTACCGTCATTGGTAATATTTCCCATACCCCATCCTCCATCCCAACAATGGGTGGAGTTTTTTATTAAGTGGGCAAACAAACCACTTTTGTATTTTTGTTTAAGTAAATACACTGTAGATGCTTGTTGCGGCTTATAGTTGCTAATGTATGTAGTAACATTAGCGATCGCAGTGATATACGCTTGCGCTAACCCACCTTAACCTTTTGGTAAACTCCTATGCACGTTTATCAGCGGATATGGTTGTCGCTGTACATTATCAGCTATTTCTAACTTGTTTTTATAGATACACTAATCCTAAATTCCTAGTCAGCTTAACGCAGACCTAAATTAGTTTTACTCATTAAAATAGCTCTTTGTTAAGAGAAAAAATTGAGATAATCAACGAAATATTAGCATAATTGTTTGTATTTAACCTAAAACTTGACAATAGCTATGCCAAACCATACCCCACACTCTTTTGCAACCAAAAACCTATATACTAGACTTGACTTTGATAAATCTGAAACTTTTGTTAATTGTGATACCAAAACCTATTAATTTTTAGAAGATGTTCTAGTGTATCTATAGTTTTTAAGGTTTAGTAAAAACTATATCCAGTATCATCAATAAACTGCATTAATGTGGTGCAAAAATCAAGAGGGGAGTGAAAACATGGATTTACGTAGAGATGCATTGCAAATCCTTAGAGAAACTAGTCGAACTTTTTATATTCCAATCAGTCTTTTACCAACAGGATTACAAGAAGCAGTTGCATCAGCATATTTGTGTATGCGTGCCATTGATGAAATTGAAGATCATCCAGAACTGGATAACCTTACTAAGGCAAAGCTGTTACGAATAATTAGCTTGACATTACAGGCGGGGGTTGATGGCTTCGCAGTAGATGCTTTCTCGGCAGGATTTAGTGAATACGAGAATACTTTAGCAGAAGTTACCGTTGGTATTAGAGAATGGTCGCTACTAGCACCTGAGACTATTGCACCTCGGATTTGGGATGCCACTGCTGCAATGGCAGATCGAATGGCTTACTGGGCAGAAAGAAACTGGAAAATTGATACAGAGTCGGATCTAGATCGTTATACATTTGGGGTTGCAGGGGCGGTGGGCTTGTTACTCTCTGATTTATGGACTTGGTACGATGGAACACAAACCAATCGGACTCAAGCGATTGGGTTTGGTCGAGGTTTACAAGCAGTTAACATCCTGCGTAACCATACTGAAGACTTAAAGCGTGGGGTAGACTTCTTCCCAGAAGGTTGGAATGCAGCGAATATGCAAGAGTATGCACGGCGCAATCTAGCACTAGCAGAAGCTTACACTAACTCTCTTCCTACTGGCCCAGCCTTAGACTTTTGTCAAATTCCCTTCACTTTAGCTCATGGCACTCTTGATGCCCTAGCTAATGGGAAAGAAAAACTCAGTCGCAGTGATGTTTTTGCACTCATCGAACAACTGGATGTTAACGCAAAAGCCAGCTAGGAGTAGGGGAGCAGAGGGGCAGGGGGGCAGAGGTCTACGGCAGGAACCCCTAACGCGGGACGGGGGGGCAGAGGGGCAACGAAAACTAATGACTCTTGACCTTTTACCAATGACAAATGACCAATGACAACTAAAGGAGAGATATTTCAGTGAAGAAAACTTTGTTCCTCAATCCTCCTTCTTTTGATGGGTTTGATGGTGGTGCGGGTTCACGATACCAAGCTAAGCGCGAAATTACTTCGTTTTGGTATCCCACATGGCTAGCACAACCTGCTGCACTGGTTCCAGGTAGTAGGCTAGTTGATGCTCCTCCACATGGTCAAACATTGGAAGATGTGCTGAAAATCGCCAAAGATTACGAACTAGTAATCATGCACACTAGTACACCCTCGCTGGCTAATGATGTCAAGTGTGCTGAGGCAATCAAAGCTACAAACCCAAATGTACAGATTGGCTTTGTTGGCGCACATGTGGCAGTATTACCAGAGGAGACACTACGCGATCGCCCGGTCATTGACTTCGTATGTCGCAATGAATTTGACTATACCTGTAAAGAATTAGCCGAAGGCAAACCTTGGGAGGACATCAAAGGTCTAAGCTACCGCGATCAAAACTCTCACATCCGCCATAATGAGGAGCGCCCATTAATTCACGATTGGGATGCTATGCCTAGTGTCCTCCCCGTTTATGGGCGTGATCTAGATATCAGAAAATATTTCATAGGTTATCTGCTGCACCCTTACATTTCCTTTTACACTGGGCGCGGCTGTCCGGCAAAATGCACATTCTGCCTTTGGCCGCAGACAATTGGCGGTCATCTTTACCGCCATAAAAGCCCCGAAGCTGTAGGACGCGAGATGGAAGAAGCCAAAGCCATCTTTGGCGATAAGGTGCGGGAATATATGTTTGATGACGATACTTTTACGATTGATAAACATCGGGCGATCGCCATTAGCGAACACATGAAGCGGCTTAAGCTTACTTGGAGTTGCAACGCCCGTGCAAACTTAGACTATGATACCCTTAAACAACTGCGCGACAACGGTTTGCGATTGCTGCTTGTTGGTTTTGAATCTGGCAATCAAGATATTCTCAACCGGATTAAGAAAGGCATCAAGCTAGAAGTGGCGCGGGAATTTATGAAAAACTGCCACAAACTCGGCATCACCGTCCACGGTACTTTTATTATTGGTCTACCTGTTGAAACTCAGGAAACCGTAGAAGAGACAATCCGTTTTGCCTGCGAACTCAGTCCGCATACAATTCAAGTCTCCATCGCCGCGCCTTATCCGGGTACAGAACTTTATGAACAAGCCAAAGCCAATGGCTGGTTTACAAACCAAGCTTTAGTTGCTGACTCAGGTATTCAAACCTCGACGCTGCAATATCCCAATCTTTCTAGTGCGGCCATTGAGGATGCAGTTGAGCAAATGTACCGGAAATTCTACTTCCGTCCCAAGGCAATTCTGCCAATTGTGCGCGAAATGCTCACCGACCGACAAATGTTGGTACGTCGCCTGCGTGAAGGTGCAGAGTTCTTTTCCTACCTGAAAGAACGTCGTACTCAATCTGCGGCTAATGCACAATCTAATCAGACAGCTGTTGTTTAAAGGAACGTGAGTTCGATAAACCTCTCCCTGTCTTGAACAAAAGTTCAAGTCTGTCCCTCTGGAGCGGGCGAGAGGCACTGTATCCCTAATATTCCATGACCAATAATCAAGTAATCTTGCGATGGGCTACGCCCCGCCGTAGCCCATCGCATCGTCGTATCATTATCAATGGTGATGACTTCGGTTTTTCTAGCGGCGTCAATCAAGCGATTATCAAAGCGCATGAACAGGGTGTGCTAACTAGTACCAGCCTGATGGTAACAGGTGAAGCAGCCCAGGAAGCGATCGCCTTAGCACGTACTCACCCGAACTTAGGAGTCGGTCTACACCTAGTACTAGTGTGTGGTCGGGCGGTTCTACCACCTGACCAGATTCCCCACCTGGTTGACTCAAAAGGTCACTTCTCAGAAAGCCCCTTACAAGCTGGGTTGCGCTACCAATTCCATCGCGCGACCCGTGAGGAACTGCGTCATGAAATCCGCGCTCAATTGGCAAAATTCCGCGAATCCGGGCTATCCCTCTCCCATGTTGACGGACATTTACATCTGCACGCTCATCCAGTGATCCTAAATATTCTGGTTGAGTTGGCGCAAGAGTTTGATATTCGCGTCATCCGTCTGCCATCTGAAGAACTAGCGATGACCTTGAAGCTTGACCGTCGCGGATTATTAAATAAACTAGTCTGGTCGGGGGTATTTGGCGGACTACGCCGCTACGGTGAGGGTTTGCTGACATCTCAGGGCATTAGCTTCGCTCAACGAGTCTATGGGTTACTGCAAACTGGCAATATGACTGAGGAATACTTGCTCGGTCTGATACCTCAAATTCAGGCAGACTTAGTAGAAATTTATTCTCATCCGGCATTAGTTAACACAGGGGAACCGCTGAATGGTTCCCTAGGCGCGGGTGAAACAGAACTCGCTGCTCTATTAAGCGAGCAAGTGCGCCAAGTATTGGCTAGTAATGGCTTTGAGTTGACTAACTATATGAAAGCAAGCCATTTATTAGGAGGCGTTGCTGATTTAAGAGATGAAAAGCTATAAAACTTTTTGCCGTAATATTACTAGAGCTATGTTGTTAAATATAGCTATATTTAGTATTGAGTATAAATATTTAGTTAACAAAAGAGTAAAAAACTTGTTATAGTATATGTAAGGCTAAATGCCGTACAATCATTAGGACATTAGTTGTTAAAACTGCCTAATCATAGTAGAGGCTATCATGACTGTTTCAGTAGTTAAAAGCTCCAAAGTGAATTCAGAGCGCTCCACCAAAGCTGAACGTTTGGAAGCTCGTATCACTAAAGAGCAAAAAGAATTGTTCCAGCGTGCTGCTGATATTCAGGGTCGAACACTAACAGATTTTGTTATTAGTAGCGTTTTGAACGCTGCCAAACAAATTATTCATGAACACGAAATGATGAGCTTAAGTAAGGAAGATCAAGAGGTTTTTGTTTCAGCATTACTCAATCCGCCAGAACCTAGTACGAAATTACAGGCTGCTGCCCAACGTTATAAGCGAAACATAGGTGTATAAGTGACGCTCTCCGACACCTCTGATGTTTTTGATAATTATTTAATAGAGCCGCTGGACAAGCAAGACCGAGCGGCTTTTTCTTGCGGAGTCGAGCCACTGGATCGTTATTTAAAACAACAAGCCGGGCAAGATGCGCGTAAGCGTATGGCTGCGCCTTTTGTTTTAATCGAAAAAAGTTCTAGTGCTGTCGTTGGGTATTATACTTTGTCTTCGACTACCATCATATTTGGTGAACTATCAACTGAGATAACTAAGAAACTTCCAAAATATCCAAATGTTCCTGCAACACTTCTAGGTCGATTAGCAGTGGACAAAAAATATCGAGGAAGAAGGTTAGGGGAAATGCTTTTAATGGATGCGCTTCATCGAAGTTTCTACAATGAGATAGCTACAATAGCTGTAGTAGTTGATGTTAAAGATGATCAAGCTCGTTCGTTTTACGAACATTTTGATTTTATTCAGTTTCCTAATTTTCCTTATCGATTGTTTCTATTGATGGATACTATCGCCAAAGTTTTTGAGTGAATACCTTCGTAAAAGCCTTAACAAATACTCAATTTGCTGTGGCGGTGTGTTTTTTCAAATCCTCCAAGTTACAGACTTCCAAAGCTCTAGCATGGGTAGCTGAGAGCACGACGCGTGGAGCAACACCAGCATCGAGAGCTTCTTGCCAACGAGCAGCACACAAACACCAGCGATCGCCTGGCTTCAATCCAGGAAAATTAAAATCAGGAACAGGTGTGCTCAGGTCGTTTCCTTGCGATTTGGTGAACGCAAGAAATTCTGCTGTTACTTGGGCGCAAACAACATGCATCCCAAAATCCTGACCACCTGTATTACAAAACCCATCGCGGTAATACCCAGTCATGGGAAAAGTACAGCAAACTTCCAGATTTGTGCCTAGTACGTTTTTAGCTTCTGTCATAAAAATTTCCATTTGTCATTTGTCAAGAGTCATTAGTTTTCGTTGCCCCCCTGCTCCCCATTCCCCATTCCCCATTCCCCATTCCCCCTAATGCCTCTTACCTGCTCCTAAATAAAGTTCACCAACTTTAGGGTTATTTAACAATTCTTCACCAGGGCCGGAGATTGCATCGCGTCCAGACTCCAATACATAACCGCGATTAGCCATTTCCAAAGCTTTACGGGCATTTTGTTCCACTAAGACAATCGCTGTACCCGCTTGGTTAATTTGTTTAACTTGCTCAAACACTTGCGTTACCAAAATGGGGGATAAAGCCGCAGAAGGCTCATCCAAAAGTAGCAAGCTAGGTTCTAACATCAAAGCTTTGCCCATCGCTAGCATCTGGCGTTCCCCTCCAGAGAGCGTGCCAGCGCGTTGACGACGGCGATCGCTTAGTCTAGGGAACATGGTAAATATTTTATCTTTGAGCGGTTTCAGGGGAATATTCCGCACAAAAGCGCCCATTTCTAAATTTTCTTCAACACTGAGGGAGGGGAAGACATTGGCAATCTGCGGTACGTAAGACATTCCCCTTTGAACGATTTGATTCGACTTTAACCCCACGATGTTCTCACCTTTGAAGCTAATTGTGCCTGTGTGGGGAACTAAAAGCCCAAAAATGGCTTTTGCTAAGGTAGATTTACCAGCACCGTTGGGGCCAATTACTGCCACCAATTCTCCTGGTGCAACCCGAAAATTCACACCTTGCAGAATATCTACATCTTTTATGTATCCGGCGTGGACATTTTGAACTTCTAGCAAATAGTCATTTGTCATTTGTCCTCTCTTACAAAGTTCTGATCCAAGGAAGCCTTGGCTCAGACTTTGCGCTTTGTCATTTGTCAACAGCCAATTCAGTTATCAGTTATCAATTACCAGTTATCAATGAGCAGCTTTTTTACTGATAACTGTTCACTGATAACTGTTTACTATTGCGGAGTTTTTTGCAACTCCGGTCGTTCTTCTGGAAGGATCGCCCCTTCTACTGGGCAAACTTGGAGACATATACCACAGTCGATGCAGGTGGCAAAGTCAATCCAGTACCAATCGGTTCCTTTGGCATTTTTGCCTGGGCCATCATGAATGCAAGCTACTGGACAAGCATCTACGCAGTCGGCGACGCCTTCACAGACTTCAGTAACAATTGTGTGCGCCATATTCTTGATTCCCTCTCTTCTGTATCGGCTATTTCTAGCCTAGCAGGGGACTGGGGACTCTCAAGAGGGGGAAAAGGTTAAAGGGTAAGGGGATGGTTTTACCCTTTCCCCCTTACCCCTTCCCCCTTCCCGAATGCCCATTAACGTAATGGTTCAATTGTGGGTGAACCATCGGGTTTGATCCAGGCAATTTGGGCGATGCTGCGATCGCGTGCATATTGTCGGATAGCGTCTGCATCCCTGCCCCCTAAATCCATTTCTACCCGCACTAAGTGAGTAGAATCTCTGAGTTTTTGGGCGTAGGCAAAAGCGGCGGCGTCAGCACTTGGTGTTTCTGGTACAACTAACCAGTTGCTAGCTGGGGTTGTTTGTGGTAATTGCTGAGTAGACAATAAAACTTGGTATAAATCTTCGATGTTGAGTACAAAACCAATTCCGGGGATGTTTTCACCTTGGGGATGATATAGCCCTAAGAGTTGGTCGTAGCGACCACCCCGCCCTAAAACTTGGGCTTGTGACTCGGTATCACTAACAACTTCAAAGACGATACCAGTGTAATAATCTATGGTTTGGATCAGGCTGAGGTCAAGGATTAACGGGAAATTTTTCTCTGATTCCAGTAATTCTACTAGGGATTTGAGGTTATTCACCGCCTCTTGCTGTTCGCTGTCTAGATCCAGGCTGCTGACTTTTTGTAACACATCCGCACTTTTGCCACGCAAATCTAACATGATTCTGGCACGTTCGCGTAGTTTGTCACTTAGGGGCAGAGTATCTATAGTAATGCGGTCGAGATGAGCGATCGCAGTGCGAACCTGATCTTGTAAATTAACAGGGAAGGCACTAAGGAGCGATCGGGTAATTCCTGCTTCACCTAAAATTAAATGCCACTCCTTCAAACCCAGCACTCCTAGACAATCTGCTACTAATAGCAGCACTTCTGCATTTGCCAGCAATCCGCCAGTACCTAACAACTCTACCCCCGCTTGATAAAACTCTTGCTGGCTATTGTGCTTGCTTTCCCAAGTGCGACGAAACACATTGGCGTTATAGTACAACCGTTGCGGATAAGTTACACCTGCCATGCGAGTGACAACGGTACGAGCAATCGATGCTGTCAATTCTGGACGCAGCCCTAATTCGTCATCTTCGGTATTTTGTAGTTGAATCACCATCTGGCGCTGAATGGCTTCCCCAGCCATTAGGGTATCCATACGCTCTAGAGTTGAGGTGATAATCCTGTGATATCCCCAACGGTGAAACACCTGCTGTAATCTATCTTCAATCCAGCGTTTTTTCGCCACATCCAAGGGTAATAAATCCCTGGCTCCCGCTGCTGGTTGATACACCATTATTTTTTCTTCCCACCAAACAAACCACCGAACAAACCGCCCCCAGATTTATCTGGTTGCTTACCTCCATTATCAGCAGGTGTAGTCACTTTAGGATTACTAGGTTGTTGTCCCAATGCTTTATCTATTTTAGGTTTCCATTGCAACGCTATTTGGTCGTTGGGATCTAATTTTAGAGCGTTATCAAAGTGAATTTTTGCCATTTTTAGCTGATTTTGCTTTAAATACACCAATGCAATCAAGCTATGGCAGTGACTATTTTTAGGTTCTAGTTTCAAGGCGTCTTGCAGTTCTACTTTGGCTTGGGCAAATTGGTTTTTGTCAATCAAAGTTTGAGCACGACGGACATACTGTTCAACAACTGAGTCTTCTTTTGCTGGTGCTGGTGCTGGTGGTGTACTTGGTGTATTTGGCTTGGACGCACCTGAGTTAATTTTGGTTTGAGTAGGTGGCGGCGCTGCGGATGATTTGCCCGCATTCCGCATTAAGTACACTAAATTCAACTCACTAACTTGGGCAATGACTTGCAGCACTTGCTGTAAAGAATCATATTGGGTTTGGGCGATTTTTGTGATCGCACTTTTATAAAAGTGATCGATATTGGGCGCACCAGCTAACTGTCTGGCTAAGTCGGTGTTCAGTTCCACCGAGGCAGATTCTTGTAGCAAGCGCCTACCCATCTGCGACAAAACTAGAATATATTCCGCGCGAGCCGCTTCTCCAGAAAGTTTTTCATAAGCTGGGTTAACCAGCTTTGATAACAACTCGTTGGCTAACTGTTTTTCCGCAGCACTTGCAGTAACACTACTATCAGGGTGCAGGCGGCGGGCAATTTTGAGATAGCGTTTGCGGATCTCTTTGACATCCGCGTCAACTGGAATACACAAAACTGCGTGATGATCTATGAAATCATACTTAAAAAGTCCACGATCTACCTTAAAAGACATAGAGCGGTGTTGCACCAAAGGAGCAGTTAGATTTTTTCTAGTTTACTTTGCTTGATCAGTGATTCGTCAGTAGCAAATTGTCATTTGTCAAGGGTCGAGGGTCAAGAGTCAAAAGTCAAGAGTCAAGAGTCAAGAGTCATTAGTTTTCTTTGCCTCCCAGCCCCCCAGCTCCTCATACCCAGGTTGACAGTGGCGGAACTTGCAAAAGTTCACGACTGAGGTTGTTGTGAATGTAACTATTTGTGGCGAGAATTCTACCTGACTCAATTTTTAAAGGAGTGCCATCGTAAGCGGTGACTGTGCCCCCGGCTTCTTGTAACAAAATTATTCCAGCGACAATATCCCAAGGAGAAAGTCCGCGTTCCCAGTAGCCATCGACACGTCCACAGGCAACATGGGCTAAATCCAGCGCTGCTGAACCGCTACGCCTGACTCCCTGAGTGAGGTGGGTGAGGTGACAAAATTCTGCGTAGTTGTTATCAGATGTTTCGCGGCGATCGTAAGCAAATCCCGTCACAAGCAGGCTTTTACTGAGTTCTGATGTTTGCGACACTTGGATTGGGCGGCGGTTGCGTGTTGCTCCTAAACCAGCAGCAGCCCGGAATAACTCATCGTGTAAGGGGTCATAAATTACACCAACTTCCGGGATGCCATTAATTAATAGCCCAATGGAAACTGCGAAAAAGGGGTATTGATGGGCGTAGTTAGTTGTCCCATCTAAAGGGTCTATTGCCCAGAGGTATTCATTTTCTTGATTTCCTATTTTCCCTGATTCTTCCGCAAGGATAGAGTGCTGAGGAACGTGGCGGCGCAAAACGTCTAAAATCAACTCTTCTGAGGCTTTATCGGCGGCGGTGACTAAATCACCAGGGCGTCCTTTTTCAATAATTGCATCTTCTAACTTACCTAAGTAGCCTTGTAAAAGAGCACCAGCAGCTAGCGCTGCTTCGGTGGCAATGTCTAGAAAAATTTGTAGATTTGTCATTGATCATTGGTCATTTGTCATTGGTCATTCGTCATTAGTTAAAAGTCA
The DNA here is from genome assembly GCF_010091925.1 of Nostoc sp. B(2019). Taxonomy (GTDB): domain Bacteria; phylum Cyanobacteriota; class Cyanobacteriia; order Cyanobacteriales; family Nostocaceae; genus Komarekiella. Next base: position 7,777 of record NZ_WVID01000051.1, on the reverse strand, counting down.
AGAGTCGAAGGTCAAGGATCATTAATTATTTTCTTCCTCTCACACTCTCCGACTTTCTCACTTCTGCACTCTCCCCACTCAGCACTACTCAAAGATTTTGGCGGCGAAACTCAGCGGGGGTGAGGCGCATGGGTTTTTCTGGGTTCCAGATTCCTTGCCCCATGAGTCTAGCCCATTGTTGAGCACGTTCTAAACGCTGGTCATATTTATGGTTAGGCGATCGCCCAACGAATAGTGCATTTCCTTGTTTAACTAATTCTTCATTCAATAACACCTTATCTTTCCACACATAGGCTAGAGTCCGCCCGATTTTGTCTTTTGCTTCTAAATCAAACTCCAGTATTACAGGTTGTTCAGCATTGCCAGTCAGATCCTCTAACTGTTCTTTTGCTGCTTCTCCCCAAGGGCGCTGTCGCAAATCTGGTGCATCAACACCAATTAACCGCACTTGAGAAATTAAGTTTGGTTGTTCAGCCATGCCTAACACTTCCAAACTTTGCCCGCTGACTACCCGCGCTACTTTTACTTGGGCTTGATTATTTGCAAGCTGATTTTTGTTTTGACAACTTACTAGGAGCAATAGACAAGCTAAAATGGCTATTTTTCGCGTCCAGCTGCCAAGATATGTGGGGATGGGGGAGAATGTCTTTTTGATTTTTAGTACCCATGCAGTCAAAGTTACTAGAACAATCATTGTTTATAAGTATTTTGCAGATAAAAAACGCAATTTCTCAGAATTTGAATCTTAATTTTTGGTTGAATAGTGGCGTAGATACGGTGTAGCTTGCCGCTCAGCATAGCTTTTCACTTGCATTCAATACAAATCTTGTGGGGCAAATCGCCAGTGTGTTTGTTGCGCGATCGCCACTAAATAATTAATATTTTGACGCTTGGGGCGATCGCTATCGCTTATTCCTCGTCTAACGGTAAACCCTCTTTAACTTTCCCCCGACCAAAATAACGCCCAAACTGGAGTTCATAGACTTCATCTTCGTCTTGTGTCTCTACCTCTAAGTCAGAACGGGGGTAACTTACACACAGCAAAGCATAACCTTGCCGACGCAACTCTGGCGACAAGCCGATCGCCTCTGGTTGATAAATTTCTCCTGACAATACTCTGACAGCACAAGTGGTGCAGGCTCCATTGCGGCAAGAAAACGGCAGTTCTACCCCCTGTTTTTCGGCAGTGTGCAGGATGTAGCGGTCTTCTGGCACTTGCAGGGTGTGTATTTTGCCAGTGGCGCGATCGCGAACTCTAATTGTGTATGTAGGGGACATATGGATATGGGATTTTAGTTTCGAGATTAAATCTAAAATGTCTTTTTTTATCTTTGCATTTTCTGTGATTTGATAGTACAATCGTAACTTGTGGCACCTGGAGAGGTGGCCGAGTGGTTGAAGGCGCAGCACTGGAAATGCTGTTATGCAGCAATGTATACGAGGGTTCGAATCCCTCCCTCTCCGTTATCAAACCTAGTTTTAATAATAGTTTGAACCAGATTCATACAAGCATTCTGGTTGAGAAAATAGCTGGATATTATCAAATATATTTTTAAAAGAGCTTTGACACTGCGATCGCAAAATTCTTAGATTGGGAACGTGCTAGAACTTACGCACACTCTACGAATTCTTCTCTACGAAACCAAGGTGTTGGCGGAAGCCTCTCGCAAAGAAGGCGGTTTGATAAATTAACCTTTTGGGCGATTTTTGCGTCCCTGCGTCTGCCTACTTTCCCTGCTCTCTCTGCTTGAGAATAGCCCAGCAATTTGCTTGATTAAGGTACACTGATTGATAAAGAGAGTAAAAATGAATCTATATGCGCTTATCCATTGTTATTAGTGCGGGATTAGTAATGTTTCTGGGTTTAAACACACCAACACCAGTAATGCCTCAATCCCCCATACAGGTTGCACAATCATCAGAGATCACAAACTCAACCTTAAAGCAACTAAGAATTAATCGCCGATTGTGGCGTCAGCAAAAAATCTCCAATTATCGCTATACACTTAGTAACAGTTGCTTTTGTATTCCTGAAGCCAGAGGGCCGGTAGTCATTGAAGTACGTAACGGCAGAACGACTTCCATAACTTCTGTACAGACAGGTCAGCCAGTTGCCAATCCAGAATTTTTCCAACAATACAATACAGTTCCTAAGCTCTTTAATTTAATTAGGAATACGAGCAGCAGTGGACAATCCGAGCTTGCTGTGGAGTACAACCCGAAGCTTGGCTATCCAACCCAAATTAATATCGGTAATCTAGCTGCGGATGCAGGAATATTTACTACAATTGAGAATCTGCAAAAGATTCGATAATTCATAATTCATAATTCATAATTGCGTTTTGAATGGAGATTTAGACGCCAATCAAAACGAGACTAATTATAGAAGTAGGGAACTATGACCCGCTTTTTCGTTACGAATTATGAATTAATAATTACTAATTATGTTGAAGTTTAGGGATTGGAAAAATTTCCAGTCCCTAATTCCGTTTTCAATGTTTGATCCCTTTAAAACGTTCTTGCGCGGTTTTAAACGCTTCTTGCATCACGGACTGAATTTTTTGGGGATCGGGTTTTTTGCCTCCCATTAAATCACCGAAGTAAACGCAAGCTGTTTCACCTAGTGACCAAGTATAAGCGGCTGCCCAAGAAGCAGCGATCGCACTGCCAAAACCAGGCACAAATTTGATTAACTCCCGTGCGATCGCCTGTGCTAGGAAACCACCTGCGATCGCACTGACAACACCCCCAGCTTGAGATGGGGTCAGCGTTTGCCCATACAATTTTCCCAGTAAACCCACCATTGATACTTGCAAGGCAGTCAAAACCGGCATTGTGGCAAATGGTAGTGGTACAGCTGCAAGGGTTGCGGACATGATTGCAAATGGCAAAATGTAACGGCGTCCAGCATCTCGGTAAAGATTGCCAATTTGCTCACCAACTTCCTCCTGATCCAATAACTGATACATTGCCTTAGCTTCTGCTTCTGGAAGCAGTTCTGCTAAAGCATCTCTCAGGGCTTCTAAGCCATAAAATACTGGAGTGTAGCCGTCTTCTTCTAAGGTGAAGTCAATTAAGACAGAGCGAATCCCCTTCGGGGAGGCTTCGCCAACGCACAGTTTTGCAAAAGTTTGCTGCATAGCGGCAAATGCGCGATTGACTTCCTGATAATCTGGCGGATAGGCAGGATGATCAGCGGTAGTGGGGGGATAAACTTCGTGTAAACAGGTAACTACTAGCAGACAGGGAATATCTGGATACTGCTGACGTAGCTGCTGAGCAATTTGTCGCAACGTGTCAGTTGCAAAATCATTAATTTTGACGGTTAAAATCAGAACTCTGGCGCGGCGACTTGACTGTTGCAGATCGCCAACCAACTCCTGAATAATTGCCTGAGTATTCTGATTTACATCTCCCAGCCCCACCGTATCAGTAAAAATCAGTAACGGCAGGTCACTAGAAGGATAGGCATAACGCTGGGTGTTTTGTGTGTGGGGACGAAATCCCTGACCCACAATCTCGGCAGAAACTCCTGTCAGTCCCCGCACAATTGAACTTTTTCCGGCTTGGGGTTTACCAATTAAAAGAGCTTCCGTGGTTGGTAGTTCGGCTCGAACTTTTTCTAAAATTTCTGCAACTTGAGCTTCGCTAACGCTAAACCATTCAACAACAGTATGTGCCAGTTGTTCTACGGGTAAAAGTTGCGTCAAGCGTTCTGTTGCTTTATTCCAGACACCAGTAATGCGATTTGTCCAGGAATCATTACCAGACTTAGTTGTCACAGTATCAGGAGACAGCGCCCTTGGGGGATTTCCTGCGCCAGTCCGCTCAACGGGGGGAACCCCTGGCTGGCTTGACTTGATGCGACTGTCGTTTGATTCACTTAATTGCTGAGAATTATCTGACGGCGAGTCAGGATCACGTTGCTCGGTCATTCCCATCAAAACGGTAGGTAGAATTTAAACTACATCCTGTCTATATCTATCGTACGTCAGCAGGGTATATTTGACTGAATTGCTTGCTCCAAGTGAATTTGTGACAGTCTCCGTTTCAAACGCGACCTGTCCCCAGTTCTCTCGACTTATGCAAGAAGTCTTCTGTCCAACTGTTGGGTAAATTAATTATGTTCATTGTTCGCTACATCTTTTTGTGGCGAAATAAAAGCGTCGTGCTGCTTGCCACGACGCTTTTTCAAGGATTTGGATTGATTTTTACTCAATTTGAATAAAAGGCACTGGTTAACCGCACAGCGCCTATTTAACTGGTTGCAATTGGTTTTAACTAGCTTGCTGATTAACTCGTCTTTGCATTTCTGCGTCCGCTTCTTCATCTGTTGTGCAAAGCACACCAGGACGAGAGCGAATAATGCTTAGATAGTACTGAAAAGCATCTTCATCTTGAGGATTGCGTCTAACGTAGTCACGCAATTCCTGCTCAGTCATTGCTTGGTAGTTTGGGCTAGTCACTCGATTATCACCTCACCATTCTCAAGTATCTCTATTTGTATCGTCTCGCCAATTAACATGACTATTCGATTAGTGCGACTATCAAGCCTCACTAGGTTGATTGGTTGAAGCAAGTTACTCGCTCTTACACATCTTTGATAAAGTGCTTTTAACTGTGCCGACGTTGGTTCCATTTCACCCCCTTTTATATTCTCACCTGCAACGCTTGTGCATATTTCAAAGGCTCCCTCTAGGGTTTAACGATTCCGGCTACTTGTCTCTGCGGCGGTGAATTTTTGTTTGAGATTTGCAAGAAAGTCTAATAATTCCGCTCTGTGTTCCGTACACATCGTGTCTATTACCGAGGCTGTAACACCGACGTTGTAAACAATTTCGTCATTAAGCTTTTGAGGATTATCGCTGTACGATGCTTGCTTGCTTTCAAAAACCAAAGTTAGATATTTTTCTGTCGAGTAAGCGGTAAAGAGAAAAGGTTTATTTCCTTTCCCTTTTAACTTTTCCCCTTTTCCCGATTTATGCCCGTTATTTTGCGCGATCGCGCTAGTAGTAGAAATCGTATCCTATGAATTAGTGATGAGATTTGGATATAGCATGGCAGACAATACCGATAATCTTGACTCATTTCGTGCTTTGGCACTCCAAGTTACGTGTCATGCAGTCAATCAAGCACGCGATCGCACTGAAGCGCGATCGCTCATCCAAAACTCTATCAATCGCTTAGCGCCAAAAATTGCTGCCAGTATTGCGTTTATTGGCTCTGATTGTCGTTTAATAGTACTGCCAGAATATTTCCTCACAGGTTTTCCGATGGGTGAGTCTCTAACGGGATGGGCAGAAAAAGCCTGTTTAGAGATGGCTGGTGCTGAGTACGAAGCACTTGGTAAAATTGCCCAAAAACATCAGATATTTTTAGCTGGGAACGCCTACGAACTTGACCCTAACTTTGTGGGATTATACTTCCAAACCAGTTTTGTTATTGACCCATCTGGCTCAATTGTATTGCGGTATCGGCGGCTAAATTCTTTGTTTGCTCCCACACCACATGATGTCTGGGATAAGTATCTCGACTGCTATGGCTTAGAGGGAGTTTTCCCCGTTGCCAAAACTGAAATAGGGAATTTAGCAGCTTTAGCATCAGAAGAAATTTTATATCCAGAAGTGGCACGATGTTTAGTAATGCGTGGGGCAGAGATTTTTTTGCACTCCACTTCAGAAGTGTATAGCAAAAATCTCACACCTAAAGACGCGGCAAAAATCACTCGCGCCGTAGAGAATATGGCATACGTAGTCTCAGCAAATACAGCAGGCATCGTTAATAGCTCTATCCCTAGTGCTTCTGTAGATGGTGGTTCTCAAATCATTGATCATCGAGGAATAATTTTAGCCCAGACGGGTGCAGGTGAGAGTATGGCAGCTTTTGCAGAGATTGACCTAGCTGCTTTACGGCGCGATCGCCGCCGAACGGGGTTAAATAATTTACTTTCACGCCAGCGCTTTGAATTATACGCACAAAGTTACAACCAGTCACACTTTTACCCCGCTAATACTATGCTAGAGGCAGAAGTAGACCGCAAACACTTCATCCAAACACAACAAACAACCATCGAGCGCTTAGCCAAACTGGGGATAATTTGAATTGGGAATTGGGCATTGGGAGTAATAACAAATGACAAATCACAAATGACAAAACCAATAGAAGTCCGCAACCCCCGGACTGGCAAATTTGATTACGTGATTTTACCCCCGCCTCCCAAGCTGCTGGCACAGCAATGTAACCGTATACGGAGGGCGCAAATTCGCTGGCAGCAGTTGGGTTTAGAGGGGAGAATTGAAGCCTTGCAGCAGTGGAAACAAGCCATATTATCTGGACGCGATCGCTTGACAGAGGCTTTGGTAAATGATACAGGAAGATTGTCAGTTTCGATACTGGAAATAGATTCTTTCCTCGCTAGTATTGACCGCTGGTGTGGGTTAGCGCCAGATTTGCTACAAGAGTCTGCAAGAAACACAGCCATCCCGTTTATCGCACTGCAACAAACTTCAGTTCCTTACCCTCTAGTTGGAATAATTAGCCCGTGGAACTTCCCACTATTGTTATCAACAATTGATACCATTCCGGCATTATTGGCGGGTTGTGCAGTCATTGTCAAACCTAGTGAGATTGCTCCCCGCTTCGTAGCACCGCTGATTACAGCACTCAATGCCATTCCCAAATTGCGCGACGTATTAAGTTTTGTTGAAGGAGCGGGTGAAACTGGAGCTGCTCTGATTGAATGTGTAGACTTAGTTTGCTTTACAGGTAGCGTAGCGACAGGACGAAAAGTGGCAGAAGCCGCTGCTAAACGGTTTATTCCAGCTTTTTTGGAATTAGGAGGAAAAGATCCTGCGATCGTTTTAGAATCAGCCGATTTAGAATTAGCAACCTCAGCAATATTATGGGGTTCAGTCGTCAACACCGGACAGTCATGCCTCTCAATTGAGCGGATTTACGTTGCTGAATCTATATTTGAAAAGTTTGTGCATCAATTGATAGCCAAAGCTTCTCGCCTTCAGCTAGCATACCCTACAGTTGAAACTGGAGAAATTGGCCCCATCATTGCCGAAAAACAGGCAGCAATTATTAGTGATCATCTTTTAGATGCAGTTGAAAAGGGAGCAGTAATTCACTGCGGCGGTGAAATTGAAGACTTAGGCGGCGGTTGGTGGTGCAGTCCAACAGTTCTCACTCAAGTCAACCATTCCATGAAAGTGATGACAGAAGAGACTTTTGGCCCAATTATGCCAGTGATGCCTTTTGCCACAGTTGAGGAAGCGGTGTATCTAGCAAACGACTCAATTTATGGATTGAGTGCTGCGGTGTTTGCCTCAGAAGCAGAAGCGTTAGCAATTGCTCACCAATTAGATGCAGGTGCTATCAGTATCAACGATGCTGCACTCACCGCCATCATGCACGAGGGAGAGAAAAACGCCTTCAAATTCTCCGGGATGGGAGGGTCACGCATGGGTGCAGCAGCGATTAAACGGTTCATGCGAAAAAAAGCTATTTTAATTAAAACCAACTCTACTAGCGACCCTTGGTGGTTTGCTGATGGGAAATGAATGGGGAGCAGAGGGGCAAGGGGGACAAGGGGGACAAGGAAGATAACTCTTCACTCAGGACTCAGCACTCAGCACTTTCAAAGCAGGGGGAGCAGAGGAGTAGAGGGGATGATTTGTAGGTTGAATTTAGAGAATTGCATCGACCTGCAATGTTAATGCATCGACCTGCAATGTTAATGCATCGACCTGCAATGTTAATGCATCGACCTGCA
>NZ_WVID01000050.1 GCF_010091925.1 Nostoc sp. B(2019) | reverse complement strand
GCTTGTTTGGGGCTTCTTGGCTGTGTCATCCTCCCCTCCTGGCTTTCAGCCCTTCTTTCTAATTTTACTCTTCCCGGAGTGACAAAAGAAAGATAGAAACAAAAGAAGCAGTAACCGCATTACGTAAGGCGCTACTACAAACTGAGGTTTTAGCTTAATCAAATAACTTTAGTATTGCTAAAAAAACATTGGTTATTCGTTCGCCTTTAGCGTACCGAAGCCATACGCACTTTCGGTTAGCTGATGAGGTGTTAGCTATCCAAATTTGGCAAAAGCAGAGGAACGAGCCTCCGTAGGAGCGTCAAGGGTTTCCCGCACAACTGCTGTGCGGGGGGGAACCCCCGCAAGGCAGTGGCTTGAGGCAACTGGGTTCAAGAGTCAAGAGCCAATAATTTTTCCCTTGTGCTCCTCTGCTTTCCTAGTTCCCCAATACCCAATTAGAAGTTGAAAGTGGTTCTGACTGTACCAATGATTGCATCATCGCCGTTGGCAGTACTTTGACCAGGATTTGTCAACCAAATTATCCCTGGGGTAATAGAGATGTTGTCGGTGACGCGATATTTATAGAAACCTTCAAAGTGGTATGGTTTATCGCTATCAACAGTTCCTAGGTATGGTTGGACACCTGCAAAGATTCCTAAGACGTTGCCTCTCTTACCGAAGTCGGGTAGAGCTACTCCAAGTCCATAACTCCAAACTTCACCATCATCACCAGCACCAAAGCCTGTGATGTCACTGTAAAGTACAAAGCCACTAATTGACAGTTTTTCACTAGGTTTGAAAGCTGCCTCTAAACCAAAGGAATTACTGACATAAGGATTGCCACCGACACTACCGGCAACAAAGTTGGCTTGTGAAGTACCGACTACAGGACTAGCTCCGCCTGCGTTGAATAGAGGAGTGCCTGCACCATGATAACCGTGGACGTAGGTTGCTGCTAAGGTCAGGCGATCGCCAACGTTCAGATTCAACTGTCCTAAAGCAGCATAGTTACCCTCAAATAAACCTGAACCAGGGCTAGGATTATTTGCTTCAGATGCCAAGTAACCGAAGGTTAATGAAGGTTTGAAGGTACCACCGCCACCAAAAGCTAAGTTAAAGCCGACACCAGCACCGCCACCAATCCGATAGATTGGGCTTTCAGAAGCAAAGGTAGACAAAGCACCGTTACCACCATCAAAGTCCTCAAAGTATGGGTTGACAGTAGGAACGTAATCGCTATGAATACCCCCAGTAGCAGCTAGGTATACTTGTGAGTTGCCGATAGGGAAGTAATAAGACAACCAGTCTATGAAAGCACTATTGTCAAGACTAGGGGAGAGGTTAAAGGTTTGAAGACCCTCGGCTGTACCATTTGGTAAAGCTAAGGGATTTGCATTACCAGCAGCAATCCGAGTGTGCAGGGTATCTCTACCAGTGAAGCTAGATTGCAGGTCTAAACGTACCCTATTTTGAAAAACAGTGTTGTTATCATCGCCGCTGCCAAAGTTGTCAGTAACAGCGAAAATTGCTTCACCAACCAGTTTAGTTGTAGTAGAAAACTGATTTGCTTCTAGTTCAGCAGTACGTGCTTCTAAAGAATCGACTCGCCCACGCAAAGTTGCTAATTCTGCTGAGAATTCTTCTTGCAAACGTTGCAGAGTTGCTAAATCCTGCTTGGTTACTAAGTCAGCAGTTGCAGTAGCAATCAGTTCATTAACCCGATCTAAACAAGCATTTAAACCTGCGGCAAACTCATAACGAGTCAGCGCGCGGTTGCCACGGTACGTGCCATTGGGGTATCCTGCAATACAGCCATAGCGTTCCACTAAGGATTGCAATGCTTGGAATGCCCAGTCAGTGGGCTGTACGTCCGAAAACTGAGAAACTGATGTCACCTGAGACAGTGAATTTTGGTTTTTGGCTTCACTGCTGTAGCGGTTAACTTGTTCTAAAACGTTGTTTTCATCAGTCTTTGCTTGAGCAACCAATTGCTGATTAACTTTTGCTTGCTCTGTTTTGATGAATGTAGAAGCATCAGCAGCTATGGGTGCATTTTCTTGACCAACTTCTACCTTTGTATTGTTAGAAGAGTCTAGCACTTGAGCAGCCATTGCTCTAGCGGAAACCAACACCGTCACTCCTAAAACTACTGGACTTAGTACCAGAGTTTTCCACAATAGTTGAGACATTTCTGTATTTTACTTTCCTAAATAAAGTCCCAGAATTATTACCTTCAAGGAAAAAAAAATGAGCAGTTATTGCTCTCTTGGAAATGTAATTTGGAATATATTACACTAGACTATCTTTGATGTAAAGACTTGCCGAGAGCTTGTTTGCGAACCGGAGGTTTTTGCTTGTCTTTTGCTAGTTAGTTATTCTGTTTTCTAGTTTTTAACTGCTTAATTATTGACCCTAATTTGCAGTAGCTCCTCTTTGTTTTTCTAAAAGAAGCAAATTTCAATCAAAATAGGTCATATTTTGAGAAATTCATGCAATTGGCTAATAACATCATCGATAATTCTGGAGAGTTTTGTTTTGGATGAAAAAACTTAGCTTCAAAGCCGTAAAATCTTCTTGATCCGAAAAACTGTAGAGCAAGCAATAGAGGTAGTAGCGATCGCTTTTCCATATCTTCATTTCCCGATCTGATCCAGAGCTAGATTTAGCTGATGGTTCTACTAACAAGCAGATATTTTGTAGAAAAACTAACTTTTGGCGCAGGCTTTGCTTGTTTAGCCGTCACCCTTTAGTGTGACGGCTACCGTTAAACCGTATTACCTATTAGGGTATACTTAGCCTAATAATCTGATGACATGAAAAAACCGTAGCTGGACTACTACGGTTAACTCAGTGAACTACTGAACTCTAGCTTGCTATAAAAAGCTGAAAGTCTTACAACTTAAGCTCTTTTCCTATTTTGTAATCTCTATTCTCTTTGAGACTATACTCTAACTGCTCTAGATACATTCGTCATTACTGGTCTGAGATAGTTAGTCGGTTAAATATATATCCATATCATCCGTATGATCCACAAAGTTTTGTTTGTAAGCGATCGCTTAACCAAATAAGCCTACAAAGCTTGATAATATTGGTATGTACAAAATCTAGCAAGGTAATATAACAACCTGTATAACTCTATTCATTGCGTAGAATTGAGAAAGATAAGTCTGTCATCTTAACCGTGATAATACGTAACAAATAAACTACTAAGATACTTACTTAGTAATATCAATTAGAAGCGAAGTAAAATTAATGCTAGCCTGACAAAGAAATAATTCAGTAATTTCCGAGAGATAAAAGTTTTGATTTGCTTTTGAGACTTGCTCGTGTCGCTGCTTAATACCAATGCAAGCATCCTCAACCACGATCAGGTCAAAATAGCCTTGGTTAAAAGGGAAAGTCAGAACTTAAACTATTTCTCGAAGAATCAAACCTTTAATTAGAGGTTGTTTAAAAAGTTTAATTTATTACTAGCCCTGGCGACTGGAAGTCGCGGCTACACAGACAAAACTCCGTTCGCCTTTGGCGTCTCCCCTTCTCTACGAGACGCTCCGCGAACCGCTCAGACTTCTCTCCACCTGCGTGGGTTAAAAACTCTTGATTTTTCCTTAGTCCACGGAGGTGGACTTGGTTTGTGTAGTAGCGACTTCCAGTCGCCTAATACTTTTCAACCTAATGGGGCTTTGAAAACTGAGCAAACATCCTTTAGGCTGACTTAATACACTTATTTAGTCATCGAGAAAGTGCCACATGCGTGATCCACAGAAGAACGTCATTAAAATTGATCCGGCAACCCTCGTTTTGATTGTGTCTGTCCTGATACTGTTGCCTTTGCTGGTTGCTGGTTTTTTATCGCAGTGATTCATAAATAATACTGGCGCGATCGCTCTTTTTATCAGGTGCGTTAACAACAGGTAACGCACCAAATCACACCAAAACTACTCAGGTAAAACCTGCCGTAGTGCTGCTAAAAGTTGATCAACACTTTCTTTGCGACTGTTGAAACCCATCAGTCCAACACGCCAAACTTTACCAGCTAATTCACCAAGACCACCACCAATCTCAATATTATGTTCATTGAGTAACTGCCGTGCAACTGCTTTACCATCTACTCCAGCTGGAATACACACAGTGGTAAGCGTTGGTAGCCGAAACTCTTGCTCAACGTGCAAACTTAATCCTAAGTCTTCCAATCCTTCCCAGAGATACTCTACATTCTTTTGATGACGCTGCCAGCAGTTTGCCAGTCCCTCCTCTGCAATCAAGCGCAGTGCTTCCCGCAATGCATAATAAAGGTTAATAGGTGCTGTATGGTGATAGGTGCGTTCAGTACCCCAATATTTGCCCAGCAACGACATATCCAAGTACCAATTTGCAACCTTTGTGCGGCGCTGCTGCAATTTCTCAACTGCACGCGAACTCATGGTAAAAGGCGAAGCACCGGGTGGACAACCCAAACCTTTTTGGCTACAGCTATAAGCCAAGTCAACTCCCCAAGCATCTAAAAACAAGGGGACACCACCTAAACTTGTCACAGTATCCACCAGCAGCAAAGTATCAAATTCGCGGCACACCTCAGCTACTCCTTCCAAGGGTTGACGTGCGCCTGTGGAGGTTTCGGCATGAACTAGAGCCAGAATAGCCGGACGGTGAGTTTCCATAGCAGTTCGGAGTTCTTCCAACGTGAAGACTTGGCCCCAAGGTTTTGTAATAGTTCGTACATCAGCGCCATATCGCCCAGCCATATCAACCAGACGATTTCCGAAGTAACCAGCTACACCAATCAAAACTACATCACCGGGTTCTGTGACATTGGCAATTGTCGCCTCCATTGCAGCCGTCCCCGTTCCGCTGACTGCAATAGTTAATGGGTTTTCTGTCTGCCATACGTAGCGCAGCAGGGATTGAATTTCATCCATTAGTGCTAAAAAAGCTGGGTCAAGATGCCCAACAGGGGAGGTATTCATTGCCTGAAGTACTGTAGGATGGGCATTTGATGGCCCAGGGCCCAGTAGCAAACGGGATGGTATTTCTAAAGGCGCAAGTTGCAAGCGCTGACTGTCGTTAATTGCGATTGTCTGCGTCATAATTTATCCTCGTTAGATCATACTTACCGGATCATAGAGCGATCGCAGACTTGGATGTTAAACTAACGGGCAATTAAAACAATACGCTGATTTAGCAAAGCCTCCTGCATCTACGAAACGTAGTAAAGCAGAAGGCAGGGGAAGTTTCAAAATATACTCTTTAAAGTGAATGATGCGATGTCTAATAACAAGTCCTTCGCGTCCAGGACTGCGATCGGCTCATCATAAGTGCTATTGTGCTATGTGCTTAATATAATGTACGATCGCCTCTGCTGTTGGAACATTCGTTGCAAGTAAAACTTTGTTAATATTACATAACCTCAGCAACGCTTCTTCATTTACTTGACCAGGCTGAGTTTGCAGAAAATCTCTTAAGAAAATAACTGCTAAAACATCTCCTGAGCAAACTAATGAGGCAATTGTTAAATATCCTCCAGATGTTGCTGCTGATATTTGTTGACTAATAGTTATACCCGTCTGTTGTTCTAAAAGTTCACTAATAGATGGCCAAGTGATTGTGAAGCTATGCGAGAAAAAGTCTTGATACTGAGCAAAAAATTCGGCAAGTTCTGATTTCTTAGTTTCATGAGCTATGAGAACTATTTTTCTTTGAGTGAGCCTTTGAGGATGGTCATTGGCATTTGCTGCTTCTGCAATCTCATGAAACAGAGTCTCTTCTGTTGTTTCTATATAAATATTAGTGGATTCAAAGACTTCGCTTACATTTGTAGGAAGAGAACTAAGAGCTATGTCATTAATATTTATACTAACTTGTTCTGTGGGTGTAGTACTAAAATCAATATAGTGATTGCTAAACACCTCGACAACTTCAGGTTGAGCTTTGATAGTATCACTGCGTCCAGCAAATACCTGAGAAACTTGGCTTACCCTCTCAGATGTACCCAAATCTGTAGCTTCAGCGTTGATAACTTCTAGAGCCGTACTTTCCTCCTCAGATGTCTGGCTAAATATATCCTGTGGCTGTCCGAAATTAGCTTCTGCTGCAAGTGCCGTCTCAAAAACTGTAAGTTCATTATTAATGGCTTCCAGTGCTTCTATCTCGTCAACATCTATGCTGATTTCTTCTGCAATTGGTATACCTAAATCCACAACTTCATCACTAAACGCTTCTGGAACTTCGTTTACTATCTCTAGTGGCTGAATTATGTCTTCAGGGTTAATTATTGCCTCAAACACAGACATGACATCATCAGGCTGAGTAAAAGTAAATTTTGAGCTTTCGCTACTTTCTGAATAAGCAGTATTAACAATTTCAAGGGTTTCTAATTCACCTCTAGTTTGACTAAATTCTTCTGTTATTGGATTAGCAATATTGAAACTGTTGACATTTTCAGTCGTTTGCGTTTGAGAAAATGAAGAAGGATCTATATTTCTAGAAATTGTTTCTGATAATTGCTCAAACAAAAGATTAACTGGTTCCACTATCAAAAGATAATCTCCGATCTGGATAGTATCTCCATCCTTCAAAATATATAGTTGATCTTCTTCTGCCTGTTCTCCATTAACTATTGAGCCATTTCTACTGCCCAGGTCACAAAAGTAGTAACTTCCACCTTTAAGCAAGAACTTGCCATGTAGCCGACTGACATCAAGACTGTCCAGGATTATGTCAGAATCAGGAGCGCGACCTATTACCCACTCTTCCTTTGTTGTAGTTTCTAAAACCAGGTCAACTTCATTTACTTCACTTACAGTTGGTGAATAGCTAACTTTTACTCTCATATTAATTTTTGGTTAATTTTATTGATTTCGTCCACCCAGCCCTAACGGGTGGCGATATTAGACTTTTGTTAGTTCAATTCTTGGTTTTCTGAAACATCCGGCGTCTGCGCCCATTTTCAGACAAGGGTCTTCGTAATGGTACTACCTCAGCCTCACTACTCTCGCGTGCTACCCGAATTAGCAATCCAGCAGCTATCAAGCTGGCAATCATAGAATTACCACCATAACTAAACATAGGCAAAGGTAAGCCCGTGGTTGGTAGAGAACCTGTGGCAACACCAATATGAAGCAATGATTGTCCTATCATCAAAATTGTTACACCGATCGCTACTAGTTGATGTACTGGATTTTTAGCCTTCAGTGCCACAATTAATCCCAGAGTGGCGAATAAAGCTAAAAGTGTTAACAACACCATACTGCCAACAAAGCCAAATTCTTCGGCGAACACGGCAAAAATAAAATCAGTGTCCTGAATTGGTAAATAAAACAGCTTTTGTTGAGAAAGCCCATATCCAGCTCCCCAAGTCCTACCAGAACCGACTGCTAGCAAACTTTGCACTAACTGGTAGCCGTCCCCTGTAGCGTCTGCCCAAGGGTTGAGGAATGACATCACCCGCTTACGCTGGTACTCTTTAATACTAATGCTGAGGATTGCTAACATTACTCCACCGATTGCCGTTCCTCCTAAGTATTTGTAAGGCAATCCAGCTGCTAGAGCAATTAGCCAAATAGTCATGCCGCAAAGTGCTGTTGTACTCAAGTTAGGCTGGGCAAGAATCCCTAAAAGTACAAGACCAAAAATACCCAGCCAAGTAAAGCGAACCCGCCAACTTATTCGTTCCCACTGACCAAAAAGCCGTGCGCTTTGCAGTACCAAGAAAGGTTTAATTAATTCCGAGGGTTGGATGGGAACTGGGCCGATGGCTATCCAACGGGCCGCATCAAAAGCTTTCTTTCCCAATCCTGGTATCAATGTGACGAAAATTAATGCTAAAAACAGTATCAAAAACCAATGGGATAATCCCAAAATTTTCTGCAATGGTAGATTAACAATAATGTTGAATCCAATTAAGGAAACTAAGACCCAAATGACTTGACGCTTGAAGTAGTACAACCCATCATCATGACGGGAGTCAGCAACGGGATAAGATGCTGAGAACAGCATGATTAAGCCGACAAACAGCCAAATCAATGTTAACCAGCGCAACAACCGCGCTTCTAATGCCCAGACGGAGACGGAATTACCAAAAATTGGAATCAGGCTACGTAGATTCACGATCAGTACAGGTAAAAAGTTAGGAATTAGAGTTAGGAATAAAACTTATAAATAATAACTTATAACTCATAATTATGATACTTATTGGAGAATTAAAAGTTTTCACAGAGCCATAAAACAAATATGTGATATTTGTCAATTCATGGTGAGCCAGCGCGTTGCGGAGAGAAGTTGGAGCGTCGGAAGCCTCCGCTCCAAACTTCGGAGGGTTCCCACGGCAGTCCGCTCAAGTCGGGAAACCCGCCCACGCGACTGGCGAACCCGTAAGGGTTCGAGATAACTATGTGATTAAAACACACATATTTTGTTCACTTCAAGCATTTTTTCGCTTGGAGTTCATGCGTTCTGAAAATATAATCTCTAATTGGTATGAATTGCCAAGGAATCTATTCACTTTAGTTGTGCATGAGTACATTGTGGGCAATCTCACCAATACTTCTCCTGCCTAACATACATCAATAGCACTTTTGTCAATGCGTAACTAGTCCTTTCAAGGTAGGCAAAAAGCCCAAAAAATTTATCGAATTTTGGGCTTTTCACCTTAGTGCCTTGGCTGCCCAATCGTAGCAGCCAATCCGCACCAGGCAGAGCGATCGCAAATAGAGCCACGCCCAACACAAATACTCGCACTACAACTCCTCACATTAATTACGCTCTAATCATGAGACAAGGCAGGCGCTTTCTCATTACTCGGAGGCGCACCATGCACCATCGGCGTACTCAATGGTGCGGTAGCGGTTGCTGCCGTACTGGGCAGATAAGGGAGCAACGTGAAAAAGTGAGGTGCTAAAATCGGTGAGTAAATAGCCTATGTCGGGATACGATGGCTACGCTCATCCTAGTAACCAGGGCGGCTGCATCATGTCAAAGTTGTTAGCCAGAGGCATTAACAAATAACTTTTACTACCTTTCAATGGCTACATTAGGCAGGCGACTCCACTCATTCCAAGAGCCATCGTAATTCCGAACATTCGGATAGTCCAATAAGTACTTCAAGACAAACCAAATATATCCAGAACGCCCACCAATGGCGCAGTAAGGAAATACTTCTTTATCCGCTGTAATGCCATAACTGTTAAAAAAATTTTTTAATTCGTTGAATGATTTAAAAGTTCCATCTTTGTTGAGAGTTAAGATATGCTCAAGATGCACTGCACCTGGAATGTGTCCAGTACGTTCACCTTCTTTTGGTGGTTGAGAAAAAAACCACTCACCACTGTATTCTTGAAGTGTTCGGACATCTAATAACACGCGTAGGCGTAGCCCGTCGTAGACATCGCTTCGATCAATTGACGAGCGAACTTCATTATGTAATACTCTCAGACGATCATCAGGGGCTTTGGCACAGTAATCAGTCTCAGGAAACGTTGATAACTCAGTTGCCAATGGACGGTCTTCTGACTTCCATTTTTGGTAGCCGCCATTGAGAACTCGTACATTATCGTGTCCAAAGACTTTTAATAACCAGAAAATCCAGGCTCCGGTTCCAGGATCGCTGCCATAAGCAATCACTGTCATGTCATTGGTGATGCCTGAGCGTGACATCAGCCTCTCAAAGGCGCTTGTATCCAAATTTATCTTCAAATCGGGCAATAATAAGTCTGTAAAGATATTCCAGAACACAGCACCAGGAATATGAGCATTTTCGTAAGGCTCTGGACTCATATCCACTTCGATAATGCGAATGTTTGGCTCATTGAGATGATTTACCAGCCAATCGGTATCAATAAGAAAGGATGGGTGTGCGTATTGAGACACTTATATTTCTCCTGTAATAACGTTAAAAGAATTAAAAGTTGTGTTTCCTTTTTGGATTTAGTCTTAGTCTTAGTTATGGTTTGGAGATACGATGTGCCATACCCGATGAACTAGGGTTGTGGAAATAGAGAATAAGGAAAAGCCGATGAGTGGGTGGAAGACTGCTAAAGGAAAAGAAGTCTTTAAGTGAATTGTGAGAAATTGCAGCCCAAGTAGCACTGGGATACTTGTTGTAAGGCTCTGGACTCTTGAGGGGAATGGAATCAAAAATACCCATACCAACAAAATTAGTGAGAGTCCGCTGTATCCTCGTACGAGCCAAATATGTAGGTTCCACCAATCAGAGTTGTAAAAGTAAGCTAGTCCAACACTTAATAATTGGGTTACTAAACAGAGATTGAAAAACACTGCTGCTACCAAAAAACTAATTTGAATCCAGCGCAGGGTTATCTGTTTGTGAGTAATGTCAGAATTTATGGTCATGCTAAAGTCGTCCAAAAAAGCAAATAAAGGAAAAAACTTGATGTGACTAAAGCTAAGATAGGTCTGGTTGCTATACTGCGCCTAGACCACGAAAGGGTACACTTTGCCAACTATGGTTGCCTTACAAGCTCTGTTCCATGCAATTGCTCAAGCTCAAGATGAACAAACGTTGCGTTTGCACATATCCGCACAAATGAGTGAATATTTTTCGGCTACACGAAGTGGGCTGTTTTTCTTTGCTCAAATTCCTCTAGCTAACAGCAAGCTCCAAAAAGCACTGCAAATTGCATTATCACCTCAACATAATCCAGTTACACGCTACTTGCTAGAACGCCATGCCCCTGTTCATGAAGCTTTGGTAGTAGAACCGAAAACGTGGAAGTTAATTTGTCCTCGTGCTGACCACTGGCACGTCATGGCAGGGCCGATTGTTGGCACTGGTCAGTTAGTGGGTGTGGTAGGTTTTACCCGTGAGCAGGGAATGCCTGCATTTGATTCACAAAATCTGACAGATTTGAGTGCGCTTTGTATGCACATTTCCGCTTGGTTGGCAACGGTGAGATCGCAACACCCATTATTACAGACTGAGCGTTTAACGCCTCGTGAAGTCCAAATTGCTGACTTGGTAGCTCAAGGGCGAACCAATGCAGAAATTAGCACTGAACTTTGGATCACTGAAAACTCTGTTAAACAAGCCTTAAAAAGGATGTTTTGCAAGCTTGAGGTTTCATCACGTACTCAGATGGTTGCAAAGCTTTCTACAGCCTCAAAATAAATGACCGAAGAATTACCGCTGTTCGGAAGTTGTAGGGATGTAGATAACACTTGTTTTCCAGCGCATTATTTTATCACTCTGTCAATGCGTAAGTCTTAACCTGATTCTCAAGATATTTATTTAATAAAACTCAATGATTTAACGCAATTTACTGCTTGGTTGTCCATTAATAGGGGAATTTCAACCCAAAACTCAGTTCCCTGTCCAGGTTCCGATATACATCTCAGTGTTCCCCCATGTTTTTCAACTACAATCTGATAGCTGATTGATAAACCTAATCCTGTACCCTTACCTACAGGCTTAGTTGTGAAAAATGGATCAAACAGTCGTTCCTTAACTGCTTGTGTAATTCCTGAACCATTGTCAGCAATTCGGATAACAACAGACTTTGTTTCTATGACTTCTGTAGTAATTGTAATTGTATTAGGATTAGCATGAATTTCTGCGATCGCGCGTTGACTGTTATAGTTTTCGAGTGCATCAATGGCATTACTAATAATATTCATAAATACTTGATTTAATTGCCCAGCATAGCAATCTACTAAAGGCAAATTTCCATAATTTTTAACTAATTTGATGCCAGGGTGCTCAACGCTATCCTTAAACCGATTCTGGAGAATCAGCAAAGTACTATCCAGTCCTTGGTGGATATCAACTCTTTTCATCTCAGCTTCATCAAGACGAGAGAAGTTCCGAAGGGACAACACAATTTCAGCGATACGTTCAGATCCTACTTGCATTGAATGTAGGATTTTGGGTAAATCATCTAGTAAAAAATCTAAATCAATTGCTTCGATGCAATCTTGAATTTCTGACACAGGATTCGCATAAAACTGCTGGTAAAGATGCACAAGCTTCAGTAGAGATTGTGTATAATCTTTTGCATATTTTAAATTACCGTAAATAAAGTTAACAGGATTGTTAATTTCGTGAGCAACTCCCGCAACTAATTGCCCCAGACTGGACATTTTCTCAGCCTGGACTAATTGGGCTTGAGTTTGCTGTAGCTCCCTGAGAGATTTTTCTAATTTTTTAGCCTGTGCCTCAGCAATTTCCGCTAGATTCTCCTTGATTTGCAGCGCACTCTGTAGTTGTGACCTTTGCTGTTTCAGTTCCTTTGTTAATTTTTTGGCATCAGCCAAAGCAGTATTCTGAGCTTGCAGTAAAAAAAGGAAATCTACAATTGGGTCGTGAATCGCAAAGTCTTTGAGTTTGATACCTAAAGGCGCGAGGCTATTCGTATCTGTAATCCAGGGAGAACCTAAGAAAAATGTCACCTCCTGCTCTGGCTGATACATCATCTGACCTTTTAGCTGCATTCCATTGTGTAGAAACTCCAATATGAACAGAGCACGGGACTGTTTGTTGATAGTATCAAAATCGACTAGAATTTTTGGACGATTGATCTGGAAATGGTGCTCAATTAATTTACCAACTAGTGGTTCAGGACTAATGCGTCCTAAAACATCACCAGTTTGGACAATTTCCCGATTGCGGCTAAATGCAAAGTGGAACGGAAAAGCTTTCGCCAGCAACTCTGGCGAAAGAGTAAGGTGAGGAGGAGCCATGCTACTGCGCTCAATTTGGTTTATAAAGCACTAAAAATTCATCATGTTCAGCACCCTCATCCCGACTCTGGGTTTGGGTAACATGGACTTCTGTATCAAACCTTGTTCCCAATCCCTTAACTAAACCAAGAATCATTGGTGTCAGCCCTTCTCTACTAGAGCGATAGTGTAAGTTCAAAGAATTTTCTTCCATCTCAGTACACTCAAATGATGGGGGTTCGAGTTTAGGAAAGCTAACTCCCACACGAGCATGAAGATTGTCAAGGTTTTCTAAAAACTCAGGCAGTGTATCCCCACTCATATCCATCATTTCGCCATAGCCTTCTTGAGCTGTGTACTGAACCCAAAATTCTCCAAAGGCTTGCATAATCTCTGAAGGAGATAAACCCAGAACGACACTAGCAGCTTTTACCAGCTTGTGGGTGATGTTATCAGGATAACCTTCCATACTAAGGAAAATATCTACGCTTACCTCTGCTTTCTGCTTAATTTCTTTCCAAACCTCTTCGCCAAAGCGACTGCATACCATGTCTTGAATCGCCTTGTTCACTAATCCGTACATGGAAACCTCCTTCTACTGCACCTAATTTTGCTTTGTGAATTTGACCAAGATTTGACAACTAATGCCCTAAAAAGGTTATTTAAATTACAAGCTTTTGTGTAGTCAAACCTTGATCTGTCTTATTTAAAGCTTTAAAAACTGGAAAAAATAGGGGAACATCCTTGTATTCTAGTGCTACAAGCTAGCGCAGATGCATCCGTATTTATACTAAGCAATAACAAGAAGCGATGAATTAGGAGACAAGCTATATTTAGAGATCTGACGCTGAATTCCATTAAAGAATTGGACACGGGCATCCATTGCTTCAACAATAGCCAGCTTCACCTTGATATCCTCCTCGCTCGTGCTGATACGAGGTTCAATTACGGCTGCTAGCTTTGCTGCATGACTATCGTCCACATCAATATGAACTTCAAAAAAGATTAAGGATTCTTTGGGCAAGGGAGCAGCACCTACAATTCCTTTGTATAGTTGCGTATACAAGGAGCTAACAATCCCTTCGGAAGCATAACAGACAGCACCCAGTGCAGCTAAATACCCGTACTGATGTGGAATTCTTAAGTAAGTCTCAATTAGAGCAAGAGTTTCAGGTGCAGTGGGTAGTGCTGTTAAAGTTTTGTCGTCAATACCAAGTGCGCGGGTAAACCGACGAAATAATTCTGGATGAGACTGATTTACATCTCCCTGTCCCATTTCGTCAAATAGGTTCTCCAAAATGACTAACTGAGTGTTTTCATCTTGGCAGCAGGACAAAATGCTAGCTAGGATACGATTAAATTCTTTGGAGAATTTATACATTTGAACAGCTAGTAGTTGTACGTCTGGTAGAAATAAATTTCCAGTACGACAGCAGGTTAGGAACTCATGATTCCATAGAGGATGATTATCCGTTATTTCACGGAAAGAATTTCTAACAGGAGAAGATATCTGTGTCATCGTGATACTTGTATGGCTAGATGGAGGGGTTGGTCAAGCAAAGAGTTAAAGAATGATTCATCTATAGCTATGTGTTCTGGAGTCACACGCAATTCCTGTAGAATTGGCATCGTATTAAACCCAGCATTCTTAAGGGCATTAAAGTAATCCTCAAGAGTTTTGTGAATCAATTGAACATTTAGCCAAGAACCGTCTCGTTTCCAAATACGACCAGGAAACTGTTGGTCTCGCTTGCTGAAGTAGCCTGTACCGTCCACTTGAAAATAAAACGGATATGCTGCTTCTCGCATATATGGAAAAGATGGGTGGGGAACGCTAAATACAAATCGACCTCCGGGACGAAGAATGCGTGCAACTTCCGCCATGCATTCTTGAGTTTGAGCAATTGTCAAATAGTTAAATAGAAATACTGCAACAACTAGGTCAATTTCGCCATTATCAAACTGCTTGAGGTCAGTGGCACATCCGACTTCATAACTAATACCCAAAGCATCTTCCGCTTCTTGCAAGCTTGCTGCTGCAATCATGCCTTGGGAAAGGTCTATTCCATGTACTTGTGCAGCACCTCGTCGGCGTAACTCTCGACTACAATAACCTTCACCACAGCCTATATCGAGTACTCGCAATCCAGCCACAGGCTCGCAAAGCTCTAGTACAAAAGGGCGTGCTGTAAAGTCTGAGAGTGAACTAGGTTCTCCTCTAATCCACTCTGATGCTGTGCGATTATATAGATTTCTAGTTGAGCTTTTATGGTTCAAAGTTGACATTTTTAATTATTTATTTACATTTTGGTTATATTTGTCTGGAGCAATCTCATTGAAATTGTGGGCAAAAATTACCTGCTATCAAAGGTTATCGGGATGAAATTTGTTGGTGTCCTAATTTAGAACACTGTACAAAGAGTAAATACAGTATCAAAGTTAATTAGCTGAACTATTTAGGTTTTAACATTTGCTGGTTTTGTTGCTAATGTTAAATTTACCGATTTTTGTATACCTGCTTTATTTGAAGCTAAAAGGCAGGGTTTTTAAAGAAATGATCAACCTGTATATGATAATATTCTTAGTTTCTTAAAATAAACCTGACTAAATATAATTTTGCTTCATGAATTCTTGCTTTATAAAAAATTATTTGCTTCACATAGGATTTGTTTTATTTCTAAATTTCAACTTCATCTGAAGTTTACTAATATCAAGGATAATCAATTTATTTTGGGAAATAAATAAGAGTAAAAAGCAGTATATTTTACGATTTATAAATAGATTAAGCTTGTTAACTTGTAATAACAGAATTCGTTTTTCAAGCGAACTGTTTTTGAATGTATGAGTTACTTAGCTAATTTAGAATAACTTTAGGAGAAATGATGTTAGAAAAACTGTTAGCAAAATCCCCCGTGTGCGATCGCTTACAATATGAGCGTGCGATCGCATTCTCTGAGCTTGGCGATCAACTCTTTGATGAGCTTGCTGATAGGGTCGCTACAAGGCAGCAGTATCGACTGCTGTTTGAACACACATTAAAGCCTGAGTTATTCCAGCAAATTCGGGTTGCTGCTGCGGGTTATATATGTGCTTGTCTGAATAGTCCCATCATTCTGTCAGAAGATGAAATGCTTCAACGACTACTAGAAGCAAGAAATTCTCTGCCCAACTATACTGGTACTGGTCTTTTGATGCCCAAGCGAGAACACGCTTTGGCATTTAACCTCTTTCAAAAGAGTGTTGCCGAAGCTTTCTACCAACTAGGAGCAAATGACCTAATCGATGCAGTGGATTTACCAGTAAATCTCCGCATGGTTTATGGCAAGACTGACGCAACTAGGTTGCGTTTACCCTTTGCTAGTTCAAAATGCCATAGCGATGTCTGGGCAGGTGTTGCCGCTGACGCTACTGTGGTTGTTCTACCACTGTTTGGCGACATCGATAATATAACCATCGAAGCGGGTGAAATGCCCCGCGAGATGGAACTACAGGCTATGCGGGTGATGTCTGACTTCGATGAAGGTCGAGATATTCCCATGGTTGTCTCTTACACGGAAGCACAACTACAACACGGTACGATGTATTTTAATGATGCTCGTGGATTGCATCAAACAATCAGACGGAAAACTGAAGGTTTGAGAATTTCAGTAGATTTTCGGTTTCGCAGGAAATTCAATGAAGCTTACCGAGCTATGATACCACCTAGTATTGGCGGTGTTGAAGAAGATATGAGTGTGCCCTATGAAGACTGGCTAAAAGTTGGTAAAGAAACGTTAATTGTGTTTGATGAAACTGTTGAACAGGCTAAGAATAAGCAGAATGCTGGCGCTCCAGTTCCGCTTTATACTCGCGGGTATCGCCTTGTAAAGTTGTTTGACTTTTGACTTTCAAAAACACGCCCCAATACTTATAGGATAAGCACTATTCACCTTCCTTGTGATTTGGGGAAAGGGTAAGAAGTAAAGAGTAAAGGGTAAATTCAAACATGCACCCCTTTAACCGAGAAATATTGCAACACACCCTACAAAAAAGAGGTCTTTCTCGACCTCTTAATAATTCCCTACAATAATGTTCGATATAAAGCTATTACAGCAACCCAGCATTAGCCCCTTGTTTGCCAGTTGCCAGTTCCACCTTGATGATTTTTCCGCCTGCTTTTTGAATACGTTGCTGTTCGCGGAACCAGTTCTCATAGGGAACTAGCTTGGTAAAGTAAGTATTTTGTAGTTCGCGTTGGGTACGAATTCGGCTTTGGCTAGGAACAAGAGCAGTAATTTTAAACAAACGGGACATGATTTAAGAATCTCCTGTGATGTTTATGGAAACTTTTTTTATTTCAAAATCTTGAGTGCAAATCTTTAATTAATTATTCCAAGGCTGGAAATCAAGCATCAATACTAGACCGCTAACACTCATCACTGATAATTTAACAAGATAAGCAATAAAACGTTCTAGCACTCACAATTGATTTCCAGACCTTAATAAAGCCGCACCTAAATTCTTAAGCGCAAACTAACTAGCTCTTAGCTCAAGCCAGAGGAGATATAGTCTAAGTAAACGCCCATTTCCTTACCGGCATCAGAACCTACTAAGCTGGCAGTTACTTCTTTGATTGCTTGGATAGCTTGTACGGTAGCACCGACAGGAACACCCAAGGAATTGTAAGTTTCTTTCAGGCCATTTAGCACGCGCTCATCCAAGATGGAAGGATCGCCAGCCAACATGGCATAGGTAGCATAGCGGAGGTAGTAGTCCAAATCGCGAATGCAAGCAGCATAGCGACGAGTGGTGTACATATTGCCGCCTGGACGGGTGATATCAGAGTATAGCAAAGACTTTGCTACAGCTTCTTTGACGATCGCCGCAGCGTTAGCGCTGATGGTGCTAGCAGCACGTACTCGCAGTTCGCCAGTGGAGAAGTAGCCTTTTAGCTTCTCTAAAGCTGATGTATCAAGATATTTACCTTGAACGTCCGAAGAGTTAATGACAGCGGTAATTGCGTCTTGCATGTTGTTAATTCCTTATTTCCAACCGTATTGCAATTCTTCTGTTTCTTGCCGAGGAAACAGCTTCACCCTACAGTAGGGCGCCAACTAGGTAGTCGAAGTAGTTACCAGCTTCAGCCGCGTCTTCACCAGACAGGAGTGTAGCGGATACATTCTTCAGACCACGGATACCTTCAGCAACACCCTCAATAGGAGTTCCCAAGGACTTGTACATTTCGCGGACACCCACAACACCGATTTCTTCGATGGGGGTAACGTCACCAGAAACGATACCGTAGGTGACAAGGCGGAGGTAGTAATCGAGGTCACGCAGACAAGTAGCGGTCAATTCTTGACCGTAGGCGTTACCACCAGGAGAAACAACATCAGGACGCTTTTGGAACAGTTGGTCGCCAGCTTGCTTAACCAGCCGCTCGCGATTTTCTGTCAAAACTTGAGCAATCCGCAGACGGCGCTCACCACCTGCAACAAAGGACTTGATCCGATCCAGTTCACCAGGGCTGAGATAGCGGGCTTCTGCATCAGCATTCACGATGGACTTCGTGACGATACTCATTAATGGATTCCTCCAATACTAATGAAACCAGGATTTGATTAAACTGGTACGACTTTAAATTTGGTAGACAGAGGTTCTGTTGTCTCGTCTTTTTAGATACAACAGTTAAATAACTGCTATTGCTAATAGATTACGAGTTTGCTTGAGTTAATACAAGTACACAACCTTCTAAACTCAGCTACCTTCCGCAAAATATTTTCCGGCATTCTGTTGAGCATTTATGACTGCTCTTAACAGTTTGTAATATTAATTTTCAGATTTACTATCTTAGCTGCAATCTGAAAGCGTTATTACGAAAGGTTGCGAAGGCGAACTAGGTACTTAGGGATTCTGGACTGGGAAAGGTTTTCCCCAGTCTCCCTTCGGGTTCGCAGTCGCCTGCGGAGGGAAACCCTCCCGCAGCGCTGTCTCACCAATCCCTGCACGTAGTGCTTTAGCGATCGCTTGGACGACCCGATTGTTTCACCAGGTCAGCAGCCGCTTGTACACTGCCGAGGTAGTTACCTGCTGGCAAGGATGGGAAGCGGTTGTAAGGCACCACATCTTCTCCAAAGAAGCAGGAATATTCTGGGCTATCCACTATTGCTTCTACAGCAGCTTGCAAACCGCTATCAGCTAGCAGCTTGTTGTACTGGCTAATTTCTTCTTGAGTTGCGGGTGTACGCCCCAACAGGTGGCGGAATAGGAACTCAATCACCTTGGTGTGGGGATAAGGCATGAAATAGCGCTGGCGATAAATTTCCGAACTTGCCAGTTCACGCACAAACTCCCGCACGGAAATTTCACCATTTTGGAGTTTGCCGTCTAAATGGGTAAGGCGGAAATCATCAGGCACTTGAGGGCTGAACACATCTAACACCTGACAGTAAATCGCATTGATTAACTGTTGCATTTCTGCTTGGTTTATGTTCTCACTCAGACGGTAAATGCGTGCATGTTTACGGTGGCTTGTACCTGCACCCACTTCGGTAGATTGTCCGCGACCATTGTAGGAACGACCCAGTTCAGTAAACGAGGGCTTACCATTTTCGGTAGCCTTTGTTTGCGCTGCTATATCTGCGATCGCTCGCGCTAAAAGCGGTGTGTTGGCAGATTCTTTGCTGGATTGCACTGGCTCAAAGCTAGGCACAACCACGTCATCATTTTGCTTAGTTAGCTGGTTGTAAAGCTTCTCGGTATTCGGGAAGTTTGCAGCTGGTAGGGTCGGGAAGCGACGGTAAGGCACCGTATCTTCACCAAACACCTGATTATATTCCACACTATTCAGCAGGGCACTGATAAAGGCACGAATACCTTGAGTAGCCAAAATCTGGTTGTACTTACGGATTTCTGCCTGGTCTAGTGGTGCGCGTCCCAGGAAGTGTTTAGTTCCTAACTCAATCACCTTAGTGTTGGGGTAGGGTGTATAGAATTCCTTGAGATAAAGATTCGAGTAACCCAAACCTTCAATAAATTCTTTAACACTGATTTCGCCATTCCCTAGCTTGCTTTCCCACGCTGTAAATTCGTTTTTGGCAATGTAGGGTGCAATATCGCGCTCAAAAATCTGGCGGTACGCAGCGCTGATCAAAGTTTTTACTGCAACTTTATCACTGGTATTCGCTACCAACTTGAAGATTTTTGTTTGTTCTCGCTGCTTGCTGACACCTTGGTTAATACGGAACTGAATATCTGGTTCTGTCCGATTTTCTGGGACTGTACCCAGTTTCACAAAGTTTTGCGTTTCTTCCTTCTGGACTCTTGTGCCGACATCTTCACGAATGCTACCAACCCGTAGCTGTCGTAGTGCCACACCACCAGGAGTCAGATACCGTTCGTAGGGAACTGTATCTTCACCAAATGCCTCAGTGTACTCTAGGCTATCAATGATGGCGTCAACCACCGCATAAAAGCCCTTTTTAGAAGCAATGTCAAAGTACTTGTTGAGTTCTTGACGACCGTAGGTCGGACGACCCAATAAGCGACGATGGATGTACTCTATCGCCTTACAAACATACAGCGATGTCCAGTACAGGTTACGGAATATATCCGACTTAGCTAAAGCACGGACAAACTCCCGCACGGAAATGTTGCCGTTTTCCAGCTTGATTTCCAATACCTTCTGACGCTGACCTTCGTAGACATCACGTCCGAAAACTTGCAGGTAAGCAGCTCTAATCACTGCTTGCGTTGAGCTTTCGGAGAATTTTACACTTGCACCTTTGGCAGCCTTCTTACCAATAGTGCCAGGAAGTTGATCCAGCTTGAACACCTTGGGCCCAAGAGTACCGGGAGCCTCACCTCGTGCCTTGGGATTACTATTTTGGTTATTAATGCCTGCCCCTTGGTGGATTAGGATGCGTTTGGTATCCTTGCCAAAAGGAGCCGGGCTAGTACTGGGGTTGCGAGTTTCTTTCGGGAAAATTGCCCCAAACTGAATTTCCAAGGGGTCATTACCAGAACCGTAGGGATGCTGATCTGGTAGTGGTTGTTCGTAAGCAGCAAAAGTGGTGATGAACTGAGGGATTTTGCGGAAAGGCGCACTGTAGTTAAACAGGTCTTGCTGCGGCCCCCAGTTGCGACATTCTTGTGCCTCTTGACCCAGACCACGAAGGTAGGGTACTGTTTCTTCGCCAAAGTAGTCGCTGTATTCTTCAGAATCTACTAAAGCATCCACTAAGGCTGCTAGACCGCCTTGGGAAATAATCGCGAAGTATTTTTGTACTTCTTCGCGGCTACTTGGCCCCCGTCCCAGAATGTGACGGAAAGCCAGTTCGATAACTCGGCTGTTAATAAAAGGCTGGTAAAACTGTTTTTGGTAAAGGGGAGATTTTGCTAAACGGCGAACAAACTCTTTCATCGAGATGTCGCCATTCTTCACCTTGGATTCTAGGTCAGATATTGACAAGCTATAAGCACGGGTAATGTCGCGCTCAAAGATTTGCCGATATGCTGCTTTGATTACCTCATTTTTCTCGCTAGTTGACAACCCAGACTTCATCACAAACTTGGGTCGCCGCTCTGCCGCATTAAAGTAAATTTGTGGCAGTTGCAACCCTTGCTGATCACCTGAAGGACGTTGGCGGAGTTTATTTGAGGGCGTGGCTGCTTTGAATTCTGTCAACAAAACATCCATGTACTGAGACACAATTTCTGTAGCCTCAGCATCCCTGCGGAAATATGAGAGTGCCGCAGCTGAGATTTCCTGCAAAGCCACTAATGTTGCTTCACCGGAGCAGGCATTTTCAATTATTTCCCGTAGACCCCGTGTATTCACCGCTATGATGTTGGGGTCGCCAGCGACGATCGCATAAGTAGCGTAGCGCAAGAACCAGGATAAGTCCCGTAAACTCTTCGCCATGTTGCTCGGCCCATAACGAGCAATGTTGATTGGTCTGAAACCTGGAGGTGTCGGGCCACTGGGGGATGAGTTAAATATTGAGCGTAAATTTTCTAGGAACCCACCACGACTTTCAACGTAGGTGACATTTCCCAGTCTCATTCCCTCTTGAACATTAGTACTACTAGCAACAGCCATTGCCAATTCTGGTTCCCTCGGCTTTTCTAAAAAAGCCATTGGCGAACCACCGACAAAAATCCGGTTGGCAGCTCGAGATACGATAATCTCAGAATTTTCCGTGAGCGTCTGGGCAATTTCTAGACGCTTTGCACCAGATGCAAAATAGCTTGCCAGTTCATTTAGTTCACCGGTTCCCAAAAAGCGGTCTTGTTGTTCCGCTTGGGTAATTGTCGCCACTGCTAGAGTTTGATATAGTTGCGGACGCGCAACTGAGCTTCCACCACTCGCCTTAACACTCATCGGATTTGTAAAACTCCCATCATAATCATTTATGTGTTAAGTCTGGGTTGCTTTGAGGCTTGACACATCGGTATGTTTATGCCTTAAGAGCTTTAGAGTGCCGCCTTCAAAACTGCCAGTAAATTAACCCAGTCAGCTTTTAGATTAGAACGTTTTGCGTTCCCAGGGCTGGTTTATTAAGAAGTGTGTAGAACCTTGAGCTTGACAATTCCAGGCACACGATTCTCTAAATCTTCAGCAACCATCTAAAAGTTAAGTTTTTTTCAGCATATATATTAGAATATCAATAAACTAAATTGTATTTTAAAATACTTAGTTTACGTAGGTGAACTAGCAACTCATAGCGGAACCGGAATGACCGAAAATAAGGAAGTACTATTTAAAGCTTGAGGAGTAAATTTATAATGTTTCGTATACTAACAGTGTTCGCGCAACGGCTCCTACGGAGGATTACTTTTGCAATACTTCTAACTTTGATTAGTAGTTTCATGCTTCCTGGGGCTACTTGGGCTGCTTCTTCTGGTTTGAGAGTTGATAATGGTCATCTTATTTATTGTCCAGCTTCAAACAACTGTGTTGTGAGTCAGAACGCAGATCCCAAACACGCCATTGATCCGATTACTTATCATGTAGACCGCAATGCAGCTAGAGAAATCTTACTAAAAGTTCTCACTGTTGTTCCTCGTACAGAGGTTATAGAACAGACAGATGATTACATTCATGCTCTTTCTAAAAGCCGCATCTTTAAGTTTGTTGATGACGTAGAGTTTTATTTCCCTCCTAATGAGTCAGTAATTCATCTGCGCTCGGCATCTCGCGTGGGAGAGTCGGATCTTGGTGTTAATCGCAGGCGTATGGAGCAAATTCGTTTTGCTGTGCGCGATTTAAATATTTGATTTGAGCATTATAATGGCGATCGCAGCAGGTGAATATGGCTTACGGGCATAGTGGATAATAAGCTCGTAAGTCACATTCATACGACAGTAGACTATCTATTTGGTGTCTACTGTCAATATGTACTCGAAAACTCGATCACCAATAGTTGACCATCTTAATATCTGGCGCTTTTGCTTTGGGGGCCTTCACCGCCCGTTCGCGTTTTAGTACCTACATTCCGCCCTTTGAAGTGTCACAATCGTGAATTATGACCTCAAGGCATTACAAAGCGGGTCAACACACTA
>NZ_WVID01000004.1 GCF_010091925.1 Nostoc sp. B(2019) | reverse complement strand
TGAGCTTCTTTCAACGTGAAAGCTATGCTAATTAAGCATTATACTCTTTTTTAATCTTAAATTTTGTTTAAGTCCCGCTAGGCGATTTCTCATATGTCTTCGCTTAAAAATATTTTCAGCATCTTCTTTTATGCATTCCCGAAATTTTTCAGATAATGAAGGTTCTTCTTGAGGTGTCGGTAACTTGTCTAAGTCTTCTGGTGAAAATGATATATCAGAATTTAATAACTCGTTCCGAACTTCTATAACTACTCTATCTAGCCGAAAATTAACCCATGTCATGAAACTACCCGTTCTACCTCTATTGGGGTCATAATTGTTTATGTTTAGGCAGACATAAAGCAAGGTTTGATTAACTGCCTCTTCATAAATCAGTTTGTAAAAACTAGCGGGGATATTATTTGAATGCGGATGACAAAGCCTGTTTGATAACCGAATTGC
Organism: Nostoc sp. B(2019); assembly: GCF_010091925.1. Classification (GTDB taxonomy): domain Bacteria; phylum Cyanobacteriota; class Cyanobacteriia; order Cyanobacteriales; family Nostocaceae; genus Komarekiella. The sequence continues at coordinate 308,514 of NZ_WVID01000004.1, read as the reverse complement.
TTCAATCAGTTCTCTTAACCCATAATCCCGCTCTTCAGTCTGGAGCTTAGACTGTTGGACTATTAGAGCTAGCCTTTGAAGCCAAGCATCATCTAGTATCTTTCTACAAGCATTATCCCGCAGTGTATTTACCCATTCCCTCGTGAAAGTACGCTGCGGGTTGTAATTATCTATTGCTCCGTCAACATCATGCAAAAGTTGCTGTCGTACTTGCTGATAAGTCTCTTGATAAATACTAGATAGCGATTGACATTTAGATGTACGACAAATTTTGCGCGATCGCATAATTTCATCCACCAGCTGAGTTAAAGCCTTTTGCCGCTCCTCTGAGTAGAGAGGGTGTCGTTGCGCCTCTGTTATTAACTTTGTCAGTTGCTCATCCATTGTTATGACAGCACCGCTGATACTGGAATCTTTTAATAAAGCATTTATCATACTTTTTCACCAAGCTTTATCCAGCTAACTAGGGAAAGCACCTATCACCCAGGTTTTCTCTAGTGAGCCAAACGTTATGAGCCTAAGTACTTAGTTACGAAAAAATTAAAACTTCTGCTTTTTACTCTGCTGAAGCGCCTAGCTATTATAAAAATTGTTACAAAAATTAATTTTTTTAAATTTTGTATAAAACTCCAGCTTTTGGGATGAGTAATAGACAAGAAAGCGAACTCACTCAGTTAGAGTTTTTATCTTGTACTTTAATACTTCAAGGATAGTCTGAAATAGTTAGACGGTCGGACAGGAGATGTAACTGTGGATTTAACTCCTAACACATACGGTCAGTTTATAGGCATCAAATGGAAAGTTAATTTAGCTCAGTAGACAATAGCAATCAATAAAAGGAAACTTGTAACAATGCAAAAAGCTAGCATCACTGCCCCGATAGGTATCTTTCGCTCCAAAGTCCTAGTGACGCTGTTAATTGCCTGCAATTTGTCCGTCATGGCTCCAGCTAAGGCAGTACCAGATTCAGGGAGTCCAACGCAAGTCATAATTAAGTGTTTCAATCCAAAGTTTAAAGCTCCTCGCCTTATAAGAGTAGTGCAAGGTGCCAGGAGATTCCCCATAGCACAAGTCGCATCGTCCTATGGCTGCCTATGGTGGCAGGTGTTAAAACAAGAGCCGTTCCGAACCCCTCCTGGTGTTGGTTTCGGGGCGGGAGGCTGCAATCCTGAGCAGGTACGTGCTATGGGTTTCAAGCCAGAGCGCGGCGACTGTAATCAGTAAGAAACTCCATTAAGATAACGTTCTTGAATTCTGTCCACTTCTTAAATATGGGACTTGCGGTTTAATAATGTACCAATCAAGTTTTGGGATCTTCTGCTTAATACAGATTGTCTAGCTGGTATTTTATTTCTATGCGAGTCCCTAATTGAAAGGAAAGGCGCGTCTCATTCCCTACTTGGCCTTTTTAGCTACGTTACCTGCTGAGGAGTATGGTTTTTATGAACAAAAAAAGCTCAAAAAGAATTTTTCATAACAACTTCTTCATGTTGGTTTGCATTACGAGTGGGCTTGTTTTAGAGATAAATAATCCAGTATTCGCTGATCCGCCACAGCATCATTACAGAGGTGACTTTTGCACTGCATCCAAAGAAATAGGGCCTTATTGGCAATTCAGTTCAGCCTATGTCCAACACGACTATTGTTATGAAGAGATCCGAAAAGATGATATGCATCGAGCCTTAACTGTTTCTCAAAGATCTAGACGAATAAAAACATGCGATCAAAAGTTTTTGAACAGTATGCGAAGTCACTGTGATACTCGCCCTGTATCACAACGTAAAGCTTGCAGGAGAAGAGCTAATGTATACTATCGGACAGTTCGTGCATACGTATACGGGACATTTCGGCAATTCAGACGCCGATAGTGCTCAAGATGTAATGATGGAGAAGTAGAGTTTCTTGCTGTTCTCCTTCCATGCCTGCCCCATTTGTGCATCTTCCCAGACGGTCAAGAATGGCCGCATCCACAACGGTAAACAACGGTTCAAATGCCATGACTGCGGACGACAGTTCGTCGAGCAACCGACTAAAAAAGTAATCGACCAAGCCACACGGGGATTGATTGACTGATTGCTCAGGTTAAATCACCACTACCAAATCATTGGTATTTCAGCAGGATTTTGGCAAATCACCGGCAACCAAGTCGCACAGGGAAATTTATTTTCTAAGCCTTGTAGCCTCTCCCGTGCTTCTCGCACTGCCGCATAAAAAGACTTACCACTGGCAAACGCTTTCAGAAAGTACTTTAAAAATTCTTGTGCCACCAAATCCGGCACTGGTTCCCGCATAACGATGATTTGGGGGATGTGCAAAGAAGCTAAATACGTTGCTAATCCCAAGCCATTGCAGGAGTTGAAAATGGCTAGTTGCAAACCCCGTTCAATCGCTGCTCTTAGGGCATTCTCTAACTTATCAAGCATTAACTTATCAGTTTTATTGATATAAATGCAACCGTTTCTTGCATCCCATTGACTTGAACTGTGCCCTGAAAAACAGAAAATGTCCCACCCATTTTCATCCCACAATAGTTTATCTAACTCTGAAGGATTTGGCTCATCCAAAAACTTCGTTTCTGCATCATGTAAGTTCTCTAAAACCCTCCTATCTTCCTCAACATTAATTCCGGTACTGTCGCCAAGAATTGCTAAGATTCTCTTCTTCGCTCTATTAGGCACTGTTTTTTCTACTCGGTCATAAAATGGAATACTTAAGGCAACTTCAGCCTTATTATAAGACTTAAAAAAATCCCACAGATGCCAGGGAAGTCGCTGTACATCTAGCTTTTCCGATTGAATGATTAACAGCACATTGTCAGAAGTCATGAATTTTTCTCGCAACATATTGTTAATAGGGCGAAATGTCTCTGAGTTGAGCCATTTATTCAGTAACTGTTTCAATTCTTGAGCTAATGGATCAATGTCTCTTATGGAAAAATTTATCACTTGCGTTGATTTAGGCTTGATCCGAGGATGCAAATTCAAACCCTTGTAAATTGATATACAACGGCTATAGAGTTCAATAATTTCTGGTGCTGGCGGTAACTGTCCTATACATTGGGTTGGTATTCTATCGCTTTCTTTCCATATCTGAGCAGTGATAAATAGAAATCCGCGTTCAAAATCACCCTCTCCCAGAGTGAGGATCACCAAATTACCTGCTAGAGATTCACGCTTGGCTATAGCTTTGATTTCGGGAACGTTAACAGGAACATTAACAGGTCTTGATGCCAGCAAACTAATAATCTCTTTCATATCAGCATTTTGCTGGCGCTCCTTAGCACGATATTCGTCTAACTGTTGGCGATAGCTGATAATCAACTCATCTTTAGCTTCCAGCTTTGCCTGACATTTTTCTTCTATGGCATTGAGGAAAAAATTATAGTTTTGCGTAAAGTCACTATGAATCTTCTCCTTATTGGCATCAGGAGGCACACTCACCTTGACAACGACAACACCATCACCTTTATTTTCAATACTCTGGATCTCCAGGTCGGTGTCTTCATTTTCGACTTTCACTTTGTTGAATGCGGTAGAAAAAGCTTTCCAATCTACACCGTTGCGAATAATTAAATCAACGGTATTCAAAACCTCACAGAAAAGCTTGGTAAATTCTCCTGATTGAAATTCGCCACTACTGGGACGAGGTTCACGTCTTCCTTGTAGGAGATAAACATATCGACAATTGACCTGCTCTAGCTTTGTAGTTGAGTCAATATTCCACGCTTCTAAACAAGCTCCTGTTAAGTAAGCATCTGTTAAATCAGTACCAATTGCTTGAGCTTTAGTGAGGTTTACCTCCTCTAAATTTGCTTGGTGTAACGTAGCTTGACTGATATCTGCTTCCCTTAAATTAGCCTTGTTTAAATTTGCCCCTGTTAAATTGGCTTCTTTGAGATTTGCACCTTCATAAGATTTACTGTAGCCATTGCCACTAACCAATAAATCTCTCACACATGGGTTAGCTAGTATAGAATTACCGACTCTAGCAAAGTTAAGTTTTTTTGCACCGAACCAGTAAGTGCGTGCGAGGATAGCTCCAATGAAATTGGTACTTTTGAGCGTTGCCTGCATAAAATTAGCATTGGTTAAATCAGCATTACGAAAACTGGTGCCACCTGTAGTAGCAAAGGCAATGGCTAATTTGCTAATTATCACGTACTTGTTATCTTTAGTTAAGACAAGCTTTGCAATGTAACCACCAAGCCACGCTCCAACTATTACTGCTGCCAGCGACCTAAACTGACTTTGTTGTGTTAAATCAACTACTACGGTTTTTAACCCTACCAAAGTTGGAAGCGCAGTGGCTACTTCCAATATCACTCCAAATGCAGAGTAGAAAAACACTCCGAATACAACGCTAAAAGCCACTCCGAATACAGCGCTAGATGCAATTTTTAGCAAGGTTCCAGCCGTTGTCCAAGCTATAGCTATAGCCACACGACCTAGTTGTAACCAATATTCGCTTAAAATATAATTCTTACTTAAAACATATTCCCCTAGGACATAAGTCACAGTTCCAAGTACCGCCAGAGGTAAAGTTGTTAGTGCAGCCGCTTGCAAGCCCAGGCGAACTGTGACAACATACATAGCCGCAAGCGTTATCAAAGTAATTAGACTTGCCAAAAATTCTGGGATTATTTTCCCTGCAATTATAGTATTTCCTGCAAACCAAGCAGTTAGAGCAGTCACGGCTCCTGATAGTGCAGATAGCATTAATAAAGCTATGACTAAGTTAAGTACCCAATAGCCCTGTAATCCAGCCTTAGCACCCCTGAAGCTGGCACCTCTTAAGATGGCGTTGGTAAAATCTGCTCCTCGGATGTCGGCGTCACTAAAATTTATACCTGTAAGGTCTTGACCTTTAAAGGAACGACCTTGAAGATTTTGACCAGAGAAGTCTTGGGGCATATCTGTGAAGGAAGACACCTATGCTTACATTGTCATACAGATTTGGCACAGGACTTCTCTGGAGATAAATGTAATTGATTGATACTGACAAGCTCATCATTCTTATCTGAAAAAATCAGGAGCTTCTGCCCTTCAATACCTTCAATATAAGTGTCTTTATAAAAATTTTTACAAAAATTAATTTTTTCGACTTTTGTGTAAAGCTCTGCCTTTTGGAATGAGTAATATACAAGACTCAGTTCGTTTCATTCTTTGGTACTCGTAAAGGAGTTAAAAATGATTGACAATTTCTCACGTCGTCAGATCATAAAGGCGGCTGGCGGATTAATAGCCGGTGCTGCCTCTGCAGGAAGTGTTCCACTGATTAGCAATTTGATTGCTGGCTTTACTTTAATTGAGCCAGCACACGCACAAGCACGACCACCACGCGATTGTGACGGTTTCGTAAGAAGCAAGTTTCCAGCGACTACTCCATCTGGTAGACCGTTTCGTCTCAAATGTTTAGGTACTGGCAGTGGTGATTACAGATTTCTAAACGGTGTAACAAGAGGAGGCAACGTTAATTTAGTTCTCAATACACAATATAATTCAGGCACAGCCTGGGGTGCAGATGAATCGCGGTATTCATCTGGACTATACTTTTACACTTTCAAATGCAGAGGTGACGATCAAGGCTCTGGTACGGTATCGTGGCTAAACGGTAAAACGTTAGATCGTGAAGTCGATTTAGTTAGGAATACAAGCCCATCAGGCGCTAAGTGGGCTGCGTACAACCGTCCTGGTACTGATGAATGGAAGTTTTATTGTCTGGGCGATCGCTCTGGCCCAAGATGGCTAAACGGTATAACTTTTAGGACGGATCGTGATAATAATGTTGATCTAGCAGATGGTTGCAGTTTTCCCTATACAGGTACTACCTGGCGACGGCAATAAACTTGGGTATCGGTCGAGAGGTAGAGTCGAGGGGAATGTTGCCATTCCCCTCGACTCTACCTCCCGGCTGAACCCCTTAGAGGCTGTTTCTAAAGAAATGTAAAGAGAGTAGAATCAGATTAAAGTTATCAAAAGAAAATAGAATTTGGGGCGAGAGAATAGAGGTGTCAAAATGGCACGCAAACCATATCCCAGTGATGTAAATGATGCAGAGTGGGGAATTATCGAGCCTTTGCTTCCAGCTTCAAAACCCATTGGTCGTCGCCGTCAAGTAGATTTACGAGAAATTATCAACGGAATTTTCTATGTCTTACATGAGGGATGTACATGGCGTGCATTACCGCATGATTTACCACCTTGGCAAACAGTATACAACTACTTTAGACGTTGGCAACAGTTAGGAGTGTGGCAGGAAATCCATACACAATTACCGAACTAAGTTCGTGAAAATATGAATAAAAAAGAAGAGCCAACTGCTGCCATCATTGATAGTCAATCAGTGAAGACGGCGGAAAAAAAGGGGAGGTATATGGCTATGACGGTGGAAAACAAGTTAAGGGACGTAAACGCTTTATCCTCGTTGATACTTTGGGGCTTGTATTGGCAGTTGTTGTTACTGAGGCAAACTTTCCAGAACGTTTAGGTGGCGCAGCAGTTGTAATGGAAGCCGCAGAAGTCGCTGTTGATTTAGTTGTGATTTGGGTAGATCAAGGCTTTAGCGGTGAGAACTTTCAGCGCGTGATTCAGCAATTATGTAACGCCAAAGTTGATGTGATTTGTCGTACTCAACCGGGATTTCAAGTATTGCCCAAGCGATGGATTGTCGAACGTACATTTGCCTGGTGGAACCAATACCGTCGCCTGAGCAAGGATTATGAACTTTTACCAGAAGTGAGCGAATCTATGATTTACACAGTCATGATCCGTTTAATGTTGAAACGGCTAGCAAAGTCTTCTTCGATTACTTCATAATCATTTACAAACAGCCTCTTACACTCAATTTAAAAAGCATCATTTTGTAAATAACAAAATCACGTTGTCAAAAATTGGAGATGTTAAAGTAATTGTTCATCGTCAAATACCGGATGGGTTTGATATTAAAACTGTTTCAGTTACTAAAAAAGCTGATGGTTATTACGTAACCTTAAGCCTTGACGATCAAACAGTTCCAACTATTAAACATGATTTTGATGTTAATAATATCGTTGGCATTGATGTAGGACTGATTGATTTTATTGTTACTTCAGACAACGAAAGAATAGCAGCACCCAAGTTTTTACGCAAAGCGGAACGCACTCTTAAATCGGCACAACGTCAAGTATCAAGACGTAAAAAAGGCTCTAATCGACGCAAAAAAGCAATTAAAAAGTTAGGAATTCAGCACAAAAAAGTCGCAGATACTCGCAAAGATTTCCATTTCAAAACTGCTAAATTACTGCTTAATAAGTATGATGTTATTGCAGTAGAAAAACTAAATATTAAAGGACTAGCTAAATCAAGACTGGCTAAAAGTATTAACGATGCCGGGTGGGGACAGTTTGTAGCTATACTTTCAAACAAAGCCGAAAACGCTGATTTAAAAGTAATATCTGTAAATCCAAACGGTACTAGTCAAGAATGTTCTAGTTGTGGTCAAAAAGTTAAAAAGCCGCTATCTCAAAGGATGCACAATTGTCCTGTATGTCATACAAATTTGTGTAGGGATTTGAACGCGGCTATCAATATAAAGAACCGTGGGACGCACGGTCTTAAAGCTCAAAATATGTCCTCATTGAGGAGTCTTTGAGAAGCCTACACCTACTCGAAGAGAGGTGTAGGTGCGTCACTATTGCAGATATACTCAAGACTATAAAAGTAGTAGCTATGAAGCGTTAACTGACTGCGTACTCATAATTGGGTATTCTGCCTGAGAATGCTGAGGCTAGTTGTGCAGACCGCTATATTGAAGATGGAAACAAGTTGTAATTGAGGAGCGTAGAGATTTTGGCGATCGCTATCTCTGATGATACCAACAGTCACATCGCTTACTTAGTCAACGGCACTCACCTGTTAACTGGAGATGCGCCATTTATCCGGGACTGTGGTCGTACCGACTTCCAAAACGGTGATGCCAGATTACTGTATGATGCTGTTACTCAAAAGCTATTCACTTTACCGGATGATACCTTAGTATATCTTGGTCACGACTACCAGGGGCAGACAATATCCACCATTGGTGAAGAAAAGCACTGGAATCCCCGGTTTGTCGGACGTAGCCGCAGCCAATTTATAGAGCTAATGAAGAGAACCTTAACTTACCCCATCCTCAAAAGATGCTGGAAGCTTTACCTGCAAATCAACGCTGTGGCAGAGTTTAAGTTGCATTAGATTATCAAATTTGAAAAATTCTCCACAATGCCCTAGTCTAAGACAACGCTTTACTGCAAGGTCAATTGTGTTTATTAGCATGAGCGCTGAAGCCTAACCCACAATCATCTGAATTTGCTAAGCTTCTAAGTCCATTTCAACATCGTCATCATCATGATCGTAAGGAATATCATCCAGATCGATCATCTCTGAAATTTCTTCTACTTCATTTAGATGCTCAGATTCTTGGGGTTCTCGCTCTATTAAACGACCAGTTGATTTTAGCCATTCTAAGAGAACAAACTCATTACTTGTACGAATTACAGTAGCTCGTTGGTTACGAGGTTCTTCACGCAAAGGGCCGTTAGTCATAAAAAAAACTCACTTTGAATTAGGGGTCATCATGTCAAAACAGGAGAATTATATGCGCTTTGCTAAAATCCTTAATAACTAAAACGCATACTTTTTGAGAACTATCAGCGAAGACCGCTGCTTGGATTCAGATGGAATACGAACCATTTATTTTTTCACAAGACAGATGGAACCTTGGAGATAGTTTCATACATATTGGAGGGTAACGCGGACAACCTATTTGCTACAGCTACCGCATCAGCTAAGTTACTAAATTGGCATCGGACAATATCTTGTCCGTTCCCTGAAGGAAATCGTTTTCTAGCTTTGTTAGATACGGCACAAATAACCCCTAAAGCTTTGGCAAATCCATCTTTTGTCAATATTCTTTCTTGAGCGAAACCTTCTACTGGGATAAGGCAAACCTCAAACCGATAGCCAGGTCTAGGGGAAACCGCTATATCAATATAAGGTTTATCTTCTTTCCTGATTCTGCGTAAATATTGAGCGGTAGAATTACTATCATGTAATTCAGTCCCAATCGCGTAAGTAAAGAAGCAATCTTCCGAAAGGGACTCAGGACGGGTAATTATAGTGTTTGCCATATTTTCAAGCAGTATGTGTATGCTATCTGCATTTGCGACATAATTTTACTGTCAGTTTTTTCCGACTGTTTTTGACAGTAAGATGTATCAGTTTGTAGAAAATATTCCAACACTATTCGGTTAACTAAAGATTTCAATTTTTTGCAAAGTGAGAAGCTAGCTTTTAACCTCAATTATTGATGTTATTTTCAATAATTGGATTAATCCGAATCTGGTTGGAAGATATTGTACTAGAATTGCTCTTTTTATAAATTAAAAGATAGATTTAACCTGCCTTGAAAGTCTACTTTCATCCTTCCTTGTGAGCGCTGCTCATGGAGTCTCTTGCAAAAGTCTCAACTCAAAAAAGACACGCTTGAGGTCATAATCTTTGACTTCATTCGACTTCATTAGATAAATTACCAATATAATTTGACATAGAATACCCCTAGAATCAAAGAGTGTAGAGATTTAGATTCGGAGAGGCGTCTATACAATTCAGTCACATGACCGAAAATATTTCTCGACAATATCATCATAGCATAGTTGACTGTTAAACTTTCATGAACTACCCCGCCCATCTAAGAAGATGGACGAGGTTTCTGACGCTTCATCTCAGATAGTTGCTTAAACCCACCGCAGTGAGTAGAAGTAGAGCTACCCGATCCACGTTTATTGAGGCTAGTTCCAGTATTACAAAAAAATCCCGTCTAAAGTCAACATCTCAACGGGGTTATTTCTTGTGAACACTTTATCTGAAGTTGGTTATGTTACAAGTTTTACCTGTCTATAAACTACAAGTCAGGAGGCAGAATCACCTGATCAATTGCATGGATTACGCCGTTACTACCTGTGATATCTGCTTGAGTTACTCTAGCATCATTGACAGTTACACCAACAGCAGGATCAACCTTGACGCTGATCGCGCCACCTTCAAGGCTTTTGACTTCGCCAGATTTTAAATCGGTGGATAGTACTTTACCAGGTACCACGTGGTAAGTTAAGAGTTTAAGCAATACTTCTTTATTCTCTGGCTTCAATAAATCTCGCACAGCGTCTTGTGGCAATTTGGCAAAGGCTGCGTCAGTAGGTGCGAAAATAGTCAAGTTATCTTTACCTTGCAAAGCTTCTGTCAATCCGGCTGCTTTTAAAGCTTTGGTTAAGGTTGTAAAGGAGCTATTTGACTCAGCTAATGCTAACAAATTTTTGTCTTGAGTGGTACTTGTGCCTGGGGCTGGTGGAGTTGTAGTCGGTGGTGCTTCTGCTGGTGGTGGAGTTAGGGGTGCAGGTTCACCAGGCGTGGGAGTGGTGCTACGTCTATAGGGAGGCTCATCGAAAATACTTGGTCTAGGATTTAGCACACCTCCGCTCTGTGCCACTTGCTTCTTTTTCTTGGGTTTGGCATTATCTTTTTCTATTTCTGAAGGAGCTTCACCAGGTGTGTATTGAGCATTTGCTTGTAGGTTTTGCTCACGGTTATGGGGAGTCTCGTTGAAAACACTGGGCTGAGGATTTAGTACCTCTTTTGCTCCAGATGGTAAAGTAAGAAGGAGACTGGCACTAGTTAATCCGGCTATGCCTGCCAAAGTGGTCAGTAATTTGCTGTAATTTGCCTTCATAAATTTTATTTGTCTTCGTTTTTCCACAGGTTACATAAAGATTTATAACATTTTGCTATGCATAAAATCTAACCTTAGAGGGAAGTAAAATTTTTTTCACAAAAATAGTTTGTGCTGGTAAAACTTAATATCCAAATTTGCTCATGCTGATATGCATTAGTTATATTTGGCATTTAGGTTATGTGAATAGAGCAGATTTTCTTCCTTTACTTATTGAGCGATCGCACTAAAAATAGTTCCAAAACCTCACTAAGCGGAATGCAAATTTTCAGATAGTGCGAAAATCTTACATCTATAAAAGTCAGAGTTTACAATAATCTCAGAAAAACCGTCTGTCAAACGTGATTTAATATACACTAAAGTACGTGTTATATAGCTAATTTCAAAAGCTTGAATTCTTTGTATTAAAAGGCTATATGCTGAAGCTACTCTTCAATGGCTTAAGAAAAACAATAAATTAACTACCTAATATCATAAGTAGTCTAGCAACATAAAATAACTACTGAAGAGGTTGAAGAATCTGAGGTTAGATTTATTTATGTATACTGAATTAAATCATTTAATTATTTGATGTTTTGCTAAATCAGAAAAGAGGATTTTTGTAAATCAGTAATTCGCCATAACTCAAGCAAAAATTTAGTTCTAATGTTGCTTGGATGGGAAATTGAGCAATTCAGACCAATAAAAATCACCTTAACTAAAGATAGAATTATGTAGAATTATAAAGTCAATAAAGTAACGAGTTACAAGGTATACAATATGCTGGAATTATACCAATGGGAACTATCTCAATACTCAGAAAAAGTACGCTTGATTTTAGATTATAAAGGGCTAGATTACCGCAAAATCGAGGTGACGCCTGGGATTGGACAGGTAGAATTGTTCCGATTGACTGGTCAAAAACAAGTACCAGTGTTGAAGGACAGGAATAAATATATTGCTGACTCAACAGCGATCGCCAAGTATTTAGATTTAGAATATCCTGAGCGCCCACTGTTACCGCAAGACCCCAAAAAACGGGGTGTAACCTTATTGCTCGAAGAATGGGCAGATGAATCGCTCGGACTCAAAAGTCGCAAAGCCCTGTTTTCTGCCATTAGTCAAGATCAAAATTTCCGTAAGTCTCTATTACCCACCTCCGTACCAGATGTACTCAAAAGTTTAGTTGAAGGAGTACCCAGTGACTTACTGACAGTTTTGGGTTTTGGAGTAGGTTACAGCCCAGATGTGATCAAGTCAGCGATCGCGGATTTGAAGCAAGACTTAGACGCACTGACTTTACTGCTAGCAGATAGTCCTTATTTAACAGGAGATGAACCTACTTTAGCTGACTTGACTGTAGCAGGTTTATCGATATTATTAAAGTTCCCCAGCGGCCCCTATCTAGATTTACCAGCATCTATTAGAGGTAAAGGAGTGCCAATATTTGCGGAGAATCCTGATTATGAACCATTCTTTGCCTGGCGCGATCGCCTCTATGCCCAATTTCGCAAACCATTAATCATGACTACCCCACCATCGGGGAGTGCGCCGACTTCGATTCAGATTGACTAATGTAATGGGGACTGGGGAGCAGGGGAGCAGGGGAGCAGGGGAGCAGAGGGGACAATAAGAAAACTATTAACTCTTGACCCTTGACTCTTGACCCTTGACAAATAACCAATTAACAAATTTCGCACTATCCAACTAGAATTCAACGTAAGATAGCGCACTAACAACGATGTAATTAATCAAATGAATTCGGGACAGCCATTAGGTTCGGTAACACAAGGTTCTCTGACGGGAGGGTTAGAAGTACGATTACACCCTGATATTTCTGTTGAAGATATGCGGGTGGGTAAATTTCTCGTAGTACAAGGGGTGCGATCGCGTTTTTTCTGTATGCTGACAGATGTAGCGCTGGGAGCTGCTAACGCGCGAATTATTGCTAATCCTCCCAGTTGGGAAGACACTTTTTTACGAGATGTCTTAGCCGGGAGTGGTACTTACGGTACAGTCAATCTCGCGCCGATGTTGATGTTCACTCCCGAAGCTGAAGAATCTTTCTCACCCACAAATGGCAAATCTGCAAATCCCTTCGTCCCATCGACGACGGGATTGGCTTCATTTGTGCCACAAACCAGTACTACGATGGAATTGTTACCCGTTAAAACTATTCCTAGCCACTTTAGTCAAGTTTACGAAGCTAGTGAAGACGATTTTCGCCGAGTATTTGGCTGGGAAGATGACCCCCAAAGGCGGAACTTTTCCATTGGTAAGCCTTTGGATATGGATGTACCAGTGTGCATCGATTTAAACCGCTTTGTTGAACGTAGTAATGGGGTTTTTGGTAAGTCTGGTACTGGTAAATCCTTTTTGACACGCTTACTTTTAGCTGGTGTCATCCGCAAAAATGCGGCGGTGAACTTGATTTTTGATATGCACTCTGAATATGGCTGGGAAGCAGTTGCAGAAGGTAAGAACGTTAATACTGTTAAAGGTTTAAAGCAACTGTTTCCTGGTAAAGTCGAAGTCTACACCCTCGATCCTGAATCAACAAAGCGCCGGGGTGTGCGCGATGCTCAAGAACTGTATCTTAGCTACGAGCAAATTGAAGTTGAAGATATTAAGTTATGTAGTCGAGATTTAGGACTCTCAGATGCAGCCCTGGATAACGCTAATATTCTGTATAGCGAGTTTGGCAAGTCTTGGATTGTCCAGTTGCTAAACATGACTAATGAAGAAATCGAGATGTTCTGTGACGAGAAGCGGGGACATAAAGGCTCGATTATGGCATTACAGCGCAAACTCTTGCGGATGGACAGCTTGAAGTATATGCGTGCAGTTTGTCCCCAGAATTATATTAGTAAAATTGTGCAATGTCTGGAAGCTGGGAAGAATGTTGTGATAGAATTCGGTTCCCAATCCAATATGCTCTCTTATATGTTGGTGACTAATATGATCACCAGACGGATTCATGAGCATTACGTCAAGAAGGCAGATAAGTTCCTGCAAAGCAAAAATCCCTGTGATCGCCCAACACCACTAATGATTACTATTGAGGAGGCGCACCGTTTCCTTGACCCAGCAATAGTACAAAGTACAATCTTTGGTACTATCGCCAGGGAACTGCGGAAATATTTCGTAACACTATTAGTGGTTGATCAACGCCCATCGGGGATAGATAATGAAGTTATGTCCCAGATTGGTACTCGCATCACCGCTTTGCTCAATGATGAAAAAGACATTGAAGCGATTTTTACAGGTGTGTCTGGTGGTGGCGCTCTGCGATCGGTGTTAGCAAAGTTAGACTCTAAGCAACAAGCCTTAATTTTGGGTCACGCTGTTCCCATGCCAGTAGTAGTACGTACGCGTCCTTACGATGCAACTTTCTACGCCGAAATTGGTGATACAGCCTGGGAAGAAAAGACTGACACAGAAGTATTTGCCGCTGCGGAACTAGCTAAAGCTGATCTTGGTTTTTAAAGAGTCATTTGTCTTTTGTTCTAGGCTGTGGGAAGCAGCTGACACATCTACGTCAGAACCGATGTGCTAATGACTAATGACTAATTGACGATTGACCAATGACTAATGACAATTGACAAATTCGTAACATCCCCCCATTAGCACAGCCAATAAAGTTCGGTTATCCGGCTAATTACTGGCAACAGAACAGGGGGTTTTGGCGTCACTATAGATATACAAGCGTACTCAAGGAATTTTTATTTTTTGGCAACCGCACAATTTCGGATTATAATTGAAAGCTTTATTTAAGCTACTTTACTATTCCCGTGATTTGTCGTAATATAGAGCTAAGTAGAACTCATACTGACTTCGCATTTATCGGTCGCCGCTAGTGACTGTCCAAATGAAGAATTCTCAAACACAACCCAGCGTGCTTCTAAAAAACTCAAAAATTTAGGGAAGGTAGGGGAACCTATCGCAGGGGCGTACCGTCTCGACAACGGCTGTATTAACTGATTGCTTTTGGTAGCTCCCTATGTTCCGTGATATAAGCACTACCTTTCCCAATCCACTTAGCAAGAAAACCTTAGTAAGAAAATATTCATTGTGTTTACGGAGTAGAGGACAACGTACCAATGCCTACTGTTAACACCCAAACCGAAAATCTAAACACCAAATTCACAGCTGATATGGTGAGAACCTATCTGCGGGAAATTGGTCGTGTACCACTGCTCACCCGTGAACAAGAGATTGTGTATGGGAAGCAGGTGCAACAAATGATGACGCTAATCGACGCCAAGGAGGCTTTGGCGAAGAAACTGCACCGTGAACCAAGTATGTCAGAGTGGGCTGACAACGTTCACCAAACTGAAACCGATGTCAAACAAACGGTGGCGCAGGGAAAGCGGGCAAAGCAAAAAATGATCGAAGCGAATTTGCGCTTAGTGGTTGCTATTGCCAAGAAGTACCAAAAGCGGAACATGGAGTTTTTGGATTTGATCCAAGAAGGAACTCTAGGCTTAGAGCGGGGCGTGGAGAAATTTGATCCAACAAGAGGTTATAAGTTCTCGACTTATGCTTATTGGTGGATTCGCCAAGCGATTACCCGCGCGATCGCCCAACAAGGCCGTACTATTCGCCTACCGATTCACATTACCGAAAAACTGAACAAAATCAAAAAAGTACAGCGAGAACTGGCGCAAACTTTGGGGCGATCGCCCACTCCAGCAGAAATTGCCAAAGAACTGGAATTAGAACCCGCCCAGATCCGCGAGTACCTGAATATGGCGCGTCAACCAGTTTCTTTGGATGTTAAAGTTGGCGATAACCAAGATACTGAGTTGCAAGAAATGCTGGAAGATGATGGCCCATCACCAGAGTATTACACCAACCAGGAATTCTTACGCCAAGATTTGAACAACCTGCTAGCGGAACTAACCCCCCAACAGCGAGAAGTTTTAGCTCTACGCTTTGGTTTAGAGGATGGTAACGAATTGTCTTTAGCGAAAGTAGGCGAGCGGTTAAATCTCAGCCGTGAGCGCGTCCGCCAATTAGAGCATCAAGCTCTTGCTCATCTGCGTCGCCGTCGCGCTAATGTCAAAGAATACGTTGCTAGCTAAAAGCGATCGCTTCCGATAATTCTCAGGGTTGGCTTTCGACCCTTGAGCTTTTCTTTAGTAACTTCCAAATAAAAAATATCCAACTATTTATTGTGGGGTGGTAGTTTTACCCGCCCGTAATCAAAGACGGACAGGACGCTTCAAAGTTCTGAGCCGAGATTTTCTCATCTCAAACTTCTCCCTACAAGGTTGGATAATTTATTTCTCGGAAATTCTTTAGTTCACTAATATGCGCTTCCTGAATTCAGGAGGCGATTTTTTTATATTTTTATATTAAGTTCTGAGCGATCGCAATTAATTACCTGGAATGTAGTGTCTTTAACTTAAAAATCCCCCAAAAAAATATAAGATACTCCTTAGAGTGTTTAATTTGTCATTAAACTCACCCAAGCGGGTGAATCCATTGGAGGAAGTTTGAAGAATCTAACCAATGGTAGATTAAGATTATAGACCTAAGTTATAGAAAAACTTTATCTTTCAAGAGTTTTGTCTTTCGGACAATAGAAATCAAACCATTGACGGAGCCTTGAACGGTCAAGACTTAGTTACGGTTCAAATAAGTTCTAGAGAACTTGGTTATTTTTTTAACAGGAGAAGTAGGGTGCTTAACAACATTCGTCAGTTTTTACCCCCTCTTAAGTTGGGAATTCCCCTTGTGGGCTTACTTCTCACCCTCGGCTTCGTGGCTAAGCAGACTCAACCAGTGTTGAGTAGCCAAATAGAAAAAGCATCCACTTTGCTAGTTACAGATTCTCAAGTCTCATCTGCTCGAATTCAGAAAAGCTCCGAAACTCCCCTGTTGTCGCAGCTTAGAACAGTTCGAGAGCAGAGAAGTCAACGGAAGATAGCTTCTAGAGTTAGGGAGAGTTCAGAGTTTGAGCAGAGGAAACTTGCGAAATCTACTCCCGTCCGCAGTAAAGTATCCATACGCTCTCAACAGCGGTCTAAATATATTGCCTCTGCAAGCTTACCGAGAAATAGAAAAACAGCACCTAAAACCGTAGCGCTGGTTACAAAACCTAAAGCATCTGTCAACGAAGCAGGAATTCTACCCAGAGCAAACTTTCCCGCAAAAAATGGGATTTATCTTTATGGTCAATCCCCAAAACCAAACCAGCTTGGACAAGGATACATCATATTTCAGAAGCAACAGGGCAGAGTCAGAGGTGCATTATATATGCCTCAATCGGAGTTTAGTTGTTTCCAAGGTACACTTGATCGCTCAGGAGAATTGGCAATGACGGTGAAGGGTTCACCAGATGAAGCTAGTTCTAGTCAAGTAGCTACAACCAATAGACTACCTAGGGTTGCTGACGATGAGTCAATCACCTATGCCTACTCGGTAACGCTGCAAGACTATCATCAATTAAATCGGATCAGTGCTAACGACAGACGCATATTGCAGATGTGCAATCAATCTTCAGCAGGTTCTTACAGCAAGTTTGTCAAATGATGAATACCGTCATTAGTCATTAGTCATTTGTTCTTTATAAATACAAATGACTAATGACAAAGAACGGCCCTAATAAGTTGATGTGCAATTGAAATACTTAACAAACTAATACTCAATTCCTGGTTGCGCTTTAACACCTTGATCGCGGAAAGGATGCTTAACTAGAGTCATTTCAGTTACTAGGTCAGCTCGCTCAATTAAAGCAGCTGGTGCGCCTCTACCTGTTAGAATAACGTGCTTATCATCTGGTTTTTGCGCTAAACCTGCCAAGACTTCCTCAACTTGTAAATAAGCCATTTTGAGGGCGATATTGATTTCATCTAACAATACTAGATGAAAATCTGGATTGCGGATATATTCTAATGATTTCTGCCAAGCGGCGCTAGCTTTATCGAGATCGCGATCGCGGTCTTGAGTTTCCCAGGTGAAGCCTTCGCCCATCGCGTGAAATTCTAACTGATCTTCCCAATAACTGAAAACCCTTTTTTCTGAAGGTTCCCAGCTACCTTTGATGAATTGAACGATCGCCACTTTGTAACCATGACCAAGCGATCGTAACACCATCCCCAAAGCCGCAGTGGTTTTACCTTTACCATTACCAGTATTTACAATAATTAACCCTTTTTCGGGCACAGCTTGTGCTATCCGTCGATCCTGCACTTCTTTGCGCCGCTGCATCTTTTTGCGGTACTGTTCATCAGTTAGATCAGTTAGTGATGAAGACATTACCGCGTCAATCAAGCGCTCAATCTCTTGATCTGGGTTTAATTCTTTTGGTGTGTCGTTTTCCATCAACCTTTGCAAATAACTATTATAACTTTTGAGAATGAACCAAAATTATATTGTTTATTCCATTTTAGCTAAATCACGTAATTGGATATGTTCAGATCATTAAAAATGAATAGTTTTAAAAGTATTGAGCGACTAGAAGTCGCCCAGGTAAGTATATCTTATTGGTAGACAAAGATTTATCTATTGCTATTTCTTAAAAAATATTACTCCTCGTTTTCATCCAATTCATCATCCTCACTCCAATACTGTTGAGGTGCATTTCCATGAATTTCTAAAATTTTTGCTTTTTTAATTTTGTTGTCAGGTGGATTAATTGCTTCTAATTGCACATCAAATTCCCAATTATCACCAAAATCATAAAGATAGGTCATTTTAGAACCTGGTTCTAAAGGCAAATCACCAATTTGTACTTGATCTGCAAATGGTGGTGTTTCAATATATGGATGACAAATCTTGATTGTGCGACCAAAATGGTCTTTATAACTAAACTCATACAGATGGTCATAGTCAAAATCAAAAGCATCAAGAATTATCTCGGCTAACCAGCTTAACGGTTTTTTCGCTGGTATTGCAATGCGTCGCCAAGACCGAGAAACGGATACTTTAAAAATATAAATACCATCGGTGAAGCCTTGGGTTGGCACACATAAATTCTGCTTCCATTCTGGAAAAAATGGTTGGAGATGTGACTGCAATTTTCCAAAAGTTACATTGACATCATCCTGTAACTCTCCTCGTATTCCAATCGGAAACAATAACCGTAATAGAGCATCACCGAAGGGCAAGCGTTGTAAACTGGCAATGCGCCATCCTTTACCCACTTGTGGTTTTCCCTGTTTGATAGATAGCAATCCAAATAACTCTAATAAGGCAACATTATGAAGACCAGGGTAATAACTAATATTTTGTTGGTCTTCAGATTTAGCAAATTTTAAACCTGCATCTGGGACGCGGGGCCAAAACTGAATGCACCTAAACAAATTACCGAATGAGTCTTGGTGCTCACCCAAAATTTCGTTATTTCCCCAAATCAACCAGGCTTCTAATAGGTTGAAATAGCGTTCGGTTGAGTTGAGACTTGACCATGATTCTAAAGTAGCTTTGTCTAATACTAAAATCTGCTTTTTACCTTGAGATCTAATTTGGGCTATCCCAGAACTGCGTAATAACAGATAGAGTCCATTAATGTAAGGGTATGATTTCTGTACAGGACGTTTGAGTTTATTTTCAATTGGATGACTCAACCGAGAATTGATTTCTGATAGTACTTTTAATGGTAAAAGATTATTAACACTACTAACTTCTATCCCATTCGGTTGTAAGAAATCTATCATTGTTTGAAAGTCACGCCCAATTGTACCGGGTTGATTTTCATTAATACTGAGTTCTTGCAACAGTTGTTGTTGTGACTCTGTTAGGGAAGGCAGTTCAGGATTTAGTGTGCGTTCAAGCCGCGCAAATAAGTCTTCCATAAATAAAAATTTTAAATTTTAAATTCACAACTTTCCCTTCCGTGTAACCTTGTTCTCTTTGTACTATGACTACAGAAGTTCTGCTGATAAATATTGACCCACTAAGTGTCACAGTAGAACTAAAAACACCGTAAGCTCTGTTAAATGTGAATGATAATATTTTCACCTTCTACTTGACAATCCCAGGAATTTGATATGAATAGTAACACTCGCCTACAGACGATTTTAGCTGATACACTTATTGGTACAGTATTACCTGCGATCGCTCAACTCAACTTGCCGAACTGGTGGTTAGCAGGGGGTGCAGTCCGAAATTCAGTTTGGCATTCAATCTTTGGGAATGAATGTGGATTAGGTATTAAAGATTTTGATATTGCATTCTTTGATATTGAGGGAAACCGTTCCCAAGAACTAGCCGCGAAGGCAACTTTAACAGAACAATTTCCTCATGAACAGTTCGATGTGAAAAATCAAGCCAGTTTTGCGCGTTGGCGTCTTGGTCACAGAGCCTACACTAGTACAGAAGATGGCATCACAGATTGGCTGCACACCGCTACCGCTGTGGGAGTTCGGTTAGATGCACAAGGGGAGTGGCAATTTTTTACACCTTATGGGTTGGATGATCTTTTTGGTGGCATTATTCGACCGACGCCAGCACATACTCATAACTTAGAAGCTCACAATAAGGCATCTGGATTTTTACAAAAGTGTCCTTATCTGCGGTTGGCATAAAAGCCACAGTCCAAATTTTAGCTACTGGTTTGAGTTACAGCCACACAACCCTGGGGGAGGGAATCGCAATGATAATAATCTCCTACCCACTGGGAATAATTAAACCAGAACCCCTTTCACGATAGGACAGGGGATGATGCTAATTTTTGTAACTTTTACAGTCAAAGAGAAATGCCAAATTGTACTGGATACCAAATTAATTCCACTCTCCACGAAGGAATTCAAACCATTATCTATCAGGCACAAACGCCAAAGACACAACAGCAATTTATCCTCAAACTTCTTAGAAATGAATATCCTACCCTCGAAGCCTTTACACGTCTGAAAAATGAATATCAAATTCAGCAAAGTTTAGATCATCCCAATATAGTCAAAGCCATAAGTTTAGAAACATTTGAAAATCGTGTAGGACTGTTGTTAGAAGACTTTGGTGGTCAGTCTTTAGCCCAACTGCTACAAATAGAAAAACTGGACTTAGTTAACTGTTTAAACATTGCTGTTCAACTAACTAAAGCTTTAGATTATTTGCATAAACATCAGATTCTACATAAAGATATTAAACCCAGTAACATCATCATTAACTCCCAAACAGGTATTGTTAAACTTACTGACTTTGGTATAGCCTCCCGCCTCAATAAAGAAAATCCCCAATTTACTAACCCTAACTGCGTTGAAGGTACACTTGCCTATATGTCTCCTGAACAAACTGGGAGAATGAATCGCATTCTTGATTATCGCACCGACTTTTATTCTCTTGGCGTGACTTTATACGAGATGCTAACAGAGAAACCACCATTTTTTAGTCAAGATCCTTTAGAAATAGTTTACAGTCACATTGCTGTTCAACCAATCAGCCCACAGTCATTAAATCCCAAAATTCCTAACGCCATCTCAGAAATTATTATGAAATTGATGGCAAAAAATGCGGAAGACAGATATCAAAGTGCCACAGGATTATTAGCGGACTTAGAATTATGTCTCAACCAGTTAGAAACTAAGGGTATGATTACTGATTTTACTCCAGGTCGTTTAGACATTTTAAGTCAGTTATTAATACCTCAAAAGTTATATGGACGTGAAAAACAAGTAAGTGAACTATTAGCTACCTTTGAACGGATTACATTTGGAGCTAGCGAAATGATGCTAGTTTCTGGTTATTCTGGTATTGGCAAATCAGTTTTAGTCAACGAAATTAATAAACCCATTACTCGCCAACAAGGTTACTTCATCTCTGGCAAATTTGATCAATTTAAACGGAATATCCCTTATACTCCATTAATTCAAGCTTTTACTTACTTGATCCGATATTTACTAACAGAGAATAGCGAAAAAATAGAAACATGGCGTAATAAGATATCTTCAGCTTTAGGAATAAATGGAAAGGTCATTATTGACATTATTCCAGAATTGGAACTAATCATCGGTACACAGCCAGAAGTTGCCCAAATCGGAGCAACAGAATCACAAAACCGCTTCAATCGTGTTTTTAAAGAATTTATCCAAGTTTTCACCCAAAAAGAACATCCTCTAGTCATTTTTTTAGATGATTTGCAATGGGCAGATTCAGCCACATTAAATTTAATCCAACTGCTAATAACTGATACTGATAGCAAACATCTATTGTTTATTGGAGCATATAGGGATAATGAAGTTAGTCCCACGCATCCTTTAATCCAAAAAATAGAAGAAATTCAGAATGCTGGTACAGTTGTTAATAATATTGTATTGCAACCTTTAAATTTAGAGAATGTAACTGAGTTAATTGCTGAAACTTTACAAGACATACCATTTATTGAAAATGAATTTTCAGGTAACGCCCATCAATCAGAAAGCCAAGCTTTTGACAATAAAGTTATACAGCTAGCTGAATTGATTTGTAATAAAACAGGTGGGAATCCATTTTTTATTACACAATTACTTCAAGTATTTTACCAAGAAAAACTCTTAAGATTTAATTTTAGCAATGCAAAATGGCAATGGAGTTTAGAGGAAATTCAAGCAATTGGAATTACTGACAAAAATGTAGTTGAACTAGTTGCTAGCAGGGTTGAAAAACTGCCACAGGTGACTCAAGATGTTTTGAAACTAGCAGCTTGTGTGGGTGACAGGTTTAGTCTAGATGTTCTATCGATAATCAATGAAAAATCTTCTTCCGCAACAGCTAATGATTTATATGCGGCATTGCAAACAGGGTTAATTCTACCTTTAAATGAAGCTTATCGTATTCCTTTAATTTTTAATCAAGAAGAAGCAGCAAATTTGAATTTTGATACTTCACGTGTAAGTTATAAGTTCTTGCATGACAGAGTACAACAAGCAGCTTATTCGTTGATTCCAGAGTATCAAAAAAAAGCTACACATCTAAAAATTGGGCAATTACTGCTGCAAAATATACCCAAGGAGGAAATAGAAGCCAATATTTTTGATATCGTCAATCAGTTGAATGTAGGTATTGTTAATCTAATAGAAGAATCAGAAAAAACCGAATTAGCAAGATTAAACTTAATTGCAGGTCGAAAAGCCAAAGCTTCTACAGCTTATGAAGCTGCTCTTAAGTACTTGAAAACTGGGATAGAACTTTTAAATATAGATGCTTGGGAAACTGAATATAACTTAACCATAGGTTTATATGAAGGAGCCGCAGAGGTAGCCTATCTCAATGGTAATTTTGAGCAGATGCAGCAATGGTCTGAAGTAGTCCTGCAACAAGTCAAAACTCTCCTAGATAAAGTGAAAGTCTATGAAGTAAAGATTGTAGCTTCTATAGTTCAAAGCAAACAATTGGAAGCTATCCAAATAGCACTATCAATTCTGCAATTACTAGGAATAAATTTTCCAGAGAAAGCAACATCAGCTGATATTCAGCAGGCGATGGATGAAATCGTTGCTCAAATGAAAGGAAAAGCGATTGCAGATTTAATTAACTTACCATTAATGACCGACCCTAACAAGATAGCAGCAATGAGAATCTTAATGGGAGTTCTCCCAGCAGCTTTTCAAACTGCTCCTGAAATGATGCCAATTATTGCCTGTGAAATGGTCAATTTATCTTTAAAGTATGGCAATACAGCTGTATCAGCCTATGGTTATAGTCTTTATGGATTAATTCTTTGTGGAGTTCAAGGCGAAATTGATTCTGGCTATGAGTTTGGCAAATTGGCTTCAAGTCTGGTGTCACAATTTAATGCTGAAGAACTCAAGGCTAAGATTCTGACAGTTGTTAGCGCTCATGTTATGCATTGGAAAGAGCATGTTAAAGAGACATTATCATCAGCAAAGATAGGGTATTCTAGTGGGCTGGAAACTGGAGATTTAGAATATGCTGGCTATTGTGCTTATATTTATCCCTATCATTCATTCTGGCTTGGTAAAGAACTTTGGGTTCTAGAAAAAGAACTAGTAGCTTACTGTGAATCGCTGAAGAAAATCAAGCAACAAGTAGCCTTAACTTGGAACCAGATATATTTACAAACAGTTTTGAACTTAAAAGGAAGTTCGGAAAATGTATGCTGTCTAATTGGAGAAGCCTACGATGAGCAAAGTATGCTACCAATTCATCAACAAGTGAATGACCTTTATACAATTAACCATTTATTTCTCAATAAGTTAATGCTCTCTTACCTGTTTGGGGAGTATTTTCAAGCTAAAGAAAATGCTGCAATGGCAGAAAAGTCTTTAGGTGGTGTCACAGGGTTGTTTGTTGTTCCACTGTTTTATTTCTATGATTCTTTAACTCAATTGGCAGTTTATCATACTGCTAAGGAGTCTGAGCGGCAGGCTATTCTTGAAAAAGTAGAAGCTAATCAGCAAAAGATGGAGCTTTGGGCTACTCATGCTCCAATGAATCACTTACACAGATTTTATCTGGTGGAGGCAGAACGGTATCAAATTTTAGGTCAAAAGCTTGAAGCAATGGACTACTATGAGAGTTCTATTGCCAAATCTCAAGAAAACGGTTGTCTTCAAGAAGAAGCTTTAGCCTATGAGTTAGCAGGAAAATTTTATAAATCTTTAGGTAAAGAGTTAATTCATCAAACTTATATAACTAAAGCCTATTATGCCTATATCCGTTGGGGTGCGATCGCTAAAGTTAAATACTTACAATCAAAGTATACTTTTCTAGTGGAACAAACTAGTACTATAGAGGCTTCTACTTTAAAACTAGATGCAACTCACATTGCCACTAGCACTACTACCAATAGCAGTTTAAGCGATTTTTTAGACTTTAATACATTCGTAAAGTTTTCTCAAGCAATTACCAATGAAATTATTTTAGAAAATTTATTGGGTAAGTTAATTAAAATTTTACTAGAAAATGCTGCTGCACAAAAAGCAGAGCTATTACTGCTTAAAGACAATCAACTATATATCGAAGCTTCTGGAAATACTACTAACGGCATGGTAACAGTTTTACATTCTATTCCTGTTGAAACTTATCATGATTTACCTATCTCTGTTATTAATTACGTCTTCAGAACTCAGAAAAAGCTGATATTAAATGATGCCATAATGACTGAACCTTTTAATGTGGATGTATACATTCAAAAATTTCAATCAAAATCAATTTTATGTTTACCAATCATTTATCAATCACAGCTTACAGGTATTATTTATTTAGAAAATCAGTTATCATCAGGAGCTTTTAGCTCAGAAAAAGTAGAGGTATTAAAAGTTTTAGTTTCTCAAATGGCTATTGCTATAGAAAATGCTCGCTTGTATACAAGAGAGCAAGATAAATCTAGACAATTAAAACAGTCAATAACAGATTTACAAGAGGCACAACTACAACTCATCCAAAGCGAGAAAATGTCTTCCTTGGGGAATTTAGTTGCAGGTATAGCACACGAAATAAACAATCCTATTGCTTTTATTACAGGTAGTATAGTTCAAGCAAAAGAGACAGTTACCGATTTAGTAGATTATCTGCAACTGTACAGAAAAAAATTTCCTAATCCTGGTGCCGAAATTGAGGAAAAAGCTGAAGAAATAGACATAGATTTCTTACTAGAAGATTTGCCCAAAATGATTGATGGTATGACAGTGGGAACACAACGCATTCGTAATATTAGTACCTCACTCCGTACTTTTTCTCGCGCCGATACTACCTCTAAAGTATTAGCTAATATTCATGAAGGTATTGATAGTACTTTGCTCATTTTACAGCATCGTCTGAAAGCTGATCATAATCGTCCAGCAATTCAAATCATTAAGGAGTATGGAAATATTCCATCAATAAAATGCTATTTAGGACAATTAAATCAGGTATTTATGAATATTATTGCAAATGCAGTTGATGCTTTAGAAGAAGCAAATATTGGTCGGAGCTTTTTAGAGATTCAGGAAAATTATCCTAATATTATTACTATCATAACTAACGTAGATGGAGATAATAGAAATGTGGTAATTAAGATTCGAGATAATGCTAAAGGAATGACAGAAGAAGTTAAAACCTGCATTTTTGAGAATTTATTTACTACTAAAGGTGTAGGAAAAGGTACAGGATTAGGATTATCTATTAGTCGGCAAATTGTAGTAGATAACCACGGTGGAAGTTTGATTTGTGAATCAGATTTGGGGCAAGGGACAGAATTTAGAATTTATATTCCTATTTCTGGATAATCTTCGTAGAGCAATTCTAAATCATTCGTCAGAGGCAAGCTCCCCGACTTCTTAAAGAAGTCGGGGAGGGAATCTGTCTGTAATAAAATTAGTTGCAATTAACAGTTACAAACTTGTTGCTTACCTGCTATAACTGATTAGATACTTAAATCTTGTACTAGCTTCATCATTATACTAGGAAATAATTTTCCTGGTTTAAATGCACGTAATCTCTAGCTTAATCTGCAAGTATTTAGCTTATTTGAATTAGCTAAAACTCTCAGATGAAATCTGAGTTTGTGACAAAGTACAAGATGCAAAAACTATAAAAACAAGGGATTAATCCTGTGGAAAAAAGAAAAGAGAATGGACGAATAGTTTCAAAGGCTATCTCGTTTTTGTCACATCGTATAACTTTGATTGTGCTTGCAGTTACTCTTGTTTTATTACTTGGAGGTAGATTTGAACTAGCAAGTGCAGCCCAACCTAACGCGGAATTAGAAATTCAAAAATTAACAGCCTGTTACGCACTGGGAACTGATGCTATTGGTGAAGGAAATCTTGCAGAGGGAAAGGAAATTTATCGGGATTGTTTTACTCCAGATGTAGTTATCACTGCAATTTTTCCTGATGGAGCAAGTGCAACACGCATTGGGACAGACGGTTGGGCGGATTTTGTCTATTCAGTATTCCAAGGAAATGGATATCAAGCTACTCAACACCTGATAGGTACGATAAATATTTCGCTTGAAAACAATCAAGCAACGATGACTTCTTACCTCCATGCAACCCACAAACGTTCAGAAACCAGCATTGATGTCGCTAATGGCACTTATCAAGATGAAGTCGTCAATATAAATGGACGTTGGAAAATCCGTCGTCGTACTCTTAAACTCATCGATTTCTTGAACCTCAGTTCGCCAACCGCTAATTCCTCAACCACTAATTCCCGAACTACTAATTCTTCAACTACTTTGGTAAGACCAAATATACCTCGTTTAAAGGAGTAATTGTTCAGGCATATAATGGCAGCAATACAGTTCGGATAAGTACTCTTCACCTTACTTGTGAAAGAGGGTAAAAGGAAAAAAGTAAGGGGTGAATTCAAATATTCACCCCTTTTCTATTTCACTCTTAGCTGAACCGTAGTAGAGCACGAAACACAGTTTGGCGTGAAAAAGTATTTTAGCGTTGACAAACCTGTCAAGTCACCCATTATTATGCTTGATGCGTGAGTAGAGAACTTCGCGATCGCTTTGAGGATTTACAATTAAGCATTGACCATTGCCGTCAGTTACCTCACTTACAAGAACTACAGCAACTCCAGTCCGAGGACAAGCGCCTAAACAACTGGTGCTAACAACCCGAAATTTACCCCATAATCCCTCAAATTTCAGACGAGATTTCAACCAATTCTGTAAGTCTTCGGAAGCCGTTGAGCTTCTGCTAGCTCGATGAGAGCTATTTGACTGCTCGTTTGCACATTGTGAACACACAAGCACCAAACTAGACTTCCATTGGGGAGAAGTAGGAATAGAAGTATCTATCGGGCGAGAATTAAGGGGTGAACGTTCTTGAGAATTGGATGAAACCTTCTTAAGAATGCGTTGGAGCAATGCTTTGATACGCCGAATCAGTTTCTTCATAAACGACCTACCTATTTCTCTGACAGGATAGTGTAAATTTTCCGTTTAGTCTGTTCTAGTAGATCACATATATTGAGTTCCAGCAAGAATTAGCGCTTCTGAGCTTTTTGCTGCAAGTATGCAACTAGCTGCTCTCCTGCGGTGTCAATGTGTCGCTTCAATAACCGGACAGTAGCTTTTGGATCTCGCTGACGACAAGCATCCAAAAGTTGATAGTGTTCTTTTTGCGATCGCTCATGATAATCCATTTGCGTCAATTGCACACGGACATAGCGATCGCAATTAACATGCAAGTTTTTAATCATCATCAGCAGCCGAGGACGTTCCGCAGCTGTGTACAACGTTGCGTGAAATTCCCAGTTGAGTTTTGCTAATATACCTGCATCAGTTGCTTGATCAGTCGCTTCCAGAATCACAGCAGCCTTTTCTATATCTACTTCGCCTAATTTAGGTATTGCTATTTGTATCGCTTTGACCTCCAAGGCGCTACGAATTTCGCAGATTTCTTGCGCCTCTGCGGCTGTTAGCACTGATACCATTGCGCCGCGATTTAGATGCAGCGTCACTAATCCTTCTGCTTCGAGTTGCTTGAGTGCTTCGCGCACGGGAATGCGGCTGACTCCAAACTGAGTGGCGATTTCATCTTGTCTTAGGGATTGTCCTTCCTGAAAAATACCCTGCAAAATCGCTTCCCGCAAGGCGTCGGCAATTAAATCTGGGGTACTGCGTTGCTGTTGCAGCACGTTGGCTGCCAAGTCATTTAAGTTCATAATTTATATTGTATACAAAAAATCGTATACAATATCCAAAGTTACAAACAACAATCCCCTAAAAATTACGGGAGACAGTTATGAGCATTGCATCTCAAGCAGACCGAGTTATCATCTTCGATACCACACTACGAGATGGCGAACAGTCACCAGGCGCAACATTAAACGTAGAAGAAAAACTTGCGATCGCTCATCAACTGGCTCTACTCGGTGTCGATGTGATTGAAGCAGGTTTTGCCGTAGCCAGTCCCGGAGATTTTCAAGCTGTTAAAAGTATTGCTGAACAAGTTGGTATACCGGGTGGCCCAATCATTTGCAGTTTGGCGCGAGCGATTCGCCAGGATATTCAAGCAGCCGCCGAAGCTTTGAAACCCGCTGCTCACTCCAGAATCCATACGATGATTTCCACCTCTGATATTCACCTCAAATATCAGTTGAAAAAATCCCGCAGCGAAGTTTTGGCGATTGCCGCAGAAATGATTGCATACACCAAATCATTTGTAGATGATGTAGAATTCTCACCAATGGATGCCAGTCGCACTGAAAGAGAGTTTCTCTATCAGGTGTTAGAGGTAGCGATCGCCGCTGGTGCAACCACGATTAATATTCCCGATACCGTTGGCTACTGCACACCCAAAGAAATGGGAAATCTGATTCAAGGGATTCGAGAAAACGTTCCCAATATTGATCAAGTCATTCTTTCCGTTCACACTCAGAATGATTTGGGTTTAGCGACAGCTAACGCTCTGGCAGCAATTGAATACGGTGTACGTCAGGTAGAATGTACGATTAATGGTATTGGTGAACGAGCAGGTAATGCAGCGTTAGAAGAGATTGTTATGGCGTTGCAGGTTCGCAAACCCTTTTTTAACCCCTACTTTGGTCGTCCGGTCGATTCTGAAACACCCTTGACTAACATCAAAACCCAGGAAATTTACAAAACCTCATCCTTGGTTTCCCAATTAACAGGAATGTTGATTCAGCCGAATAAGGCGATTGTTGGAGCAAACGCTTTTGCTCATGAGTCTGGGATTCACCAAGATGGTATTATCAAGCACCGTGAAACCTACGAAATTATGGAAGCTGCTGCGATCGGTTTGCCGGAAAATCGTATTGTTTTGGGTAAGCACTCTGGAAGAAATGCTTTCCGTACTCGGCTTAAGGAATTGGGGTTTGATCTGAATGAAGCAGATTTGAATAAAGCCTTCAATCGGTTTAAAGAAGTCGCCGATAAGAAAAAGGAAATATCAGATTGGGATTTAGAAGCGATCGCCAGAGACCAAACGCAGATTCAAGTAGAAAGTGGCTTTCAAATTGAACATGTCCAAGTAATCTGCGGTGACTGCACCTGTCCCACTGCAACCATCACAATTGTCACTCCCGATGACAAAATCCTCACGGATGCGAGTGTAGGTACTGGCCCAGTGGATGCAGTGTATCAAACGATTAGTAAACTGGTGCAAATTCCCAATCAACTAATTGAGTTTTCCGTCCAATCTGTAACAGAAGGTATTGATGCACTGGGAACCGTCACAGTTCGCTTGAGGTATCAAGAGCGGATATTCTCTGGGCAAGCATCTGATACTGATATTGTGGTAGCAGCAGCTTATGCTTATATCAATGCTCTGAATCGCCTCTATCGTTACTTGCGATCGCAAACTGAGAAGTTGCAGTCTCATGCACACAAGGTTTACTGAAGTGGCATTTTTCGGGAATAACTATCAGTCTATCGCACAAGTTTTGAGAGGTTCGTAGTAAGCACTAAAGTGCTTAAAAAATCAAGGACTAAAGTCCTTACTACAAACATGTATGACCATCAAAATTAATGCGATAGATCACTACTGTGACAACTTGAGCAAACAAGCTTGACAGTCAAACGCCAGTATAGTATTTTTGTACTATACTGACTCAGTATTGCATAAGAATTTAACACTCCCGACTACGCCATTAGGAGAGCAAACTTAATGAAGCTATCTAAGGTAGACTTGAGCAATTTAGTAGCGATCGCTCATTCTGACGGATATTTGCAGTTGTTGCTTGACCGAGGCGACGAGTTAGAGTTTTTGGAAATTCCCGCACCAGTACAAGCTTATGAAGGACTGCAAGAGCTAAACGAGATTGTCGCGGAGACTGCTGCACTTCCTTTTGAAGAAGAACCAATTGCTATGTTACCAGTTAGCTCATCAATGGCGATCGCTGTCGGCTACGATAGCGACGAACAGGTTTTACAAGTTGAGTTTCAAAGTGGTGCAGTTTATCAGTATTCGGGAGTAGAATCAGAAACTTGGGAAGATTTACATTCAGCAGACTCAATTGGTAGATTTTTCAATGACGAGATTAAAGGTAAATATGAGTGCGATCGCCTAGATTATGCAAATGATACTGATGATCAGTGAAACAGATGCAGTCCTGAACTGCATCGCAAGACCAGCAAGTAGTCCTAGCAGTACAAGTGGCGAAAACTCAGTCATTGCGTACTGCGAAGTTTTGCAATATGAACTGATCAACAATTGTGGTTATCCCCTGATTCTATGGAGACGATCGCAGTTTTTTAATAATTAAACAAAATTTCTCTCTTCCAATTTCCCCAACTTCAACTCCAAAACTTGGGATTGTGTTTACCCAAGCCGTTTTCCACCGTCTCTACATTGTCACGAAACTGAAGAACGCGGCAGATCAAGTCTTTGGCGATTAAATCGTGGGTGATCGCTTGTCAAAAACAATTTCAATAATCCCTAATAAAAACTGCACTTTTATGCATACGCTGTTAAGTTTATCTCCGATAAGCTATTGAGATAAATACGAATAAGTATTTTACAAACCAGCGATCGTAAGAGGAAGATTAAGCAGAAGTCAAAAATATAACATTTTTTGTATTATTTGCTGCATTTTAATCCAAAAATGAAATTATTTAATTATAGGATTTACACAAACATCTCTATTTAACACTTAGTTAACAAAGATATCCAAATATCAACTACTTCAGTCTGCACTTATCTCATCGGAAGTATTTGATCAGCAATTTATAACGTAGGAACATAGAAATTATGCTTGAAGTTGATCTGAATAAGTTAGCAAAGAACCAAATAAAATTAGAGCTTCAACACTTAAAACCTAAAAAAATATTGGTTATTGATGATCACCAAATGATTTTAACTGGAACCCTCGATGTATTAAAGCGACAATATCCAGATACGGAATTTCTTCAGGTGAAAACTGCACAAAATGCTTTAGAAGTAATAGCTCAGATTCAAGCAAAACAGGAAGATAGAGAGCAGGAAAAAGCACCTTTAAATTTGATTGTGGTAGATTTATCGATTCCTGTTAGCGAGGGAGTAACTGCGACTACTGATACTGGAATTGAACTGATCAAGCAGCTACTCAAACAATATCCAGAGCAGAACTTTGTGGTACAAAGCAGTTATATTAAAGCTTTGGTGCGAATAAAACATGAAATCGACAACCATCAGGGAGGATTTGCGATCGCAGATAAAAATTTGCCTGAATCGGAAATGTTAATCCGCACGAGTTTGGCACTCCAAGGTGGAACCCATACTAAAGATATTAAAACAGCAATTGAACTCAAACCAGAATGGCTGCAAGTTTTGCGTTTGGCATTTGACGAAGACTTGATGGATAAACCGATCGCTGACCGAATGTATAAATCGGAACGTGCTATTCGCAATTACTGGACGAAAATTCAGGATGTCCTTGGTGTGTACCCAGAAGACTGTAAGGAAGGTGGAAAAAGCTTGAGAATCCAAACAGAAATCCGGGCGCGTGAAGCAGGATTAATTGATTAGCAGATGGGAGCAAATGCGTAGAAGTTGGGATAAATTTACTACAGAATTAAAGATATGGCGCTATGCAGCACTGCCAGGAATTATCGTGTTGCTACTGGTTATTCTCGCTCGTCTAACTGGTTCGCTGCAAGTTCTAGAATGGATGTTATTAGATACATTTTTACGTGTGCGTCCGCCCGAACCTGTTGATAAACATGTGGTAATTGTTGGTATTGATGAAGATGATATTGCTAAAGCCGGAGGATATCCTATACCCGATGGTGAAATTGCAGATTTACTAAACAAGCTAGAAATTTACAAACCTCGTGTGATCGGACTCGACCTTTTCAAGAATGTTCCTGTTGAACCAGGTCATAATCAACTTGTGAAAACTTTTCAAGATAATCCCAATATATTTGGTATCGAAAAAAATCAGAAACCTAAAATTCCAGCACCTAATTTTATTCCTCAAGAAAGGACTGGAATAGTAGATATTCACAGCGATAATGATGGGAAAAATAGACGCTATATTTTATGGACTCCAAACTCCAACAATCTTCAAGAAGACCGTTTTTCTCTAGGGTTTAAACTTGCTCAATTTTACCTGGCATCAAGAGGAATTAATGATGAGGATGGTGAAAAAGACCGAGATACAATAAGGTTTGGCAATACTGAATTACCCCGTGTCATACCGAACTTTGGTGGATATGTTGATAAAGAAATTACAGGTGAACTACAAATATTAATCAACTTTAGGCACAGAAATCAGCCATTTCGTATTCTTTCACTTAATGATATTAAAACAGGTCAGACTCAAGAAGGTAAGATTGACCCTAATTGGTTGCGTGACAAGATTATTATTGTTGGTAATTTATCTCCTAGTGTAGGAGATAATTTGTATACATTAGCAATTCCTGGAAGAAAAATAACTGGTCAAATATATGGAGTTGAGTACCACGCACACGCAACTAGCCAAATTATTAATGCTGTTTTAAACAATCGCCCGATGTTGAAGTCTTGGGCAGAACCTTGGGAATATACATGGATAATAATTTGGGGAATTACTCCGATCGCAATTGGACGCTTTACCCAATCTATTACAAAAAATCTGTTGGCTGTGACAGTAGTGGGTTTGGGCGTTGCTGGTAGTGGTTATATCAGTTTGCTATTGTGGGGAGTTTGGATTCCCGTAGTTCCTAGTTTACTAACTTTAGCAATGAATGGCGTGGGATTGAGTGCATTCGCATTTTTTCAGCATGATAAACTGTTGCGTGAAAAAAATGACCAACAAAAGCGCACAATTGAATATACATTTAATCTGATTCATAATGGGCCATTGCAAACCCTCGCTAACGGATTACAACAATTAAGAAAGCAGAATTTACCCAATGAGCAATTAATTTACCAGTTTGAAAAGCTCAATTCTGAAATTCGTGAAATTGGTGAGTATTTAAGAGTGGAAGCACTGACGAATCATGAAAGTTTAAGGTTAGGAAGTGGATTAAAAATAGATTTAAATCGTCAGATACACGATTTATTTTACGAAGTATATTCCAGCACTCTCGAACGCGACGACCTAGAATATTTAAAAACTCTTAAAGTAAAAACGCGCACATTTGAGCCAATTAATGATAAATACTTAAGTATGGAACTCAAGAGGGAACTATGCTTATTTTTAGAAGAAAATTTGTGTAATGTGGGTAAACACGCACAAGGAGTAAAGTGTATAGAAGCATCTGGGGTTTGCGTAGACGGTGAATACTCACTCTGTATCAAAGATGATGGTTCTGGGTTAACTACACACAGCGAAAACAAGGGTACAAAACAGTCTCAAAACCTTGCCAGAAAATTAAATGGCAGCTTTAAACGCGAGACTGTAAAACCACGAGGTACAGTGTGTGAATTGATCTGGAAATTAAGTACAAACTTCCAGCAAATAAATTTTCAAAAACCTGATTTTAAATCTCGGCTTTTAAAAAGTTTTCATGTTCCTTAGCTCGATAATTAACCAACATCAGTAAACAAAAAACTAAGAAATATCTATGAAACTTCGTAATTTTTCGTTGTTTCAATCGTTGTCTGCAAAAACTAACCAACGCCGACTGGTAAGTATTTTTACTTTGAGCTTGTTTGTGTTTGTTATACCAGAAGCGATCGCCAAATTTAAACCTCGCACTCGCAAACCTCCTAGCGAACACTCCCGGGCTGGCGGTTCACGAGGATGTCCTGGTGATGGAGGAATTCCTCTGACTTTATTAGCACCGCAGACTTATGTGGGTGAAACTGCATCCAAGCGTCCTATATTTGCATGGTTTATGTCAACAGCACGTACCGTTGATTTCATTTTGTTTGAGGTGAAACCAAAGCAACTACCGCAAATAGTAATGAAAGCAGAGGAATTAAACTCATTACCAGGAGTGAATAAATTTGTAGTTTCTTCCACGCAACCGGAACTTATGGTAGGAAAAGAATATTTCTGGCAAATTTCGATGCTTTGTCCCAGTGGTTTAACTTTTGTACGTGCAGGATTTCAAGTTGTGAACATACCTTTGGCACTTAAAGGAAGAATTAATTCTGCTAGTAATTCGACTCAAAAAATTACCTATCTGGCAGAGCAAGGGCTTTGGTATGATGCGTTTGCGGAAGCACTTAAATATTCTAGTCAAGGTAAATTAGGTAAATTAGGTTCTAATTTAATCCAGGAACTAATTAAGCATGAAAGGGTAGAAGATAAACCTAATGATAGCGAAGCAATTAATAGTTATATCAAGAATTTGCAACTGATTTATCAGCAAGAAAGTTGATGGCGTAGACGCTCTGCGGTGAGGCAGTTGCAGACAAGCGCGGTTTCCGTCGGTTGCATTAGCGACGCAGGAGCGTTACCCGAAGAGCTTGTCGTCAGACATCGCATTATTTTTCGATAGAGATGTTGCATTGCAACGTCTCTACATAATTAAACCCAATTACCAATCAAAATAAACGGCGACCAAAATGCTGGACTTGCAAACACCGATTGCTCTCCAGTTAACTTTATCATCTTAATTTGTGCTTGACGTAAAGCTTCAACTTTTGTCATCCCTGGCTTTTTGAAATTCCGATAAAATTCCTCAATTAAAAGCGCTGTTGATTTATCCTGAACTGACCATAATGAAGCTACTGCACTTTTAACACCAACTTGTAATGCAACTCCAGCTAAACCCAATGTAGCGCGATCGTCTCCAAGTGCTGTTTGACAGGCTGTGAGTACTAACAACTCTAATGCATTTTCTTGACCACGAACGTTACTTAAAGCAGCTTCGAGTTCGCTAATTGTGAGCTTGCTGTTATTTCCAGTGACAATAAATGTATTTTCAGGAATTGTGCCAAATTGCGCGTGGCTGAC
This sequence comes from Nostoc sp. B(2019), assembly GCF_010091925.1. GTDB lineage: Bacteria > Cyanobacteriota > Cyanobacteriia > Cyanobacteriales > Nostocaceae > Komarekiella. Next base: position 273,081 of record NZ_WVID01000004.1, on the reverse strand, counting down.
TATATGAACTACAGGAAAAATGTTTTTGCTAACTAGTTCTGTTTTAAGAGTTTCTGGAGAAAATTTTGTATCAATAAAAAATCTACTATTGGGAAAAACTTGTTTAACGGCTTCGATTTCCTTCTGGGCATAGTCTAATGCTTGAAACTCTTGTCGATCTATAATTGCTGCTTTCGTTAAACCCAAAACTAAAGCTCGTTCTAGGTGGCGATCTCTCGACGATTTTGGTGCAGTCAAGCGGATACTGGGAGTCGTTCCAACTGCGTATTGTTCTATTAAATATTCTTGTGTTTTAGTATCGTAAAGTGCAGCCATTGGAATGCTACGTAAAAAGCCATCTTGAACAAACACTAATGTTTTGATATTTCCTGCTTTTAAATCTTTTACAAAATGACGAATTATCAAATCGTAGAGTTGACTCGCTAAAGTGCGATCATAGCCATCGGGACGACCTTGACCCAAGATTAGCGACTTTTGAAATACTTTAATCTGCTTTTGTAATTGTTCTTTTGGGAGGATTTTATTATTTGCTTGCACCCAATGAACCAGTGTTTTACCCGGTTGATTCCCATTTGGCGGTAAGGTGAGCAGCAGTGCTATCTTATCATCAAAAATAATTGAACTCAAAACTGCGGTATTTTTATCTACTATTTCATCTACTCTCTTCGGATTGAGTACATTAACAATACAATCACCACCAAAATAGTTTTGTAATTCTGCCAATTTTAGAGAATCAATTGTTTCTAAAGCATCCGATGCGCCAGATTTTGATGTATCTGACTTCACCGATGCTTGTAATATTTGCTGAAGTTGAAATTCTGCCAATTCGCGGTACAAAGGTTGAACAACATCACGAAAGCCAAATTGAACATCGCGTGTACTTATCACAATATCGCTGCGAATTGCTTCTAAAGTTTTAAATGCTCTTTGGTATGCTTCTAGTGATTCCTTTTCTTGATTCTGCTTTTTCAATATTCTTCCTGCTTGCCATTCCCACAAATACAGACCATCTTTTGCTGCTAATTTTTGCTCTGCTGCTATTATTGCTTGATTAGTATACTTGAGTGCTTGTGCTTCATCACCTCGACATTCCCAGAAATGTCCTAATGCACCGTAAGCATAAGATTCAACACGATAATTTTGAATTTTTTTACTGACAGTAATTGCTTTATTTAAAATATTAATAACTTCTGTATTTGATAATTTACCTAATTCACCTGTTTTCGAGCATTGAGTGATGGGGGAAGTAATTGTAAAATCACTTGGTAATAAAGCTAAATCAATTGCCGCATAGGCTTTTGCGGAAGAATCGGGAACTTTATCAATTAAAGTTACAGCTTCTCGAATTTTATTATCAATTGTCGTGTTGGTGAGAATATTTAAATCATGGCTTTTATAACTAACTTGAATTGTGTTAAATAAAGCTTGCAGTTGACCAAGGGAATTATTTTGTCTACGTGCTAATTCTAAACTACTATTAAAATACTTGATTGATTTGTTAAAATACTCTATAGCTTCTTTTTGAAATTCTCCTGTGTCACCATTAGTTTGTTCTGCGGATTTTGCCCGTATATACTAAAGTTGCCCTAAATTTGTATGGACATTCCCCAAACTATTATTAATGAGAATTTCATATCCTGAATCTTTAACTTTTGCTGCGTCTTCTAAATATTGAATTGCTAGATTATAATTGCCCAATAAACGCAGTGCTTCACCCAAAATACCGAATGCTGCAACTTCTGTACGACTATCTTTATTTGTCAAAGCAAGTTGTAATGCACTATTGGTTTCACAGGGTTGTTTTTTATCTGACTTAATATCAAATTTATTACTGCACAATAAGGAAATTGCTTTTCTTACTTGTCCTTGGTTGTTGTATGTCTGCGCTAGCTCCGTCAGCATTCGTCCTACCTGACGCAAATCCTTTACTGCACTGTAGTGGGTTATTGCTTCATTAAAGAATGCGATCGCCTCTTTTGTATCACCCAATTGCTGATATGCTCTAGCAAGATTTTCGCTGACAACTGCTGCATTCTTAGCATTGTTAACTTTTTTATAAGCATCTAAAGCTTTCTCCCAAGTCTCTATAGCACCTCGAATATCTCCTGCTTCATAACTTTTAACACCTTGTTCTACCTGTCGGCTAATATCAGCAGTTTGTGCAGTTGCGATATTTCCTATCAAAGGTACGTGAATTAACCAAGTAAAAAATATGAAGCTGCACAAGAAGAGAAATCCGAGAAATCGACGCTTGTTCAATTGGCGATCGCGATTTGACACAGCCTAACTCCTGCAATATCTTACCTCAGATTCCCAACTTCTTTGAGAAGTCGGGAATCTTGTTGTTTACAGAGTACCAAAGTTAAAGAGAAATTGGTGCAGTTATGGTAAAGTTACTAATACTTCTGAAACTTCCATTCATTCCGTTGTTTGTCCAATTCGCAAGTTGCTGAGTTTGAACCAAAAGTCCTGCACAATTCTGATTGTCTATTGTAGAAGAAGAACCACCACGCAAAGAGTACTGCAAGGATGGTAAGAGGTACGTATATTTTATTCATAGAAAATTGCCTCATTACTTGATAAACAGGGGTTGTTTTGTCTAAACCGTTCACTTGTTAGGGGATAGCGATCACGTTATGCAAATGACTGTCTTCTAATTCTTGAGCGTAGTCGCACAATTCAAAAATTCAGTAAGTACGCGTTTTGAGAAGATGTGATCGCATTTAGTACTACAATGATTGAAATGCGAATTCATAGTGAATCTTCCTCACTTTGAGAATGAGTACGAAGCACACACTGCTTTAGAATCTTTACTATTGCCCAATCACTCGTCTTTGAGCAATGTAATTATTTAGATTTGCAAAGTAGTTTCTATACTGTAACCTCATAGCATAGCAAGTAGAGTTAGGAATGTAAGGACTGTTGTAGCAATTTGCTACCACAATACGTGCTTGTCGTAACTGTTCATTTCTCAAGATGATTAATTCATGCAATGATAGTCTATTAAGTTGTTCGCGCGTCACATTTTGTGCCTTTGCGGGCATTTGCAGATTAAAAGAAATCCCGACAATCGCCAAAGAAACTAGCAACTTTTTGAAATGATTGAAATGCGAATTCATAATCACTATTCCTCAGTTTTAGCAAATTACAAGGTTGGCAATAACTAGAGGTTAATTCCTTGGGGCATCTTGCATCCTATCCCCAGAAATAATGGCTTCTCTCTACGCCTTTTTTAAACAACTTTTTTTTAGCATCAAGAAACAAATAATTTCTTGGAAGTGCCTAATTATTACATTTAGAAAGTAAGCGAAGTTGTTGTATGTTTTCTACTATCCTTTTCAAAGTAACATTTTCAGCGGAAATTTGACCTTTAATAACGAGGTCTTGCAATTTTGCTTGAGATATTATAACTAGCTTACAATTGAAGCTTGCAAGAGTACTTTCCTGCATCTTGTCTCCGAAATTTATTGCATTTGTTATACTATTAATAGATAAAATCAAACTTTGTTCAATATCGTTCAAGTTAGCTTCAACTTGGAAGCTGTTGGCAACATTACCTTGACCTGGATTGTTGTTTGTAATTGGTATTTGTACTTTCCTATTTGAACTTTCACATCCATTAGCTGATATAGTAACTATTAAAACCATTGAAATTGTAGTCAATGTCTTTGTCCAATAAAATTGCATACTTCACCTCTTAATTTTTTTGAAGTTTAATATTTAAACTTGTTGTTTTTGTTGATTAATCGTTCCTGATAGTTTTTAGATTAAACTGCTTTAAAAAAAAATCTTTCAGCTTGTTGCTCATGTAATTGCAGATTTCAGTCAAGCAGGTTGCATAAAACTGCAATCAAAAAGGTGCAGAACATTTCTGTAATTAATGCTTGCCAAGAGAAAATTACAAATCTCTTATCTAAATAGCGATATACTACAAAACATTAAATTAATGATTTTTATCACTGCTTATGTTTCTGCGATCGCCTCAGCGTCAAGCTATTATTGTGCAACTATCATCATTTAGAACAACACAATCTTTTAATAAAACTACTGCGATCAACAAAAAATTTTTCAATCTGTGTTTAAAAATAGTAAGTGCGTGGAGTTTATTTGGAATAGTCGCATTTGTTCAAACTCCTGTTTTTGCCCAAAGTGCGATCGCCTCCGGCGGGGCTTCGCCCATCGCGCCTGACAACACATTAGGGGCTGAAAATTCCAACGTTGTAACTAATTTTAATCTTAATGGTTTGCCAGTTGAATTAATTACTGGTGGTGCGACTCGCGGAATTAACCTGTTTCATAGTTTCCGAGAATTTAACGTCAGCGAGGGACGGGGAGCTTATTTTTTGAGTCCTAGTGCAGATATTCAGAATATTTTGGCGAGGGTGACGGGAAGTAATCGTTCTGAGATTTTGGGTAGATTGGGTACTTCTGGTGAGTCACAACCCAATTTATTCTTGATGAATCCCAATGGAATTATTTTTGGTAATAATGCGAGTTTGGATTTACAGGGTTCTTTTGTAGGAACAACAACGAATGCAATTCAGTTTGGAGAAAAGGGAAATTTTAGTACAACGAATCCTCAAGCTCCTGGTTTATTGACAATAAATCCCAGTGCATTATTTTTTAACCAAATTAACCGCAGCGAAATCGTCAACCGTAGCCGTCAAATTGGCATACCGGGAAGTTTTTACCTGGTTGGTGGAGATATTACATTTGATAATGGTGTTGCAGGTTCCTTAGAAAATCGTTTGGAATTGGGTGCAGTTGCAGGAATCGGGACTGTTGGTTTGATTGGTAGCGGTAATCAAATGCAGTTAGTCTTCCCTGAAGGTATATCAAAAGCAGATATTGTGATGAGAAACAATGCTTTTGTTGTGACGAATAAAGGGAGTGCAATTACTATTAACACTGGTAATCTCAGTCTTTCTGATAATAGTTTTATTAGTTCGGTATTTCAAGCTGGGGAAGGTCAAATTGGTGTTGCTGCGGCAGACGTGGTAGTTAATGCGAGTGGCGATGTAATCCTGAATAATCTTAGTAATATTATCAGTCGGGGTTTGGAAAATTCCTTGGGCAATACTGGAAATGTTATTATTAATGCCCGATCAATTCGCCTGAGAAACCAGAGCCAAATTAGTAGTAATAGTCAGAGAAGTCAGGGAAATATTCTTTTAAATGCTCAGGATGATATCAGCCTTGATCACAATAGTTTTATTGTTACTGGTGGAGCCTTAAATGCTATCGGTAAATCAGGTGATATTACAATTACATCACCCAACATTAACTTAAACAACCAATCAGGAATTAATTCTGCCAATTTTGGACAAGGAGAAGGTGGAAAAATCACTCTAAAAGCTCAAGAGGCTATTTCCCTGAATAATGAAAGTCGGATTTCAAGTAGTTCTGCTGCATCTGTGTTTGGTGGGGTTAATAATTTGCCTAGTGGTGATATTGAAATTAAAACCAAAACTCTCGCGCTTGATGGTAACAATACTATTATAAGTTCTGCAAATTTTGATGAAGGAAAGGGTGGTAACATTCGTGTTGTCGCTGATGACTCAATTTTATTAAATGATTTTGCGTCAATTTCATCTTCCAGTACTGGTAAAGGTGATAGTGGAATAATTCAGTTAGACATGCGATCGCTTACCCTTACTAACGGTGGAAACATCGGTACACAATCGTCAGGACTTGGTAATAGTGGCAATTTATTAGTTAATGCTTCAGACTTTGTTAATTTGAGCGGTATCACAACGTTTACTAACCCACTAACAGGAAAATTAGACTTCATAGGAAGTGGACTAACAACCAGTGCTTTCGGTGCTGGAAATGGTGGGAAATTGACTATGAATACACAAAGATTGAGTATTAACGATGGCGGATATGTTACCACTACAAGTAATCAATCTGGTCGTGGAGGAAATTTGACCATAAATGCCAAGGACTTTATGGAAGTTGTGGGACGCTCACCCAATCTTGCGAGCCGTGTTTCTACCAGTACACTTGACTTTGGAGATTCTGGGAGCCTCAACATTAATACTAGTCGATTAAGTATCCGCGATGGAGCGACAGTCACAACTTTGACACCTGGTACGGGGAAAGGGGGAGAGTTAACCATAGATGCAAAAGACTCAGTGGAGGTTATTGGTGGTTCATCTAACTTCCCTAACAATCGCAGCATTATCTCTACCACTGCTTTTGTTAGCGATGCAGGAAACATGAAGATTAACACTGGTAGTTTCAGCATCCGTGATGGAGGACAAGTTACAACTTCTACTTTTGGTAAAGGTAGAGGAGGTAATTTGACAGTCAATGCAACTACTGGTGTAGAAGTTATTGGAACATCTGTAAATGGTTTTGTAAGCAGCTTGAATACATCTGCTGCACCAAACTCCACTGGAAATGCTGGGGATATGAAAGTTAACACTCCTCAGCTGCTTGTACGGGATGGTGCGGAAGTATTAGCTAATACCAGAGGAATAGGTAACGCAGGTATCATGACCATCAACGCCTCGCGCATCCGTTTAGATAACAAAGCCTCCATCAATGCTAACACCCGCAGCCCCAACAAAGACCCCAACCGCGAGCAAGCAACCATCAACCTCAATACCCAAAATTTAATCCTCCGTCGCAACAGCATCATTACCACCGACGCCACAGGCAAAAACGTCATCGGTGGTAACATCAACATCGACACTGATTTATTAATCGCCCTCGAAAATAGCCGTATTAGCGCCAACTCAGATAACTCTCGCGGTGGTCGAGTCAGAATCAACGCCCAAGGTGTATTTGTCGGTACTCAACCCAGTGATGTGTCGAAATACATCACAGCCACTTCGGGAGTAGGTTTATCGGGTACTGTTAATGTTAACTCCCCCGACAACAGCGCAATTCAAAATAGCCTCACCGAACTCCCCACCAATGCGATTGACACTAACGCACTCATTGCTAATAGCTGCATAGCTCGTGCAAATAAAAAACAAGAAAGTAGCTTCATCATTACAGGTGGAGGTGCTTTACCCAACCGTCCCGGTGATGTATCAATGTCCAACTATTCCACAGATAGAGTGCGTGGTGTCAATAATGAAAATACATCGCGTCCTTGGAAAAAAGGCGATCCAATTGTCGAACCAACTGGTGTATATCGACTCTCCGACGGACGACTGGTAATGAGTCGGGAATGCGAATAATTGCGATCGCAAGTCAGAAAACTGTTTGATGATTGGCTAAAATGGAGCGCAAGCCAAACAAACGAAAGCATTATGGCTGCTATTTCGAGCGACTTCTAATAAGGTGCTAAATGACTCAAGCATTACCCAAACCCATAACCTACGAAGAATTTATTGAGTGGTATCCCAATGATGGAAAACGCTACGAACTGCATAAAGGAATAATTATTGAAATGCCACCCCCTACAGGAAAACACGAAAATGTTACCGGGTTTCTAACAGTACAAATTGGTTTTCAACTTTTGCAAATGGGACTACCTTATCGTATACCCAAAACTGCGTTTGTCAAAACGGGAGATTCTACCTATTCCCCTGATATTTTATTATTAAATCACGATAATTTGGTCAATGAACCTTTGTGGGAGAAACAATCAACTGTAATTAAATCCGAATCTGTCCCGCTGGTAATTGAAGTTGTTAGCACGGCAGTTGCTTCAAGCCGGGAAACCCGTCCAACGCACTGCCTCACTAATTGGCGTGATGACTATCATGATAAATTCGGGGATTATGAGGAGATGGGTATTGCTGAATACTGGATTTTGGATTATGCTGCGCTGGGAGGTAAAAAGTTTATTGGAAATCCCAAACAACCTACTATTTTTGTATGTGAATTAGTAGATGAGGAATATCAAATGACTGCATTTACTGGTAATAACTTAATTGTCTCTCCGACCTTACGCCAACTCAATTTAACCGCACAGCAAATTTTTGATTCGGCTTTGTAAATTACGTATATTTAGCAATAAAAATACATCGCGTCCTTGGAAAAAAGGCGATCAAATTATTGAGCCAACTGGTGTATATCGATTCTTAAATGGTCAATTAATAATGAGTCGAGAATGTCAAAATAATTGATCGAGCATCCTAATAGTACAACAAGGCAAAGACTAAGTGATTATTATTGCCTAGTGAAAAGCGATCGCCACGGCATCAAATTCTAAAGAAGTTGGGGATCTAGTTTTTCACGAATGGACTGCTATAGCCAAAACCCGATGGTAGTCCGTAGTAGGCAGATATTGGAAATTTTCAAGGTTAATTTTTATGTTTGGTGTAATGGCTGAAGACGAAACAAACACTTAAAAAGGTTGATAGCGCAACGAGAAATGAAATCCATTATCTTGCAGTGAGTCACCTTTATTCTCGACTCCAAACAGTGGGATTGCGTAATCTGCGCGTAAATTTAATCCTTGAAATGGTTGCCATCGTAAGCCTAAACCCAGGCTAGTAAGGGTTTGGTAACTGGAATTACTAACGCGATTATTCCACCCCGTACCAAAATCGAAAAATGGTACTAACTGTAGGGTATTAGTGTTAGATATCAGGGGAATACGAGCTTCAACAGAGGCAATTATCCCATTGTCGGTAACGACTTGATTTTGGTTATATCCGCGGACTGTTTCAACTCCACCAATGCTAAATTTTTCTAGGGAAAGTAGAGAGTCACCAGTTAATTGCGCGTCAATTTTTGCTAGTAATATCGCACCAGGAGATAATCTTTGCACCCATTGAAATTGCCCCAACCAGGTGGAAAATCGCCCGTCTGTGCCTATATCATTTACTGTAGCGTCGAATGCACCTATACCTATACTAAATTGCGATCGCGCTGCTAAAACTCTATTTACATCTCGCTGCAACCAATCTTGAGAAAAACGAATTACTGTAACTTTTGATTCTCCTTTTTCGGGGCCTTCAGAAAATGAGAAGGGGATATTATCAAGTAAGAATGTCTGAGCGCGACGTAAATCGAATGCTAAACCAAGAGCAAATTCGCTCTCTGGAGTGCGCTGTAACGGTTGACGAACGTTAAATGAAAGGGTACGACTTTCACTGCGAATGTCTAAATCACGGAAGCCGTCTTCAATAATTTTACTATCGCTGTTGTTATAGCGAACACCAATTGTTCCATCTAAAGCGTTAAAAGGAACGTTGTAGCTGAAATCGTAGAGGTTTAACCCTTTGGTGATTCCATATCCAGCGCGGAATTTATCGCCAAAACCCAGTAAGTTTTCATGTTCGATGAATACACTTCCTTGTTCGGAACCAACGCTGGGAGATTGGCTATTAGCAACTTCCATTCCAGCATGAAATGCAGGTGCTTCCTTGAGTTGCAAGCGTAAAATATTGCTTCCAGGGGTACTTCCGGCTGTCAGTTCGGCGTTAACCCGCGCAATTAACGGGTCAATTTGTAGTAATTGCAATGCTTGTTCGAGTCGTTTTTGGTTGAGGGGTATCTGCGTGGCGCGAGCAATTCGAGAACGCACATATCCTTCTTGAAGCCTTTGCAATCCGCTTAATTCTACAGCTTCCAATTCCCCTTCGACTATTTGGATTTTAACTATACCACTGTTAAGATTTTGGTTGTTGGGGATGAATGCACCACTAGTGATGTAACCTTCTTTGATGTAGAGTTGGCTGATTTGCGATCGCAAATCTAAAATCTGCTCGAAGGTGATGTCTTTATTTTCTAGTGTTTGTTTTAATTTGGCAATTTCTTCTTTTAAAACAGTATTGCCTATAATTTGAATTTCTTTTACAAAAAAGCTTTCACCTGTGGGAATTGTATCCAATGGATTTTCAGTTGGATTTGGAGACAGAATGGGACTATTGGGAGATGAAGGAGTGTAATAAGTTGGGGATGGTATTGGTTGGGGAATTGTTTGTTCGACTTTACCGGGAGTATTTGGAGGAATAGTTACACCCGATGGAGGTGTAGATTGGGCAAATAATGGCTGAGAATTACTAATACATGAAAAATATGTTAAAACAATAGTTTTAACTTGAAGAGATAAATTCATTTTAATTTTTTGATTTTTTTTTGATTTATAAATAATAATATCAATATTTGGGATTAGAGCCAGAAACTTGGTAAAATTTACATTCAACAAACTCAATTAGTAAGTTTTTCAATGACGAGATTAAAGGCAAATATGAGTGCGATCGCTTAGATTACGCAGATGATCATTGCTGTTGATCGCTTTGAATCAACTGCTGGAAACGCTTATCCTCTGCAATCTCATCAAAATCTAAGTCAACTGCTGCTTCTTCTTTGTATCTGGGATTAAGTTCAATTGCTTGTCGGAGAGTTTCTAAAGCTAATTCAACTTGTCTTTGTAGTGCATAACAAGCTGCTTTATTATAATAAGCACTAGCATAATCTGGCTTAATTTCCAAGGCTTTATTAAAACTAGCGATCGCTTCATCATCACGTCCCAGTCTTACCAAAGTATAACCTCGTTTATCCCAAGCTTTTGGAGAATTAGGTTGAAATTGTAGCGCTTTATCAAAAGAAGCGATCGCTTCTTCGTATTCTTCTAATTCTATCAGAGCTAGACCGCGATTCATCCAGGCAACTACATCATCAGGCTTGACTTGTATAGCTTGATCAAAAGAAGCAAAAGCTTGCTGATGCTGTCGTAAATAGCCAAAAGCCACACCGCGATCGCACCAAGCGTGATGATCATTAGGATTGATTTTAATGGCTTTATCATAAGAGGCGATCGCATCTTTGTAGCGTTTTAATCTTGCAAGAGTAATACCGCGTTTGAACCAAGTTACAGCATCATCAGGCTGGATTTGAACTGCTTTATTGTAAGCTGCGATCGCATCATCATATTGCCTTTCAGAAAATAGAAGATCGCCTTCTTTTACATAATCATCAGCAGAGACTTCCAATTCTTCTGGCTGTTCCTGTATTTCTTGCTCAACTTCCTGATTTACAACTTCTGGGATGGACGTAGATGTAATATCAACTAGTTCTTGAAGGATTAAATCCTTTCTTTGTTGAGCATCCATTTGTAGCTCAGACAATTGTGAAACAAACTCTGTTTCTAATTTTTCTAGTTTTTCGAGAATCAGAATCTTTTGATGTTGAGCATTCAACTGTAATTCTGAAAATTGCGAAGTAAATTCAGAACCAGATTTTTCTAGATCATCAATAATTAACTCTTTGCATTTTTGAACATCTGCCTGTAATTCAGATAATTCAAAGGCAAATTCTGATTGCAATTTTACTAAACTCTCAATAATCTTATCCTTTTGCTCCTGAGCATCTACCTGTAATTCAGATAATTCAGATTTCAATTGACTATCTACTTTTACCAGATTCTCAAGCGTGATATCTTTTTGTTGCTGAGCATCTATCTGTAATTCCGATAGTTGAGATGCAAATTCTGACTGCAATTTTGCTAAATTCTCAAATGTGATATCTTTTTGCCGCTGAGCATCTAACTGTAATTCAGATAATTCAGATTTCAATTGACTATCTACTTTTACCAGATTCTCAAGCGTGATATCTTTTTGTTGCTGAGTATCTACCTGTAATTCCGATAGCTGAGATGCAAATTCTGACTGCAATTTTGCTAAATTCTCAAATGTGGTATCTCTTTGCTGTTGAGCATCAAACTGCCATATAGAAAGTTGAGATTTAAACTCAGACTTTGATTCTTCTAAATCAGCAAGAGCTAATTCTTGCTGTTGTTGTACACCCGACTTTAAATTAGATAGTTCCTCAGCCAGAGCCGATGCTAATTTGCCTAGATTATCCAGCGCAATATCTCTATTTTGTTGAGCGCTTAACTCTAATTTAGATAAACTGGAAGCAAATTCTGATTCTAAAATTTGGATGTTTTGTTGAGATTTTTTGAGTTCAGCTTCTAATCTAACTAATAGTTGTGCTTTGGCTTGATCTAGCTCAGATGTAAGTGAATATAAATTTTCTTCTTCGCTTTTTATTTTTTGTTGTAAAACCCCAGCTTCCTGTTCTAATTCATGAGTTATATTTTTAGCTTCTTGAATAATATTTTCTGCGTCTTGCTTAACAGTGGTAAGTTGAGTTTGTAATTTTTCCATTCCTTGTAGCTGTTTCATTGCTCTATCAGCAATTTCACGGATTGCCACCCGTCGTAACAGCCAAAATAAAGCAATTGCTGCAACTGGAAATAGACTCAATATAACCAGCCAAACATTGAGCAGAATAGTTGTACGGCTAAAAGCGCGATTGAAATCAGATTGGACTTGCTGTTGAAGTCGCTTTTCGGCTCGCAGCCGTGCCAATTCTTCCCGCTCCTGATTTGACAAAACTGGAGCAGGCGTCAGTGCTGGGGAGGGAGATGGTGCAGGTTGTCCACTGACAATCCCAGCGGACAGCAGCAACGGCGAAAAGACAATAGCGCCTTTCAACACTAAAGCAAAAACAGTTTGATTTTTGTTCTTCATAACAACCATCCCCATCTGTTGGTCAGCTTTGGAAGCGGCGTGCCTCTCTACAATCTATAACAAAATTAAGTTGTGAAATATTCTCAGGGGTATCGATTCACTAAAAGGTCAGGATAGCGATCGCACAGAAAATCAAAGTTCGATGCCATAAATCCCTACTCCCTCCCACTAATTACCATTAATGCTTAGGTTCTTGTAGTGTAAAATATTGCTTTTTAAATCAGTATATTCATCACGAAAATTGGGGAAGATAAAAAAATAAATCATCCAATTTCCCTATCTCATGTAACGATAATTTGGGTGTGGAATGGGGTTAAATTGTGAGTTTTGACGTAAGGATTCAGGTCTTAGATAAGGGAATTAAAGAAGGTCTAACTTGAGAATCACAAACAATAGCTTTAATAGCTGGAGGCACTTGTGGATGATCGAGAAAATACCACCACTGTTGTGCTTTATCTCGCAAGGAGCGTAAAAGCCTGCTAGCTTCACCTCCAGCTTTGAGAATCCACTGATTCAAAGTTGTCGAAACTTGAGATTTAAACTTAGGAGGGTAAAATGCGTCAACTCATTATCCAAGTGCCACGGGGAAACGGAAAAGCTGTTATCGATATTGCCAAATCTCATAACGGCGCAAATCTGGCTCGATTTGAAGGAAATGCAGAAAAACCAATTGATGTGGTGATTGTTCACTTTTCTAATCGAGAAGTTGAGAAAGTCTTAGAGGAATTGCAAGACTTGCCCAAAGTACACATCACACTCATACCAACTGGTGTGATGACTCTGCAACCGCCTGCAACGGAAGCACCACAGCAAGTTGTGGATGTGGAAGAACGCAGCCCTATTGAGATTTTTCTTTCTGGTTTGCAAAGTGTTGACTCTTGGCGAGGTTTTCTTGGTTATGCAGTACTGGCAGGCTTTGTAGTCTGGATTGGCTTGTATACTAATACAGCTTACTTGCTGGTGGCGGCAATGCTGATTGCACCGTTTGCAGGCCCGGCAATGAATACGGCGATCGCCTCACCCAATCAATTCAAACTCAATTATTAAAACAGGATTTTAACGTGACACCTCTAGTTAATGTCAACGTGCTAGAAACTCCTGCTAGTAAACAATAATACCAATTCTCTAAAATTCAAAGGAAAGCGCTTGTGTACTTACAACAGCGCTGTATACAAATATATCAATGTGTTAGTTAATCCTACACTATAGAGGCTGTGTGAAATGTCTTCACCAATTCTCGCCCTTCGTCCCAAGCCAATGCTGAGAAATATCGCTTCTGTTACTGCTGGTTTGGCGTTGACAGTTGCTAACTTTTCCCGTGCATGACGTATATTCAGCCATAATTGTCCAAAATAAGCTTGAGCAGAACATTTATCAAATGCTACCGTCTACAAGGTGACACAGGATTTGAAAAGGTTTCTTAAATAATGAACCGTAGACACAAAGTAGCTTATCGCCAGACATCGCTGATTAGTCTCAGCTTAATATCTATATCTACCTTAATTGCACCTTATTTTGCTTTTATCTTTGCTGCTCGTGCAAATGCTGCACCCAGAACTCCAGACAAAAGCGTTAATTGCCAGATTTTAGTTGTGGGTGGTGGACTATCCGGCGTCGCTACAGCTTACGAGGGGTTGTTAGCAGGACAAACAGTTTGCATAACGGAAATTACCGACTGGCTGGGAGGGCAAATTTCTGCTCAAGGGACATCTGCATTAGACGAACGACCAACCCAGCGAGCTCGCCAATTCTATTCTCGCGGCTACCTGGAATTACGCAACCGAATTGAGCGCAAATACGGAGAACTTAACCCCGGTGATTGTTGGGTAAGTGACTCTTGCTTTCTTCCCCGCGATGCTCACAATATTCTCAATCAGATGCTCAAAGATGCTGAAAAGCGGGGCAGAGGTAAGTTGCAATGGTTTCCAAATACAGTAGTAAAGGATCTGGATATTAGTACTAATGGCAAAATAATTAATAGTGCGATCGCAATCCAACATCAACCAGTAAAAGGTTCACCACCCCTCAATACCTTTACTTTATCTCAAAGCATTGAAGACGCATATCGCTACCAAGACTCGTCTCGATTTACCAAAACCATTATCCGCTTTATCCCCAAGGCATCCAAAAATAACGCCCCTAAGTGGTATGTCGTAGACGCCAGCGAAACTGGGGAAATTATCGCTCTAGCTGATGTCCCCTACCGATTAGGTATTGATGCTCGTTCCTACCTAGAACCTTCTTCTTCCAGCACCACAAACGATCCTTATTGTACGCAAGGTTTTACCTACACCTTTGCAATGGAGGCAACCAAGGAACCGCAACAGCAGAAAATGCCTCCATTCTATTTACAATATTCACCATATTTCAGCTATGAATTAACACGACTGGCAAACTTTGATTTAATTTTTACCTACCGTCGTATTTGGAGTCCAAGGAAAGGGAAACCAGCGACATTCGGTGGTGTCAAGTTTACTGCTCCCACGCCGGGAGACATCTCCATGCAAAACTGGACTTGGGGTAACGACTACCGCCCAGGAACCGCTAAAGATAACCTAGTTTACACTCGCCAACAGTTGCAAGGTACTGGGCAGTTAAAACCAGGGGGATGGATGGGGGGACTACGGACAGAAAGCCTCCGCAAAGCTGAGGAAAACGCTCTTTCATTCTTTTATTGGCTCTACGCTGGAACAACAGATTCCCAACTTGGCAATGGCGTCAAGCAGCCGCGAACGAATAACCGCTTATTATCAGGGATAAATTCCCCGATGGGGACAGCGCATGGTTTATCAAAATATCCCTATATGCGAGAAGGACGCCGCGTTATTGGACGGCCTAGTTGGGGACAACCAGGCGGCTTTGGTATCTGGGAAATTGATATTTCTCGCCGTGATTACAATGATGAGTATTACCGTAAGACTCTACCAGCAGATATGTATCGCAGGCTAAGAGCAGCACTTTCAGGTTTGGAAGCAGTATCAGTAATTGAGGGTAGAGTTTCACCAGATAAAGCAATGCGACGGACTCGTTCTACCATCTTCCCGGATGCTGTCGGTATTGGTCACTACGCCATAGATTTCCATCCTTGCATGGTGAACAGCCCACCAGAAGCACCTGGAAACAAAGAACGTCCGGGTGAAAGGCGTGGTGCTGGCCAAGCTTATCCCTTCCAAATTGCCTTGAGGGCGATGATTCCCCAAAAAATTGACAATTTGCTCGTGGGAGGCAAAAGCATTGCTACCAGCCACATCGCCGCCGCTGCCTATCGTGTCCACTCTTTTGAATGGTCTGTTGGTGCAGCTGCGGGAACTGTTGCGGCTTTTGCCATCAAAAATGCTGTTGCACCTTACCAACTAGTTGATGACTTACCCAAATCAGAACCACAACTAGAAGCCCTCAAACGCCTGTTGAAGCAAAATGGCAACCCCACTGCTTTCCCCGATACATCCATTTTTAACGAAAATTGGGATAATTGGCGGTAGGCGCTGGGATTGGGGATTGGGTAAGGGGGAAAGGGGAAAGGGAAAACTATCCCCTTACCCTTTAACCCTTCGGGTGACGCTCCTACGTCGCTAACGCTTCGCTAACGCCAGTTGCCTGCGGAGGGAAACCCTCCCGCAGCACTGGTCTCACCTTTCTCCCTCTTAAGAGTCCTCAGTCCCCAGACAATGAACTAAACTAGTTATTTATAGTGTAGTTTTGTAAAATCCTGTTAGCCTGTATTGTTCTATGGTTACGACACTTTCAGCAGCTTTTTACGGGATGGCCACAGCACCAACTGTAGCTCCTGAACGGTCTAATCAAGTCACCCGTAAAACTTACCCGAATTACAAGGTGATTGTATTAAACGATGACTTTAATACATTTCAACACGTGTCTGAATGTTTGATGAAGTATATTCCCGACATGACTAGCGATCGCGCCTGGGATCTCACTAATCAGGTACACTTTGAAGGTCAGGCGATCGTTTGGGTTGGGCCTCAAGAAACGGCGGAACTGTACCACCAGCAGTTACGTCGAGCTGGTCTAACAATGGCACCTCTGGAAGCAGCTTAATTATCATGGGCAAACCTACTGCAAAATCCCTCCGAGCGGCTTCTCAAAAAGTTGGCAGACTAGTTTGGAATCACTCGACCCACATTTCTGGTCTAATCCCTATTTTAGAACGTCTGTGTCAACAAGATGGCATTCAAACCGTTACCCCAGGAGTCATTGGACGGGTGAGAGGTCATTGTCCTAAAATGCAACTCCGCGTATCTGTACCGATTCGCGGAGGCTATAAAGCGATCGCCCGCCAAGGCAAAACGGTACAAGAAGTATTTATTCTTACACCCTTAGCTCAGGATCAACTCGAAACGGCGATCGCGATCGCGATGAAAATTTAATCAATTTGATAGTCAAAAGTCCAAAGTCCAAAGTCAAAAAGTTTGTGACTCTTGACCCTTAACTCTTGACCCTTGACTATTCCTCAACACGATGTACTGCAAATTTGTGTAGTGGCAGACTGAGGATACAAGAAAAAGTTAAAAAATATGACAAAGCAGTAGTTATTTTTAAAGTCGTTATTACAGTTTCCCAATCAGGTAAAACTAGTTTCTCAACGCCAAAAGCAACACAGTAAACTAGCCAGTAAGCAAAGCTCATTCTAAATAAAATTAGCTCTGTTTCTTCTACATCATCTTTTTGCTGCTTGTTATCCCACAGTAATATCAGCCCAACAATACAAGCTACAAAAGAAACAGCAACAGCAACTTCGTGACAAAAAAAGTTTACCGAATGCATTTGTATTGATCCCAAAATTTTTTCTATTGAGATTCAGTCTAAAGGAATATTCCTTACAGCTCCAAAAACTATTTACAAACTGCAATAGAACAGTGCAACCTATGTAAATAATTGCAACAAATAATGAATTTGATATTTATAATTTTTCATTAGTAAAAACTTTCGTGCCGCTCCGTTAACGCGTTTATACTAGGTTATTAATTGTCTCAACTGAATCATATTGTGTGATGTCTGCAAGAATACTTTGCAAAATTTGAGCTTGATCAAGCGAATCATCAATTATCAACCAAACAGTGATTGGTCATATTCAAACGCTAATTATCAAAATTTAAACGTTTGCAGCAAATGCTATTCCATTTATAAGTATTGCTTAAGTCATTGCAGCAAATGTATAATCAAATACAGCAAATGCTTCATGCTTTGCAGCAAATGCTATTCCATTTATAAGTATTGCTTAAGTCATTGCAGCAAATGTATAATCAATTGCAGCAAATGCTACTCCATTTATAGATATCGCTTAAATGATTGCAGCAAATGTATAATCAATTGCAGCAAATGCTATTCCATTTATAGATATTGCTTAGATGATTGCAGCAATTATTGCGTTAAGTTTATTGTACATTTGATACAACAATAAATAAAGGCTAAGTAAAATTAACTAATCTATATTGCTCTGCGATCGCGAGTCATCTGCAAGTTCTAAGTTAAGGTACTTTCAGCCAGCGACTAGCGATCGCATACATAATGTAAAAATTTTTGCCGTAACGCACCAAGATGAATGGTGGGTTAAGCTGTGCTTTAATGCACCCTACTGGCTTCCCCTGCTCCTCCAAATCAGTATGCCATCATTAAACTTCTCATTTCTTGCAGTCCACGATACACAACTTGTGCGCTTGGGCACTCTAGCTGAGCGGTATTTTGCAGATGATCCTAATACTTGTTTGATTAAGTTGCGGCAGTTTGGTGAATTGCTGGCTCAGTTAGCGGCTGCCAAAATTGGACTTTATGAGGTAGTTGATGAACGGCAGATTAATTTGCTGAATCGATTGCGCGATCGCGGTTTAATCAAAGGAGAAGTTGATCGCCTATTCCATGAGTTACGTAAAATTGGCAATCAGGCAACTCATGAGCTTTCGGGAAATCACCGCACGGCGTTAAGTGGGCTGAAATATGCTCGTGTTTTGGGGATTTGGTTTCATCGAGCGTTTGGTGGCGAACGCAATTTTGACCCAGGCCCGTTTATTCCCCCGCCTGACCCAAAAACGGAGACACAAGCACTCAAAGCCGAGTTAGCACTCTTGCGAGATGAGGTGCAAAAGAATCTTTCGGTGGCTGAAGCAGCACAAGCATTAGCGGAAACTGAAGCGCAGCGTAGATCCGCCGCCGAAGATTTAGCACGAGAAGCAGAAGCAAAAGTGCAGGAGGTGTTGAATCATTTAGCACAGATCCAGGCTCAGGCAGAAAAGCAGCCTGAGAAAATAATTCAGCAGACTATTACCCAAGCTCAAGTTGCTGAAAGTGGTGTACTGTTGGATGAAAGGGAAACACGGAGATTGATTGATGCTCAACTGCAACGATGCGGATGGGAAGCAGATTCCGAAGAATTGACTTATCAAAATGGTGTGCGTCCTCAAAAAGGCAGGAATTTAGCGATCGCAGAATACCCCACCACTAATGGACGCGCCGACTATGCATTGTTCTGCGGCTTGCAGATTGTGGGAGTAGTTGAAGCCAAGCGCCAGAATAAAGATATCTCAGAAGGGGCGCTGAACCAAGCCAAACGCTACAGTGAAGGTTTCCAAGTTTTGGGCGAAGTTGTCGCAGGTGGGCCATGGCAAAACTACAAAGTGCCGTTTGTATTTGCTACCAACGGCAGACCATTCTTACAGCAACTCCAGACTAAAAGTGGTATTTGGTTCTGTGATTTGCGGCGATCGACTAATTTACGTTTGTGCCTACCAACATGGTACAGTCCTCAAGGTTTACTTGATGCCCTAGCTCAAGACGTTGACCAAGCACATATTCGTTTAACTCAAGAAGGCTTTAATTACGGGTTGGAATTGCGAGATTATCAAATTCGCTCTATTCAAGCAATAGAATCTGCCTTAGCACGCGGACAAAGAGAATTACTCGTGGCGATGGCGACAGGGACAGGAAAAACTAAAACTTGCATTGCTTTGGTATATCGGTTACTAAAAACCAAGCGATTTCGGCGGGTGTTGTTTCTGGTTGATCGCACTGCATTAGGTGAGCAAACCGCCAACGCTTTCAAAGATTCCCGGATGGAGAACCTGCAAACTTTTGCTGATATCTTCGAGATTAAAGATTTGAAAGACACCGAACCCGATCGCGATACTAAAGTTCAGATTGCGACGGTGCAAAGTATGGTAAAGCGAGTTCTTTACCCGTCTGATAGCTCAATACTCACAGCAGATCAATATGATTGCATTGTAGTAGACGAGTGTCACCGGGGCTATTTACTCGACCGAGATTTAAGTGATACAGAACTGGAATTTCGAGATTTTAACGATTACGTCTCGAAATATCGTCGAGTTTTGGAGCAGTTCGACGCCGTTAAGATTGGTTTAACGGCAACTCCAGCACTACACACCACGGAGATTTTTGGCAATCCTGTTTACCTCTACAGCTATCGAGAAGCTGTGATCGATGGCTGGTTAATCGACCATGAGCCACCTTTTCAAATTAGGACAAAGCTTTCTGAAGAAGGGATGGTGTGGAATCCTGGCGAACAGATGGAGTTTTTCAATCCCCAAACTGGACAGCTTGACCTAATTCATGCACCCGATGAAGTGCGAATTGATGTTGAGCAATTCAACCGCCGAGTTGTCACCGAAGATTTTAACCGAGTTGTCTGTGAAACTTTAGCACAGCATATCGATCCATTCCTGCCAGAAAAAACCCTAATTTTCTGCGCTAAAGATGATCATGCAGATATCGTTGTTACCCAGCTGAAACAAGCTTTCCAGACTCGGTATGATCACATTGAAGATGATGCAGTTGTCAAAATTACCGGAAATGCCGACAAGCCGTTGGAGTTGATTCGCAAGTTCCGCAATGAGGTTAATCCGAAAGTTGCTGTGACTGTAGACTTGTTGACCACTGGGATTGATATCCCTGCAATTTGTAATCTCGTGTTTATTCGCCGAGTCAATTCGCGGATTCTCTACGAGCAGATGTTAGGCAGGGCAACCCGTCTCTGTAATGATATTGGCAAAGAGGTGTTTCGTGTCTTCGATGCCGTGCGGCTATATGAGGCGATCGCTCCTGTCTCCACGATGAAACCGATTGTAGTTAACCCGAACATTACCTTTACTCAACTAGTGCAAGAGTTGGAAACAGTCAACACACCTGATGCTGTAGAGTTAGTAATTGACCAACTCCTAGCCAAGCTGCAACGCCAACGCAGGCATTTAAGCGACAGTAACCGGGAACAGTTAGAAGCGATCGCCCAAATGCCAGTAGAAAATATTGTTTCCCATCTCAAGCAGAGTACATCACAGCAGGTGCGGGAATGGTTTCAGCAGAGAAAAGCGATCGCGCAAATCCTTGACCGTCGAGATGGTGGAACTCAGCCAATTTTAATTTCCCGTCATACAGACGAGTTACGCTCAATTGACCGGGGTTATGGCAACGCCGAACGTCCAGAAGATTATTTAGACAGCTTTCGAGCTTTCTTGTTAGAGAACATAAACAAAATTCCAGCATTGGTTGTTGTCACACAGCGACCGCGTGAGTTAACTAGGGCGCAATTAAAGGAACTGCGAATGATACTTGATACCGCAGGATATTCAGAAACAAACTTGCAGACTGCATGGAGAGAAACGACGAATGAGGATATTGCCGCTTCTATTATCGGCTTTATTCGTCAAGCGGCTTTAGGTGATGCTTTGATTCCTTATAGTGAACGAGTTGAACGCGCCATTAAACAAGTTCTGGCGAGTCAGCCTTGGACTGCGCCACAACGCAAGTGGCTCGAAAGAATTGGCAAGCAACTCAAGGCAGAGAAGATTGTTGACCGCGAAGCTTTAGATAGAGGAGAATTTAAAACTCAAGGCGGCGGATTTGAGCGGTTAAATAAGGTTTTTGGTGGAGATTTAGAGAATATTGTGATTAGGATTCATGGAAGTATTTGGGATGTTGCTAACTAAATGATGGAATAAAAAGCTCACGCAAAGGCGCAAAGACGCAAAGCAAATTAAGATATTCAAGCAACACGCTTTTTCCATCACAAATTACGAATTATGAATGCTTCTGATATTGTTCAAAAACTATGGAACTTGTGCCATGTCCTACGGGATGATGGCGTTACTTATTTGCAATATGTTACAGAGTTAACCTATCTGCTATTCTTGAAAATGGCGCAGGAAACTGGGGCGGAGACGCAATTACCGGAAGGTTATCGCTGGGGCAATTTGGTAAGTAAAGATGGAGTGGAGCAACTGACATTTTATCGATCGCTCTTACTCATGTTGGGTTCAGAGGATTCGTCTTTGCGAGTCCAGGCGATTTTTGCCAATGCTCAAACTTCCCTCAAGCAACCCCGTATCCTCAACAAGCTTGTTACCAGTATTGATGAGTTGGACTGGTTTTCAGAACATCGGGACGAGTTCGGCGATTTGTATGAGGGGTTATTACAGAAAAACGCCGACGAGAAAAAATCTGGTGCAGGACAGTATTTCACACCCAGACCGTTGATTGATTGTATGGTTTCCTTAGTGAAGCCGCAACCAGGAGAGTTGATTCAAGACCCGGCGGCGGGAACGGGAGGGTTTTTGATTGCAGGCGATCGCTATATTCGACAATACCATGATCCCTTTGAATGGACGGAAGCGCAGCAATCTTTCCAGCGGCATCAGGCATTTTATGGCATGGAGTTGGTGCAGGATGCTCACCGCTTGCTGTTGATGAATATGATGCTACACGGGATTGAAGGAACTGTAGATTTAGGCGATACCCTTTCGTCGGAAGGACAGCGCTTGGCGAAAGCTGATGTAATTCTGACTAATCCACCCTTTGGGACAAAAAAGGGCGGTGGACTACCGTCGCGGGATGATTTCACTTATCCCACCTCAAATAAGCAATTGGCGTTTTTGCAACATATATATAGATCACTTAAACCTGGTGGACGCGCTGCGGTGATTTTGCCAGATAACGTCTTGTTTGAAGATGGACAAGGACGAGCAATTCGCGCTGACTTGATGGCTAAGTGCAATTTACATACTATCCTACGGTTGCCAACTGGCATATTTTATGCTCAAGGTGTCAAAACGAATGTTTTATTTTTCCAACGGGGGACAACAGAGAAGGGCAATACTAAAGCAGTGTGGATCTACGATATGCGAACTAATATGCCCAGCTTTGGTAAGCGTATTCCCCTGACTCGTGAGCATTTCTCTGAGTTTAAGCAGTGCTATGGGGATGACCCCAATGGTGATAGCCAGCGTGTAGATTTAGGAGAGGATGGGCGCTTCCGGTGCTTTACGCGGGAGCAAATTGTTAAGCGCAATGAGAATTTAGATATTTCTTGGCTGCGGGATGATAGTTTGCGATCGGGGGATAATTTGCCTGAGCCAGAGGTGATTGCAGCTGAGATTATGGAAAAGCTGCGGATTGCGACCAAGGAGATGGAAGCTTTGATGATATTGCTGGAAGGGGAAGAAGCGGCGGAGGCGGTGAGTGCTTCGGTGGGGTTGCCGCTTTTAGAATAGGGACACATTGAAAACCAAGCCCTAGAAGCTGCTAGAGTCACTTTTTATTATGAGAAAAAGACGATGAATAGTATAAAAATCCGATCGCATGTGGGTAAAGATGGTATTTTACATTTAGAAATTCCCGTGGGAATAACAGATAAAGAACTAGAAATAATGGTTATTTATCAACCATTAGAAACGCCAACACAGCAAAAAACACCAGAAGAATTAGGCTGGCCTCCTGGTTTTTTTGAGCAGACAGCCGGTTGTTTAGCTGACGATCCTATTCAAAGATATCCCCAAGGTGAGTATGAAGAAAGAGAGCCATTAGAGTGATTTATTTATTAGATACTAATGCTTGCATTGTTTATCTAAATCGTCCTATGTCTGGTGTGCGGCGACGATTGACAGCGCTATTTCCGCAAAATATTGCTGTTTGTTCGGTTGTGAAAGCCGAACTATTCTATGGTGCAATGCGTAGTAATAATCGCGCACGGACTTTGGCTTTACAGGAAGCGTTTCTCAATAATTTTGTGTCTTTACCTTTTGATGATACAGCTGCTAAGATTTTTGGAATTATTCGGGCTGAGTTAGCTGCTAGTGGTACGCCGATTGGCCCTTATGATTTACAGATTGCGGCTATTGCAATAGCGAATAATTTGATATTGGTGACGCATAATACACGGGAATTTGGTCGAGTGAATGAGTTACAGATTGAAGATTGGGAGGAAGAGAGTTGATAAGTGATGGCAATTCTTTTGGCGTTGCTGATTTAGATTATGAATTTTGTCTCGCGCAAAGGCGCAAAGTCGCAAAGAATAAGAGTTATTATAAGTTGCTCTTTAACCTCTTTTCTCTGCGTTCTCTGCGCCTCTGTGGTTAAATAAATGATTTATAAACCGCAGAGACACAGAGGGCACAGAGGAAAAAAGTTAAATTTAGAAGAGTTTATACAAGAGTTAGGGAATTTGTAGGTTACATGAGCGGCGAATTAATAGAATTGCCTGAAGGTTGGGATCACACAAAAATTAGAGAAGTAATTGAGATTATAGATTACAGAGGGAGAACACCACCATTCAGTGAGGAAGGAATACCTCATTTGCGTTCATCAAATATCAAAAATGGGAAAATAGTTTGGGAGGACTTGAAGTATGTTTCCGAAGTAACTTATCAAGCTTATATGACCAGAGGTTTTCCACATAAAGGAGATATCCTCTTTACAACGGAAGCACCTTTAGGAGAAGTAGCACTTGCTCCTGAGCAAAAGTTTTCCTTAGCTCAGAGGATGATGCTTTTAAGACCCAATGAAAAGTTATTAGAACCAAAGTTTTTACTTTATCAGATAAAAAGTAGTGAATTTCAAAGCAAACTAGGGATTTCAGGCACAGGTTCAACAGTTACAGGTGTATCTTCAAGAAATTTTCAACCTTTAGAATTAGTTATTGCACCCCTCAACGAGCAAAAGCGAATTGTTGCCAAGATTGAAGAATTGAACGATCGCACTCAACGAGCAAAGGAGGCACTAGAGGCAATTCCGCAATTGTGCGAACGCTTCCGTCAATCTGTCCTCGCAGCAGCCTTTCGAGGCGATTTAACAGCCGATTGGCGCGAACTGAATCCAGATGTTGAACCTGCTTCAGTTTTGCTAGAGAGAATTAGAAGCGATCGTCGCTGCCGATGGGAAGAGACGGAATTAGAGAAAATGAAGGCGAGTGTTCAACTGCCAAAGAATAATAGGTGGAAGGAAAAATATATTGAACCTGAACCAATTGATATTTCTAATTTACCTGAACTTCCGCAAGGTTGGGGTTGGGCAAACATGGATGAAATAGCGGATATTGATTTAGGTAAAATGCTAGATAGAGGTAAAGAACAAAAAGGAAAATTTTTCCCATATCTTCGTAATATCAATGTCCGGTGGGGATACTTTGATTTAAGTGACTTACTAGAAATGGATTTTGTAGAAGATGAAATTGAACGTTTTAGTTTAAAAAAGGATGATATTATAGTTTGCGAAGGAGGCGAGCCAGGCCGTGCTGCTGTTTGGCAATTAAATGAAAGTAATATTAAATACCAAAAAACGCTACATCGCGTCAGACCTTTTTGTAAAATCTCTCCCTTTTGGTTTGTTTATCATTTAAGACTTGATGCTACTAGTGGTAATCTAGAAAATTACTTCAGTGGTTCAACAATTAAGCATTTTACAAAAGCGGCTTTTCAAAAATATGCAATAAGGTTAACTAGCATTGAAGAACAAACAGAAATTATCCTACGAATACACTCTTTATTCCAAGCTACTGAAATAATTCAACAGCAATACCAAAAAGCCAAAGCCAAACTTGAGCAACTCAACCAATCCATTCTCGCCAAAGCCTTTCGGGGTGAACTCGTTCCCCAAGATCCCGATGATGAACCTGCATCTGTTTTGCTAGAGCGAATTCGAGCAGAACGAGAGAAGTTAAATAATAGCAACAAGAAAAGCCAAGCAGCAGGGAAGCGGAGGAGCAAGACAGTAGAAGGACAAGGAGTTTTACCCGGATTTGAGTAGCTGGAGAGTAATGCGATGCCAAAAGGCATTTTTCTGGAGTGCTCATACCGCAATACAGTTCAGTTAAGCATTTCTTCCTTCTCTTCCTTTGCGTTCTTTGCGTCCTTGGCGGTTCGTTAAAAAAATTGACTTTGACAAAAAGTTAAGCTTTTAATTGAACCATATTGGATTATCTCGGAATCGTGCGATCGCATTTGGAATTTTATCATTGCTGCGATTATCTGAAACATATTTGAATCTAAAAGCGAGGAAATTAGAGGAAAAAATTGCAGAGATGTGACAACACTGTTAAAACAAAGGTAGATAAAAGTTAAGTAACAGGATAAATCATGAACGCTTATAAAACCTACATCACCATTGAAGACCCAAAGCAGGTAGTATTATCTGATTTACCCTTTCAAGCAGGACAAAGAGTTGAGATAATCATCTTAGCAGAAGATAATCAAAGGGCTGCATTATCAGAAAAATTAAAACAATTATTCCAAGAGACACAAGCGATACACGCAGATAATCCATTGACTGATGAAGAGATAGCAGCAGAAATTGAAGCTTACAGACGTGGAGAATAAAGTACAAGTTATGAATATTACACTCAAGCCAGAAATAGAGCAATTTATCCAAGCGCAAATTGCTACAGGTAGATATGTAAATGCGGAAGACGTGATTACTAAAGCCTTGAAATTACTAGCAGAATCGGACAAAGGTTATCAGGAATGGGAAGAAGATACTCGTAAAAAAATAGCTGTTGGACTTGCTCAAATTGAACGTGGAGAGGTGCTTGATAGTGAAGTGGTAATGGCACGGCTGGAAGAGAAATTACGAAAAGCGCGTGAGAATCAAGGATAATGCAATATGAAATTTCTGTAGAAGCTAGTCAAGATTTAGATAATATTTTAGATTATTTTCTCCAACGCAATATTGATGCAGGGGAAAAATTTATTCGTGAGTTTAATAAGAAATGTCAGAATCTAACTAAGTTTCCAAATATTGGTAGGAGTTATACCAATATTGATCCGACACTCAGAGGGATTCCTTTCGATGGTTATATTATTTTTTATCGAGTGTTTGAGGATAGGATGCTCATTGTGCGCGTGGTGAGTGGTTATCGAGATTTAAAGTCTTTATTTACAGATAATGAGTGACCAAATAATTCGTAATTCGTAATTATTTGGTCAATAGTTTCAAAAATTTTAACAATTTTCTCCTGACTGTTCACAAGCACCAATGCTTACCCAGGTACTAGAACCATCTTCCCAATGTTCTTTTTTCCATATAGGTGCGTTGTGTTTGAGGTTATCAATCGCATAGCGACAAGCTTCAAATGCCTCACTACGGTGAGGACAACCTACAGCCACTAAAACGCTGATTTCTCCAACTTGCAAACGCCCAACGCGATGATAAATCACTACCCGATTGACATCAGACCAAGAGGAGCGAATATCAGCAGCAATTTGATAAAATACTCGCAATGCCATCGGTTCGTAAGCTTGATACTCTAAGGCAACTACTGGTTTACCATCAGTTTGATTGCGAACCATTCCACTCATTACAACCACAGCACCGTCGGCGGGATCATCGGCTTTGGCGTAGATTTCGGCAATAGACAATGGTGCAAAGCTAATAGCAAAGCTATCTTCGGTTCTTGGTTTAATCGGACTAAGTAGGGTTGTCATAACTGGATTGAGATTAACTAGGATCAGTTTTGGTTAGCACTAAATATATTGTCCTTGAATTTAGTGCTGTTGGTTATGCTTAGACGCTCTTAAATATGTTGCTTAACATTAATGCGGTTTGTCACCCCTTTGACTTTTGAGTTTGCACAAATAGGCGAGTGTCTGTGAAAATTTGGAAAAAATCAGGAGCACAGAATAGATACAGAATCATTTGACTCTGAAATCAAGGCTTAAAAGCCTTTTTCTCGCGTGATAGTAATTTATTCTGTGAGCTAGAGCTTCTAATGATGACGTAAATTTGGTAAATTTTACGTAAACTTACTTAAGTGCCTCAATTTCGTGATCATCAATCTTAAGGCGTATTACTGTACTATACAAAGTATCAAGTTATTTGCTTGTTACTTTTATAGATAATCTGATAGTGAATTCATTAAGCTATCAAGTGCAATGACAGCTGAGTTAACCAAGCAGCAAATTTCTAATTTAGGCTACCACTTAGCAAATATATATGGCACTTGAAACCAAACTTCTAATGGCAGCATTTTAGCGTCGCCAAGCTTACACTTCCCTGCTTCATGAACTTAGATGACTGCTAGTAATACAACGGCTAGTTGTAATTCAGTAATACTAGGAAAAATTGAATGAAATCTTTAGTGTGTAATAACGAAGCAACTAGGCTAGAGGCTCTCTATCAGTATCAAATTCTCGATACTGCACCAGAACAAGTATTTGACGATTTAGTGTTCTTAGCGGCGCAGATTTGTGACACACCCATCGCTTTGATTAATTTAATTGATGCTAACCGTCAGTGGTTCAAAGCCAAGGTGGGGTTAGATGTAGAGGAAATGCCTGTAGAAAGAGGCTTTTGTCCAATTTGTATTGAGCATGATATTTTAATTATTTCTGACACACTAGCAGATGAACGCTTTGCCAATAATTTAATCGTCACCTGTGAACCATTTGTGAGATTTTATGCAGGCGTAACTTTGTTTACGCCAGGAGGAAAAGCGATCGGGACTTTGTGTGTAATTGATCGCGTACCACACCAAATTAGTTCAAAACAGGTGGAAGCACTGCAAACTCTTAGCCGCTTAGTAGTTAGACAACTGGAGATTCGGCGGAATCTAGCGGAACTGGGAAGCCTCAAGAAGGAATACAAGCAGGTACAAGAAGCATTATGTCAAAGTAGATGTGCTCTTGAGAGTTTCTTTGACAGTGCGCCGATGATGATGGGAATTGTGGAGTTAGTAGATAATGACATCGTGCATATTTCGGATAATCCTACTACAGCGAAATTCTTTGGGCTTACCTCAGAAGCTATGCAAAACCGCCTAGCGCGTGAGATAGGTACTGCACACAAACATTTATCCCAGTGGATTCATCACTACCGTCAAGCAGAACGCACCCAATTACCCGTTAGGTTTGAATATTCTCACGATACTCCCCAAGGTAAAACATGGCTATCAGCAACAGTTTGTGCGATCGCAGTCAATTCTAATCGCTATCCGCAATTTACCTACATAGTTGAGGATATCACTTCACGCAAACATATAGAACATCAACTTCGTGAACAAGCGACATTGCTGGATATTACCACGGATGCAATAGTCGTACGAGATTTGTCCAACCAAATTTTATTATGGAACAAAAGTGCCGAGAACCTTTATGGCTGGAAGGCAGAAGAAGCTATTGGTAAGAATGCTAGTGAACTTTTAGATACCGAATCTTTGCCACAACAACTGGAAATTTACCAAGCTGTCTGGAAACATGGCTCTTGGCAAGGTGAGTTACACAAAACCAGCAAATTTGGCAAGGAAATCATAGTTGAAAGTCGCTGGACGCTGGTACAAGATGAACATTCTCAAGCCAAATCAATCCTTGTCGTTGATACTGACATTACCCAGAAAAAACAACTAGAAAAGCAATTTTTACGCGCTCAACGCCTGGATAGTATCGGCACTCTTGCTAGTGGTATTGCTCATGATTTAAGCAATGTGTTGTCACCTATTTTGATGTCAGTGCAACTGCTTAAAACTAAGCACCGCGATCGCAGTATTCACCAGATGCTATCAATAGTTGAAAGTAACGCCAAACGTGGTGCTAATTTGGTAAAACAAATGTTATCGTTTGCTAGAGGAATTGAAGGCGATCGCACCGTGCTTCAGGTCAAGCACTTAATTTTAGAAATGAAGCAAATCGTAGCCCAAACATTTCCCAAATCAATCAACGTCTACACTGAAATTCAGCCAGATTTATTGCCTGTTTGTGCCGATAGTACCCAACTGCATCAGGTATTAATTAATTTGTGTCTCAATGCGCGTGATGCCATGCCTACAGGTGGAACTTTGACAATATCTGCCGAAAATATTTACATTGATGAAAACTATGCCAGTATGCATCTAGAAGCTCATGTTGGTTATTATATTATCCTGACCGTTGCTGATACAGGAGTTGGCATCAAAAGCGCAATATTAGATAGAATATTTGAACCATTTTTTACAACAAAAGAAGTTGGTAAAGGAACTGGACTTGGACTGTCAACAGTAATCGGAATTATTAAAGGGCATGGTGGTTTTATCACCGTCGCAAGTCGTGTAGGCATAGGCACAAAGTTTAAGGTATATTTGCCAGCAGTTAATACATTTGCAACCCAATTTTCAGAAGATACAGAAATGCCGACTGGATGCGGAGAATGCATTTTGGTTGTGGATGATGAAGCTGCGATTCAGGAGATTACCAAAATTTCTTTAGAAAGTCATAATTATACAGCAATGACTGCTAGTGATGGCATCGAAGCAGTAGCACTGTACGCCGAGCACAAAGATCAAATTAGTGCAGCGATTATCGATATGATGATGCCTAATATGGATGGAGCAACCACCATTCGCACATTACAGAAAATAAATCCACAATTACGGATTATTGCTATTAGCGGACTATCGACAAGCGAACAGATACCAATCGATAAAATGGCTAAGCACAAAGCATTTTTGCCCAAACCCTACACAACACAGGAATTATTGAAAACTTTGCATACAGTAATTAGTCATTAAGTAAATAGGTATAATTAAACATAAAATAAAATCCTAGTTCGTAGTGTTCGCGTAGCGTCTCGGAGAGAGCGATTCATCGCTCAAAACAAGGATTATCAGGACTAAAGTCCTTACCCTCCGGGTGACGCTCCT
Source organism: Nostoc sp. B(2019) (assembly GCF_010091925.1). Lineage (GTDB taxonomy): Bacteria > Cyanobacteriota > Cyanobacteriia > Cyanobacteriales > Nostocaceae > Komarekiella. The sequence goes on along the minus strand of NZ_WVID01000004.1, from coordinate 242,739 downwards.
ACGTCGCTCTAAGCGTTCGCGCAGCGTCTCGTAGAGAAGCCATGCCGTTGGCGCAGCCTCTCGTAGAGAAGGCTTTACGCTGCGAAGACAGTTAGTCTCTCATGGGGGAAACCCCCTTGGCGCAGCCTCTCGTAGAGAAGACCGCGCTAACTCACTACAAACTTTAATGTATTTACGCCTAGCTACTTAGTCATTAGTCCTTAGTCAGAGATCAAAGCATTTCGATCTAGACTTTGGTACTTTTTTTATTGTTAGTTGGCTAAATTTAATCCTAAAATTATTTAGATAATTGGTGATTTATATCACAGTAAAAATGTGACCAAGAACACTGACTGAGAAGTTATCTCAACCATATTATCCTCATCATCCTCTACTTCGTGCAGCAAAAATACACGTATTAACCTCACACATATTTAAGAAACACTTATCAGCCAAGACAAGCTAGTCTGGATTCTAAGAACTCTTGACTCTTGATTCTTGACTCATGATTAAGAAAGATTCTCCCCTCATTCTAGTTGTAGACGATGACGATTTAACTCGAATACATCTGTGTGAGCTAATAGAAGAAGCAGGGTATCAAGTGGCGCAGGCGAGTAACGGTTCAGAGGCACTAGCTATTTATACTCGCCTACACCCAGATATAGTATTACTAGATGCCATGATGCCCGTAATGGACGGTTTTAGTTGCTGCTCTCAATTGCAAGAACTTCCCAATGGCAAAGACACACCCGTGTTAATGATTACCGCTCTTTATGATCAAGCAACCGTAGAGCAAGCTTTTGCTGTGGGTGCAACTGATTTTATTACCAAGCCGATTCAATGGCCAGTTTTACGTCAAAGATTGCGTCGTCTTTTGGAAGCTCATCAGGCTATGAAGGAATTGCGACAGCAAACTGCACAAGCACAAATGCGTGAAACACAACTCAGGATGGCGTTAGATGCTGCTCGCATGAGCATCTGGAACTGGGATCTCCTGACTCATAAAATTACTTGGTCAGATAACCTCGAAACACTTTTTGGCTTGGAAAAAGGCGTTTTCATTGACACTTATGAAGCTTTCATTAACTTAATTCATCCCCAAGATCGCGATTCCGTTAGCCGATCGCATCAGCAAGCGATTCGAGATGGAGTAGAATATGACATCGAATTTCGAGTTGTCTTGCCCGGTGCTCGTATTCGCACCATAGCAAGCAAAGGAGTAGTTTTTCGAGACGCATCCGGGGTAGCTGTGCGGATGTCTGGGGTAGACATAGATATCACCAAGCGCAAGCAAGCAGAGGAGGCGCTGGAAGTTCATGCCAACCAACAGGCAATTGTGGCCGAACTAAGTCAAATAGCATTAGCTGGTACAGATTTGACTAGGCTGATGAACTCGTGCGTGACAATCGTTGCTCAATGCCTGAAAGTTGAGTCTTGCAAGGTTTTGGAACTACTACCAGATGGGAATGGATTGCTGCTGCGTGCTGGGATAGGTTGCCAACAAGACCTAACGGAGCAAGAAATCGCAACTGAGATGCATTTGCCAATCGGCTATACAACGCTTTCCCCTGAGCCAGTTATTATCGGTCATCACAGCCAAGTGGTCAGTGGTATGAGTGTAGTGATTGATGGCAAAGAACGCTCTTTTGGCGTCTTGGGAGCACACACAACCAAACAGCGCACCTTCACTAGAGATGATATTTATTTTCTCCAAGCTGTTGCTCATGTTCTAGCTACAGCAATTGAACGCCAACGTGTAGAAGATGCCCTTAAAAGAAGCGAAGAACGCTGGCAGTTAGCAGTGCAGGGTAGTAATGATGGCATTTGGGACTGGAACGTTACAAATAATGAAGTATTTTTCTCAACTCGCTGGAAACAGATGCTTGGTTACGAAGATCATGAGATTTCTAATCAGTTAGATGAATGGGCAACACGAGTGCATCCAGATGATATCGGCTCGGTGACACAAGCGATCGCTGACCACTTTGCCAAAAAAACCTCGTTTTACATCAACGAACATCGAGTCCGGTGTAAGGACGGCTCTTACAAATGGATTTTGCATCGCGGTCAAGCGGTGTGGAATGAAGATGGTAGTGTAGTGCGAATGGCAAGTTCCCATACTGATATCACTGAACGTAAACTGGCAGAAGAACAACTGCGTCAAAGTGAAGAACGTTTCCAAATAGCTGCCCGCGCTACCAATGATGCTTTATGGGACTGGGATTTACTCAAAGATGAAGTGTGGTGGAATAACTCTGTACAGGCCCTCTTTGGATACTCAAGAGAGCAAATAAATTTTGATAACGCTTGGTGGACTAAACATCTACATCCAGACGATAGGCAAAAAATTGTTTCTAGTGTAAGTGCTGTGATTAATAGCGGTAAACAATTTTGGTCAAATGAATACCGCTTTCGCCGTAGCGATGGTTCTTATGCCTACATTTTTGATCGCGGTTATGTTGTCCGTGACGATACAGGCAAGCCAGTACGGATGATTGGTGCAATGATGGATATGACCGATCGCAAGCGCACACAAGCAGAATTAGAACGGCAAAACTTGCGATCGCAATTATTCGCCGATATTACCCTGAAAATTCGTCAGTCTTTACAAATTGATGAAATTCTCAAAATCAGTGTTACAGAAGTGCAAAAGCTACTGCACGCAGACCGTGTATTAATTTTGCGCTTACGGTCAAATGGCGCTTTTATCGCGGTTCAAGAAGCAGTAGTTCCCGGTTTACCCGTTATTTTAGGGCAGCAGATTACCGACCCTTGCTTTCAAAAAGATTACATCCAGCAGTACTACCAAGGGCGAATTAGCGCCATTCACGACATAGAACAAGCTGATCTTCAACCTTGCCACGTTGAATTTCTACAACGATTTGCCGTCAAAGCCAACCTCGTCGTCCCAATTCTTCTGAAAAATCAACTCTGGGGACTGCTAATTGCCCATCAGTGCGCTCACCCCCGCCAGTGGAGTAACTGGGAAATTGAACTTTTGCAACAGTTAGCAAATCAAATAGGCATTGCCGTAGCTCAAAGTCTGATCCTAGAACAAGAAACTCGTCAGCGGCAAGAACTCGCCCGTTCTAATGAAGAACTGCAACAATTTGCATTTGTCGCCTCTCACGATTTGCAAGAGCCACTGCGTAAAATTAAGACCTTTAGCGAGCGACTCAAAGCTAGCTGTGGCAACAACTTAACCGAACAGGGGCATGACTACCTAGAACGGATGCAGAATGCAGCCTTGAGAATGCAGACATTGATTGAAGATTTGTTGAAACTTTCACGAGTTACTACTAGAGCACAGCCTTTTGTGTCGGTGAATCTAACACAAATAGCACAAGAAGTACTGTCTGACTTAGAAGTGCGTATCCAGCAAACTGGGGCACAGGTGCATCTAGAAGACTTACCCACCATTGCAGCCGATCCCCTACAAATGCGCCAATTATTGCAAAATTTAATCGGCAACGCCCTTAAATTTCACCGCCCACAAGTACCACCTGTGATCAAAATCTTTAGTCAACTATCAAAAAATCCATCAGATAAAGTCTGCAATTGTTGTGAACTTTGTCAAATTATTGTTGAAGATAATGGTATTGGTTTTGAAGAAAAGTATCTTGATCGCATTTTTAATGTTTTTCAACGTCTGCATAGTCGCAGAGAATACGAAGGCACTGGTATAGGCTTAGCTATCTGTCGAAAAATTACTGAACGTCATCATGGTAATATCACAGCACAAAGCAAACCAGGACAAGGAGCAAGGTTTATTGTTACATTACCCATTATTTCCCATTCGTGATTTTTATTCCTAGAGATGGATTACTAACAGACCCTAAAAAAAGGTTAATTGTACAATTGTGTCTGGTAATTCACAGCGTGTTAATAATTAATTCATAGCAATAACTAGTGTAAAGGAGAGAATTCAGAGTGAAAGGTCGGCAAAGAACCGTCACTATCTTAATGGCTGATGATGATGAAGACGACAGTATGTTGATTCGTGATGCATTGGCAGAAAGTCAATTGCCAATCGAACCATACATCGTCAGAAATGGTGAGGAGTTGATGGATTATCTGTATCATCGTGGTCAATATACTGACAAGGGCAGCGCGCCGCGTCCTGATTTGATTTTATTAGATTTAAATATGCCCAAAAAAGACGGTCTTGAAGCGCTCAAAGATATTAAAAGTGACCCACAATTGCGGCGAATTCCCATTGTAGTACTGACAACTTCTGGGGAAGAGGAAGATATAGATAATACCTACGATTTAGGTGCAAATTCTTTCATCATTAAGCCATTGACTTTTGACTCCTTAGTAGAAGTCATGAAAACTTTAGGAAAATACTGGTTTGAAATTGTAAAGCTGCCGCTAGAAGCAGTGGGAGAAAACAATGGACAACAGCCCAATCAAAGTTCTTTTAATTGATGATGATGAAGATGATTATATTTTAACTCGTGATTGGTTCTGTGAGTTTCAAGTAACTGGCTGTGATTTGGAATGGGTAGATAATTATGAAGCGGCAAGAAATGCGATCGCTCATTTCCAGCATGATATTTATCTTGTAGACTACCGCTTGGGCAAACACAACGGACTAGAACTATTGCGCGAAGCAATTGCTAAAGGCTGTTCTTCTCCGATGATTTTATTGACAGGACAGGGAGATCGAGAAATAGACCTGGAGGCGATGAAAGCCGGAGCAGCCGATTACCTGGAAAAAAGCCAGTTGACAGCACCTTTACTAGAGCGTTCTATTCGTTACGCTATGGAGCGCAAACAAACAGAACAGAAAATCCGCGAACAAGCTGCTTTACTAGATATCGCCACCGATGCAATTTTTGTACATGATTTAGACGACAAAATTTTATTTTGGAACAAAGCGGCTGAGCGTCTGTACGGTTGGAACAATGAAGAGGCGATCGCTAAACATAAACACAAGCTCTGGCAAGAAAAAAATTTATCTCAATTACAAGAAGCATTTATCATCTTAACAAAAAATGGTTCTTGGGAAGGCGAGTTACATCAAATAACAAAATCCGGCAAAGAAATTATTGTCGAAAGCCGTTGGACACTAGTGCGTGAGTTCAGCCACAAAGCCCAATCAATCCTTGTTGTTAACACTGATATCACGCAAAAAAAACAATTGGAAGCGCAATTTCTCCGCGCCCAGCGATTAGAGAGTATTGGTACTTTAGCAAGTGGTATTGCCCATGACCTCAATAATGTTCTTGCTCCCATTTTGATGACAGCACAACTTTTGGAAGCCCAAGTACATGATGAGCGTTCTCGACGACTCCTACCAATATTGATTACAAATGCTAAACGTGGGGCAAATTTAGTCAAGCAAGTACTGTCTTTCACTAGAGGGCTTGAAGGCGAGCGTACCCTTCTGCAACTAAAGCATTTAATAGTCGAAATTCAACAAATTATTAAAGAAACTTTTCCTAAATCAATTGAAGTTTCCACTCAAATTCCGCATAATCTTTACACTGTATGTGGTGATGCCACTCAACTGCATCAAGTACTGATGAATCTTTGTGTCAATGCTCGTGATGCTATGCCTAATGGTGGAACTTTAAAAATATCTGCGGAAAATCTTTTAGTTGATGAAAATTATGCCAAGATGCATATTGATGCTAAAGTTGGTTCCTATATTGCCATCACTATTACCGATAGTGGAATTGGTATTAAACCGGAAATACTAGAGCGTATATTTGAGCCATTTTTTACTACCAAAGAACTCGGTAAAGGCACAGGCTTAGGTCTTTCTACAGTACTTGGTATTGTTAAAAGCCACGGTGGTTTTATCAACGTATACACCGAACAACGTAAAGGCAGCCAATTTAAGGTATATTTGCCAGCACAAGACGCAACCGAAACTATCGCAGAACAAGAACAAGAATTACCTTTAGGTAACGGAGAACTGATTTTGGTTGTGGATGACGAAGCCGCCATTCGAGATGTTACAAAAGCATCCCTAGAAAGCCATAACTACAAAGCAATTACAGCCAGTGACGGCATTGAGGCAATAGCTTTATATGCAGAACACCGGGATAAAATATTTCTGGTATTAACTGATATGGTAATGCCGTCTATGGATGGGTTAACTACTATTCGCACCCTCCGAAAAATTAACCCAGATGTCAAAATTATTGCTGTTAGCGGATTGGCTTCGAGCGATAAGGTCAATGTAGCTTATGATATGGGTATTAAAGCTTTTCTCTCCAAACCTTACACAGCTAGCCAATTATTACAAAGCATTAGCACAGTTAAAAGATGCTAGTCAAGGGGCGGAGGGGCAAAGGGGCAAAGGGAAAAAACTCTCTGCAACTTCCCCCCTGCTCCCATGCTCGCACTCCTCCACTCCTCCACTCCCTCACTCCCATTCACAATGACATCTGAAGTTTTAGCAGCTAACGAAGCTTTTTACCGAGCTTTTGAAAAAAAAGACATTGAGGCGATGAGTACAGTATGGTCGCAAGGAACTGGGAGTTTCTGTATCCATCCTGGAAGCAACGTTTTACGAGGTTGGAAGGAGATTTCTAACTCTTGGGCACAAATATTTAAAAACACCGCATATATTGAAATTAATACAGAAATAATTACTACTGAAGTCACTGATAATATCGCTTACGTTGTGCTGATAGAAAATGTCTTTCAAGTCGTTAGTGGGAGAAGACTCGAAGTACAATCAATGGCTACAAATATATTTCACCTTCTCGGAGGGAAATGGTATTTAGTACATCATCACGGTAGTCCACTTGTGCGGTAGAGGGAGTGGGGGAAGCAGGGGAAGCAGGGGGAGCAGGGGAAGATAAGGAAATAAGAAGAATAACTACTGACTTTTGACAAATGACAAATGACCAATGACTAATGACTAATCAAATCTTGAAAGCGCCTATCTTGTCTAAGTTTGTCAAAATCAGAGTCAGATTTTGCCATTTCTCGACATTCTTGAGGATTTAGCTTAATAGCTTGTTGTAAATTTTCGATCGCCAACTCTACATTTCCCAAGAATCCATAGCAGCAAGCCTTGTTATACCAAGCACAGTCATCATTGGGTTTAATTAAGAGTGCTTGATCATAAGATGCGATCGCATCGTTATATTTTACTAAAGATGTCAGCGCTAATCCCCGGTTATTCCAAGCTTCGTGTTTATCAGGTTTGATTATGAGTGCTTGGTCATAAGATGCGATCGCATCATCATATTTTCCTAGATTAAATAGGGCATTGCCTCGGTTATACCAAGCTTCATGTTTATCAGGTTTAATTATAAGTGCTTGATCGTAAGATGCGATCGCATCATCATATTGTCCTAATTTAAATAGGGCATTGCCTCGGTTTTTCCAAGCTTTATGTTTGTCAGGTTGAAGTTTGAGTGCTTGGTCGTAAGATGCGATCGCTTCGGTATATTGTTCTAAATTAAACAGAGCATTGCCTCGATTATTCCAAGCTTCGTGTTTATCAGGCTGAAGGTTAAGTGATCGGTCGTAAGATGCGATCGCTTCTGGATATTGTTCTAAATTAAACAGAGCATTACCCCGATTGTACCAAGCTTCGTGTTTGTCGGCTTTGATGGTGAGTGCTTGGTCATAAGAGGCGATCGCTTCGGTGTAATTTCCCAAATCACCCAAAGCATGGCCCCGATTATACCAGGCTTCATCATCTTCAGATTTAATGGCGATCGCTTGGTCGTAGGAGGCAATAGCATCTTCAAATCGACCCAAGTTTTTAAGCACATTACCCCGACTGTACCAGGTATAATAATCTTCGCGTTTGATTAAAACTGCTTGATCATAAGAAGTAAGCGCCTCTGCAAATCGACCCAAATTTTTGAGTGCATTGCCGCGATTAATCCAAGCTTGGTGTAAATCGGGTTTGATGGTAATCGCTCGGTCATAAGATGCGAATGCCTCTTCATGTCGTCCGAGATTTCGCAGTGCAATACCCCGGTTGTTCCAAGCTTGGTGTAAATCGGGTTTGATGGCAATCGCTTTGTCGTAAGATGCGATCGCCTCGACATTTTGCCCAGTTTCATCTAGGGCATTACCCCGGTAATACCACGCTAAATAGTCATCGGGTTTAAATTCTAATACTTTGTCGAATGATGCGATCGCCTCTGCCCACAGTCCTAAGTTACCCAGTGCAATGCCCCGGTTCCCCCAAGCTTGATAGTAGTTTGGTTGGATTTGTATCGCTTTATCCCAACAGGTAATAGCTTGCTGGTAGTAACTTGATTGCGCTACCTGTACACCAAAATTTAGTAGGATGCGGTGTATTTCTTTGGGGTGTTGATCTGCAAGTTGTAAAATCAGTTGAGTCAAAGGTAAGATGTGTTCCCCAACTTCTACATGGCTACCCTTGGCTTCAATTTGCCCATCGCGGGGTTCAAGGATGCGTTCAGTGTGAATTAAAAAGTTGGTAGCAGTGCTAATCTGCCAGCGATACCACAACCGTTGCCAACAATTTCCCCCCACCAACATTCGTGCTGTCGCCTCCACACTGAACCGATAAAGTGGGATGTCGAATTGCCGCAACAAGTCCACCGCATCATAAATGTAGCGACTAACTGGATATCTCTCAACTGACTCTTGATAGCGCTTTTCCCAGGTTTTGCCGAGACTTTCCCGATAATTTTTGGGATTCAAAGGCAAACTATCATTTCGCAGATGTTGGAGATTCTCTACCACATTTCTAAAAGTGGCATCGTTACGCCTCGCCAGTTCGGGATACTGTTCTGGCTGCGCGTAAATATTAGTTTTGGGAACGGTTACTGTTAATACTTCAATAATTGCCCGATCTTCCGGTTCCGGCAATTCATAAATTTGGAATTTTTGCCATAACTTGGCGTATTTTTCCCATTGCAGTTTTTCCCAAGCGCTGGCTTCCCCAGGAAAATCTGGTTGCCGTTCATTGCGTGCTGTAGCAATCACACGGATTTCCGCTTTGCCACAGAAGGACTCATATCTTGTTAAGGCATCCAGTAGGCGCTGTTGCAGCGGGACTGTAAACCGTTCCACTTGACTTTTTTCGGCTTCTGGAGATATTTCCTCATGACTGCGGTGCATTTTCTGGTTGAGGTCATCCAAGAAAAACAGCAATTTGCGATCGCCGCCTATCTCCGTTGGCATACGGGCTGGAATATCTAACCATTCATTCGGCTTGAGGTAAAGTACCGTCCAGCCTGCTTGGTTGAGATGCTGGGCTAATTCCGCTGCTTCTCGCGTTTTTCCCAGTCCGTTACGTCCAACAATTAACACCCACCGATGTTCTTCTAGCTTTTGTTGGAGTTCTTGGCGGATGCTGCGATTCACCACTCGATTTTGATAAGCAATATTGCGGTCTGCCAAAGGGTCTTTGTCATTCCCGCCGAGAATCCGTTGCATCAAACCTGAACTTTGAGGTTTAATCACCTCAAAAGCAAAAGTTGGATGAGGAATGCGCCGCTGGCGATCGCGCCATGCCAACCACCAGAAAAAGCTGACAATGGCAGGTAAAATAGCAGGCAACCCACCAGAGAGCAGGTTGTCAATAAATTCCTTGTTGTCTGTATAAAATGTGGGAATTAACTGAAGAATGTTGAACACAAGGTTTACTCGGAGTTACCACGACCTCCTAACTTGAAAGTGCTGAGTCATGAGTGAGGAGAGAGAATAATTAATGACCCTTGACCAAATAATTACGAATTATGAATTATCAATTACGAATTATTTTGACCCTTCATACTTAATCCCCAATTAACTCCACAGCATCTCGCCCATCAGAATCTTGTAAGTAAACCTTGACAATTTCTTCTTTAGCAGTAGGTAACTTCTTGCCGATAAAATCTGGGTGAATTGGTAATTCACGATGCCCCCTATCTACTAATACAGCTAAACGAATTAACTCTGGTCTACCGTAATCGTTGACTGCATTTAAAGCAGCGCGAATCGTTCGCCCTTTGAAAATTACATCATCTACGAGCACAACCGTTTTTCCCGTGAGGTCAAAAGGGATATCGCTTTTTGCGGGAGTCCGTAAACCAATTTTGTCAAGGTCATCTCGATAAAATGTAATATCCAAAGCCCCGACTGACACACGTACACCTTCCAGCGTCTCAATCTGACGCGCCAACAATTCGGCTAATAGCGCACCTCTGGTATAAATACCAAGAAGCACCAGTTGGGATAAATCACGTGTCCTTTCCACAATTTGAGAAGCAAGGCGAGTCAAGGTACGACGGATTTCTTCGGATGAGAGAATTTCAACTACTTTGGTAGACATAGTTATAGACGGATACCCCTGAATGGACTGGGGACTGGGGAAGAGTTTTCCTAACACCCGATACCCAATGCCCTATATTTATCATTACCTGTTTAGCAGTATTAAAAATATAGCGATCGCTACCACTAACCACAGCAAAAAAATATATCGAGTCAGTTGCAAAGCATTATAAATAGAAGTTGGGGTGATGGGATAAATTGCATCTCCTAGCAGTGGTTTTTGCTTAGCTATCCCGCGATACCAATTTGTACCTCCCATCTGCACACCTAAAATAGCAGCGTAGGCGCACTCACTCCAACCAGAATTAGGACTAGGATCGGTAACTGCATCCCGGCGACAAATTCGCCAAACATATAGAGGTTTACCTGATAAAAGTGCCAGAGTCATAACTGTTAACCGACAAGGTAGCCAAGTTAAACAATCTTCTAACCGCGCACTGAACCATCCCAAATAAGTATAAGGTGCTTCCCGATAGCCCACCATTGAATCTAGAGTACTGCTAGCTTTGTATGCTAAAGCCAAAGGAGCTGGCCCCACAATTGGCACAAAAACACCAACAATTGCATAAAAAAGCGGAGCCATTACCCCATCGGTGGCATTTTCTGTAACTGTTTCTAAAACAGCTCGCAAAACTTCTGCTTCTGAGAGACTTTGTGTATCTCGTCCAACATAATTACTTAAGATATTACGAGCCTCCTCCAGATGATTTGCTGTTAAAGGTTGTAAAACAGCAATTGCTGCTGCTTCCAAACTTCTACCAGCAAAGCAACTAGCCAAGAGAATGCTCTCTAAAGCGATTCCCAATAACGGATGCAACCATCTGGCACTTTGAATTATAAAATAGCCAAAAACGCCGCTCCCAATTATTAGAACAATGCCTAGTACAATTCCAGCTATGCGTTGTGTTATGGAATTCTGACACAATCGCCAAGAAAATTTACTGAAGTGAGAAATTACCCATCCCATAACTTGCACTGGATGAGGCCAACCCCAAGGATCACCAATTAAGTAATCTAAAAGTGCGGCAATGATTAAAATACAAATGTTATTAGTCATGAGTCAAGAGCCAAGGGTCAAGAGTCAAGGGGAGCCAGCGCTGTGGGCGGGTTTCCCGACTTGTTCGCGCAGCGTCTCCGACAGGAGAAGCGACTGGCGTTCAAGAGTCAAAGGTCAATATTTGAACTCTGGACTATTGACTTTTGACCAATAACTAAACAACAAAACTAGCTTCTTCCCCTAGAGAAGCTTGCCAACTGCGAGCATCATAATAAAGGTCTGCCAGAGTAATACTGTATAAAGCTTCTTTGAGTTTTTGGTTGAGCCTCTGCCATAGGGTAAATGTTACCCAATCTTCAGCTTGTGCTGGTGCTGGTGTGTGATGTGGTAAATGGGTAATAGTTTCACCGACTGCTTCTAAAATTTGTCCGATAGATATTTGTGCAGGCTGTTGTGCCAATTGGTATCCACCAATGCTACCGCGAATAGATTTTACTAACCCAGCACGACGCATTTCTATTAGTAGTTTTTCTAAATAGGGAGCAGGGATATCTTGACGTTTGGCGATCGCTCTGACAGATACAGGGCCATATTCTGGCTGTAAACTCAAATCTAGCAATGCCTTCACACTATAATGTCCTCTGGTAGTTAGTTTCATTTTGGTAAGCTTTGTTGTTTAGTCAACAGTCAATACTCAATAGATAAAAACTCTTGGAGTTTTGACTCTTGACTAAGGATCAGTTTTGCTTATCATTCTGTATTCCAATTATCATGCTCAGCAAGTATAGTACCTTTTTAGGGTTAGTTTAAAAAACTTAAACAAATACAGTCTAGCAGTGATTCACAAACTATATATAGTTATCAGCATTGCCAGAATTATATAAAATACATTGTCTTAACAATATTAGTAATCAGGCAACAATTCTGTCTATGAGTGTAATATACTTGGCTAGGCTGAGATAAAAACTAAAAGACTCTGTTCTTGTTAGCTTAACGTCAGCTAAAATAAAATCGATTCAAACACTTCAAACATTCGTTTTCATCCTAAGTTGATGCCTAAACAGAAAAAAATTGAACCCCTCGTCGGTGAAGAACTGCTCAAAAAAGTCAAAGAGCTAGAGAACGAGAGCAAAGAAGACAAAGCCAAGAAGTGCGGCTACTATACCGTTACCAAAAACGGTATAGAGCGCGTAAATATGATGAAGTTCTTAAACGCCCTAATTGATGCCGAAGGTATTCAGTTGGACAGTGCACCCAATGCCAACGGGCGTGGTGGACGCAGTGCTAGCTATAGAATTAGTGTGCAATCGAATGGTAACTTACTGATAGGTTCAGCTTATACGAAGCAGATGAATCTCAAACCAGGAGATGAGTTTCTCATCACTTTAGGGAAAAAGCATATTCGTCTGAGGCAAGTAGATCCAGAAGATCAAGAAGGTATAGAAGCTATAGAAGCTACAGCTTAATAAATAGCCAGGAGTCCAAAGTCCAAAGTCCAGAGTCCAAAGTCCACAATCAAAGATTTTTTGACTCTTGACTCTTGAACGCCAGTTGCTTTAAGTCGGCGGAGCCGCCCAACGCACTGGCTCCTCTTGACTCTTGACTAATAACTACATCTGTTGTCGGTAAAACTGGTAAATAGTGACGAAGCGCCTTACGCGTAACTGCTAAATTGCAAGTTAATGCAATTTGCTCTTTTTCTAGTAAACCTAAAATGCGATCAGGATTGTCTCGTGCTACTACTGGTAATTGATGCAAACCTCTAAGAGCCATGCGGTCTAAAGCTTCAGATAAGAGTTCATCTTGCCAAGCATAAAGGATTTCAGTGGTACAAATATCTATAAGGGTCTGACTGGATAAATTATCCTGAATTTCTGTTGGTGAATTTGAGTAAGTTTGCCAAACAGAAAGAGCGCGGTTAATATCTTCCAGAGAAAGGATACCAACTAATTGGTCGGCTTCATCAATTACTAAAGCACTCCGCGCGCGATCGCGTGTCATTTCCACAGCCGCATCTAACACTCCCAACGTTGCAGATAACTTTTTTGGACAAGAGTGCATGGCATCTTCTACCAAAATTTGCTGCACAATTTCCGCCTGTTCATCTTTCAATTCAGAAAGACCAATCTGCTGTAAATTAGAGTTAGAATTAAAAGTCGGCTTAATCCGCTCCACTAGCCAAACACTCAAACCCACAGCTGCCATCAACGGTAAAACAATACGGTAGTCACGAGTTAATTCAAACAGCATTAAAATTGCCGTTAGTGGTGCTCTAACACTGGCAGCTAGGACTGCTGCCATTCCCACCATTGCATAAGCTGGGGGAGCTGCCATCTGCTCACCAATTACCGGAAAGACTAAAGCCAAAATTTTGGCGTAAGCCGAACCAAAAGAAGCACCCAGAAACATCGCTGGTGCAAACAAACCGCCAACAAAACCACTCCCTGTACTAATAGCAGTCATCAGTAGCTTCAGTACCAACAACTCAACCAACAACAAAAGGGAAAACTCTACATCTTGAAGCATTGCTTCTACAGTTTCATAACCGACACCCAAAATTTGCGGAAAAAGTAAAGCAACTGCACCCACGATGACGCCGCCAATAATGGGATGAATCGGCTGAGGAATTCGCCCCAAAAAATCAAAACCCGGAACCCTCCCACCAAAGCAGGCTTTTGCCAAACGAATTGATTCTGTATAAGCTAGAGAAACTAGACTAGCCCCTAAACCCAAGCCAAGATAAAGGGGTAATTCCAAAGGACTGCGAACTTGGTAAACAGGTAAAGCAAAAGCAGGCTGTGTACCCAAACCAATTTGAGCAATTAAAGCCGCCACCACAGCCGCTAGCAGTACCACACTTACAGCAGAAGTTGCGAAGGATGTAGCTCCCATCACCACCTCTAGAGCAAAGAATACTCCCGCGATGGGAGCATTAAATCCAGCAGCTAATCCAGCAGCAGCACCAGCACCTAAAAGCAATCGCCGTCGTTCTTGAGATACTTGTAGTATTAGAGACAACAACATCCCAAAATTGGCACCAATTTCTACACTTGGCCCCTCTGGCCCCAAAGAAGCACCGCTTCCCAAAGAAACAGATGCAGCCAGCATCTTCGTCACTGGTCGTAGTGGTCGCTTTATTTCTGTTCCTTGAGAGGCGGCGATGAGAGATGAAAGTCCAGGACCAAAGTCTTGAGTGCGCCAGCGCATCAAGCCAACGATAAGTCCGCCAAGGATAGGAACGCAGGCTAAAGTCCAAGCACCCCAACCACCAATCTGGCTCATCAAAGTTTCCAGCATCAGATGGTGAATCAGCTGGATTAAATAGTGAAAAGTAACTATACCCATACCAGTGCCACCGCCAATTAGCATGGCTAAAAATAGCACTACGGTTTCAGGGGATGGTTGAAAACGGTTAATTAGCTGAGCTAAACGCGCAGAAGGTGTAGGAAAGGCAGGTTCTTCCGTTACCTTCCTCAGTTCAGTGGGAGGCCAGAGAGTCATTGAGAGGCAGGGTAAATGTAAGAAAAAATTTAAGTTTTTATCTGTTATTTCTCATTGTGAGCCATTATTTAGCAACCAGACAAGTAGACTTTATTTGCTTAATTTACAAAGCTTTAGCAAAAAATGTCACTGTGCAAAATTTTTGTGGTGAGAATGGTTAAATGGGAGAGAATTAATGTTAAGGGTTAGCGATCGCTCTCTTAGCTGCGAGTGAGCTTTGACTCTATTCTCTGTAAACAAAATACAATATTTGTAAATTGAGTGGACGCACGATAAACAAGCATTCAAGGGGAGTCATCCTTACCTAAATCTAGCTATACTCGTGTTGTGACAATTGAGCTATCCTTAATTAGGAATGCAAATTTACGTGTGACTTATGGCTGATATCAAACCATACTTAGCAATCTACTAAATATTGATTTGAATTCAATATACCTATTGTTATAGAGCGAATAAGTGGACTAGGCGGACAAGGTAAATGAATACACACACCTTTGATAATCATTATGTTACTTGCCCAATTTGCCAAAGAAATGCTACACCCAAACCGGTCAAGACGTGCATTGGCTTGTTTACCTGTCCGTATTGCCAGGAACGTCTAGTAGTCTGTCAAAGCGGTCATTACGTCCGTGATCCATTTACTTGGAGACAGATGGTGATTGCTTCGGCGCTACGTCGTCAAAGCCGACCCCTAGCTAGGATTATAAGAGATTTTGTCTTGCTCAAGCGTCCTATGGTAGCTCTAGCCGTGGGAAGTGCCATTTTCTTTAGTATGATTGCTATTACCCAGGAAAGCACAAGCTACGATCGCCAAGTTTTTCCCATAGAGCAAATTAAAGAAGTAGGGGAAAAATCTCCATAAGTTTATACATTGTTATAATTAAATCTTACACTACTGTCAGTATTATTATAACAAAACGTACTCCTGTTTCACCGTGTTCTATTTGCCCTAAACAAACAAATAGAGCATGGTTTTAATTAGCTATGTATCACCGTATTCTCTGATAGAGTTTTTCTTTTATATAGATAAACCACAGTAGGGTGAGCATTGTAATGCCCACCCTACAAGCAGGGAACTATTGTCCAAAAGTCTCATGAAATTTGAAGGTCGGTATACAAAAGTATCTATAATGTACTATCCGGGAATACTTGGGGTGAAAACATTCCCCACAACGACTCATAGTAAGGGACAAAATAAGCAGCTTGTTCTGGCTCTAGACGAGAGCGGATCTCAACACCGAGCAAGTGAATCAATTGCCGCACCAATTCCCAACGTACCTTTAATCGAGGATACAGCATCACACACAGCGGAAATAGTTCTTGTTGTACGGCGCTAATGTTGTTCTCCAAAACACAGACCCACAGATAAACTTGGAACATTTCGGTATCACGGATACTCGAAATTTTAATATTAGTGTCACTTAAACGACCTGTATGGCAATGATAAGCAGGATATAGCTCTGTTACCCGTTCTACAATCTTGGTCGCAATCTCACTGCACAACGGTAAGAGTTGCTGAACTGCTTTTAACGGTGGTGCGTTGTAAGCATGTTGGGCTGCTGCATGGTAAGCACGCTGGAGCGGCATATAAAGATGGTCATCAATTACCTTGAAGTAAGCACTCAGCAATGGTTGCTGTGCTGGTGGTGTCAAGTTGAGCAGTATTTGTCCGCTGTAGTGGAACTGCATACTAATAAACCCGATCACTCTAGGATCATCTGCTATGTATTTCTGCCGAATATTTCCTAAATCCGACGCAATCCACGTAGAAAACTTCGGTGGGGGAATCTGTTGAGCATAAGCTGATAGGGAAGATTGATAAATCTGGTGAGCATCCTTTGCTACTGCCCACGGATCAATTAATTGAGGGTCTATTTGATGCCGAATTACCTCTTGAGATAGAAGTGCTTCCGTTCTCGCCCACGCTTGAACACTCGTGGTTCGGAGTGTCTGCACTAACGTTTTTGCAACCTCAGTTGCCATTTCACTTCGGTTGAGGGCTTCGGTCAGATCATCCTGTTCAGCTAGCTTTCGCAAATACTTCTTCGCCCACGCTTCTGAAAACGTCTGATTTGCTCCCGTTTCAGCAAGTTCTTCTGGCTTTTCTGGAAATGATGAAATATTTTGTAAATTTGTTAACACCTGATTTCTCTATCCAATGAAATATTTCTTAATGTTTACAGCATAGAAAAATCAGTCCCGCTAGACAAACCGCAAGATTACGGGGTTTATCATCTCTTCAAACTAAAATCCTGGAGCTTTTACAAACTAGCGAAAAAGAATTAAACTTTCTGGAGAAAGGCGATCGCTACTAAAACTCCAATATTCGGATAAGCCTAACAAGCTTCCTTGTGGTTTCGGAAAAGGGTAAAGGGTGAGGGGTAAATTCTAGCCTTTTCCCTTTTCCCCCTTCGGAGTGACGCAACTTGATTTTCTACAGACGATTAGTATCTTTTGTAACTAGTTTCCAACCTTCAGCCTGGTCAATTAGCTTCATTGACTCTAGTTGGAGATTATTTGCAGTAGATGCATTCAGCAGGAAGTAGGGTTGTCCGCTGTAGTGCCAATAATATTTCAGTTCACCTGGAGAGGCGGGAATGATGGTGCGATCGCTATAAAAATCCAATGAGGGACGATGATAGGGGAAAGATGTGTAAATCTTCTTCACAGCTGGATTTGCTTGCACTATCATGGCGGCGACTGGTTTAACTGGATAGGCTTTACTTAATTCCCAAACCCAGTAGTTGGATTTCATCAACAGCAGTAGCGAAATATAACTTCCCCAAAATAAAATCTTTAGAAATTGTCCGTCACCTCGCTCTGCCAAAATAGCTGCTAAGGTCATGGTTAAAGCTATTGCTGCAAAAATCAACTGTAAGTCGGTTTTTGGTGCTGTACCCCAACTGAAATACATGCTACCAGAAGAAGCGGCCACAGCAAGTATTGCTAAACCAGCTACCCAAGTACGAGGATACGATGACAGTAAAGGCGAATTTTCTGTCTCTGTTAACTGGATACCAAAAGCTAAGGCTAAGCTAGGGTAAATCGGGAATATGTACCAGGCAAATTTGGTACTCATGAAGGAAATTGCTAGCAGATAAACACCACTCCACACTAGTACGAGTTTTGCCCAGCTCAGGTTGCGATTTTCCCAGGTTAAACGTACAGTTTGCGGTAAAAACACTAGCCAGGGCCATGTCCATTTCAAAAGTTCGATGACATAGTACCAGGGTGGTTGAGGATTCTTCTCGACGACTGTCCCGACTCTATTTAGGGATTGATTTACAATGCCGTCTTGGACAAAAGTGTAACCATAATGGATCAGTTGGGCGCTATACCAAAAAGCTACAGGCAGAATGCCGATGAAGATTGCTAGCCAAAAATAGTAGCTGGTAAGTAGTCGTGGCGTGTCCCAAAACAAAAATACGATCGCGATCGCACCTAGCAATACGCCTAACAGTCCTTGAGTTAGACAAATTAACCCGAAACTGACGCCAACACCAAGGCAATAACGTAAATCCCGGCGCGATCGTAATACACACAACATCATCAACATCAAAAAACTTACCACCGCCCCATCTAACATTGCCAAACGCCCATGACGCACGACGGGTAGCATTGTTAGGTAAATCAAGGCGCTATAAATAGCCGCCCAACGTTGGCGAAATATCTCTCGACCAATGCAATACAGTAAAGGTACTGAGATAGCTGTTAAAATTGCTCCAGGCAAACGTGTTGCGAATTCATTCATGCCTCCTAGAGAATAAGCCCAAGCAATTAGTAAATGCATCAGGGGCGGCTTGTTGTGATACGGTTCGCCTCCTAGGGTTGGGTAAAGCCAACGCATTGAGCCTTCTGGAGCACGCCAAATTTCACGAGCAACCTGTGCCACAGTGCCTTCATCCCAATCTCGCAGCGGTAATCCTCCAAGATTGATGCTAAATAGTAACACTGCCGCTAAAAGTAGTACTACCAACCATACCCAATCAATCCATTTATCAACCGTGCGATGCTGTCTCTCTAGATGACCCCAAACAAAGCTTCCTTCTTGCATATTCTATGATAATCATTTTGCTTGCTGGTTTGATTACAAGAGACTAGAACGAATCTCCTATGTTGCCACCCAATAACAACCTCTGTTCTTAACAATTGCTAGTTTCCAAGGTTAACTCAATTTTTTATAATTGGCGTCAACTTTTTGAGAAATTTATCTTAGCTATTTTTCTTGTTATTTAACAAACATTTCTTGAACTATTTGGTAAAAATAATACAAGTAAAAAATATTTAATCACTTGTTTAAGAGTATACAAATGAACAAAATTTTTGTTTTAGATGTAGCATTTAGTTTTAGTTTTGTTTACTTAATTTTAAGTTAACCAGTATAAATAAATCAGCAAAAAACTTGGTAAATTTATCCTGTAAGGCTTTTGGGTAATGCTTAATGATTATATTACTCATTCCCAAGGTCAACCTCTGCTTTGCATACAATAAAAGTATTTTTTGTGATATAAATATAGTACTTTTTGTTACATATTTGTGGAGATTTTTACTGCTGCATTCAGGTAAAAATACAAATCTAATAGTAATATATAAGTTAAATAAATTACGAATATAAAAATTTAAACAGTAAAAATTAGCTGAAATATAACAATTTTTTAATGAAGAGGGAAAATCGAAAATTTGCAAGATGTTTAATGGGTTAGCAGCCCATCAGCAATTAAAAAATAAAAATTACTTGCAAATCCCACTTTTTATCCTGACGAATAATCTCAATTTGCCTAATGAATTCTCGAAAGTAAAATCGTCGCTCTGCTTCCGACAGGTCTAACCAAAATTGTGGAATAGAAACAGCTTGGGCAACAGAACGCAAGTTTACAGGTGGGAGAGTTGCCAGCTTAGCTTGCAGTGCAGAAATTTCTGTGCGGAGTTTGTAAGCCCTTAACTTTGCTGTTTCAGTATCCAAAATCTCTGTTTCGACTAAAGTGGGTAACTGAGCAAGTATTTCTTGCTGACGAGCGATCGCTTCACTTAAATTATTCTTGACTGCATCCAATTGAGGGAAATTCATTCCCGCGACTGCTAAGGGTAAGTCACGGCAAACCGTTTCAATTGTGTGTTCCAAAACTTCCTGATAGGGAATAGCACGACATTTAGGATGTTTGGGACAGCTAATTGAACGTAAATAAAGATACTCTTTATCTTGGTTTCGTTGAGTGACGCTGGTAACTACCAAATGTGACTGACACTGATCACAGATAACCAACCCAGCTAGAGAACGTGGCGCACTAGCAGTTCGAGACGGTAAACGGCTGTTACGGCGCAAAAGTCGGTCAATTTGGGCAGCTTCTTCTTTAGAAATTATCGGAACATGAGTATTAGAGAGAATTTCACCATTGTGATAAGCTGTATCGCCCCGATAGACTGGATTCGTCAGCCAGCGCCGCCCAGTAGTTACAGAGATTTTCTTGCCATATTTTTTCGCCAGATAACGGACTGAACCCCGTAAAGAACCATAGAGTAAAAAGTGTTCAAAAAAATCTTTGACCACTGGTGAAGTACTGCGGTCAATAGTATATTTTCCTTTACCTCTGCGGTAGCCGTAGGGAACTTTACCAGGTGGGGGTGCAGCATCAAGCCGATTGCGGGCGTGTCCTTGGCGGATGCGGCGACTGCGTTGATGACGTTGAACTTCGTGTAGCAAATTCAGCAATTCGCTGCGGATATCCGAGGTTTCAGATGTATATGGTTGTTCAGTGGCAATTACTATGACTCCCATCCCTTCGAGTTCATTCAAGCGATCGCTCACTTCATCTACAGTATCCCCCAATTCTTCCAAGCGACGAATTAGCAGATAATCTACTGGTTCAGTTTGGCAGTCCGTGAATAATTGTTCTAATTGCGATCTATTGCCCAAATCTTGATAAACACAATCCACCTCCCATCCCCAATTAGTTTGCTCAAAAGATTGTTCCAGTAGAGGGTCACTGTAAGTGTAGGCAATGATTTTCATTGGTCATTTGTCAACAGTCATTTGTCAACAGTCATTGGTCAATAGTCTTTTATTTATTCTCCCCCTGCTCCTCTGCCCCCTTGCCCCTCCGCTCCCTGCCCCTCACTGCTGACTCAGCTCGATAATATTCCCATCAGGGTCTTGGGTGAAAAGGGCGGCGCGACCGGAGGCGCTGGCTTGAATGCGATAATTGTGATTGAGTAACTCTAATTTGGCGGTGTCTAAGTCAGCAACAGAGAAAGCTATGTGGGGGTTACGGCCCCATTTTTCGTTTGGGTTTTCGGTGGGTACGGTGGTTGCAACAATCAAGTGAATTTGATAGTTGCCGACTTGATACCATACACCAGAGTATTTTAGGGAGCGATCTATTTTGGATAATCCCAATACTTTGCCATAAAAGTGTTCGGAGCGTTCTAAGTCAGTAACGAGAATGGCTGTATGGAGACTCTGGGTAATCTGCATTGTTAGTAAGATGCGATCAGGTTTATTTAGATTTTGACCTAATTTGAACCACTAAGGAGAGATGGGGGACTGGGGACTGGGGAGAATAAATATTATCTCTTGCCTCTTGCCTCTTGACCCTTGACCCTTGACCAATGAAGTGTATTTTGGCGCTGTCAATTAATAACGAGGATAAATTATGGATGCTCAATTAAATCTTACAGAAATCAATGCCTCACGCGAAATTCTGCAAGATTACGAGCCGGCAGTACACGCATTGGATAATTTGGCAAGGCATAATGGCAACCTAGAACGCTCTTTCCAGGATTTATGGACAGAAAAAAATGGGCAACCGATAATGCAACAAGGTAAATCTCTCTGGGGAGTAACGCTAAAAGTGCTGCGTCAGGAACTTTGTGGCGATGATGGCTTTCGCGGTCAACTTAAAGACTACACGAAGAATCCGGGGAGTGCGCCCTTGCTGACAGGTTTGATTGTCTCCCTCGTGGGTTTAGCGACGGCGAACGGCTTGCCGATTGATCCGGCGATCGCTACTGTTATTGTTTTATATATCCTTAAAATCGGATTGAATATTTTTTGCGAATATACCGAACCAAACGTGCAGAACAGCTAGCAGAACGATTGCAAGCTTTGGAGGTTGATCCAGATCATGAGATGCGATCGCGTAGCGTCTCCGTAGGAGAATCGCCTCCGGCGGGCGGGTACGCGATCGCTTGCTTCTAATAAATAATCGGTAGGTTGGGAAAATTCAAGTCAAATATTCGGAATATTATTTTTAACTAGGAACTGCTGACTTAGTGTAGAAATTTAGTCAATTGTCAACAATCAATAACAAATATCAAATACTGATTTAATTCTATTAATATACTTAATTTATATCAAATAAACCTTTGAAATTGCTTGTAGTCCTTTTTAACCGAACATACTGATATGATGATAAAAATGGCACACTTAATAAATTAATATTAATTCCAGTAATAGAACTGAGTATTAGCAAATTCTATAAATTCTGCCCGGACAGGCTTGTATATTGATCAAAGATTTGAAAGAATTATCAAAAGCATTAAAATTTAATTGTTAGTCCTGACTCCTGAATCCTTAGTTTTCATTGGAGTAATGGCGTCATAGGGCAGGTTGAAGTTTTCTCCTAACCCTCTGCTCATTATTTTCAAGCAAAGTCTAAAGCCTATTCCCAGATCACAATGAAATACCAAGTACTAGATCGGATTTTTAACAAACCTTCCTTTCCACGTAAATTTGAACGCTTGGAACTGGATGATAATTTGTGCATCATAGATACATCCGAGCAAGTACAACGGTTTGCTGATCGCCCCAAGGAAGTGATACGAGGAAAAGATGTTCGACTAAGTTTTCCTGAGTTTATAGGACTTGAAGTTATTCTGAAATCTATTCTAAAAGGAAAACAGGAACTATTTGAATTACAGGGTATTGGACGATGTAATGATGATAAATCCGATGTATACATGGATATATATATCATCGGCGAACAGCATACAAAGGAATCTGAAAATAGATTAATCATCCTGATTGAGGATGTTACTGACAGGATGGCTTTACAACAAAAGTTAGCACAACGAGCTAATGAAGCACGTATGTTATCAAGTGCCTTACTGTCATATAAAAATTATATGGATAAAGTTATCCTTTCAATGGCAGATGCTTTATTGGTGACAAATAGTTTAGGAAAAATCAAAAAAGTAAATCAGGCTGCCCAAAAATTATTTGGTCTTAATGAAGAAGAATTAATTAATCAACCAATATCATTGATAATTGATGATGAACAAGGATTAATAAGAGTAATCCAACAATATGCTTCTTTCAAAAAATACTCTCAGAATTTAGAGCTAGTTTGTAGAACAAAAACAAAAGAAAAGTTATTAGTTGCTTTTTCTTGTTCAGTGATTCAGAAGAAAATCGAAGGGTTAGAAGATATTGTCTATATTGGTCGAGATATTACTAGCCGCTTAAATCGTGAACAGCGTACTTATGCTCAGTATAGTATAACTCGTATATTATCAGAATCCCAGAGCATAAAGCAGGCAATTCCGCAAATTCTACAATCAATTTGCCAAAGTCTAGGATGGGATTTAGGTGAACTTTGGACACCAAGTCAATACATCAGTAAATCAGTTCCAGGACACAATATTAATGCAGTATTAAGATGTGTAGAAATTTGGTCAAGTCGAATAATTTCTATTCGAGAGTTTAAAGCAATTACTTGGCAAACTACCTATACTCCTGGTATTGGTTTACCTGGTCGGATTTGGACACGACGTTCTCCCCTTTGGATTAGCGATATCACAGAAGATGGTGACTTGCAGCGATCGCAACCCGCAGTCGAAGCTGGATTGCACGCAGCATTTGGCTTCCCCATCCTAGATGATCATGAAATCTTAGGGGTGATGGTTTTCTTGAGTCGAGAGATCCAACGAAAAGATACAGATTTATTGCAAATGATGGGTTCTATTGGTAGCCAAATTGCCCAGTTTATCAAACGCAAACAAGCAGAAGATGCTCTTGTAGAAAGTGAAGAACGATATCGAGATTTATTTGAAAATGCTAATGATTTGATTCAATGCGTTAATGCATCTGGTCATTTTTTATATGTCAATCGTACGTGGCGAGAAACTTTGGGATATAGCGAAGCTGAAATTGGTCAGATGAATCTCTTCGATATCATCCATCCCCATTTTCAACAGCATTGTCGTCAGAAATTTTATCGCTTGCTTTCAGGTGAAAAGCTAGAACAAGTTCAAACTGCATTTCTGACCAAAGATGGTCAAACAATTTTTCTAGAAGGTAACATTAACTGTAAATTTGTAGAAGGTCATCCAGTTGTTACTCGTGGCATTTTTCGCAACATCACTCAACGACTGGCAGCAAAAGAAGTATTACATTATCAACAAGAACAGACTGAACGCTTGTTGCTGAATATTTTGCCAGCAGCAAGATCCAATCACTCGAAAGAACAACCAGGTAGCATTACTGAAGACTTTACCGATGTCACAGTTCTGTTTGCAGATATCATTGGCTTGACTGAAATTGCTGCTTCTATGAGTGCGATTCAGCTAGTAAATTTACTCAACTCAATTTTCTCAGCTTTTGATCGCCTTACTGAACAATATAGTTTAAAAAAGATCAAGACTATTGACGATGCTTATATGGTAATGGGTGAGCACGCTCAAGCGATCGCCCAAATAGCGCTGCACATGCAAAAAGCAATCGCCCTCTTCAATGCCGAGAATCATCAAAACTTCAGTGTCCGTATAGGCATCCATAGCGGTATCGTAGCAAATAAAGTAATTGAAGACAAAAATAATACTTATAACCCACGTGAAAACATTGTAAATACCGCTAATTGCATGCAATCTCAAGGAATCGCCGACAAAATACAGGTAACGCAAGACACTTATAATCGCTTGCGTGACGAATTTTTATTTGAAAAGCGAGGCGAAATAGAAGTTAAAGGTAAAGAGAAAATGACAACTTATCTGTTGGTTGGACAGAAGTGAAGAAGGTAGGGGAGCAGAGGGGTAGAGGGGACAATAAGAAAACTATTGACTTTTGAACGCCAGTTCACTCAACGGCGGGAACCCCCGCACGTGACTGGCTCCCCTTGACTCTTGACTCACCACTCAGCTCCCTAAACTTTTGCCAAAAGCATACCCGATAAAAATAGTCGGGTATGTTTGACTAGTATTTTGGCTCGTGTTACTATCAGGCGACAGTCGCCAGACAAACAGGGAAAGCTAGTTTATGACTCAAGCAGTAACGACCCAAAACCAAACCACCACCGCTACCTTTCAAGCCTTGAAGTGTAAGGAATGTGGTGCGGAATATGAACTCAAAGCCATCAATGTTTGTGAGTTATGCTTTGGGCCGTTAGAAGTCAAGTATGACTACAATGCTCTACGTCTCACCGTTACTCGTGAAACAATCCAAGCTGGGCCAAATTCCATTTGGCGCTATCGTCCCTTTTTGCCTGTCGCAACTGATAATGTTATAGATGTGGGAACAGGTATGACTCCCTTAGTTCGTTCCCACCGCCTCGCCCGTCGCCTGGGTTTAAACAAGCTTTATATAAAAAATGATGCCGTTAATATGCCCACCCTCAGCTTTAAGGATCGAGTGGTGTCAGTCGCCCTCACCCGTGCGCGAGAGTTGGGTTTTTCCACGGTTTCTTGTGCTAGCACAGGTAACTTGGCAAATTCTACAGCTGCCATTGCCGCTCATGCCGGTTTAGACTGCTGTGTTTTTATCCCCGCAGATCTGGAAGCTGGCAAAGTTCTGGGTAGCTTGATATATAGTCCGACTCTCATGTCTGTAAAGGGCAACTACGATCAAGTAAATCGCCTGTGTTGTGAAGTTGCCAATACATACGGATGGGGTTTTGTCAATATAAATCTGCGCCCTTACTACTCTGAAGGTTCCAAGACACTGGGCTTTGAAGTAGCAGAACAACTGGGTTGGCAGCTACCTGACCATATCGTTGCTCCTTTAGCTTCCGGTTCACTCTTTACCAAAATTTACAAAGGTTTCCAAGAATTTGTCGAAGTTGGTTTGGTAGAAGGTAAGAATGTCCGTTTCAGCGGCGCTCAGGCTGAAGGCTGTTCCCCCATCGCTCAAGCATTCAAAGAAAATAGCGACTTTATCAAGCCAGTGAAACCGAATACAATTGCCAAGTCGATCGCGATCGGTAATCCAGCAGACGGTATTTATGCTGTAGAGATAGCTAAGAAAACTAACGGTAATATTGAATCAGTCAATGATGCAGAAATTATTGAAGGCATCAAGCTGCTGGCAGAAACCGAAGGCATCTTCACAGAAACAGCTGGTGGTACAACTGTTGCTGTCCTGAAAAAATTGGTAGAAGCTGGCAAGATTGATCCAGATGAAACTACCGTGGTTTACATCACTGGCAATGGTTTGAAAACCCAAGAAGCAGTCCAAGGCTATATTGGCGAACCTTTGACAATTGACGCCAAACTCGATAGTTTTGAACGTGCCCTAGAGCGATCGCGTACACTAGATCGCTTGGAATGGCAACAAGTCCTAGTTTAGTCTTTTGTCACTTGTCAGAATTAAAGACAAAAGACAAGTTCCTACTCTTCACTCCTCAATTCTACTTCTATGGCCATAACAGTTTTAGTTCCCACTGCACTTCAAAATTTTACTAATAATCAAGCTACCCTGGAATGTAGTGGTAGCAACATTGCTGAATTGTTGGATTCATTAGAACAAAGCTTTCCTGGGATTAAATCGCGGTTATGCGATGAAGCCGGAAAGCCCCGCAGATTTCTAAATTTGTACCTTAATAGCGAAGATATCCGCTTTTTGGAAGGGACAGATACACCTCTGAAAGATGGTGATGAAGTAAGTATTGTCCCTGCTGTTGCAGGTGGTTAATACAGAGGAAATCTAATTTAGTAAATAAAACTTATAAGCTTGCCGTTAGGGGCACGGCAAGAAATTGTCGTTCCCCTATCTTATTATTATGGGGACAAAAATAGAGATTATGAGTAGCCTCTCAGAACAGTTTGCAAGCGATAATTCTTCTGGTATTTGCCCTGAAGCCTTAGAGTACATGATTAGGGCTAATCATGGCAGTGTTCCAGCCTATGGCAATGATGAATGGACTCAAAAAGCAACAGATTATTTTCGGGAACTCTTTGAAATTGATTGCGAAGTATTTTTTGCTTTTAATGGTACAGCAGCAAATTCTTTATCTTTAGCTGCACTCTGTCAGTCATACCACAGCGTCATTTGTCATGAAACAGCGCATATAGAAACAGATGAATGTGGCGCACCTGAATTTGCTTTTAATGGTTCTAAATTGTTACTTGCTCAAGGTAAAAATGGCAAGTTAAGATCAGCCGTTCGCTACGTCTTGCTCTAGCTGATCATCCCAACGCTGGTAATCCACATTAAAGAACCACTGCCTGAGTCGCTGAAACTCATCTGACGCAAGTGTAAGGATAGCTGCTTCAATTTGTTCAAGGCTTGACATATTGGTTTCCAACTCTTTGATATCGATCGAATTATAGCTTTGGCCATACTCTAGTATGTCAAAATGAAAATACCCGATATCTCAAGGTGAGCGATCGCGCTTAAAGCTAGACAAAGGATTGACCTGAGCAATGGCAGAAGCAAAAAATCATAATGAAGCTGGCGAAGTGTCTCCCAGCACTGTAGACAAGCAGGCTCCCAGTGTCGCTGAAGAAAACGCTCCTAGTACAGACTCACCCGAAGCGACAAATCTTCCTACTGCCAACGCGCCAGACCCGGAAGCCGCGAACCCAGAAACCAACCCCAATGCTGCAAAACCTGCTGCACCCCCCAAACGGGAAAAACCCCCAGCCGCAGCAGGCGAAAAACCCGCAGCTAAAGCTGCAAAAAAGGAAAAAGCCCCAGCTGTTGAAGATAAGCCTTTTGTGGAGTTCATACAGCAAGACTACTTGCCAGCTTTACAAAAAGCGATCGCTCAGCAAGGTGTGCAAGACTTAGAAGTATCTTTTGCTAAGCAGAAAGTGCCGATCACGGGTTTTGAATCAGCCGACGAATACTGGCAAATTATCGGCAGTTGGGAAAACGGTCTGCGTCAGTTTAACCTGTATTTTCCCGAAGAAGATATTCAAGGCAAAAAGGGATTTTCCTGTAATGAAGGCAAAAAACCTAGCACTCTTGAGTCCTTCTTAATCGATGAGCGCAAAATTACACTTGACCTTTTGGTATTTGGTTTAGTGCAGCGCTTGAACGGTCAAAAGTGGCTAGGTAGAAATTAGTCCTTAGTCATTAGTTTTGGATAAAGGACTAATGACAAATTGGACATCTGTGTTTATTTATTTACGCTTAAGTCCTTTTAAAGTTCATGGAAGTGGTAGGTGACGGCTCCAGTAATGGGGTCGTTATCTATCTTCACATAACCTGATTTGAACATTTCCTTAAGAGTGGCTTCTACTTCCGCAAAGCTGGCTCCCGTTGCCTTCACACCTTGAGTCACAGTTAGGCTACCACCTTTATTTTCTGCGGCTTCAATCAACTCAACCATAAGTTGATTACCAGTTGTGCGACGAACTTGAGAGGCAACTACTGCTTGATTTAGAGGTACACCCAAAGGAGATAAACCCGCTTTAATTCTGAGTTTGTGGTCAAATTCATCAACCATACCAGGTATGAATAACAAATCTACGATCTGTCCTATGTACAATAAACCACCAGTACATAGCCATAACAAACCTGTCCCTATCTTGCCATTGTATAAGCGGTGCAGCCCTCCCAAGCCGAAAAAACCAACCGCACACAAGATGTAAGAGATAAGAAGTCTGTCTTTATGCTGATTGTTTTCAGGATTCATCTTGTTTTCAACCTCTTAGATTCGCTCTTGTTGTCTAAAGATGCTTTTCTCTTACTGTTTTGTTTCATATCAGCATGGTTAGCTAGAATAATTAGAATTTTTCAGGAATTATGCCAATCAGAGAATATTTGTGAATTTCAAGATGAGCAGCTTATGATATAATTTCTTATTTTATTGTAGTAACAACCACAGAAAATTACTGAAACAGTAGTGTTTTGAGAAGGCGAGGATGTGGAGATGACTACAAATCCCTAATTCTCGATTCCGTAAAGATTGAAGGATGTTGCAACTCTTAACGTTTAATTTATAGTTTCTAACCTGCACCTTGGTAGACTGATTTTTATACAAATGGATTATTGTCAACTGTTGCGCCTTGTCAGAGCATTACCTTTGGCTTTAGGGTGTACTCAAGATAATAAAGACAAAAGAGCAATCAAGACATGGTAGATTCCCTTAAAAAACCAGGCTTTGAAGAAATGCGGCCAGGGATTAAAGTCCCGGCAAGAGAAACCCTGTTAACACCTCGGTTTTATACTACCGATTTTGATGAAATGGCGCGGATGGACATCTCCGTCAACGAAGACGAGTTAAGAGCCATTTTGGAAGAGTTTCGCGCTGACTACAACCGCCATCACTTTGTTCGGGATGCAGAATTTGAACAATCCTGGGATCACATTGATGGGGAAACTCGCCAGTTATTCGTTGAATTTCTAGAACGTTCTTGTACTGCTGAGTTTTCCGGCTTTTTGCTGTACAAAGAACTCGGTCGTCGCCTCAAGGACAAAAGCCCCGTCTTAGCAGAGTGCTTTAACTTGATGTCACGGGATGAAGCTCGTCATGCTGGCTTTTTGAACAAAGCCATGTCGGACTTTAACCTTTCCCTAGATTTAGGGTTTTTGACTAAGAGCCGCGACTATACGTTCTTTAAGCCGAAATTTATCTTCTACGCGACTTATCTTTCTGAAAAGATTGGTTATTGGCGGTATATCACCATTTATCGGCATTTAGAAGCACATCCTGAAGACCGGATTTATCCGATTTTCCGATTCTTTGAGAACTGGTGTCAGGATGAAAACCGTCACGGCGATTTCTTCGATGCCATCATGAAGTCTCAGCCGCAAATGTTGAATGATTGGAAAGCGCGGCTGTGGAGTCGGTTCTTCTTATTGTCGGTGTTTGTGACAATGTATCTCAATGACATCCAACGCAAGGACTTCTATGCCTCAATTGGATTAGATGCACGAGAATACGACATCCACGTAATTCAGAAGACCAACGAAACCGCAGGTAGGGTTTTTCCAGTCATGCTGGATGTGGAGAATCCTGAGTTTTATCAGCGGTTGGATCTTTGTATAAAGAATAACGAAAAACTGAGCGCGATCGCTAACTCCAACACTGCCAAATTCCTGCAATTTTTCCAGAAGTTACCGCTTTACATTTCTAATGGCTGGCAATTCTTGCGGCTTTATCTGATGAAACCGATTGATGCTGTTTCTGCTCAAGGAGCGGCTCGCTAAGTAATAAGACGTTTGCGAAAGCTTTAACTATTGCGCCGTAAGTCCCCCACTGAATTTGGTACTCCGAATCAGTGGCGGGATATAAGGCGGTTGATAAGGATTGCATCTAATATTAATTTTTTGCATAGCAAAGAGAAATATTAGATGTATGACGAATCAACAATTATTTTATTTTAGTGCTTTATCAGAATATATATTTATGGTAAGGTACAAGTATCAAGGAGGTAATGTTGAGTGTTACACAAGGTTGTCCAAGTCCGTTTATATCCGTCAGTTGAGCAGCAAATTCAATTAGCACAAGCTTTTGGTTGCGCTCGTTGGTGGTGGAATTATGCTCTGAATAAGTCAATTGAGACTTACAAAGAAACGGGTAAGGGACTTAGCCGTGCAGCACTCAACTCTTTTCTCCCTGCGCTCAAAAAAGCAGAAGAAACCTTATGGTTAGCCGATTGTTATAGCCAAGTTTTACAGGCTACAACACTCAATCTAACTACAGCCTATAAAAACTTTTTTGAGAAACGTGCTGGTTTTCCTAAGTTCAAATCCAAGCATGGTAAACAGTCTATCCAGTATCCTCAAAATGTCAAAATTGTAGATGGTGAGTCCAGTCCTGAAGGAGGGTCTCCCTCCGTAGGGAACTGGCGAACCCGTAAGGGCA
Organism: Nostoc sp. B(2019); assembly: GCF_010091925.1. Lineage (GTDB taxonomy): Bacteria > Cyanobacteriota > Cyanobacteriia > Cyanobacteriales > Nostocaceae > Komarekiella. The sequence goes on along the minus strand of NZ_WVID01000004.1, from coordinate 211,977 downwards.
GTGTTAAGCTTCCTGGCAATATAGGGGTAATCAAAGCCAAAATACATAGACCAATTGAGGGGAAAATCAAAACTGTTACTGTAAGCAAAACGCCTTCTGGTAAATATCTTGCATCTATCCTCACTGAATTGGAGGGGGAAAACCCTGTAACTTGCGAGGGTAAAATCTACGGTATTGATTTAGGGTTGAAACACTTCGCTGTTGTAACCGATGGTGAAAAAGTTTCTAAATACGACAACCCTAGACATATTGCCAAGCACGAGAAAAACCTCAAGCGTAAGCAAAAGAAATTAGCTCGTAAACAAAAAGGGAGTAATTCAAGAAATAGATATAGAAGAGTTGTTGCTAAAGTGTACGAGCGAGTTAGTAATTCGCGGCAAGATTTTCTACATAAACTCAGTTACAAGTTGGTCAGCGATAGCCAAGCTGTCATAGTAGAAAATCTTCATGTCAAGGGCATGGTTCGTAATCACAAATTGGCGAAGGCAATATCTGATGTAGGTTGGGGAACATTCACTAACTTTTTAGCTTATAAGCTAGAACGCAATGGCGGGAAGTTGGTTGAAATTGATAGATGGTTCCCTAGTTCCAAACTCTGCTCTAATTGTTTCTATCAAATAAGTGAGATGCCATTGGATGTCCGTGACTGGACTTGTCCTCATTGTAATACTCATCATGATCGTGATGGGAACGCCGCAGCGAACATTAGAGCAGAAGGTATCAGAATGCTAAAGGCGGAAGGTTCAGCCGTCTCTGCTGTAGGAGGGGAGGTAAGTCCTGTTCTTGGGCGAAAGTCTAAATTTGGGCACTCCCCCGTGATTACAGAAGCCGACACTGTACTTGGTACTCCAAGTCAGTGTGGGTAGTTCACTGGTTCTGTTTAAGGCAGAACCATTTTTTTTAACTCTTATCTAGAAGGCCCTGTCTAATTTAATTTGATGGACAAGATAATACCGCATAAACACTAGTTATTCGTTGAGCAGGTATCAGCCATCCCAGCCTTATATCATTTACAAGCAAGACAGCTAGAGTCACAACAATTATTTAGAAAGTGTTATGTATCATCCAGCGTCTACCATATTTCCGTATTTAAAGATAAATCGTTAATATAACTTTTTATAACAGTTTTTTGATTCAATTCCCCAGATAGTTTGTTGTTATGTTAACCTAGATGATGAAATGAGAATTAATTCGGCGATAGCGTTTGTGTTTAGTATTGACAGGTTTTTCCCTTTTGGTATTTACAGACTTCTCTCCGAAATCTAAATCTCTACACTCTTATGATTTTGGAGACATTTTATGTCGATTTACGTAGGCAACCTCTCTTATGAAGTTACCCAAGATGCTTTGAGCGCCGTTTTTGCAGAATATGGTTCTGTAAAGCGGGTTCAACTACCTACTGACCGTGAAACAGGCCGTCTACGCGGCTTTGCTTTTGTGGAAATGGGTACGGAAGCTGAAGAAACAGCAGCTATCGAAGCTCTTGATGGTGCTGAATGGATGGGACGCGACCTGAAAGTTAACAAGGCCAAGCCCAAAGAAGATAGAGGCGGTTCGTTTGGTGGTAATCGCGGCGGTGGCGGTGGTTACAACCGCAACAACCGTTACTAATCCAAATAGACTAAACCCTTTTAGATCTAAAAGTCTCCTAGTTCAAGTTTTAGCAAGCTAAAAACTTTCTAAAACAGCGGTCGTTTTTATAGCCGCATTTTTATAATGTAGAATTTGGTATAAGCTCAGGCATTAGTGCCTGAGCTTTTTATATAGAAAACTTAGACAATTAAGTATAAAAAAACACACAGTTAATCCCTTTTTGTTACATTAGAAAAAGAAAAATAGAGAGCAACTTAAGTTTAGAATTTATTCGCGATCGCACATCTAATTTAACTATTATAAAATTGCTTTGACAGTGGCGATCGCATCCACTACATTCTCAACAATATAAACATTTTCGGGCAATAGTTTTTTGAAGAAAACTTTGCTTTCTTCATCGTCAGTCAACAAAATTACTTTCTTATTTCCTTTCAAAGCTAAAGCAATTTCTGAAGCAGTTCCCGCACCCATACCACAGGCAATTACCACATCACTGGAAAGAACATTAATATTATTTCGAGCATTTCCCATGTCTGTAAAAATGGCAATATCTAATGCTTCAGAAATACCATTTCGATTATCGCTGGGGAGAATGCCAATAGTTAAACCGTTAATGGATTTTGCACCATTACTTGCTGCATCCATTACCCCCACATTCCTACCACCAGTGAGTAAAATCCATCCTTGTTGAGCTATGAGTTTACCTATTGCGTAGGCATTTTGCAACTCATTTGCTGTAGCCTTTTCTCCAGGGCCCATCACCCCAATAATGATCTTTCTCATAGCGATTTTTTGTGAACAATTAGATTCCCGACTTCTCTAAGAAGTCGGGAATCTAAACCTTAGCTATATCTACCATTGTTCAGTCCAATAGACAATTTCTGAAGCTGAACTATTAATTGCTACACCATAACTATCGCCATGATTCCACTTGAAGCCAGGTCTACCTCTATCGTTTGCTTCTAATACTAATATTTGATATGTAGTAGGAAAAGATTCCGCAGAAGATTCACTGGTATAAAAGAAAGTTGTCGGTACACCATTAGGTAAGTTGATATGATCGTTGGTGTTACCACCGATATATTCATGTTTAGCGATACTTCTGTATTGTGAGAGTAATTTTTGAATCTTTTCTGGTGACTGTTTTAGCCTAACTTGAAAATAACTGCCTCCTTGCAAAAATCCTGGGGAGTAGGCAATGCGGACGCCTTTAGCATCAGCAGGAATCTCATTAGGAAAATGTCTAACTTGGTTATTACCAAACCAAAGTTGGTTACGAACTTCTCTATAACGCGACGTATCAGTGATTAACTCTGACTCACTATTACTGCTAAAAGCTTTTCTAAGAAAAAAACTTCCCCCGATAACGCCAAGACTGCCAATGGAAAATAGAACTATCATGGCTATTTGGACAAGATGCGATCGCTTCATCGAGTTGGGTACGGCTAAATTGTATAGTCATATAACCAACTACTAAACTAAATTCGTAGTATTTCGGATCTGATACTAGAAATATTGATGAAAACTTTGCGTGTTACGGAGAAATACGGGACTATTGTAAAATTATTGTAAAGAAATTCAAGGATTATCTAGTCAAAAACCGCAACTCATTTGCAAAGCATATCTAGAACACCGATTCAGTATTCAAGATAGGGGCGAGAAAAACCGATTATTTCGTAGAGACGTTGCATTGCAACGTCTCTACAGTCAATGAAAATTGGTCGTTTTACCGAAAAAGAAATCGGGTTTTTGCAATTACTGAATCAATGCTCTAGTAACCAAGGCATTTGACAAGTACATAGACTTAGTTGTGAGATCTTAACATTCACTTACTGTGGGCTGAAACTCTTTTTGGGAAAACACTTCTTGCACCCGTTCGAGTTCCAAATCACTCAGATAATCAACTGTCCAGTTACAGTAACGCTGGAGCATGTGAAATGGGTAAGTATTCGCTACACCAACTACCTGCATTTGCGCTCGTTTTGCGGCTTGGACACCAGCTGGGGTATCTTCAATTGCTAGACACTCTTGTGGTTGAAGATTCAAAGCAGGAAATTCTTGATTGAGGCGTTTCACTGCTAGTAAATAACCGTCGGGTTCTGGTTTACTGGTAGTAATATCATCACCAGCTACGATAATTTTAAAGTACTCAGCTAGATTGGCACGATTAAGTACTAGTTCTATTTCTTTGCGAATAGCGCCACTAACTAATCCTAGTTTCAGATTGCGCGATCGCACCTGAAAAATCAAGTCTTCTAAACCTGGATATAAAGGCAGTTTTTCGATTTTCTCTAGTTCCAACACATAGGCTTGGGCCTTGCGGTATAGCAACTGAGTTAAATAGTTTTCAGCGACTACTCGACCGCGATTAGCAAATAGTTGCTGAAAACAAGCGCGATCGCTGCGTCCTAAAGAAGCTTGACGCTCATTGACCCTTTGGGGTTGGAGATTTTCTTGAACGAGAATCTCATCTATCAGTTGCAAGTGGATTGGCTCATCGTTAATGATGACACCATTAAAATCAAAGAGAACTGCCTTTAAACTCATGCCATTACGCCAAACGCTGGAGACTCAAGTCCCTCCAAATCATTATTATCTATTGTGGTGTCTCTTGATGTCGGAGAGTATTGTGTAACATTTTTTTGAACAGTTGTATCTTCTCCAGGAATGGGTTTTACTCCACTAGTTACCTGATTTATCCACCATACATCCTGAGTTCGCACTGCTTCAAACCCTGCTGCACCCATACTCGCATCTATATTACCAGCAGCATACTCACGAATATACGGCTCCTCAAAAACATCATTAAGCCAATCTAACTGACGTAGGGTCTTCTGATTACCATCTAGAATCAATACTTGTCCACCAACTACCAGTAACCTAAAGCTTTCCCGCAGAATTGTTTGGGATACTGCATTTGGTGTTTCGTGAAATAGCAAAGAAGCTGTCACCAAGTCAAACGATGCATCGCTGAACACAGTTTTCTCGGCATTCCCATGTCGCCAGACTATATCTAAACCAGCGGTTTTAGCTTTGTCTTCTGCCCTTACCAGCATATAAGGTGATAAGTCCAAACCAATGACTTCTGCTTGAGGGAAAGCTTGCTTTAACATTAAAGTAGTGGAACCTGTACCACAGCCTAAATCGAGTATGCGTCGTGGTTGTACTTTGATGGCATCAATTAAAGCTTGACGTACTACAGTTTCATTAGGCGGTAGAACGTATTGAGTAATTGGGTCGTAAGTAACTGCTGCGCTAGATTTGAGATATCCGCCTGTAATACCGTGAAAATTTTGGCTAATGTAGTACGGGGGCATTATCACATCCTCTCGTCGGAAGCGATCGCTCTCTTTCTCCCAGTCAATACTATCAGCGTAACGCCGCAATCCTTCCTCATCAATTAAAAGACGCACTACAGGCGATAAAAAACGTTCCCAGATTGTATCTTGACGCACTGCCATAGGTATTGTGTCGCTACTCTAAGGGGCTATTTAGATCAAAGTTATTTTATTTACAAATTTTAATGCATTTAGAAAAAAGCTGTTTTCTGAATAATTGACATTCGCATTGTATGTGTTACATTTGTATTACAAAGATGAGGTTCCCTGAAAGTAGTTCTTAAGCTTCATGAAAATATAGGGGACTAACTCAAATGTAGTGAGTTACAAATAGCTAATGAAAAGACGCGAAATTTTGCGTCAATTCCCAAAATTAACCTTAAAGATCCAAAATATAAAAAATTATGGCTTACGAAAAGTTAGAAATAGCCACACCAGCACCCGTTTTATCTTGGGCGAATCATCCTCTGGGTTCAGAAGAAACCAAGATGGCAAAGAATGTAGCATCGCTACCATTTGTGTTTAAGCACGTAGCCTTGATGCCAGATGTCCACTTAGGTAAAGGTGCTTTAGTAGGTTCTGTAATTGCTACAAAAGAAGCGATTATCCCCGCAGCTGTGGGCGTGGATATTGGCTGTTTTGTAGGAGATACTTTAGTTCCTTTAGTGGATGGAAAATCTTATCGTATTCAAGATTTAGCAACCCAGGGTAAAGAATTTATCATCTATTCTTGCACCCCTACAGGAAAAATCGTCGCAGCTCAAGCAACTGCTAAGCTAACTAGACGAAATACTCAACTCGTAAAAGTTATTTTAGATAACGATGAGGAAATTATTTGTACTCCCGATCATCAATTTATGCTTCGGGATGGAACCTATAAAGAAGCCGAGTTACTTCAAACAGGGACTTCTTTAATGCCCTTTTATGCTCAGACTGACAAAGATGGCTATCAATGCAATCACAAAGTTGTAGCAGTGATTCCTCTAGATTATACTGAGGACGTTTACTGTCTCACAGTACCGGAATACCATAATTTCGCGCTAAAAGCTGGAGTATTTGTACACAACTGCGGAATGTCTGCCATCAAAACGCCATTTACTGCTGAACAACTAGAAGGCAAACTGAAGAAAATCCGTTTAGATATTGAAGCAGCAATTCCCACTGGATTCAACGAAAACAAAGACGTTGAAAAATCTGTCACTAACTGGCAACGCTGGGATGATTTTCAAGACTTGCATCGCGGAGTACAGGACTTACAAGGCAAGGCAATGAAACAAATGGGTTCTCTTGGGGGAGGTAATCACTTCATTGAGGTGTGCCTCGATACAGAGAACCAAGTTTGGCTGATGCTGCATTCTGGTTCACGCAACATCGGCAATAATTTAGCCCAGTGCCACATTCACACAGCAAAGGAATTAGCCAAGATGGCAAGTAATCAATTGCCTGACCCTGATTTATCTTACTTTGTGGCTGGTACACCAGAATTCCAGGCATACTGGCACGATTTGCAGTGGGCGCAAGACTATGCGCGTGTCAACCGCGATGTGATGATGGCTCGATTTAAGCGCATAGTCGAGAAGCATCTAGCGGGTGGGAAGGCAACTAAACCACTATTGCAAGTAAATTGTCATCACAATTACGCCGAAAAAGAAGTGCATTTTGATGAAGATGTTTATGTGACTCGCAAGGGTGCAGTCCGCGCCCAGACTGAAGACTATGGCATTATCCCTGGTTCAATGGGGGCAAAGTCTTTCATCGTTAAGGGCAAGGGTAATGCTCATAGCTTTTGCTCTTGTAGTCATGGGGCAGGACGTTTAATGTCTAGAAATAAGGCAAAAAATGTCTACACACTTGATGATTTGATTGAGCAAACTCAAGGGGTTGAATGCCGCAAAGATACTGGCGTTTTAGATGAAATTCCCGGCGCTTACAAACCGATAGACCAAGTGATGGCAAATCAAGCGGATTTAGTTGAAGTTGTGGCGACACTCAAGCAAGTTGTTTGTGTGAAAGGTTGAGTTTAGTAGTGGGCATTGCCCACTTTTTGAACGCAGAGGTACGCTGAGAAATAGATGATTGTTTTAAGTGAATCGACAGAACAAATAGAGTCATCAGCCAGTGCTAGCGAAAATAAATTAATGACTGAGGCTTCTCGGATATTGGGGTGCAAAGTCTACTATATGCCGCGAGATTTTCAACGCTGTGGCACAGCAGAAAATGCTTTATGGCATATTCCTAAGTCTGCTATAGAAACTGCTGGTATCTGGGTAGGATATATCCCGGAATTGGAGCGTTATAAAGCTATATATCAAGCTGCTTTAGCTAAGGGGATAAGATTACTCAATACTCCATTAGAACATCAGACAGCCTTGGAGTTTAATCTGTTTTATCCGCACTTAAAGGGATTAACACCTGAGAGTGTGGTAATTACTTCGACAGATGAATGTATTGAAGCTGGTGACTTATTGGGATTTCCTGTGTTTGTTAAAGGCACAGTTCAATCTATAAAAATGCAAGGATGGAAGTTTTGCATAGCAAATAATCAAGAAGAGTTAATACAATTAACCAGATTATTATTAAAATTAAAAGAGCGATCGCGAGGTAAAGTTATTATTAGAAAGTTAATGAAGTTGCTTCACCAGCGTCTAGCTCCCAATGGTTTCCCAATGGGAAGAGAATTTAGATGCTTTATTTATAATCAGCAGCTTCTAAAATATGGATATTATTGGGATGGTCAAGATAACTTGAGTAAGTTATCAACACAAGAGGAAAAGCAAGTTTTCAGCTTGGCAATCTTAGCCTCTGAGCGCCTTGGTGTTCCTTATGTGGCAATTGATATCGGGCAATTAGAAAGTGGAGAATGGATTGTAATAGAAACAGCAGATGCTCAATTTGCTGGCCTTTGTCAAATTCCTGCTCTTGAGTTGTGGAATAAGTTGAAAGACATATTCTAATATTTTCATATTTGACCAGCGAAACATTAGCATATTATGCAAAATAGCCAATACGAGCAACAATACAAGCAAAAAGTAATTAATTTCTTTAATAGCAGAACTACTTACGATAACGATTATACTATTTATCGCGCTCTGCCTCTATTAGAACGAATTCAATTACAGAAGGGACAAAAAGTATTGGATATGGCAACTGGTACAGGTATCATTGCCATTGCTACTGCACAAATTATTGGCTCTGAGGGGAAAGTAACTGGTGTAGATTTTTCTTCAGGGATGCTTGCTCAAGCACGACAGAAAATTGAGGAATTAGGTTTGCAAAATATTGAACTAATTGAAGCAGATGCAGAGTATGTAAACTTCAATGATGAAAGTTTTGATGTAATTATTTGTTCCACTGCGATCGCATACTTTAAAGATATTCCTGCTGCTCTAAATAAATGGTATCGTTTTCTTAAAACAGGTGGAGTCGTCGGATTTTCTTGTTGCTCTGAGAAATCTTGTGAAGCACCACTCATAATTGAGGTTTGTGATAAATATGGTATTTTGTTGACAAATATCAATGAGCAAATTGGAACTCCAGAAAAGTGTCGTCAACTGCTAGCAGAAGCTAGTTTTCAAGATATTGAAGTGAAAATTCAACAACTAGGTTTTTACCGCAGTCTTGAACAAGCTAGAAACTGGAATGGAGAATGGTTTAATCCTAAAGAAAATCCTTTGTCCCAGGTTTCGGCAGAGCAAATGACACAATTGAAAGCAGATTATCGTAAAAAAATTGAAGCAAAAGCAACTGAACAAGGTGTTTGGTACGAAAATCTGACTTTTTTCGTAACTGGTCGAAAGCTATGAAGCTATTAGTCATTTAAATTTAGATATATTAAAATACCATCAAACAAAAAGACTTGGAGTTAGATAACTTCCAAGTCATGAATTTAACTTTTGTTGAAACCGTACTTTTAATTACAGTGTTAAAGATTGAGGATTTGTCTCAATCAACTTCGCTAAATCTTGTAAAAATGCCGCAGCATGTGTACCGTAAATAATGCGGTGGTCAGAAGTAATATTCACCTGCATTTGTTGTCGCACGCCAAATAAACCGTCGGCTGTTGCTACCACTTGCGGACGAGATGCGCCGATCGCTAAAATTGAACCTTGTCCTGGCGGTAAAATGGCATCAAATTTGTCTACGCCAAACATCCCCAAGTTCGACAGGGTAAAAGTACCACTGTTGTATTCTTCGGGTTGAAGTTGTTTGGCTCTGGCGCGGTCTACTAAAGACTTCCAAGTGCGTGAGAGAGAATAAATATCTACTATGTCTGCGTTCTGCAACACGGGTGTAATCAATCCGCCATCATCCATCGCCACAGCTACGGAAATATTAATGCCAGAATGATATACAGTGCCTTGGTCTGAGTAGCTAGCATTTAGTAGTGGGTGTTTTTGCAAAGTCACCGCCACAGCTTTCGCTAGCAGCGCTGTCATTGTCACGCCTTTGGATTTAATTTGTTTGTAAAGTTTATCTAGTCCATCCGTGGTAATTGTGTAACCCACATGAAAGATGGGCACGGATAGGCTAGCTACCATATTCCGTACTACTGCATTTTGCAGCGTAGTTAGAGGCACTACCTGACCAGGAACAGCTGCTACCGTTGTTGCTGGTGCTGGTGTCCGAGGGGGTGGGGGTGCAACTGGAGTAGTAGTTGGTGTAGGTGCTGGAGCAACTGAGGTGGTAGCGGGTTGCTTGCCTTTATTGATAGTTGCTTCTACATCCTCGGCAACAATGCGACCGTGGGGGCCACTGCCTTGAAGAGTACTTAAATCAACTTTTAGTTCTTTAGCTAACTTGCGAGCACGGGGTGAAACTACAAGCCGTCCCTCTCTATGGTTAGACCCATTTTGAGACGCCAAGGTAGGTGTTGCAACTGAAGCTGTCGCTGGGATTGGTTCGGGAGAGGAGGTAGCAGTACTAGCAGCGCCACCTGAGTTAGCAAGAGATTTTGCGGTTTCAATTTCAGCTTCCGTTTCCGCTATGAAGGCGATCGCAGACCCTACCGGGGCGGTGTCACCAGCTGGCACTATGATATGGGCAATGTATCCCTCATAAAAGGATTCCACATCCATATCTGCTTTATCTGACTCGACCACCACCACTGTTTCGCCTTTTTCCACTTTGTCGCCTGGCGATTTCACCCAGGAGACAATTTTGCCTTCGGTCATGGTGGAACTAAGCGCCGGCATAAATACTTCGTGAATGCTCATAGGGTGGTTTTAGAAGCAATAATTTATGGACTTTAACAGCTTTTACCAGATCGAATTGTATCTTGACAGGAGAATTTTAGTTGGGAGATTTTATATTTTAGGCTCAAGAGTGGGGGAGCGGAGGGGCAGGGGGAGAATAAATACTGACTTTTGACCCTTGACCCTTGACTCCAGGAACCTACATATCGCTTAGAGGTCTACATACAAAGCTATACTCAATGATTAGCCAATATGCCGCTTTAATCATTGAATGTTGGCTTTCAAAAATCGCCATGAGTTTCTCACAACTCAACTAGGATTGTCATATATATTTATATTCTTCATAATTACTGTTCAAGATACAAGAGCTTCCTAGCAGTAGAGGATATGGGGTAGAAGTTAAATCTAGAATTCAAGATTGCTAATTAAACTTTTTGAAATTCCTGTTTAATTTTATGTCGGCAAAGTTGAAGTTGTTTTTGATTTTAATACTGAGTGTCTTTGCCACTGCTGGCGCTGGAGTTTATCTTACTCAGCACCAGCTATCTGCACCGATTTTTGAGACTAGTAGTGAGCAATCCCAGCAGATGGAAGCAATTCCTCAGTCTCAGGAAGTTGTGGCATACTCAGAACGTTCCGATTATAAAACTATACCTTTAGAAAGTATCAACTCAGGTCTACAAGGTAGTGATCCTGCTACTCTCGCCCTAAATGCTTTTGATGACATGGCATCGGTGAGAGGAACACGAAAGGTAGAGGTAGTTTATCCGCAACGAAATCATGCTTTAGTGACGATTACGCAAGTCAAGCAAAGTGAGGATTCAGTTGGTGCAATTAAATATCGGGTTGAGATGACAACCTTTGGGCGATCGCTTTTTATTAGCTCACCCCCAGTTTGGCAAATTGTCTGGGTTGGCTCCCAGGAGCAATGTTTGCCTGGGGGCCGCGCCTACAAGAAAGTAACGCAAAACTGTCATTAGTCATCTGTCATTGGTCATAGAACAACTGACAAAGCGCAAAGTCTGTAGCTTGCTTCCCGCAGGGTGCGCCGGCTTCCGGCGAACAGACGGCAGTTCCTTTAAGCGGGGGAACCCCGCCAACGGACTGCCTCAACTTTGTAAGAGATGACAGATGACAAATTTAAATATCGCCGCGAATTTCTTCTACAATGCCATCGCGCAGAACGATTTCGACCTGCATTTTGCTAATCAAGTTATCACCCGGTTCTACCCGGAAAAAGCCTTCCATTTGGAATTGATTGACTTCCTGATCCTGCTGGAGAAACTGCACTTGCTGAAGATTTTGTAGTAATTGATTCTTCTGCTCTAGCAGTTCACTTTTCTTTTGATTGACTTGGAGTTGGATATTGTCAATTTGTTGGAGGGTTTGGGGGCCAGGTGGTTGTAGGCTCTGCTTTTGAATTGCGGCGATCGCTCTTTGTCCTTCAACGTCTAGCTGTTGCAATTGCTGATCACTTTGATTGATCTGCGCTTGTAGTTGCTGTTGAACTTCCTCTTTCCAGAGGGGAGTGACGATGACTTTGACATTAACGACGCGTTTCAGAAGCAATTGAGGTTTGGAGACATCCATAAAAGTTTCACGTTCACTCTATAGTTTGCAGGTGGAATTATCAGGCAAACATGCCGTCAATAATACCGCGATAGCGTTCGGTGACGACATGTCGCCGAGTTTTCAGTGTTTGTGTCATCATGCCATTTTCAATAGAAAATGGCTCTAGAATGAGTCTGAACGGCCCAATGCGGTCATCAGGTCGATAGCCTGGACGGTTTTGCACTTCCCGATTTAATTCTCGGCGAAACAAATCCTGGATTATTTTACTCTCCAGATCAACGACAGTGGTGGATTCTGAGGAAGTTGCTTCGGGTAGACGCAGTTGCAGATTTTGACTTTGTGCCCATTTTTCTAAGGCTTCGAGATTGGGGACAATTAAAGCTCCGATGCTGCGTTGATCTTGTCCAACCAGCATAATTTGATCGATGTAGGGCGATCGCAAACACGCATCTTCAATCGGCTGCGGCTCGATGTTCTCCCCATTACTCAATACAATCGTATCTTTTGCTCTGCCAGTCAGCACCAATTCGTTTTGTGGTGTCACCAAACCCAAGTCGCCACTATCAAACCAACCTTCAGCGTCTATTGCTTTGGCTGTCGCTTCTGGATTTTGGTAATAACCTTGCATGATTTGGGGCCCCCTCAGCAGCACCAATCCCCGCTTACCCAATGGTAAAGGCGCTTTTGTTTCAGGATCTACAATTTTAGCCTCTGTAACAGGGAGTGGTTGTCCTGATGTACCAATCATATTTCGCCAAGGACGACGCACATGGGTGACAGGAGAAGTTTCTGTCAAGCCATAACCTTGCAAAATTTGCACACCAATAATTTCAAAAAAGTTATCTATGTGTTTTGGAAGCGCACCACCGCCACTAATTACTTGCTTGATTCGTGCTCCTGTTGCTTCCCGTACCTTGGCATAAACCAGTCGTTCTCCCAAAGTATGCAGGGGAAATAAAGCAGATGCCAGTATCTTAGCTGCTAATCGATCGACAGATGAGGCATGAAGATTATCTAAACTCAACCCTTGGGCAATTCGCCGCGCTTTGATATATTTCTCACTAATACCCAGTAAAAAGTTAATTAAACGTTGCTTGTTTGCTGGTTGTTCGCGGAATTGTTTCTGCACTCCTTCATAAATTGATTCCCACAAGCGGGGTACAGCCACCATATAGTGGGGTTTAAATTCTTTTAAATCTCCTTTGAAAGAGCGCAAGTTAGTATAAACTTGCGTACAACCTTGAGATAGTAAATAATACTCAACTGTCCGTTCGTAGACGTGCCAAGACGGGAGAATACTGAGAACAATGTCCCCCTTTTGCGGTTGCACTACTGTGCCAAAAGTTGTCACTTGGTGCATCAAATTGTTATGAGACAGCATTACGCCTTTAGGTTTACCCGTAGTGCCAGAGGTATAAATTAGAGTTGCCAAAGCATCACGTTTTTGCCTGACTGGTACAAAAGTATGGTTTACCCCAACTTCTATCAACTGTGAAAAATTCAGCACCTTTATGGTTTCCTCTGCCGGTGGTGCTTCATCCGAAAGTAAGACTATTAGTTTAATGGGTAAATCGTTGAGGCGATCTTGTAGTTTGTTTAATGTTTTTAAATCCTCAAGTACCAGCGCCGTACTGCCACTGTTAGCTATGATAAACAGCAGTTCTTCTCGTTCCGCTTGGGAGCTACGCACCGCATCAACTCCGCCAGCAGTCATTATACCTTGATCTGCAATAAACCACCGAGGACTGTTGTCAGCAATTAGGGAAATGCGATCGCCAACTTTTACCCCTAATGCTTGTAAACCAGCAGCAAATTTTTGAATTTGCTCTGCTAGCTGAGTATAAGTAATTGTTACTTCTGGTTTCGCATGGGGGTTGTGGAGAACAACAGTATCACCAAATCGCTTTGCTGCTAAAGGCCAAATTTCTGGTAGCGACTCCACATTTGTATAATCTACCAAACGCTCTAAGGCCTGGCGTTCTCGTTGAGTAATGTTAGATAAAAAAGAATATGCAGGTTGATTTTTTGACATAACACCGTACCAAAATCTAGTATTTTGCTAGTTTTCTAGCTGATTTTGTTATTACGCTACAATATACGTCCTCATTATCCACATTGCCTTTTGTGTTTAATAATTTCAGGAATTCATTGGTTATATTTACAAAAATTTATGTTAAGATTTATCTATATAGATTGCAAGCAATAAACTTCCAGTAAATCAATTGCATACAACTTTGCTTGCAGATGATCACAGCTACCGCCTATTTCTCACAGGGGGTGACTACCTATGAACTTAATGAATGCGATATTGTTAACGCTGGTCAATACTACCGCTTGTCTAGCATTACCTAAGCTCTTAGCTATTCTTCTAGCTCCTAAAGCCAAATCTGCTGAACTATTACCGAAGCGTTTCAAACTACAGACAGCTAGAGTAGAACTTACCAGCTTCCCCTATTGTACAGTTTACACATTGACGGGTAGACAATTTTGTAAGTTTAGTCCTCGTTTCTGTGACAAGTGTTCTCCAAACTGAATGGATAGTTGATAGGTAAAGTCTCTCTACTTCTGACTAGTTTTCAATTATCTCTTCAGGACGGATTCATTGTTTTTATCTAAATTTAGTGAAGTGTAGAGCAAAAGAGTTTTTGAGATAATTACTATATAAAGCTTATGATTACTATAGACAAAAAGATATATTTGATTAACTTATGTCTAATAAAAGAAATATAAAATATTGCCTTTAAGCAAGTGTGCTGTTTATGCTTCAAACTAAGAAAGAGTGAGTACTGAACTTTCTTATGAGGCATTAACTATGAATTTGATTGATGGTATATTCCTAACTCTACTAAATACTATTGCCTGCCTTGCGCTACCTAAGCTACTATCTATAATTTTGTCTACCAAAAGCCAAAGCAATAAGCGATCGCAGTCTATCATGACTTCACAAGATTCTAACTCTGAAATCCCCAGTTTTCCCTAATATTAAGGAGATGCGATCGCCTAGTTGATAGCTTAGTAGTTAATAGTCATGCCAAGAACCTAACATGCGTACAAGTGTGTGTGGTTCTCTATTGTACATAGGAAACAACAAAAAATAGCACTATTTGGCTACTAGAACCTCATCAAACGCAGTATTTACAGATACTTCCCTCCAAGCATCAAGCTCTGCTTTAACCGACTCTAGCTTGGCATTAATCGCATAAATTGCATCTTCTCCTAGCACCAATCTCAATGGCGGTTCATCACTATTAACTGCTTGAATCATTGCCAGAGCTGCTTTCTTTGGATCACCTGGTTCCTTAAAATCCAATTTCATATCCAAGATATCCCGCGCACCTTTACGCATTTCACCAATCACTATTTCATAGTCATTGATTTGAATATCAGTTATGACAAGAGAACGTGTCACAAAACTTGTACGAAATGCACCAGGTTCAACTATTGTGATTTTGATACCGAGAGGTGTAACTTCTTGAGCTAATGCTTCGGAAATTCCTTCTAGCGCAAATTTAGCACCATTATAGATTCCTGTACCAGGATATGACACAAACCCACCCACGGATGAAATATTAAGGATGTGTCCACTGCCTTGTTGTCGCATGTGGGGTAATACTGTCCGTAGCACTTCCAAGATACCAAAAAAGTTTGTTTCAAACTGACGGCGAACTCCTTGATCGCTGACTTCTTCTATTGCCCCCAAAATACCATATCCAGCATTATTAACAAGTACATCAATGCGTCCAAACTTGGCAATTGCCTGTTTGACTGCTTCCCGTATTTCTTCGGGTTTAGTGACATCAAGTTGCACCGCTAATGTACGATTCGGAAAGCTTACTACTAAATCTTCTATCTGTTGTGGATTCCGTGCCGTTAGCACCACAGTCTCACCTTGCTCAAGCACTGTTTCTGCTAATGCTCGACCTAAGCCTTTTGAACTACCAGTAATAAACCATACTCGTGTCTGAGAAACTGAGGACATTACCATAGAAATTCTCCATTTTTAACAAGCGTTACTAAGCTAAAAAAACTTGAAATAGCAGCAGCATACAAAGCCTATCTAGGTAGGCAATTTAAACGTGCATCTGCTTACTAGATGTCGCCAGATATTTCCTGCATCTGCTTCCTGAGACTAAGCGGTTTCATGTCAGTCCAGACTTGTTTGATGTAATCTAGACATTCTTGCTTCAAACCATTTTTTCCAACATCCTTCCAACCAAGAGGGCTTTCGCGCTCAGATGGCCAAATGGAATACTGTTCTTCGTGATTAACTACAACTTTGTAAATTGTCGTGTCTTCTTTGTCATTTTGATACATAATTAACCTCTTGATATTGAATTAAATATGCCTTGCAATCTGGCACTAAGTTTAATAACTAGTACGGGCAAATTTACTTATTATACTAGTTTTTATATCTACCTATTTACTTTCTTGAACTTTAAGGGAATTCAAATAATTAAATTCCAAAACTGTTAAAACCAATATAATCAACATAAATAAAATATCTGCCAAAAACATTCCATAATATATCCCTCTGACACCTGAGATTCTTGAAAAGAATAGCATCATTGGGACATTTAAAATTATACTTCTTAGCAAAATTACTACTAACACAGTTTTACCTTTGCCGATAGATATAAAAAGAGTATTGCTAAAGAATGCTAAAGGCCATATCGGCATTAATATACTGAGAATTCTAAAATTTAGCAGGTCATATTGTGTAAAATTTACACTTGGCAGAATTAGACTCAAAAATGTATTTGGAGATAATTGTAAAGGCAACCAAATTAATATCAATAAAATAGTTCCAATGATTGCAAAAGTCAAGTATGCTTTTTTGATCCTTCCATAATTTTTTGCACCATAATTCATGCCAATTATAGGTTGTAATGCTTGTGCAAAACCAATGATGGGAATAAATACAATTGAAGTCAGTTTTCCCGTTGCTCCAAAGAAAGCAATATCACTATTTGTTCCGTAGTAAGAAATTAAGTTAAAGATTACAAAATCTTGAATCAATATTGTTACTGGATAGAATAATTCTGATATGCCGACGGTTAGTATTGCACGTAGTAAGTCTATGGCGATCGCTAACTTTTTAAGGTTAACTGAAATGGAGCTTCTACCAGAAATAAAATATCCTAAGTTAGCAATACTATAAACAACCATTGCAATAACTGTTGCCAGAGCAAGCCCTTCAGTTCCCCAATGAAATACACTGATAAATAGATAATTTAAGATAATATTAATAATAACAAAAAGCCAGTCAAATATTGTGCTTAACCTAATTTTCCCCTCTGATTTTATGACTTGACTACAGGCTTCTGCTATGATTAAAAATACTGAACCTAGGATATAAATTTTAAAATATTTTGTACCTTCTAAAGCAACTTCACCATTTCCTCCAATAAATACAATTAATTCTTCACCAAAGATGTAACCAATAATTGTGATAACCAATGAGATTGCAACACTCATCACAATTAAGTTACCAAATATTTTGGACTGAGTTTTGATATCTCCAGAACCAATAGCTCGACTAATAACAGAGGCAGAACCTACTCCAACCAACAGAGCAAATCCATTTATTATACTTGTAAATGGCAGTGCAAGTGAAATACCAGCCAAAGCAGTTTCACCAATGAATCGTCCTGCAAATAAAGCATCAATAAAAGTGTTTAAACTAAGCATCAATATCCCCAAAGTACTGGGAATAGATAACTTAAACATCAGCTTAACAAGATTACCTTGAAGGATTTCATTTGTAATTTGAGATTGTTTTTGTGGAATCATTTTTTAGTTTTCGGATCATTTCTGTTTACTCAACCTGAATCAAGCGGCTAACGCGATACTGCCTCACTGCTTCTAACTCCATCTCTTTTGCTGAGTTAAATGCACTCATTACCTCACCACAGACTTCTACTCTGGCTTCATAAGCACCTGATGTACTACCATCTGGGACTGCAAAATCAATACGAACTTCTGCCCAGTCAGCATCCTGTCCTTGGGCAACCTCTTCCATCGCCAGCACTTTCCCTGCTTTCAAGTAATCTAGCCAACTCCAACCAGACTGCATCCAAATTTCGCGTTCAGCCCTTTGCTCAAATTCGCTTAAACCAGTCCATCCTCGGTAGTATTGACGCAAACCAAAAACTGAACCATTTCGCTGCACCAATAAATCTAATACATCTGGCTGTAAATGCCCCCACAAGCAGCCTTGGGGTAAATCAACTAATGTAGGAGCAAACTGATGACCACCAAAGTGAGTTGTTTGCCAGACTCTTAACTTTCCATTAGAAGCAGGGGCATAAGCTTTACGTAATTGTCGATAGATGGGAGTCCCAAATCTGCCACAAGCAAGGTCAACTTGAGCATGGGTGCAAACCATGAGTTCACGAATGTGACTCGTTTGTTGTTGATATTGCTGAAATTCCAATAAATCGTTGGGTTGCTGCATTAACTGTTTGAATATTGCCCTCACCAAAGCAGCGGCTTTGCTTTCTGGAACAACAAACTCCTGTTTCTCAAACTGAGAAAATAGCTTTGCAGGGCGGTAGTAATAGAACAGGCGGGTAAAGCCAGGATGAGAATATTCGCGGTCAGGAGCAATTAGCATCGGTTTTAACTTGACCCCATGCTTAAAAATTAACTCTTCAAATAAACCCATCAATGACTTAATAGTTGGATTTTCTTGAAATATTTCTTGCGGCCAAGGTTGTGAAACTTCCATAATCAACCAATGCTCATAAGTACCTACTGTCCCAATCGGATCTTCTCCATTGGCTTTAGAAACCAAGGAACAAAAACGACAGTCACTTGTGAGAAATTGGTGAGTATGTTTAGTTTGCATATTTACTATCTCTGCTCTAGTTGTTTTTCAAAAAGAATGAAATAGAGATAAATTACTAATCAAATCCCATTCCTTTTTGCATATCCTTATACAAGTTGTCATAAAAATATTGATGCGGTACTAATCTTTTATACAAGGCATATAGCCTAAGTTCCCATGATGATTGTGTGACAAAATATTGTCTTTTAGGTTTCTGAGCTTCCAGAGCTTCCAAAATTGTATTTACCACTTTTTCAGGTGGTAAACCTGTGCTGCGATTGTCCTCTACTGCTCCTTGCATATATATTTTGTAATTTTTGCCATATATAGCTTTAGTTTCGGGTGACATATTAGCTAATGTTTCCTGGTAACTAGCTTCTACTTTGTCAGCCTGTTCTGGTGTTACTATTCCTCCTGGTAAGATGGAAATAACCTCAATTCCACTAGAAGATAATTCCATTCGTAAAGAATCTGTAATAGCCTCGATCGCAAATTTTGAAGCAGATAAAAGACTTCTATAGGGTAGGGCTAATCTGCCACAAATCGCGCTGATATTAATGATTCGACCTTTAGCTTGTCGGATCATTGGCAAGAATGCTTGGGTAACTGCAATTTGCCCGATAACATTTACTTCAAAATTCCATCTGATATCATCTATCGGAATACATTCGAGTGGCCCATCTACTGCTACAACTGCGTTATTAATTAAGGCAAATAATCCTTCATCGCCAACTGATAATGAGACAAATTCGGTAGCAGATTTAATTTCTTCTGCATTTGTGATGTCCATAATAATGGGTGTTAAATTACCAGATGCAGCCTGCTTTAGTGAATGTGCATCTTTCTCTGTGCGAACTCCAGCAAAAACGCGATATCCTTGTTTGGCTAGTAAAAGTGCGGTTACTCGACCTAAACCTGTGGATGTTCCTGTGATGACGACTGTGCCTTTATTAGTGTTATTCATGTCTTTTTATGCCCGAAAAGGGTAAATTTAGAAATATACGGAACAGAATGAAAAATTAAATTCATTGGCTAAACTAAACCAGCAGCTAATGGTTGCGAATGTCCTTGATCTTGACGGCGATCGCGCATGACCATTTTCACGCCACTTGCAGGGGAACAAATCAAACCTGCGAATTTGGGACGTTCTGGACGCTTACTAACTAACTCTAATTGATAGCCTGAAAGAATCGTTGCTAATACAAGTTTCATTTCAAATAGAGCAAAAGTCCCGCCAATACAAACACGAGAGCCGCCACCAAATGGTAGAAATTCGTAGGGAGAAAATTGTTTTTCTAAAAAGCGCTCTGGCTGAAATTCCTTTGGATTTGGATATAAATCATCACGCTGATGCGTCGAATAAATATTACCAATAAGTATCGTACCCGGATGTAGTTCGTATCCCATGATTTCAACGGTCGATTCTACCAATCTGGGAAATGTAAACAACTGAGTTGGATAAATTCGCAAAACTTCATTACATACAGCACTGAGGTAGGGGAGTGCAATAATGCTCATGGGGTCTGGATTTTGACCAAGACTATCAAGTTCTTTTAGTAGTTTTTCTCGAACAGATTTTAAACGGTGAATCCAGTACAAAGACCAACTAATAGCAGTCCCCGAAGCATCAGCAGCGGCAAATATAGGTGATAATAAAAGGTCGCGCACCTCTTCATTGCTTAATAATTCACCTGTTTCATCACGAGCAAATATCAAATCACAAAGTATATCAGTGCGTGAAAAATCTGCTTGTTTACGACGTTCTTCAACTTCAGTAGATAGCAACTGAAAAAGTTCTCGTTGTAGGTGAAGAAGATATCCATGTGGACTCCATCTACCTAAATCTTTTTCTGGAAAAATATTGCTAAGAATTTTAACTATAAGAGATTGTCTATCGAGTTTAAGCAAAGACGCAAATAAATGCTTGATTTTGTCATAGCGTTCTCCTTCATATAAACCGATTACCCGCTCTATACCCACTTGAAAGGTAATATCTTCAATGACCGAGTATGCAACAAAAGGTTTTCCAACCAACTGTTTACTCATAATATTTTCTGTGAGTTCGCAGATACCTCGCCCACAGGCTTGCATCCGCGTTCCATGAAAAGCTTGCATTAGAAGCTTACGCCGATTTTTATGAATTAAACCATCAAGTTGCAGAACTCCTTGATTTCCAGTTATAAAGGCGAAATCTTGATTCAATGCACCTGTAGCAGAAATTTCCTTGGTATTTGTGAAAATCTCTTTTATCCCTGAAGGATTGCTGATGTAAACAATTGGTGTAGAACCAGACATTACAGTCACAATATCACCATAATGTTTGGAAATAGCATCCAGATAACTAAAGGGATTAACCTCAAATTGCAAACCTAGCAGCCATAAGGGTGTTTTCGGCCCTGGGGGTAGTTTCATCAGTCTCTTTTACTCCCATTATTTATGACATTAGACCTCTTGCAAAAAGCACTTTTGCAAGAGGGGGGGAAAAGGGAAAAGGTTAAAGGGAAAGGGGACAATACAGAACCTTTTCCCCTTCCCCCTTCCCCTTTTCCCGACTTATGCAAGAAGTCTATTGCACACAGCATGATCGATACAATTTCTTAAATGTTTAGCTAATTCCTGAATATGAGGCTCAACGAAAATTGAGAAATGATCGCCAGGAACTTCAATTACTTGAATAGGTTGACTAGAATATTTACCCCAACCTAATAAGGGATCATCAGTATTCCATTCTGGATTGTCAAAGTCATGAATAATTTCCTCCTTCGCTCGAAATAGAGTTATGGGTTGAGGATAAAGTAGCGGAACATAATCTCGCATGGCTTGAACATCAGCTTTGAAAAGTTTGTAATAGCTGATAAAATCTTTAATCTCTGTATCGCTAAAGATAAAGTTTGCTTTCTTATTAATCAAATCAATTTGCTCATTTAGTGGCAAATATCGAAGTTCTTCAAAGGGAATTGAAAAATCTATATTATTATCGGTTTTTATCGATTCAGCCATGCGGAGTAAAAATTTTGCATCGTCATCTTTTGTAGATTCAATGCGTGTTTCTGAGAGTATGGCATCAATAACAACTAGCAAATCTACTATTTCACCCTGTCTTTGTAATTGCTGCGCCATTTCAAAAGCAAGTACACCGCCGTAACAATGTCCACCTAAAAGATAAGGGCCATTTGGCTGTACTTTACGAATTTCTTGGAGGTAGTTATTTGCTGTTTGTTCTAGTGAGATAATTTCAGGTTTTTCTTGGTTAGGGGTATGCTCCAAGGCATAAAATGGATAATCTTCACCAAGTCTTCTGGATAAGTTAAAGTAATGATTAATACCTCCACCAGCACCATGCATACAAAAGAAAGGTGGCTTGGAACCAGAAGAGTTAATTGCTACAATAGGTGAATTAGAAATTTCGTGCGATCGCTGACTTACAATGAGAGCGAGTTTCTCAATTGTAGGATTTTCAAAAAGAGTAGATAGGGTAAGATTATGCCCGAATTTATCTTGAATTTGAGCCATTAATCGTACAGCTAAAAATGAGTGACCACCTAAGTTAAAGAAGTTATCTGTTACCCCGACAGGGCTAGTATTCAGCAGATTTTCCCAAAGTTTTACTAATGATAATTCTGTAAAATTGCGAGGAGCAATGAGAGATTTAGTAGTATTTGGTCGAATAACTTCATCTGTGGGAAGAGAACGCTTATCTACTTTGCCATTAAGTGTAAGTGGAAGTTTATCTAAGACCACAAAGGCAGATGGTAGCATATAATTAGGCAATTTTTGTTGCAAACAGGGCAACAGTTGTGCAGCTATAGCCTGTTTTTCTGTGACGACATAAGCAATCAAAGATTGATTTTCTTGAGCATCATTGACGGCAATTACAATAGATTCTTGCACATCGGGATGTTGTGTAATAACTGTAGTAATTTCATCCAGTTCTACTCGAAAACCTCTGATTTTTACTTGTTCGTCATTACGACCTAAATATTCAAGATTACCATCGTTGAGATAACGGACTAAATCGCCTGTTTTGTAAAGCTTTTTTTGAGGAATAAAGGGGTTATCGATAAATCTTTCCTGAGTCAATTCAAGACGATGTAAATATCCCCTCGCTAATCCGTCACCACCAATATAAAGTTCGCCAACAACTCCTACAGGTGTTGGTTGTAAATTGCGATTCAACACATAGACTTGAGTATTATCGATAGGACGACCGATGGGAACACTGTTTACTTGGTCTTGTAATAAACTAGTGTCATAGCAAGTAGCGTTAGCGGAAATTTCTGATGAGCCGTAAAGGTTGATTAGTTTTGCAAATTGGATTAATTCTTGGAAAGTTTTAGCTAACTTAATAGACAGCGCTTCTCCGCTAGTTATCCAGAGTTTTAGGTGCAATAATTTCTTGACCAGATGATGGTAATTATCTAAAAGTAAGCGTAGTAATGAGGGTACAAGGATAATACGGGTAACTTTGTGATGCGCTAAAGCTTCTATAAATAACTGCGGGTCTAGTATAGTTGCGTTGCTGATAATTACTGTAGGAATTCCCGCAAGTAAAGGAGCGAAAATTTCCCATACAGAATCTACAAAGCTAATAGCTGTTTTCTGACAACAAACTTCTCCTGGGGTAAAAGGATAAGTTTTCCATAGCCAGTGTAAGCCATTCACTGTACCGCGATGAGTGCCAAGAACGCCTTTAGGAGTTCCAGTTGAGCCAGAAGTATAGATAATATAGGCAAGATTATCAGATGAAGAGATGTTAATGGGATTTTCTGGACTTTCTTGAGCAATTTCGTCTTTGTGGATATCTAAGCAAACGGTTTTAGCTGAAGATAATGATAGTTTTTCTAATATTACTTGGTGGCTAATTAATACCGATGCTTGAGAATCAGAGAGCATAAAATTCAGACGCTCAACTGGATAACTTGGATCAAGGGGAATGTATGCACCGCCAGCTTTGAGGATAGCTAAAATTCCCACCACCATGTCTACAGAACGTTCAAGACATAGAGCAACAAGTGTTTCTGTTGTTACGCCTTGTTTTTGTAAATAATGTGCAAGTTGATTAACTTGATGATTAAGTTGACGATAGGTAACTTTTTCTGACTGGCTAATTAATGCTAATAAGTCAGGCGTTAGTTCAACTTGCTGCTCGAATAATTGATGCAGAGATACATCTTGATAATCTACACGAGTTTGATTAAATTTAAATAATAATTGCTCTTGTTCAGATGTAGTTAGTAGTGATAATTCACAGATGCATTGCTCTGGATTAGCAACTATATTTTCTAATAAAGTCTGGAAATTGTTAATAAATCGGGTAATGGTTATTGAATCAAAAATGTCTGTATTGTACTCTAAGCACCCTGTTAGTCCCTCTTGAGCTTCAAACATCGACAGAAAAATATCAAGTTGGGCTGTACCACTATCAAACTCTAAAGTCCGCAAGGTTAATCCAGATACTTCCTGCACAGATTTTGGAGTATTTTGCAGGACAAACATGACTTCATAAAGGGGATTACGGCTTAAGTCTCGTTCGGGTTGCAACTTTTCTACAAGTATCTCAAAAGGCAAATCTTGGTGTGCATAAGCATCGAGAGTCACCTCACGAACTCGATGTAAAATTTTACGGAAACTGGGATTACCACTGAGGTTATTACGCAATACTAAAGTATTAACAAATAGACCCAGCATCCCTTCTAATTCGGCTCGGTTGCGGTTGGCAATTGGAGAACCAATTAAGATATCTTCCTGGTCTGTGTAGCGGTATAATAAAATGTTAAATGCTGCCAGCAAACTCATAAATAAAGTGGCATCTTCTCGCTGGCTTAATTGTCTGAGTGCATCAGTTAAGGCTGTTGATAATGTAAAGTATTGCTTAGCACCAACAAAAGTTGTGACAGTAGGTCGCGGACGGTCTGTGGGTAACTGTAGTACAGAAAGCTCACCGCTTAGTTGTTGCTTCCAATAATTTAAGTTGGTTGCGAGGAATTCACCTTGGATGCGATCGCGTTGCCAAATGGTAAAATCTGCATACTGAATCGGGAGTTCGGGTAAACCAGAAAGCTGATTTGTTGAGAAAGCCGCATACAGCGTTGACAACTCCCGCAGGAACACACCACAAGACCATCCATCTGTGATGATGTGGTGCATGGTTAAAAGCAAAATGTATTCTTCTGCACTCAAGCGTAGTAAAGTTGCTCTGACTAAAAGTCCTTTAGCTAAATTAAAGGATTTTGTTGCTTCTTCTGCTACAAGTTGTTTTACTTCTCCTTCCCAATCTTTACCAGACAAATGCTCAAGATTAATGATAGGTAAATCCCAAGTTAGTTGTGGTGCAATTTCTTGTATTGGCTCTCCATTTACAAGTCTAAAGTTTGTGCGCCAAATTTCGTGACGCCTGAGGATTTCATTGAGGCTTTGTTGAAGCGCTGTAATATTTAGTTGTCCTTTTATATGAAAAGCAATAGGAATATTGTAGAAAGAACTCCCGTGGTAAAGTTGGTCTATAAACCATAGTCTTTGTTGGGAGAAAGATAAAGGAATATTCTGAGATGTTTGGCGTTTGGGAATAGTATTAGCTTGGAATTTTCCTCCCTTCCATTTTTCTAAAAGGGCTTTTTTTGCGGGTGATAAGTTAGAGTGCTGTTTGTCCATTGCTAATATTTAATTAGAAGGTTATTAATTGCGATCGCAGTCTTATTTAGTTTATGAAGTTACTTGCAAATGTAAGTGACAAGAAGCTCTTACAAAAGTCATGATTTTAAACTCTTTCTCTGCGTGAGGTGAAAAAATATTTTATTTCACGCAGAGACACAGAGATAAGAGAAATCTTGAGTGAGCACAAACAATTTAGGATTGCTGTATTACTTAAGGGAGGTTTTCTGGCAAACAAAGCAAGCTATGTCTTCGCTTTCTCCAAAGTCCCTGGTATTATAGTAGTTAAATTCTGTGAAACCCGCTTCTTTTAAAGCTGACTCAACTTCTTCTAAAAAGTGGTCTTTTCTTAACCAAATGGTGTCTGAACGCTGCCAATTTTTTTCGATCAATTCAAATCCTGTGACTTTGATCTCCCACATCCTTTCTTCAGGTTTGTAGTAGAATAATTCCATTAATGAGCATTCATCATTAACATAGACAATATTAAAATTGTTTTTTTGAGCAGCTTCGTGTAGCCAATCTGTTATTGGTATGTTGAACACAAACATACCATCATCTTTAAGTGCGGTATATACGTTTTTGAATACTATTTTCAAATCTTCTTTGTTTTGCATAAAATGCATAACATCATTTGCCAAAACAGCATCAAAGATAGGTGATAACTCAAAATTACGTATATCACTCAAGATAAATTCGCTTTCAGGTGCGTTTTTTCGAGCGTAGTCCAGTATCCTTTCAGAAGCATCGATTCCAGTAACTTTAAATCCTCTAATATTAAGTTGTTGTGCTAAATGTCCACAACCACAGCCAAGTTCGAGAATGTGTGCTCCCGCAGGAAGTTGTGATAATAATATTTGCTCTAAAGCAGGTATTATACCTTTTAGCAAATCTTCGGCTGTATTCTTGAATTCGTTCTGTAATCGAGCGATGGGTTCATAGTTGGGAAGATCACTGAGCAGAGACATAGACTATTTTTCCTGTTATCAAATGAAGGTTTTCAATTAAATAAGTTAGTCGTTATTTCTTGAGTATGCTTGTAACTTGTATACAAGCTAGATCATGAGTATGTGAATATCAACTGATTTCTGATCTCCTAAAATATAGGTCAAAATTTATTAGATAAAAGAGCTTCTACCTCTTCTTCAGATAATTCTTCAATTTTTTCCAATAAAAGTTGCTCAATCATTTCTGCTTGTTTAACTGGTATCATTGCTTGCAATAAAAGGTCACGCAGTGGTAGGTCTATAGGAAATTTTGCTCGCAATCGAGAAACCAGTTGAGTTGCAATCAGAGAATCTCCTCCTAACTCATAGAAGTTGTCATAAATACCAACTTCTGCAATTCCAAGTACCTCTTGCCATATTTCTGTAATTTGTTTTTCTAACTCATTTGTCGGAGCAAGATATGAATTAATAAGTTGAGGTCGGGAATAGCGGGGGGATAAATCTGATTGATTGGAGAATTTTGCATTTGCTGGATTAAAGTTAAATGCATATTTAGGCCTGGCGTTTAAATCTACTGTAGAAACAATAATTTGAGTTCCTTTATCTAGATAAAATATTCGTTTAAATACTTCTATAATTTCTGCTGGAGTAATGGCTAATTCCACTCCAGAAGCTTGTTCTGGCGTTTTTTGCTCTTGGGTGATATTTAGCTGTAATTTATCCCAATTTATAATATACCAAGGCAAAGAATTGTTTTGGTTATGTCGGTTAGTAAAGCTGTCTATTAAATGATTACCTGCCGAATACAAACTTAAACCAAATCCTCCTAAAATAGAAGATAAAGAAGAAAAAATGATACAGAAATCTAATTTCTTATTATGTAATAATTTTTCTAATATAGTAATCTTATGATATTGTAAATTAAATAAATTTTGTACTTCTATTTTACTAATTTCTGGAATCGAACCAAATAGTTTTTCCTTATTGATTCCAGTTGAATAAATAATCCCATTAATTTGCCCAACATTTTCATCAGAAAAGCTTTGATGCATTTGTTCATAATTAGTTATATCTGCACGCATTACCAAAACTTTTGCACCTAATTTCTCTAAGACTAGCAATTGTTTAATTTTGCAACTTACTTCATTTTCTTGAGTATGACTTTCAAGCCATTGTGAGAAGTAATTCTTTTCTGGAAAAGCTACATCTTCGATAAATATGAGTTTTGCTTGGAAAGTTTTTGCTAAATATTCTGCAAGTATAATTTCAATACTTTCTAATCCACCAGCAAACAGGTAAACACCTTGTTTGATTAACGGGATTTTTTCCTCGATTACTGACTCTAAGCAAACTGGCTCAAATGTTTGTACCCAACGGTAGGAACCACGATAAGCAACAACTAAGTCTGAGGATACAGATGTTAACTCACTTAAAAGCTTATTAATAATATTAATTTTGCAATACTCTTTCTCTACATCTAGGTGATTAGTTAAAGCAATATCAATACTCCGACAGGTTATATTAGGATATTCTTGAGGAATTACCTGACATAAACCTAATACTGCTGCTTTCTCTGGGTCTAGAATCTCATTTCCGTTAACTTCTTGAATATGATTAGACACAACCCAAAGTTGCAAGCTTTCGTTAGTTTTCAGTTTTCTGAAGCTTTGTGATAAAAACAGTAGACTATTGAACTCTAAATAATTCCCTAATTGATGATTTTCAAGTTGACTTATGCTCCATAGGTAAACTATATTCTGCGGTGTTTTACCGAATGAAATTAAGTCTTCAAATAATAGATTATAATCTTCGCTTATGCATGGATTAATTATATAAATGTCTTCAGCTAGTTTATCAAAACATTTTCCATGCTTAACTATAATGATATTTACATCTTGAATTGTCAATGCATTAATTAGTTTTTCACCTAATCCAAAATCATCAACAAAAAATAACCATTGTTTTTGAGTATATTCTGTTTTAACAGAGGATGAATGAGTTAGGAAAGAGCGTTTCCATGAAGGAACATAGAACCAGTTGGCAATATCTTGTTTATTATCTAATGTTGCTGGCTTACTATTTAAAGAAGGTGATGGAGTTGCATCAATCCAATACCTTTGTCGTTCAAAAGGATAGGTAGGTAAAGGTAGACGATGACGCTGTTCGTGGGTATAAAATCCTGACCAATCTATATCAACACCAAAAAGCCATAACCTACCTAATGTCTGCAATAAAAAGCTCACATCTGATTTTTGCTCTTTAACATGGCGTAAGGAGGTTAGTACATGTTGTTTAGTATTAACATCTAAATGCTGTGTGGTGAATGTGCTTAAAGTTCGTCCTGGCCCCACCTCTAGAAAAACACCTGTAAACTGCTCTAAAAGTTGAGATATACCATCGGAAAATTTGACAGTTTGTCGTAAATGTTGGCTCCAGTAATTGGGATTTGTAGCTTGTGCATCTGTAATCCAACTACCAGTTACATTGGAAATAAAGCCGATGCGTGGTGGATTGAGTTGAACTTTTTTGAGCAACTGTACAAACTCATTTAATATTGGTGACATCATTTGAGAATGAAACCCATGAGATGTATGCAAAAGCCGATATTCAACACCTTGAGAGGATAATTGGTTTTGTAGAGTTACGATCGCCTCAACTGTCCCAGAAACTACGCATGAAGTTCGGGTATTAATCGCTGCGATTTCTAGATTTTGAGTTAGCGATCGCACCTCTTTTTCTGGAAGCGGAATCGCCAGCATACTCCCTGGAGGTAACTGTTGCATCAGTTGTCCCCTTTTTGCCACAATGAATAGGGCATCTTCGAGAGTAAATACACCTGCGATCGCAGCTGCAACATATTCCCCGATACTATGACCAATCATCGCTTCTGGACGCACTCCCCATGACATCAATAATTTAGCCAAGGCGTACTCAATCACAAATAATGCTGGTTGAGTGAACGCTGTTTGTTGTAGTTTTTGGCTAGCCGCTGCAATTTCTGCTGAGGGAAAGAGTAGATGACGAATATCAAGACCGAGGTGAGGTTGCAAAATTTCAGCGCAAGTATCTATATGTCTGCGATAGGTTGGTTCAACTTCGTATAATTCCCGACCCATGTTTACATATTGTGACCCCTGTCCTGAAAACATGAAAATGACAGGCTGTTCTCTATGCTCCTGACATACAGTAAGAATTCGTTGTGGCTCATGTGTCTCTAAAACGCTAACAGCATCTTGAACACTCTGACACACTAACATTCGACGATGATTAAAAGCTCTACGACCAACTTTTAAAGTATGAGCAACGTTAGCTAAATTTATATCTGGTTGTTGTTTTAAATACGTAACTAAATTTGTAGTCGCAGTTTCTAAGGCTGTGTTAGTTTTTGCTGAAAGTAACAACAATTGCCAAGGTCTAGAATCATCACAATATTTGATTTCAGGAGCTTCTTCTAGAATCACATGAGCATTAGTTCCCCCAAAGCCTAACGAACTAATTCCTGCTCTCCGGGGAGTATTATTAGTTTCCCAATCAGTTAGTTTAGTATTAACATAAAAGGGACTATTTGCAAAATTAATCTCAGGATTGGGAACTTCAAAATTGATGCTCGGAGGTATTTTTTTAGATTTTAATGCTTGTACAGTTTTGATTAAACTTGCTATACCAGCTGCTATATCTAGATGTCCGATATTTGGTTTAACCGAACCAATAGCGCAGAAACCATTTCTTTGTGTAAAAGCACGAAAAGCTTTAGTTAGCGCAGCAATTTCTACTGGGTCGCCAGCAGCAGTTCCAGTTCCATGAGTTTCTATATAGGAAATATCATCAGCATCTATTCCAGCATTTGCCAAAGCTTCTACAATAACTTCTGCCTGACCGTTTACACTAGGTGCTGTATAGCTAACTTTTAATGAACCATCATTATTAATTGCTGAACCTTTAATAACTGCATGAATGTAATCTCTATCTGCAATAGCATCTTCTAATCTTTTTAAAACGACTATTCCCAGTCCACTACCGAAAACAGTACCCTGTGCTTTAGCATCGAAGGCTCGACAATGACCATCAGGTGATAAAATTCCGTCTTCTTGATATAAATAACCTGATTTTTGGGGAACTATAATCGTCACCCCACCTGCCAAAGCAATATCACATTCTTCGTCTAGTAGACTTTTGCAAGCTAAGTGTAAAGCAACTAATGAAGTAGAACAATAAGTTTGAATTCCTACACTTGGCCCTTTTAAATTTAATTTATATGAGATATTTGTGGTTAAAAAATCTTTGTTAAAAGTATAGTTATTAGAAATATCTCTTGAACTCACATTTTTATATACGTTGTTAAAAAAGTAAGTATTTGTGCTCACACCAGCATAAACCCCAATCAAACCATTGTATGTTTCTGGGTCATATCCAGCGTTTTCAAGAGCTTCCCAGGCACATTCTATAAATAAGCGATGTTGGGGGTCAATTAGTTCAGCTTCTCTAGGAGTATAACCAAAGAACCTAGCATCAAAATGCTCAATATCTTCTAATATTGGTGCTGCTTTAACATAATTTGGGTCGTGTAAAATTTCCTCTTCCAGATTTAAACCTGCTGAGTTATCAGTGGAGAAAAATGAAATAGACTCAACTCGATTTTCGAGATTATGCCAAAACTCATCGATATCCTTTGCACCAGGAAAACGACCAGACATCCCCACTATTGCTATATCTGGATTTGCTATTTGTTTTTGTACTTCGGTACTCATAATTTTACTAACCAGATAAATTAACTTTTGATTTTAGTTAGTTTGCATTTTCATCTGTCTTCTTCTTTGTCCTCGATTTAGTCTTTGTTCAAAAGTCTTTTCTTGAGAGTCTTCAGGAATAAAAATCTTCGCCATAGAACTAATATTTGGGCATTCATAAAGTTTAGCGATCGCCAGATTTGAATTAAATGCCTTATTTACAATAGTAATCAGTTGAATACCTATGAGAGAATCACCACCAAGCTCAAAGAAGTTATCATAAATTCCTATCCGTTCAATCCCAATAACTTCTTGCCAAATGTCAACTAACTTTTGTTCAATTTTATTTCGAGCGGCAATATAATCGTTATTTAGTTCAGGTCGGGGATATTTAAATTTGGATGAATTGACAGTTTCTAAAAATTCTAGTGATTGTGTTTTGTTGTCAGAGTTGTACTGTTTTAATCCATCTAATAAATCAGAGGTGGATATTACAACTTGAGGCATTATATTTGCCAAAGTACGAAGAAAAACATCTACACCTTCGTTAGGTAATATACCTTGTTGAAGATTTTCTTTTCGCAATTCTTGGAGTCGTTGAGGCAATTCTGTGTTTACTGCCATTCCAACTTCTTGCCAAGTATCCCAGTTGATACTTGTAGTCAATCGACTCTTCGTAGCATTATAGTGAGCAAAAGCATCAAGAAAAGCATTAGCTGCACAATAGTCTACCTGTCCAAATTCCGCAACGATTGAACTATTTGATGATACTAGAATAAAGAAATCTAACTCAATATCTTTGACAATTGCATCAATAACTATTGTTCCTTTTACCTTTGGAGCTAGAATACTTTCTGCTTCTTCTGGAGTTTTTCGCTGTATTACACCGCCTCCAGGAACTCCGGCGGCGTGGATAACGCCATTTAGTTTACCAAATCGTTGTTGAGCTTGAGCGATCGCACTTTGCATTTGTTCTGTCTTGCTGACATCTGCACTAATCACCAAAACTTCTGCACCCAAGTCTTCAAGTTCTTGAACTTTGCGAATCTTGCAGCTAATACTATCAGTCTCATCATGAGTAATAAGCCATTGACACCACTCATCTTTTTTAGGTAAAGCAGAACGTCCTACTAACAGTAGTTTTGCTTGTACAGTTCGAGCTAAATATTCTGCTAAAACAAGTCCGATACCGCCGAGTCCACCTGTAATTAAATAGACTCCTCTGTCTCGTAGCCGCGGCTTTTCAATTTTAGCTTTATCAAAGCGCACTGGCTCAAAACTCTGCACCCAACGATTCAAACCTCGATAAGCAATTAACTTTTCAGAGTTATCAAGTGTCAGTTCTGCCAGTAATTTTTCTACAAGTTTCTCTTCTTGCCAACTACCATTAGGAGGAAGAATAACATCAATACTACGACAATTTATATTTGAATATTCTTGCGAAATAACTTTAATTGGCCCTAGCAAAGTGGCTTTTTCTGGACAAAGTACTTCAGTTGCCGTTACTGGCTGTAAGTTATTAGAAATAACTGTGATTTGAAAATCATCAGTAGTTTCTCGCCTTCCTAAAGCTTGGGCAATATATAGTAAACTATAAAATCCAGTTTCTTGGGCTTGATCAACTTTTTCAATTTCTAATTCTTGGTTACGTACAGGTGTGACATTCCATAAATGAACTATCATTTTTGGCAAATTGTGCCTGAAAATTTCTTGGAATAAAATATCATAATCCTGATAATTCTTAGGATTAATAGTACATTCATTGCCTAGTATGCTAAAGTTGTCGCCAACTGTTACGGTAATTACATTGTGGTTGAGTTTTTCTAGTTGTTTGACTAAGTTAATACCCAAGCCACACTCATCGATAAATACTATGCAAGATTTATTAGTTGCTAAGTCTTGGTTATCGACTTGTGCTGGAGGTAAAGAAGGCTTCCAGAAAGGAATGTAAAACCAGTCAGCAATATCAGGTTTTTTACTTAATAATACTGGAGTTTGATTATCATCTTTTTCTTGTTTTTTCGCATCAATCCAATACCTTTGGCGTTCAAAAGGATAGGTAGGCAAAGGTAGACGATGACGCTGTTCGTGGGTGTAAAATTCTGACCAATCTATATCGACACCAAAAAGCCACAACTGCCCTAATGTTTCCAACAAAAAGCTGACATTTGATTGCTCTTTAACATCGGGTAAGGAAGTCAGTACATGTTGTTTAGCATTAATATCTAAATGTTGTTTAGTTAATGTGCTTAAATTTTGTCCCGGCCCCACCTCTAGAAAAACGCCTTCAAATTGCTCTAACAGGTGAGAAATACTATCAG
Organism: Nostoc sp. B(2019); assembly: GCF_010091925.1. GTDB lineage: Bacteria > Cyanobacteriota > Cyanobacteriia > Cyanobacteriales > Nostocaceae > Komarekiella. The sequence goes on along the minus strand of NZ_WVID01000004.1, from coordinate 178,810 downwards.
AAAATTTCACAGTTTGTTGTAAATCTTGACTCCAATAGTTGGGATTTGTGGCTTGTGCATCTGTAATCCACTTACCAGTTTCATTGGAAATAAAGTTGATGCGTGGTGGATTGAGTTGAACTTTTTTGAGCGATCGCAGTCCCTTGTTTGCTACGATTGCTAAAGCATCTTCGAGAGTAAATACACCTGCGATCGCGGCTGCAACATATTCACCTATACCATCACCAATCATAGCTTCTGGGCATACTCCCCATGACATCAATAACTCAGCCAGAGCGTACTCAATCACAAATATCGCTGCTTGGGTGAACGCTGTTTGTTGTAGTTGTTGGCTAGCCGCTGCAATTTCTGCTGATGGAAAGAGTAGCTGACGAATATCAAGACCGAGGTGAGGTTGCAAAATTTCGGCGCAATTATCTACATATCTGCGATAGGTCGGTTCAACTTCGTATAGTTCCCGACCCATGTTTGCATATTGTGACCCTTGTCCTGAAAACATGAAAATGATAGGGCAACGGCTTGGTTTCCAATGGTAACTAAAAACACGTTGTGGGTCTTTATTTTCAAGTAATTTAACAGCATCCTTCCAGTCTTGACAAACTACTAGACGCCGATGATCAAAAACTCGACGACCAACTTGTAAGGTATAAGCAACATCAGGCAAGTTGATATTGGGATGTTGCTGGAGGGAAGCCACTAAATTTGCAGTTGCGCTTTCTAAAGCTGTGCTGGTTTTAGCTGAAAGTAAGAGTAATTGCCAAGGCCGAGAGGTACTGGATGCTTCCATTACTGGAGCTTCTTCCAAAATTACGTGAGCATTAGTCCCGCCAACCCCAAAAGAACTTACACCTGCTCTACGAGGTAAATTGTTAGTTTTCCATTCTGATAATTTGGTGTTGACGTAGAAGGGACTGTTAGCAAAGTCTATCTCTGAGTTGGGTTTTTCAAAATGTAAGCTAGGGGGTATTTGTTGATGTTTTAATGCTTGCACAGTTTTAATTAAGCCTGTCACACCCGCGGCTGTATCTAGATGTCCAATATTGCTTTTTACTGAACCAATAGCGCAGAAGTTTTTTTGATTTGTGCTAGCACGAAAAGCTTGTGTAAGAGCCTTGATTTCAATCGGATCTCCCAAAGGAGTTGCAGTACCATGAGCTTCAATATAAGAAATAGTATCGGGTTCAACATTAGCTAAGGCAAGAGCTTCTAAAATTACTTCTCTTTGACCATTAACACTGGGCGCTGTATAACCAACTTTTAAAGAACCGTCGTTATTGATAGCTGAACCTTTAATGACAGCATGAATAAAGTCTCCATCAGCAACAGCATCATCCAATCTTTTTAATACAACAATTCCCAACCCATCACCAAATACTGTTCCTTTAGCGTTAGCATCAAAAGTCCTACAATGTCCGTCAGGGGAACAAAGAACCCCCTCTTGATACTGATAACCAGATTTTTGGGGTAACTTGGCGATGGAAACACCACCAGCCAAAGCTATATCACTTTCACCATTTAGCAAACTTTGACAGGCTAAATGTACTGCTATTAATGATGTAGAGCAGTTATTCTGAACATTTATACTTGGCCCGGTAAGATTTAACTTATAAGAAGTTTGTGTGCTTAAATTGTCTTTTTCATTACCAATAAAAATATTTAAAGCATCTACCGACTGCATTAAGTCTTGGTTGGGATATAAGTTTGTAAATAAATAATTACTATTAGTTACACCAGCGTAAACTCCAATTTTACCATTATAAGATTCGGAATCATAGCCCGCAGATTCTAAAGCTTCCCAGGCAGATTCTAAAAATATTCGATGTTGTGGGTCTGTGATTTCGGCCTCTCTAGGAGTAAATCCAAAAAATGCAGCATCAAATAACTCAATACCTTCCATTATGCTGCCTGCTTTAACATAATTTGGATCATTGAGCAAAGTTGGCTCTATACCCGCAGCTAGCAGTTCTTCATCTGTAAAATGAGAAATTGATTCTACTCCATTTCGCAAATTTTCCCAAAAATTATCAACATTGTTTGCGCCTGGGAAGCGGCCATTTATGCCAATGATGGCTATTTCATCGTTATCATCAAAGTCATTAAATTCCTGAGAATTATTCATAGAAAAAATACCTAATTAAACTTATTTACAGCAACTATGCTAGGCTCTGAGTAGCTTCTAATGAATCTGATATTGATAAATCTAAAGCAATCTGAATTTGGTCGTTCAGCACTGCATCAATATCATTTTTAGTCGTGAGCGGATTGGCGATTACTGCACGCAGCGCCGTAACTGAAATTTCTTTTTCTAAACAGGTAATTGTTTTTGTCGTCCGTGAGATAAAAGTACGACCAGCTTGGCGTTGAGTTTTTTGCAGACGCTCATTGAATATATTGATTTGTTGATTATCAGTTTCAGTTAACTGCTTTTTAACTGCAAGTTCTCTTAAAGATTCCGGGATGTAGCGATAAAGAAGGAGATTTATATCTGGTTGAGATAGTAATTCAAATTCGGACATGGTAGTAATCCGAGCAGCCATATATTGTGTTTTCTCAATACCTGCATCAATCAAAAATTCATAACCTTTAAGCCCTATCAGATGTAGCCCAGCATGTAAAAATAATGCCATACCAGCTCGAGAACCTTCTAAAGCGCGTTTACCCAAATCGAATGAACCCTTACGCATGGTGTAGCTAGCATTTTTTTCAATGGATGAAGCTAAGTACGGTTTGCGCATGAATACCATACCAATACCCATTGGTAAATACAGCTGTTTATGTCCATCAATTGTGACTGAATCAGCGTGTTCAATACCAACAAGCTTTTGTCGATGTTGTTCGGAAAATATTAATGGCCCACCCCAAGCTGCATCTACATGAAAATGAACATTTGCAGCTTGGGCAATCTCTGCTATGTCTAAAAGTGAGTCTATATTACCAGAATCCGTAGTACCAGCAACGCCTGCGATCGCAATAATATGCAAATTTTTAGCATGACAATCTGCAACAGCCTGACGTAAAGCTGGTAAGTCCACTTGGTTATTACCATTAGTAGGAATTTTTATTAAACCATTTGTACCTATACCTAATAAATCTGCGGCTTTATCAAAAGAATAATGCATCAATTCAGAGCCAATTACCACCGCTCCTTGATAACCATAGTAATCTAAAGCTGCTGCTAAACCTTCTTTCTCTACACCGGCAAAATTATTTTTTGCACCCAAGGACTTATTACGGGCGCACCATAGTGCAATAATGTTTGCTGCTGTACCTCCAGAAACTAATATGCCTAAAGTGCTTTGGCTATTTTGGATATGTTCGCTATAAAATTCATCAGAAAAGTTATAAATCAATCTATGCATCATTGCCAAAGCCTGACGTTCATAAGGGCTAAAAGCTTTGGCTGTTTCTATTTTGACAACATTTTGGTTCATTGCTGTCATTAGTTTAGCGATCGGTCGCACAAAACAAGGCAGTGCAGAGGTCATGTGACCGATAAATCGTGGTGAAGATGTATGTATTGAATGATTAATAACATTATTTGCTAAATAATCAAGGTAGCTATCAAAATTAGCAGGATTAATGGGAACTTGACTATCACCAAAGGTTTCTACCAAGTCATTAAAATTAATATCCGAGTTAGTGTTGATTGCATTTAAGAAATCATCAACCAAAATGTCAGTTTTAATACCCATCTTAGACTCTACAGATAAGCTATTAGATGGTGCAAATAATTGCATGACTTCATTTGCAACTGCATACTGTGGTGTTAGCTCATTCTCAAAAAAGAAATTTTGCTTATTTTTTTCTTGTCTTTGCTGACTCAATGCCATTTTATACTCCCGAATATATCTTACCTATTAATTGCCTTGCTGCTAACTACCACCAAAAATCCTAGATTTAAGCAAGTTTGTAGTAATGACTTTAGTCATTATTTTCTAAGCACTAAAGTGCTTACTACAAACCCTTAACTAGCTTGGAAAAGTTATGATGTCCTTCGATGATTTTGCCTAGCTTGTTTGCGGCGTTTAATTGAGGCAGATCTCGTTTGAGTCCGATAAGAATCTTTTTGCAAATAAGCTTGTTCATCGCTACTTAAAAGTTCGGCAAGCGAACTGATAGTTGGTCTTTCATAAATGCTGATTATCGGAATATGGGCACTTAGTTCTTTTTGAAGCTGTGAGATTATCTCAATACCAATTAGAGAACTACCTCCCAAATCAAAAAAGTTATCATAAATACCAATCTTTTCAATTCCCAGAACTTTTTGCCAAGTCTTAGCAACTATTTGCTCTACATTGTTGCTAGCTGGGACATACTCACTTTGTAGGTTTGCTCTGGAATGGAGCGATAAACTATCTCGATTATTTGATGATTCCTTGTTTCGTAAAAAGTTTCGTTTTATCCATTGCTCAATTCTCGGTTGCAATTCTCCTGCCGAAACAACAATTTGAGGAGTTTTAGTTATGGATAATACACGGCTAAAGACTTCTATACCTTCTTGCCATGTCATGCGTAATTTTTCTAACGCTACTCCCACGGTCAGATCTTCCATGTCATTTTCTTGAGATTGCCAGGTATCCCAGTTCACACTAATACAAGGAAAGTTTATCTGGTTGTGCTTGTGAGCGTAGGCATCCATAAAAATGTTAGCAGCAGAATAGGAAGTTAATCCTAAACCTCCTAAAACAGATGATGAGGAAGATGTGAATAAACAAAAATCTAACTTTTGACCTCGCAAAACTTTTTCTAATACAAATAGTCCATATATTTTGGGATTAAATTGTGATTGACTTTGAGTTTTAGAACTTTCTTCAATAGTGTAATAGGCATCGTCATTAATTCCCGCAGCGTGAATTACACCATGAATTTCACCAAAGCGTTCATTCACTAACGCTATAGCTTGTTGCATTTGTTTTTCATTAGCGACATCAGTTGCGATCGCCTGAACTTCAGCACCTAATTCCTCAAGCATCATCACTTTTTTAAGCTTCTGGCTAACTTCATCAGATTCATCATGAGTGAGTAGCCATTCAGACCATTTATGTCTTTCTGGTATGCCTTTTCTACCGATCAAAATTAACTTAACCTGCATTGTTTTTGCTAAGTATTCTGACATTGCTAAACCAATGCGACCAAGCCCACCAGTAATTAAATAAACACCTCCTTTTCTTAACTTAGTTTTGTTGGTAATGCTTTCATCTAAATGTACAGCTTCATAAGTTTTAACCCAGCGATGATTGCCACGATAAGCAATTAAGTTATCAGTTATTGGTGCTGTAAATTCTGTAAACAGTGAGTCTATGAGTGTTTGTGATGGCTTAGTTCCATTTGGTAGGACGATATCATAGCAACAGCAAGTTATGTTGAGATATTCTTGTGGAATTACATTACATGCCCCTAATATAGTTGCTTTCTCAGGACATAAATTCTCGCTGCCAGTTATATCATGTAGATTACTAGTAACAACCATCAGCTTCATTGGCTCAATTATATTCTGTTTTGCCAATGCTTGTGTCAGAAATAGCAGACTGTAAAAACCAAGATTTTGACAATCTTCAAAAAACTGATGTTGTTTTTGTGGTTCTAGCTGTTGACTAGGTAAGATATCGTCAGGGGTAACGCTCAAAAAATGTGCGAGATGCCATCCGGCACGCTTCGCGAACGCTTGTGCAATCCAATTCTGTTCTTGTAGTGCTTGCAGCAAAGCATCATAGTCATCCCTTTGTTGGGGATTAATTGTATATGTACAGTCATTAAGTTTGGCAAATTTATCTGCGGCCCTAACGACAATCACATCATGACCCTGTTGTTTGAGTCGTTCGATAATTTCTGATCCAACTCCATAGTTATCGACAAACACTAACCAAGATAACTTTTGTTCTCCTAATTTGTCTTGTTGAAAAAACTCAAGAGGTGTAGATTCTTTCCAACGAGGAACATAGAACCAGTCAGCAATATCTGGCTTTTTATCTGAAGTTTTTGGCGACATTATGGCTAAGGTCGCGTTTCGATTTACCTCAATCCAGTAACGCTGGCGCTCAAAAGGATAAGTAGGTAAGGGTATGCGATGGCGCTTTTCGTCTACATAAAAACCCGACCAATCAATTTTAACTCCTACTAACCAAAGCCTACCCAAAGTATTAAGTAAAAAGCCTACATCCGATTGTTGCTCTTGAGGATGTCGTATGGATGTTAGTGCTATGAGTTTATCTGTTTGATGTTGTTTAGCCAAACTACTTAGTGTGCGTCCTGGCCCAACTTCCAACAGTATTGGTTCTGGCTGTTTGAGTAATTCAGTGATTCCTAAACTGAAGCGTACTGGTTCCCTTAAATGTCTAGCCCAATAGTTAGGATCTGTTGCTTCGGCTGCGGTTATCCAAGTTCCACTGACATTAGAAATAAAGGGAATTTTTGGGGAATTGAGTTTTACTTTTTGTAATGACTGGATAAATGTCTTAATGATGGGTTCCATCATTAGAGAATGAAAGGCATGAGAAGTATGCAAACGCCTACAATTTACACCGATTTGTTGTAGCTTCTGTTGCAATTTCTCTATTGCTTCTTCTGAACCAGACACCACGCAGGAAGAAGGTGCATTACTTGCAGCTAGAGATATTTCCTTTTCTAGTAGTTGTTGTACTTCTTGTTCTGGTAGCTGAACTGAGAGCATAGCACCACTAGGTAACTGCTGCATGAGTTTTCCTCGCATTGCAACGATCGCTAGGGCATCTTCTAAAGAGAAAACTCCAGCGATCGTTGCAGCTACATACTCTCCTATACTGTGACCAATCATCATTTCAGGGTACACACCCCATGTCATCCACAACTGAGTTAGAGCATATTCAATCACAAATAATGCTGGTTGAGTAATTGCTGTTTGCTGTAACTTTTGTGTTGCTGTTAAAGCTGTTTCGGCGTTGGGATAAAGAACTGTACGTAGGTCTAATTCTAAGTAAGGTTTGAGTAGTTCGCAGCAGTAATCAACTTGCTTTCTAAATACGCTTTCACTCTCGTATAATTCTAGACCCATATTTACATATTGGGAACCTTGTCCAGAAAACATAAATACAATCGGGCGATTACAAGGTTCTTGGTAATGAGTGAAAGCTCTTTGAGGGTCTTGCAATGCGCTGATTGCGTCTTCTTGGTTTTGGCAAACTACCATTCGGCGATGGTTCAAAGTCCACCGACCTAATTGTAAGGTATGAGCAACATCCGCAAGATTTAAATCTGGATTTTTTTGTAGGTAATTAGCCAGATTTTCTGTAGCAATTTCTAGTGCTGTATTCGTCTTTGTTGAAAGTAATAATAGTTGCCAAGTCCGAGAAGAACTAGAGGATTTAATTATGGGAGCTTCTTCTAAAATCACATGGGCATTTGTCCCACCAAAGCCAAAGGAACTAACACCCGCACGGCGAGGAGTGCCGTTAGTTTTCCACTCAGATAGTGTGTTGTTGACATAAAACGGACTATTAGCGAAATCAATTTGGGGTGATGGTTCTTCAAAGTTCAAACTAGGGGGAATTTGTTGATGTTTTAGGGCTAGTACGGTTTTAATCAAACCTGCTACGCCAGCAGTTGAATCTAAATGCCCAATGTTGGTTTTTACAGAACCAATGCCACAAAATCCCTTGTTTTGAGTTTTAGTACGAAAAGCTTGTGTTAAGGCAGCGATTTCGACGGGATCACCTAAAGAAGTCCCGGTTCCATGCGCTTCAATGTAGCTAATGGTATCAGGTTCGACCTCAGCCATAACCTGAGCTGCTCTAATTACTTTGGCTTGACCATCTACGCTGGGTGCTGTGTAGCTAACTTTGTTTGACCCATCGTTATTAATCGCAGAGCCTTTGATAATAGCATGGATGCAATCTCCATCTGCGATCGCTTCTTCTAAACGCTTTAAAACTACAAGACCTAAACCCCTTCCTTTTACTGTTCCCGCAGCCTTAGCATCAAAAGCACGGCAATGTCCATCAGGAGATTCAATACCTCCCTGTTGATACAAATAACCATTTGCTGTGGATATTGAAACTCCTCCTGCTAAAGCAATATCACACTCACCGCTAAGCAGACTTTGGCAGGCTAAATGTACAGCAACCAATGAGCTTGAGCAAGTAGTTTGAACTGCATAACTTGGCCCTTGCAGATTCAATTTATAAGAAGCAAGTGTCGTAACATAATCTGGAGAAGTTCCCTTTTCTATCTGCTTATCACCCACAGAGGCTATCAGATCATAATTAGAATAAATATTAAGTAGATAACTGCCAAAACTTGTTCCAGCGTAAACCCCAATCGGTTTTCTATAGATATCTGAACTATAACCAGCATCCTCAAGTGCTTTCCATGAATACTCCAAGAAAAAACGCAGTGAAGGATCCATCACTTCAGCTTCTCTAGGGCTGATGTCAAAGAATGAAGCATCAAATAAGTCGATACCTGCGACTACACCCTCTGCTTTAACATAATTGATATCGCTCAATAAAGCCGCATCTACACCTAAATCTTTTAATTCTTGGTCACTAAATCTATGTACTGACTCTACTCCGTCTCGGAGGTTTAGCCAAAACTGCTCAATGTTATCAGCATCAGGAAAACAGCCGCTCATGCCAATAATAGCTATTTCTAAACCATTTTTGTTACTTAAATATTCTGAACCTTCCATAAGTAATTTTAACTCTTGAAACTGTTAAACATTCTGTTGTCTTTTTTGTAAAAAGCGTTGCTTTAATCGTGCCTTGCCAGCTTCCAACTGTTCATTTAATTCATTGCTTTGATTTGCAAAGCTATCATCATCTTCTTGACTTAAATACCGTGATATGGAACTGATTGTTGGATATTTAAATAGGTCAGTTATTACTAAGTCCGCTTTAAAAAGTTCCCGCAGTTTGCTGTAAACCTGAAGCACATTTAGCGAATGACCACCAAGATCAAAAAAGTTATCTTGAATGCCGACTTTCTCCACCTTAAGTATTTTTTGCCAAATGTCAGCAATTGCGTGTTCCATCTCATTTCGCGGCAATACGTAAGCTGTTTCTAATTCTGGGCGAAGATTATCTGGTTTGGGCAGAGCTTTACGGTCTACCTTACCGCTAGGTGCTAGTGGTAAATTTTCCACCATCACAAACGCAGAAGGTAACATGTGGTCAGGTAACTTTTCTTTTAAGAAGCTACGCAATTCACTAATACTAGGAACTGCTTGTGTCTTAGCAACCACATAAGCAACTAATTGCAAGTTACCTGGTTCATCCTGATAAACCACGACTACATTTTCACGTACATTCGGGTGCTGACCCAGAAATGTCTCAATTTCCCCAAGTTCAACCCGAAAGCCACGAATCTTTACTTGATGGTCAATACGTCCGAGAAATTCCATATTCCCATCAGGAAGCCATCTTCCTAAATCTCCAGTTTTATAGATTAAATCTTCACGATTTTCTGGTAAATTCTGACTAACATCTGTAAACGGATTGGGAACAAAGCTTAAATTAGTTTTTTCGGGATTTTTCCAGTATCCATCACCTACACCAATTCCTGATACACAAATTTCTCCAGGAACACCAATAGGTAATAGGTGCATTTCCTCATCTAGAATGTAGAGATTTAAGTTGGCTAATGGTTTACCAATTGGAACTGCTCGCTGATTTTCTGGCAAAGGCTTGTTAACAATAAACTGGGTAATATCATCAGCAGCCTCGGTAGGGCCATAAGCGTTAACAATTTTGATTTCGGGATATATCTGGAGCCACTTATTTACCCAATTTACCGATACTGGTTCCCCTACAACCATCATCCATTTTAAATCAGGCAATTCTCTTTCATGAATCGCTAGCTGAGAAGTATATTCCAGTAAGCCGCCAAATAATGCTGGTACTAATTCAACAACTGTAATTTTTTGTGATTTCAGTGCCTTAAATAGTTTATCAGGAATAGCAACAGTTTCTATATCTACAATTACTGTTTTTCCACCTATTAAAAGTGGTGCTAAAAATTGCCATACAGAAATATCCGTTGAAGAAGGAGCGCTTTGGAGAAAACAAAACTCCTGCGTTAACTCCAACTCATCAAATTGAGCATAAATATGATTAATTGCACCGTCATGCCTGACAATTGCCCCTTTTGGTAGCCCTGTAGACCCGGAAGTATAAAGCATATAAGCTGGGTCAACAGCATCATTAATATGTTCTAAGTTATCATTAGGCAACTGTTCAAAATCAAATCGACTATATATCTTTAATTTTGTTTTTTTAGCAAGCAATGTATTCTCATGAGCAATGCTATCTAAACAAATAACAGATGATAGCTGTGAACAACCTTCTACTAATTCGGATAAAACATTAAATAGCGAAAAATCTGTTAATAGAAATCTAACTTCGCTGTTAGATAGCATATATTTAATTCGATTTGGTGGGTAAGTACTATCAATAGGTACATAAGCACCACCTGCTTTATATATAGCAAGAATAGCAATCAAAAAATTGATATCGCGGTCTTTAAAAATACCTACAAATTCTCCTTTAGCGACTCCTAGTTTACGCAGGATTCCAGCTAGCTGGTTAGCTTTTTGATTGAGTTGCTGATACGTTAGTTTAGTTTGTTGATGAATAACAGCGATATTATTTGGAGTTTGAGATACTTGATTTTCAAATAAGCTATTTATTGTTTGTTCAACTGGATACTTTTTAATATTGTTATTAAATTGTTTTAATATCTGTTGTTTATCGAACTCTTTTAAGAAAACAGTATCTAATATTTTAGTATTGACGTTATTTATAACATTTTCAAGAACATTAGTATAATATCTACCCATCAATTTTATATTTTCATCTTGAAATAAATCTTGTTTATAGTCTATATCAGCACTAATATTTTCACCGTTAACTGTAAAAGAAATTGTGATGTCATTATTGAGTTGATTTAAATTACTTTTGAGATGAATATTTTCTAAACAAACTACTATGTCAAAAATTGGATGGCGATTGGGACTTGTTGGTAACTCCAATAAATCAATTAGTTCATCAAAATTGTAATTCTGATGAGTGTAAGCTGCGATCGCAGCATCTTTGACTTGAAAAAGCAAATCTCTGAATGAAAGTTGAGGTGTGACTTGAGTACGCAAAGGAATAACTTTAGTATTGACGCAATCTATACCAATGTCCTCATATATCGGTATCCCGACAACAACATCATTATTTCTAGTATATTTTTGCAGTAGTATGTTAAATGCAGATACAAGTATTAAGTAAATCGAAAAATCAGAGCTTTTAGCTAGCTTAATGATTGCTTGAGATAAATCATTTGATAAATCAAAACTAAGAGATTTGTTTTTACCACTAGATAACGAAGGTCTTACATAATCCAGCATCAGATTTGTTTCTGGTAGTTCTCCCGATAGTTTATTTATCCAATAAACTTTTTGAGAGAATAAATCATTCGATAGATATATACCCATAGTTATCTCCTTGTAACCAATTGCTTACTGAGTTATCAATACTAGTACGTCAATCTACTTTGATATGCAATCATTAAAAGCTTGTTTGATAATTGAACATCCTTTTTCTAAAGTGAGCATATCAATTATTAAAGGTGGCAAAATTTTAATAACAGTATCATTCCTGCCAGCTCGCTCAACTATTAACCCCAGTTCAAAGCAACGTGATGTAATACTTTTAGCTAAACTGCTACCGCCAAAGTTTTTAACATCAATCCCCCAAATCATTCCAATTCCACGGATTGCTATTTTTTCACTAATTGGTAATATTTGTTGAGTTAGAAAATTTTTCAGGAAAATCTCTTTAGCTTTAACATCTTGTTCAAAATTGCAACTTTCTCTATACTCTAAAGCAGCTGTAGCCCCTACAAATGCTAATTGATTACCCCTAAAAGTACCATTATGTTCGCCTGGTTCCCATATATCCAATTCTGGCTTAATCAATAATAGTGACATTGGAAACCCATAGCCACTAATAGATTTAGAAAGTACTACCATATCGGGAACAATATCTGCTCTTTCAAAAGAAAAGAAAGGCCCTGTTCGACCACAGCCGACTTGAATATCATCACAAATTAATAAAATATCATTCTCTTCACATAAATTCTTTAGTCTTTGCATCCACTCAATAGGAGCTATAACAACTCCACCTTCAGCTTGCACCGTTTCAAAAATTATTGCTGCTGGTTTTTCAATTCCAGAATTTATATCATTTAAAACCGATTTTATATATTGTATTGTGTCAAAACTTTCCATAAAGCCATAGGGATAAGGCATAAATGTTACATTATTTGATGTCCCAATTGCCCCGGCTCGAATTCCAACATTACCACTAATCGATAGGCTACCCAAAGTCATGCCGTGATATGCTCCCATGAAGGAGAATATACCTGATCTTTGTTTGACTTTTCTGGCTAACTTTAAAGCTGCTTCAACTGCATTTGTTCCTGTTGGCCCGCAAAACTGAATACGATAATCTAGTTTTCTTGAACTTAGCACTACCTCATCAAACTTAGCTAAAAACTTCTCTTTAGCCGAAGTATACATATCTAAACCATGTGCAATCCCATCGGCATCTAAATATGACATAACCTTTTGTTTTATATAGTCATGGTTATGTCCATAATTTAAAGCACCTGCCCCTGCAAAAAAATCAATATATTCTTTGCCTGAGTCTGAATAAATTATAGAACCTTTGGCTCTATGAAATATATCAGGAAAATTACGGCAATAGCTTCTGACATTGGATTCACACTTTTCAAATATATTCATGAGATGCTTTTATTTGAATTAGAAACTGAATTATGGATGCTGCATATTTTCTAAGAAACATAATTTAGATAAGACTTATAAAATTTAAAAATAACTTGAGGAGGTACTTTTAATACTAAACCCATAGCTAATAAAAAGTTATAGTATAAATTTTGAACTGGCATACCTTTTCTAATAGCTGCTATAGCATTCAGTGAACTTTTTTGAGTATGCCAATCGATATTAAATGAAATTGACTTGTCTAAACTCCGAACATGATGCAGCGTTCCGGGAGGCATATAGACAATATCCCCAGGATTTACAATAAATTTAATTGGTTTAGCATTTTTGTATTCAGGATATTTATTTAAATCTGGATTTTCTGGATTAACAAGAAACCATCGCCAGCCTTTGCGATAACAATATTTAGCATCTTCATGCAGTAATATAGTAAATTGTTTACGTCCAACAACTTGAAAAAAAATATTATTAGTCAGAAGACAATCAAAATGTAGTGGTGTAATACTATTAGAAGAACCTAAGAAAAACTGGCAGTAACGCCACCATTTATACCAATACCATTCTGGCAAATAATCAAAAGGAAATGGTTGAGCATCTTCTACTAAAGAGGGTATTAAGCTAAATAAAGGTAGGTCATGGCAATATGGCGGTCGAGCATTATTTTGAGGATCTTCTTCATAATTTTCTATTAATTCTATATATCTTTCCATTGTTAAACTACATATTTCAATTCCCTTATCGCTAAATTTCTTTGCGTAAATATTTAGAGAAGGGGATAAATCTTTAAAGCACTCCAAAGACCATTTATCGAAACCATTCCAGCTTGAAATTACTCCAGAAATTATGACTGGTTTTCCTAACTCAACATAATATTTCTTGAATTCGTCGCTTGAGAGTTTATATCTTCTTTCTATTGCAGATGAAACAATCATAGTTTTATCCTTTTAATTATTGTCAATTATTATAAAGGTGATAAATACTTTTACTTATTGCATTGAGTCTTCTAAGAATCGAATCACTAAACCATTATTTTCATGAGATGAATGTGGCGTGTTATCAGTTACTTACAATATTGGAGCTAATTCCAAATCAAATGATGCTTCTTTTTCTAAAGCTATTGATATTTGCTGTTGTTGTGGTGTCAAAAATGAGAAGTCCTTAATTTGAACAGAAGGATTAATCATTATTTCTTGTAACAAGATTTGAAAATCTCTAATTATCCCAGTAATTGTAGCAATATCAAATCTCCGAGAATCATAAGAAATTGCTACTATAATTTCGGCTTCTGGATATATAACTAAATTCAAAGGGTAGTTATTTCTGTAATAAGTTCCAGTCTGTTTGAATTTTATATTTCCTTTCCAATTTTGCACAAATTGACTGACTGGAAGGTTTTCAACTACAACAATAGTTTCAAACATGGGTAAATTTCTAGGTATTTCACTCCAACCCTGAATTTGCGTAAGGGGAGTATATTCATGGTGACGCGCTTCTACTAATTGAGTCTGAAAATCTTGTAACCATGACAACAATTGTTGCTCAGGATTTAACTTGACATTAATTGGTAAGGTATTTATAAACATACCAACTATTGAATCTACTTCGGCTAAGTCAACTGGTCTTCCTGTGACAGTACATCCATAGATTATATTGTTACGACAAGTGTAACGACCTAGGAGAATAGACCAGATTCCATGAACTAATGTGGCAAGAGTTAGACGATTTTTTGTTGCAAAAGCTAGCAGTGCTTTAGTAGTTGTTTCCGATAGCTGAATTCTTTCTTCATCGTACCTCTCTTCTTGGTTAGATAATTGATTATTTTCTATATAAGTTAGGGGAGTTGGTGTTTTAACTCCTTGTAATGCTTGACGCCAAAATTTTTCGGTCTTAGCTATATTCTGTTGCTGCAACCAGTCAATGTAATCCCTAAAAGGACGTGCTGGCGCTAAGGTCACTTCTTTACATTCACACAGTGATTTGTAAATTTGTAAGCATTCTTCTAATATGATCGGGCCAGACCATCCATCTGTGGTTATATGGTGATTACTCCAAATAAATTCATAGCGTTCGTCAGCAAGACGAATTAAAGTTAGACGCATTAGACATGGTTGGGAAAAGTCAAAACATAATTTGCGATCGCTCTCTAAAAATGATTTGAATCGCTCTTGTTGTTCTGCTTCTTCAACATCACGCCAATCGTATTGATTTAAGCTAATTTTGACTTTTTTATAGACAACTTGTAACGGATTATCAATGTCTTCCCAATAAAATCCTGTCCGCAAAACTGTATGTCTATCTACTACTTGTTGCCATGCTTGTTCAAAAGCCTCTACATTTGGATTACCATACAAAGTTAAGGTATGGTGAAAAAAGTATAATGCTGACTCGCTTGCATACAAACAGTGAAAGAGCATACCCTTTTGTACAGGTGTGAGTTCATATATATCCTCGACATTTTCTGCTTTCATTGTGCTTTTTTCTCACTTGCTCGGTTAATTTTTGCCAGTAATTTATCTAGGTTTTGTTGGCTCAAGTTAGCTCTAGGAAAATCAGAAGGTGTATATTTTTCTGTTTCAAGAGACTGACAATGAGCAATAATGCTTTGTATAGCTCCAACGAAGCTTACGGCTAAAGTTTCAATTGTTTCTCGACAATGAACCGCTGCATTATAAGTCCAATTCAATTGCAGTTGTTCTTGAGCAATAATTCCAATTATTTCCACTAGGTAAAATCGATTGACGCCGGGACTTTGACTAAATTTAATAGGCTGGCTAGTTAAATCAAATAAAGATGAGTGCGATCTAACATGGTCAAAATCACCTAAGTATTTAAAACTTACTTGAGGCTGTGGAAAAAATTTTAGCTTTGAATTGATTTCGGGATTGCTTGTTATGTAACGCAGTATATCGTACCCAATTCCTTTATTTGGAATGCTTCGTAAATACTCTTTGACTGCTATCAATGCACTTCCTTGCTCGGAAGCCTCTGTGATATCTAAAATGGCTGGAAAGCAAGTTGTAAATAAACCAACTGTACGGGATAGAGATATATCATTTACATTTTTGAAAATTGCCTCTCGGCTATTATCTTCTATGTCTACCCATAGTTGTTGTTCTCCCGTCCACTTAGCAAAAGATTGGACTAATGCCGTTAGTAGAACATCGGTTATCTGCGTATTATAAGCCTTATTGATGTTTTTTAATAAAGCTTGCGTTTCCTTTTTATCTAGAGAAATTGATACTACTTCGGCGTTAGCTACTGTATTTTCCTTTGTAGAATAGTCAACAGGTAGACTGCGGAAAGGTTTTTGGGCTTTTGCTAACCAGTAATCTTGCTCATGAATCATTTCTGAAGTCTGAGCGTGCTCTTGGACATACTGCGTCCACCGCTGGAATGAGGTGGTTGTATTAGATTGTACCGCTTTACCTTGACTGAGTTGCTGATAGGCGGTTTGCAAATCTTCTAGCAAAATCTGCCAAGAAATAGCATCTATTAAAAGATGATGGATAGTAATTACTAGATAGCTATTTTGTTGCGATCGCAATTCTAAAAAAGCAACTTTTACAAGCGGCCCTTCACTTAAGTGAAAGTCACTTTGTAGTTCTGCGATCGCAGACTCAAAAGCAGATTTTTGCTTATTCTCTGAAAGTGAAGACAAATCTAAATGCTTGTATACCATTATATCATTGGTATTAGCTTTAGTTTGCTGCCAGCCAGATTCTTTTTGAACAAAACGTAGACGGAACACATCGTGATGTTCAATCACATATTCTACAGCCTCCTTTAATACTTTGGGATTGCATATTTGTTGCATTTCCAGTATTAAAGACTGGTTTAAAGAATGTACATCTGGTTGATTTTGGTCAAAGAACCGATGCTGAATAGGTGCTAGATATACTTCTTTCGTTATTGAACTATTTTCAGGCTGGTTAGTTTCAACCATACCTGTTGCTGCTGCTAATTCAGCAATAGTCTGATGCAAAAACATTTGTTGAGAAGTTAACTTCAAGCCTAATTGGTTAGCTTTCGCAACAATTTGAATTGTAACAATTGAATCTCCCGCCAACTCAAAAAAGTTATCATGAATACCAACTTTCTCAATTCCCAAAAATTGTTGCCAAATGTCAGTAAGGCTCTGCTCAACTTCGTTACGAGGAGCAACATAAGCATTTGCCAAGTTTGGACGTGGATGGCTTAGCTGGGAATTGGTTTTTGATGTCTCTGATAAAAGCGCTAATTCTTGTTCTAGATAATTGAAAGAATTGTTCTGCTCAATTATCGTTTGCAAGTCTTGCGGGGAGACAATAACATGAGGCAAGCTATTTAGCAAAATGCGATTAAAAGCCTCAGCACCTTCTTGAGATAATATTCCTTTTTTGATATCTTCTTCACGTTGGAGCTTTAATTGTTCTGGTAGTGCTGTCTCTACTGCCATCCCTACCTCTTGCCAAGTACCCCAGTTGATTGCCACTGTAAATTGTTCAGATTTAGAAGTACGATAATGTGCATAAACATCCAGAAATGCATTAGCTGCACAATAATCAACCTGTCCAAATTCACTCAATATAGAACTTTGAGATGAACAAAGTACTAAGAAATCTAAATTAATATTTTGTAAGTTTAAAATCTCTTCTAATACTAATGTGCCTTTTACTTTTGGTGCTAATACGCTGTTTGCTACATCCTGTGTTTTTAGTTGAACAATGCCACCACCAGCAATACCCGCTGCATGGATGACACCATTGATTTGACCAAATTTTTCTACGGCTTCAGCAACAGCTACCTGCATTTCTTCGTAACTGACTACATCGGCACTTTTAACCTCAACCTCTGACCCCAACTCTTCAAGCGCTAGTATTTTTTGGATCTTGCGGCTAACACTATCTTGATTATCATGAGTTTCTAGCCATTGCTCCCACTGCGATCGCTCCGGTAATCCCTTTCTTCCAATTAAAATTAACTTGGCTTGTACTGTCTTCGCTAAATATTCCGCCAGCACCAAACCTATACCACCAAGTCCACCAGTAATTAAGTAAACTCCTCCTGGTTTTAACTTAGTTTTATCGGGGGTACTTTCATCCAAGCGGACGGTTTCAAAGGTTTGAATCCAGCGATGATATCCACGGTAAGCAACTATATTATCAGTTTGCTGTGTTGTCAGTTCTGTAATCAGATAGTTGATAAATTTTTGTGTTGGCGCGATGTTAGAAGCAGGAATCACTACATCGATAATACAAGAATTAATGTTTGGATATTCCTTGGGAATTATCTTACACGGCCCTAATATCGTTGCCTTTTCTGGGCATAACTTTTCATCGCCGATGACATTATACAGATTATTAGTTACAACCCTCAGCTTCAGAGAATCGCTAATATTTTGCCTTCCTAATGCCTGTGTTAAATACAACAAACTCCAAAAGCCAAGATTCTGACAATCTTCAAAAGTTTGTTCTTTCAACTCATTGCAAGGTAACGTATCATTGGGTGTAATACTCCAAAAGTGAGCTAATGCATTTGGAATCAAACTCTCTTTTCGGAGTTCTTGAAGCAAGGCATCGTAGTCATCGCTTTGCCGGGGGTTAATGGTATATGTATACTCGTTCAGCTTAGTAAATTTCTCTGCAACCTTAACTGTAACAACATCATGGCTTTGCTGTTTCAGTCGTTTAACAACTTCGCTTCCAATTCCATATTCATCGATAAAAACTAACCAACAAGTATTTTGCTCAGTTGCTAATTCCTTCCCTTGGAAAAACTCAAGTGGTGTAGATTGTTTCCAAATTGGGATATAAAACCAATCTGCAATATCTGGCTTTTTACCTGCTGATTTTTGCCATGCCTCTGATAACGCAGTTTCGGGGTCAGCTTCAATCCAGTAACGCTGACGCTCAAAAGGATAGGTAGGCAAAGGAATATGTCTGCGTTGCTCTTTTGCATAAAAGCCTGCCCAATTTATTTGCAATCCTGATAGCCAAAGCCGGGAGAGAGTATTGAGCAAAAATGCTACATCAGAAATTTGCTCTTGGGGATGTCGCAACGAAGTTAAAACTACAGCCTGTGAAACCAACTGTCGTTTAGCTAAGGTAGTTAATGTTCGTCCTGGCCCAACTTCCAATAGTATTCGCTCTGACTGTTGCAGTTCGGCGATGCCCTCGTTAAACAATACGGGTTGTCGTAGATGTCTAGCCCAGTAGTCAGGATTAGTCGCCTCCTCTGCGGTAATCCAAGTTCCCGTAACATTGGAAACAAAAGGAATTTGAGGTGATTGCAGATTGACTTCTTTAAGATGCCGTACAAATGGCTCTAAAATCGGCTCCATCATCTGGGAATGAAAAGCATGAGATGTATGCAGAAGGCGACAATCAACACCTTGCTCTATCAAACGATTTTGTAATAGTTCTACTGCATTAGTAGCACCAGAAACCACACACAAGGATGGTGCATTGCTAGCTGCTAAAGAAAGTTCTGAACCTAACATAGGTTGTATTTCTTTGGCAGAAAGAGAAACGGAAAGCATCGCCCCTGGTTCGACTTGTTGCATCAGTCCTCCGCGAATTACCACTAAAGTCAATGCTTTTTCTAAAGAAAAAACACCTGAAATACAAGCGGCTACATACTCACCAATGCTGTGCCCAATCATTGCTTGCGGATGCACACCCCACGCCATCCAAAGTTTAGCAAGGGCATATTCAATCACAAATAATGCAACTTGCGTTAAGGAAGTTTGTTTAAGTTGTTCTTGTGTGGTTTCTCCCGTCGAGGGATAAAGTATATCTCTAAGGTCTAATTTTAAATATGGTTTAAGTAATTCACAACACTCATCAACTTGTTGTCGAAAAATCGATTCTATTTCATATAATTCCCGTCCCATGTTTACATATTGTGCTCCTTGTCCGGGAAACATAAACACAATTGAATGGTTACGGATTTCTGAGAACTTACTCAAAATTCTTTGTTGGTTTGGTGCTGTTAGTGCCTCGATAGCATCTTGAATATCCTGACATAGCAACACTCGACGATGGCTAAAATTTCGGCGACCAACTTGCAAAGTATGAGCTACATCAGCAAGATTGGTATTAGGATGCTGTGTTAAATAATTAACAAGGTTAGTTGTCGCAGATTCTAAAGCCGTTTGAGTTTTTGCAGAAATAACTAACAACTGCCAAGGGCGAGAAATACTCTCTTTGGTTGTAAAAACTGGAGCTTCTTCTAAAATCACATGAGCATTCGTACCACCAATCCCAAAAGAACTGACGCCTGCACGTCTAGGATATTTATCTGCTTTCCATTCGGAAAGTTTGTTGTTGACATAGAAGGGACTGTTAGCGAAATCAATTTGAGGATTTGGTTGCTCAAAGTGCAGGCTAGGGGGAATTTGTTTGTGTTTAAGAGCTAAGACTGTTTTAATTAAACCTGCAACACCAGCAGCCGCATCTAAGTGACCAATATTTGTTTTTAAGGAACCAATTGCACAGAAACCTTTCTTTTGTGTACTGCTTTGAAATGCTTGCGTCAGCGCCGCAATTTCAATCGGATCTCCTAAAGATGTCCCTGTCCCGTGAGCTTCAATATAAGTTATTGTTTCTGGTTCTAACTCTGCAACAACTTGAGCCGTTTTGATAACTTTTGCTTGACCTTCTATACGTGGTGCTGTGTAACTAACTTTGTTTGAACCATCATTATTAATAGCCGAACCTTTAATAACAGCATGAATAAAATCCCTATCATTTAAAGTATCTTCTAATCTTTTTAAAACAACGATTCCTACACCTTCTCCACACACAGTACCCCGCGCTTTCGCATCAAAGGCACGGCAATGTCCATCAGGAGAATTGATACCTCCTTCTTGATAAAGATAGCCGGCTTTTCTTGACGCGCTGATGGAAACACCGCCAACCAAAGCTATATCACACTCACCGTTGAGTAAACTTTGGCAGGCTAAATGTACAGCTACTAATGAGGTTGAGCAAGCTGTTTGAACTGTATAGCTAGGCCCCGTTAAATTAAGTTTGTAAGAAGTACGTGTAGCAAGGTAATCTTTATCGCCAGCGATCGCTATTTGACGTTCGTCTACTGAGTTTCTAATATTTTGATTAAAATAAATGTTTAATAAATAGCCGCTTAAGTTAGAACCAGCGAAAACACCTATGGAACCATTGTATGTTTCGGAATCATACCCTGCTTTTTCCAGCGCTTCCCAAGCACACTCTAAAAAAATCCGGTGTTGCGGATCAGTCATTTCTGCATCTCTGGGATTAAAACCAAAAAAGTTAGCATCAAAAAGTTCTGCATCTTCTATTACAGCATTAGCTTTCACATAATTTGGTTGATTTAGAAGCTCTGCATCTATTCCTGCTTTCAGTAGTTCTTCATCACTGAAAAAAGATACTGATTCTATGCCATTTTGGAGATTATGCCAAAATTCGTCAACATTTTTAGCCCCAGGAAACTTTCCTGCTAATCCAATAATTGCTATTTCTGAACCGTTAGTAGGATATGCACCAGTTGGAATATTCATTATTTATTAATTCCTTAATTATTTTCAACTGATTTCATTTTTTGTAGGCGTTTTCTTTGTTGCGCTTTACCAGCTGAAATTTTCTCTGTTTGAGTATCATTCTCCTGTAAGAATTCTGTGGTATTTGGAGATGTTAAATACTCTGCTAAAGAGTTGATGGTAGGATATCTAAACAAATCAAGAGTTGATAGTTCTGCTTTTAATATTTCCTGCAATTGGCTGTGAACTGTAACTAAAAGTAATGAATGACCGCCAATTTCAAAGAAATTATCGTGAATGCCTATCTTTTCAAGATTTAAAGCTTTTTGCCAAACTGAGGCTATTGTCTTTTCTACCTCAGTTTGCGGTACTACAAAAGCAACTTCTAATTCTGGGCGTAGAGCATCGGGCATCGGTAATGCTTGACGGTCTACTTTGCCATTAGAAGTTAGTGGTAATGCTTCTAATATCATAAAGACATTTGGTAGCATATAGTCAAGCAATTTATTTTGCAAGAAGCGACGCAATTCAGGAATTGTTAATGTTTTGTCTGGGTGGAGAGTTGTGTAGGCTATTAAAGTTTGATTTCCAGATTTGTCCTCCCGAAGGATAACTACACTTGTCGATATTGATGGATGTTGATTAATAACTGCTTCAATTTCTCCTAGTTCAACACGGAAACCTCGTATTTTAACTTGGTTGTCGATGCGGCCTATATACTCAATATCTGCACTTGCTAAAAAGCGAACTAAATCACCTGTTTTGTAAAGGCGATCGCCTGCTTTTTTACTAAAAGGATTAGGGATAAATTTAAGGGCTGTTAATTCCGGTTGATTTAGATAACCTCTAGCTAATCCAAGTCCGCCAATGTGCAATTCACCTGCTACTCCCATTGGTACTGGTTGCAAATATTGGTCTAAAATATACAACTGAGTATTAGCGATCGGCTTACCGATGGGTATAGAACCTGTAGAATGTTTCCCGACTGGAATCTGATAAACACAACAGCCTACCACTGTCTCTGTAGGGCCGTATTCGTTCACTAATACCGTATCTGGAGCTACATCTTGCCAGAAAGTAATGCTTTGAGCTAATAAATTTTCTCCACCAATAATAAAAGCTCTAGTTTGATTTGTAATCTCTTCTTTGGATAACTGTTGTTTAAGCAAATCCAAGTGAGCGGGGGTAATTTTTACCAAACTTAAATTCGAGCTTTTACTTAAAGCTTGAGAAAGAGTTTCAATACCTTGTTCTTCTGATAGTAATTCTACTGTACGACCAACTAATAAAGGTGGAAAAAGACTGGTGATTGTTAAGTCGAAACCCAAAGGTGAATGAACTAAGGTTCCTACTCCTTGCTCTACTGGATAAGTTTTAGTACACCAATTTAAGTAATTAACTAATCCTTGATGAGGAATTAGAGTTCCTTTAGGTTTACCAGTAGAACCGGAGGTATAAATAATATATGCTAGATTTAACTCGGTTGTTGTAGTAATGGGATTTTCAATTTCTTGTTGGTTGACAGCTTGCCAATCACTATCTATACAAATTACTTTAATTTTATTTGTAGCTAAATCTGCAATTAAATGCTGTTGAGTCAGCAGCACTGGCATTTGAGAATCATTTAGGATAAAAGCTTTTCTTTCTAAAGGATAGCTAGGGTCAATTGGTATATATGCACCACCTGCTTTTAAGATGCCTAAAAGTCCAATCAACATTAAAGGCGATCGCTCTACACAAAGCCCCACCATGACATCAGATTTCACACCAAATAGTTGTAAATAATGAGCTAGTTGGTTAGCACGAGTGTTTAATTCTTGGTAGGTAAATTGCTGATTTTTATAAATAATAGCAATGTTGTCTGGCGTGCGATCGCACTGCTGTTCAAACCAATGGTGAATACACGCGTATTGTAGCTCTGCTGTTTTAGTATTATTGAATACAACTAAGAGTTGTTCTCGCTCTTGTTCACTGAGGATATCCAATTGTGATATCGCTATAGAGGGATTATTAATAACACTGATTAACAAAGTTTGCCACTGATTCGCCAAACGTTGAATATCTTCTTTACAGAAAGCTTTTGCATCATAATGAAATTCTACTTTGACTAAATCATTTTGCGTATGCACACAAGAAAGTTTCACTTTAAATCGGTCAAAGCAGACGTAATTTTGATAAATTGAGAATACTACTTGAGGAGCATAATAATTAGTTACTGTTTCCTCAAAATCAAAACAGAATGGTAAGAATGACTGTGCTATATCATCTGTGCTTATGTTAGAAAATACGTCCCAACTAAAACTATCCTGCCATTCAAGTATTTCATCTGTTAAGTTGTTAACCTGGATTAATGTATCACTAAATGTATCATTTTCTTGCAGATGATAAGCAAGTGGTAAATATTTTGCAAATAAACCTAGTGCTGCTTTTAATTCTTCATAATTTCGACCATCACAACCTAAACCTATAATTAAGTTTGATTGCCCAGTCAGACGCCAAATTAGAATTTGCCAGCAAGTAAGGAAGAATATATCAATTGAGATTTCATATTTTTCAACAAGTTCTTCAATCTTAATGAGTAAATCACTGTGAATCGTTAACTTAATCAATTGAGGATCAAATGCCGATTCTTCAGAAAGACGATTTTCAAAAGGAAGCTTCAAGTTATCTAAAGTCGAAAAATCTACTTGTTGCCAATACTTCTTCCTTGTTGCAGTCTCCTCTGCTTCAAGTAATTCATTTTGCCATGTAGCGACATCAGCATATTGTAGTGGTTCTTCGCTTAATTCTACATTCTGCAAGCAGGCAGTGTAATGCTGACTAATTTCATTAATTATATTTTGTAATGTTTTATAGTCTGCACATAGAGATGACAAAATGATAAATAAAATGTATTTTTTTGAAGTACATTTTACTAAATCTGCCTTTAATAATTGGTCTTCTTTGAGCTTTATAGATTGTTCCTTTATCGTCTCGAAAAGTGCTTCTATTTCCTGTTGAGTAGATTTATTTTCTAAATTATGTTCATTTAAAATGATAGTAATTTCAGGTTCGATAACTTGAACAGGTATTTTTAAACCACGCGGACGATGAAAAGTTGTGCGAAGAATCTCATTTCTAGCAATAACTTTCTGTAACGCTTCTTTCAATATCTCTAATTCTATATTTCCTTCAATAAGGATAGCGCATTGACTCCGATATAAATTACTATCTTGCTGTAATAACCAAAGGTGCTTTTGTTGAGGTGATAGTGGAAAACCTTGAGCTTTTGCTTGCATTTTTATTGTTCAACCTCATTTAAAATTTAGTCTAACTTTCTCAAATATTCTGTTTTAAGACATTATGAGAACGGGAAATATTCACAGATGCAGTGAGTTTAATAAAAAATTTAACTATCTCAAGTTTGATCAAAACTTATCAGTTCACTCATCGCAACAAAAAGCTTACGTTTTCCTATATATGGATTGCGTCCATGAGCAGTTAACACGTTATCCAGTAATAATATGTCTCCTTGTTGCCAAGGAAAACATACTTCTAAGCTTTGATATATTCCACAGATATCAGCCATTGTCGAGTCATCTATAGGAGTACCATCACCATAAAAGCAATTTCGTGGCAAATCTTCTTTTTTAAAAGATGACAGTAATGACTCACGAGTTTGTGTATCTAAACAAGCTAAATGCCAATGTTGTGCTTGATTAAACCAAGAAATTTCACCTGTCTGAGAATGCTTGATTACCGCTGGGCGAATAGAAATAGTTCTCAATCCACCATCATTTTTCCATTGAAAATCAATTAAATTATTTTGACAAAACTTTTCTACATCTGCTCTACTTTGAGTTTGAAAAACTGTTTGCCAGTCAAGCCCTAATCCATTTCCATAGTTACGAACATACATAACTTGTTTTTCAACAAATTGTTCCCTTACCTTGGGTTCTATGAATTGAAACACCTTACGACTATCAACTATTGGGGTTTCTCCACCTTGTTGTGCAGGTTGACGACAGCCGAACAAAATTTTTACAGGCCATCTATGATTAAAAGAATTCTCGTTATGCCACAATAACTTGCTATCCGCAGGATAAAAAACTGGAGTATAAACTTTACCACTTACTGTTTCGCGGGTATGTTCACCATTTTCATTGAATAACTTTGAGCACACCGCTAGACCAAATCTTTCAAATGCGGCTGCTGTAGTAATATTAAATCCTTTGAAAAGTATAGCACCATGTTTGATTAAATTTGTATCTACAAATTCTCGATTTGCCTCCGCCCAATCTGCAATATCAACATCTGATATAGATGGTTTGATAATTAACGGTAGCGTTTGCTCATCTCCAAACTTATCTAGTTTGATTAGTTCGGTTTCTAAATGGATGGATTTTCTCCCACCTTTGTGGAATTTATGTTGTAAATCAGAATTACTTATTTTTGTTGGTTTCATTTTACTCATTAACTTTAGTTACAATATCAATTGCTTTTCGCTTAATCAAGCTTAATTTCTGTTGATATTCCTTTTTTCGCTTTCCTTCTTGACTTAACTGATATTCTTTGTCTGACTGAATGATAATTTCTTCTAGCTGGTTTAATTTAATAGCAGGCTCTACAACAATTTGAGACAAAATTATTTCAAAACTGTTTAGTAATCGGGCTATACTACTAGCGTCAAATAAATCTTTGTTATATTTCAATAACCCTACTATTCCTTGCTCTGTATCTGTTAGTTCTAGAAGTAGATCAAATCTTGCTACCGTATTTTCTAAATAATCTAAATGAGTCAACGTTAAATCTGAAAGTGCTAAAGGATGTATAGGAGCATTTTGGAGGATAAACTTGACTTGAAATAGAGGAGTTTGGTTTAATTCTCTTTTGGGATTCAGAGCGCTAACTAGTTTCTCAAATGGTAAATCTTGGTGGGCATAAGCTTCTAGACAAACTTTACGTATTTGTTGCAGAAAATCGCTAAAAGTAGGATTCCCAGATAAGTGACTACGCAACACTAATTGATTAACAAAAAACCCTATCAAATTCTCTATTTCAATTCTATTACGGTTTGCAATATCAGTCCCAACAACAATATCTTTGTCACCTGTATACCAATAAAGTAAAACCTTAAATGCTCCGAGCAACGTCATAAATAGTGTGGTTCCAAGACTATCGCTTAGCTTCTTAATCGCTTGGGATAAGGTTTTAGACAGTATTAAAGTTTGCCGCTTTTCTTGAGAGGTTTTGACTTCTAAAGACTGATGATTTTTAGGTAACTGTAAAACTGGTAAGTTATCTCCTAATTGCTTTTCCCAATATCTAAGTAACTTATCAAGTACCTCACCCTGCAAAAACTTGTGTTGCCATATCGCAAAGTCTGCATACTGGATATTTATCTCTGGAAGTGGTGAAGGCTTATCGTTAGAAAAAGCTTCATAAAGTACTGATACTTCTCGGATAAAGATTCCTTCTGACCAAGCATCAGAGATAATATGGTGCATCGTCACCAACAACATATATTCCCTAGTTTTCAATCGTAAAAGAGTTAACCTTAACAAGGGAGATTCTGTTAAATCGAATGGTTGTTGATAACTTGCTAGCCTTAATTTTTCTACTTCTACTTTCTGTTCAGTATCAGGTAAATGTTGTAAATCTCCTATTGATAATGATATCTCTAAAGCAGGAGCAATAAGTTGAACTGGTTGCCCATTTATCAACTTAAAACGTGTTCGTAATATTTCATGTCTACGTACTATTTCGTTAATACTTTGCTCTAAGGCAATTACGTTGAGCGAACCTTGTAGCAGTACTGTGCTAGAACCATTATAAATATATGACTTCGGATCTAATTGATGCAGAAACCATAATCTCTGTTGTGCGAAAGATAGGGGTAATTCTATCTCTCGTGAAACTCGTTCAATTGGTAGAGTTGACTCAGTAGCTAGCTGTTTATTCTCGATATTTTTGGCTAATTTTGCTATCGTCGGAAATTCAAAAAGGCGGCGCAATGGTAACTCAAAATCAAATATTTTATTAATGCGGGATGTAACTTGGGTTGCTAACAGCGAGTGTCCACCCAATTCAAAAAAGTTATTGTTTATTCCTATCTTTTCTAAGCCAAGTACTTGCATCCAGATAATCGCTAACTGTTTTTCAACGAGTGTTTGAGGAGCAACAAAAGTTTCTTCAAATTCTGGACGTACTGTATCAAGTGCAGGTAGCGCTTTCCGGTTAACCTTGCCATTTGGCGTAAGCGGTAGTGCCTCTAATATTACAAAAGCCCCTGGTATCATGTAGCTTGGCAACTTGGACTCCAAAAAGCCACGCAGTTCAGGAATTATCAGTGTTTCGTTGATTTGAGGGATTATATAAGCAACTAAACGTTTAGAGTCTACTGAATCATTTCGTACTACAACTACAGCTTCTCTTACCCCAGGGTATTGGCTGATTACTGCTTCAATTTCTGCGAGTTCAATCCGAAAACCACGAACTTTGACTTGGTGGTCAATCCGACCAATGTACTCGATTTCTCCATTTGGTAGATAGCGGGCTAAATCCCCAGTTCTATAAAGACGCGTAGCTTTTTTACTAAATGGATTGGGGATAAATTTCTCTGCTGTCAAGTCGGGACGGTTGAAATAGCCTCGTGCGAGTCCATCCCCACCGATGTGCAATTCGCCTGCTACACCTATAGGAACTAACTGACTGTATTGGTCTAGGATATAAAGTTGCGTATTTGCGATCGCATTACTAATCGGTACAATCGTCCTGTCTATTTCTACCTGGGATGCTGCTGACCAAATGGTGGTTTCTGTCGGGCCGTACATATTCCATAGAGAAGCACACCGATGTAATAATTGATTGGCTAATTGTCCAGGTAAAGCTTCTCCACCACAAAGGATTTTTAATTGCTCATTACCACTCCAACCTGCTGTTAGAAGTAGCTGCCAAGTCGCTGGTGTGGCTTGCATAACTGTCGCTTTGGAATCTGCTATTTTTACTGATAGTTGGGTTGCGTCCGAGGCTACTTCCCGACTAGCGATTACTAAACGACCACCAACTATGATTGGCAGAAAAAGTTCTAACGCTGCAATATCAAAGGAATAAGTTGTAACCGCTAGTAAGGTATCTTCCTGGGTTAATCCTGGCGTTTGCCTCATATAGTACAAAAAGTTGCTCAAAGCACTGTGGGGAATTTGTACGCCTTTGGGTCTACCTGTTGAACCAGAAGTGTAAATCACATAAGCCAGGTTGTCAGGAGTTAGTTCAGAGAATAAATTTTCCTGACTTTGTTGGGCAATCTTCTGCCAATCTGCATCTAAACAAACGACTTGAGCTTTATGTTGTGGTGTTGCTTTTAAGAAAGACGTTTGAGTTAGTAATACTGACGCTTGAGTATCTTCTAAAATAAATGCCAATCGCTCTTGAGGATAGCTAGGGTCTAGTGGGATGTATGCACCTCCTGCTTTGAGGATGGCTAATAATCCGATGACCATTTCAAGCGATCGCTCTACACAAATCCCCACTAATACTTCTGGTTTTACTCCCAACGATTGCAAATAATGCGCTAGTTGATTCGCTTTGGCGTTCAGTTCGCTATAAGTCAATTGCTGATTTTCAAAGACGACTGCTACTGCATTGGGTGTTTTTTCTACTTGCGCTTCAAATAACTGATGAATGCACTGTTGAGGATATTCAATTTCTGTATCATTCCACTCTACAAGCAACTGATGTCGCTCAGATTCTTTTAACAGTGGTAACTCCGACAAACGCTGCTGTGGATTAGCAACAACTCCTGCAAGCAACGTTTGCAAATGCGCCACCATTCTTTGTATGGAACTTTCCTCGAATAAATCAGTGTTGTATTCTAAAGAACCAATTAACCCATCGACAGTTTCAGTCATATATAGGGTTAAATCCAACTTGGCACTATCACTATTGCTTTCTAAGGGGCTTAAAGTCAAACCAGGTAACTCTAACGCAGACATCGGCGCATTCTGAAGCACAAACATCACTTGAAATAGTGGTGTATGACTTAAGTCCCGCTGTGGTTGCAGTTCCTCAACTAACAACTCAAAGGGTAAATCCTGATGTGCGTAAGCTCCTAAAGCTACTTCCCGAACCCGTTTAAGCAACTCTTCAAAGCTGGGATTTCCTGCTAAGTTAGTCCGCAGTACTAAAGTATTGACAAAAAATCCAATTAACCCTTCTATTTCTGCTCGGTTGCGGTTAGCGATAGGCGAACCGATTACAATATCTTCGCTGCCTGTGTAACGCCATAGCAATGTTTGGAAAGCAGCTAACAGAGTCATAAATAAAGTACTTCCCTGCTGCTGGCTGAATTTATTTAAGGAAAAAGAGAGTTTATCAGATAGCTTGAATGAGTAGGTCGAACCCCGAAAAGTCTGAATTGCTGGTCTTGGGTAATCAGTGGGTAATTCTAATACTTTTGGTGCGTTATTTAAGTGTTTGAGCCAGTAAGATATCTGAGTTTTAAGTACTTCTCCTTGCAACCATTTTCGTTGCCAAGCCGCAAAGTCTACATACTGTATTGGCAATGTAGGTAAAGGTGAAGGTTGCCCATTACAAAAAGCTTGATAAAGTGTTGCTAACTCCCGCAATAGTACATCTATTGACCAACCGTCAGAGACGATGTGGTGCATTGTCAATAGTATTATGTGTTCTTCTTGACCAAGACGTAATAGTTTCACTCTCAGCAGCAAATCGCCTTTGAGATCAAAAGGTTTCTGTGCTTCTTGAGAAGCTTGTTTTTTAACTTCGGCTTCTTGTTGATTTAAAGGTAGCTCGCTAATATCGAATACTGGTAATATTAAAGACATCGCTTCTGAGATCACAGCGATCGCTTGCCCTTCTATTGTTTGAAAATTAGTTCGTAGGGCTTCATGGCGGCTGATAATCTCGTTAAAACTTTGTTGTAGTGCCTCTACATTCAATTGTCCCTCTAGCCTCACAGCAGCAGCAATGTTGTAGAAGGGACTATTTGGCTCTAATTGGTCAAGGAACCATAATCTTTGTTGAGCATAAGATAGCGGTAATTCTTGCGATCGCGAAATCCGCTCAATATTCCTTGGCTCATCTCCTGAGTCTACCTTAATAGCTTTTTCAATTTCTTTTGCTAGCCCAGCTATTGTTGGTTTCTCAAATAAATAACGCAAAGCAAGCTCTACTTGAAAAACTTGCCGGATTCGGGAAATTACACGAGTGGCAATTAATGAATGCCCACCTAATTCAAAGAAATTATTATTAATACCTACTTTTTCAATACCAAGTACTTCCGCCCAAATACCCGCTAATAAACTCTCAATTGGTGTAGAAGGAAGGATAATATTTGATGATGATATCTGTGCGAATTCGGGAGTAGGTAGCGCTTTCCGGTCAACCTTACCATTGGGTGTAAGCGGTAGTGCCTCTAATATTACAAAAGCCCCTGGTATCATGTAGCTTGGCAACTTTGATTCCAAAAAGTCACGTAGTTCAGCAATTGTCAGTGTTTGTTGTTTTTGAGGAACTATATAAGCAGCTAAATATTTAGAATCTTCGGAATCTTCACTTACTACAACTACAGTTTCTTGGACTGCTGGGTATTGGTTGATGAGTGCTTCAATTTCTCCCAATTCAATGCGGAAACCACGGATTTTTACTTGATAGTCAATGCGACCAATATACTCGATTTCTCCATTCGGTAAATAGCGGGCTAAATCCCCTGTTTTGTAGAGACGTTCAGAACTAGAGGATTGGTCTTCTTCCCCCTTGCCTCTTTGGAAGGGATTGGGAATAAATTTTTCTGCTGTCAAGTCAGGGCGGTTCAAGTAACCCCTACCTACTCCCACACCACCAATATAAACTTCACCCGTTACACCTATAGCAACAGGCTTAAGATACTTATCAAGCAGATAGATTTGAATATTCGCAATTGGACGCCCGATGGGAACTATCTTTTGATTGGTAACACAATCTTTACACTGCCAAAAAGTGACATCTACAGCTGCTTCTGTTGGGCCATAAACATTATGTAGTTGGGCATCAAGTTTATTTGAGAAACGTTTTTGAAGTTGGGCAGGCAATGCCTCACCACTTGCTATCACCCGCTTAAGAGACTGACATTTTTCTAAATTTTCTGCTTCCAAAAACACTTGTAGCATTGATGGTACAAAATGTAAAGTCGTAATTTGCTGCTGTAAAATTAAGCTAACTAAATAGTTGGTATCTCGATGTCCTTCTGGTTGAGCTACTACTAAACGAGTACCTGTCAACAGTGGCCAGAAAAATTCCCATACAGATACGTCAAAACTGAAAGGTGTTTTTTGCAACACACTATCTGCTGCTGTTAATTGGTAGGCATCCTGCATCCACACTAAGCGATTGCATATTCCCCGATGGGTATTCATCGCACCTTTTGGTTTACCTGTAGAACCGGAGGTGTAGATGACATAAGCAAGGTGATCACAAGTGATATTGCACACAGGATTCCCTGTATTTTCATCGGCAATTAGTCCCCAGTTGCCATCAATGCAAACTACTTTAGCTTTGTGATTTGGTAGACTTTTTACTAAATATTGTTGTGTTAACAATACGCTTGGCTGAGAGTCTTTTAACATATAAGCCAAGCGTTCTTTGGGATAACTAGGGTCTAGTGGGATGTATGCACCTCCTGCTTTCAAGATGGCTAATAGTCCAACGACCATATCGAGCGATCGCTCTATACAAATCCCCACCAATACCTCTGGTTTTACTCCTAAAGCTTGTAAATAATGCCCTAGTTGATTCGCTTTGGCGTTGAGTTGGCTGTAGGTCAATTCTTGGTCTTCAAAGACGACTGCTACTGCATTGGGTGTTTTTTCTACTTGCGCTTCAAATAACTCATGGATGCATTGTTGAGGATATTCAATTTCTGTATCATTCCACTCTACAAGCAACTGATGTCGCTCAGATTCCGTTAAAAGCGACAACTCACCAAGACGTTGCTGTGTCTTTGTTAGCATACCCTCTAGTAAAGTCTGCAAATGTCCTAGCATCCGGGTGATAGTGTCAGTATCGAAGCGATCGCTACAAGTAATCTTGAGCAACAACTCTTCACCTGGAATCACAGTTAGGGTTATAGGATAATTAGTCCTTTCAAAAGCATGAAAATCTTTGATCTCTAAATTTAGATTCTGCTCCAGTAAAGAAGCATCTATGGGATAGTTCTCAAAAACTACAATACTCTCAAACAAAGATAAATTTTTGGGAACTTCGCTCCATCCTTGGACTTTTACTAACGGACTATACTCGTATTGACGTGCTTCAACTAATTGGTCTTTGATTTTCTGAAGCCAAGGTAAAAGAAGTTCTTCGGGTAATACTTGTACTCTAATCGGCAGTGTGTTGATCAACAGCCCTACCATAGACTCGACTTTTGCTAAAGTCGGGGGACGACCAGAAGTTACTGCTCCAAAAACTACGTCCTCCTGACCACTGTAGTGGCTTAATAATAAAGCCCAAGCTCCCTGTAATAGAGTGTTTAGGGTTAATTGGTGTTGCTTCGCTAGAGATTGTAATCCTGCTGTTGTGACTACAGAAAGCTTAACTTCTCGCTCCTTAAAGCTATCCGTTTGAGCCAGTATTCTCGCTCCTTGCACCGATAGCTGTGTTGGAGTGGTAAAACCTTTAAGCATCTGTCGCCAAAAAGTCTCAGCCTCAGATAGGTTTTGTTGCTGTAGCCAGACAATATAATCTCGATATGGGCGAATGGTTTCTAGATGCACATCTTGACCATTGCTGAAAGCTTTGTAACAAGCAAAAACTTCCTTAAAAACCAAGGGAACAGACCACCCATCTAACAACAGATGATGATGACTCCAGGTAAAGCTATAGGAGTTGTCCGAAAGTTGCACTAGTGTTAGGCGCATCAATGGGGGTTGCGTAAGTTCAAAGCCTCTAGAGCGATCGCTTTGCCAAAAAAGTTCTAACTCTTGTTGTTGTTCTTCTGAAGATAAATGCTGCCAATCATATTCTTGCCACGGTAGTGTTATCTGCCGATGCACAATTTGTACTGGTTCTTTTAAACCTTCCCAAACAAAGCAGGTTCGTAGAATTGAATGTCGTTCTACAACATACTGCCATGCACGATGGAACACTGTGACGTTGAGTTGTCCTTGGAGAGTCAATCTAAATTGTTCAAAATAGATGCCAGATTTAGGGACTGCAAGAGTATGGAACAAAATGCCCTGTTGCATGGGCGAGAGGGGATAAAAGTCTTCAATGTTTTTGTTTTTCACACTCATTTTAGATATCTCCCATAGCTGCTGTAATGGCATCGAGATCAGTTTGATCCCATTGGCTCTGCTTAAACTCAGCAAAATCGGAAGGCGTAAAACCACCTGCATCGCAAGACTGACAATGAGCAATAAGCGATCGCAATGCCTCAATAAACCTTTGGGCAAGTACTTCAATTGTGGTTTGCCGATGCAACTGATTACTGTAAGCCCAACTTATTTCCAGATGTCCCTGATAAATACCAGCGTTAATTTCTAATAAGTGAGTTCGTTTATTTCGCAAACTGTGAGTTAAACCACTTGAACCCTGTACTAAGCTAAATAAAGATGATTCTGATAAAACTTGATCAAATTGTCCTAAATAGTTAAAAATTACTTCAGCCTTTGACAAGGAAATTTGTTCGATTATTTCCTGATTTTGACTAAGATAGCGCAGTAATCCATAGCCAATACCTTGATTCGGAATTGCTCGGATTTGCTCTTTAATCGACTTCAAGGCTTTTGCTGGATCTTTGGCATTTTCAAGATTTAGGTGTACTGGAAAAATACTTGTGAACCAACCTACAGTCCTCGATAAGTCTACATCCTCGAAGATTTCTTCTCGCCCATGACCTTCTAAGTCAATTAGTAGAGAATTTTCTCCTGTCCATTGGTGAAATGTTTGAATAAGTGCTGTTAACAATACATCATTTATTTGTGTCCGGTAAGCTGCGGGTACTTGTTGCAGCAAACTTTGAGTTTCTTCTACGGACAGCGATACTGATACAATAGAAGTTGTTTCTTCTAGATTATTTCCACCAGGGAAATCTATAGGTATAGGCAATTGATGCTGTGTTGTCAACCAAAAATCTAACTCTGAAAGTAGTGCTGAAGATTGAGCATATTTTTGTAGACGGCTAGACCATTGTTGATAAGAAGTTGTTTTGGGTGGCAACTTTATTACTTTGCCTTGACTAATTTGCTGGTAAGCTGCTTGAAAATCTTCAATTAAAATTCGCCAAGAAACACCATCAACAACTAAATGGTGAATAATCCAAAGCAAGCGGTTGGCTTGATTTTCACCCAAGTTAAAAAGGGCAACTTGGAATAACGGCCCTTGTGACAGATTTAAGCTAGCTTGTAGTTTCGTGGCTGCTGTTTCGATTGCTACCGCTTGTTTATCTTTTGGCAATGCTGAAAAATCGAAGCATGTTAGTGGGATCTGATCATCAGGACTAGCAATCAGTGCTTGAGTAGTAAATTCCTCTTGTATAAATCGTAAGCGTAAAATATCATGATGCTTTTGCAGAAACTCTACAATTTTCTCTAAGATTATAGGGTCAATATTCTGTTTACTTTCTAACAACACTGACTGATTCCAGTGGTGTGGTTCTGGTTGCTTTTGTTCAAAAAACCAGTGCTGAATAGGCGTTAGCTCTAGCAAACCAGTTAGTTGCATCTGCTCGGCTTGAATTTTTTTAGTTGTTCCAACTACAAGCGCTAGTTGAGCGATCGTTTGATATTGAAACAGTTGCTTAGGAGTCAGATTTAGCCCTATTTGATTAGCTTTAAATATTACTTGAAGGCTAAGGATAGAATCCCCACCTAATCTAAAAAAATTGTCGTTTACACCTATTTCTTTTAAGCCTAATACCTCTGCCCAAATAACAGCTAACTGTTTTTCAACGGTCGTCTGTGGTGCAACAAAGGTTTCTTCGAGTTCTGGACGGACTGTATTAAGAGTAGCTAACGTCCGGTCAACCTTACCATTAGGTGTGAGCGGTAATGCCTCTAATATTACAAAAGCCCCTGGTATCATGTAGCTTGGCAACTTTGACTCCAGGAAACCGCGTAGTTCAGCAATTGTCAGTGTTTGTGTTTTTTGAGGAACTACATAAGCAACTAAACGTTTAGAATTTTCGGAATTTTCATGTACTACAACTACAGCTTCTCGAACGGCTAAGTGTTGATTAAGTATGGTTTCTATTTCTGCTAATTCAATCCGAAAACCCCGAATTTTGACTTGATGGTCGATACGTCCGAGAAATTCTAAGTTGCCATTAGGTAGGTAACGAACTAAGTCACCTGTCTGATAAAGACGCTCCCCTTTTGAACTGTAGGGATTAGGAATAAACTTTCCTGCTGTTAAGTCTGGTCGGTTGAGGTAGCCTCTAGCAACACCAATACCTCCAATGTACAATTCGCCAGGAGTTCCTACAGGCACGAGTTGTAAATAAGGGTCGAGGACGTAAGTTTGGACTTGGGGAATGGCTCTACCAATCGGCACTTCACCAGCCGTCGATACTGATAAGTCACAGAGCGTTGCTACAATTGTTGTTTCTGTAGGGCCGTAGCTGTTGACAAGGCGTACCCGTTGACCAACCTGCTGCTGCCAGGTTATCAGGTGTTTTTTGTCAGCTCTTTCACCCCCAATAATCACTAATCGCAGGGAATCGGGAAGTGCCAAATTTGCAGTTGCGAGTTCAGCGGTTACTTGATGCCAAAAAGCGGTAGGCAAATCAAGGACAGTTACCCCCCAATCATGACACTGCTGTAAAAATTGAGGTATTGAACTTAACATCTCATCTGTACGCAGTATAAGAGCAGCACCGGAGATCAGACAGGGAAAGATTTCTTCAGCAGCAGTAT
Organism: Nostoc sp. B(2019); assembly: GCF_010091925.1. GTDB lineage: Bacteria > Cyanobacteriota > Cyanobacteriia > Cyanobacteriales > Nostocaceae > Komarekiella. Next base: position 142,665 of record NZ_WVID01000004.1, on the reverse strand, counting down.
CAAAGCTGAAGGAAGCGAATTGCAGGACGCGTTGGCTTTGCCCACCATCGATATTGCTCGTCTTCATTTCAAACTCTATACATGCGGTGTTGATATAGCAAGTCAAAGAGCGATGCTGAATCATTACCCCTTTGGGTGTTCCTGTTGACCCAGATGTATAAATTAGATAGGCGAGGTTTTCCGGTTGTGTCCGATGAATTGGATTTTCTTGATTTTCCTGAGAAATGGCTTGCCAGTCTGTATCTAAGCAAATGACTTGAGATTTATGTTCGGGGAGTGTGCCCAATTGTACTGACGAAGTTAGTAAAACTGACACTTGGGCATCTTTTAACATCAAAGCGAGGCGTTCTTTTGGGTAGGCCGGATCTAGAGGTAGATATGCTCCTCCGGCTTTGAGGATTGCCAAGAGTCCGACGACCATCTCTAAAGAGCGCTCTATACAGATTCCCACTAAAACCTCTGGTTTAACTCCGAGGGTTTTGAGGTAATGTGCTAGTTGATTGGCTCGCTGATTTAATTGTTTGTAGGTTAAATGCTGGTTTTGAAATACCACCGCAACTGCATTTGGTGTCCGCTCTACCTGCGCTTCAAATTGTTGATGAATGCATTCGAGTTGGGAATTGGGAATTTGAGATTTATTTGTACAAAGTTCTAGTAACTCCTGACGATCTGTGGTGCTCAAAAGTGGTAAGTTGGATAGCCGAGCTTGAGGATTAGCAGTAATGCTTGAGAGCAAATTCTGAAAGTGTCTCAGCATCTTGGTGATGGTAGCAGCATCAAATAGGTCAGTATTGTATTCAAATGATGCCATCACTTCTTTTTCGAGAATGTCAATAGACAGGCTCAAATCAAACTGTGCTGTTTTGGTTTCTATTTTTAACAAGCTCAAAGTCAAACCAGGCATTTCTGGTAACTGCGAGTAATCTTGAACATTGAACATGACTTGAAACAGCGGTGTTCGACTGGTATCCCGTTCTGGTTGCAGTGCTTCTACAAGTTGGTCGAAGGGCAAATCCTGATGTGTATAGGCTCCTAAAGCTACCTTTTTTACCCGTGTCAGCAACTCGTCAAAAGTTGGGTCGCCGCTCATATCTGTACGTAAGACTAAGGTATTGACAAAAAAGCCAATTAACCCTTTGATTTCATCACGATTACGGTTAGCGATCGCTGAACCTACAGCAATATCATCTTGTCCGGTATAACGATAGAGAAAAGTTTGAAATGCTGCCAATAGCAACATAAATAAAGTTATACTCTTTTGACGAGCGATCGCCTTTAATTGCTCAATGACTGTTTCGGACAACTCGATAGATTGTTGAGCGCCGTGTGAAGTTTGCACTGTCGGTCGTGGTCGATCAGTGGGTAGTTGTAATGCGGCTGGGATACCCTCAAGTTGTTGTTTCCAGTAGGAGAGTTGAGTTTGGAGGATTTCCCCTTGTAACCATTGTCGCTGCCAGTGGGCAAAGTCTTTGTATTGGATAGAGATTGACGGTAGAGGTGAAGAACTTTTAGTTAAGAATGCTTTGTACAGTAATGCTATCTCTTGTAAAAATATCTCAACAGACCGGCCATCAGAGATGATGTGGTGCATCTCAAGCAAAAGGATATGCTCTTGCTGTGCTAGGCGCAAAAGTTTAGCGCGTAATAATGGCCCCTGTATTAGATCAAAAGGTTGTTGGCTTGCTTGAGTCAAGAGTTGTCTAACTGCCAAGTCGCCTTGTAATTCAACATTTTTTTGGCAGTTTACTATCGATAAAGATAATTTTAGCGAAGGAGCAATAACTTGAACGGGTTCCCCGTTAACTGTAGTAAAAGTGGTTCTTAGAGTTTCATGTCGCCGGATAATTTCATTTAAACTTTGTTCTAGTAGAGTAACTTCAAGCTGACCTTTAAGATTAATAGCTAAGGAAATATTGTAAACTGGGTTGCCTGGTTCCAAACGATCAAGGAACCATAGTCGTTGCTGAGCAAAAGATTGGGAATATTCGGCTTTCTGGACTTGGGTCAGGGATACTGATGGTATTGCTTTTGTTGTTAGTTGAGCCAGTATCTTGGTGACAAGCTTGAGCGTACTCATCCCTTCAAAGAAGTCTGCTATCGATACTTCTACTTCTAAATCAACCTCAATCCGATTTTTTAACTCAAATACTTTTAAAGAATCAAATCCCAGAGCGCTTAATGGTTCTTCAGGATTGATATCATCTGGTGCGATCGCAAGTACTCTGGCTTCCTGTTCAATCAGATATGCTTCTAAAAGCTGTTGACATTGCGTTGGGGAAAGCGTCAAAAGTTGGGAACGCTGTAATCGAGTTTCTTTTCTGACAATATTGCTAGTTTTGAGAATGTCGCTTCCAACTATATTCAATTCACCATTCTGAAACTGGGTGCGAGTTGCACGACGTTGAATCTTACCGCTAGAAGTTTTGGGAATACTACCTGGTTTAATCAAAACCACAGCATAAACTTGTACTTCATGTTCTTCAGTAACAGCTTGGCGAATTGCAGATATAACTTCTTCTAAATTTGGCTTGGCGCGAAATTTCAATTCTTGTACGATTACTAGCCGTTCTTCGTTGTTAACCTCGACTGTAAATGCTGCGCTAGCACCGGAATGCAAAGATAAATGACTGCATTCTGCGGTTAATTCTATATCCTGTGGGTAAAGATTTCTACCGCGAATAATAATTAAATCTTTGGCTCTACCTGTAATGAAAAGCTCGCCATTCTGGAAAAACCCTAAATCTCCCGTCCGTAGAAAAGGGCCTAAACCTGTGTCTGATAGATAAGCATGGAAGGTTTCTGCTGTTTGGTGAGGACGATTCCAATAACCTTGACCAACACTTGGCCCAGATACCCAGATTTCACCAATTTCATTAGGTTTGCAACTACTGAGTGTGTCTGGATGAGCGATCGCTACTTCCTGTTGTGGTATGATTCGACCACAACTGACGAAATAAGAAATATCCTCATCATTAACAGATGATTCTACTACCTGATTAGATTCTAATGCAGGCTTCTGGACTGTCTTGATAATCGGTGATGTTGCCTTCTGCACACCAGAAACCATCAGAGTTGTTTCAGCCATTCCGTAACAAGGATAGAATGCCTCTTTACGGAAGCCACAATCTGCAAAAGCTGCTGCAAACCGCTCTAAAGTATCATACCGAATCGGTTCAGCGCCGTTAAACGCAACACTCCAACTACTCAAGTCAAGAGTTTGTTTTTGTTCAGGAGTAATTTTTTGAGTACATAATTCATAAGCAAAATTAGGGCCCCCACTTGTTGTACCTTTGTAGCAAGATATAGCCTGCAACCAACGATAAGGACGTTGGAGAAAGGAAGTTGGAGGCATAATGATGCAAGGAAAACCTCCATACAAAGGTTGCAAAATTCCCCCAATCAGGCCCATATCGTGATACATCGGCAACCATGTCACGAACTTACTTTCTGGAGAGTGCTCCATAAATTGGTAAGTTGTGTCAGCATTGTGCAATAGGTTTCCATGATTAATCATTACACCCTTGGGTGTCCCTGTAGAACCAGAGGTGTATTGTAGGAAAGCTAAGGTATCTTGATCAATAGAGGGTTCTTGCCAAGTATCTTCTATTCCCTCTACAAGATTGTCGGTAGTCAACCATTGCAAGGATTCTAAGTCAGTCTTTTGCGACATTAAAGACCGCACTGTAGAGAGAATTTCTGTTGTCGTTAGAGCGATCGCGGCTTGTGCATCTGTAGAAATCGCCTTTATTCTCGGTGTATTGCGCTTATTTCTAGGAGGATATGCAGTTACAGCCACAACTCCAGCATATAAACAACCGAAAAAAGCAACTAAAAAATCTAGTCCGCCTGGATAAAGTAGTAAAGCGCGTTCTCCAGTCAAACCCAATGCTTGTAATTGAGCAGCTATTTGACGCGATCGCCTATCCAATTCTTGATATGTTAGCGTTGTTTGTTCTGTTTCCCCATCTAACAAAAAGGTAAACGCATCTCTATTTGGCTGCGTAGAGCTTCTTAAGCGCAGAACTTCGACAACTGTAGAGAAGTTGCCAGCAATATCAAATAAGCTATGAGAAAAACCATTCATTTTTATTTTCAACTCAAGTCAATGTGCAACTTATTTGATCACAACAGTTTCAACTAAACATACTTTTAAAAAACACCATAAAATCTTTGAAGTTTCCAGCAGAAATTGTATGAGATAAATAATGAGGTGCAATGTTCCAAAGAACTGATAACATATTCTTTTGCCAGAAAAAATCTTGGATTTTCAGATCATACCAAAATGATAATGATATATTCTCATCTACTGCGGTAACATGATGCCACCAAAAAGGTGGTATATAAAGTATTTCTCCTGGTTGAAGTATGACTTCTATTCTTTCTTGCCAAGGAAATTTCGGAAATAATTCCAAATTGGAGAGATCTGGATTTACTTTACTATTATATGCTGCGCCAGAGCTAGCCTCAAGAGGTGGATAAAATGACAAATAATTTGAAGGCGGGAATAAAAGTATTCTTTTTCTACCTCGAATTTGAGCAAAAATATTATGTAGTGGGTCAAAGTGAAGTGTAGTAGTTGAAGAAAAGTTTTTACTTGACAAACCATACCACAACGTAACAAATGCCTTCCTGTTAAAGTATCCTGGATAAGTTACATCTCCAACAATTTCAGGAAAACGGTCTTCAAAATATGCTTCAGATAAATAACATTCTACATCTTGAGCATTGTTATTTTTATTAACTCTATTTTCTATATAATTATTTATATACTCCTGAAATTTCATTTCTTGTTTAGGATCATAACCATCTTCATAAGAAAAGTTTTTATGATCGTCCCAAAAATATTTTTTATAAAACCGTACTGGAACCGGATTATTTCCACAGTGTTTTATCAGATAATCATGAGACCATTTCTTACAAGCACCCCAATGTTTGGCAACATCTTCAACTATAAAAGGCTGATATTGTTTACATATCTCTGAAAATTTTTTTATACTCGGACTTTTGATTTTTAAAACTGATTTACTAGTTTGAATTTGCATAAAAACTCCAACATACTGACTTTAACTGGAAATTTTATACTATAGATATTGCCATATAGAATGAATGTTAACTTTTCATTCATTTAGTAATAATGAAATGGCAATCGTGTTGGCTGATGTTCTCCTACTTTTGGATTGAGCCGTATCTTATAACTTTTTATTTCTGCTTGTTTAACAACATGGAAAATTTTGCTTTGTGTAAACAAATATTGAAACTATTCATTGGTAGTTTTCAATATTTGCTTTGTGCTATATGGATATTATTGAATTTAATGAAGTGGGTTTTTCATTTTGGTAGATAGTTAAAATTCAGTTCTACCATTTGTTTGGCTCCGAGTTAATATTCCGAATACTTCCTTAACCACTAAGCTCGACTTGCTCCAAAATTAAGAATTCGCTTCTCTTCATACGGCAAAAACCCTAGCTTTTGGCAAAAACTTTTTCCACATCACTGATTATTGGTGAAATCGAAAAAGTAAAACTATCGTCACACAAAGCTTTCAGCGATCGCCATCCCGTTGCTAGAAAATGGATAAAGTCGAGATGATACTGTTTAAACGCTAATCAATGGTGATTTATTTGGATAAATATTTTTCTTATTGCAATTGATTTTTATTTATCCTTGATTAGATTAACGAGAATTACTCGCTTTAGCAATAGAATAGCTATAGATAGTATTTATCAAAAAGAGTGCTAAGCATTAGGTTTTGTTATCTAATTTTCTTTATATCTTTAGGTAGATAATCAGCAATATACTTTTTTAAAGTCTCTTCTCAAGGCAGATATCTAAGTTTTGGATATGGCTACACAATAATAATTTCCGTCCTATTTCGGTTAACTCTGTAATTAAGAGGGCTATTTTAACTTTTGGAAATACTTATCAGGAAAGTAGTTTTAGCTACTAGTGCAATCTCTAGTTATGTATCAAGCAAACACCTGCCTATAAGAATAATTATTGCTTAGTATTTTTAATTAAAGAAAAAAATTATTAATTATCTTGTGTCTTGCATCACTTCATAATATGATTCAACTAACTTAAACCTAAATGACAATTTATTTCAAAGATTGTCGTTGTGTCTTCGGGTACGACCAAGTAGTGTGATTGAGTGTAAGCGGATAAATGAAGTTAGATAAATTTTTTCAAAGCCTGCTGCTGACAAGTGCAGTTGTTGTTGTTATAAACACTCCTGCGAAAGGTGAGGAAGTACGAGAGGATATTCAAGGCAAATCTTCTAGCCAGAGTGTAGGGAAATCTGCATCAGATGAGAAGATTGCAGTTACAGATAAGGAATTTACAAGTAGCAAATCTCCGGTATTAGCTCCCAGTACTAAAAAATACCGACTCTTTAAGTCTCAAATTGCAAGTTCACTGCAAAGAGCAAAGTCGGATAAAAGTAAAAATATTCGTCAACTGAGCGAAATTGAACTTCCCGCTACTAGCGCCCAAATGCTGGTACAGTCACCAACACCAACCAACTCCCCTAACCCAGAAAGAAGTGGGGATCAACAAGTCATACCAATCACGGGAGTAAAGGCAAATCCCACGGACAAAGGTGTAGAGGTAATTTTAGAGACGGCTGTTGGGGAACAACTGCAAGTTACAAATCGCAGTACAGGTAATAATTTTATTGTTGATGTTTCTGGCGGACAATTGCGTTTACCTAACGGTGATGCTTTTACATTTCGTTCAGAAAAGCCGCTTGAGGGAATTACTGAGATAACTGTTACAAATATTGATGCAAATACTGTTCGAGTGACAGTGGTAGGTGATGCACAGTTGCCGACAGTTGAGTTATTTGATGATAATGCAGGGCTGGTTTTTGGGATAAATTCTGCTGCTGCAACAGCGACGCAGCCATCACAGCAGCCCCAAACACCAGAAGCACAGAAACCAGCAAGTGAGACACCACAAGAGGAACCAGTAGCACAGCAGGATGAGCCGATTGAGTTGGTGGTGACGGGGGAGCAAGATGGGTATCGCGTACCAAATACTACGACTGGGACAAGAACTGATACACCTTTGCGTGACATTCCTCAATCGATTCAAGTAGTACCACAACAAGTGTTGCGCGACCAACAGGTGACTCGTTTAGACGATGCCCTCAGAAATGTTCCTGGTGTGAATCAGGCCTTTAACTTTGGCCCAACTGGCTCTTTTACAATTCGCGGATTTGATGCAGTATCTACTAATTCTCTTAGGGATGGGCTAATTGATCCTTTAGCTACGGAAGTGACTGAACTTTCCAGTATTGAGCAAGTCGAAGTTCTCAAAGGCCCTGCATCAGTGCTATTTGGCTTGGGTAATCCAGGAGGAACCGTCAATATAGTATCTAAACGTCCTTTAAGCGACCCTTTTTATGCTATTGACGCAACCATTGGAAGTTATAGTTTTTATCGAGGCGCGGTTGATTTCTCGGGGCCGTTAAATGACTCGAAGACAGTCTTATATCGTTTGAATGCAGCCTACAGAAATTCAGGTAGTTTTGTCGATTTCTTTAATGGTGAAAGCTTAAATATATCGCCTGTTGTCAGTGTGGCTTTTGGCGAGAGTACTAACCTAGTCTTAGAGGGAGAATACATCAAGACAAGAGATTCCTACGCATCTGGCGTACCTGTCATTGGCAGTGTATTATCTAACCCAAACGGTGAAGTGTCTCGTAACCGCAACTTTGGGGAACCTACTGATGAATTTGAACAAACAATTACAAGGATAGGATATCAACTAGAACATAAATTTGATGACAACTGGTTGTTACGCAATGCTTTTCGATTCACGTTTCGTGATTACAGTGATCGACTGACGATTCCCTCAAGTTTGGATGAAGATAATCAAACTTTTAATCGCACATCTAGAGAATACGACCTTGAAAATACTAATTATAATTTCACAACAAATGTGGTTGGCAAGTTTTCCACGGGTTCGATTCAACATCAGCTACTATTTGGAGTTGATTTAAATCGTTTAGAAAACTTATCACCAAGATATGCTGAACGCGAAGCAGCACCGATTAATATCTTTAATCCTGTTTATGGTCAACCGCCGGAATCGGTCTTTACTTTTGAAAGTAATGATCGATCTGTGACAAACTCATTAGGAATTTATCTTCAAGACCAAGTTGCACTAGCAGATAGCTTGAAGTTGTTGTTAGGTGTGCGATTTGATGCTTTTGATCGGAAATATGAAGATTTCATCAATAACACAGAAAGCAGTGGGTCAGATAGTGCATTCAGTCCTCGTTTTGGGATTGTCTATCAACCCATTCCCGCTATCTCGCTTTATGCTAGTTACACAAGTTCATTTACTCCACCAAATGGCACGTTCTTTTTTGATGTTGACGCTTCATTAGAGCCAGAACGCGGTACTCAGTATGAGGTTGGGGTGAAGGCAGATTTGAGCGATCGCCTTTCAGCAACGCTTGCATTCTATGATTTAACCCGTACCAATGTTTTGGTAGATGATCCTGATCCCAGTCGTCAAGGTTTTCAAATTCAAGTAGGTGAGCAGAATAGCCAAGGTATTGAACTGAGTCTGACGGGCGAAATTTTGCCGGGATGGAATATTTATGCAGGCTATGCTTATACTGATGCACGTATTACGGAAGATACTACTTTTACAGTTGGAAACCGATTACCAAATAGTGCAAACCATTCTTTCAATTTATGGACAGCCTATGAAATTCAACAAGGTGAATTACAAGGTTTAGGGGCTGGAATCGGCTTGTTTTTTGTGGGCGATCGCGCTGGAGATTTAGACAATAGTTACGATGTACCTAGTTATGTTCGGACTGATGCAGCTATTTTCTATAACCAAGATAAATTCAGGGTTGCACTCAACTTCAAAAATCTATTTGACGTAGACTATTTTGAAAGTGCGCTTAATTCTACTCGTGTTTACTACGGACAGCCATTTACAGTACAAGGAACTGTTTCTTGGAAGTTTTAACGAGTCGAGTTAAATTATTTTAGCAGGGCAAATTCTTCAAGTTTGCCCTTTGCGATCGCTAGCTTAGTTTATCTAATCCTACTGTAGTTTATTGTTCAAACATACCCTATTTGTCTGATAATACTGCCACTATTCCTCTGATGAAAAAAGTAAGTCGTGCAATAATCATATTTATACTTGCTAGCTTAACAACTTTTCTGTTTTCTGCTTGCAATCAGAATTTAACTAAAAATGCAGGTAATTTAATTGAATTATCTCGCCCCACTAATTGTCGGATAATTCAGCATCTAGTGGGAGAAACTTGCGTTCCTCAAAATCCTCAACGTATTATCGCCTTGCATTTAGCTACCTTGGGCAACTTACTTTCTCTTAATGTTAAACCGATTGGAAGCGCAACTGGATATCAAAAAAGTGAGTTTCCTAAATATCTTGAAGGCAAGATAGATGAGATCGAATGGGTGGGAGGTGTCACTCAACCCAATCTAGAAAAAATCTTACAACTCAAACCCGATTTAATTATAAATTTGAGCGACGATAAAAGTATTTATCCTCTACTCTCAAAAATTGCCCCAACTGTACAAACTGGTTGGGAAGGCCCTCGTCAGTGGAAGGAACATTTTAGTTTTGTCGTTAAAGTTTTAGCAAAAGAAAAGGCTTCTCAACAGGCATGGAATCATTATTATCAGCGAATTCAAGAACTGAAAACAGCGTTAGGCGATCGCTATCAAAATCAAAAATTTTCTTATGTCTATGTTGAAGGTAGTAATCACCCTATATTTATTAGCGAACTTAAAAATGTATTTGCTGGCTCAATACTCAATGATGCTGGTCTGCAACGCACAGAAGTACAAAATGTGATTAATCAAAATGGATACATTTTTATTCCTGAAGAAGAATTATCGAAAATCGATGGTGATGTTTTATTTATAGGTATTGATGGAGACGATGAAGGGAAATCATTTAATAAACTCAAACAAAAGCCATTGTGGAAGACGCTGAAAGCCGTTCAAAAAAATCATGTATACGTTATAAACTTATCAACTTGGAGGGAGTCAAATTTACTTGCAGCTGATGCAGTAATCGATGACCTCTACAAATATCTTGTCAACGCTCCCTTGTAGAATTATAGCTTTGGTAATATATATTTAATTTATTTTGCGTAGCTTGCTTTCCCGTAGGGGTACGCTAACGTACTTACCTACTACTTTAAGACGATGGCGATCGCTACTAATCTAGTTCATCTCGCTACTAACCAAGATTGTAAATCAGCCAAGCTGGTAAAATCTAACAGTGCTTCACTCAAATCTTCCAAAACAGGCAAAGATAAACCAGAAATTGAAGAGTGTATTTCCTCAGAAAGTTCTCCAAACCGCTTAGTCAACTGTCGAATAACAAGATTCACAGTTGCTTCCTCTCGTCCTTCTTCCTTGATTTCTCGGTAAACTCTCGTTTCCTTGAGTGTTATTCCTAGCATAGACTCTACCTCCCTTCGGCTTAACTGTTCAAACCTGTACACCATAATCGTTGTTATCATCTCTATTATGGCGTTACTTGATGGAGATGCTACTTCTTCACGGGTTCTGCTTAACAAATATCTTGCTTCTTCTGGTGCTTGTTCTAACTTTACTGTAGTCAGTACCATTAGTGCTACCCATAAAGGTAGTTGACGAATATCTCCCAATTCATCTAAATACACCCGATGCACTTGTTCACTGTTTAGAAATGCGCGATGAGGATAAATATCAGTTTGTTCGAGACTGCGCGATGGATAAATTATCACTGCTTGCCAATCTCTAAATCTGGCACGGTTGCGATAGAAATATAACGAGGATTCTGCAAATACCCTTTCATAAAGTTGTTCATCCCTTTGAAATTGTACCTCACAGAAATATATTACTCCTACACCTTCGTTTTCTGGTGGTAGAAATACCCCGTCTATTTCAAATTTAGGTTCTTTGACAGCTACCGAGTCAAATCGGTAAGCATTTGCATTTTTCGGGGGATTTGTCAAAAGCTCAAATAAAAGGTTGGGGTATTGTTGAAAAAGTTTATAGAAAATAGAGTCTCGCCGCATAAAGCTTTCTAGTAAATTTATTTCTTAAATGAAATATGTTATTAGGGTATCGCTTTACTCTAAAAATGATGATTTATACCCCAAATGCAGCAACACCCTGCTTTTTATCTCACCCCCGATTGCACCCGCCATAAACCAGCATAAATCGCATTTTTATCCAACAATTGTTCATGGGTTCCCGACTCAACTAACTCCCCATATTCCATCACATAAATACAATCAGCGTTGCGGACAGTGGAAAGACGATGAGCGATCGCAATTGTGGTTCGATTCACAGTAATCCGTTCCAAAGAACGCTGAATAGCAGCTTCAGTTTCATTATCCACTGCTGAGGTGGCTTCATCTAAAATCAAAATTGGCGGATTCTTTAAAACAGTTCTAGCGATCGCAATTCTTTGGCGTTGTCCACCAGATAATTTTTGACCTCGTTCTCCGACTATCGTCTCATAACCTTGGGGTAGCCGCATAATAAAATCATCAGCTTCGGCAATTTTCGCAGCTTCAATTATTTGTTTATCGCTAGCATTAAAAGTACCATAAACGATATTTTCAGCAACAGTACCATGAAATAAGAATACATCTTGACTGACCAAGCCGATACTGCGACGCAAATCACCTAAATTTAATTTTTGAATATTCATATTATCAATAGCGATCGTTCCAGAAGAAATATCATACAATCGCAATAATAATTTCACTAAAGTGCTTTTACCAGAACCCGTAGAACCAACAATAGCGATCGTTTTGCCTGCGGGGATATGTAAGGATAGTTTTTTTATTACTGGTTCTCTATCTCGATAAGCAAAACTAACTTGTTTAAAGTCAATTTCACCACGCACTTTATCAATAGATAAAAATTTGTCTCCTCCAGTAATATTGATCGGAGCATCTAATAAATCCATGACACGATTAGTAGAAGCCATTGACCTTTGATATTTGTCAAATATTTCTCCTAATGTTACTAAAGGCCATAATAATCTCTGTACTAGAACTAGTAAAACACTGTAATTACCAATAGATATCTTACCAGCATAAGTTGCCATACCTCCCCAAAACAATAAGGCTGTGAACCCTGCTAAAACTAGCATTCTGATTAAGGGCACAAATGCAGCGGAAAGTTTTATTGCTTTGATGTTACTTTTTCTATATGCTTCGCTTTCTCCTGCCAATCTAGCACTTTCATAATCTTCAGCAGTAAAACTTTTAATTGTGGTAATACCACTGAGATTATTTGCTAGTCGCGAGTTCAGAAAGCTTACCCTTTCTCGCACCTCAGCATAACGAGTTTCCAGACGCTTTTGATAAGTAAAGGAACCCCAAACAATAAATGGCATTGGCAACATTGCTGCCAAGGTGATAGAGGGAGGTAAAATGAAGAAAGCACCACCAGTTAAAATGAGCAATGAAGTGATAATGTTGATAATTTCATTAGCTCCAAAATTCAAAAAATCTTCTAGTTGGTTGATATCATCATTTAAAATAGACATCAAACCGCCTGTACTGCTTTCTTCAAAGTAAGCTGAATCTAATTCTTGTACATGATTGTAGGCATCCAAGCGTAAATTATGCTGGATATTTTGGGCTAAATTACGCCAAAGTCTATTGTATGCATACTCAGAAGTTGATTCTAGTATCCAGACAATGATAGTGATCAATGAAAGCAGTAAAAATTGCCAAAATATCTCTTTTACACCCAACTTGGCAATTACAGAATTTTGCTGCTCTACGAGAATATCTACCGCAATACCAATTAACCACGGTGGCGCTAAGTCTAAAATCGTATTGATGATAGAAAATGATGTAGCCTGCCAAATCTGTTGGCGATATTGGCTTCCATAGTTTAGCAAACGTTGCAAAGGATGGGCTGAATTTATCCGATTTTCAAATACTCTAGGAGATTTTGATGTGATTGTCACGACTGGTATTGTTTGTAGTTAAGTGATTGATGCGATATTAAGAACGGACAACTCAAGAATTGATACTACTGACAAAACTAAAAATGCCAACAAGGATTACATAGTAAAACTAATATTTAATTACTTTCAGATGAGCAAAATCTAATAGAAAACAAAAAAGTTAATCAGTTTAGTATTCATATATGAGAAAACCAAACCTATTCTTGCTTCTTGTTACTTAATACCAAAAACCATCGACTCTGAGCCAGTTAAATGCTGCTGTTGCAGTTCACAAAATCCCACGGAACGCATCCATTCAATACAATCAGCACCAGTGTAATCAAATCCTCCTGGAGTCTCAATTAACATATTCAGACTCATCAGAAGTCCAAAGGTATTTTCGCAGCGATTGTCATCAATAACAGCGTCATAAACAATCAACGCACCACCAGAGGGAAGGGCCTCATACGCCTTAGTCAGTAGCATCAGTTTTTCGTCAAGATTCCAGTCATGCAAGATATGTCCCATAACTAAGACATCAGCAACAGGTAGTGAGTCAGAGAAAAAGTTACCCGCAAAGAATTGCAACCGTTGGCTCAGACCATTAGAATTAACGTATTCTTCAAAAACTGGACGCACAACAGGTAAATCAAACCCACCCCCAGATAGATGAGGATGCGCCAATGCTACTTGTACTGGCAAGCCACCTTGAGCTGTTCCAATGTCGATAAAAGTTTTATACTCACTCCAAGGAAACTTTGCAGCGATCGCCTTCGCTGCTCCTATACTCAAACCAGTCATACTTTTAAGAAAAGTTTTTAAGCGATCGCTATCAGCATAAAGTGCAGTAAAAAAGTTTTCGCCATTCTTGGCTTCGTTTTGAGGTTGTCCAGTTTGTAATCCTTGAGTTAGAGAACCCCAAAATGGATATAACCGTGCATTTGCCATTTCTAAGAAGCCGCCGACATACTCAAGCTTACCACGAACGAGAAATCGCTCAGTTTCTTGAGTATTACAGTATTGCTCGTTATGTCGTTCTAACAAACCTAAAGCTACCAAGGTGTCAAAGAAATCTCGCGCTGAACGTGGATGTATTCCCAAGCGTTCAGCCAGCGTTTGAGCATTGAGAGGCGATGAATCAAGCAGAGTGAACAAACCAAGTTCAACCGCTACTAGCAGGGTTTTTGCACTCCAAAAACCCATTCCTATCTGCATAATTGCGTCAGGAGTTATTTTAGTATCCATAATATTGGTTCAAAAGTTAACAAGGTATGATGGTCAACTCAACTTATCATTAACGACGGATTTATTGACGCATACTGTTGTCGAATTTTACAAGATCCCCGACTTCTAAAAGAAGTCGGGGATCTTAAATCAAATCAGGAATTTAAGGAAACTTGTTTGTTATTTGCTTTCGCTTTGCGTCCTATCGGCACACACATCGGTGTCCCTACAATTGGATCAGGAATAATACGACATTCCAACCCAAAAACCTCCTGAACCATTTCTTGAGTCATCACTAGCTTTGGTTCCCCAGCAGCAAAAATTCGCCCATCTTTGACAGCAACTAAGTAATCAGCATAACGACAGGCCTGATTTAAATCATGCAGCACCATCACAATTGTTCGTTCCTGAGTTTGGTTCAACTCATACAACAAATCCAAAATCTCTATTTGGTGCGCCAAATCTAAAAAAGTAGTCGGCTCATCTAAAAGTAGAATATCTGTATCTTGCGCCAGCGCCATTGCAATCCAAGCTCTCTGTCGTTGTCCACCAGACAAAGTATCTAATGCTCTATCTGCCAATTCCAATAAATCTGTAATTAAGAGTGCTTGCTGTACGATTTTTTCATCTTTGGCTGACCATTGCTGCAACCAATTTTGATAAGGGTAACGTCCTTGTGCGACCAAATCTCGCACTGTTAACCCTTCCGGCGCTACTGGCCCTTGAGGCAAAATTCCCAACTGTTGAGCTACTTCTTTGGTGGAAAGATTAAAAATAGACGTTCCATCAAGATAAACTATACCGCTACGGGGTTTAAGCAATCTAGCTAGACCTCGCAACAACGTTGATTTACCACAACCATTAGCACCAACTAAACCACTAATTTGTCCGGTGGGGATTGTTAAATTCAGGTCACGGATAATCAGCGCACCATCATAAGCTAAAGACAGACTTTTAGTTGACAGTCCTTTCATAAGCTTTATTTTTTACGATTACGAATTAATAAGTAAAGAAAATAAGGAGCGCCAATAGCAGCAGTTACTACCCCACAAGGAAGTTCGATAGGTGCAAACAGTGTTCTTCCTAGCAAGTCTGCTATTACAACAATCACTCCCCCCAAAAGCGCGGAAGTAGGAATCAAACCTTCATGGGTTGCACCTACCAACTGTCGTCCTAAATGGGGTGCGATTAAACCAATAAAACCAATATTTCCGGCGGTAGCGACTCCTGCACCTGCTAAGGCTATACCTACCAGCACTAGTAAACCACGTTGCCATTCCACACTAGTACCCAAGCCTTTGGCGACATCATCTCCTAAGTTAAGAACGTTCAAATGTCTCGCTAGTGTCAAAGCCATTGGCACAAAAATAATTAACCAGGGTAATAAGGAAAATACTTGCTCCCAGGTACGACCGTAGACGCTCCCAGCTAACCAAACCAAAGCATTACTAACCTCATAAATTTCCCCAAAAGTAATCATCAAGGTCGTGAAAGCACTGGCGATCGCAGACAAGCCAATACCCATCAAAATTAATAGAATCGGAGAACTGCCTTTGTTCCAAGCCAGTGAGTAAATTAAAATAGCCATCAGCAAAGCACCAGCAAAAGCCGATAAGGGTAAAGTATAAACTGGGGATAATGGATATAGTATAATTACTGTAACTGCCGCCAGACTCGCCCCAGCATTGATGCCGATAATACTGGGGTCTGCCAAGGGATTACGTGTCAGCCCTTGAAAGATAGTGCCAGAAATTGCAAACGCTACTCCCACCATAAAAGCTATAAGTGTGCGGGGTAGACGCAGATTGTGAATCACAAAAGCATGGTCTGGGTTTCCCGTATCTAAACCCAATACAGTTTTGACGATATCTAAAGGCGAGATTGGATATTCACCTCGCCCTACATTCATCACCATCGCCACTACAATCACTACTACCAAACACAGCAGCATGACTGGTACACGTCGGTCTATACGAAAAGATATCGCCTGCGAACGGACGACTAGCCAATCAACCTTCATTTTTTCACCTTTGACTTAGCCAGGTACACAAAAAATGGAGCGCCAACTATTGCTGTCATTACACCTACAGGTAACTCCTGGGGTTTGAGCAACACACGCGCGGCAATATCTGCAACTAACAGTAAAATTGCGCCCACAACTGCGGAATAAGGCAAAATCCAACGATAATCAGCTTTAATGAAAAATCGGACAATGTGGGGAACGACTAAGCCGATAAAGCCGATTGGCCCTGTAAGAGATACTGAACTCCCCGCCAGTAAAACAACGCTGATGGCCGTGATGATTTTAATCCAGGTTGTCTGCTGACCTAAACCTTTGGCCACATCTTCACCAAGACTCATGGTGGTAATTTGTCTACCAAGGGCAAAAGCCACCACTAATCCCATGACGACGAAAGGTAATGCTTGAAAGAATATGTTGATATCTCTACCGGCTAATGAACCAGCTAACCAAAATCTAATTTCTTCTAATGTTCGTTGACTGACGATCAAAATAGCAGTGGTCAGAGAAGAAATCAGAGCCGTGAGTGCTGCACCTGCTACTGTCAAATTCAACGGGGTGGCTCCTCCCCGTCCCAGAGAACCAAGAAAGTAGACTAACATCGCTGTGGCTCCTGCACCCAGAAAGGCCACAATGGTTAAAAAACTTAAGTCTGAGCTGCCAAAAACAAAAATTGTTGTAACAACAGCCAGTGCTGCTCCCGACTCAATACCCAAAATCCCTGGATCTGCTAAGGGGTTGCGTGTCAAACCTTGCATCAATGCTCCAGAGACAGCCAAGGCTGAACCTACTAGGATAGCAACTAGCGATCGCGGTAATCTTACGGTCTGAATAACTAAGTGTTGGTACGAACCATCAAAGGCTATAAAAGATGTCAAAGTTTTACCTAGAGGGATTTCTGCTGCACCTAACGTTACACTGTATACCAAGCAAATTAGCAGGATACACAGTCCCAAAACCAGACCAAATAAGGCTGACATTTGTGGCTTTTTCAATCCTCTAGGTGACATTGTGGTCGCTTTTGTCATGATCCTGCTGTCACTTGAAAATATTACGCTTTGCTGGTTATTTGTTTTTTAATATTTAACAGGTTTTTAATCATGAGAGTTGATAATCTTTCTTAATAAATATATAGATTACATGATTCTGTAGCTGTTTCCTCATTTTTAATCGGAATAAAGTATAACGTTTCAGCTTTGATATAATTTCTCAACAAAGTGGTATTGTTAGATCAACTTAAATCTGCTTTGTCAAAGTCACTTGCGTGCAGCTTTACCTTGTTACCAAAAGGCTGCTTTTAGCAGAAAAGCAGAGTGCAGACTCTTCTCCCTTGCTTCTTCTTTGACAAATAGCAGTTTCAGTCACCAGGCGTTGCATCTGTACATGGTGGTGTTAATGAGGATTGATATTTTACTCAGGGTTTGCAAAAGAAAATCAATACGTGTTTTACCCTTAATACTCAGTTTGATAATGGTTTTGTTTGTAGGAAGCCACACTATAGCCATACCAACAAAATCTACAGAGATATTATGGGATACTTATGGTGTACCGCATATATACGGAAAAGATGACCGGAGTGCATTTTACGCCTTTGGCTGGGCACAAATGCAAAGTCACGGAGATTTGCTTTTGCGTCTCTATGGTCAAGCACGGGGACGCGCGGCCGAATATTGGGGAGAGGAATATTTAGGGTCAGATCGTTGGGTACAGACTGCGGGAGTACCAGAACGCGCTCGTTCTTGGTACAAGGCACAGAGTCCAGCTTTTCGTAGCTATCTTGATGCTTTTGCTACTGGGATCAATGCTTATGCTTCCCAAAATCCTAACTTGATTGATGATCAAGTTGAGGCGGTGCTACCAGTCAAGGCAGAAGATATCATGGCTCACTTACATCGGGTGCTCAACTTCACCTTTGTAGTTAATCCAGAGCAAGCATTAGACCTGAGTAAACAAAAGTTGCAAGCGGGATCTAATGGTTGGGCGATCGCACCAAATCGTTCTGCCAGTGGGAAGGCAATGTTGCTAGCAAACCCACACCTACCCTGGTCAGATTTATTTTTGTGGTACGAGGCCCAAATCACCGCACCAGGAATTGATGCTTATGGAGCAACGCTTGTAGGTATTCCCGTATTAGCGATCGCATTTAACAACAACTTAGGTTGGACTCACACTGTTAATACTTATGATGGTTGGGATGTTTATGAACTCACACTGGCAGGTAATGGTTATCGCTTTGATGACAAAGTTCGTAAGTTCCACACAAAAACTCTTTCTTTAAAGGTGAAACAAAAAAACGGCTCCTTACAAGAGCAACCATTAGTAGTGAAAAGTTCTGTCCACGGGCCTGTGGTAGCTGAGAAAAATGGTAAAGCTGTAGCCCTGAGAGTTGCAGGTCTTGACCGACCTGGTGTACTCCAACAGTGGTGGGATATGGCACGTTCCCAAAACCTCAACCAGTTTGAAACCGCACTCAAGCGCCTACAACTATCGATTTTTACGGTGATGTATGCAGATAGAGAAGGGCATATTATGCACCTATTCAACGGTCAAGTTCCAGTGCGATCAAATGGTGATTTTGCATACTGGGAAGGTGTCATTCCTGGCGATACATCTAAAACCTTGTGGACAAAAATTCATCCTTACCAAGATTTACCGCGCATAGTTGACCCTAAGAGCGGCTGGTTGCAAAATACCAATGATCCACCTTGGACAACTACATTTCCATCCGCCATTAAAGCAGATAATTACCCGCCTTACATAGCACCTCGATTCATGGATTTCCGCTCACAACGTTCTGTAAGAATGTTGGCTGAAGATGACAAAATCTCTTTTGATGAAATGGTTACATACAAGCATTCTACCCGCATGGAATTGGCCGATCGCCTGTTGGATGATTTAATTCCGGCTGCACGCAAGTATGGTCAGGACATAGGGCAAAAAGCAGCTAGTGTCTTAGAAGCCTGGGATCGGCAAGCTAATGCAGATAGCCGGGGGGCGGTATTATTTGCTTTTTGGGTAGAACAGATGGACTCGGATAAAACATTTAGTAAACCCTGGAATGAAAATTCTCCCCGCACCACACCCGATGGTTTAGCTAATCCTAAAAGTGCAGTTGCAACACTCGAAGCAGTAGCAGCACAGGTAGAAAAGACTTATGGGGCGCTTGATGTACCGTGGGGTAAGGTTTTTCGGATTCAGATGGGTAATGTGAATTTACCTGCTAATGGTGGGGATGATGACCTGGGAATTTTTCGTGTACTCAATTTTGCTCCCGGAGCAAACGGGCAATTCCAAGCTGTTGCAGGTGATTCGTATGTTGCTGCAATTGAATTTTCCAACCCTGTACGAGCAATGGCACTCACTAGCTACGGGAATGCAACTCAACCCGGATCGTCACACATTAGTGACCAGTTAGAGATGTTTGCCAACAAAAAATTACGTCCTGTGTGGCGCGATCGCTCAGATATTCTTGCCCATTTAGAACAACGTAAAATATTCTGAGGATTCTGGGGAGACAATATGAAAAATCAACTTACCCAAAGCCAGACTAGTGAACTAGAACTGTCTCCCAAAAACCCTATTCTCTCTGTACAAGACTTAGGTCGAACAGTTGAGAAACGCTGGATCTGGAGTCACCTGAGTTTTCAATTGTTTCCAGGGGAACGAGTAGCCGTGATCGGTGCTTCTGGATCTGGTAAAAGCTTGCTGTTACGAGCATTAGCTGGTCTAGATCCAGTACAAGCAGGGCAAATTATTTTTCAGGGACAGCCGATGAATTCCTGGTTTATACCTAGCTATCGTTCCCAAATTATCTACTTGCACCAGCGGCCAGCCTTGTGGGAAGGAACTGTAGAGGAAAATCTCCAGAAAGTTTATCGATTAGCAGTTCACCGCCATCAAGTTTACAACCGTCAGTTAATTCTAGACTATCTGCATCTTTTGCATAAAACGGCTGACTTTTTGCAGCGTCCGGTGAGCGCTATTTCTGGTGGTGAAGCGCAGATTCTCGCCTTTTTGCGAGCTTTGCAACTTTCACCAAAAATACTACTACTGGATGAACCTACTGCCTCATTGGATGGTGGAACTGCCCAAAGTTTAGAGGCTTTAGTTGCAGTTTGGCAACATCAAGATCCACAACGGGCATATCTGTGGACAAGTCACGACCCAACCCAGTTAGAACGCATTACCAGCCGCCAAATTACCTTGAAGGAAAAAGACTGATGGAAGCCAATTATATCCAGATAAGTTATGGACAACTAGCTTTGGCGACTTTGTTTATTCTGATCAATATAGGGCTTTCTTTGGTCTTGCGGTTGGGACTAGAGCAAAGTCTGGGGATAGCCTCGCTACGCATGGTAGTGCAGTTGTTGCTGGTAGGGTACATATTACAGTGGGTGTTTACTCTCAGCAACCCTGTATTGATCATACTTTTGGCTTTGGGCATGACAGCTATTGCTGGTGTATCCAGTGTCAACCGTACGCGCAGACGGTTTACAAGTATTTATTGGAACAATTTCATTTCCCTTTTAAGCGGTTCCTTTTTAGTTACCGGGATAATAGTTACTGGCATTGTACGCGTAGAGCCGTGGTACGAACCACAGTATCTCATTCCCCTGTTGGGTATGGTGTTGGGTAATGCTCTCACGGGTACTTCTTTGAGTTTGGATCGGTTTATGGAGGACTTAATTAGTCATCGGGGGGAAATAGAGGCCCTACTGACTTTGGGCGCAACCCGTTGGGAAGCTGCACATCAAACTGTTAAAGAAGCCCTGAGAACAGGAATGATTCCGACTATAAACTCAATGATGGTGATGGGATTAGTTAGCCTACCGGGAATGATGACCGGTCAAATTCTCGCTGGAGCAAATCCTAATGATGCTATACGCTACCAGATTGTAATTATTTTTGCACAAGCAGCAGGAGTTGCGATCGCCACAATGGGAGTTGTTATCTTAGCTTTTCTTGTTCTCTTTAATCGAGATCACCAGCTTACAGATTTATTACGTCATGTGAGTTCGACAAAACTAAAAAGCAGCCGCAGATAAACACTAATAAATTATCGGTGTTTATCGGTGTTTATCTGTGGTTCTAAATATCTACTGGGCAACCCTATATCTAGCCTTGAGGGCGATCGCAACGGTAGGGATAAAGCCACTCACACCTAAAGAGTCCGTGAGTATGCTTCTCTAAAAAGGTTCCAGCGTGGCGGCTACGTGATATGTTGATTCCAGCTTTCGTTTTAACTTCATATAGCCAGGGAAAGGCTGCCACTAAAATAGCGTAGGCGTAGCCCGCCGCAGGCATCGCAGCGAAGAGGTACAAAACCGTGGTTTTAACTGTGGCGAATTTTCGGGAATTGCTGTTGACGTTTGGAGACATAGACCTTAAAACTAACAGTCCATCCTAAACTAACCTAAAGATCAAAATATCGCCGGAAGCGGTGGTCAGTTTTATCTGTTTTCTGCTGGTTGCAGATGAAGCAAAGAGTTTGTAAGTTACTGATATCGTTTTGACCACCTTGAGCGAGGGGGATAATGTGGTCAATAGTGAGGTCAGTTTCTAAAGTTGTTTTACCACAGCTTTGGCATTGGTATTTATCACGCTGAAAAACATATTTTCTGACTTCAGGCGGGATGCGAATGCGGGGAGTTTTGGTCATGAGTCACCTTCTTTAATCATGCGGCGAAGGTCATCTAAAGGCGATTCGGATTCGTTGGTTTTTGGTTCATCTGGACAAAACTCTAGGGTAACTTTGATTCTTAATTTTCCCGGTTGCCAGCCTTTTGAACCTATCTTTAAAATTTCGCAATCTAAACCGCTAGTTAATAATTCTTGTGTGTTAGGCGTTGGTAATTTTTTTTCTTGGAATGCTCCATTTATTATATTTATCACTCTATTAGTGAATGCATAATTTAGTGCATCTCTAAATTTACCAAGTTTAAATAGTTTATCCTTGGATGAAATAACATCATTATCACTGCATTCTTGTAAATACCAGTTATCTTCCATATCTACCTTAATTTTATAAATCGCTTACAAAATATATTCAAAAATTATACTCGCTGTTAATAAAATTCGTCACTACACAAGCGATATATTGACGCATTCACCCTTGAAAGTCTATGACTTTTCACAGCATATTTTTCGATAAATGTAATGGTTCGCGCAGTTATCCAATATGACTAGCTTTCGCGATCGCAGTTTCTTGCTTGTCAACAGTATGCATCAACCAAAAACACAATAGAGATGTTTGCTATTTTTAAAGGCTTCTCTTGATGATGAAATTATTGACTAAACAATGCCCAAGCCAAAAATCTCTCGGTGTAATATAACGCTAATTGATTGCTAACACCATTAAAAATGGCATCAAAAGCGTGTTCTGCCCAAGGAATCTCTAAAAAAACCGCAATGTTCCCATTACGTAACCGTTCGTACATCTGCCTGCCAAATCGTGCTTGTACTAAATGGTCGTGTCTGGCGTAGACTAATAAAGTTGGTGGTAAAGAGCGCGTCACGTAATTTATCGGCGAAGCAATTTGATACCGATTAGGTAATTCTTCTAGAGAACCGCCGATAAATGCCTTTAAAACAGCGCGGGAGTTGATGGGATCAGGACGTGGTGGTGTTTTATATCCTTCAGTTAAGTCAACAGGCCCGTAATAGTTCACCACAGCACGGACAGGTAATGCATCTGGTTGATAAGCAGCCAGCATTGCCAGATGTGCGCCTGCGGAACGTCCTAATAGTACCATGCGTTCTGGATCAGCTTCATATTCATCTGCGTGTTTGTGAATAAAGTTGAGGGCTGTACGTACGTCATCTAGCTGAGCCGGAAATCGGTATTTTGGTGCGTGTCGATAGTCAATTGCAAATACCGTGTATCCCCGACTTGCTATATATTGATTAAACTCAAAATTGGCGCGAGGACTGCCATATTGCCAAGCTCCACCATAAATTACAACCACTGCTGGATATTTACCCACTGCTGGGGGTTGATAAACCTCCATTTTTAATGGTACTCCCGCAGAAGTAGCAAAGATAATACCTGTTTGATGACGCGTTTTACCTGATGGAATACCCCGGAAAGTATTAACTAAGGAAAAGGGATAGCTTTGCATCTTAGCGCTTATTTGGACTGGAATTTGCTCTAGATAATCTGTACCTAATCCTTGTTTCATAGCTTTCGCCATTTGCATTTGAGTTAGTGGTATATTCACTAGCACCGACGCGCAAATTAGCAATCCAATTAAACTTAAAGTGCAGACTAGACGTTGTAGTTGACGCTGGCGGATGCAGAAAAAAGCAAGGAGCAAACAAAGCAAATTTAATCCAAACAACCAGGGACTAATTTCTGGCGCTCCCACTGCTAGCGGAAGTAAAAGCATATTTGGAGCAGGAATAATAATCCAAGAACTGAGAAACAGACTAATAAGACTTAATAATAATGCAAACCCTGACAAAACTCTTTTATAAAACATAAACGATAAAGGGGGCACAGTATTGAGGGCTGAGGATTAGGGATTGGCAAAAGGGAAAGAGAAGAACAAATCCATTTACCCTTTTCCTTGCCCTTTTACCCTTTACCCAGACAAAAAAAGCTAGAAGAGTGCTAATGCAAACCGTATTATAACCATAGATATCAAGTTTGTGTTATTCCATGTAATAAACCATCTGAAATAACAATACCGTTATTTGACAAGATATTATCGACTTGTGAATCAGTTGCCAAATTTAGAGAATCTGCATCACCAATTACAGGTAGCAAATGATCATACAATTGCATTGCTTGCAAACAACTATTAATATTAGATGCTGCTGAATTATATACCTCAATCTTCTCTTCAATAGCACTCAACGATCGCCGATTATGAGCAATCTTATCCTCAGCTTCTTTTTCCAGCGTTTTCTCTAAAAACGCACGTGCATGAGGGTACTGCTGCAAAATTTCATCCGCTTGCTGATCAGCCATTGGTAATAACAGAGTTTTGAGGGTTTGGTTGACGGTTTGGCGGAAAGATTTACGAATGGTTTGAGAAACTTTTGGCTCAAAATCTAACTTCAATAATTGCCTAATTGCGGGTTCTGCTTCTACTATGCTTTCACAGTCATAACCTTGAGAAGTTTGTAGCAAAGTCTGACGAAATTGATATATAGAAAAAGTGCCTTCATCGTAAAATCTAGGACTTTCACGCACAAAGCGATCGCACTCTACACTAGCTGCACTCACTAACGCTTGAGTTACTTGTTTTTCTACAATTCTGATCTCTTGTTCAATTCCGCCATCATTACCTAATAAGCGATATAATTGGCGATAGTATTCTGACTTACGAACCTTTTCGATTAATCGCTGGAAAAAATTCATAATAATTTGTTGAGACGACTCAACTAAGATGTCTTCTAATTGATTTGCTAAGTAATAAAATGCTTCTACTAAAATGGCAATTAAAGGCGCAGTAGCATTGCGCGGATGGCTGAGGGTTGCACGCCGATAAGCATGAGCAACAGAAAATGTGTCTAACAACTCATCTAAACGGCGAATCATTCGTGATTGTAATTGCCGAAAGTCTGCTTCAAAAACGTCACAAGAATTATTAATTAATTGATTAACTTCTGTGGTGATATGCTGGCTAAAGTCTTTGCCAAATTCCTGGAGTTGCTGGTTGAGGCGCTGTAACTCTTGCGCCTTCATCGCCTCAATTTCTCGCGGTTGACTATCTAAATTTCGCTGCACTTCCTGATAATGTTTTTTCAATTTAATACAAATATCTTCCAAATCATCAGCTAGATTTTTAAATAATTGCGGACGCTTTTCTTCGGTAAGATAGCGAGTAATAGCTGTGCGGAATTCCTCAATACCACTATCTTGAATTAGCTGGTTAACTAATGGCGTTCCTTGTTCAGTTAAAATCCGTACATAGTTCTCATTTGAGGTTTCAAAGCTGTTTACCGAAATGCGGAATTTACTAGCTGACAATTTACCTGAGTTAGCACAATAACGATTAAATTCGTTAATAAATTGTGGTGTTTCTTCTCTACCATCCAAACCTTTAACACTTTCTGCAAAGACAGAATCTAAACCAAATCTGTCTTGTGCGCTTGTCTGTTTAATCTGACTGCCGTAAAATCCTAATAATCCGCTAGTTTTATAAACTCTACTGGTATTGTGAAACTGCCCAGTAATTAAATCATCCAATCGTTGCCGTAGCTGAGTGTTGTACCAAGTTTCATCAATCCGGTTAAAAATGTAAAAAACGCGATCGCGTATTCCCCCATTCTCCCGCATCGTTTCTAAAAGTTCCGTTTCTTCCTTTGTCATATCCCCAGCCGAAGCAGGTTTTAACACACATACCACCGCTGAAGTATCGGGATGTTGAATTTTGGCGTAAGTTAATTGTGCATCCTTCTCCACAGGTGCATCAATTCCAGGAGTATCAATAATTACATTGCCATCTTGCAATAGAGGATGGTTGCAGTAATATTCTATCCGTTTTAAAACAGCGCTATTGCTACCACGACGTGCATATCCAGCCGCTTCCTTGAGATTGGAAAAGTTAAATTGTTCCATTGAATATGTGGCATTATTAACCGTGTGGATGCGATCGCGGTTTGCTACATACCCCTTCAATAACAGTATCAACGCCTTCGCTTGTTTTGCCCGTTCCGATTTACTCTCACCACCCTCTTGCTGGATAATAGTTTCACAACCTTGACGTAGCAAATTAATTACATCATATTGATTGATATTAGCTACTGTATTAAATCCCATCTGCTGAGACAACAAAACTGCTTGATCTCGAATCTCTGCTTCACTTAAAAACGTTAAAACAACACGTTCTTTATCTAATTCTGCATACTCAATTTTGCATTCCGTACCTGTAGCGTGTCCCTCTGCACTGTATAGTAACTCCCTCTCCAACAGTGCATTGATTAGCATTGACTTACCCGCACTAAATGCACCTGCAAATACAATCTCAAACTTGGGAGCAATCGCTTTACTGAGTGAAGTTTGTACAGATGTAATATCTTGAGAACGTAGTGTTGGTTCTTGCTGTAAAAGTTGTAATATAAACTCAACTTGCTCTTTCAAACTTTTGCACTGAGGTAGCATATCTGACATATTTAGCACCCAAAATATTACTGTATATTTTATTAATCATTTAATTAGTTTGAGTACCGTAATATCACGCATAAAACAATTCGTTTTAATTAGAAGATTGCGATTAACCAACCTTCTAACTATTGGTAGATGAAAGTCTCTTTTTCAGACTAAAACCCAATGAATATTTGAAACAACGCTTCAATAACTTTGCTTTGTAGACATGCTAGTAGTACGTTGGGTTGAGGAACGAAACCCAACAATTAAAGTTTAGTGTTGGGTTTTGCTCTGCTTTACCCAACCTACTAATTTCAAGGTTTTTAACTTTAATACCCAACCTATTGACTGATATTATACCGATTCAATTAATGATTGCAACAAATCCTTTGGTAGAGACGTTGCATTGCAACGTCTCTACATGGTCTATCACATTCTTTTTTTAAATTGGTATTAGACATGGCAGTTGCAAAAAAAATATCCTCCAGGATGGGGTACTCCCGGAGGATATTAGCAAAGACATTGGAATAATAGACCATTCTAGAAATAAATTTATCTTTATTCGCAAACCTATTCCCTCCATCTATAGGATTGGTCAAGGTTAATTATTTTAGTTATCAAGAATACAAAGAATTCTAGAGATTGACTCGCAGCTTTTGTGTCAAACACATTGCAATCCCTTTTTCATAGTAAGCAGCCTCATTAATAAAAATAGGCCAGACGGTGGATTCACCTTGATAAACAATTGTTTCATCATTAAAGGTTAGGAACATCGGATCTCCTGGGTTTAGAGCTTGATAATCCCTATCTTGCAACTCTGGATGAATCATCCCAAAGATTGCGCCATCCTCTTGTTTTGGGTAGTCTACAACGGATAAGTGCTGATACATGAGCAGCGTTTCGTTGGTTGAGGGAATCTCGCCCTGGTTGAATCGTTCTAGATAATCCAAAACCTCATAAACAAGTTTTTCTGTTTGCTGAAACAGTGTCGATTTTAAGATGCCTTGAGCAACGGGGCCAACCTCAATTGCAAAGCCTAATTCACACAGAGCATTCAGAAATGGATTTTCTTCAAATGATTGAAAAGAGCAGCGATAAACCTTAACTAAGGGGTTAATATAGCTTAGATAAGCAGCTAGCTTAAAGTTGAAAGGATGATTATTTACTAGAATAATCGTCAGACCCATATTGGCTGTACTACTGTGCAAATCCAAGATAAAATCTACCTTTTTTGCACTTGATGCTAGAATATTTTTGATTGATTTAGCTTGTAATTCTTCGTAACTTTCGAGAGTCAGATCTTGCAGTTCTTGTTTAAGAAAACAGCGATTTAAATCCTTCTCTATATATCGTCTTCCTACTGCAAAAGCTTTAGGATTTGCTAGCAGAGTCACAGTTTCAAAACTGGGCTTAGCAATCAAATCAGGAAACTGGCTAAACTTTTTGACTAGATAAGCCCCTGTGAATTCATTACCGTGAGTTCCGCCAACAATTGCCACTCGATTAATTTGGTTCACAATTATACCAACTTCAGATATGCACCTATCGAGGAATATGTTCTCAAGATAACTTATGAAGCCCCCACGCCGATACTTTGGCGATTGTGTGGTTCATAAAGGTATGCCATATCAGGCCCATTGGGGATGATTCCACCGGGATTGAGTGGAAACAAGTTACCGTAGTAATCCCGCTTGACGCTTTCTACGTCGCAAGTATCAGCAACACCTGGAAGCTGATATAAGTCACGTAAGTAGGCTCCCAAATTTTGATAGTCTCGAATTCGCTGACGGTTGCACTTAAATAACCCGTAGTAGGCACTATCAAAACGAAATAACGTTGTGAATAAACGGATATCTGCAAGCGTAAGATTTTTTCCACACAAATATCGATTAGTCTGCAATGCTGTGTCAATCTCATCAAGAGTCACGAACAGTTCATTACAGGCTTGATTATATGCTTCTTGGGTTTGGGCAAAACCGCAACGATAAACGCCGTTGTTCACTGCATGGTAAATTTTCTCATTCCACCAATCAATTTTCTCTTTAAGTTCTTCTGGGTAGAGATTTAGTGTAGGATTGTTGGCGAACTCATTAAACTGCGAGTTCAGCATGACGATAATTTCTGCACTCTCATTGTTAACGATCGCTTTCGTTTGATCATCCCACAATACTGGAACTGTAGCGCGTCCACTGTAGCCGGGTTCTGCTAGCTGATATAACTCCGCAAGTGTGCGACAACCTTCGTCTTCTTGGTCGAACACCCAACCCCCTTCTGTTGAAGAAGGAGACACGACTGATACCGATATTACAGCTTCGAGTCCTTTGAGCGATCGCACAACCAGGGTTCGGTGCGCCCAAGGACAGCCTAGCCCAACATAAAGTTTATAGCGCCCCGCTGCTGGTGGATGCGGATTTCCTGGCTCTGTGCCGATAAACTTTCGGAACTGGCTGTTGGGACGGATGTACGCTCCCGATTGATTGCGGGGAGCCAGCTTTGACATCATTATGTGCCAGAGAGTCGTCCAAACAAACTTCCCCAGCCAGATTATCAGCTTTGGAGGAAGTGACTTGCCTTTTTTCTTTCTAACATTTTTGCCGTCATCCATTGGAGTTGAGTTGGTCATGGCGACAGTCTCCCTTACAGGACTCAGCACGGACTAAACGCCCCGCTAACAGCAGGCTTGTGTGATAAATCAGTGGAGTGGGCAAGTGCATTGGTGTCAACTTAAAGCCCTGGCGAATAGAATTCGCGGCTATACAAACAAAGCCCACCTCCGTGGGCTAACGGAAAATTAACCCGCGGAGGCGGGTTTTGCCTGTGTAGACAAGCCAGCGCTGTGCGGGGGTCTCCCCCCATCCCCACTTCGTGGGGGCCCCGAAGCCCCCCGTTGAGGCGACTGGCGTGCGGTTTCTAACCGCCGATTTCACTTTAACTTGCGGTTGCCTCAACAACTGCGGCAGCTTCAGCTGCATAAACGCTAACTTTTTTGCGGGTTTTGCCCTTTCTCTCAAACGTTACCACGCCGTCGATTAAGGCAAACAAAGTGTCATCGCTGCCAATACCGACGTTGTTACCAGGGTGAAATTTAGTGCCACGTTGACGTATGAGAATGTTTCCCGCACGCACAGTTTGACCACCGTAGCGCTTGACACCCAGACGTTGAGCATTAGAATCGCGACCGTTGCGCGTACTACCTGTTCCTTTCTTATGAGCCATGATTTCCTCTTATCTATTTACTTATTTCTATTATTCAGCAGCGGCTTCAACTTCAACAGGAGTGTTATCAACAACAGGCGCTTCGTCCGTTGCTGCTGCTTCTGCGGCGAACACCGTACCATTAAGGGTAATGGAGTTAATCATGAGTCTGGTAATTTCTTGACGATGCCCCCGTTTTTTGCGGGTCTTCTTTTTCGGCTTCATTTTGTATACCAGGACTTTACGACCTCTG
Organism: Nostoc sp. B(2019); assembly: GCF_010091925.1. Classification (GTDB taxonomy): domain Bacteria; phylum Cyanobacteriota; class Cyanobacteriia; order Cyanobacteriales; family Nostocaceae; genus Komarekiella. Next base: position 112,926 of record NZ_WVID01000004.1, on the reverse strand, counting down.
AAATGTCGTAGTACTGTCCCTTCTACAGTTGCACCTGTTACTAGCGGCTGTCCAATGGTGACTTCGCCGTCGTGCTGCACGAATAATACCGATTCTATTGTAACTTTCTCGTCTGGTTCGGTTGTCAGCAGTTCAATGTCGTAAAACCGCCCTGGCTCTACTCGTAATTGTTTACCGCCAGTTTCAATAATTGCGTAGGTCATGGAATTGTCCTTGAGGTTGCCGTACAGGTAGCTGGCTTTTTTCTCTTATAGAGATGCTTTTGCCTGCTTTTGTAGTATGTCTACCTGATCCGAGCAGGAATTAGACAGACAATCTAACATCATATTTTATTAATAGGTGTTTAGTCAAGCTTTAGGTGGATTTTGAGATTTGGTATCGAGTTTGCCTGACTCTAATTTAGCTGGAAACGCGATCGCGTCCCTGTCTTTTGGCTTGATGTAGCGCTTCTTCGGCTGCATTAACTAGAGTCACAGGCTCGGTTTCTCCTGTGGGAATGACGCTAGCCACACCTAAGCTGACAGTTAAAACAGCAGCGGGCAAACCACCTATCCCAGGATACTCACACTTAATTGCCAAAGCTTTTACTTGCTCTCGAATGTGTTCGGCAACAGACATAGCAGCTGTAAGATCTGCATGGGCGAGAATGGCAAATTCTTCACCACCGTAGCGAGCCACTAACACCGTGTTTTCGTCGTTGCAATCTGTCATCTGGGAAATTGCGATCGCATTAGTAGCAGAGTAAGTACTCTTAGTATACGAGAAACTGCTACTACCAAGTGGGCGCTTTACGCAGTTTTTGATAGTATTAGCGATTTGTCGCAAACACTCATCTCCTGCGGAATTACCGTAGATTTTGTTGTAAATTTTGAAATAGTCGATATCGCACAAAATCAAGGATATGGGCATATACTCGCGTAGTGTGTGCGTGGTATGCTCGCGAGCGAATCTTTGCCACTCAATTTGCAAGTATGTATGAAAGTAGTGGCGATTGGCTAATTGCGTTAGTTCATCTAAGTTAGAAAGAACACGCAATTGTTGGTTCTCTTTTTTCAACTGTTCAACACGAGCATTGCTAAAATCCTCAGTTGTTGTGAGTTGTTCTCGAAAATACAAACGATACAACTCACATGTAGGAGTATAGCGATCGCTTTCTAAATTAATTAACCCCAAGCTCTGTAATTTATATGCTAGTTCTGGCTCTATTTTCATATTAGCCGTAGCATTAATTACTTGATAAAAAGCCCCTGCTAATTCCGGCTCCTCTCGTAGTTTTAATAAATACCGCCTTAAATACTCGTTATAAATTCCCGCTTCTGTGGGTGCTTGCTGCAATAGCTGTTGTAAATCTCTCTCTAAACCCCCTTTACCCATAAGATGATACAAAGCGAGTCGAATTAAATAAGGATGTCCTCCAACCATTGCCATCAAACTTTCAGCATCATTACCATCTTTCCAATCTAATCCATGACGTTGTGCTAAATCTTGCACCTGTTCTTTTGTAAATGGGAGCAGCTTAATTGGCAAACCGATATTAAATGGTGATTGAGTCAGTTTGAGAGGAACAATAATTTCTGTTGAGTATACCAAAACAAGACGCAGTTTTTGCCAAATTTCTATATGTTTGGCTTGTTCATGCCAAGAGCGCACTAATGGCAAAAAATCCCCAGCAATTTCTGGATACTCAAATACACAATCTACTTCATTTAATACTAAGACAAGCGGACTTTCCAAAGTGGATAACAAATACTTTTGGAAATAGATGGAGCAACTAACTTTGCTACCCATTTCCTCGTCCCAATAATCATTGAGTTTTGGTTCTAGCTGTAATTCCCGACTAATATTTGCACACAACCACCGCAAAAATTTATCCAAGTTAGCAAATACCGCGCTGTCTGCTTGCTGAAAGTCCAAACTTACGGTGCGAAAGCCTTGATTGTTAGCGTGTGCGAGCAGTCGTAATATCAATGAGCTTTTCCCCATCTTCTTGCTAGCTTTAATGCAGACGACACTCCCTCGTTCAGCTATTTGTGCGTAGGCAAGTTCTTCAATTGGCGGACGAGGGATGTAAAATCTGGAATCAAGGGATACTGGGCCGCTGGGAAATTCTAAGGATATGGCTGTGGCTGCTCGGTTGAATTCTTGAATTAATTGCTGATATGTTTGACTAAGACTGCGGTTTTCTAAAGTTTGACGGAAGTTAGATTTATTGATAGGTTCCTGCCAAAAATTACTTAGCAATTGCCATAAATTAGAAGCAACTTTCCTAACACGCTCCTCTCCGTAGTGTGCTTCCAGCGCTATACTGGTGTAAGTCTTTCCTTCCCACGAAGCACGCAAAATCATTTCTTGGAGTGTCGTTAAACCGGTTGCTTGACTGGCTTTTAGTAGCTGTACTACTTCATCTATAGTCATTTAGTAATCGGCTCTACTTCTATTTGACGTTTCCCCAAACTATTGTTTTTTGTAGCTCAATGCAGCCTTCCTTTTGGAGGTAGCAGCTACAAACTAAGCTTTGCTGATTTTTTGGATGGTGAAACATTTGACATGACTTGTTAATAAGGTTTTTTTATATGCTGCTCCTATGCTTATGAAATTTTATGTAATTGGATATACTGTGTTCTAAATATATTTTATAATGTAAATAAACACAATCTACTTAGTTTTTTATGATGGATGGTTTTGGCGATCGCCATAAAACTTACATTCATTCAGTTACCTGTTTTCTAGATAACATTTATGAATTGTAATGTTATCTGCTGTATACTTAACGCAACAACAAGATTCCCGACTTTTCCAGAATTCGGGAATCTGATATCTGAGGAATTTTTAAGCTACGAGTTGATAAGTTATCCAGGCTTCCCAAAAAATATAAATTGATAGGATTCCTAAGAAAATACGAAGTGCAAGGCTAACAACGGAATCTGGTATTTTTGGCAGTGTGCGAGTACTCATCTGAACACCTACAAGACCTCCGCATCCCAAAATTATACCTTGAATAAACAGAATATTTCCCTCTAGTGTGTGTCCTGTGCAGGCAGCCAAAGCAGTGATGACAATAACGCCTAAACTAGTTTGAATTGCTACTTTAATTTCTTCTCCCAAGAGCAATATTTGCAGCGGAACCATAATCGTCCCACCACCTAAGCCAAACAAACCTGCCAAAATTCCTGCTGCTCCTCCAGTGCCAAGTTTGGTAAGTAATGGGTTAAATGCTAGTGCTGCACTCTCTCCTTCTAATACTGGTGCTGAATTCTCTGCTTCTTTGGAAGCCAGTTGTTTGCGAAGGTCTATCAAATAGATATTAGCGAGTAGTATGATGCCAAATGAAAAGAGTATTATATGTGATGGAATTTTATTGGCGAAATAAACTCCTATTCCAGTAGTGAAAAAAGCTGGAATTCCTAAGTAAATAACGCGTTTAAAGTCAAAGTAGCCCATCCACCAATTTTGTATACTTCCAGAAATTGAAGTAATCACAATCGCAAGGCTACTAGTAGCGATCGCTTGAACTGGTGTATAACCTAGAGTGACTAGAAGAGGAATTGTGATAATACCGCCGCCTATTCCTAAAAGCCCAGCGATGACTCCAGATATTAAGCCCCCAGCTACTAAAATCAACCAACTAAAATCATTCATAAATAGGTTTTATCAAAGAACTAATGAATGTAATCGAGTTTTTTAGCTCGTAATCAGCGGCTATAGCCCTTTAAAACCTTCATATAGAGCGATGAATCGCTCTCTGCGAGACGCTACGCGAACACTACGAACAAAATATGCTTGCTAACCGTGTACTGTTACCGGATGGCTAACAACGCCTCCGTAGAGCAACCCAGAATCATTCCACGGAACCGTAGTAGGCTGTGTGTTACCCAAATTATCAGTAGCACGAGCTTGGAGAGAATACTCTCCAGGAATTGGGTTCCATTCAATGTCCCAGCGAACCCACGCAAATGGAAAATTTGGTTCTCTCAAACGTGCAAATTGCCAGGTTTTACCACCATCTAAGCTGACTTCCACACGCACAATCTTCCCTTTTCCAGACCAAGAACGTCCGCGCAGTAGATACGGTTTAGCAGCAAGTGTAGCTGGCCAAGCTAACTCAAAGGCGCTCTTAACATTTTGGTACGTAATCACTTTACCTTTATATGGAGAGATAGCTGGGTAATCTGCGCCAACCAGTACCATCTGCTCTAGCACCCATTGGGTGTATATTGGTGTTTCAGAAACCTCAATTCGCTCAATCCATTTAACGTTAGCGTTTCCTCCCCAACCAGGAAATAAAGCACGACATGGCTGACCGTGGTCTGGAGGTAATGGTTCCCCGTTCATTGCATAGACAAGGAGCGAGTTATCTGCTAATGCCTTTGTAATGGGAACTACACTACTGAACTTGGATTGCTTTGAGTTCAGCGAATCTAAATCTCCGCCCTCAACTAGTACATCTCTTGCAGTAGATTTCAGTCCAGCTCGCTCAAATAATATACTAAGTGGTACACCAGTCCACTCAGCCACACCAATAGCGCCGAGCCGCCACTTTGTTCCAGAAAGTGGCTTGTTATAAGCCTCTTCAAAGAAGCGCCGACCATTAGCAGCACACTCAATAGCACAAGTGACTGAAATGGATGGCATAGTGATGATTTCATCGTAAGAGAATTCGCAAGGTGTGGAAACGCCAGTTCCTTGAATGTGCAAGCGCCAAGTAGATGGGTCAAAAGGAGGAGGCGTATTGCGACTATGAACGTAAAACCAATTGTTTGGTACTAGATAGCCACGCTCATACATCGCTTCCCAGTTCATCTCTAATGTGCCTTTGCTATGAGAGATATATCCTGGTGGCAATGGCTTAATTATTCTACTGCCTTTAGGTTTGACAGTAGCAGAGGTTGACAGATTTGATTTGCTTGTCTGACTGTGAGCAGGTGCAGGTTTAGCTAAGCCTCCAATGGCTGTTGCTCCAACCATCGTGGCTAGTATTTGCAGAAAGCGCTGGCGCGTGATACCTGCATCTGAGCTTTTTTGCCAAATGTATTCATCAACCCGTGCTTGTAGGTAATCCTCCTGGTCAAAGAGGTTTTCATCGCTCAAGCTGTTACCCCCCTTGTAATTCGTAATTCGTAATTCGTAATTCGTAATAACGCTCGATGGCGAAGCGTTAGCGATAGCGCAGCGCTAACGTAATTAAGGCACATAGAATAAGGAAGTAGCAAAGGAGTTGAAAGTCTACCTCTGCTACCTGAGATGATTAACAAACATCAATTTTGGCGGGAAGAAGAGGTAAGACTACTTGTCTATCACACCCCAAACACCAGTCATTTCATCTTGTTTGTAGGAAGGCAAATAGTAATCCAATCCATGCCGGGCTATTTCCGAAATCGCATCAATAAAGCGATCGCAATCTTCCAATGTATTATACACAGCAAAGCTTGCCCGGATAATGCTAGGAATGTTACGTGTAATTCCGCTCTCTACTTCTTTAGCAATCTCGCAGTCTTGTTCGTCAGAAATACTCTTGAGTTTGCGAATATATTCATAAGTGCAGAAAGCCCCAGCCCGAACCCCAATACCGTATTCTTGTGCCAGAATCTCTGCTACTAAACGTCCGTCAAACCCATCAATGTCAAAGGGTATGACGTGGGCTATATTCTCTCCTGAGATATGTACTCTCACACCAGGAATTAGCTTCAGCCGTGTAAATGTGAATTCAACTAGAGAGTGTTCGTATTCCGCAATGCGATCGCGTCCAAGTTCCTCTATAATTTGAATTGCTTTAGCAATAGCGATCGCACCCATTGCGTTTGGTGTTCCGGGGTCATGTGCCCGTTCTGTGTAAAAACGCTTTATCTCTAGGTTTCTGGTAATATAAGGCAGGTTTCCACCACCGATTTGATAAGGATAGGAGCTATCAAAAAACTCCTTCGGCCCCAGCAAAACCCCTGTTCCATAAGGAGCATACATTTTATGCCCAGAAAAAGCTACAAAATCCAAATGACATGGGTCATCATCTGCACGCATATCTACCCGTTCATGCTGGATTAACTGACACACGTCAGCAAACATCTTCGCACCATACCGATGTGCTAAAGCCGCAATTTCATAAATAGGTGGTCTGTAACCTGTAATTGTTGAAGCGCCTGTAATGGTTAGTAACTTGATTTGCTCTGCTTCGGGGAGATTTTCGTGTGCCTTGAAAATCTCCTCAATTTCAGCGATGCTCACACTCCCATCCGGTTGGGTTCTGTACTGAACAACTTCGTCTCTAGTTACCCAAGGTAGCAAGTTTGATGAATGCTCAATATCAGAGACTAAGATTTTGCCAGGTTTTTTCGCCCAGAGTGTAGCAGCTCCATTAATTGCTTCTGTCGTATTCTTGGCAAAGATTACATAGTTCTGTGATGATGACCCTACAAAGTCTCGAATAACATCTCGGCTTGCATCATATTCTCGCGTAGTAATAATAGACTTTTGCCCAGAGCCTCGATGGACGCTACCATAAGTATCAAGCATCTCATCTACATGCTGCTTAAGCGTTGCAAAGGGAGTGGTTGTTGCTCCATTATCCAAGTTGACGTACTTGATATGGTTTCCGTTACGAATTTTCACCTTGAAACATAGAGACTCATCTGTAAACAAAGGTTTAATTTCTTTGTCCCAAAAGCTGTCAATTTCTGCAAACAGCGGCAATTGGGTTGATTCTTGCTTTTGTTTCGCACCCAAGGCAAGCAATTCAGTCATTTTTAGCACCTCTATGTTCAATGTTTAATTTTTTGGCAAGCCTAACTGTCACAATGCTTTATCTAATCCAGTAATCACATTACTTGGTAGAGATTTTGGTGTTTAACAGTACTTAGTCACTAATAGAAAACTCGGTTATTGCAGTTATTCTTTAATAAACAATAAAAAAATGTAGCCGTAATTGTACTTGAATATAAAACACATAAACCTATAAACTATACATTGTAATAATATTTACGAGTAATTTATTGTACTTAAAGCAATTTTCTCCCACTCATCAGAAAAACTTCGGATGTTGATAATACAAGCATCTTATTAAATAAACCTGAAAATGCTTGCCATGAATGTATTTGCCGAAAAAAAGCCTACCATAAGTTTTATCAGTCTTTAAAAGGAGGATATAAATTTACTTAGCTAACATCATTTTTTATTAACTACATAATTCAGCATATTTATCCAAATGTCAGGGTTCTCTGACTTATTGGATCCAATAAAAGTTCTTAGTTGTTTGTTAGCAAATGGCTACAATAACTCAATACTCTGAAATAATATGTCAAATGATAGATGACTATATAAACATCTAAAGTAATAAAAAATACTAGTATAAAAATGTTATCAAGAATACATTTTTAATATATGTCCTAGGGTAGTTGCAATTATGAATTTAATAGCGTGGGCGATAAATATAATTTTTCCATTCTGATATAAATAAAATTTATATAGCGATTCTCACTTGAGCGAAATACACAAAGAAGCACAGATAAATTTGTACCTCAGATGATTAGAAAACGCTATATGTAAAGTTGTACTTAGTTAGAAAAATCTCTGGATAACGACCTGCTTTGTAAATCAAAGGGTTTAAAATCGGTAACATTAGTGAAATTACTGCTAAGCGTATTGTCATAATTAGAAATATTTATTTTGCAATCACTAATTGCACCCGCAACATCCATATAGTTATTGTTCGTAGCTGTTTGAGGGTGAGAGATTCCAGGCATGAGGGCAACAGAAGTAATAATCAATGCAGAATCAAATAAAAGTGCAAGTTTCATAGATTTATCATTAGATTTAGAATGAGTGCAATCAATACTCTTTAGTAAGAGAGTGCCCTTTTTCATAAACCTTAACTTCATCCATTTAGTTCACCTGATTGGCTGAATTGTCTCTCACCCATTCGGGTGAGCAGAAGGGCAAAGGGGCGGAGGGGCAGGGGGAAAACTCTTGACAAATGACCAATGACAAATATGCAACACCGAATTGTTGGTAAGCCACTGGATCGCGTTGATGGTAGGCTGAAAGTTACAGGAGAAGCAGCTTACACAGCTGACGTGCAAATAGATAATCTGGTTTATGGAGTGATTTTCACTAGTGCGATCGCAAAAGGCAAAGTTCTCCAAATTGACACATCAGCCGCCGCCGCCCCTGGTGTGGTAGATATTATTACTTACGAACAAACCCCATCTCTGGTAAAAATACCCTTCTTTTCTCCCCAACAACCTCAGCCAACCGAAAAAGACGATAACATCTACTACGATGGTCAACACCTGGGGATTGTAGTTGCCCAAACTTTAGAACAAGCCCAAACCGCTGCCTCTCTGGTAAAAATTATCTACGAGGAAGCACCGCCTACAGTCACAATGGCACAAGCAGAGATATTTGAGCCAGAATCAATATTTTTTGGCATCATGCCCGGTAAAATTACCAGAGGCGATGTTGAATCTGGCAAAGCCCATGCAGATATTCTCATGGAGCAGGTATACACGACGCCAATGGAACATCATAATCCCCTAGAACCCTCTGCAACTATAGCAATGTGGGAGGGGGATAATTTAACGCTATATGAAACCACTCAAGGTATTTCTTCAACACAACGGGGAATCTGTGCCGTCCTCAATATTCCTCCAGAAAACGTCCGAGTTATTTCCAAATATTTAGGGGGAGGATTTGGCTGCAAAGCGTTGCTGAAGTCTCATACTATCCTAGCCGCGATCGCAGCTCGCAAGGTAAAGCGACCAGTGAAAGTTGTGGTAACGCGATCGCAAATGTACACCTCTTGCGGGTACAGATCCCAAACTCAACAACACTTAACCCTAGGTGCAACCAGAGACGGTAAACTAACCGTTATTACGCACATTGGCACATCCTTAACTTCCCCCTTTGATGACTTTGTGGAACCTGTGGGTGCAGCAACAACAATGATGTACGCCTGTCCCAATTTGGAAGTTAAATATCGCCTAGCTCGTATCAACGCCGGCACACCAACCTTTATGCGAGCGCCAGGAGAAGCACCAGGAATGTTTGCTCTAGAATCAGCAATGGATGAACTGGCGTATACTTTAAATCTTGACCCAATTGAACTAAGGCTGAGAAATCATGCAGATATCGATCCGCACACAGGACTTACTTGGTCAAGTAAATCTTTGAAACAATGTTATCAACAGGGAGCAGAAATTTTTGGTTGGTCAAAACGCAACCCAGTTCCTCGCTCGATGCGCGATGATCATTTCTTGATTGGTTGGGGAATGGCAAGTGCTACATTTCCCAGCCATGCGGGCCCTGCATCAGTCAAGGTAGAAATATTCGCCACTGGAGAGGTGCGAGTCCAAAGTGGTACGCAAGACATTGGCACAGGTACTTATACAGTAATGACTCAAGTAGCTGCTGAAGCATTAGGCTTACCCAGTCAGTCGGTGCAGTTTGAACTAGGTGATAGCAATCATCCCAAAGCTCCTATAGCAGGCAATTCAATCACCGTTGCTAGTGTTTCCCCTGCTGTGCATAAAGCAGCTAGTGCAGCACGGGTGAAGATGATTCAAATGGCGATCGCAGATTCAAATTCTCCTCTATATGAATCTCAATTAGAAAATATTACAGTAGAATTGGGGCAAATATTCTTAAAACAAGACCCCACCAAGCGAGATAGTTACACCGATATTCTGCGCCGTCACGGGTTAGAGAGTTTAGAAGTCACAGAGGAAAGCTCACCCAACCCAGACAGCAAACAGTATTCCAAACACTCTTTTGGAGCAATTTTTGTAGAAGTTGCTGTTGATGAATTGTTAGGCGAAATCAAAATTAGACGTTGCGTAGGCGTTTATAGTGCAGGGCGAATTCTCAACTTCAAAACAGCGCGGAGTCAGGTTATCGGTGGGATTACTTGGGGAATCGGCATGGCGCTGATGGAAAAGACAGTAATGGATGCTAATCAAGGCAGAATAGTTAATGCTAACCTTTCAGATTACCTGATTCCTGTTCATGCAGATATCCCAAATATAGAAGTGCAATTTGTTGAAGAACACGATCCTTATGTGAATACTCTGGGAACCAAAAGCCTTGGAGAACTTCCAATTGTTGGCGTAGCCGCTGCCATATCTAACGCCGTTTACCATGCCACAGGTAAACGCATTCGTGACCTACCAATTACATCAGACAAGTTGTTGTGAAATGACTCAGATTTCCGACTTCTTAAAAAAGTCGGGAATCTTGTTTAACGTGCATCACCAATTAAAACAAACGGCGACCAATAAAAAGGATGGCGGTCATCTTTAATTAGCTTCAACTTAGCTTTTTGCAAAGCTTCCCCTTTCGTCATACCCTGCTTGAGATTCTGATAAAAATCAACCATCAATTCCTGAGTTGCTTCATCTTCAACCTTCCACAAACTTGCCATCACAGCTTTAGCACCAGCACGCTCAAATATATAAGCAATACCTGCAATTCCCTCACCATTAAGATTAGTTTCTACAGCAGTTTGACAGGCACTAAGGGTAATCAGTTGTGTGCCTTGTAGCCCTAAAAGAGCAGCATCGGCAATGTCTAAGGGTTTATCAGCAAATAGTAATCTATTATTTAGTAAATCCACTTCTTTGCAGTCTTCAATTTTGAAACAGCCGTGAGTTGCTAAATGCAAAAAGGAAAAGCGCAAAGCTTGGGATCTAAACTTTTCTAGGGTAGCTTTATTGTGGATATAAACTTCACTTTCTGGGAATATTTCCTTAATCTTTCTGACTTCTACCTCTGCACTTGGGAGATTTTGCGGGTCACGGGGTACAGGATTACCAAAAGCTAAAACAGCTTGTGCTTTGCGGGGTACGGCATTTTGCACACCTGGAGATTTCAGAGAATTATTGGAAATACGAGTGAGATAGTTAACAGGATATTTCTGGATCAGAAATTGGTTGGTTTTACTGTCGTAAAGAGTCTCAAAAGGGAAATGGCGCAGTTTACCAGTAGCAATAATACTCAGTTGTTTGGGTGACAAAGCCTTGATTTTGTCTTCTATAGGACGAATGAGAATATCATAAAGTTCTCCACCTGTTTCAGCGTAGCTAGCATCAGTATCGTCTTGTACTTTTTCTAGGTATTTAGTGAGAAGTTCATTAAATTTAGTGGGATCAATAGATTTTTTAATAACGCTCAACTCGCCTTTTGTGAAGATGAAAAATGCGATGTTATTAGGCATATTTCTCACATTAGTTAGCAAAACGGGTTGAACTACAACCGTTCCTGTGGGTATGGAGGATGTCAGGTTTTTAATATCTGCTGGTGTAGTTTCAAATAGTTCTGCCACTTCAGGAAAACGGCGGGATATCTTTTCGGCATCTGAATAAACTTGTGCTTCTAATTGCCGAATTTGTTGGGGTAGGCTTTCGGAGCGATCGCTTTGCAGTTGTTGTCGTAGGGATTCCAATTGTTGATTTTTTTACTCCAGTTATCAAGGCTCTGCTGTGCTTCTGGGTTGGCAACTTTGGCATTAATGAGGCGAGTATAATCAGCAAGGTCGGCTGTGGTGAATAGGTTAACCCATTCAAAAGCTTGATTGTATTTCTTTTGATTAATGAGGACATCTACTAAAGCAGTTGCACTTGCACCGTTTTGCTGTAAAAAGGTTTGGCGATTTTCTCGTTGTAAACCTCGGCGCATTTCTAAGCTAATTTTGAGAGATTGCTGCAAATTAGTAATAGCTTCAGTTGGTCGATTTGTACTTAGGAAGAGTCCACCAATATTACTCAAGGTGACAGCTTCACCAGAGCGATCGCCCACAGCGCGTCTTAGGGGTAGAGCTTGGTTGTAAAAATCGAGTGCTTTCTGCTTTTCTCCTAAATCGACGTAGACTTTACCGATGTTATTGAGTGTAGTTGCTTCACCAGAGCGATCGCCCACAGCCCGATATAGGGGCAGAGCTTGGTTGTAAAATGATAGTGCTTTTTGCTTTTCTCCTAAAGCGTCGTAGACTAAACCGATATTATTGAGTGTGTTGGCTTCACCAAAGCGATTGCCCACAGCCCGCGAAAGGGGCAAAGCTTGATTGTGGAAATCGAGTGCTTTCTGCTTTTGTCCTAAAGCGCCATAGACTGCACCAATGTTATTGAGTGTAGTTGCTTCACCAAAGCGATCGCCCACAGCACGCAAAAGGGGCAGAGCTTGGTTAAAGTAATCAAGTGCTTTCTGCTTTTGTCCTAAAGTGTTGTAGACTAAACCGATATTATTGAGTGTGTTGGCTTCACCAGAGCGAGCGCCCACAGCCCGAATAAGGGGTAGAGCTTGGTTGTAAAATGATAGTGCTTTTTGGTTTTCTCCTAAATCGTTGTAGACTTTACCGATGTTATTGAGTGTGTTGGCTTCACCAAAGCGATCACCCACAGCACGATATAGGGGTAGAGCTTGGTTGTAAAATGATAGTGCTTTTTGGTTTTCTCCTAAATCGTTGTAGACTTTACCGATGTTATTGAGTGTAGTTGCTTCACCAGAGCGATTGCCTACAGCCCGAATAAGGGGCAGAACTTGGTTGTAAAATGATAGTGCTTTTTGCTTTTCTCCTAAAGCGTCGTAGACTAAACCGATATTATTGAGTGTAGTCGCTTCACCAGTGCGATCGCCCACGGTACGCCATAGGGGCAGAGCTTTGTTGTAAAATGATAGTGCTTTTTGCTTTTCTCCCAAAGCGTCGTAGACTCCACCGATGTTATTGAGTGTGGTGGCTTCACCAGAGCGATCGCCCACAGCGCGTCTCAAGGGCAGAGCTTGGTTGTAGAAATCGAGTGCTTTCTGCTTTTGTCCTAAAGTGTTGTAGACTTTACCGATGTTATCGAGTGTAGCGGCTTCACCAGAGCGATCGTCCACAGCACGATATAGGGGCAGAGCTTGGTTAAAGTAATCGAGTGCTTTTTGCTTTTCTCCTAAAGCGGAGTAGTTAAAGCCAAGCCCAAGCAGTGCGGTTACTTCATGTTTTTGGTCTTTGAGTTGTTGTGCAATGGTTAAAGCCTGCTGTAATATTTGTATTGCTTGTTGGTGTTCCTGTTGCTGTGTTAGTTTGCCCCCTTGCTCTAACAGCCTTTGTGCTTCTTGCGCTTTCGAGTTTTGTGTTTGTCCCCAGGTGGGTTGAGCTATCAACATTACTGTTAAAGGCGTTAGATAAATACCCAAAGCCAAAAAACTGGTGAGAATTTTTTTCATAGAATATTACAGATATAATCAGTTTTCATTGAGTATCAACTGAAGCTGTAGTTAGGAATGTTGAAGCTGCTATAAGAAATACTTAAGCTGTTATTAGAACAACTGAAGCGTTTGTTATTAATACTCAAGCAGTTGTTACTAATGCTGAAGCGATCACAAAAAACGTTGAAGCAAATAGTTTGTTGCTTGATTCATTTTCAGGCGGTTGCTGAAATAATTTACGCTCAATAAGGTTTTGCCACAATAGTGATCGTTCTTTGTTGCGAATTGAACTGGATTTCATCCACCACATATTGCCGATTTCTAGCCACTGACCGAATACCTCGCAACTGTGCTGTAGAAACCACAGGTGGTTTGAGCTTCACTACTGCTTGACCTTGGATAGGATTTTTTATGGTAAAAGTATTTAGTGGGATACCACTCCAAGTTACTGACTTACCTTCGGGACGTTCTATTCGTGGGTTCCGCATAATTGGAAACTCATCGCTGGTGTAAAAAAACCTCTCATTCTTGAAGATTACTTTTGCAATTTGGCTCAAGGGAATCCTAGCAGTTTTACCACTACGCTGAATTGATAGTGCTTGGTCTTGTGCATCAATTCCTATTATCTGACCACTGCTTGACTCACCCCCTTTAAAGATGACCTGCGCTAACTTTGGCAAGGACACTGCAAGGTCTAATTCACTGCGATCGCCTTTTTTATCGCTGCGATCGCCATTCAGGTAACATTATGGTTAATTAAGATCATTAGTGATGTAGTAGTCTCTGCAAGCCAATCACTAGTTAGCCGCATTATCTCTGCTACTCAACGCAGACGTTCATGGATAGCTAAACAGCTAAAATCTCTAGCTGAATTTGGCTCTGGGCAATTGCGTTCAGTTGATTTTTTGCGATCGCTAGTTAATGAAATAGTAATAGTATCCTGGGTATTAATTGTGATATTTTGGTTAGCTCGTTGGCAAGGCATTGCAGATGCACGACGGGACGCTGGTCAAAACTCCACTTTACCTGTTGTAGCGTTAATTACACCTGAAGAAAAGTTTGCTGTAGGGCGCAAACTTGATGATATATTTGCTGACCCTTCCTTAAAAGGCTACCGCATAATTGGAGACAGAGGTCTATTCGAGGACTTGCGAGGCAGGGAAGATAGTGATAGCAATCTCAAGCCGCCGAGAGTTTGGCGCTTACTCTTAGAACGTGGCGGCTGGATTTATTTGTTTCGAGCATTACCCCCAAATGCAAAATCTAATGAGCTACCATCGGTGTTAGCTATTCAAGAAAGTGAGAAGGGACATATCATCATTCGCAGTCCAGAAGTTTCTAAAACCACTTCTCCTTGAACGAATTACGAAGCTACTGCTCTTTTTCGTTTCGCCCACCAGCCAAAACCAAGAGCAACCAATGAGCCACCTATTGTATAAGGTTCAGGTATAGGACGTGAAGTAACACTAAAGTTGCCATAATCCACATTACTGGAAAACTCTGAATAACCTTCACTGAAACTACTGTAGAATACGTTAACGTTTCCATTTCCGTCTTCCCCGCTTCCAGAAACTCGGTAAGAAAAACCGTTCTTGGTTAACAGCGGCATACTTGCATTTAACAGATTATCATTGGTTCCATATTCACCTGGCGAGAGCAGTTCAATAATTTTCTCTGTAATTCCTTCTACCGTTCTTGTCCCACTGATTCCTGTGATTGTGTAATTGTTCTTTATAGGATCTAAATCGGTGGTGGTGAGGATACCGCTAGCGGAAATTGCTGTACCATTTGCTTCATAACTGGGAAAAGAGTATTGAAAATCAAAGAACTGTGCAGCTTGTGCCACAGATGTACTAACACCAGTGAAGCTGATAACAACACTAACAGTAGCAATACGAAGCTTATTGGTTAATTTCATCAGATAATTCTCCAAAAATAAAGTTAACAAATTAGGTGATTGCGATCGCTAGTAGTGATTTGCGTAGGGTGAGTTAAGCGAAACGCCGTAACCCACCCTATAAGAACATCGGTGTTGCATAAATGCGGGATGAATTGAGATTATTAGCAAAAGGTAAATCTAGATTTTTTGCGCCTTTGCGCCTTTGCGCGAAATAAAATTCATCCCATTAATCAGCAACGCCAGAACATCTTGTATTCGATGTTTAAAGGTTTTCGCCTGAAGTTGATACTAATGAAGGAAAGCAAGCAAACCCTTAATTAGAAATTACCAGGGTCATCATCAAGCGCTAGTAAGAAATTAATCAAGTCTGTTTGCTGGTTTGAATTAAACCCAGCTTGCCTATCTACGTAAAATTCATGTCCTGTACCATCAAGATTACTACGTACTAAACTAGGGTTAGCTTTGTTGGCTTTTACAACTAGGGCACGAAGTTCACGATCAACCAAGGCACGCAAGCTACTAGCAGCATCAGCAGATATACTTTGGCTAAGAGTGCCAGTTAGTCCTAATCCACTCTTGTCAACTACAGTAAAACTGCCATTTGAGTTAACTTGCAGACTTCCTGCTCGCACAGCTACCCCACCATCGTGCAAATATGGTGCGCTTAAATAAAGACCACGTAAGGAAGTAGTTTTGTAACCGCCTTTTGGCAATATACCTTTAGGTAAAGTCGTGGGACTGTCAGAAATACCCTGTGTTGGCACGTCTAACACCTCAGCGTTAGCAGGTATGGGAACGGGAGTATTGAAAGTGTACAGCTTGGGTGGCACTAACAGGTTACTCAGCGCTAGCCGAGACTCTGCACGGGCTGGGTTAGTACGAATTTTATCAATTGGATGAATTTTATTATCAGTAAAGAAAGGTGGAATATGGCAAGTTGCACAATTAGCTTTCTCAAAAACTTTTGCTCCACGTCTAACAGAATTGCTATTCAATGCTTGCCAGTTTTCCGAAGTTTTGTTAGCAGGAGGCACTAAGCTATTTTGGAAAGCAGACATGGCGTTATTAGCAAATAAAAAAGAGCCACTAGCGATATCATTAGGGTTTCCAGTATTTGGACTGAAAACCAAACCGTTGTATGTAAATAAGCTAGGGCGCAGATTGGGAGAATTTCCGGCTCCAGGAGCAGCAATTTGGTCTTCTAATTCTGCTTGTATAGCATCCGGTGCAATTTTACGCAGCCACTCTGAAGGTTTGACTGTAACTCCTTCTGGTAAACGTAGACGTGGATCAGCAGCATTCTGAAGGAATGTACCAATATAAACTTCTGGATCAATATTTAGAGTTTCTAAACTGAGTTGAGCAGCTGCCAACAGATTGATTTCTGAAGAGTGAACGCCGTTATTATTAGCGCTTAATCCCGCAAACGGCCCGACAGCAAACTGTCCATCAAAGAAATAAGGATGATTCTTAAATGTGAAAGCGCTAGGAATTTGAGTAGTATTGTTGATACTATCTGAAGAACTTTCAAAATTTCCGAAAGGCACATCTAATACTGCATCGTCAAAAGCTTTTTCAAACTTTTCAGGATCAGGTAATTCTACTTCATTACCTTTACTATCTAGAATAATTTTCCCATTGCCTCGGTATTCTGGGTTTAGAGGATTAAAGTTTAACCGCGAAAATCCCGCAGCAGAATTTGGTGCTAAAGCAACTAACAAGGGTGTAGCAATTTCGCCGTTAGGTACTCCTATAAGAGGTTCCCCCTGACTTGAAAGGGATACGTGGCAAGCAGCACAGCTAATATCAATATTAGGTGTGATTCCTATTCCAATGGGAAAAGTTCCTCCCTTTTCCATTTTTAAGCCTGTATTAATGACAGTTCCTTGAGGAAAAGTTCGACTACCTAACGTTATATCCTTCTCAAGAGTAATTTGTAAGTTCGTTGTCGGCTGACCTTGTAACTTAACTATTGCTGTTTGTAATTCTGGCAAAATCGTTGCAATGCCAGTTCCAAAACCAAATACTCCTTGTAGACCAAATGTATCGCCAATTTTGCGGTTGAAGAATATATCTTTACCTTTGGCAATTAACTCTTCGGTGATTTGAACTGCTCCTACTCGTTGATAGGAAATTGGGTCATTAGGATCAAGTCCTTGTTTGGCAACTATTCTTGCTGCTTGTTGAGGATTTAGCAATTTCCCAAAATAGTCGTAATAGCCTAAAGGTTGAGTCGGAGCCGATTGCAGCAGGCCATTCTTAGCTATGGCTTTCTGGCTTGTCATCAAGCAATTTGATAACAGAATACCAAACAAACTAATGACAAAAACACAGATTAATAAGACAACCTTAGTTTTCAAAGCATATATGACCCTAAATACACCAGTATTAGGGGTTTTTTGGCGTTTCATATTGTTAAATGCATTTTAAAATCTGTAGGTAGATATAACACATGTCAATATAGATATATGCAAAGTAAAAAGTTTTTTCATATTCGTTAATAATATAAAAGTTTACGTGTCCAGATCCCCGACTTCTTTGAGGAGTCGGGGATCTAACGAATGATCTAGGATTGTTATAGCACCCTAAAATCAATAAAGTTTAAATAAAAGGTATTATGATTTGTTAATGCGATCGCACCTTGCTAGAGATTATATGCGCTAACTAATCAATCATCTTCTGTAACGCAATCTGCAAATCTCTTGTCAAATCGCTCAAAGCTTGTCTAACTGCATGACGATCGCCTTGAGAACTCGCCCAGCGATCGCTAACTGAAATTGGCTCACCCACCGTGATTTGCGCTTCTTTCCAACCTAATCGAGGTCGTCCCGGAAGTGTTGTATCCTTAATTCGGGACAGCATATCGAACATGAGTAACGCTATTTCCGCACACCTATCAGCAGTTAGTTGTTCTTGCATATAAGTGGAAACTGCGACAAAACTTTCCACTAACCGCATGTGTCGCATCCGCAAGTCTGCTTCTTCGGCAATCCAATCTGCTAGACCGCGTTTGAAGGGTGGTAAAACGTTGATGTCTGGCAAATCTTCTCGGTAAATATAACTCCAGCCAGCTTCTTCCAAACGGCGACAGCGATCAATAAAATTTCCCTGTGACTGGAGTCCAAAATATTGCTCAGCAACTTGTAAAGCTATATTCATTAAATAGTGCAGTCGGTCAATCAGCACTTGATTGGGACTAGCAGATTCTTCATTTAAGATGATTTTGGGGATATCTTGATGATAGAAGCGCCGATAAAACTCTTCCATCTCTGCAATCAGGTATTCAGCTAAACGACAGATGCGTTGATAGTATATTTCTTGTTGCTCGCCCTGGTCAATTTCCTTCATTGGCAAGCCGCTATCAAGTTCCAATTTACTCAATAGCCAATCCAGCTGTGACCAAGGTGGTTCAACGTAGCGATACTGGATGGCGATCGGTACAATCACAACAGTCTCAGAACGGTTGGCTTTTTGCAAGTCTTCTACGCACCAGAAACCCATTTGGGCAACACCAGGTTCCAAAGGACTAACAACACCACTCAGACCATTTGTACCGCCTTCGGGTGCAACTGCAATGGGAAATTTGCCATTAGCAAACAACTCCCGTGATGTTTGGATAGCTTTTCTATCTAACCGCCTACCGCGACGAACTGGCACACCCCCAATTCGAGAGAACAATCTACCTAGCCAGTCCCCAGCCCATATTGTCATACCTCGATCATAAAGAAAATAGCTGTGAACCCGATTTTTTAGCTCGATATTTTGCTGACGAGCAACCTTTGGCACAATCCGGGAAAGCAGGTACAGCATACAAAGGGGATCTTCTACCTCTGGGTGACGAAATGCTATCAAAAAGCGAATTTTGCCAGCTTGAAATTGTTGATAAAGTTCGGCTAATGCCTTAACGTTTCTGGCTTCAATATTGACTATACCAGCAGGTAGCCAGGGTCTAGTCCGAAACCGTAGCAAAAGCGGTAATAACCACTGAGTAATCTTAAGTATAAATGGGTTAAAACGTAGGGGAATGAATCTCAGTGGTGGTTGAGTAGAGTGAATCGATCTAGGCAAGTCGCTCTCCAGATTGTGTCTGTTGCGATTGTACAATATAGGGTCTTTGTTATGCGATCGCCTACAGCGGGCGGGTAAGCCATCGCTTGCTTTTATCGCCTCATCTGTTCCTTTCCTCCCACAACCGAAAATGCACGTACCAAAGCGCGTTTGACTAATTCAATTTTGAATTCATTGTATGTTTGCGGTTTAGCTTCTTTGACAGATATTTTCGCTGCGGCTGTAAATGTAGCTTCGTTAACAGGTTGACCCTTGAGAAACTCCTCAGCTTCCCAAGCACGCCAAGGTTTGGGTGCTACTCCTCCAAAAGCGATTCGTGCTGATTTAATCGTGTCTTGTTCTATATCTAAAGCAACAGCAACAGAAACTAGAGCAAATTCATAAGCTGCACGATCTCTAACTTTTAAATAATAGGACTTATACGCAAGCGGGACTTCAATGGCAATAATTAGTTCTCCAGGCTGTAATAGAGTTTCTTTTTCTGGTGTTTCACCTGGTAAAAGATAAAAATCATGAATTGAAATTCGACGTTCTGCTTGCAATCCTTGGATACAAATTACAGCATCTAATGCCGTTAGGGCTACAGCTAAATCTGAAGGATGAACGGCGATACAATACTCGCTAGCCCCAAAAATAGCGTGCATCCGGTTATATCCTGAAACTGCCGAACAACCTATACCTGGAGTGCGTTTATTACAGGCAAAAACCGGATCTCGAAAGTAGCCACAGCGTACTCTTTGCAGCAAATTACCGCCCACTGTTGCCATATTTCGCAGTTGGGGAGAAGCACTTTGTAGCAATGCCTGACTAATAACTGGATAGCACTCCTGAATTTTGGGATGAAATGCCACATCACTCAGCTTACAGACTGCACCTATGCGGATTTTATTAGCTTGAAATTCAATATTTGCTAAAGGTAAACTGTTAACATCAACTAATTTATTTGCTGCTTGTACTCCATCTTTCATCAATCCTAATAAATCTGTGCCACCAGCAATAAATGTAGCAGTTTTGTCTTGATCAACTGAGGCGATCGCTGCTTCTTGTGAGATAGGTTTAGTATAACTAAATGGCTGCATCTTCCATTTCCTCTAGTACATCTTGAATTGCAGCAACAATATTTGGGTATGCTCCACAACGACAAAGGTTTCCACTCATCTTTTCTTTAATTTCTGTCTCAGATTTTGGTATTTCTTCTAATATCATCCCTACGGCGGAGACAATTTGACCTGATGTGCAGTAACCACATTGAAAAGCATCATGGGTAATAAAAGCTGTTTGCATGGGGTGGAGTTCGCCATCTTTTGCTAATCCCTCAATGGTAGTAATTGATGTGTCGGTGTGCATGACTGCTAAAGTCATACAGGAGTTAATCCGCCTACCATCAACTAGCACAGTACATGCACCACATTCACCGCGATCGCAAGCTTTTTTAGTACCCATTAAACCCAGATATTCACGGAGTGCATCGAGTAAAGTAACACGAGGTTCTAATCTTAGTGAGTAAAAAATATCATTGATATTCAGTGATAAATCTACTACCTCTGGGCCCAATGTTTGCAATTCTTGGGGAAGAGAGTTTGAAGTTATTGGAGTTAATGATTTATCTTCCATATTTAGACTGCTAATAATTATATATATTATCTATCTTTCGCCTGTGATTTTTTCTATGATTATTAGTTAATCTAGCAAATATAGAAGTAAGGGCAAGCATTTTGTCATCTATCATCAGTTATTCATATTTACAAAGCACAAATGACAAAGGACAAAAAACTCATAGTAGATAAAATTGCCATCATCGGTGCTGGACTAGGCGGTTTGGCTACTGCGATCGCCCTACGAAACCTTGGTTACAACGTTCAAGTGTACGAAAAAGCACAAGAACTTCGACCTGCGGGTACTGGTTTAGGATTAGCTCCCAACGGCTTAAATAGCCTAGATGCGATCGCACCGGGAATCGTCGAAACGCTCACAATTTCGGGTTGTCCAGTTCACCAATCGGTTTTAAAAAAATTTACTGGAGAAACCGTTAGGACTAACTCAAGTAAATATTTAGAAAAATATGGCCAGCCATTATTAACTGTTTGGTGGTGGCGTTTGCAGCAAACTCTGGCATCCAGATTACCATCCGACATCATTCACCTCAATCATCGCTGTATCGGTTTTCAACAAGATGAAAACGGTGTAGAAATTTACTTTGATGGTGGAGAAACTGTATATACAGATTTACTGATTGGATCTGATGGCGTCAACTCCACAATTAGAGAAACTTTGATTGGGGATGGCAAGCCTAATTATCTGGGAAGTATGTGTTGGCGTTCTGTTTTAAAGTATCATCACGAACTATTTAATTCCTATGATTTAGTTTTTATTAAAGGCAATAAACAGTTTATGTATATTCTTAACGTTGGTGAAGGATATACTAGTTGGATTAGTCGTAAATTCATCCCAAATTATTCGCTTTCCCAAAGTGCTGATGAGGTCAAATCTCGCATTCTCAATGAATTAGTTGGCTGGGATGAATCATTTCGGGCGGTTGTAGAAATGACACCAGCCGAGCAAATTTGGGAAGGGCCGATTTGCGATCGCCCCCCGTTAAAACACTGGAGCCAAGGCAGAGTAGTACTTTTAGGTGATGCGGCACATCCGATGGCTCCATCCATTGGACAGGGAGCTAATAGCACTTTTGAAGATGCATACGAACTGCAAGTGTGTTTTTCCCAGTCATCTAATTTTAAAGAAGCTTTTACTAGCTACGAAAAACGTCGCATCGAGCGCACACAAGTGATACAAGCTCGTAGTGCTTTGGGTGAGATGCGCTACTACGATGACAACGAAACATCTGCTAGACAAACGCAGATAAATAGTGATGATTTTCAGAATTGGCTTTATAATTACGAGCCATCTGTAGCTAGTTAACTTGAGTGTGTGATCGGGTTTTGGAAAGCTACTGTTTTCCAAAATTGGATAGATAGAAGTGAGTGATACCAATTTTAAAAAAAGAATGTGACAGATACACCATATAGAGACGTTGCATTGCAACGTCTCTAACAAAGGATTTGTTGCAATCATTAATTGAATCGGTATGATGATATAACAAACGTTTCAGACAATGCCAAAATAATTTAAGGAAATCAGACTTTAAGAATACCCGTCTATAGTCCAATCCTGAAGAGATAAATTAGGAACTTTCCTAAAGTCTTTGTAATTACGCGTAACGAGAATTGCCTGGTTAACCAGAGCGATCGCAGCAATTCTTAAGTCTTGCGTACCTATCTGGATTTTTTGCTGGCGCAAACTTTGGTAGTAATTGTATGCTGCGTCATTGAACTCCAGCAAATTCATACTACAAAAATAAATCTGGGTTATTCGCAAATTTCGATGAGCAACTGCTAGCAATTCTGGTTTAGTAGCACACTTGCTGATAGAAGCTAGTCTGCCTTTTAATTGTTCTTCAAGTGTGACTGTTGTAATAAATATGATAGATCAACTAAAAAGTAGTGACCGCGCACCACTGTTACGATGTAATAGCTAGCTCAAACCAAAATATCTCATCAGCTTTAATTGGTTAGTGGGGTTTTGTGATTGTATTATTGTTTATTCACATAACCTTTATTTTTAGAGCCGTAAAAATACTATTGGAAGTAAACGTAATTTTGAAGAAAATATGAAAAGACGTTGAGGTATTTAAAATGAACGATAACAATATTGGAGAAGCTGTGGGGTTCGCCGCAGGGGGTGCGGTGCTTGGCGGTGGTGCTGCGGCAACACTTGGGGGTATCGGTGTACTTGCACCTGCTGCTGGTATTGCAGTCGGCATTGGTGCGGCTCCAGTTGTTGCGGCTGGTGCAGTTGTTGGATTAGCTGCATACGGAATAAAAAAAGCGTTTGGTTGGTAGTAGCAGCATTATTGCTTAATCAGACGTTACAGGTATTTGATATTAAGAATTAAAAATCCAGTAACTAGAAAATATAGACCCCTACTAACCCTAAGTGATTAGCAGGGGTTTTCTGTTATTTATGGTATTACTTCAATGCTTGGTTCATTCGCGGTCTATCGTACTAACCAAGATAAAACTTTTTTAGCATTATAGTAAAGTTCTACATTATTCGGGTTGCCAGCCAATAGGCGAGTTTTTGGACTATAACAGGTGTTGGGAGCGGATGTCGTTAATTCTGTCCAGAAATCGAGGGAAGTAATCAGTGAAGTTCAACTTATCTCAAGCATTGAAGAATCAATATCTAAAAGCCAATTCTCATCAACAAATTCTAAATTTTCATTGTAAATAAGAACCAATTCCCCAATCTTTTGAGTGTTATTATTTGGTGCTTGTATGGCATCAAATGAAAATTTAGAATTTCCAGTATCAGCCATGAGTAAAAACTTTAGTTGTAAAAAGCGTTCTTTGTGAGTAACGCCAATATAACTGCTAACTAGTTCTGTGTCTAGGTCACGAGGTAAAGTAATTGTTTCATAATATTCATCTTGCTCATCCCAATAGCCACATACTTTATAATCACATTGTTCCAAATGTTCAAGAACAAGTATATTGGCATCCAAACTTTCTAATATTTCAGTTAAATCTCGCCAGACTTGATGATTTTTTAATTCCAGTCCTGTCATAGTTATGCGGGTTTAATGTTCTGTTACCAAACCAGAGAAGTGTAATATACCGTCAATGAATTTTGCATGAAATCGGCGGTTGCCACCTTTACCTAAGACTTTAGATTTCAAATCGTAGTCTGATTCTTGGGAAGTCACTAGCCCAACGTTACCGCGAGGGGGTACTTGCCCTTTCATAATGGCTTTTAAATGTTTCCCTTTCTGATCATATTTTAATCCCAGCTTTATTTGTTCTTCAGCGAATGAAACTAGCAGACCACTGGTTGAAAGATATACAGTATCAGGTTGAATATCTGCCCAATTATCAGGTAAAGCTTCCATTAAATTAATACAGATATAGTAGAAGCACAATTTATTTAAGTTAAGTAAGTCAGTTAAGTAACTAAGTTACTTAATTACTCAGCGCTAATCTCTTCGAAGGCTTGCTCTAGAAGGATTCTCAGAATTTCTGATTTCTTTCGACCAGTACGGTTAGCGAGGTTAGTCAGCTTCTTGTGCATTGATGGAGACAAATCCAGACTGACTCGGATAGGTTTCTCCCTGCGGCTCGATTCCTTAGTTAATCTATCTAATAAATCATTAGATTCTTTATCTAAATCCTTAGCTGACTGTGTAGCTTTTTTAGAATCAGTAGCAGGTTTATCATTTTGTGATTCTCGACCAAATATGAAGCTATCAAGTTTTTCGTTTAACGGTTTTCGTCTGTTATTCATTTAGCTAAACTCCAAATTTCTTGGCATAAAGAGTCGAATTATTCGGCAGCTTCTTTAGCCCCTTTCATTGACCAAACAGTGGGAGCATCCACTTTTGGCAGAAACACTCAAATAGCCAGTAAACCATTGAGATAAGCACAACGAACAGAAAGAATTTGGTTGACACTCTCAACATTGGGGTGAAATGAGCAGTGATACCGAAAGTTACGCTAAGGAATTGATGAGCTGCTTTCAATACTGCGATCGCCAGGAATAAAACTGTACCAATTGAAGTTTCTGAAATTTAGGAGCTTGAAAGCCTTGCTGTACCGTATTAAATTACTGCACCAAATAGCCTATAGGTTAATTGGTACATCGAGAATTGCGAAAAATATTGATTTGCAGAATGCTTATCCAGTAAAGATTCCAGCCTTAGCGTCACTTTCTGTACGATTGCTCATTTAGCCCCATTTACAGCCATATTTTCGACAAAATCATCGAAAAGTGGATCATCTTTGAAAATACCATCAAACTTAACCCAAGGATTGGAGTTTTTATCCTCCTGTTTGGGATCACCAAGTTTGTATTCTTGTAAAAGCTCCATAAGCTTTGCTGATAGCCACATTGAATCTTTTCCGTTGTAGCGATCAAGAATTGCTTCTATGTGTGCGACAACTACTTTAACTCCAGGTTGATAATTAATTCTACGTGCTAGCCGAAGTGCCCGTTCAATCCTATTGAATTCAAATTCCCCGGTAGAGCCAGGGAACGAGAACTAACTGGCACTGCCCCAAGCAATATAGGGCAGTTTGCCAGCAGTTACCCGAACTTGGTTAGCGTTAGCCACTAACTGACCGCAAGCGTCCCAAGTCCCAGAAATGAATGTGCTTCTAGTACCTTCACCGATCGCAACTGGGGCAGTGTAATCACCAATTTTTACTTGCAAGATTTCCAGATTTATGGTAATGGTTGCTTGAGGATTGGCTGCTACTAATTCTTGCAGTTGTTTAACAGTAGTTGCATCGGCTGTCACGCAGGGTATCCCCATTGCGACGCAGTTACCAAAAAAGATTTCCGCGAAGCTTTCACCTATTAAAGCTTGAATTCCCCATTTAGCGATCGCCTGGGGTGCGTGTTCTCGTGATGAACCACAGCCAAAGTTGCGATTAACTATTAAAATGTTCGCGCCTTGGTACTGTGGTTGATCAAATGGATGTTCACCATTTAATGCTTTGCGATCGTCGATAAACGCGCCTTCGCCTAAACCATCAAAGGTGATAGCTTTTAAATAACGAGCCGGAATGATGCGATCGGTGTCTATATCATTACCTACTAAGGGTACACCGCGCCCTGAAACTATTTTAACTTCACTCACCATATTTACCTATCAACTTCATGATTGCTGGTCTGAATATTTAGCACTGTGTCAGTAGTTTTTACAAATGACAACTGACGGCGACGGGTGACTATCTTCCCATCTTTAGAAGGAACCCGCTTCCCCGTCGCACTTTGAAAATTACAGGAACTCGCGCACGTCAGAAACTTCACCTTTAATCGCAGCAGTGGCGACCATCGCCGGACTCATCAGCAATGTGCGCCCGGAGGATGAACCCTGTCTTCCTTTAAAATTACGGTTGGAAGAGGAGGCGCTAATCTGCCTTCCTTGTAGTTTGTCGGGATTCATCGCTAGGCACATAGAACATCCCGGTTCACGCCACTCAAATCCGGCTTCTTGGAAGATTTTATCCAATCCTTCGGCTTCCGCTTCTTGTTTGACTCGTTCGGAACCAGGAACAACAAAAGCTTTAATTCCCTCAGCAACTTGCCGACCTTTGGCGATTTTTGCAGCTTCCCGCAGGTCGCTAATCCGTCCGTTGGTGCAACTACCAATAAAGCAGACATCAACTTTAGTGCCCTTGATGGGTTGACCGGGTAACAAATCCATGTAGCGGTAAGCTTCTTCCGCAATGAATCGGTCTTCTTCAAGCAGTTCTTCAGGCTGAGGCACTAACTGGTTGACGCCGATCCCTTGACCGGGGGTGATTCCCCAAGTAACTGTCGGCGGAATATCAGCAGCGTTGAATACCACAACATCATCGTATTCGGCATCAGTATCACTCTTGATGGATTCCCACCAAGTCACTGCTTGATCCCATTCTGTTCCTTTGGGGGCAAAGTCTCTACCCTTGAGGTAATTGTAAGTCACTTGATCGGGATTGACATAGCCGCAACGAGCACCACCTTCGATCGCCATATTGCAAACTGTCATCCGTTCTTCCATATTCATTTGCTCAAAGGTAGTACCCGCAAATTCGTAGGCGTAGCCCACACCACCTTTGACGCCAAGTATGCGGATAACATGCAAAATGACATCTTTGGCGTAAACACCGGGGTTCAAAGTGCCGTTGACTTCAATTTTGCGGACTTTCAGTTTGGAAAGGGCGAGGGTTTGGGAAGCCAGAACATCTCTGACTTGGCTAGTACCGATGCCAAATGCGATCGCCCCAAATGCCCCATGACTCGAAGTATGGCTATCTCCACAAGCGATCGTCATTCCTGGCTGAGTTAGTCCCTGTTCTGGAGCGATGACATGGACTATACCCTGACTACCAGAACCGATATTGTAAAAAGTTATGTCATTTTCTTGACAATTTTGTTCTAGCGCTTGGATCATTTCTTCTGCTAGGCGATCGCTAAACGGGCGTGCCTGATTTTCTGTAGGCACAATATGATCGACTGTGGCAACAGTCCGCTCAGGAAACAGTACTTTTAGACCCCTCTCGCGTAACATAGCAAAGGCCTGGGGACTGGTGACTTCATGAATTAGGTGAAGCCCGATAAATAGTTGCGTCAGCCCTGAAGGAAGTGTACCAACGGTGTGTAAGCTCCAAACTTTGTCAAACAGGGTACCTTTGCTCATACGTCAATCGGTGTTTAAAGAGTCGGATCTCTTATGGTATCAAAAAAGAGTCGAGCATCTTCCATAACAATAAACTTCTTGCAAAAGTCCTAATTTCAGACGCTTTCTCTGCGTAAGGTAAAAAATATTTATGCAATAAGTCTAATGAGCATCTTTCCTCAGAAACCCTAAACGTAGAATTAATAATGTATAAGATTTAGGCTAGACTAAATCTTTGCATATTTAGCAGCAAAATCTCCTAACTACCACTAGGGGATTTATTAGCAAGAGATTATATTCCCTAAAACTCCAAGCCATGCCTGAAGTAAATTTAAATGTTCAGATACCAGAGGTAAAACTAATCACAGATTTGAAAGAGATAGAAGCAGCTAATCTGCATTGGAATAGCAAAGTTATTCTTGGTGATTGTCTAAAAGTATTAAAGCAGATGCCAGAGGGCATAGTTGACTTGATTGTTACGTCTCCTCCCTATGCTGACAGCCGCAAGAAGACGTATGGTGGCATTACACCAGATGAGTATGTTGCTTGGTTTCTACCGATTTCTCAAGAGCTAAAGAGAGTTTTAAAACCCAGTGGAACGTTCATTCTTAATATTAAATAAAAAGTTGTTAATGGGCAAAGACATAACTACGTAATCAAGCTAATCTTAGAGATGCAAAATCAAGGTTGGTTATGGACTGAAGAGTATATTTGGCATAAAAAGAATAGCTTTCCTGGTAAGTGGTCGAATCGTTTTAGAGATTCTTGGGAACGCTGTATACAATTCAATAAAGAACAACATTTTGAAGAAGTTACTGATGACTGGGAACATTGTATCCAGTTCAATAAACAAAAAAAATTTAATATGTATCAGGAAAGCGTTATGGTTCCTATGGGTGACTGGGCTAAGTCTAGGCTTAAGAACTTGAGTGACACTGATAAAAAAAGAGATAATTCTAAAGTTGAAAGTGGTTTTGATAAGAACATATCAAATTGGTTGGAACGAAAAATGCCTTATCCAACCAACGTTCTACATTTATCAACAGAGTGCGGTAATAAAAATCATAGTGCGGCATTTCCTAAATCTCTTCCATCTTGGTTCATTAAATTATTTACTGAGCAAGGTGATACAGTACTAGATCCATTCCTCGGTTCTGGTACAACATGTGTAGCAGCAAAAGAGTTAGGTAGAAACTATATAGGTATTGAGTTACAGAAAGAATATTGTGAATTGGCTGTTTCAAATATTGAGAAAGCAAAACTCAACACTCAACTTATAACTTTGACACCATCTATGAGTATTAAAGACCAAGATAAGGTTAATGCAGACTATGAAGCTTATTATGAATATCTGATACAGCACGTTCTCACTCCCTTCTATGACAAAAGGTTTGAGAAACTGAGTAAACTTAAGCTTAAAAGTATTCTCAAGCGCAAGAATCCATACCTATTTAAGGCAAAAAATATAGAATTTGCTCAAGATTTCGTTAAGGGGATTGTAGATGCTTTTCTTTCGTCTCAAGAAGAAACTATTTTTGGCAATTTATTAGAGGAGTTTGCTATCTATATATCTGAAACATTATATGGTGGTTTCAAATCTAGACTTAATAGTGTTGATTTAGAGTTTCAGAGAAATGGAATTTACTATCTAGTAGGAATTAAATCTGGAACTTATTGGGGTAAATCTGACCAGATCAATAGGATGAAAGATAATTTTAAAAAAGCTAAACAAACTTTAAGACAGCAAGGTGTGACAGATGAAATTATTGCTGTCAATGGTTGTATGTATGGAAAAGACCGTAACCCTTTAAAAGAAGATGCAGATCCAGACAAATCTTATTATAAGTATGCTGGACAAGAATTCTGGAACTTTATTTCAGAGGATGAAAATCTCTATCAAGAAATAATCGTACCAATTGATCAGGAAGCTAAGAAGAAAGATGAACTTTTTAAAACTACATACCAAACTAAAGTTAATGAAATGACCTTTGAGTTCATGCAATACTTCATGAATAATGGTCAGATAGATTGGGTTAAGCTCGTAAATTATGTTTCTAAGAAAGGTGATGTGAAGTTAGAGCCTTCGCCTAAACAAATGATGTTGGATTTGGAAGAAGAAACTTCAGATTTAGAAGATACATTAGACTTTGCAGATGTTTTAGACTCTGAAGAAGCTTAGATGTCAAAGCCAAACTCAAAAATATTTAGCGTAAAAGGGACTGGGGACTAGGGATTGGGTAACGGGCAAAGGAAAAATTATGGTTGTTGAGCGTAGCCGAAATGTGTCCGGGGTTATTACCCACAGACAAATTTTGGAGTGTTTTCCCAGTACAACCAGCGCCTAGTCCCGGAGCGGCGTACCTAGAGCAAAAAGCCGCCAAACTGACGGCTTTTCGATAATGGGCAGTACCAGACTCGAACTGATGACATCCTGCTTGTAAGGCAGTAGTATAATAAGCTGTAAACCTCTAAATGCAGTGCTTTTAGAAGGTACAAAAATAACTTGCGCTAATTTTGAGCTAATTTGACAATTATTCTGTTGTCACTTTTTCTACTTCCGACGCTCGCAGACACGGCGAATCGGCACTATCGGCTTCTACAACACCCGCTTCACTCCCTTTGATACGCTTTACCAGTTTCTTGGCTGCCACCTGAAACTCTCCGCGTGTGGGTTTTTCCATATCTTCTGGGTAGGAGTTAAGAATCTTTGTTAAGTGGCGCTTCCCTTTGGGAGTTTCTTGAGCAATGTCAGCCAAAATTTCTTGTTGGCGATCCTCTGTCTTGCCAGCAAAGCAAAGGTATTTTTCGAGCGTTGGAGTGACGCCTTTTTTCAGTGGATGAAATTCAGGTTTCTCAGCCTTAGATTTTATCTGAGGGTTGTGACCGTTAGCTTGCTGTTTTGGCTGCTCCTGGGCCGAATTCTCTAGCAACATTGCCGCCTCCCTTTGCCCTTGCTCAAAGCGGAAGCGAATGATTAATTGTGAGGCGGTGTTGGCATCGACTCCCCATACTGAATCATCGCTCCAGTAGAAGGGAATACCCAAGATCTTGAGGCGCGATCGCAGTTCCTCTTCGGTTTCACCAGTGATTGAGGTGATGCGGTTCCAGGATACTACAGTTGGTATCACAGCAGTCGGCGTAATATCGAATTCTACTGACCTTGCGGCTGTCGCTACTGTCATAGCTTCCTCGCTTATATGTATTTGCTCTGATTCTAATTCAGCAGCAAGTACTAGGTTACTATCAGTATCGTAGATTTCCAGTTTAGATGTGCCAAGTATGATCGCGGCTTCAGCCAGCAGGACGTTAGTGTGTTCGATTATCTCATTAACTTCTGCGCTAGGGATACCAGCAAAAACCAAAGTTGATTCACTGATACTGACGTCCCTAATCGAAAATTCAGGAAATATTTCTAGAACAAAGCGACCAAGGGAAGCAACACACAGGTGGTGCAAGTCTTCTGGGGTGAGCATGGAAACTGTCTTTTCGCATTGCCTGTTAGGATTCCCTAGCTTGTCCGCCCTGAACAATTTTGTATCGGTTATACGATACAAAAAAATACGGAACATTCCATCAAAAAATTAACCCACCTAAGAACTGGCGGGTTTTTCCTTACTGAGCAGTTTTAGCAATTGGTCGTGGACTTGCCTGAGAGATTCGTTTTCTTCTCTCAGGCGACTGATTCCCCCACTAGTCGAGCGTTCTCAATCCCTACTTTTTTCTCGATTTCTTCTAGCCGCTTGATTACCTCCGTCAGTTCTTGGGGTTTAGCCTCTTGTTGAGCGGATTTTAGGTAATCATCAATAAATTGTTTGAGGACAGCTGTTACTGTTTTGCCCTCCGACTTAAGTTGCTGACTAAATGCTTCCCTCGTCTCGGCATCTACCTCAAACGAAATAAAGGTTCTTTGTTTTTTAGAGTTAGCCATACATTTTTTCTGTCACGATACCCTCAATTTACTCTTGTCCAAACTTGTATTGCAAGGTATTGAGATTGTGTATCGTAATGTATTGACAAGTATTGTTTAAGGGATTAAATTAGATTCAAGACAACCAAAAAGCGAAAAGTCTGAGCCGAGGCTTCCTCGGATCAGAACTTTTCAAGACAGGCGATCGCCTCCCGTGGAAAGTTGAGCGAATCGCCTTTTGGAACCCTAGCAAACACCAGGTACAAAAATTATGACACACCCGATTTACACAACAGAACAATTACTTGCTGAAAAACTAGAGCCAATCAAGGCGATCGCTCGTCAGTTGGGCGTCACCCCAGAGGGCGATAAGCGCAATAAAGACATCTGGATTGACGCGATTATTGAGCTTCAGTTGTCTCAAACTGAAAAGCTATCTGGCGGATTCCGCCAGATAGATGAGCAGGTTGATGAGCAAGTGGTAGCCCAAGCTGAAATGGAAGCACATATTGCGGAAAGTCGAGCCAGTCGCTTGGGCGGCTCTGCCGACTTGGGCAAACTGGCGTTGAGCGGTGGTTGCCGCCGATCAGAACTTTCCAAGAGAGAAGCCCAAGCTGCTGTGATTGCCCCTGATCTCCAAAGATTGGAGATGAACCAGCAAGGCTACCAGGACGCTGTTGCAGGACTAGAGGTATGCTCAACTGAACCATGCTATCTCATGGGATACGACCGGGGTGTGCGTGATATTTCGCCAACTGTAGGGGATTCAGGTAGTCAAGCGATCGTGTTTGACAAGGTTAGCGATGGAAAATGGGAGGCGACTGTAAACGGCGTGCTGATTCGCATCGCATCTGTTCAGGGTGGTTACAAAACTAATCTCACTGGCGATGCAATATTTGTAGATTTTGGTGTTGCAATCAAAGAGAGTTTGTTGGCAGTTGCAAGGCTACAAGCACGACCAGAAAAACCCGCGCTGGAAGTTTTTGCAACTACTCGCCCGAACGTTTACGCAGTTTATAGTCACAAGCCAGGACTTGAGTCAAAGCGCTACGAAGTTGATCTAACATCTGAGTCTTGTACTTGTCCGCACTACGAACATCGGCATGAGCAAGAAAGCTTCAAAGACAAGCACATTGAGGCAGTCAGGACAGCGCTACGTATTCGGACTACGCCGTTACTCATGGAAGAGGAAATGCTTCTAGATCAGCCTTGTGACGAGCTTACTATCGAAGATTGGGAGCGGTTAAAAGCATACAATCTGGTTCCAGATTTGGAATTAGCAGCAGCCTAAAAACTAGACCTACGGTAAATTTACCGTAGGTTACCACTACAAATTGCCAAAACCATGAACAATCCATTTTCCTCAAATTCTAGTGATGCTTCAGAAAATGCCAAAAGTTTGCTAGTTCATTATTTGCAAAACGCCGCCAATGGTAATGCGCCTATATCAGAAGATAATTTTGCAGAAATATCAGACTTGGTTGATTCGATTATTGAAGCTGCTGTGGAAAAAGCAGTGGAAGAGTCCTTAGAGAAGATGAAATTGCCAATAAATAGGCTCTCGTAATAGTCCTTTTTAAAGTGCGATCTACGAATTTAAACTATCCAAAAATACAATACAAAACTGACAAACGATGACCGATGTACAAGCAAAATTAATCTTAGAAGAAGCTTTGCAAAAAATCAGCGAAGTTTTTGAGAATAAACAAGACCTCATACATAGTTACGAAAACTTTAGTAACAACTTAGAAACCGCAATCACACTTGTAGAAAACTGTATTGACGATTTGACTGACGACAACGACGAGTAACAGTTATCGAAGTGCGTAGGCGCAGCCCGCCGTAGGCATCGCCTGCCCCGTCAAAAACGGCGATTCGCACTCGTCCACCCCATAGATGAATAAACACCATGAAGTATATAGCAGCTATTGTAAGTGCGGCTTTGATTGTTGTAACTACTACCACATCGGTTTTTGCGAAGGATTACAGAGGAGTATGCAGGGACGAAGACAGATGTTTAGAGACGGCGATGCCTGCGGCGGGCTTTGCCTGCGCTGCCAAAAGCGACACCAACGATAATACATTTGTACCATCAGATAAGCGAAAAGTCTGCCGGGGGGATACTCAAGAACGGAGAACTTTTCAAGACATGGTAGCCCGGACTGTAATCCTTGTTTAGGATCTGGCACACGTTGACGTAAAGCTCGCTCCCACGAAGATTCTGTCCGGCAGACTTTACATCCTCCCCACCCGCTCCGAGGGATGGGGAATTCCGCGAGATGAATAAAGGCGATGATTACACCACCAATTAGAGACGAATTGCGCCGCATCCAAGCCGAACTCAAAAAGCCCTTTCCCGCCAATCTGCACGAAGTGCGAGAGCTTCCAGGAAGCAATAAAAAGTGGGTTTTCTTGAGGTGGCAAACCATTAGAAAACGTTTAGATGAAATAGCTCCCGATTGGATGTCGGATTACTCTGAAATTCAATATATTGGCAACGATGCTATTTGTCGTTGTGGAATTACAATTTTGGGGATTAGGAAAGAGGCGATCGCTTCTGTGCCTATCTCACTGCAAAGTAAGGCGGGGAACGAGATGACCCGTGGAAGCGCCGCTGACAGGCTAGCTGCTGAGGGCTTGAAAAATGCTGCTGAAACATGGGGAGTGGGGCGTTACTTGGATGACCAAGAATACACTATTAAATATCTTTGGGAGAACAAACACAAACTCTCTGACCAGATGAATGGTGAACTGCGGCGACTTTGCGAACAATACAAAGTCCAGATGAAGACAATACAACTTTCCGCAGTTCAGGCTATTACCCAAGAACAAGCCAAAAGATTGTGGGCGATCGCACGGAATGAATGCAAGTTGTCAGAAAGTGAGGTCAAGACAATTTTTACAGAATTCAAAGTAGAGTCAACTACTGATATCTTGGTTTCTCAGTATGACAAAGTGATCGAGCGAATTAAAAACTTTAACCCAAAATTTTAATTAATGGAGTAGCAATTAAAGTGACTACGAAGCTTTTAATGTTAGACCTCGACGGCACAGTGCGATGCCCCAAATCGAGGGCAAAATTTATCTCAGATCCCCTTGATCAAGAAATCATTCCAGAAGCACAACTCGTGATCGCTCACTACAAAAGCCAGGGATGGCTAATAGTTGGCGCAACCAATCAAGGGGGAGTTGCAGCAGGGCATAAGCAGTTAGAAGATGCAATAACTGAGCAGTATCAAACTTTGCGACTGTGCCCAGAGCTTACCTGTATATATTTCTGCCCTGATTTTCAGGGACTGCACTGCTGGCTTTGCTGTATTGATCCTACGGAGGTAAGTAGCCCAATTCATACAGCTTGGGGATAGGAGTATTCTGGCACTTATCGCAAGCCTGGCTCTGGAATGCTCAATGCAGCTATTAAAAATCATTGTGGATTTGGAAAGCACTCTTCAATTTTGTATGTGGGCGATCGCGACGATGATGAAGCTGCTGCTCTGGCTGCAAGCATTCCTTTTATGTGGGCTATTGATTGGTGGAATTCTGCCCCTAAAGCCCCAGTACAAGACTGTGCTGGGGCTTGACGATGAAAGTCTTCTGTTAGTTATGACAGAAGACTCTCATCTTTTTATCGATATACTAGTGTGTGAGCTTTAATCCAGTCACAAACTTCTTGAGGAAGCCACCCAACCGCAGTAGAAAGATTGGTTTCGGTGACATAGATGTGATCGTCGTTGTTAAGACAATTTAGTCTTAGGTAATCGTTAACTTGTTTCGGAGTCTTATTGGTGTATAGCAACCAAGAAGACTTCAAGCAATGACAGCAGTCCCCTAGACGCTGGATAGCATCAAAAAGTCCTGGGTAGTTTTTCCCATTCCCATTTAGGTCATAGGAGATTAAAATCATTTTCATGAGGATTTTTTTAGGAAGCCTTTTGGTTGAAACGCTAAAGGCGGGCTTCCAGTGATTAATTAAGCCCTTAGCATTTTGGAGCGTCGGTAGTTCCCGCTACCGACGCTTCTATTTTAATAAAGATATTTCGGTTTTGCCAACTCTCGAAACAAAGTATCGGAAAAATTATGACTATAGACACTGTAAATAGATACTGCAATAGCAATATAATGATTTTATTCCAAAGAAATCTGGAACATTGGGCTTCAAAGATGAAGCAGTATCTGTGAAAGCAGGTATTTTATCTGCTTTTAAAGGAGGAAAACGCAGTGAGCAACTTATTTTCAAGGCAGGAGGTTCTAAAGCTGACTGGACTAAGTTCAGGGCAGCTAAGTCGGCTTGATAAATCTGGTGTTGTGGAGCCAACAAAGCTGGGTAGTGAAAGTCATCCAGTAGTTCTCTACAGCCTAAACCAAGTTCTTGAGTTGAGGGCGATCGCAAGACTCAGAGAGCAGTTGTCTATGCAGGAAATCAGGAAGGTAGTTGATTACATCCGAGAGCATGGGTTTGACAAATCTCTCTCTGGAAAATTTCTGATTTTTTGTAACGAGCATCTATATTGGGTCAAATCAGATGAATCCGTTGAAACAATTGTCAAACTTAGCGGAAAAAATAAGGGGCAGGTTGTTATAAAAGCGATTCATCCCATTGGGGACATACTCTCTGACCTAGAAAAAGAAATTCAACGTAGGGAATCAGCAAGCTCTAAGAAATCTAATCAGAAATCACCTGTTGGTGTTAGCTGAAAATTTTCAGGAGGCGAACTTTTGCAGCAGGTCGTTGCGGTTGAGTCCGGCGATCGCTTCTAATATCCCTTGCCTCATCCGCTCTTTTTTCTCCCCAGTTATGCCCAAATCCTCAAGGATGAAGCTGTCAAGTGAGGTTTTATCGGTTGCCTCCAGTTTGCTGATTAGTATCTGGGCCTGGTTTTTCGGGGCATTAAGGAAAGTGCGGTTATCGCGATCATATCCTGAGTAGTTGGTCATCTGTGGCATTGGAAACCACTCGTTA
Source organism: Nostoc sp. B(2019) (assembly GCF_010091925.1). Classification (GTDB taxonomy): domain Bacteria; phylum Cyanobacteriota; class Cyanobacteriia; order Cyanobacteriales; family Nostocaceae; genus Komarekiella. Next base: position 76,703 of record NZ_WVID01000004.1, on the reverse strand, counting down.
AGTCCCCCATGAAAAATGGCACGTTTTACGGGGGACTTTTGGCACAGTGCTTTGATTTCATCGGATTTGAGGCGCTTATCATTGGGAATTATCTGCGCCCTCAAGACTTGCTCTGATGCTGAAATCTGAGATTCTGAAACAATGACGATGGGAATAAAAATAGACTTTGACCCACCGTCAAAACCGATTCCAGAATTGTGGGCGTTTTGAGACATTCCCCAGATTTTGATACCGCGAGAATCGCCAGAGCTGCTGTATCCAACCATTTTAGAAGTAAGCCAATTTAGCGCACCTTTGACGTTGGAAAGTGTTTTGTTGGTGGCAGCAATTTCATTGAATATGAGCAACTTTAAGCCCGTGCCAGCGTCGAATTTATCGTAAGTTTCTAAACATCTTTGAACCCATCCGTAAACCTCTGCGGGAGTTGCTTCACAAATATTTAAACGAAAAAGTTGATCTACTCGCCCTTGGAAATATCCTGTTTCTTTGGGGTCGTTCTTGGGGTCAATAAAAAATATTGTGCAGTTGGGATGAAGTTTGCGAACCCACTCCAGCGCGTTGCTGACAAAGAAATCTTTGCCAACGCCTGGAACCCCAATGATGAGAGTGTTTTTTAAATCCTCTGCTAGCGACTTTGCAAGGTCTAGGACTTCCCGCCTGAAGTCTACAAAGTTAGTTTGTTTATCGGGAATGAGAGCATAACTGTACATTTGGTGCGTTTCCTTGTTGGCATTGGCTGTTGAAAGCTGCATTGGAGTAACGATTTCCTCTAATTTTTGGGACGCTGATTGAGTTTCCCAATAATCAAGCGCGTCATTACTCAGCTTGTATCCGCGTTCCGTTGCCCATTCGATTTGTCGCAATATTTCAGCATCCCCGACCTGGCGGCGAAAATCACGAAAGTTATCCCCCTCCAAGACATGAGCCACGCACCCGTAATTATTGATGGCCACCTCACTGCGGTTGGCTTGCTTTGTCTTGTTCCAGGCTGAATAAAAGCCCCAAGCTGCCACAAGTAAACCGGTTGGAGGGAACCCAGTGGCAGATGCCGCAAAAAACCCCAACACTATGCCGCCAATAATCAAATATTGGCAGCTATTATCCTCGATAGAGTTTGAGGCGATCGCTTGCCATTCGGCGGGTGTTAGTTGGCGTTGGTTAGGGTTAAACGCGGACATCACTTTGGTTGAGTAATTACTTGGGGTTGCTGTTGTCTTGAAAAGTTCAGAGCGCCGGTTTCCGGCGCTCCGACTTTTCGCTGGTAATGGCTCAGGACGGGGAGGATCATAATCAGCAGCCCTAGTATCATTAGTAAAAAAGGTATTGGCTCTCTTATCGGTTGTGCTATTGTTTTGTCCATTGCCCGACGCACCTGCCTGAGTTGGTAAGGATTGAATTCAAACCATTCGCCATGCTTGCGCTGTTGGGCAAACTGGCGATGTAAGGCTAACTCAATCGCGTGGGCATCCTCCACCAGGATTGTTTTTATCGCTACCAATGGATAGGGGCTTTGTCTGCCACCGATTTCTGTTAACCTGGCTTGAAAATGCCTGTTAGTGTAGCCGATTTTATAGCGGTTAGTACCTTTGGCATTTAGCAAATACACCGTGCCTTTCATGCTTGCCTCGAATGTGCTGATTTCATAAAGTAGGCAATTTCCCCAAGCCAAAAAATGAGCTTGATGATCGCTTCAATTGCAAAAAGTGTAACTAGTAATAAAGTGACGTTCTTCCAATCAATCTGCCCCCACTGACCAGAGGCAAGAATAAACATCAACTGCCCAAAACCGTCCTCGCAAGGGGGATAGACTAAAGCACAAAAACAAAAGTCAATGGCGTACACGAACAGCGCCAGATTACGAGCGCTAGTCATGGTCAAGGTTGGAAACGAGTTGTACCAGCGTTTTAGAGTTGCTAATGTAGGGTCATCATTGTCTTTAATCTCAAATTTGTCAGCAGTTTGCGCCTTATTGATCAGCACCTTCATAAAGGCGCGATCGCGTTTCAAGATGATGGGGAAAACTTCAATGGTTTGCACAATTATCCAAATCAACAGACCTACAAACCAGTGCAATGCCGTGCCAGCTGTAGCAGCAATAGGGCCGATGAGGGGGATTGAATAGATAAATTGCAGCAGAGTGCTATCGGTTGCCGTATTACCGATAATGATTTTGATGGCATGGGCATAAGGTTGGATATTGAGATAGGCAAACCAGATGCCGCAAATCACCGCTGCCCAATACAGAATTTTGATGAAAGTACGGGTGTCTGTGCCTCGGTTAGTGCTTTTGGATTGGTTCATTACAAATTCGGTGAAGAGTACCTAGCTTTCGACCTTTTAACTACCTTGTCAATCACTGCTTGATTCCCAGTAAAAGCAATCTCCCCCACCACATTGCCCTCAATAATTCGGGCGGTATTGCCGTAGGCATCGCATACTACCGTCCCTGCTGGTAAAGGGGCATTGCGAACACGGTCAAACACCGGACGCCCTTCAGTTAAGGTGGTGAATTGTCCAGGACTTCGCTTTGCAACTACTAGCCGACAGCCTTTGGTGTACCGTGCCTCAGCAACTTTGGCTATGCCGTCTGTTTGCTGCTGAGATAAGGTGAGGTTCCATTGCTTTGAGGTATTCTCTTGAGATTTCTGCTGGAGAGAAGCGATCGCTCCCCACTGATTTTTCAAATTTCCCGATGAAAGAGCGATGCACACGCAGAAGCCGAAGAAGAATACCGCCGTCATCGGATTGCGGTTTAGCCACTTCATAAAACCTGTGCGCTCGTGTAACGCCTGTTGTATTGATTGAGCAGCTGTTGTGTGAGCAATTTCGTGTCCTGTACTGTTCTGAGCGTCTCTGGTACTGTTGGTAACTTTTTTGGGTCATTTACCTCTGCCAAGAATGCGTCAGGGTCAAAATCAATGCTGCAAGAAGCTGTTGTTTCAATTAGTTGGAGGCTTGGGGCTGTACTCACACCGTAATCCTGTAAAATTTTCTCCACAGTTTCGGGATTGCTGATTAAATGAGACATCAAAGCAATGCGGTTGGCAGCTTGCTGATTCTTACCGGATAGTGCTTTGACATCTAAATCAGTCAGAGTTTGGCTATAAACTGCCTCTGATAGCTGATGTTCTAATACTGCCCGTGCGATCGCTTCTCCTGCAACAATCTCCACAAACCCTTTGAACACTTCAATGGGGATATCACAGGCGCGATCGCCTACCAATTCCATTGCTATCTGCTCAACTGGTACAAGGTCTTCTCCCCTTGCTGCTAGCAATTTGTGTTTGTCTACAGCATCTTGAATGATGCAAAAGATATCTTCTAATTGCTCAATGATTATCTCGTCAAATTCCTCGCCCTGCGGGTTAATTCGTTTGTCAATCGCTGCCAGTTCACCCAATCCCTGAAGTATTTGAGCTTGGGTGTATTCCCCGTCAAAATGCTGAAATAATTCGGCTCTAGTGTACGCCATTCCCTATTCTCCAATTGTGACAACCCTCGTAGATTTGCTATCAATCGATTTTGTAACCTCTTCCTGAGATTTTGTAGCTTGAAACCTGCATTCTTGCTTCATGAAAATCCATGCAATCTGGTGCTCCTGCTTTTTGAGTTAGCACAACCTCTCGAACATTGGTTTTTTGATCGCTAGTCAAAAAGGCTGGAAAAATGTGAGTTTCAGTTTTACGGTCTGTAGGATTGATTGTCATAATTGGATCTCCAATTCTCAAATTGTTCTCTAGTCAATGAGGTGCGCTTTTTTCTCAAGTAGCTTTTCACCTCGTCATTGCTCATTTTTCTACCCGACTCTACATAGCCGTTTTTCAAGGCATAGATGGCGGCAAGAATGAAGCGCTGATAGTTATCGAGGTAATCGTGTCCGGTCTGATATTCTTGGAGGATGGCGATTACTAACCGGACAATCTTTTGCTCCCATCTCCAGATGGTTGTGCGCCCAATACCCAAACAATCCGCCCATTGCTCACGAGAGAGAAAGTATGGCTCAAATTGACTACGCACTCCCGAACGATTGTCGAAGAAGTCCAGGATATCAAGCTTATTGGAGGTACTTGGCTGCTTCACGTACTGCCTCGGTTTCCTCTGGGGTGCGTCCCAAATTTGGTTGTCCGCCTTCGTCATTGGCGACGATTTTTGAAACTTTCTCGGCTAATTTTTTAGGGCAGTTAGCCGTAGTGAGTGCCTCTAGGCTTGCTTTGTAAAGTCGAGGGTTATCCATTTGTTTCAGTGGTAATGTAAGGGCTGAAACATCCGCGTTCCACTTTTTAATTTCCACGCCGCAAAACCACTGTTTTTGATAGATTTATGCGGTTTGCGTGACAACTTAGGATGAATTTATGGCGTTAAGTGTGAAATCCAAAGTTCCAGTTTTTACTGGAACAGGTTTCAGCTTTGTTTCAGTAATTTGATATTAAAAAACCCGCACGCGGCGGGCAATTGAATCAATCAATGATTTCGGAATTGCTCAACAATTAATCAAAAAAAATGGGTTGTGGCGGTTCGTATCCAGTTTGGCGAATGAAATCAAGCAGCTGCGATATCCGGCACGTTGTAGCAGATGGTTTTGTTCTATTTTCAGTCGCCAAGGTCTGCTTGCGGTATGCATTCTCGCTGATGCAATGCTCGTAAGCTACCGCGATTGGCTTGAGTTTGTGTTTTAAAGCGTATTCTTGAGGTGTCATAATTTGGTAGCTCCAAGTGACTTTGGGGTTACTGCCGAAAGGTGGGAGCGATCGCGTCTTTGCGGGGGCGATCGCTTTTAATTCAAAAATATTATCACAACTTGCACCTGCTTGATATAAAATTAAAGCATTATGACCTAAATCAATATTAATGCCCTCATGGCATATCAATTTTCACTGTCCCGCTATTACGTAACTCCAGAAAATGACGAAAAGCTAGAAGCTTTCAGCGATGCGTCGGGCGATTCTAGGCAGACATTGATCATGCAATACACAAGGGGGTGGCTAGGGCGAAATCGCGTCTACTACACTCAATTGGCAATATTGGATTTACGCAAGAGAGAAATTTCTGCTTCTGAATGGGTGCAAATAGTTCTAGGGGAGGGGTTTAAGGGTTTACCCCCTTATAAAAATCCAATACTGGAAGACGAAGTATCTAAAGACCCTTTAGCGCACATTATTCTGCCGGATGGAGTGCTTGAAAAGCAAAGCAATTACTTTGCTTTGACGCGACAAAATTACCTGCTACTGAGGACTGCAATTCATTTTGATGGGTCGAGTGCGACTAGGTTCATTTCTAAAATTATCCATGAACATCTGATTCGCAACTGGGATTCATTGTATGCCGCTCAAGTGGTGGCAGAAACTTCTAACGATTGGCTAAAAGGAGAATAAAAAATGCAGGCAACACAGTCCACAGAACTAACTAAAGAAAGAATTCAAAAAGCCGTAGATGCCATCATAGACAAGATGCCGCCGATGACGAACCTACACCGTGAAGTGCTTACGGCGTTCCGGGCAGGCAACTATGCTGAGGTGAAAAAACTGGCAGCCTTCAACCCGACTGATAAATATGCTCAAGCTATCAGTTATCTAGGAGGAGCTTTTAGTCCTCAAGCAATCTCTACAGGCAATACTTTCACCATCCTTGCCGAATCTATTCGCAACGTTGGTAAGTTAGCCGATGAGCGAACTGTGCAGGAACTTGGCGCAGAGATTGCAGAAACACTTGGCTAGGTGCGTTGGCGTAGTCCGCCGCAGGCATCGTTTTCACATACCAAAAGTGGTAAAATTAGTTATACCAAAAGTGCTCCCCAGCGACCAAACTTGAGAGCACTTCTGGTGGTCAATAAAACCTAAAACAATACTATCATGAGCAGCACCGAATCAGCTCTAATTCAGGATTTGACCGGCTTTGACGTTTCAGTCCTCATCCCTCAACTTCAATCTTCAGCAGCAGTTTTAACCCGCGCTTTTGTCAGTTTTTGTCAATCGGTATATGTTGCTAGGCTGACATCTGATCGCCCTGAATGGAGAGAGACAAAAGAATCTATGGGATGGGCAGGTTCCACCGCAACACCCTACGTTCATGTTGGTGAGTGGTTGGGTGAAATTGACCCCAGCAACCTAGAATTGTTGGACATCAAAACCATAATGGCTTTGTGCAACAACAAATACCTTTCCATCATTGAGCGGCTCAAAAGCGATCGCCTTACAGTAGCAGAAGTGCGGGAGGAAATGAAGGCGATTAACAAGGAAACCAAAAAGCCTAAAGAGCCGCCCAAAGTACTGGAGTGGAAACAAAGCAAGAGGGGTGATCGCTTTTGCATTATCCGGTTAGAAGATCCACTTGCTGGTGCAGAGTTTGAAAACCATCTCAAAAGCTCTAGGCAGCCACTACCTTTGTTTATCAGAAGTTTGCTGCAACGTAATACCGCACCCGACACTTGTCTTGAAAAGTTTGGAGAGACGGAAACTATCGCTCCAAATCAATTTGCCCAAGTGATGGAACCCGCACAAGGAGTTAGCCCAACTTTTAGCTGGCAGCAAGCGCAAAACGAACTTGCGATACATATAGAAGAACAAAGCTACGAAATAGATGAGGTTCAGCAAATCCAAAAAGATATTTGTAACTGCGATCGCATTATTGCCCAATACGCCGGCTCGAATAACCCTTCCGAACGCATGATGTGGCGGGTGTCTCTAGAGGAGAAAGCCAAGCACCAATATAGGCTAGAACAACTAGGAGCTTTACAGCTAGCAGCATAATCAATATGACCAACGCGAACGACGAAAATTTAACCACAAGAGAATTGCTGAGGGATTTAGCCCGAAGGCAGATCGAGTCGCAAAGGCAAATAGAAAACACACAGCAACAGCTAGATGATTTTATAAGTACTGCTAATCAAGTACTAGCTCGTAGCGCAATCTTAGATGATGTAGTGCAAGAACTACGCGAAAGTTCAGAGCGGCATCAACGTAATTTTGAGGAACATCAGCGAACGACAAACGCCGCACTGCAAAGCCTTGAGGCGATACTGCTGCAATTGATTAGAAATTTTCCTTGACCAATCTATCTGGCGGAATCCGCCAGATAGCGAAAAACCGGAGCGCCGGCTTCCGGCGATCTGGATTTTTCAAGAGAGATACAGTGTTTCCCCCTACCAAACCTAATATAAAGATTTTGTAATCTCAGTATATACATCCTTAAATATGTCTTTATCGCTACGCCATAACGGTACTATTGGCTGTGGTAAGGGCGATGAAAGAGATATTTGGGTTATATCACGAGACACGCAGTTGTACGCTACGGAACCATTTAGTTGAACTCAATATTGGATTAGCCAGGAAAGTCGCCCATAATATGGTGGGTAATTGCCAAGAGTCTTACCAGGATTTACTGGGATTAGCAACACTTGGGTTAATCAAAGCGGTGGAGCGCTACGACCCTAATCAGAAATATTTCACATCCTTTGCCCTACCCTACATCAAGGGCGAAATTCTGCACTTTTTGCGTGACAAAGCTTCTCCTGTGCGGATTTCCAGAGGATTGCACGAGATGAGTGCCAAGATTAAGAAGGCGCGATCACATTTATCCGCCCAATTAGGTCATCGTCCCAGTGACGCAGAAGTAGCGCTTTTTCTGGGTATCAGCAAGGCCCAAATTGATGAAGCAATAGGTGCTTCCAGGAATCAAAAGTATATCTGGAGCCTCGACTCTAAGCTTGATGACACAGACGATTTGACCTTGGGGGATACCCTGGTTGGGCAAAATGCGCCCCAGGATAGGACTGATGAAATATTAAGGCAATTAACTCTTGCGATCGCATCCCTGAACAATCCAGCAATTAACCTCGTTTACCTTGAAGGGAAAAAGCCTAAAGTGGCGGCTATGGTGCTGGGTACTACCGTTGCCCAAATAAATGCCCTGTTGTGGCAGGGCATGAACGATTTAGCGCAACTGGATATTTGTGAATTGGATGAAGCGGTGCGAATCCTCTCAGAGTTTGAGGATCTAAAAAACTTTGACGGCTCAGCAGGGTATCTGCTGCCTAACGGGATGACTTTTTTGCACGGTTGGCTTTACGGTCAGCTTGCTGCTGCCTAATAATGGCGATCGCGAGAAGGAGATGGGGGAGTTTCATGGAGTCAGGAGGCTTCGGGACTAGGCTAGATTTCCCTTATTGATTCAACCAGGATTATGCAAGTCTTCAAATTATGATTTGGGTTCGACAATTCGCCCCTAATTCTCTCTTGCAAAGATCCCAGCCAGTCCATGCGATTCATCTGAGCCTGCCAAGTTTTTTCTGGGGTAACGGTTTCATGGAGTATTTGAAGGCTTCGGAGTGCCACGCCCCTGACAGCACGTTTTGGCGCGAGTTCTCTAAGTGATGAGTTTTGGCAAGATCCCTCCAAATCCACATCCCAGATGCCAATAGGGCGGCTACTACCGTCGGCGAAGAGGCGAAAGACTGCAAAGCGGTGCGTAGCAGGATTAGACGGATAATCAAGGTGTCCCAGCCTGATAGAGGTTCCATTGAACTCCCCAACCAGTTCTGAATGCATATCTGGGAGATAATCAAGGGTGATGAGGTAGCTACAATCTCCATAGAGTGAAGTGATTCTGTAGGTGGCAACTCCCCCTGGCGTATTTCTTTCGATTCGCAATACAACTGTGAAGTTTCTATCCCATCGCATGAGAACTCGTGGCGAACTGCGACGACGCTTTTTCTTAGGACGGAAAAAAGAAGCGATCCATCGCTGTAGTTGGGAGAGCCAGGTTGCCACATCACTCGCTCTCCCTGTTAGTCAAAATTTTCCCCAAAGCTAAAGCGATCGCGTCTGTAGGTAAGCCCAATATAGTGGCGATTATTCCTACGCAAGGATAGAAAATTTGGGTATTGAGTTCGCGGCTAGCGATGCTGATTTGAAAATCGCCCGCCCGATTGGATTTGAATTGAATATTAACTGACTGGCTAGCAAGTACGGCAGTCAAGGTGATTGCAAAAAGATACGAGTATCCCTTGCCCAGGCGAGATTCTTTTGGGGCTGGGGGCGAAGTCATGAGTCTTGGGCGAAAACTACTACCCCGCTAGGGTTCCCGGTGAAAAGCGAAGAAAGCGCCACATAGTGGAGTGGCGCTAGTATCCCAAGAGTGTTAATGGTGCTTTATCGTCTTAAGTTGCAAATTATACTCTATATTCCCAAATACATGCTACTCAGCATAACTGCACTTATGTCGAGGAGGCTGCTTGCTCAGGGTTTTAACGGTTGGGAAGTTTAGGGTTGTAACCTTCGGTTTAAGTCTTTTGGGAAAACTCAGCACTTCAAATCCCGATCAAACTCTCATAGAAATGTGGTTGCACAACCGCCCAAACTCTACTCAAGAAGCTTATCGGCGGGATGTGGATAATTTTTTTGAGTTTGTAGCCAAACCCTTGCAACAAGTCACGTTGGAGGAATTGCAGGCTTACAGTACTAATCTTGATGAGCAGGATTTAAAGCCCTCTTCTATCCGCCGCAAGCTCAACGCCATCAAATCACTCTTCACCTTCGCCACCAAGCTTAATTACACCCGGTTCAATGTTGCCGCCGCACTTCGCATTCCCAAGGGAACCCGCCTTTTATCTGGCAGGATACTCAAGCAAATTGAAGTACTGAAGTTAATTAATCACCCTGAATTGTCGGCACGCGATCGCGCCCTGCTCAAGCTCCTGTATGCCACCGGAATGCGGGTGAGTGAAGTCTGTAATTTGAAGTGGCACGACTTCACCGAACGCGATTCTGGAGAGGTACAGGTTTCAATTGTGGGTAAAGGTGATAAGCAGCGAGTGGTCTTAGTGCCGCTATCGGTTTGGATGGAAGTAGAGGCACTAAAAGCTGATTCCAAAAGCGATGCGTCGGTGTTCGTGTCGGTCAGGGGTAAAGCGATCGACCGTTCTATGGTGCATTTGATTATTAAAGAAACGGTACAAAAAGCCAATCTTGATCCCAATATCAGCTGTCATTGGTTGCGCCATGCACACGCGCAACATTCCTTAACAAAAGGAGCGCCCATTCACTTGGTACGCGATACTTTGGGACACAGCAATATTAGTGTGACTAATGTATATCTAGAGAGCAATCCAGAGGATTCTAGCAGCAAGTATTTAGGGCTTTAAACCTCGTAGTATCCGCAACCCTCACACGGGCCGCTGGGATTGATAGCACAACGAATAAGGGGCGATCGCGCATTGAATTTACATGTGGTATCGCCTATGGGTTTTTGCTTGTGGCTGATTTCTCTTATTTCCCAGCAAATAACATCAGCAATTGATTCAAGACGAGAATCGCATAAAAGCACTTCATGAGTAATGTAGTTGTAATAGCATGGCTGCTCTTGAATTTGCCAATAAAAGTTAATGCACCACGTCCACACTGACTGTTTTTCATAGAAAGCTTCTAATTCAAAGTTGACCGACCTAGCAACTATAGCGATCAACTTTTCAAGCTTTGGTGCTATTTTCCTTGCCATCTCAACTAATATCTCGTCCCAACTTGGAAGGAAAAATCCGCGCCCTCTTGTATCAATTTCTCTAGGGCGATCGCGCCTTCTTCCTCTGTCCAATCATCCCCTGCAAGTTTTTGCATTATGGACAACATGGCTATTGCCCCGGCATAGAACGCCCTTCTCGTCTCCTGCAACTGGATGCGAGAGCAATTGGGGGGAAGTACCTTAGTTCTGTAGTCCCGCCATTCGGTTGCGATTTTGGGCTGTATCTTCATCTTTAAATAACCAATTAGTATATTCTCGCAAGTCCTGGGGCTGAACCTTCCACCCTCTACCTACCTTCTGCGCTCGCAAATCCCCGGCAGCGATCGCCTGGCGCAGATGAAACCGTGAATATCCAGTGGCGATCGCTGCTTCTTCTAAATTCCACACCAGCTTATTCCACAGCATTACTAATCTCTGTGAATTAGCTAAAGCTTCTAGCAACTCCATTACCCGCTCTTGGGGCAGTGTTGTTAAAGACTCGAATAGTTCCGAAGTGGTTCTTTCGGGGCTGTTCGTAGCAATGATAGAGCGATGCACAGGACTTTCTAACTCCTCCTTTAGGCGCTGAAGCTCCTCTTCTTTGTAATCGGCTTGCCTACCATTTTTGATTGGCAAGTAAACCACGCTCAATCTGCCTTCCTTGGCATAGTTCTCAATTGTGCGTGTGGACACACTAAGGAACTGAGCTGCTTGTTTTTTATCCACCCCCGAAGACCCCCGAAGAACCATCGAAATAGCATTTTCGATGGTTCATGTACCTGTGTCAAGCCCTGTTCTGATTACTCCCCCACTCCCCACATCGCACACTTAAATTTTTGCGTTAAAATTAGTGCCGCATTTTACCGCCAGAGCTTATCAGTAGGGAACTGTAGAGAAATACGGTGCGGTAAAAAAAATACGGAAATGCGGTGATTGACTCTAAGACTTGGAAGGAAGCAAAGGATGATTATGTAAGTGGAACCGAATCGCTAGCGGCGATCGCGCTTAAATTTGGCATCTCTAAGCGGGCGGTTGAGAAACGAGCTAGTGATGAAGGTTGGGCAGCTTTGCGTCAAGGTGCTGAACCTAAACCTGTTCGTGCTTCCTTGCCACCGCTTCCAACAAGCGGAAAGTCCGATCGCCGGACGCCGGCGATCGGAACTTTCCAAGAGAACCGTTCTCGTCCGCAACTTCAAACTGATGAAGTAGAAATTATTGACGTTGCGATCGCTTCACTCTCAGCTATCCTCTCAGGAGGAATGGAAGACACTCGCGGTATTGGTGGGATTGCCACGGGGTTGTGTCGATTGATTGAACTGCGTAATAAGCTTGTGCCTAAAACTGCTGCTGATTTGGCTGACATGGCGATCGCGCTTGGCATCTCACCAACTGAGTTCATCCGCGCTTTGAATGACCAGTGCCAAAAGAAAGCGTAGCCGATAAGCGCCGGAGGGAGTTTGCCGAAGAGTGTGCGATCGCTTTGGGCATACAACCTGAAGAAAATGGCGACTTGTTAAAGTATGCTGATGACCCAGTAGGTTTTATTGAAAAAGAACTCTTAGAGAAGTTAACCGAGAAGCAAAAGGAAATCGCTAACTCGGTCAGAGACAGTCGAGAAACCAATGTGCAGGCGTGTCATGGAGCCGGCAAATCGCATTTGGCTTCTAGATTAAGTATTTGGTGGATTTTGTGTGTTGGCGGACTAGTAATCACCACAGCCCCTACCGATCGCCAAGTGGAACAAATTCTGTGGGCAGAAATCCGCCGCATTCACGGTAAGCTGAAGCTGCCCGGCGAATTGGGCATGACTTTTCTCCGTGTGAATGAGCAGGCACGCGGGTTTGGTTTTACAGCCTCCCCCAGGAATAGCAATGCCTTCCAAGGAATTCATAATGATTTACTGCTGGTGATTGAGGATGAGGCCTGCGGCATCTCCGAGGAAATTGATAACGGGGCTGAATCTTGTGCCACTGGCGCGAGAAATAGGATGCTCAGAATTGGCAACCCAATTCAAAGCGGTGGCCCATTTCAAAGGGCTTGCTCCAAAAACCACATCCGCATCGCTGCTTGGACTCATCCCAATGTTGCTTGGGCTTATCAAAAGTGCCTTGATGGCATCTACAGGCTCAAGCCAGAAGTAGCACGGGTAATCATCGACTCAGTAACGGGTGATGTCACAGAGCAATCGTGCTGGCCTGACTGGTGTCAACGCGATATTATCCCCGGTGCGGTATCCATTTCGTGGATTGAAAGCGTTCGGAGGAAAAAGGGCGAAACTTCGGCGTTTTGGCAATCCCGTGTTGAGGGGATGTTCCCAGTGGACAGCGAGCAGTCCATTGTCCCACGCAGCTGGTTCCTGCAAGCCCGTGCGCGTTACGATGCCGATCCGCAAAAATGGGACTTTGCCGCAGAACACCACCACTGGCGACACGGGTTAGATGTAGGCGACGGTGGGGACGATCACGCTACTGCATCGTGGCGCGGCCCGGTGCTTTATGCTGCCGGAGTTCAACCGACCAAAGGCGATCGCTTGGATGTTGGTAGAGCAGCTGCATTAGGCGCAAAGGTGCTGGATGCCAAACCAGGTCGGATCAACGTGGACATCATTGGCGTTGGTAGTGGCGCTTTATCCAAATTGCTAGAAGGTGACTATCCTGGTGATGGCACGCACTGGGGAGAAGCGGCGGATGAAAATAGCCTTTACGCCAACCTCAAAGCCGAACATTACTGGATGCTGCGTGAAGGATTTAGAAATGAAGAGATTGCGATCGCGCCATTGGGTGAGATTGAGGAAATGCTAATGGAAGACCTTGCAGGAACCTACTACGAGGAAACCACCACAGGTAAAACTAAAGTTGAGGATAAGAAAAAGACCACCGCCCGACTGCACCGTTCGCCCAACGTTGGGGATGCGACTGTGTTGGGGTACAACGGCACTGGTGGAGTGGTTGAGTTTGAAAGTGTAGGCAAGAGTTCTCGTGTAGGGTCGAGGTTACGGGATTATTAACTCATCAAATCTCGCTTAACTGCCTCACAAATAATTCGCCGTAGGTATTTCACTCTCTTTTCTTGTGGAAGTGCGTGCAACGTATCATGAATACTTTGCGGCAACTTAACTCCCGTCACTTTCTTGGACAACGGCTCCGTCAATTCCTCTGCATAGACTTTAAACTGCTGCTCTTTAAAGCCTTCGGTCTGTACAGGCTTTGGATTACTCATGTTGCTATTCCTGGTTAACCTGGGATAACCCCATAATAATCCTGAAAAATAATTCTGTCAATCATTGACATTCCCGGTTAACCGGGATATACTAGGTTTGCAAGGGACAAAGCGAAAACCCCCTTGCGCGGGTTAAGCGCGTTGGGGGGAGTTTTCAAGACAACACTACCCCTTGCCAGGAGGTGAAGCAAATGACTCAATCAAAAGACGGTAACGGACATGGGGAATACAACCCAAGCAAAGAGTACGAACACGTTACGGGCGATGTCTGGTATGAAAAAGATACCGAGACAGGCGATCGGACTGACGTGAAGTACACAGACGACATCCTCGACCATTTGGACGAGGATGGCGAGGAAGATGACGAATCTTCTGACGACTAATGTCTAATAGCCTCCAGATTACCCCTCTGGGGGCTATTAATTTCTATCACTATTTTAGAGCTATGGTTAAGATTCACGCACCCATCCACCTTCAAATTTACGAGCGCGAGGGAACTAAGTGGTTTTTCCACGGCGGCGAAGTTTTCTACAATGCTCGTGGCATTCCTACTGATTTAGACTCAACCCTCAAAGAAAACGGGTTAACCAGGATGAACGTTGTAGCAGAACTATTTCGGATAAGTGGTGGCAAACCAGGATTCTATTTAGCTAACGTTCGGGACAAAAGATACTACTACTGTGGTCAAGACTGGGAAGATGTCAAAGCCAAGCTGCGATCGCTCGGCATTGGGCGCGCAGATCCAATGGAAGTATGAGGAAGGCAAATACAGCAATGCAGTAATGCAGTAACAAAAGTTATCTAGCTCGTCTTTCGGATTCCGAAAGACGAGCTAGCCAGGGAACCCTAGCGCTGAGATTGTTTCATGCACCATAGCCGGGGTTTCCGGCTTTCTCTCCCCCTGCACTTAAATGTCCTCACTCCCTCGTAACTTCAATACGGAGATAGCTTCAGTCAAGCGCGACCCCTACATGCTGCTATTGGGGTCGCGCTTGCTCAACCCTGACGATGTTCTTCAGGGGCGGGGGAAGGGGGAGTATAAAGCTTACGATGACCTGCTCAAGGATGGGCACTGTCATTCAGTCTTGCAGAAGCGCTATTTGGCTGTAATTGCCCGTGAGTGGTCAGTTCAACCTGCTTCTAAAGATAAAATTGACATTAAAGCAGCAGACATGGTGAAGTATCACCTAGAAAGCCTAGCCGCAAGGGCGGACGATGACGACCTGCTGGCGACTGGCTTTGATAGAACCTGCTACAACTTGCTTGATGCTGTTCTTAAAGGTTTCAAGCCAGCAGAAATTCTGTGGAATGTAGATGGCAAGGAATTTTACCCCAACCAGATAAAGGCCAGGAATCAGCAGCGCTTCAATTTCGCTATCAACGAGGCGGGAAAGTGGGAACTGCGGATGCTGACCACCGAGGACATGATTGATGGGGAAGCGGTTACTAAGCTTCACCCCCGCAAGTTTCTTACCCACATTTGCGGTGCAACCGACGACAACCCTTATGGTACTGGATTGGGGCGTACACTCTGGTGGAATGTCTTTTTTAAAAAGCAGGGGATTAAGTTCTGGTTGCAGTTTGTTGACAAGTTTGCTTCTCCCACCGCAATTGGCAAATACAAGCGGGGGGCCACTAAAGAGCAGAAGAATACGTTACTTGAGGCATTGGAAGCGATCGCCACTGATGCTGGTGTTGCGATTCCTGAAGATTTGGACATTACCCTATTAGAAGCCTCACGCTCTGGTACTATCAATTGCTATGAATCCCTGTGTAAATACATGGACGGGGAGATGAGTAAGACTGTACTAGGTGAGACTTTGACTACTGAAATCGGCAGCAGGGGAAGCTACGCCGCCGCCAACACTCACAATGAAGTGAGGAAGGAGTTGACCAAAGCTGATGCGGACTTACTCAGCGACACCCTCAACCGAACGCTGATTAAATGGGACGTTCAGCTAAACCTGCCCGAAGCCAAACCGCCACGCTTATGGCGCAACTTTGAGGAGGCTGAGGATTTGAGTGGGCGATCGCAGCGGGATAAGACCCTGTTTGATATGGGCTTCAAGCTCAAGAAGGAAGCTGTTACGGAAATTTACGGCGACTACTACGTTCGCGTAGCGTCTCGAAGAGAAGAAGTAGAGCAGGGAGGGGAAGCCACTGACGATCAGTTTTTAGCTAATTCGGGTGTACGCTCCAATGAACAAGATTCAGCACAAGAAACTGCTGATATGTCAGAAACATTTGACTTTGGCAGCATCATTGACCGCGTGCTGAAGTGGCAATCTCTGTCCATAGGAGTTGAGTTTTTGCCCAACCAAGTAAGATTCCCTGGTCGCAAACATTCTAAGAAACTGCGCTCAGGCTATGGGCATCTGAGAGGGACAAAAGGCGCAGATGGTGAAGCGCTAGATTGCTACATTTATCCTGGTTTGCTCAAGGATGAGCCAGAGGGAAGCGATCGCATCTTCCAAGTTATTCAAGTATCCCCAGAAGATGGGGACTTTGATGAGCATAAGTACTTAATTGGCTACGCGAATCTGAAAGCGGCCAAGGAAGCTTATCTTCAAGAAATGCCCCTTGATTTCTTCGCCGGAATCCAGGAAGTAACGATTGACAGCCTAGAACAGTACAAGCGAAAAGTCGAGCCAGCGCTGCGGGAGGGTTTCCCTCCGCAGGCGACTGGCGTCGGAGCGGCGGTTTCCGCCGTTAGCGGTAGCGACGGAGGAGCGTCTCTGAACTTTTCAAGAGAACGCACTCAACCTGTTTCTCTTTCCACATCCAAGTCTCTCCCCATCGCAGCTAACTTCGCAGAACAACAAAAGGATGCTGCTGATTTGTACGCCCAGCAATTACAGGAGCGCTCTGCACCCATTGTTAGTTCCTGGCTAGAGCAAATACGGGGATTGGTGCAGGAATCAAAGAGCTTTGAAGAGGTACGCGAGCAATTGTTTGATCTGTTCCCCAAACTAGATACCCAAGACTTCACTGAGCTAATGGCACAAGCAATGATGGCAACGGAAGCTGGGGGCAGATTTGAGGTAATGAATGAGGCGGGAAACCTAGAGGCGTAAAACTCATAAGCCTCACCGAATGCCACTACAGTTTAGCGAACAGCGAAAAGTGTGGTCTTGGGGGTTTCCCCCATGAACAACTTTTCAAGACAAGAATATAAGTTTGTTGGTTTATTTGTCACGCGACTGCTTGGTGAAAGGCGGTTAGAGTTTGCGGAAAGTCAGAGCAAGACCCAAGTTAAGGATAGACAGTCGCTCCTGGACTTGAAGCGAATCCTCGAATCCTCTTACACGGATGGCATCACAGCAATTCCAGAGGCTTACATTGATGAATCAGGCGACATTGTAGGAGTTTTTGAAGATAAAGCTAGCCCTAAGTTAACTAAGCGCCTCAAGTTTAAAATCACAGATTCCGATATTAGCTACTCACTACTTAATCCAAATATTGTAGCCAATTTTACCGAAATCTTAGAATTTGCAACAGCTACCGCCAAGCCAAAATCTTGCAAAAAAGGCATACCTTGTGGTGGCAGCTGTATTAGCGCTACCAAAACTTGTAAAAACCAACTGCCACCAGCGCAAAAAACTAAGGTAGCTAGCATTAAATCTACTGCTGCTGCGGCAGCTAACGCCACTCCTAGCAATGCACTTAAAGCTCCAAGTACTGCTGGTGGCAGTAGCCCTCCTGTGCCACCAGCACCTTCTGTGCCTTCCCGGCATCCCGCGATTAAAACCAACGACACCGAGCTTGACGCCAAGCGCCAAGACTTAGAGAAGCGTTTTGGCAAGAAAGCGGTTGAGGACGCTGAAAACAACGTCAAGCGCATCCTTGATAGTCCAGATGTAGCGGTTCACGTTCGTGTCGGATCTTCCGCCACCTTAGAGGCAATTCTTGGCGATCGCTTCAAAACTTCTGCGGAGTTGGGTGTTGACACTCACCAAATTCCTCACCTCAAGGGTGGGTATCAGGATGCCCGTAACCGAGTCGAGGCTAAGTCTCTGGGCTACGACCAGAAAAATACCAAGCCCGAAGACCGCCCCATCTACGGCTACTTGGGCGGCAAGGACTTGAATGGCACAAGTCATGCGGATGTGTCCCAAGCTTATGGTTCGATAACGGTTAAACTCAAACAGGATGTAAAAGACCGCGCTACTTTTACTGGTGCTGATTCCTTCAAGTCTGGTGTTGCAAGCGAAGTTAAAAGCAATGGCACTCCACCACCGCCTAACGCCGCTGCATTGGTTTCTAGTACGCGCCACGGTTATGACAAGGATAATCTCCCCAAGGGATATCCCCCTAATTACGCTGATAAATCAGGCGATAAAGCACAACTAACCGCAGCTGCTAAAGCCAAAAATATTGATGACCTAGCTAATGGACTTTCCCCAACCGGGAACCGCTATGTTGAAGCCCAGATTCACGGCAAAGTCACTCCTAAAGACATTGCCGAGATTCACTTTGAACCCAAAGGCACAAGCGATCGCCCTACCGCTGCAATAGCTAAATTCGCCAAAGATAACGGCGTTGAGTTGTATGTCAGTGGTAAAAAGCTCTCTACCAAAGAGCTTGATGACATTGTGACACCGCCCAAAGACAGGCGATCGCAAACATTAATCGACCTAGATGATGCCTTGAAGAAAGGTGATTTTGATAAAGTCGCCAAACACGCCGAAAAAATCCACGATGATGCTCAAAAAGTGAAGCTCGCAACAGGAGAACAGGATAAGATCTTAAAACATCTGTATGCAGAATCGGGGTATGACGGTAAACCAGAAGTCCGCACAAAAGCAGATATGGATGCTCTGGCGGTGGGTGGAGCCGTGATGATGACTAGGGGCGTAAGCGGTACAAATGCCTCCCAATTGACAGAGCAATTTCGCACAGGAGACTATTTTGTTGGCAACGGTGTATATGGAAATGGCACTTACGTAGGACATTCCGGCGGAATCTCCAAGGATGGCTCAACTTTCATTGCGTCTAGTGATGCCAAATCTCAAAAACGTGCCTGGGTTGATGTCGCTAAGCATGGCTACATTCGAGATGATAAGCAGGGCAACGCGGCGACGCTTCGCATGGCTTTAAAAGATGATGCAGTCGTCGTTACCGCTAAAGCCATGACCAAGGAAATGAATGATTTAAGATCCAAGGTTGATACATGGGAGAAAAGTGAAAAGCAAAAAGCGTTATCTGGGGCTAGTTCTGCTGCATACAAGAAAGAAAATGATGCTTATAAAAAGTCGCTGGACATCACGAATGCACGCATTGACCAAACGATTCCTGGGAAAATAGGTGGTATGCCTGTTGATGTCCACGACTACGTTATCCCTCACAAAAATAACAAGTATGGCGCTGATATTAGGGTGAAATTAGTTGATAAAACGTTTGCTGGAAACGGCTATCAATTCATGGCTCCTGATGGGTCTATAGTTAATGTCAAATCAAGTAATTTAAATGTTGCAATGAGGACTGTCCGCGATACTTACGCTCAACACGAAGCCTCGAAAAATGCTGGTGGCAGCAAGGTAGCAGAAGTGGAAGAAAGAGCTAGAAAAATGCGGAGTGTCCTAGGGTTGCCGCCCGATGGCGATCAAGGAGCTGGAACATCTGGGCGCTATGCTGTAGTTAAAGGAGTGGATGCTGTGGCATTAAACAACAGCTATGAAAAAGACTCCTTCATGAATCTTTTAAATAGAAGCAAGGTCAATGTGCAAGATACCGACCTGAGCTTCAAGGTTGGACAAACCATAGGTGTAGGGACTTGAAGTTAAATTTCTTCTGTGATGTTGATCAGATCTTGAGAATTCAGTAACTCATATAGCGGGATTGCAAATAGTTCTTCATCAGAATCCATTTCGTAGGATCTGGCTACCATCGGGGCATTAGTCCCTTGCTCTCTGCCTACTAACAACAGTGTAGTGCCGCCAATATCTCCTATCTGAGTAATTTCGTTGCTTGGTAAAAATTCCACATTGGGGTATCGGTCTTTGTTGGTGATGATTTTTGTTCCGTATGTAAATAAAAATGCTTTGTCTTCGTCTTCTAGAAGTTCTTCAAAAGTGACTGAACTCTCTTTTATGTGAGATTGAATTGCTTTGATTTGTTCTTCAGTAAGACCTGAATACAGAGGATAATCTGGCTCGGCTTTTGACCGCATACCTGTTGAATAAAGACAAGCGCCTAAAAACATTTGCCAGTTTTTATCGAGTTTTTCAAAGGTATATGCTTCAACACACTTTTTCATAACAAGCGTTTTGAGCTTGTCTCCAAAAAACTGAGCAGCATCAAGATAAACAGGAGATTTAAAAACACGAACCAACATTCTGTCAAGACTAGCGTGCATATTATTATTCGTTGTATCCATACCTATTCAAACTCAAAAAAAGTTGTCATACCACCCCTGAGCGATCGCTCAGGGGTTTTTGATTAAGCTATCTTCTTTGGCCTTCCAGGCTTACGCTTGGGTGTTGTAGTTGAGAAAGTGACAGTCTTTTTGGGTCTTCCGGGTTTGCGCTTGGGTTGTATATCTGCGGAGTGCGATAATGCTGGCGGTGAGGCGGTTCGAGTCTTGGCGGTTCCCGTCGAGTCGAAACTGCCGAACCCGGAGGGTAGAAGCAAGAGCTGTTGTAATGCGAGTGAGGTAGGGGGCGCGGGTATAGCGGCGATTTCTGCATCGCACAGCCAGGGGTCAGGCAGTGGGGTGTTTTCTACTTTCTTTTTAGGTTCACTTTCCACAATTGTGGGGGGCTGCTGTACATCTGGTAACTGAAAGGGTACTCCAAAAAGCCCGTTGATGAAATCAAAAATGAGTAAAGAAACAAAAGCCCAAAATACAATCTCGATGGCGTAAGTCAGTAATGCTTGCATGGTGTAAATCCTTTTTTCGGGAGGGGGTTGAAGTGGTGTCCCTCACCGCTCATATATACAATATATTCCAGGTACACCTGGATGTAAAGGGCTTTTAATGTTGCGATTGATATGAATTTTAGAAAATTTGGCTTCTTATTTCGATTTCCTATCAATTGCGCTTATCAATCGTTCAGCCACTTGCAGGAGAGGCGATACGTGTGGCATCGCCCTAGCTGCGGTCAAGAGCAACGATGCTCGACCACCAGATCCAATTCGTCCTCGGTTAAAACAGCGGCGAGTTGTTTGTACTCCAGCACTCCTACCCAATAAGTAGGAGAACAAGCGCACGCCTCAATCTCGCTCATCTTTGAATTGACTGGGTACTCGTTAAGCTCTAATGCTTCAGCGATCGCCTCGTCAGCCCAACTGATGACAGCTGCAACTTTGGAACGATTCAAAATCGAACGTAGTTGCTCTCCGACGGAAACCGTCAGGATCGCACTTCTCTCTTGCAAGTTAATCATTTCTCTCCAAGGGGGTGAAAAACAAAATCCCCTGCAAGTGGCTGAATCTTTTTGGACACCTATGTCCTCCTCTGGGCGGGTTTTTAGGGGAACCGCTTCCCTATTCGGTATATTCTTAATGTATCCCAGGTACACCTGGATGTAAAGAGATTCTGGACTTACTATATATAAAACTTTTACCGGATTTGTGTTTAGTCCTATAAGTAATATTAATCCCAGGTGTACCTGGATTAAGTGACAATGAAAGAAAGCTTGAGGCGAGTATGACGGAGCCTAACACGGAAAAATTTAGCCAGCCTTTCTGGGTTAGTCTGTCCTCCCTACGATTAATCGAGAGGTTTCTAGGGCTGGCTAAATTTTAGGAGGCAAATTCGATGAAAAAGCGCAACGACCTAGGGCAGTTTACGCCTGAGATAGGCATTAAAAACGGGCAATCTCCAATCAGTACCAAATACCCACCAGAAGTAGACAAGGTACTGCGGGCGATGAGCGATCGCAGTGATTACATAAGAACAGCAGTTATTGAGAAATTGATTAGGGACGGGAAGCTAACGACTAGGGAACCTTAGCCCTATGCCAGAACAAATCGACCCTTTTAAACTGCCGTTTACTGAAGCAATTCAGTACTTTAAGGCTAAACTGCCACTTCCTAGCACTGCATGGGATACGTTCGCGGATGCGGCGACCGATTTTGCCTTTGTGTTGTCAAAAGTCACTTCCGCCGAACTGCTCAACGATGTTTACAACCTAGTTTTAAGCGGACTTGAAAATGGTGACAGTTACGGCGAATTTAAGAAGGGATTTGACCAAGCAATAGGCAAGGCGGGGTGGAACCCGGCGAATCGCCCCTGGCGGACAAATCTTATCTTTATACAAAATTTATCAAGCGCATATCAGGCAGGAAGGTATAAACAACAGACAGATCCAGAGATGCTTCGGCTTCGTCCATACTGGCAATGGTCGCACTCTAATTCTCGCGTGCCTCGTTTGCACCATTTGGCACTCGACTCAAAGGTGTTCCCTGCCGACGATCCTTTTTGGAAAACATCGTATCCACCGTCGGGATTTTTATGCCGCTGCCGGGTTTTCGCTCTTTCGCAGCGTGATATAGAGCGCGAAGGTTTAGCAGTTGAAACGCCACCGCAAGAAACAGTCGGTATTCAGGACAAGGCAACAGGAGAGCGAAAACGTGTTCCAGCTATCAACGGACAACCAATAGCGGAGCCTGGATTTACGACTGCGCCGGGAGGTTCGGATGCACAAAATAGAGAGCAAATCCTTCAAAGAGGGTTGGATCGCCTGCCTCTCAAGCTACGAGAACAGGCGATCCAGGCTATTGAAAGCCGACGTGATCGTTAGTCAAGATACTTGCAATTCCAGCCTTTGTGCTGCTTGTATTTTCCAGTAGCTACATTTTGCATGGTTGATTGAGATAGCCTATGCTCTCGACAGAAGGCATTAAGATTGTAGATTCCATGCTGCTTGCCTGAAGGTTCGGTTACTAAATACTTCCGCCCAAGAGGACGAGGTGTAAAAGGGTCGACCTTTTCACCCATCTTGAACAGTTTCAACAGGTCATCTGAGAGAAAGTGACACCGCCACTGCTTGTGATGACAAATCTTGCCTTGTGCTACTTTAAGCATCCCTGTATTATCCAGCCCATGTTTTCTACAGAACGGATACAGTCGCTCTACCTTGTGTAGTGCCCCGTCTGGTGCGATCGCTATATAACCTCCTGCATACACACTTTTCAGGCTGCTGCGTTTGGGTTTGTATTTTCCTTCCTCTAGTTCTTCTAGTTTTTGAGACGTGGCATATTCGCATTGCCAACCTTTGCAATGATGTACTCTCCCAAAGCAAACAGCCTGCATTCCTGTTTGGTCTAGCCCCTGCTCTCTGCAAAAAGCTGACAGGTTTTTAACATAAAACGAACTAAAACTTGGGTCAGTAACAATGTATCCGCCTTGATTGAATATTGTGCCGTTCCAAGGCAAAAATTGATAGCCGTTTTCGATATTTGACATTATTTCCTGCGTGAGAAGCAGACATCGCCAACCTCGATGGTTAGTAATTCTCCCAGTAGAAACAGAGTTCATGCTGGCGTGTCCTAGTCCGTTTTCTTGGCAAAATTTCTTAAGGTTGTGAACTATTTGATGTTGTCCGTCCGGTGCAATGACAACGTATTTTTTACTTCTTTTCTGAGATAGAAGTTGCTTTTGCGCTTCACTCATGGGCTTACAAGTCCTACCCTTCTGCATCGCTGATTTTCTAGCCCTAGCCTCTGGTGAGAGCTTAAAACCTAACGTGCTTCCAGCAATGCGACAAATGTTGTAACCTGTATTCCTTTCATAAGCTTTAAGCTTGTCAAGCCAGTATTGCTCTCTAGCTATTAGATGTTGTTTATCCTCTACCACCTCAAGAACATCAACAACAAAGGCAGGCGCACCGTACTTTTTCCACGCACGTAACAAGTAAGTATTGTCGTGGCGTTCGGAGTTCAAGTCTTCCTTGTGCTGTTGCCACCGATTACGAAATCTCACAGCACTGCCAACATATATCTTGCCGTTAACAGTGTTTTTTATCACGTAAACACCACTGCAATTCAGCAAAGAGCGATCGCATACAATATTCATTGCTGTACCTACCACACAGGTATAGAGGCTTGGGTGTTACCAGCACCGCGAAGCCATATTTTATACAATAATTATCTTATGAAATCGCTGTAATGTATAGAGGGTGGTAGTTTTAGGCGATCGCAAAAAAGTTCCTGCGATCGGTGGTAAGCCCATAGGTGAACCAGGATTCTCGACTATTCCTGGTGGCAGCGACCCCAGCCAAAAAAAGGCCATACTAGAGCAGGCGATGCAGAAGTTGCCGCCGCAGCTACAGGAACAGTTAAAAAAGGCGTTGAGCGGATGAGTACCAAAGACCTCACAAAAAGCGAAGCGACAAACTTAGTTAGATTTGTGATGGGAGTTGAGATTATTAGGCGATACGAGCTAGACGCAGAAATGTCTGCAAATCACGGATTTATTTATGTTGGTAATTATGAATTGTCCCACACTAAAATGATGCCCCTAGAAAAACAAATGATGAAAGCTCTGGGATGGGTAGAAGCTGATGAAAGTTGGTCGTTTTATGTTTAGGTTAATACCTATAACTCAACCCTGCTTCTAAACAAATAGGGAACAGACCTTGCGCTTCTTCTTCTGATATTTTGCTCCCATAATCAGCGATCGCGTCTAGTGTCCAGTCAGCATCACCCTTATAAACGGCCCAGTCATAGTTATTGCCAATCCGAGCAACATAGCCAAACACCTCTTCAAAGCGATACAGGCGAGCTAAGGGTTGCAAATCATCTAGATTTGCATTGTTCCATTGGATGTAGTTCGTTTTCACTTCACTCATAAGGGAATTCTCGTGATGTAGCAACGCGATCATTATGGCTGACATCATTATTACCCTCGATGACCTCGCTGCCCGTCACGGACTCGAAGAAATAGAACACCGCCTGCATAACCTCCGCCCAGCCTTCGCCTCAATGGGCGAATATATGGTGCGGCGAACTGAGCAGAATTTCAAAGGCGAACATGACCCCGATGGCGTGGCGTGGGCCCCCTTATCGGCTGCCTACCGCAAGCGCAAGCGCGGAACGAAAATACTGACTGAATCAGGTAGATTAAGGGCATCTATCACCTACCGCGCTGATGGTACTCAGGTAGTAATTGGCACAAATACACGCTATGCTCGCGCTTTACATTATGGATACCCCAAGCGCAATTTGCCAGCACGTCCGTTTATTGGAGCATCCACGGAGGATGAGCGGGAACTAGGGGAGATTTTGCTTAGTTACATTAAATCTGGCAGTTGATCTCGCATTTTGCTAGAATCCGCTTCGATTGATAAAGTGCTGCATTATAGTCAACCTGAAGTTCTTGGGCAATCTCAAATGGCTTTAAACCCTTTGTTAAACAAAAATAAACCTTGATAGCCAGTGCTTTGGATCGTAGCTCTGGAGAATCAACAATAATTTTAGGCATTTAGACCACGTTAATAATTTTCAGTTCATTCTATCTGGCGGAATCCGCCAGATAGCGAAAAGTGGCGAAGTCTGCCACATGGAATCTTCCACGTGGCGAGCTTCGCGCGAAGTCTGCCGGATAGAGTATCTACCCGGCGAGCTTCGCGCGAAAGTGACCACCGGGGAGTATCCCCGTGGCACATTTCGCGGTGCGTCACGGTTTCCCGAAGTTGCTCCACTTGGGCAAAGCCCAAGACCGCACTTCTCTTCGTGCGCCCAACTTTGTAAGAAGGGAACTCTAACCCAAGCCTTTAACCTATCCCCTTGTTGTGCCCCAGGAAATCGAAATCTTTGCAGCTGGAACCCACACCAGTTCCAACGGTGTGACAGTAACGCTTAACGAATCAGACCTTGACGCGATCGCCTCAAACTACAACCCCGACTTATTTGACGCTCCTGCTGTTGTGGGGCATCCCCGCGACAACTCCCCTGCTTATGCTTGGGCGGATAGCGTCAAGCGAGTAGGCAGTAAACTTGTGGCCACCTTCAAGGATTGGGACGCAGACTTTCAAGAGGCGGTCAAAAACAAACGTTACAAAAAGATTTCCGCCAGTTTTTACAGTCCTGATTCTCCCTCTAATCCCAAACAAGGAAGTTACTACTTGCGCCATGTGGGTTTTTTGGGGGGCATGGCTCCGGCTGTCAAGGGGTTGAAATCGGTAGCCTTTGCTGAAGCCGAAGAGGGAGTGGTGGATTTTTGCTGCGGGATGGGAGGGGATAAGGAGATTTTTCGGAACCTGCGGGAATGGCTGATTGAGCAGCATGGGATGGAGATGGGCGAACGCATTGTCCCCAGTTACGCGCTCATTCCCAATGATGATAGTCGCTTTAAATACCTGGAAAACCGAGTCAATGAACTAGAAAACTTTATTAGTGAAACGTTTTCACCCGACATGGAATCGCGCCTAACGGAGGTCGGGGAGAAGGTCATACAACTTTTAAGTAAATACGAATACACCGAGAACATCGAGGAGGAAACTTTGAGTACTGGCGATAACACTATTGACTTGTCTGAGCAAGTACAACAACTGCAAACTGAGTTACAGCAAGCCAAGCTGGAGAAGAAAAGGGAAGCGATCGCCAACTTTGTAGAAGGTTTACGCGGCAAAATCCGCCCTAACCAAAAGGCATCACTGGTGGAATTCATGATGAATTTGCCAGAAGAAGAAGTGGAATTTTCAGAGGGCAAGCCTCAGACCCACTTAGCTTGGCTGCAAAACTTCCTCAAGTCCCAACCTGACTTAGTGAATTTAAGGGAAGTAGTGCGGGATGAGGAGATTGAGGAGTTTTCAGAGGAGGAAAAACAATCCCGCTCTGCTTATGCTGACGCGGCCAAAGCTTATGAGAACGCCTGGAAATAACAATTAATAAATTCTGACTTCTAACTCCCGATCCATGAACTATGCCAATAACTAATTATTCAGATTTGCTCGATGGCGCTTCTCTTTATGAGGGGCAAATCGCCAACTTAGAATTAGCCATTATCCGCACAGGGATAAACGCAGATTCTATTAATGGCATCCTCACCTTTGGACGAGCGATCGCTAAAGGAACTGGGGATAAAGATGTAATTCTCCCTGTAGATGCCAACAGTGTGCTGATGGGTATTGCGGTTGCCACAGACACTTTTGAAAAGCGCTCTGGTTTCAGTATCAATGGCGATGGTGATTTGGGCTATCCCCTGAATTGGGCTGTTTCTTACTTGGTGCGGGGCATCATTGGCGTGAAGATTCAGCAAAATGTCACCCCTGCCAGCCCCGTTTTCTGGATTCACACACCCCAAACTGGGCAACGTAAGGGACAATTCCGTGCCGACGCTGACACCAACCGCGCCGTGCAGATAACTAATGCTCGTTTCATGAAGTCCGGCACTGCTGGCTCCGTCATCCCGCTCTCAATCAACCTAGCGTAGAGCGAGAATCATTCCCTATCCCCCATTCCCTATTTAACCTATGACTACAGGCGGAAATTTATTATACCGGGCGCTAGAGCAAAATATGCCCGGAGTACTTTCAAGAAGATACCGCGATTTAGCTTTTGAAAACGGCAAGATTGTGCCGACAAAAGCAGATTTAAAACCGGGTGCGGCTGAGGTGGTACGCGATACTGTCGATGAAGTTGGCGACGCTGATATTGTCAGCGATGGCGCTTTCGACATCCCCATTGTAGATGTCAGCGCCGGCGAAGACCGCTACAAAATCTTCATGATTGCGAGCGCCTTTTCATACACCTTCCAGCAGGAGCGTGCTTACAACTTCGCAGGTGCAAAAGCCGAGATTAACAATCGCAAGCAAATGCTAGCGAAGCGCTCCATCGGTGAGCGCCATCACCGGATCGCTGCATTCGGCGATACCCGACTGAATGCCACTGGCTTTTTAAACAACGCTAGCGTTGCTCTCAATAACTCCAGCTTCGACCCCAATACCGCAGCTCCCGATGAACTAGCTGAGTTTTTCGTGGACGAACTTAAAGCGGCGCACACGGCATCAAACAACGTTGAAATGCCGATGGACACGCTCATTAGTACAGGCTTTTATTTCAAACTGGCTAAAACCAGAATGCCTGATAGCTCTGTGACTGTACTTACTTACATCAAACAAGCTTTGTCTGATGAGGATGTGAAGTTCAATATCGTCAAGTGCCAAGAGTGCGATTCTGACCAACTAGAAAGAAACGGTGTCCAAGCTGGCGGGACAAATAAAGACTTGATAACTCTCTACACAAAAGATCCAGAGGTAGTTGAGCGTCATATTGAGATGGTTCAGTTAATGCCCCAGGAATGGGTAACAGTGCGTGATGGTCGCAAAGTTTACCCGATGTTTAGTTCAACTACGCAAACTATTATTAACTATCCTGGTGCTTTCCGCTACATCAAGGTTCCCAAGGTGAACTAATGGCAACAATTATTCTTAGACCCGAAAAATCCTTTCCCCCTCGTAACAGTGTAGTTTGCTTTGATACGTTCACCCTCAAACCTGGCAGTAATTTGAACATTTCAGATGAAGCTGTAGAGAGATTGCGATCGCACCCTGATTTTCCGCAGTACGAGCGCTGGGGTGCAATTGAGATCATCTCTCCCAAAACCGAGATTAACCCGAACGCACCCCAACCCTCGGAACTTTCGACCATGAATGTGGACGAGGCAGAAAAGGTAATTGAAAACTGCCCTGACATCACCAAGCTCGAAGGGTGGCTGGTCAATGAATCTCGCATTACCGTCCGTCGTGCCATCAATCGCCGCGTTACAGCAATCAAAGGAGGTAATGAATAGTGGCTGTTAAACAAAAGATTGGGGTTGAACTCATTAACGCCAACATCAATCTCACACACAATATCAGCGTTCAGTGTCCTGTCAACTCATTGTGCGTTGACCAGCCCTTCTTTGTGGCTGATGGCGCGTACTTGGTGACTGGCGTTTCATACATACACACGCAGGCGGGTAGCGATGGCTCTGCTGTGAATTTGCAAATCACCAAAGACACGGGTACTGCTGCCCCTGGCGCTGGAACTGACTTACTCACCGACAACAGCAACGCCGGATTCAATTGCAAAGGTACTGCCAATACTGTGCAAGTTGGGACGCTCGTTGCAACTGAAGCTACCCGGACTTTGAGCTTTGGCGATCGCTTGTCACTAGATTTTGCAGGTACGGTCACAGCCCTTACTGGGGTAGTGGTTACAGTTTCCCTAAGAAGGGTATAGGGCACAGGTTACAGCTTTATTCTCTATCCCCTGTCCCCTCAACCCTATTCCCTGACTATGCCCTACGCCACCGTCGCTGACATGACTGCCGCTTTTAGCGAGCAGGAAATACTTGAACTTAGCAACATCGATTATCCAGATGCCACAACTATTAACGATTTGGTGGTGAATCGGGCAATAGAAGATGCTCAAGCTCAACTTGATTCCTATTTGGCAGTACGGTATACAGTGCCTCTAACGGTTGTGCCAACCGTGCTTCGCAATTATACCTGCGATGTGGCGCGATACATCCTGGATAAGGATAAGCCTAGAGAAGAAGTCTCTAGACGGCGGGACTTGGTTTTTTATTACCTGAAAGACTTAGCCGCAAATAAGGCATCGCTACCAGGCATCGTCGATGGCACTGACGGCAGTACATCTGATGCCGGGAATGGTGATGTGGTGCTTTTTAAGTCGCCAGGAAGGACTTGGACATCTAACAGCCTGAAGGACTGGTAAATGCTAGCAGAAGCCGAGGCCGCCATAGTCAAACGAGTCGAGGCAGTTCTTTCTCCCTTTGAAGTGACGATCGCACCCTTTCCAGGTGACAGCGACCAACAGCCCAAGCCGGGACGCAAGGGAATGATTCTCATTGGCTACAAGCGATCGCGCCATCGTGTTACCTCGATTCAGCCCATGACTATCGAAGTCATTGCCGAGTTCGAGTTATCGCTGCAACTAAAAGACTTACGCACCCACAGAGGCGCTTACCCATTACTGGATACAGTGCGTTATGCCATCACTGGATTAATCCCCCTCAAAGGGCCGCTCTCCAAGTGCTACCCAGTGCAAGAAGGATTTATCAAAGCTGAGGACGGCATCTGGTATTACGCAATGGTTGTAGCTGTGGCGATGATGCAAGTCGAAGGTCAGCAACAGCTTTACCGTAAGGCCGATGATGACTACCTAGAGCGCGATCCAGCTTTGGGAGTACGACCTTATAACGCCACTCAAATTCAAGTGGCTGTGAGGCGATCGCACGTTGAAGATTTGCCTGACAACGTAGTTGACCGCACTTTTGCAGTGATAAAGACTGTGCCAACGGGCTTAATAGACTTTTCTGCCCCCGGCAATTCGCACTACATCGAAATGCTATGACGCTCAAAATTAAAGATGCTGATGGACAAATCAAACACGTTGCAACCACAGGCACAGGAACACTTGATGACCCGATAAAGACGCAGCAAACGGTAGAGGTGACAGCAATGCCAAGCATGGCCGTTACTGTTGACGAGGTGACAATTGGCGCTGCTTTACCAGCAGGTAATAACAACATTGGCAATATTGATATTGCTAGTTTGCCTGTGGCAATGGTGACGGGCGATCGCTTGAAGGTAGACACCCCAGCCATTCGCGCTTTGGCGAGTTCTACGGACTCTGTGGCGGCTACTCAATCGGGGACGTGGACGGTAGGACTCACGTCGGGCAGCAACAATATCGGTGATGTGGATATTGCCAGCTTTCCAAGCGCGATGGTAGCTACTGACAAACTGAAGGTGGAAGCTACCGCCACTGAATTTGATATCCGCGATTTATCCAGTGCTAGTGATTCAGTTGCATCTGTGCAATCTGGGATATGGAATGTTGCAGTTAACAACTTCCCTGCCAGCTTTCAAGTTAGTAACCTGCCTGCTACCCAAACGGTAGCGGGTAGTGTTAATGTTTCCAACTTTCCTTCCGACTTTCAAATTAGCAACTTACCCACTACCCTTGGAGCAAAAACTGCTGCGGCTTCATTACCAGTAACTCTTTCTACTGATGGGGCATTTGCGACTAATTTTGGATTGCAAGCGGATGCAGTTGCTACTAGCGATACTGATGCCGTCAGTTTCCTGAGTTTATTTAAAAGGCTATTGCAACGAGTCACCACGTTGATTGGAAGCGTGGGGCTTGATTTAACTCTGCAATCAATACGCGATCGCCTGATGCCAGCAGGTACGACTGCGGCTTATATAGGCACAAGTGCAGGAGCTAATTTAAAAACGAGTGCAGGTAGTATTCATGCCATTACTTGCAGCAATAACAATTCATCTATTAGGTACTTTCAAATCTTCAATCAAACTACAAGCCCCGTATTAAATGATGTGCCTGTGCGGAGTTTTCCTGTATACGCCAACGACGGATTACTGATAATCGGACAGGATGTTATTGGCGGATCTGGCATTTCTTTAAATACGGGTATTGCCTGGGGATTCTCAACAACCAGGCTTACCTATACTGCTGGCACTGCGGCTGATTGTATTGCAACTGTGAGGTGGGCATAATGTCAGGCAGTTTTGGGCAAATCTCAGCAGTATCAAGCAAAACTACTGTATTCACGGCCTCTGGAGCCTTTACAAAAGATCCCCGCTCTGTATTCTTGCTTGTGCAAATCTGGGGAGCAGGCGGCGGCGGGCGAGGCGGCGGTAACACGACTACCAAAGGAATAGGTGGTAGTGGCGGCAGCTATAAGGAAATTTGGCTTCCTGCCAGTGCAGTCTTTGCTTTAGAAACTGTGATTGTTGGCGCAGGCGGAACAGCTGGCCTGGGAATTGCAGGGACAACGCCGGCTGCTGGTGGCAATGGTGGTAATACCAGCTTTGGTAGTTTTGCTACAGCATTCGGCGGGGCTTCGCCAACCAGTGCTTCTAGTGGAGCAACTGGCGCAAGCTCTATGGCTGCTTCTTCAGGTGGTACTACGGCTTTGGAGCCTGATGGAATTGCTGCCACTACTACTGCTAAATCAACTTTATTCGCAGGAGCAGCAAGCGGATCAACAGCCTCAAGCCCAGGTGCAGGCAGCGCTTATGGGGGGTGTTCTGGTGGGGCCGGCGCAGCCAGTACTACTACTGGTGGCGGAAATGGTGGTAGTCCAGGATCCGTTACTGGTGGTGGTGGATTAGGCGGCGCTGCTGGTACACCTGGGGTGTCTGGCGCAAACGGAATCAACTCAATCTACAGCGCAGGCACAGGTGGTGGTGGCGGCGGCGGTAGCCCTACCACTGGGGGCAAAGGTGGCGATGGCGGTACAGCCTGCGGTGGTGGTGGTGGTGGCATCGGAACCACAATTGGTGGTGATGGTGGTAAGGGCGGAGACGGTCTTATACGAATTACTGAATTTTTCTAGGAGACAGCAAATGGCTAGATATGCGTTAATTAATGGTTCTGTTGTGGAGAACGTGATTGTCCTTAGCAACATCAATGATTTTCAAACAAGCTTAACTTTAATCCAAAGTGACACTGCCAACATCGGAGACATCTGGAATGGAGAGACTTTCTCTGCTCCGCCAACAATTGAAAGTCTGCCTCCTGATTGGGGGGCTTTTAATAGGGGATTGTTTTTGAATGAAGCTTACAATCTCGTTCGAGCAAATCCAATAGATGCTCCCGAAGCGAGAATTGCCAGGTCAAGATTAGAAGCAATCGGCATTTCTTTAGGGTTTGGGGGAGTACTTTCAGAGCAAGACTATGGTTTATTGGCATTGCTTTGGAATACCACAATTCAAACAACCATTGAAGAATTCAAGCCAAGTGTAGAAGGTGTAGGTGGTTGGGTAGCTTTGGGTGCTGCTTGCTATCTCCCCGTATCTTTTAATCAATCTACTGGAGAAATGATTCTGAGTTAGGCTTGAATAAGCGAAGCGAAATTTAAACAGTCGGGGGAGTGTCAAGGGAACTCTAGCGGCAGTTATCGATAGCGGAAAGTGCGGTTTTGGAATCTCCCCAAGAGAAGCAACTTTCTTTTGAAAACTGCCCATGCCTCAAACGCTCAATATTAATCAATTAACAGCGCCGGGCACATACGTGCTAGAGGACGTAGCTGGAATAATTCCTGCCGACATCGCCTCTTTCAACCGCTGCTACCTAATTGGCTCCAGTGCTTCCGGCACTGCCAAAACTCCTACTCAGGTGACGAGTGCCGATGATTTTGTCACTAAATTCGGTGCTTCACCGAGTCTTAATTCAGTAAAACTTTTTTTCAACAACTTAACTAACGGCATTTTATTTTTCGTAAAGGCAGCAGGTGTAACTGCCGCCGATTTTATCGATGCCATTGAGGACAGTTTTGATCCAGATGTTCACGAGCAAGGTATTCTGATTGCTCCTGAAGCTTTTCAAAATTTGGCTACAAGCGATCGCACCTCAGTTGCCACAGCTATGCATGATTTGTGTGCTACTGAGGGCTTTGATTGGATTGCATTTGTAGACTCTGGCCCTTCGCCAACAATTGATACACCAGCCGAAGCGCAAACCGAATCAGCTAATTACACGGCAGAACGCGGTCACTTGGCTTATTTTTTCCCTTATGTAAAAGACTTGAGCGATAACATAGTTCCTCCCAGTGCGGGAGTAGCTGCGATCGCACTGCGGCGTTACCGCGTTGAGGGATTCCAGCAACCGCCAGCTGGTGTGAAGTACCCAATGCGTGGGGTGAAAGATGTTGCTGTCACGGTGAAAAAATCTGAGCAAGCGACGGTAAACCCTAATGGAGTTAACTGCATTCGCAAGCTGCCCGGCTTTGGCGTTGTGGTCTACGGTTCTCGCACCCGTAGCGCTTCTCCTTACTACAAATTTGTTAATACTAGAATCATTCTCAGTGTCTTTAACCGCACTCTTTTCACTGCTTTTGAAGATGGTGGAATTATCTTTAGCGCGGTAGATGGTCAAGGTGTGCTATTCACACGTATTCGACAAACAGCCGAGGCGATCGCTTACAGGTTTTGGGATGGTGGTGCTTTTTTTGGAGCGCAACCCAAGGATGCTTTTTTAGTGAGGTGCGATCGCACAAATAATACTGCGCTAGATCTCGAATCGGGGATTGTGCGTTGTGACATTTACGTTGCGCCTGTTCCTACTCTAGAGCGATTACTCATCACGACTTATCGCGTAGCCATCGACCAAGTACAGCAAGCAGCAGGAGCGGCGTAAGATATGCCAGCAGCAATTAACCCAATTACCCAACAGCAGTATCTCGTCACCATCAAAGGCATTGATAGTTACTGGGAAAAGTTTAGTGGTATTAAGGATAAGGCAGATACCACCGAATATTCAGACGGGCTTAGTAATCGTAAATATAAGCTTGTAGGCCCGCGAGAATTAGATGAATTTGATTTAGAAAAAGCCTTCGATCCAGTGGCGGATAAGCCAATAATCGACTTTTGGCGCAATTACTGCGATGGGAATAAAGAATCAATTACTGTTTCCGTCACTCCTGTGACCTATTGCCCAGAGGTTGAGCCAATTGGCCCTAGCGTGATTATTTATGGCGTTCGCCCAACGCAGCTTGAGGGATTTGAAGTGGATAAAAAGAGCAATGATATTGCAATGCTCAAGTTGACCTGTATTGGAGATGATTGGGAATATGCCTAGTAGAATCCAACGGGTAAATGAAACTCTCACGCAAGGACACGAGGAACTACAGTCCGCGTCTTCCCAGATTTCCATCACCCTTATTGACGGCACTCTTACCACCTTTCGTCCCGTGGTTTTAGAAGATGTGCGCCTGCTTGCCAAAGCTGGCATCACAAATGAAATTGAAGCAGCTGGCAGACTCATAGTCAGAAATTGCATCAAATGGGCAGATAAACCAGGCATCACATTGCCACAGTTGCGATCGCGCGACATTGAAGATATCGAGTTAATTAGCGAAACGCTCTCACCGACTCACATCCCCGAATTCGTTGAATTACCCGATAGGTCTAAATCCCTCACCCTTGGTAGTGGGACTGAGGTGACTTTCCGCCGCCCCAATTACGGCGATGCTGAGGCAATTAGCAAAAATAAAGATGGAGACTTGGAAGCACAAGTTGCGATCGCGCTTCGCCTCTGTATTAAGTGGGGTGAGCGTGATGGTGTAGATCAGGCGACATTGAACAAGCTGAATATGGGTGATTGGCAGGGGGTGTCTAAACTCCTAGAATCCTTTCGTAGCAAGCGCCAAAGCGATTGATGAAGAGAGTTTTTTGAGAATTGTTTATCACATTAATGGCAAATCCTTTAATGGAGTAAATGACTACAAAGATATTCCCCTTGATACCTTGCAGAGCATGGTGGCAATCCACATAGAGGCAGTCGAGGCTGAGCGCAAAGCCTGGGAGAAAAAGTAGTGGCAAGCACCATTGTTGATCTCATAATTAGGGCAAGAGATGGCACTAAAGATGTTTTAGGGCGCATCCGCTCTACTTTGGGTGGGCTTGGAAATGATGGCAAAAAGACTGGTGAGAGCATGGGTGATGCTCTGTTTGGAGCGATCGTCAAGGCTAATCTACTAGGACAAGCCCTGAGTATGGTGGGCAATGCCGCTAGTTTCATGGGGCAAAAATTTGAGGAAGCAAAAAAAATTGAGATTGGCGACGTAAGCGCGGCTTCTACTTTCTCGGCATTAACAAAACAATCATTTGCGGATTCAACCAAATTTGTCTCAGAATTTAGCAAAGAAATCGCAGTAATTGCGGGTACATTGCCTGGTGCTACCAAGGATTACAACATGGTAGCGAACAGCATTATGGACAACGTAATCCCTGCTTTTAAAGATGCAAATGGGGTACTCGACCAAGGAAAGTTTAAAGAAAACTTAGTCGATATTACAAAAAAAATGACACTCATGGGAGTGAATTCAGGGACACACGCACAAGCAGTGGGGATGTTCACGGCACGGTTATTAGATGGTAATATCGCCAGCGCTAAGCAGCTATTGTTTGCTGACAATAACCCTGCATTCATGGGGCAATTCAAGGAAGCTTTACAAAAGCAGGGAAAAACCGAAGCAGACTTCAAGAAGATGACCTCCAAGCAGCGATTGGAAATCATCCAAGCTGTTTCTGAGCAGTTTATTTCAAAAGATGTAATTGAAGCTGCATCGAACACAGTTGAGGGGTTGCTAGCGGGGATTGAATCGAGCATTTTTGATCCCAAATCTGGTGTCTTTGGACTGCTACGAGATTTATCCTCAGCAGAGGGCAACCAGACAGTGATGAGTGCTGTAGCTGGCGGTATCAAAGCAGTAACAGGTTTTTTTGAGGCTGGAGCTAAGATATTGCAAGCCTTGGGAGTGCCTAGCGTTGACCCAATGATGGTGCTGTACAACGGTATTAATACTTTCACTGGCTGGGTGAATCAAGTAGCAAAATTTGCTTCCCAAACTGCCGCGATCATTAGAATTACTAAAGGCGAAGGGGGCGGATTCAAATCCATTGTTGCAATGGCACAACGCTTCCTTAGCCCCAAGAAACTCATGGCAGGGCTTGAGGGGCTTTTGGGACAAGCAGCGGGGTTTACGAATCTTATTGACCCCACTCGCATTATGGCAGGGCTTGATTACTTCTTAAAAGAGGCAATGACTTGGATTAATAGCCTTTTTAGTAGTCTTGCCTCATCTACTGGTAAACTTTTATCTGCTGGTGGCGGCGCTTTGGGATTTGCCACTATGGGCGCAAAGCTCGGATGGTTTGCTGGAGATATGGTCGCGAAACTGGTATATTTTGTCCTCAACCTTCCTTGGGGAGATATCTTTATCACAATTGGCAATCTGGCTTTAGCAATTCTTCCAGCAATTTCTTCAGCCTACGTTGCTTTTAGGGCGCGGATGGTCGTGCTTTTAGGTGAGGTTGTTGTCGCTCTGGGTAAAGGTTTGATGGACGGCTTGAATATGATTTGGATTGCTTCAACCTACACCTTACAAGAGGCTTTCGGGTCAATAGGCAGTCAAATTAATAACGCTATAAGTTATCAAATCAATGGCTGGGGGGAAGTTTTTAACTACGCCATTAGCTCTACTGGAAACTTCTTTGGTCAATTGGGAAGCGCGATCGCCGATATGTGGAATCGCTTGATGGCGGCAATCAAAGGAGCCATTGATGGTGTAATCAATTCTGCTGGAAACTTTATTTCTAATCCCCTTGGCTCAACAGGTAATTTTATTGGTGATGCAGCCAGCAGCGCCTTCAATGCTGGCAGTAATGTCGTCTCTGGAGCCGCCAGCTTCTTAGGTTTTTACAAAGGGCACATTCCTACAGCCAGTGGCGGATTACTAGGAGCCTTTGCTACTGAATCTCGCAATATGCCATCTGGAGCAAGCCCAGTCATGGCAAACGATAGCGAGTTTATCTTAACTCCAGCACAAATGAGTCGTTTGATGCGTGGGAGTGCTGCTGTTGGGGCGAGTAGTGGCGGCAATGTATTGGCCCCAGTGATTAATGTTTATGGCGTGAATGATCCGGTGGCGATCGCTCGCCTAGCCCTAGAGCAATTAGAAATCATGTACACCCAGCAGCAGCAGGGACAGTTAGCTTAGTTGCTGGGGAATTGTAGGATCATGAACTGCGAGTCCTACCATGCGCGGCACACTCCGAATCACAGCCCAAACCTTCCTCAAGTTGCAACCTAAGCAATCCTCAGAACTTGATAAACGAGATTTGATCATCCTCAAACAAGGCACTCAAATGAGAGTGGAACTGTGTCCAGAAATCAATGGGCACACTGCTTTTTTGTGGGATGACAAGCAGTGGTTTGTCAGTAAGTTTCACTGCGATTTTGTTGCGGATGATGCTTTGCCCGAACCTGGGGTAGAGTTGATTAAAAAGTTTGAAGGCTGTTTTCTTAATGCTTACCCTGACCCGCACTCAGGTAAAGAACCGATTACGATTGGGTGGGGATGCACTTGTAAAGAAGACGGATCGAGGTGGCAGCTTGGGGAGAGTATCACTCAAAACCGAGCAGACAATTTATTAATAGAACAACTAACCAACCATTACCATGCCAAACTGAGCGCAACCATTCCTTATTGGGAAGAAATGGACGATAACCAAAAAGGAGCATTACTCAGCTTTGGCTACAATTTGGGAGCGAACTTTTTTGGTTCTCGCAGCTTCAATACAATTAGTAATGTGCTGAAGTCCAAGCAGTGGGATTTAGTGCTGCGATCGCTACTGCTTTATCGCAATCCGGGTTCTTCGGTGGAACTGGGACTTAAACGGCGGAGGTTCGCTGAGGGGCTTGTATGGCAAGGCGCAAGCGTACAAGAAGCTTATGATCGCGCTCTCTTCACTGTCACATTATGAGATTTAATGCGCGCGCCTACGATTCTCTTCCTAATGCCGACAAAGCCAAAGGGGCGATTGCGGCGGTGCTGCTGGAGTACGATATCTCTGGCAACACACCTAAACCTTTGTGGGTATTTTTGGTCAATCCCCAATCGCTACGATTTTCTAGAGAAGCCAAATACACCGAGATTTCGCCCCTTGCATCCAAGCGTTGCGAAAT
The DNA here is from genome assembly GCF_010091925.1 of Nostoc sp. B(2019). GTDB lineage: Bacteria > Cyanobacteriota > Cyanobacteriia > Cyanobacteriales > Nostocaceae > Komarekiella. Next base: position 38,546 of record NZ_WVID01000004.1, on the reverse strand, counting down.
TCAGTACGCATCAACCAATGGGCAAACCCTATCAATCCCAGACCTAATTCTGCAAACTTGGTATTGTGGTAAATCGCTGCGACCTTTAATTGAAGGGATAAACCTACTACTAGAAGCGGACATCAAGAATAAAAAATACTCCCCTCCCATCCTGAAATTCCAAATGGGGACAAGGGAGTTTGGCCCGTGTGTGCTGACTAATGTGCAGTGGGAAGAGTCAGCATGGTTGGGGGGAGAACCCGCATCAGTGAAACTGGGGCTGGAGCTAAAGGAGGTTCCCAAAGCGATTTCACGCGGAGAGGTTGAGCAGCAGAAAACTAAGGCGACGGAAACGGCTAAAGTTAACCGCGAAAAGCAAGGGAAGCCCAGGCTGCCACTGACTGATAGGCAACGCACCGATGCGTCTGCTGCTGCTAAAAAATACCTTGAAACCAATATCAAGCAGTGGGCAGCTGATGTACAGGCGGCAATTCGGGGAAATAAATATAAGTTATCGACTCATGCCAGTAGTGGTGCGGTTGCGATGATTGGTGTTGGCGGTAAAGCGATCGGCACAGTCCTTGTGTGGGAAGGGTTTAAACCCAAGACAGGACAGAGTATCACAACAATTCCCCTCGTAAGTGGAGGGAAGGCTCCATAGAATGTTAAGCAATGTATCTGGCGGATTCCGCCAGATAGGAGAAAAAGATGAAAACCCAAACCGGAGACACCATAGCCGCAATCGCCTCTGACATCTTCAACGGTGACGTGACCCGATTCACCGAACTACTCGACCTTAACCCTGATATCGACGTGTTTGGGGAGTTGGTAGAGGGCATCGACTTGGATCTGCCCGACACATCCCAAATCCTCAACTACGCTCGTCCCGTACTATCGCAGATTGGGGAAACAATTGACCTGTCTTCCAGTACACTCAATACCCTACAAACGCAATTACCCAGTAACTTACAAGGATATGCATCTGATGCCCTGAAGTTACTGGGGGATGTGAATGGTGTGCTAGGGGACGTGGAAACCACGCTCACCAAGGCAGAAGAACAGGTATCGAATTATGACGGCAAGCCAGTGCAATTGGTGAAATGGCTTTTGGGGGGACAAGTATAATGCGCCTCATCGCTCTTTTTTGTCGTTGTCGGATTGGTGAAAGTGTTTTTGAATCGGGCGATCGCTTCTTACTTGAAGTGAGCGTTGACTTGGGGGAAGATAATCGCAGCAGTAAGTGTTCGTTTTCTATTTATGATCCCGGTTTAGTAATTGGTGGAAAATTCCAGGATATTAGTTTCAAAAATGGTGGCATTGAAGTTCCGCCTGAACTATTAGCCTCAAAACAGCAAGCAACGACCACGCCTGCAACCACATCATCAACACCTATAAATCTGTCTATCTCCACATCTGGAGGTGCGGCTGTACTTACCCGTCCCACGGGGAGGACAAAAACCGCCCAGACTGACTATTACAATCAAGTCTGGTCAACTATGGTGATACGTCCCGATCGCTTGGGGCTAGTAAAAGAAGCAGCGCAGAGTGCGATCGCCAACCAGTCGAGATATCAAGCCATCTCTGCAAAAACTGGTGTCCCTTGGTATGTCATCGCCGCTATCCACTACCGCGAATGCTCTTATAATTTCAGTCAGAACATTGCCAATGGCGATTCACTCCAGCGCAAAACTGTGCGCGTACCAGCCGGACGCATCCCCGGCGTTGCTCCGCCTTACACATTTGAACAGGCGGCCATTGATGCGCTGACCTCTGACAACCGATTTAAAGGTGTAAATTGGGGGTCAATTCCTGACTTATGCTGGTTCTTGGAGCAATACAACGGTCTGGGGTATTTGTTTAAAGGGCGGCCTTCGCCGTATTTGCTTGCTGGTTCTCAGCACTATGACAGTGGGATGTATGTCGCAGACGGCAGATACAGCACTGGCACAACCGACGCTCGTACTGGTACGTTACCCATTATTTGGAGCATCTTAAATTCCAAGCGCACGATGGCTCCTGAGACTCAGCCAACTCCCGCCCAAGCGCAGATACAGTCAGTCACACCGCCACAAGAAACCAGCATTAAGGGGACTGAAATCATCATCGAGTTGGGCTTTGAACCGGATCAGTTAATCGCCTACCACTTCATTCACGTAGGGACTGACTCTGCCAAGGGTGAAAAGGATGTCACCGTCTTTACGGGCCAGTCGATTCGCTGGCTAATGACCAGAAGGACTGAGAACAAATCTTTTGAAAACATCACCCTGCGACAATTAGCTGAGATTGTCTGTCGCCAGCACAACCTCAAGTTAGAGATGGAGGGTAACGGCCCAACCTATCAGTTTCTTGACCAAACAGGCATCACCGCTTATGAACTGTTGCTGCGGCAATGCCGATCAATCGGCTACACCGTCAAGGATGACAAGAACAAGCTGATCCTCAAACCTAGTGGTAGACCAGAATATACAGGAATTATCATCGATTGGGAGAATGTGATTGATTTGAAGTTCGGGGATAAAGCCAGGGGCGATCGCACCTCAAGTTCTGGTGCATCTGCCACCTCTCCCCCAACTCCACAAGCTGCATCTAAGGCGGTGATAGATAGGCAGACTGGTATTGTTGAGCAGCAGAAAGCCGAAGATAAGGCAGGCACAGGCAAAGCGCCATCTGGCGTAACTGGTGCAGCCGCACCGCCGATTGTGGGCAACGTGAAATCAAAGCCCTCCACCACAACTGCTGACAATACGCCCAAGGAGTCGCCCAAAAAATTTGAGCTACCCCAAACCACTACCAAGACTCAGAAAAATCCTGACAGCACAACCACAACCGTCACCACCATCACCAACAAAACCATTGAGCGCGGCAAGATTATCACGGTAGTGGAGACAACCTCAGTCACGGGTGCAACGACGATAAAAAAGGTGGTGACGACAACCGAAACCACCACAGGCACGACAATTGAAACTGAAGACATCGCCGCCAATGGTGTAATCACCAAATCCAGTACCAGCAACAGTCAAGTTTCTAGAGCCGCGTTGAGTAGTTTGACTTTGAAAGCGGACGAACCGCCTTCAGTGCCAGTCACCGCCAACCCAGGTAAAAGCGAAGATGGCGCGGGAATGCCGCGTCAGGCGATTGGCGCAATTGACTTGGCTGATGGGAGGGCACAAGGGGAGGCGATCGCAGATGAAGCAAAGCGAATCAAGGGATATGAGTCAGAAGCGACTGTTATCACTACACCTGAGTATTTGGCGATCGCGCCTGGTCAAATCATTGGCATTTCCGGCGAACTCGTACCAGCACCATTCAATAGGGAATGGCGAGTTAGTAGCGTCTCACATAAATTTCCTGGCGGGGTGACGCAGTTGCAGTTCTATACTCCCCAAGCTGCACCTGCGACGAATGCTACACCAGTTGCTAATACACCAACGACTGCGGTGGCTCAGACTGAGCTAGGTTCCCAAGCACCAGGCGGGTGGATTATGCCGTGCGCTGGTAGAACTGGAGATGGCTACGGCGCGAGAGCAGGACGAAGCCCAGGTTACAGACACAAAATTTTAGATATTGCAAACAGCCTTGGCACTCCGATTGTGGCGATGAATGATGGAGTTGTCGAAGATGTTGTTGGGCATTGCCGCGTTGGTGATAAAAGATGCGGAAGTGGTTGGGGAAATTACGTATTTGTAAGACACGCAGGGGGAATTTACACGCGCTACTGTCATCTTACAGCAGTTAAAGTTGGGAAAAATCAGCCTGTTAAAAAAGGTGAAATTGTAGGGACAATGGGCAATACAGGATACAGTTTTGGTTCGCATTTGCACTTAGACATACGTAAAGGCTCTGGCTCAGGTGATGCTGTGTTGTGTTCGCAGCTAGGGTTAAAAGTGCCAGGCCCTTACAGAAGTGGTTTTAAGTATTAGTCAATGTGCTTCCAAGTTCTACCATTAACTATGGCCCAAATACTTTGAGGTGCAACACCATAACAGCGTCCTAAGTGAGCTAATCTCTCACCCTGTGCATATCTTTTTCTGATTTCCTGAACCTGAGTGGCGTTCAATTTGGAAGTGCAAACCCTTTCTCCTATACCGACTCGCCGCCTTCTCTTGGCATCCATATCGGCGATATTGTCTGCCTGCGTGCCAAGGAATAAGTGATCGAATCGCACACACAAAGGATTATCGCAGGAGTGGCAAACCACCATTCCTTCAGGAATACATTTTCCAGCAGATAACTCATAAGCGAACCTGTGAGCTTTTATCCAGCGTGATTGATGGAAGAAAATGCCGTAGGTAGACTGCGTTTTTTGCTTTTTAGATCGCTTGTGCGTTTTACCTTGCCAAGTCCAGCACTCTCCACTCTTATCAACTTTCTCCCAAAAGCGTTCTTCTAGCGATCGCCCTTGCGGATCGCTTGATAAAAAGAAATGCTCTGGATTGACGCATAGATCGTTCTTGCAGGTTCTATGTACATATTGTCCTTCTGGGACAACTCCTACAAACATCTCATAAGCCACTCTATGGGCGCTTACAAACTTGCCACTCAAGTAGAATAAAGCTCTTCCTTGGTTGACTTTCGCAGTCCATATCCAGCAACCGTTTGAGTGTTGTTGAAATTTTTCACAAAACCTTTGCTCTAAGGTTTTACCTTTAGAAGTTAAACTTATATTCATGGTGTTCCTCGTATACAGGAATACATCGCCCAGAGTTGCCGCTCGTGGGGCGAATTTTTATTATTAATTATATAACAAATACTATTAATAATTAAACAAAAATTTCAGAAAGCATTTGACAAATTTATTTAGTTTGTTGTAATTATTAGTTAATAGTTAATAACTAGTTTTATGCAGCAACACAATTTTATTAAACGCCCAGATAAAAGGCTGAAATGTAAAATTTGCGAGTGGGATTGGGCAAGCAAAACAAACACTCTTTGTCCTGGGGTAATTCGCTATAGTTGGGGCTGTCAGCCTTCCCACTTGAAAGATGAAGTTGACCTGCACAAGCAAAACTTGAAACCTAAAAAAGGTGTAAAACCAAGTGGTTGTTACTATTCAATGAACCGCAATGAATGGACTTGGTTTTATGACCAAAAAGATTGCGATTTAGACAATCCTGAGCTACCACCTATTGTCCAGTGGGACAATCTTGGCGAACTCAAAACAGTTGGTCAACTCAAGAAAATAAATTTAGCTCCAAGCGAAGAGACAAAGCCCCGTGGTGTCGCTTGGGTGTGGGACAAGGATGCTGAATGGGGTGTGTGGATTCCGCTTTACCATGAAGATGATTGCAAGTGGAATCCCAAAGACGGATGGATTACCAAGTTTCAATTACAAAAAACATACCTGCTTTCAAGAGGGTGGATTAAGCAACTAGGGGAACCAGATAAATGTTTGGAAAATCCACGTTATCCCAATGCACCATCAATCAAACTTTACAGTAGAAAAAGAGTTGAGCAATTCTTAGCAAATAACGCCGAAGAATATGCAGAGTGGCTGGACAAGCGAGATAAGTATATAGCTATTTTTGAAGCCAATAAAGACAAAATATTTGCAAAACGCAATGCCGCAAAAGAGCAAACTAAAATGTGTTTAAAATGTGCTTCTGGCTGTTCAGCGCCAGAAGGATTTTTATGTGCAATTCACCCTATGGGGTTGATTGATATGCCATGCCCTGATTTTTCAGAAAGAGTTAACTAAGCTTTATTGGCGCGTAGACGCGTAGCGGTGAGACAGCGCTCTTGGTAGGGTTTCCCGACAGCCAGGCGACTGCGTTCGCCTTACAGCCCTTTGGGCATCCTACGGCAGGCGTGCCGGAGGCATCACCCAAAGGGCTTGTCGTTAGACATCGCTTATGAAAAAAAATTACCTACCACTTTAACTGACTAGCGTGAGTTAAAATTTCAGTCACCAAATTTTAATTCATCCATGAACCACCCACTGTCCGACCTTCTACCCATCGCCGTCAATATGCGAATCACCAAAATCATTGCTCGTGGCGATATTGCGGATAACTGGGAGTATTATCGCAGCTATCTTGAGCAGTTTAATGAAAGATGTCTGAATGAGCCAAGCTTTAGTGAGTCAATGCTGTTTAAAATCAAGCCAGGACAAAGCGCAGAATCGTTTAATGCTTTAGCTGAGGCGATCGCCATCCTCAGTTTTGTTCCTGGTGGGGTAGAGCTTGGGGGAATACGGTTTGATTCTAGTGGCTTTGTGAGGCAGTCGGAGTCTTCTCTACGAGAGGCTGACGCTCGAAGACTCGCTACCGCTTCGCTAATGCCAAGGCGGTTCCCGTCGAGTCCGTTAGCGCAGCGTTAGCGAGTCTTGTCTGCGACACGCTCTTGCGTTCGAGCGTCACTGCCGTTCGCGTAGCGTCCCGTAGAGAGCGTCACCTGAAAGGTGAGGGAAATCTAACCCCATGTCCCAAATTCTCACTACCCTTGCTGAACTCAATCGCTTAAAAGCCCAACTCGCCGAACTCCCCAATCGAGTATACGGGCTACAAATTGGCATCGTCACTGACAACGCCGACCCCCTCAACCAACGCCGCATCAAGGTATCGCCCCAATCCAAGGCAGGTTTAGCGCCTACTGATTGGCTATCGCACTGCAACCCAGCCCCGGCGATGGACGCGCCTATCCCTGCGGTTGGATCAACTGTATATTTCCAATTTCTCGACGGCGACCCGCATGATGGGGTGTGGCTTGGCGTGACGCACAACGACACCAATCCGCCAGATCCTACGCAATCTGACCCAGTACGCGATTGTGCTGTAGAAGTGCAAGGGAATGATCGCCGCACAGTAATTGGCTCTAGTACACACCAGACGGTAGGCGACAGAGTTGACGAAACAGACCTTAACCACGTCGTCAAAGTCGAGCAAACTTACTCTCTGACCACCTCTGTAGGTGAAATAGCCATTGAAGCCACCAACAACAAAGTCACCATCACTGGACTAACCGAAGTCCGACTGGAGGATGGCAGTGGCGGTTATGTGGTGATGAGTGGCGGAAAGTTGCGGTTTGGTAATGCCGCTGGGCAAGAGTGGGTGATGGGAGGGGCTTCTGGAACTGAGTGGACGTGGCAGGCTAGCGGTAGCGCGATCGCAATTGTTAATGCAGCCGATGTGACCATCAACGGCAAAAGCATTGCAGTTGTCGGGGCTACCGACGATGATGGCGATCATCTCATCAACCGGGGTTACTAATCTTTTTCCGCCAGCCCTCTAATAAATTCTCTGATCACATCCGTTTTGGTACGCTTGACGCGCTTGCAGTACTTCTCTAGGGTTTCTTTCTCTGAGGCTGGAAGCCTTATAGTTAATGATTCTTCGCTCATTTGCACTAATTTTTGCAGTACAATAAAAGGGTGAACTGTACTTATAATTTTAGTGCAATGCCTGAGCGACTAACCTACGAAGAGGTTAAGCAGAATTTTGAAAAAGCGGGATACGTTCTTCTGAGCAAAGAATACAAGAACTGTTATCAGAAGATGGAGTGTATATGTCCAAAAGGACACGTCATCAAACAGCAGTACACCAGTTTTCAACAAAAACCAAGGTGTGCCGTATGTGCTGGACGCAAGCGAACAACATTAGCAGAGGTGCGAGACACATTTTCCAGGAAAGGCTATGTGTTGGTTTCTGAGGAGTACAAAACTTGCCTCGCTCCGCTTGAATATATTTGCCCCAAAGGACATCGATAAACTACGAATTACAGAAGATTTAAGCGAGGCGATCGCTGTCCAAAGTGTGCAGGAAAAAGCTTAACCATAGAGGATATCAGAGCTTACTTTGAGTCAGAAGGCTATCAGCTATTGAGTCAGGAATACCAAAATTCAAAGCAAAAGCTCGAATACATTTGCCCCAATGGTCATCGCTACAAGACTGGATGGAGCAAATTCAAACAAGGCGATAGATGCGCTCATTGTTCGGGGAACGCAAAACCTTCTTACCAGGAAGTCAAAAACTATATTGAAAGCTATGGCTACAAACTACTGAGCAAGGATTTCAAAAATTCAAACCAGAAATTACTAACCCTGTGCGACAAAGGACATGAATACTGGACAAGATTTAGCTATTTCAAGCATGGACACAGATGCAGAACTTGTCAGTACATAAACTACAGAGGGCCGAGCGGCCCTTGCTGGAAACACACGTTAACCGAAGCTGATAGACAAAAAGACAGAAATCTTGTACCTGGGTATTCTGACTGGAGAAAGGCTGTTTACGAAAGAGATGACTACACTTGCAGGATTTGCAACAAGAAAGGAGGAAGATTAAACGCACATCATGTCTACTCGTATAACACCCACCCCGAACTAAGAATGAGCGTTGACAACGGTATTTGTCTTTGCAAACAATGCCACGCCGAATTTCACTCATATTTCAAACGCGGCTCAAACACACTAGATCAGTTTCAATGGTTTGTTCTACGAAAAATAGGCACAACTCTAGACATCAATCTTTAGGCAAAGCAAGTGATTGGCTCCCAAAAGAAAACGATTCTTAGAGGATTAGCATATCCTCTACAAGTTTTTAACGGTTCTCTGAAATTATCTGAGGATCTTGATTGCATAAGAGACGCGATCTTTGCTGTACTCGAAGTTCGCCCAGGCGAATTGGTGATGCGTCAAAATTTTGGTTGTCCCGACTTCATCTTCGATGCGGTTACTCAACCCCAAGTAGTCTTGAGCCGCATCAAGGTCGCGTTGGAAGAACAAATCCCCGATGTGAGTTTCGAGGTGACAGGCGACATCGAGGAGGATGGCTCTTTCAACGTGCGGATCGAGTGGAGTATTGCAGATGTACCGCAGCCGCCGATTAGTTTGGTGTTGAAATCGTAAATTTAAGCATTGGAAAAGCCTTGCACCTGCTACCATATTTCACACTTAAGACAAAGGCAGGACTTGCACCTGCATCCATTCTGGTTACTACCCAGGAAGGTCAGGCATGAAGCCTAAACCTGCAATTACTATTTCTGCCACTTTGTCACAAGGGGCTAGATAGCCAAACACCCAAAGGATGTACATCTTGGTTTCGTACCATCGCCCATGCAACGGCTACGTTCGCCAGCCTGAATGCAACAGCAGTTGCTATAAGTCGGCATAGCCGCTCAACGCACTGTCTCAGCATTGTACTGAACGGAGTTTTACCGTAAGTTGATTATATGCGATCGCACACCAATTATACCAATAGCAATAGGAGCGGATTCCGCGAAGCTCGCCGGATAGATTATCTACCCGGCAGACTTCGCGCGAAGCTCGCCACGTGGAATCTTCCATGTGGCAGACTTCGCGCCAGATAGCACCTAATTGTTTCTGATGTGCGCGGCGTACCGTTCAGTAATTCTAGATTTTCATTGACAACAAAAATCCCTTCCTCAAGCTCAATATATTCATATTTATCAAGTGGCAAGAAAGCGCAAAGCTCGCCACGTGGAGTACTCCATGTGGCAGACTTTGCATCTCTAGGGCGTTTTGGGCAGATTTTACGGGCTTCGGTGAGAGCTGCTTTGTATTGGGCTACAGTAGCAAGAGCATCGCCTTCCCAGTGCAATTCTCCAGGATTAGCTTTATCAAGGTAGATACTAAGTACCATAAGTGTGAGGGGAAATCTAACAGCATTATGCCAAATCCTACCCGCTTTACTCCCCTCCAACCTGAATCTCTCTACCCAGCAGACCCCAAGCTTATCCTCCAAGCCATGCAGGATAGGTGCTACACGGCAAGCGATCGCACCCTCAATGACTTCTCCGCCGCATCCCCCATCGTGGCACTGTACGAGGGGCATCTGTTTGCCGTGCTTGAGCATCTGTACTACACCAACAAGTTACCATCAGCAATGGCTGTGGAGTTCCTGAAAATTGCCGGGATACAGCGCAGACTAGGGAAAGCGGCGCAAGTATCCCTCACCTTCACGTTATCAGCGCCGCTTGGCAGCCCATTTTACCTAAGTGCGGGGTACATGGTTAGTGATGTCAGCAACACCTATAACTTCCTGACTGATGAAGATTTGGTAATTCCATCTGGGTCAATAGCTGGGGTGGTGACGGTAACGGCTGAAAACCTGGGACGAGCGTACAACCTCCCCGCCTACACTATTAAAAATTTGAGCGAGTCACGGGCATTTTTGCAATCCGTGACCAACACAGAGCCAGCGAGTGGCGGAATTGACGAGGAAACTGAGGACGAAGCTAGAGCTAGAGGATTTGTGGCATTGCGGCGGCGAGGACTGACAAGCGCTGACGACTACGAGCAAGAGACGAAGCTGCTACTGGGTGAAGGCAGCGTGACCAAAGCAGTGGGGTTGTTAGCAGCTGATAAAGTCACTTTTGAGAAGGGCGCAGTTCACGTATTCGGGTTGAACCCAGACGGGACGGAGCTAAACCAAGCCCAAATTAACGTTCTGCAATCAGCACTTAGAGCGCCAGGTAAAGCGCCGATTGGGGTACTGGTGTATGTTTCGAGCATCGAGCTTGTGCCGTTGGAAGTGTATGCGATCGCATCTCTATTGCCAGGAAGTAATCCAGAGGCGATCGCGCTGACGATTTACCAACGGCTCCAAGAGTACCTGCAACCAGGAAATTTACCTTTGGGGGAAACAATCAACCTCAAAGAATTGGAGTTCCAGGTAAAGCTGGCGGGAGTAGAGTTCGTGCAGTCCGTCTCTACCCACACAGCCCAAGATGTAAGCTATGCAGACATTCAATTACCCAACTCTTACAGTGCCGCTTATTTACTCGACCTCACAGTGGATCTGGTCTTGGGTGGGCAGAACTTCACCTACAGCTACGGTGAAGGGGGAGATTTAGACTAATGCCTAGCGCATGGGAACTCTTAAGACCAATTTACAAGCGATTGCCGATCGCCGAAGAAAAATACCAAGTTTCGCAAGATGACCCGGAACTAAACCCCGTGGCAGATTGGCTGACTTTGCCAGTGGATGAATATCTCATAGTAGTCAAAGCAGCAGTAGATAACTTCTATACTGACTACCTTGACCCCACCACAGCCAAAGCCGAGAACTTAGACTGGCTCGCGCAATTGTGTGGCTTTACTGGCGAGTACTGGGAAACTAGCTGGACTGAAGCCCAAAAGCGATCGCTTATCGCCAATGCCTTCACATTCATCTGGGAATCAAAGGGGACAAGGGCAGTACTGGAATTCTTGCTCGATACCTTTAGCATACAAAGCAAGGTTTACCTATTAGGTGAGTTTCTGGCAGGGCGTAATGTGGCAGGGGATGCACTGGGAGGAGAGTCTCTAGAGTATTTTTTGCTACTACCACTCGCTTATCTACGCACTTCCTATCAGTGGCGGTTAGCAACCAAGTTTAATCGGTTGTATGGACCTGTTTACGTCAAATCAACTGTGTGTTACTCACAATTTTTCTGTGGATTTTCTTGCGCCGGCGATCCAGTTTTTGATACTTCTGTAGCATTCTAGTTATAATTCATACCAGTTTTTCAGGACTGTGGTATGAACAAAGGTGAATTGGTAGATGCGATCGCCACTAAGGCTGGCACGACAAAAAAGCAAGCTGATGATGTTCTAAATGCCGCAATTACCACCATTATTGAGGCTGTTTCCTCTGGCAACAAAGTGACGCTAGTGGGATTTGGAACTTTTGAACCACGAGACAGGAAAGAACGTGAGGGGAGAAACCCAAAAACTAATGAGCCAATTACAATCCCAGCAACCAGAGTACCTGGTTTCTCGGCTGGCAAACAGTTTAGAGAAATGGTAGCACCCTAATTTGTAATTCGTAATTCGTAATTGTGGGAAATCTTTAAATACGAATTACGAATTAGTAATTACGAATTATTGTGACGCAAATAACAGGAAAATTCGTAGATTCAGGTGGGGTGGCATTTGATGGCGATTTGACGCTCACCCTTGATGCGCCGTTGGTTGACATTGGCACTACACCTGATTCAATTTATACTCTTAATCCCCACACTTTCACCTTCATCTCTGGTACGTTGAGTGGCGTGAGCGTAGTTGAAAGCGCTACGAGCAACGTTACTTACCATTTTGTAGTTAACAAACACACGGCAAAAACTAACTATTGGCTCCCAGACGGAACGCAATACGACGGGCCAGTAATAACTGATAGCGGCAACTATTACACGGGCACGTTTTATGACTCCGACACCTCGCAGCGACTAGGGCAGGTCATCACCACAGAATCCACAGTGGTAATGGACTTTCACGCTGTTGTGCCTAATATCACTTCAGTTGAGTTTGCCTCGCTCATCCCAACACGCATCTCTACAGACTCCCTACCCCGCACAGTCCGGCAATTGGCGGAACTGATCACAGCCGATGCTGATTTTGTAGAGGCGCTGCGCGGTGGGCCAAGATTCAAAGGTGCATACTCCGCACCAACTTACTACCAGCGTGACGATGCAGTAACTTACGGTGGTAGCTCCTGGGTGTATATCAATGCCGACCCCGTTGTTGGACAAACTCCCTCGCTGGTAAACACAGATTACTGGCAAATACTTGCACAACAAGGCGACCCTGGAGGGACTGGCGGAAATGATACAGCCTACGATGCAGTTGGATGGAATGGAGACACAAATGCGCCATCTAAAAATGCCGTGCGCGATATCATTGAGCAGCTGGCAACACTCGCCCAACTTGCGACGTATGCTCCTTTAAATAGCCCTAGTTTCACAGGCACTCCCAATTGCCCCACTCCAATAGCTACGGCATTGGGAACAGAAATTACTACAGCTGCATGGGCGCGATCGCTTTTCGCGCTCATTAGTAGCCCCACTTTCACGGGGAACCCAGCAGCGCCAACCCAAGCAATAACAGATGAAAGTAATAAGCTAGCAACAACTTTATATGTAAAAAACAAAGTATTCGACACAGCGGCATTCTGCGCTCAGAAAACCACAAACCAAACCCTATCAAATGGCGTAAACATCCTGAATTTCAATCAGGAATTAATTGATAGTAAAAATGCATTTACTCCTAGTACATCTACCTTCACAGCGCCGGATGCTGGGTGGTACGAATTTACTTTGAGTTGCCGTGTTGAGAGAGCAGGGGGAACAAATATCATCTATTTTGGTGGGTCTGTTTTTGTCGGTACTGATGAATTTAGATTATGGGAGGTTTCCGGCAGCTTGGGCGCTGCGGCAAATTCCGGCACTATTCAACTATATTTAACTGGCTCACAAACAGCACAATTCAAGATTGGAATAAATAGTGATGGAACAATCACTAATAACAATACTTATGCAAATTCTTATTTCACTCGTTGCTCAGGCAAAAAACTATTTTGGTGATTATTAAATGGCAAAAACAACCTTTGTAAACGGCTCAACAGTAACCCCAGATTTTCTCAATGCTATTAACAGCCCAGTATTCGATGGGCAGAATTTAGATGGACATTTTGCCAAAATCACTCTTCAAGATTTAAGCGATGCCGCAGGGCAAATCAAGCCGGAGTGGACAACTTTTCGGGATACTTTGAAGGTACAAGCAGCCACAGGATTAACTATTAGTTATCAAGGCGGCAGCGTGATATTGGCGGATGGCGCGATCACTACAATCTCGCCTGCTAACTTATCAGTCACCAACAACACTACAAACTACGTGTATGTAAGTGAAGCAGGTGCAGTGGCGGTAGGTAGCTTGTTGCCAGTGCGGTGTACGCCACTGGCAAAGGTGATAACAAGCGCTGGCTCCATCAGTTCTATGGTGGATTTGCGTCCCCGTTTCCAAATTCAGCCCAGAGCCAATACAGTTGCTTCTTTTGGCTCTGGTGGCTATGAAGGGGATTTAATTATCTCTTCAAATCAGAGCTTGAGCGGCACGAAGTATGTGCGAAACTTTACGCTAAATGCTGGTGTAACCCTGACTGTATCAGGCTTTTTGCACATCATCGCCTCTGGCACAGTAACCGTTGATGGTACTATCAACGTCACTCCTATCGTTCCGGGAGGTAGGGGTTTTGGTGGCACTCCACCAGGAACTTCTTGCCTAGTTTCCGCCGATTCTGGATTAGGGCCTGGTGGTGGTGGTGGGCACAATTCCCTGCCAGCACCTACATACTCCTACAGTTTCTCAGGCGCAGCCAATACAGGCTCAGGAGGGGCTGCGGGATTGGGGATTATTTCTAATGGCTCTGCAAATTTCCTGACTTCCAAGGGTGGCACAGGAGGCGGAGTATTCATCGTTGATGCAGCGCTCCCAATTTCCATCACGGGAGCCATCAACTGCAATGGCGGGAATGCAAGCATTGCTGCAATTAATTTCGCTGATGCTGGAGCGGCGATCGCACTACCTGGGGCAGGTGGCGGCAGTGGGGGATTGATTTGGCTTAAATCCCTTGTATCTATCACAGCTACCGCTGCTGCTGTGCTTTCTGTCAAGGGTGGGAATGGGGCCAATGGGCTGAGGCAAAATTTAGTTGGTGGCAGTGGCGGTGGTGCGGGTGGTGGCGGTGGATATGTGGTGCTGCAATCGCCCAATACCAATACAACCGGGGCAATCATCACTCTAACTGGTGGTACTGGAGGCACGGCAAGCGGCACACCTCCAGGAGTGGGTGCATCCTTGGGCGGCTCTTTTGGAGGGCAATGCGGGAGCGCAACAGACGGCAACGGGGGCAATGGCAATATTGGGCAGCTAATCTTACAATCATTCTTACCGATCTAATGCTTTATCTAATTTGCAATAACGAAATAGCCGGAGTCACAGACCAACAAACTCAACTGCCATCGGGTTATGAGTCCATCGAAGGGCCGGATGAAGTAATTGAAAATCTGTACTTTGATGGCATAGAAATTAAGGTAAAGCCACCAAAGCCATCTGACGCACACTACTGGGACAAGGAACTTTCGGAATGGGTATTACCTCGCCAGGGAGGTGCAATTGCACCTCAAACGAATCGGTGGATTAAGTTTCTGTTGGCGATTATCTCCACCTCGACCTATGACAAGATCAAGACTTTTCTTGGGGCAAACAATCCAGCGGAGTATACGGTTTTGGTGGCGCTGCTCAATAATTCCGATATTCCAGGCGATACCAGAGAGCAGTTGCTCTCTGCAACTTTAAGGCGAGTCAAGGAACTGATGAAGGGTTCCTCTTCCCCTCTGACCTCTAGTGATGTTGGCACTATCAATCGCCTGCTGAAAGATGAATTAGGGGTTAGTTGGGATATCAGCGGATAAGCAGGGTAGGGTAGTTTATGACAGGAGCTTCAAGATTGTGTATCTTGATTCGCTTTCACTCACGCCCAATTCCAGCATTTGGCGATAGATGATCAATTCATCTAGTAGTTGATCAATCCGTTGTTCTTCATCTGCGATCGCACTTTTAGCAGATTTGATGCCGCCAATAATCAGCCGCGTTTGCCTGGGCTGTGCTTCTAAATCCTGAATGCGCCAATTTTGTTGAATGATACGCTGTTGGCACAGGCAAATCTGTTCTTCGGTTGTTAGAGTGTCACAACGGATGAATCTATCGTCTCTGGGGTCTGTCGGTGAGATAGTTGGGTGCAGTCCGTGTTTACATCTCCAAAATTCCTGTTGCGGGTCTTGGGTTTCTCTATCAAAGTTTTCTTCTAAGAATGGTTGAGAGGATATCTCGTATTTTCCGTTTCTAAGCTTGGTCAAAATTCCTGAGTTTACACCCAAAGCGATCGCATTCTTAGCTAGTAACTTTTTACATCCAAAGTGATCAATGATTTCTTTTTCTGTAACTGGTTGACATTTGTGCAAGTACTTTAAAAAGCACTGTAAATCTTGCCAGCTATCTTCTAAGAAATTTATCAATACACGGGGATTAAGGTATTTATCCTGAATTTGGGGCTTAATTCTAAAGCACTTGTCACCCCAAAAAATTAAATCTTCTTTATAAGAGCATTGTACCCCAACACTCGACCATACAGCCGGTGAATCCCAAGGTTTACCTGCCTTTAATTGCTGTGTACGCTCGTTTTGAGTTAAGCTTGTCCTTCTAAATTTTTCAACAACCTGTCCCTCCATGACCTCGCAAACCATTAACAGGTGGCGTGGGACAAGAAACTCTTTCCCCTCCCACACGCCAATACACATATCCCCATTCCAGCGTTTGAACTGATAAGACCAAGGGCATCCTCTGTCGCTAATCCAGTCTCCTACCTGGAGCAGGGCAATATCTTCATCTGTGGCCGGTCGCACATCTCGACCGGTAAAGAGTTTGCCGAGATTGGGTGCGGTGGTGAGTCCAGCCCCCGTCTTGGCGGCTTCCGTCACGATGGGGGACTGGCGAACCCGACGGGTAGTCATGAACTTGGCTCCCACATCGGACACTGCTGACCCACTTTTTCAAACATCTGCTCAATTTCTACCAAATACTCACTCTCTACTTCAAAAATTCCTAAAAGTTGCTCACGGATACCCTGTTCAAAATGACAGCACTCGCCAGAGTAAGAGAACAAACCGCTATCAATCACTTGATGGAATTCTCCCATGAGGCAATTTAGACAGGATTTATTCATGTGACTACCTCACACTTCAAATAGTTGTGGCTGACGATTTTTAACCAGGGCTGCTCACATAAATAAACTTCTTCATCCACTTCACAATCACGGTAAAGAATTTCACAGTCAATCAACTCCTCATAAAGACCACCAAGGCAATGACAACCATCAAGCTCCTGACTGAAGCGATCGCTCACCGCTGAACAACTTAAACACATTCGGTAGGTAGACCAATCCCCATCCCAACAGCCTTTAATGTGTCTGTAAATCGAGCCTGCATTTACAGGGTGATGGCATTCGCAGCAAGGAAATCCTAGCTCTGCCACTACCTCGTTATCCTCGTACAATTCTTCTCCTTCTTCTTCGTCGTAATCGGGGTGTTCACAATCACAGTTACACATACTTAAAACTCCGCCTTTGATTCGCTCGCCAACCGTGCGCTTTCTTCCAACAGATTCAATATTTTTGAAGCTAGGAATGAGCGATCGTAGTGGGGAAGTCCAGAGGCAGAAATCGCCACTAATAACAGTTTGATTTCTGATTCAAACTTGTCTAGATGCATCACCGAAACCAACGGGAGCATACATCTGGCGTATGCCCTGACTTCTTTATGCGTTAGCCCACCTTCGTCTGGATTAGCTGCAATTCGTTCAAGGATTTGCTTAAATCCATCGATTTCTCCATCAAATCCAAACATTATGCAACTACCTCCAACCCTTCCTCTAGTAAGTCAATATCAAAATTGAAAAGTCCTTGGGAACCACGAACTGCAACAGGATTGATAATTTTTCTCACGTTTTCCAACTTCCATGCCCATCGCCCAACTTGCCAATCGCCCACCAGTTTTTCAGCTTCAGTTTGTTCGGCAATGAATTCTGTCGTCATTTTGATGCAATTGGTCAAATCAGCTAAGGCGATCGCACACCCAAAAAGTAGGTCATCCCACATCGGAAACCCATCGTTCGGTTCGGATTTCAAAATGCCAAGATCATCTTCAAGGACTTTGAGAGTGCGTATCCAGTAGTAAAACTGGTCGTCCTGCTTCCTTTTCGCGGAACAAATAACTAGCGGGCCTCGGTAATTTGTACCCCACGAGCGCGTCTCGTACCGTTTCAGTCCCAGAGGAATCAGCGAGGCGTGGGGTTGCCACAGGCTAATAGCTTTCATACTTTTTCCTCCTCCAACCATTGACGGGCGATTAACTTGGAATTTTTGTAGTATTTATCTGCCGATTCGGCTGTCATACCTTGCTCCATCCTTGAAAGAATATCTGCAATATTGTTCATGGTGCTTCCGTTTTTTCGTGTGCGATTACTTGTCAAAGCAATGCGCTCAAGTTCATGAGTAGGCGTGGACTTGAACTGTTCAATGAGTTCTTCTTTACGCTCAGAGGTCATGTAGCCTGTGTAATTCAAAATTATTCGTGCTACCAGCCGCCCACGTTTTGACAACTCAGCTATCTGCTCAGGACTTAGCCTATCCTCATGAGAAGACAAAGCCGGTAGGGAAAAATCACCCATGACACATTCCCCCGGTGGTCTGTATTCACCTTGAGCAAATTCAAGAATTTGGTCTACTGATGGGAAAAAATTGTACGCTCTAGGGTGCTTTTTAAAGCACCGAGCAACACCGTTCTGTAATCGCGCTAAAGACAAATGTTTGAGCGTTTCATACCATGCGGCTTCCAATATCCCGCCGTTAAGGATATTGCCTCCATAAAAGCTCTGCAATTCAGATACGGAATCTTTGAAATCTTGATAGTCCAACATTTGCAACTCCTAGTAGTTCAAGTTCAGCTTGATTGGCGGTTTCGAGGCTCGATTTATCTCTTGAGCGATACTGGTGTGGCGATCGCCGGTTGAAATTGCCAATAACCACTCAGCAACCAAATCTCTCAACTCTCCCCATCGAAGTGGGTCTTTCTCGCAATTCACTATCCATCCTTGGGCTGCTGCCAACTTCAGTCCCTTCCCACCATTTGCATTAGCAGCTGTAAAACTTTTAAAATCGGGGTCGATGTCGTTTGGACTTACAGTCAAGGCTCTGCCGCTTTGGCGATAATGCTTAATCACATCGCCAATTTCTGCCTGTATCCAAGCTTTGTACTCAATTCCGTAACTCAGGATTTTGCCTGAGTCTTCAAAAGCTTGCTGGATTGGGTTTAATTTTTGAACTTGATTATTATTCTCACGCGCTGGAATAATTGCTCCAGATGAGGGTATGCTGCTTTGTTGCGTAGATTCTAAATTGCTTGGCAGTGTGGTGATAAGCTGCAAACTGGGTTCTTGTTCAATCGATTCAATCACTACATCAAAGTCCTCCCCCCTCTCTTCGTTTTTTGCGTCGGGTTCGCTTTGGGGGGTAGGGGGGGAAATAGATACTTCTTCTTTGGTTACTTGTTTTGAATTAGTATTTATTATGTCGCAGGTTTCCTGATTACGGTTAATCCGCTTACGGGTTTTCTGCTTACGGTTAACCCGATCGCAGTCATCCTGATCACGGGATTCAAGAGTTGGATACTCACTAATAACCGTTTCCCAATCTCCCAATCTCCCTGTTTTTGGATCTCTTGTTTGCTGCCTGGTTAGATAGCCGCAATTCTCTAGTTCAACAAGTCCCGAAGCGACCGCTGTCCGCCCATCTTCGTCCGATTCATCAACCAAATGCTCTATTTTTACTTGCCATCCATCAGGGTAGCTTAAGAGCAAATGATGTATTCCTCTGGCTTTATAGCTCAGGCGTTTATCCCTGATTGCAACATTGGTGATGCAGGTATAGTTTTTCTGGTGACTAACACGAATTGTCATTGTGCCACCTCCAAACCACCAAAAATTTGATTTGTAAGAATGTTAATATTAGATAGATTCATTTGGTTTCCTCGTGGATTGTGTTGTCTAGGGGAAGCCTCTTTTTTGGGAAGATGACTTGTCAGACTTTCCAGAAATTCAGGTGATAGGTTAGTGTCGAGTTGATAAAGTGGTGACTAACTTTTCCTTCATCTGAAAGATGCTTGATGACCGCAAAAATCTCTGGGTAACTGGCTTTAGTTGCATCTTTTAACTCCCCAGGATTGCAGTCCTTTTTGGAAAGTTCAGATTCAATTTGTTGAATTAAGTTTTTCACTTCAACCTCCCATAAGGTGCAAAGTCTGCCGGATGGAATCTTCCACCCGGCGAGCTTTGCCTAAAAGTGAGGTTGATTCGCTCCCCAAAGACTTGTTCGTTCTTGGGTAATTGATGTACATAACCTTCCTGACATCCAGGTAACATCAATAGTAATGAGCCATGTTCTAACCAAAAATGAGTTGATTTACTGCCTTTGGTTTTGGGCTTTACGGAAAATTTGCGGCATACTCCAAGACTGATGGAGGCGTTGGCGCAGCCCGCCGCAGGCATCGCGGGACGATACCCCATCGACGGCTCATCATCTGAATGCCAGCCAATGGAGTCTTGACCGTTGCGATATCGGTTGCCGATGACGATATCGAACTCATGACCGCAGGACTGGGTAATGCGTTGGCTTGCTAGCCCGCCGCAGGCATCGCGCAATTCAAGCAATTCAGAAGTCCAAATATATGCCTCTAAATTGACACTGCCGGAGTACAGATAACTCGCTCCCGGCTTACCATACATGCACTCCAAACGTGGAACTTGAAGTGGTTTTCCTAGCATCCTGATTTCGTTCTGCTGCCATGCAAGTGCTTTGCAATGAGCAAATAAAGCATCAGCTTCACTCTCGTGTAGGAAGCCAGGATAGTACTTAATTGGCAGTGTGGTGGGGATATCAAATAAATTTAGTTGTTGCATCATCATGCTGCCGCTCTTGCGTGTTCGTGTAAAGCTTGATACGCGGCTTCAACCTGAGCTTTGCTCCAACTTTGTGAGGCTTTTCGGATTGCCTCATTTATCTGCTCTGGAGTCAGGCGAGAAAGCGCGATCGCTACCTCAGTCACCAGCGCATCGCCGATGGTGTTGAGGTTGTATATGGAAGCTGGCATCTGCTGTTGTGTTACGGGATTTATCCCCTCGTTACGTTCAGCTTCCGGGAATAGTTGCTCACCTTTGCCAAACCCCATCTCTTCTTGTTTCTGCTGCAATTCTTGCTTGACAGATGTGAGCGGCTTTTGCTCGCTCTCAAGGGGCTTCATATCCGACAAATAAATGTTTCTGCGCTTGTCTTCCTCATCCCCGTCCACGAGGCACATAGCCATATTGCCGGAAATCACCCTGACCTCGGCGTGCTTGCCTTTATGTTCACCTCTGACTATTTCTACTTTCTCGGTTTCTTTAGGGAGCCAGGGCTTTTCCTTCTTGGGCTTTTGAGTGTATGCGGTTCCGCCGCGCTCGACTTTCCTTTCATCTATCTGGCGGATTCCGCCAGATAGCTCGGCACGAATTCTCCCAACTGTATCGTGGTGTGTACCAGTGCGGCGGGCAATCTCGCGATCACTCCACTGACACCACTCCTCATCATTCAGTAAGGTTGCGATCGCTCTGCGCTTATCGTCATTCGTTCTTCTCAATCCGTGAGAGCTGTTAGCCCCCACTGAATAAAGCACAGCATCTCTGCGAGTCCCCTGGCGGATATCTGCCTCAATCTCTGTAAGCCCTGCAAGTTTCGCTGAGATACAGCGGTGGTAGCCATCGCCAAGCCAATAATTCTCGCCGTCGTAGAACAAAATTACTAGCGGAAATTTCGCTCCCTCCCGCCAAGCGATCGCATATTCATCTATAGTTTGCTGATTAATACCTGCACGAGACTGCGTACCCCCATCTAGCTTGATAACAGCTATCTGTATTTTTAAAGACTCTATTCTTACCTTTTGAACTGATGCCAAAATGAGGGCTTGCCCCACTTTTTTAGCGGCTTCTAATGCATTGATACCGCTAATTAAAAAGTTATCCGGTGTGATAATTACTTCCGGTAAGCTGCCTTTATTTTTTAAAATTTGAATAATTTTTTCTACTTCATTTATATCAGGATTGGTGTCCTCTGATACCCTGATTTCTTCAGGATTGATGGGGCGTAAATCCCCACGAGTGTTAATATTCGGCGATTGTGTCATAATAGCTCCATTGATTTAGATGTGGCTTTGAAGAACCCTGGAAAAGTGCATCAAAGCCATAAGTTTTAACAATGGGCTGGAAGCATTGTAATTGCTTGTAGCCCATTTTTATTGCGAGAATTTACCTAAATTAGGCGCTGTCTTGAAAAGTTTGGAGTCTCTTTCAGAGAGGCTCCGCCAACGCCGTTCAACGGCGCTCCAACGCCAGTTGACTCGGACGGCAGAGCCGCACGTGTCACTGGCTCAACTTTTCGCTATTCCTGCCTTTTTTGATAAATCGTTGTTCGGGCGGTTGAGATAGTCTTGCCTCGCATTTTTCGATGTGAAATTGATAGCGGGGAATTTGGGAGGAGGGCGATCGCATATCACGTACTTCATGCCCAATTCGCAATGTCCCGTTGCGTACCATCTCCCGCAGTTGTTCAGCCGAATCTAGATCCAGATGAACGTAGGCGGGATTCGTGTCATACCACTGCCTTTGAGGGACAGTGGTAACTCCCAGCATTTCTGCTAGAACTGCTTGTACTGCCTCCCTGAGTTGGCTTTCAGGAATTAAGCGCTCAGAGCGTAGCAGACTTTCCGCCTGGTATGGGGGCGATCGCTCCATAATTACGCCACTGAAACTGATTTTGATAGACGAGTATTGGCTTCATGCTGCTCTCTGCGGTAATTCATCAGCCAGTCCCTAAGCGCAAAATTTACTATTGCTGACTCGGCTACTCCCATTTCGTCAGCGATACTCACAACTTCGTCTGCAATGGCGGGAGAAGTTGTGTAAGATTTTTTGACTTGTTTGGTTGCTTTTTCTCTTCTGCCTGGCCTGCCCGGCCTAGCTATTGCCACCATAGTTGTAGAAATCTCCTTCTGTGGTTGCTATTAATCATACTATAAGAGTTCGTAAACTGCGCGAGTTGTCTAAAAATCTGCTGAACACTGAATTATGATTATGTGGATGGAAATTCTTCAGGTATTAATGAGCAACGATCAATTTGGGGAGCGGTTTAGGGAAATTGTAAATCGGGCGAAGGGCGATCGCTCCCAAACTGAATTTGCTCGTGAGTTGGGCGTCAGCTCATCTGCTGTTCAAAAATGGCTGGCTGGAAATGGTTTCCCGTCGTCGGAAAACATGGACAAAATTGCCAAAAAGGCTGGACTAAGCGGTATCGACTCATTGCGTAGTTACCTTAAAGGGGAAGCCGCAAGCAGCAGTACGGATGCTTTGTCACCAGAGGAGATATTCTTGCTATCCAAAAAATTAAACAAGGAACAGCGTAAAAGGTTGATTCAGTTAATGCTTGAGGATTTGTAAAAGCTCTCCGTCCCAAGCGCGGATATCCGCTTATCCGAGCATGGGACATTTAGGATTGATTTTGGAGCGCCTCAAAGACTTTTGCATGTTCAACCTGAGAAATCCATTTATTGTAAGTACTCCAGTGAACCGCTGGTGAGTGTCCCATCCACGCCGCCATTGTTGCCACGGGAGCTTTGTAGAGGACACTGCCGCGAATTGCATAAGCGTGGCGGAGGTCGTAGGGTAAAAATGGAGTATCTCGGCGAGCGAACGTTCGGCTTACTCGTTGCCCATAGTCACGATACATTTTCCCTGTGCAATTCGGCTTTTTAATTTCCCACAACTGCCACTCTGCTGACCAGTCTGGATGCAAAGGGTAGCAGATTCTTTCCCCTGTTTTTCCTTCTCTTACGTAGCAGATATGGGGTGGCGTTGAAGAGATTTCACAGAAAAATATTTCATGATCGCGCAGTCCGTAAGTTGCCATCACGCTGTATGCCCAGAGCCACTTCGGAGAATTGAGAAAGAGCGATCGCGCCTGAATTATCTGGTCATCAGTGGGGATATTTCGTGGCTTAGTTTGGGAATTGCCATAGTTGCCGATGTATGGCTTGAGGTCTACTTTTATCCCCACAAGTTCGGCTAATAGCTGCAATTTCTCACAAGTCCGTTTCCGACTACGACTGTTGGCAGCAGTGCAAGTAGCTGCTGCTATTAATGAGGCGATCGCAACTTCTCCCTTCAGATTTTTGAATGCCGCTTCGTAGTCGTTCTTCCAGGTGAATTGAGTTGTAGGATTGTCGCCTTTTTGGGCAAAGTAATCGCGGCGTAGTTTTTCTATCCACTCCTTCCAGCCCCCAATACCCAATTCTTGCTCATCTATAAGATATCTGCTCCAATCGAACTCGCCTCGCGCTAATAGCCCGCCAACAATTTTGGCTTCTGCCTCTGCCCGTTGCAGTCCGGCGGGGTTGGCATAAATCCCCAAGGCGAGATACTGCTGATATGGCTTAGTCTTACTACTCGCCGGCTTGGGTGGTAGCGTCGCTCGAAGGGATAAGCGATCGCCCCTAGCCTCCACCCTTACCCCAATCTTGGCTGCTTTAAGTCTTTCGTTTACCGCCTCAATCGTCAGTTTCACTGTGCTAATCTTGCGCTAAAATTTCTCTGTGATTGCAGGTAATATCGGGTATTTCCAGGTAATAATATTACCCTAAATTACAAAGCAGTTTTACTCAGATATGCAAAAAGCCGCCAAATTGACGGCTTTTTAATAATGGGCAGTACCAGACTCGAACTGATGACATCCTGCTTGTAAGGCAGGCGCTCTACCAACTGAGCTAACCGCCCGTTTTGTCTTCCAGTTAAATAATATAGCAAAATATCTCGCATCACGCTAGTATTTTTGGGAAAATATTTTTTCGTCTTATAATCACTCAGTACTCAGGACTTAATAATGCCCTCTGGTCGGACGCACGATCGCATTACTATGTATGCTCTGCCGTTCGTGGCGGGCGTAACTTTCTGGCAAACTCGCAGTAGCAATGCGACTTTGTTGGTTGCAGGTGGGTTTCTATTTGGGGGGCTGATGTTTGGCCCCGATTTGGATATTTACTCTGTGCAATTTCAACGCTGGGGTTTCTTACGCTGGATTTGGCTACCTTATCAAAAAAGTCTCCGCCATCGTTCTTTTTTCTCCCACGGGCCGATTATCGGTACAATGCTGCGGGTGCTTTATCTGGGCGGTTTGCTAGCTATCTTGACGGTTGTAATTTTGGCAGTTGCCGAAAAATTATGGAATATTGCTTTTACTTGGCAGGATTTAGGTGTAACTGTCGGGCGATCGCTCACGAGTTACAGTACTGAATATATCTCCCTGTTTTTGGGCTTTGAACTTGGTGCAATGAGTCATTCTCTGAGTGATTGGGGCGGTTCAGCATACAAGCGCGTGCAAAAACAAGGGGTTAGGAGTTTGCTTCCTAGTGGCAAAATTAAGAAGCGTAAAGTTACAACTCGCGGTAGTCGTCGAGCTACGGTTAGCAGAAAGAGCAACGGAAAAACGACAAAGGACAAATGACAAATGACAAATAACAAAGTTGATACTTTGGCGGCGTTGCAAGAATTAATTGAGGTGGTGGCGAAATTGCGATCGCCTGATGGTGGTTGTCCGTGGGATTTGGCGCAAACTCCGGAAACGCTGACGCCTTATGTGATAGAAGAAGCTTATGAGGTGGTAGACGCGATTAAGAGTGGGGATAAGGAGGCGATCGCAGAAGAGTTGGGAGATTTATTATTACAGGTGGTACTGCAAGCCCAAATCGCTAGTGAATCAGGACAATTTTCTCTTCAAGAAGTCGCTCAAGGGATTTCCCAAAAGTTAATTCGTCGTCATCCCCATGTGTTTGGTGATGTGTCGGTGACAAGTATAGATGAGGTGCGGCAAAATTGGGAACAAATCAAAGCTGCGGAAAAAGGCGAACCATCACCAGAGGAGCAAAAACTTAGTGCTAAACTCGGTCGTTATGGCCGTACTCTTCCCCCACTAACCGCAGCAATGAAGATTTCCCAAAAGGCTGCTGCTGTTGGGTTTGAGTGGGAAAATATTGATGGGGTTTGGGACAAGTTTCACGAAGAGTTGGGCGAGTTTCAGCAGGCTTTGGCTGAGGAAACGCCAGCACGACAACAAGCAGAATTAGGCGATTTACTGTTTGCAGTGATTCAGCTTGCGCGTTGGCATAATCTCGATCCTAGTGACGCACTACAAGGCACAAACCAGCGATTTGTCCAGCGTTTACAAAAAATGGAGGCAGTAGTTAACCGCCCCCTTTCTGATTACAGTTTGGATGAGTTAGAAACTCTCTGGCAGCAAGCAAAAGCCCAACTTGCCCAAGAGTAGTAATATACTCAGTTTACAACTTGATAGTAACAGTCTTAATTTCTGTATATTGCTGCAAGCCATATTCGCCTAGTTCCCGACCAATACCGGATTGCTTGAACCCACCGAAGGGCGCAGCAGCATCGAATACATCGTAGCAATTTACCCAGACTGTACCAGCACGTAAGTTGTTAGCGATTGCATGAGCTTTAGTGATATCCTTCGTCCAGACTGCGGCTGCAAGTCCGTACATTGTGGCGTTCGCTCGTTGAATTACTTCGTCGAGATCTTTAAACTTGATAATGCTCATGACTGGGCCAAAGATTTCTTCTTGAGCAATTTTCATATCATCACGGACATCAGCGAAGACTGTGGGGGCGATAAAGAAACCCTGTTCTCCTACACGATTACCACCACAAAGCATTTGAGCACCTTCGCGCATCCCAGACTCGATGTAGCTCATCACCTTGTCGAATTGGTCTTTGTCTACTTGCGGCCCTTGTTGTGTGTTGGCATCGAAAGGATTGCCAACAATACGATTTTGAGCTTTTTCTACAGTCCTGGCGACAAACTCGTCATAGCATTTTTCTTCAACGAATAGCCGTGAACCAGCACAGCAGCACTGCCCTTGGTTAAAGAATAGGGCATCGTGGGAACCTGCGATCGCTGCATCCATATCAGCATCAGCAAAGACGATGTTGGGACTCTTACCACCAAGTTCTAGAGTGACGCGCTTGAGGTTACTCTTGGCGGCTGCTTCCATAATTAGATGCCCGACTTCAGTGGAACCAGTAAAGGCAACTTTGTCAATATCGGTATGGTGAGCGATCGCGGCTCCGGCAGTTGGGCCATATCCTGATAAAATGTTTACCACACCAGGGGGAAAACCAGCCTCAATAATCAACTCTCCCACCCGCAGCGCTGACAATGGTGTTTGTTCAGCAGTTTTGAGAACTACAGTATTACCAGTTGCTAAAGCTGGGGCTAATTTCCACGCTTGCATGAGTAGCGGGAAATTCCAAGGAATAATCTGCCCAACCACACCCACAGGCTCATGGCGAGTGTAGCAGAAGTACGGTCCGTTAATTGGGATGGTTTTACCTTGTACCTTGTCAGCCCAGCCTGCATAGTAGCGGTAGCAGGCGATGACTAACCCCAAGTCGCCCAATGAATCTTGCAGTGGCTTGCCGTTGTCCAGAGTTTCTAGACGCGCCAATTCATCAATATTCTGTTCAATTAAATCGGCTAGTTTGTAAAGTAATTCGCCGCGACGAGTAGCAGAAATCTTTCTCCATTCCCCGTTAAAGGCAGCGCGGGCTGCTTGTACTGCTTTATCTACATCTGGGGCGTCTGCTTCTGCTACTTCGCAGATTACTTCGCCTGTAGCTGGGTTAATCGTTTCAAATCGGCGATCGCTAACACTATTTACCCACTCGTTGTTAATCAACAACTTGGTTGCGCCGATTTTGACCTGTTGTCCTGGTACTGTTGCTGTAACCATCAGGCCCTCCTTAAGCTTAAGAAAAAGTTTGCTTAAATCTATTAGTTATGTTTCTGTCTACACAGCAATTTGCTAGGTTTTTTTATAAATTCTTCGGCTTTGCTTAACATTCAATTTACATAAAAACGCTTGTTACGACTCAACCAGGACTTACGCAAAATCATGAAAAAACGTAGACGCGGAGCGGCTTGCCGCAGCGAAAAGTCGGAGCGGCGGCTTCCGCCGATCTGTTAGCGCAGCGTTAGCGACGCAGGAGCGTCACTTTTCAAGACAGGCTACCGCCAAGGACGCAAAGGAATAAGAGTTTCAGAGAGTTCTTGCCTAAGTCTTATCAACAATAAAACTATCGCA
Source organism: Nostoc sp. B(2019) (assembly GCF_010091925.1). GTDB lineage: Bacteria > Cyanobacteriota > Cyanobacteriia > Cyanobacteriales > Nostocaceae > Komarekiella. The sequence continues at coordinate 11,006 of NZ_WVID01000004.1, read as the reverse complement.
CAGATGAAATTCAGGCTGTGTGCCTACTTTTTATGATTTTGTGCTTTTACCTCGTTCCAAAGCTTTTGATGCTGGTAGCGGAGGTTCGGGTAGCTTTTGAAGGTTTTCTATAGATCCTTCCAAGCTTTCTCTTCCTCTGGATCGAGCCACACTTTATTTAGTGATGACTCACTTAATTCTAGAAAATCTTTTACTAGTGATTGAGAATCATCTAAGTTGCTAACTTGTAAACCCTTCACTCTTTCAAGTGGTAGCCCAGTTAGTTTTGCTACTAGAGCTAAATCAATATCTTCGCGCAGCATATTAAGTGCAACTTAGATTAACCCTTGCTGCAAACCTTGTTCCCATGCTTCGCGTAAAGTTTTAGGTTGAATCGCAAAGTCATGCATGATTGTTAGTTTGTTGCACGCTGCTTCCATAATATCTGGAAATATTGCACTGAAATGCAGAGATTCTTCCCAAAGAAATGGAGGCAGTTGAGAACCGCCTCCTTATGAAATAAAGCTTGGATGGAATGAAAAATGCTCAGGCAGCAAGCTAAAATCTTAGCTATCTGCTGCTCAAAAACATAGTCAAGACCACTCCCAGGATAATCGATCCACCACCGAGGATGAATGACCAGAAGCGATGGTAACTGTTGACAATGGTGCCATTTTCACTTTGGAGTTGAATGAGATCCATCCAAGGCGCAACGCCCCGGCGGAACCAACCCACAGCCCCAACTTGTTCACCAATTAGGCTTTGTACTCGCTTCATCCCAAATAGAAAATTGCCGATGGGGCCAAAGCGTGAGGCGTAATGCAGATAAAGCATCCCGCTACGATCTTGGATTTTGAGGTCGGAACCAAATTTATAACCTGCGTCGCCACGACCAATTAGTTGACCTTCTAGTTTTGCGGGTTGTCCGCGTAATGGACTGGCGTAGGGGTCTGACATTAGGGTGAGAATGTCTGTTTCTGGTGCTTGTTTGTAGTCGGGGAACATCACCAAGGCTTTAATTAAAATTCCTATTCCTAACCCAATGAATGGCGCACCCAATATTAAACCGGAGTTGGGTGAACTTGACCATAGAATTACACCCGTTACCAAGCCGACGAAGAAACCGATAGTTTCAGCCCCATACAGTACAACATCTAAGAAGAAGTTACCGTAGAGTCTACTCTTACTCAGACTTTTGCCTTCGCCAATAACTCGCCCCATATCGAACTCAGTCGGTAAACCCAGTTGTTCGGCATAGGTGCTGAGGGCGCGGACTCGTTTGCCAGTTAAGGGGTGAGTGGAATTTAACTCCATCCACCAACCCCAAGGGTTAAACATATCCCACAAAAAGACGCGACCAATTTTTTGCGGGTCGGATGCAATGCGGTAAGCGGTTCCTGTGGAAGCAGCGGCTTTATGGTCATAGATACCCAAGGCGCGAGTACCTTCAATCAAGCGGCTGGGTTCTGGCGATCGCGAACCTTCTTCTAAAATTCCGTAAGCAATCTTCACCAAAGCGCGGGATAATCCATTAGGGTTCCCTGTACTTTCTGCTGCAAAGTGGTCAGCAAAGTACTCCCTAGTGCGGGAGAGGTACAACAGTAGGTAAGTGCCGAAGATGTAAAATACATAAGCAACTAAGGCAGCTGTTTGCATAGCATCTTTAATTTTGCTATCGCCGCCGCCACGTCCAAATCTTCTAGCTGTACTGTAAATGAGGTAGCAAATTTGTACTAAGGTAGAAGCTACTGTCATCACTGCAAAGTCCCAGTGGACGATGTGCCCTAGCTCGTGGGCGTAGACTGTAGCAGTTTCATCATCATCAAGGTAAGTGAAAAGTCCTTGACTGACTACTAAGCGGGCGCTGTTAGGCAACGAACCATAAGTAAAAGCCGTGGGGTTCTGGTCGTTAATGATGCCCAGCCGGGGCGTTTTTAAATTTTTTTGCTGACAAACTTGACGAATAACTTTTGCTGTCTCTGGACTGAGGCTTTCAACTTCTGCCAACTCTACCCAGCGAGTTTGGTATAGCCAGTGTTGGGTTAAGTCCATCAGGAAGGGAGACAAGAAAAAAGCAGCGATATTAAAAATTAGGGTAATACCAATTGCGATCGCTAACCCTTGGAGCGGATCGTCACTACCCAAAATAAATACTAAGCTCAAACCTAAAGCCAACACCATACCAAACAGTAAGGTCATGGTGACACCAGAAGCTAACACCAGACTCCCACCCACACCCCCCATTGCTAATTTCACACCAACAGTAGCAGCACGGCTGGCTTTTTGAGCGGCGTTAGATTGGGTTGCTGGTGGTTGGGGAAAGGATTGACGTGCTTGTTCTGCCCAAGTGCGAACCTGTAGGTTTTCGCTCATCATTAGCTTTTGACACAGGCTCGTAGCTTTTTCGATTTCGCCTGTGCCTTGATAGGCTTTCATCAGCCACATCTGTGCGGAAAGATAATCTGAGGAATTGTAATCAACAGCGTTACGGCAAAACTGTTCTAGTAATTGAACTGCTTCTTGATAACGTCCTTGTTGAAAGGCATCTAATCCAGATTGCAATGACATAGGATCTCCCTAATAAAGGAGTGGTATTTGATCCATGAATACTCAATAGATCCAATGCACGTCATCACAATTTCGTAAAAGTTTAAATAATGACAGTATAAATTATTCGCTTTTAGTAAAAGACTAGAGAAAGGAGACTCACTGTGTCTCTTCTCTCTAGCCTAGGGGACGCATAATTACATTTGTTTTATGACCGTATTAATACTTATATTTATTTATTTTGCTGCTAAGTAATTACTCTTGTTTTGTCTGTACTCAACAATTACAGAATAAGTGATTTAAACTCATTCAAGCCTCACCCAATCAGAGTAGTTTTATCTACCCAGATGGTTCACCCAATTGGGGGAAGGCGGGAGGGAGAGATGGGGGAGTAGGGGGAGCAGGGGAAGAAAGTAATTCATCACCCTTAACTAATGACCAATGACTAACCAACGTTGATAGGATGGGAAAAAGGTAAAGATTTTTGCCATATTTGAAAGTTATTTTGTGCTATGACTATTCTCGATATTGCTTCTCCCCTGATTACGATCGCCCAAAAAACCCGCCAAGCTGCAAGTAAGCTAGCACTTCTCTCTACTGAGGAGAAAAATCAAGCGATCGCAGCGATCGCCCAGGCTTTAGAATCAGCTAGAGATGAAATATGCCGAGCAAATATTGCTGATTGTGAAGCCGCTGCTGCTGATGGAATTCCTAAACCACTTTACAAGCGCTTGCAGTTGGATGAACATAAATTGAGAGATGCGATCGCTGGGGTACGAGATGTAGGCAAACTAGCTGATCCAGTTGGTCAAATGCAGATTCACCGCCAACTCGATACTGGCTTAATTCTCAAGCGAATTACTTGTCCTTTAGGTGTTTTGGGGATTATTTTTGAAGCACGTCCAGAAGCAGCAATTCAAATTGTTTCTCTGGCTATTAAGTCGGGTAATGGTGTGATTCTCAAAGGTGGAAAGGAAGCGATTCGTTCTTGTGAAGCAATAGTCAAGGCAATAAAACAAGGATTATCTCAAACTGCTGTTAACCCTGATGCGGTGCAGTTGTTGACAACTAGAGAGGAAACTCTAGAACTTTTGAAGTTAGATAAATATGTAGATTTAATTATTCCTAGAGGTTCTAACTCTTTTGTACGATTTGTGCAGGAAAATACGCGCATTCCAGTATTAGGACATGCAGATGGAATTTGTCATCTTTATATAGACAAAGCTGCTGATATGGTTAAAGCAGTTGCTATTACAGTTGATGCCAAAGCGCAATATCCTGCTGTTTGTAACGCCATTGAAACTTTACTAGTTCATCAGTCGATCGCCGCAGAATTTTTACCAAAAGCTGCTGCGGCTCTAGAAGAACGCCACGTGGAATTAAGAGGTGATAAACGCACTTTGGCAATTTTACCTCAGATCAAAACTGCAACACAAACAGATTGGGAGACAGAATATAGCGATTTTATTTTGTCGATTAAAATAGTGGATTCTATAGAAGATGCGATCGCTCATATTAACCAATATGGTTCTCGCCATACGGATGCGATCGTCACTGAAGATTTAACCACTGCCGAAACTTTCATCGGACTAGTAAATTCAGCCAATGTCTTCCACAACTGTTCTACCCGCTTTGCTGACGGTTTTCGCTACGGTTTCGGTGCAGAAGTCGGGATTAGTACCCAACAAATGCCACCTCGCGGCCCCGTCGGTTTAGAAGGATTGGTAACATACAAGTATCAAATGACTGGCGATGGTCATATTGTTGCCACTTACACCGGGGCAAATGCTAAGTCCTTTACTCATCAGGATTTAGTTTAACTAAATCGCCGTAAGTCCCCGACTGAACCTGATAAGGTCAGTGGCGGGAAAAACCGAAATCGTTCTCAACCAATACGAGGCACAGTTCTAAGTTTGGGCAGAGACAAGAAAACTCTCTGAAGATTGATGAAAAATTGTATTACTTGATCTAAAAATCAATAATCAGGCGATATATAACTTTTGGTTAGGAAAATCCCAGCAAAAATCCCAAAATCATGGTCAAAAAAGTAGTTATTATCGGTGCTGGACTTGGTGGTTTAACAGTTGCGATCGCATTGCGAAAACAAGGTATAGATGCCCAAGTCTACGAGAAAGCATATTCCTTACGACCAATTGGTGCTGGTCTAACGCTTTTTCCCAACGGTTTAAATAGTCTTGATGCGATCGCTCCTGGTATAGTTGAGTCCTTGGAAGGCGCGGGTAGTCAAACCCATACACTTAACTTGAGAAAAAGTACTGGCGAACTGATTGCCCAGAAATCAGTTACGTTCATCGAGAAATATGGGCGGCCAATGTTGCAGATCCGGTGGTCACGTCTGCAAGAGATCCTTGCATCCGCATTGCCAACCGACGCTATCCACCTCAATCATCGATGCATTGGCTTTGAGCAAAACAACAGCGGTGTTGAAGTCTGCTTTGATGAAGGCAAGACAGTGCAGGCTGATTTGTTAATCGGGGCTGATGGGTTAAACTCCGCAGTTAGACAAACGTTGATTGGTGACGGATCTCCTCGCTATGCTGGTCGCATGTCTTGGCGTGCCGTTCTTAAGTACAGCCATGAACTACTACCTCCTAACGAAGTCATGTCAATGACAGCACCCGATGGCAAAATTTTCGGTTTCTTTGACTTGGGTAGCGGATATTTATTTTGGAGTGCTGCTACACTAGCGCCGGATGAATTTGTCGCCCAGAGTGCCATTGATGTTAAGTCTCGCGTCCAAGAAAAGTTTTCTGGTTGGGCAGAACCAGTACAGGCGATCGTCAAGGCAACGGACGCTGAAGATATTATAGAACGACCGATATCCGACAGACTGCCGTTACAAAATTGGAGTCAAGGCAGAGTCACTCTCTTAGGTGATGCAGCTCATCCGATGGTTCCATTACTAGGACAGGGAGCAAATACTGCGTTTGAAGATGCATGGGAACTATCCCAATGCTTATCATCTGCCTCCACTATAGAAGCAGCCCTTGCTAACTACGAAAACAGTCGTAAACCGCGCACACAAGTAATCCAGATTCGCAACGCAGTGCAGGCGAACCGCGCCTATAAAGCCGACAGCGAGACATATCTTCGGGGAATGATGGAGAAAGCCCAAGTAAGTGATACTGAGTTTGAGGAGTGGCTGTATAACTATAAGCCAACCGTAGCAACTGATTTGAAAAAGTCCTGAGTGCTGTTAATACTTCCTTTCCCAATTTGGTATCACTACTTCGGTAATTGCTGAAATCTTAGAATTTGGATTTTAGATTATGAGTCATGAAGTAACGCAAATCAATCAACCCGGCTTGGTATTAGCACCTGGTTCAGAAGGCTGGTGGGATTCCGAGCGGGTTTCTGCACCGCAGGTTATGCGCTGTCCCGATGGCGTTTGGAAGATGTGGTACTACGGTCGAGACGCTTCTTTTGATCGGCAAATTAACTTGCCCACTGGCCGCTGTGGTTTAGCTATTTCGGCTGACGGTGTTCATTGGGAACGGGTGAAGGGTTCTCTAACTATGGGAGCTATCTTTGAGCCTCACCCAGAACCTAGTCGCTTTGATTCAGCTCATGTCGGTGTCAGCAATGTAAACTTCTATGATGGTCTTTATTGGATGTGGTACTTCGGTGGCAACCATACAGTTGTCAACATGGGAAAGTTTCAAGCTAAAGGAGTGCAGATGCGCCCTGGGTGTGCCGTTTCGCGTGACGGTATCAATTGGGTACGGCTTGAAGGCCCTTACCAAGGAGCCTTCCTTGATATAGGCAAACCAGAAGAATTTGATGCACTATTCTGCGCGTGGCCGCAAGTACTACGTGATGATGATGGGACTTGGAAGCTGTACTATCACACCTTGAACCCAGACAGAGGATTCCTAGTAGGCTTAGCGGTTTCCACCGATGGTTTGTGCTGGGAAAAAGTCGGTCAAATCCTCGGGCCAGGTGAGCCTGGAAGCTTCGATGAACGGGGTATTGGTACTCGCCATGTACTGAAGATAAACGGACAGTACGTCATGTTCTACGAAGGTGTCAACAGCACTGGTTATCACTCTATCGGTGTAGCCACTTCTGATGATGGCATTCATTGGCAAAAAGATAAAGGTGAGCAAGCCAATGGTTCCGTATTTTGTCATTCCCAGAAGGGTTCTGGTCGCTGGGACGCACGAGCAGTAGGTACGCCTTGTGTAGTGCCAATGGATGATGGTAGTTTCCGTATGTACTACATTGGCGCTAACGAAGGTGGCCATGATGAGCTATCGTCACAGCACCAAATTGGTTTAGCAGTGAGTGCAGGAGCTAATTTTCATCAGTGGCATCGCTGGGGTGAATAAATTTAAAGCATATTTGCTGGGCTGACATTTTTGCTTAATTGCTGAAAAACTTAACTTTAACCTGTTCCACCAAAGGGACATAATTGAAGTCCTCAACGTAGCTGTCTTTTGAAGATTGAGGCAACATACTAAGTCATCCAGCTTTTGCAGATTAAAAAGTTCTATATCTGCTATCTTCAATCTGAGGCGGTGAGCAACAAGTTGCAATTGCTGTACATCGCGCTCGGTGAATTGGTGGGATTTGAATGTGCCAACGTGTAAAACTCCGGTTACTCCCTGCTTAATGGGCAATGGAACACCGACAAGCGATCGCAAACCCTTTTGTTGCAAAATAGGACTTACAACTTCTACCTTTGATAAGTCTTTGACTATCATTGGTTCATTGCTGGCGGCAATACGACCAGCAACACCTTGCCCGATGGGGATTTGAATATTTTCTGTGATTTCCTCTTTAAGTCCGATGGTGGCATACACGAATAGATTCTGTTTGTCTTTAGTAGGTAGTAGAAGGGTGACAGTATCTACAGACATATATTCTTTTAGCCAACCAAGCAGCTTTTTGACAGAAGCAACAAGCTGATTTTCTGTATTGTCTGGCCCATTACCTACGAATACATTCCAGCCCTTGTAAGGCTTTGGTAAGCCAGTGTGATCTCCCCAAAATACCATTACTCAACTCCAGGAAATACAAAAAAACAGATAAGGTGTTTATATTTCCGCAAATTATAGCTTCATATTAAAACTTGGTGTTGCCAATTAGGTTTAAAGGTGCAGAGGGGCGGAGTTTTTATGCTTGTTAGCGAGTATCAAATACTCGTTAATCCAGTTCAAAGGTGGATTTATCCGGTTCAAATACTCGTTAATCCAGTTCAAAGGTGGATTCATCCGGTTCAAACACTCGTTAATCCAGTTCAAAGGTGGATTCATCCGGTTCAAATACTCGTTAATCCAGTTCAAAGGTGGATTCATCCGGTTCAAATACTCGTTAATCCAGTTCAAAGGTGGATTTATCCGGTTCAAACACTCGTTAATCCAGTTCAAAGGTGGATTTATCCGGTTCAAACACTCGTTAATCCAGTTCATAGGTGGATTCATCCTGTTCAAATACTCGTTAATCCAGTTCATAGGTGGATGAACGAGTATCAAAGACCACAAATAAAGTTTTACGTTGCCATGCTGCTGCCATAAGATGATTTTGTTTGTATAGGAATTTAAGTAAATGCAAATAGCTCAGAAATGGTTAGCTCAAAGAACTAATCAGTCAGTGCTTTTTTTACTGGTTGGGGGACTGCTGTTTCGAGCCTTTATTGCTTTCTGGCTTTACCCTACCTTTGATGAAGCTTACTACTATCTTTACAGCCTGCATCTGGACTGGAGTTATTTCGATCATCCAATTCTTGTGGGGCTGACAACTGGTTTTGGGCCATGGTCAACTGGTGTTGTATCCCAATTTACGATTCGTTTGGGAGCGCTGATTTGCCACACAGGTAGTTTGGTGCTATTGTATCTGACTAGCCTGAAATTATTCTCTGCCAAAGCTGCTAGCTTGACTTTAGCGATCGCTACCATCAGTCCAATTTTTCTAGTTGGCTTTGGTGTCCTCAGTCTCCCCGATAGTCCCTTGATCTTTTTTTGGTCAGCTAGTTTATACTGTGCAGCGGATGAATTTTTTCGGCAGCCTCAAACTCAAAAACAAAGCCTGTTGCAGGATGAACCCCGCTCATCTAATTCATACCTTCCCAGTTACCGCTTAGCAATTCTTGGTATTCTGGTCGGATTAGCTTGCCTCAGTAAATATCACGGTTTTCTCTTAGGACTAGGGCTAGTTGGTTTTTGTCTAACGAGTCCACGCCATCGCTCTGTTTTCCGCTCTCCTTGGACATGGTTAGCATTGGGTTTATTTGTCGTCACCATCTCCCCAATTTTGCTTTGGAATATGCAGCATGATTGGGTTTCGTTTCGTTTTCAATCAGAGCGAGCAGTGCCCAAAGGCGGCTACAATCTGCTGAGTGTAGGAGGCGTTTGTTTAGCTGGGGTAGCTTACCTGTTCCCAACTATAGGATTTCCCCTCTGGTGGGTGAGTTTGCGACCAGCTTTGGCTGGAACAATGCAAGTTTTTTCTAAGAAATCACTAACCACTAGAAAAGAGTTAGAGGCTTCGTGGCTCTTGATTTTATGGGTGTCTCTACCTTTAACTTTAGGGTTTACTCTGATAGGTGGATATCGGCAAATTTTGCCTGCTTGGTCAATGCCAGGATTTTGGGGGTTAACCTTGCTGTTAGGGCAACAAGCAATCTTATGGCAGCAGCAATCTCGACGTAGCGTACGGCGATGGCTCCTAGGTTCGGGAATTATGGTAAGCAGCATTTTACTCATTGCCTTGTTGCAAGTGACAACAGGAATAGTACAAAAGCCTAGCCAATACGCTCTAATGGGTGGGTTCTTGTCTCCCAAGGATGACCCCTCCACAGAACTAATTGATATTCAACAACTGCGGCGCGGTTTTGCTAAATCTCCCGTCCTCAGTGCAGCGCTACAAAACTCTAGTTTTATTTTTACCAATCGCTATTACCTGGGTGGGCCGATTGCCATGTCCCTTGAACCCATAACTCACATACCGATTACTTGCTTTGATATTGGCAAAGATTTGCGTGGCTTTGCTTTTTGGTCAGAGGCTAATCAATGGCTGGGAAAAGATGCGCTATACATAACTACTAATCCCTTTAATAAAAGACAAGATTTGATGGCTAACTATCGGACTTACTTTAATAGCTTGAGTGAGATAGAAACGATACCAATTCGACGCGGTGGGGTGGTTGTTAATGTCGTTTATATCTATCAGGCTAAGACACTTCTAAAGCCTTATCCCCGGTCTTACGGGATTTAAAAGTTAGCGCAGAAAATTTTATTAGTAAGCGTTAATGCTCATTATTTAACCTCAGAACTCGATTTAAACTAAGATAAAACTGGTGACAGAACGCGAGATTTCATGACTATACGGTTTATTCTGAGCGACTATGTTGACCGAGCGAGCGCACAGGCGGTTTATGACAAACTGGAAGATGGCACATTTGCAGGGAGAATTCCTGCTTGTCAGGGAGTTGTAGCTTTTGGCTCGACTTTGCGCGAGTGTGAGGATAAGTTACGCTCAACATTGGAAGACTGGATTTTGCTTGGGTTGAAGCTTGGACATCCTCTACCAATAATCGATAGCATTGACCTCAACAAGGAGCCGACCCTTGAGCCGATGGATACCGTGTAAGCGTCGAGATTTTGTCAAAAAATTATGACAGGTTGGCTTTGAGGGCCCTTTGTCTGGAACAAAACATCAGTTTATGGTTTACGCGCAGCATCGCCTAACTATTCCCTCTAATGATGAATATTCTGTACCGCAACTGCGGATGATGATACGGGAAGTTGAGGTTATTTTAGAGCGGGAAATCACGCTGGAAGAATGGAATAACCTTTAAGATTTGCCGAGAAGCGATCGCACATCATGTAGTTTAATGAGATTTAGGGGAGCGATGTCTCTGACAGGCTACGCCTACGCGTTTACAACACCATCATTCAACCTCAGAACACGAAAGACCGAGCTTAGAGCATGAAAGGCCGAGCTCAGAACATGAAAGGCCGAGCTTAGAGCATGAAAGGCCGAGCTTAGAGCATGAAAGGCCGAGCTCAGAACATGAAAGACCGAGCTCAGAACACGAAAGACCGAGTTTAGAGCATGAAAGGCCGAGCTCAGAACATGAAAGACCGAGCTCAGAACACGAAAGACCGAGTTTAGGCGATCGCGTGTTTAAGTTTTAGCATGGTACGCTTTGCACAAAACCTGTAAATTCGTAGCCCCATGTAGTCTATTCTTGATTTGAGGTGAGACGATCGCGAAGACTTGCCAAATTTTCATAACACTTGATAGTGCTGGAATGACTTACCCCTAATCGTTGCTCAAAAATCTCCAAAGCTTGCAAATACAACGGTTCAGCTTCGGTGTAACGTCCTTGTAAATAGTAGAGCTTTGCCATATTGCTGAAGCCACAGGCGACATCTGGATCCTACATTCCGCCCTTTGAAGTGTCACAATCGTGAATTATGACCTCAAGGCATTACAAAGCGGGTCAACACACTAGA
>NZ_WVID01000049.1 GCF_010091925.1 Nostoc sp. B(2019) | reverse complement strand
CTCTAGGTACGCCACTTTGACATAGTACGTAAATACTATAAAATTGCGATCGCGCTGTGCCAGTTGCGTAAGTCCTGAAAAACTTTGACCGCACACTCGCTCGTGCCAATGCCAAGCTCAAACTTTGTTTTATTCGATTGATGCTCAAACGATTAGCTGCTAGCTAGCAAAAAGATCTCAAATAGGTTCTATAAGCCTCGTATCCGAGTTGAGAGTCGATTTTTGAGTTGATAGCGATCGCGTTGCCCATACCTGTGGCGAACTGCTACAATTAAGCATCATTTGCAATTATCCAGACATTTTGATTGCGATAAAAATCTCCACGCTGTTCTAAAATAAAACCACCAAGCAGCAATCCCAGCCATACCTCGACCATCGGCATCTTCAAGGCACGTTGCAGTTTCGCTAAAGAAATCTCATCTTTGATATCTACAAGATGTTGTGCGATCGCAGTTTGCCATTTTTGGACATCTTCATCACTTGCTAAGTTGTGAACATCTTCTAAAGTCGTCACTTGTTCGAGCATTGCAAAAATGTTTGCTTTCTCAACAGGTGCGACTACTGAATCACTGTTATTGTCACTATTGGAAAATTGATGGGTTCCATGTGGTTTAAAAGTTTGCGGGATTATTGGTTCAATTAAATCGTCTAAATCCAGTTGCATCGTAGTTCGCACCAGCCCTGCAAAGATGTCGGTGCTGACAATGGGGCCATTAGGACTATTGCGATCGCGTACATCTTGTAATAAAGTTTGGGCACGAGAAAAAAGAATATCAGCAATTTGATTGAAGGCAATAGCTGCGGTTGATAACTGTGCTTCTGTTGGTAAATTTTCTAGCTCTGCGTCTAAACATTCCCACACCGGAGCAAGTGAAGAAGTCGGTGGTGCTTCTGACATTTCATCAAGCAAATCCCAAATTGTTAATTGGCGGTATGTGGTCATCGCTATAATTCGGGATGTAACGGACAAGGACGTACTGGGCAATGAGCAGGGCTAATCTCAAACATATCTTTATATTGAAACAGCGAGACGCCATATTGTTTAGCAAATGCTTGCAATACCTGATCTGTATAGGCGCGGATCTTGCCAGCCGTTAGCCCAAAACAGTGAATTGGTTCTAGGCGACAAATAGGCTTTTGCCCAAGCCAGAGTTCTGCACCCAAGGCGTGCAATGGTTTATCCCCCGGTTCTTTATATAGATAGAGCACTGCAAAATATGTTGCTGGTGGTTCGACTGCAATTGCATCAATTTCTGCTGAATTCTTCTGCGAGCGGTGGCGGTAGAACGAACGGCGATTGTGGCAGACTTTTGGATTCCAACACCCATCCCCTGCTGTTCCATGTAAAACTTTAGCTTGAGTTGTTGGTAACTTGGCGCATAACTGACACTTGGGATCGAGTGGCTTGGGCATACCTTATTCCACTTCTTCGCCAATCGCACGATAGTAGGCAGCGATCGCCGCTTCTTGCTCACTGCGAAGTGTATAGCGCCGAAAAGCTTTCTCACTAGTATGTCCTGTTAGCTTACGGGCATGGCTAGGGTCAACACCCAACAGTAATAAATCAGTAGCGTAGGTGTGACGAAAGGAGTGAGGATGTAAATCTTCAATCACAGCTAGTTCACCTATTTTTTCTACAGCGAAGTAAATACCGTGATAACTCAAGCGTTCACCCTTATATGAAGCATGGTGTGAAATCATCAGTGGGCTAAGGCTAGTCAAAATCTCTCTCTGCTGTTCGCGCAATTGTAAATACTCTGTTACGACTTGGCGACTTTCTTGACGCAGTGGCACTAGGCGCGGTTCATTAGTTTTGGTATCGGGCAAAAACAGGAGCTTGCCATCAAAAGAGCCAACATTTAAATCGACAATTTCTCCAGCCCTTAAACCATGACTAAGGATGTGGACAAGTGCAGTATCTCGTTGTTTTGTTTCTCCCAATAACTCTAACGCTGACCACACCCGATCCATTTGTTCGGACGTTAAACTCTGGGCTGGTGGCAGAGGTACTTTTTCCAGTTTAATCCCCAGTGTGGGATTAGTAGCAATAATGTCAGGATACGTGTAGCACATCCATTTAAAAAAGCTTTTGAGTGCCGCTATCCCCGCATTGATACTGCTTTTTGAAAGCGGTTTACCTGCATCAGTCCGCAGTTCATCCCGTAGATACTCTTTATATAGCGCGAAGTGACGTGGGCGTAGCTCATGATAGTGTAGCTCACTCCAAACCAAAAAACGCTTCAGTTCGCGTTCATAAAGCTTGCGGCTATTGAGTGCAAGGTTATTACTGCGTAAAAATTCCAGCACCTTTACCCACCGGATATCGGTTGGTGGTTTTGTAGCTCTAATACGCCCAGAGAGCGGTGCAGTTTCAGCGTCTAGGGGAATGAGTTTAATCGGAGGTAAATTATTTAGTTCAGGGTTGTTCACAAAAGCGATCGCGTTGTGTTTTGAGAGTTGAGTATACACGATCGCGGTGGAACACAAAATAAGTAACCCTTATCTTGTCTACGATAAAAACTCCGATTAATACCATTTATCCCCAGACACAACACTTTCACCAACATGCGATCGCGGGGTACATGTTGGCAACGAGAATAGAAACTATTGTTTTGCGGTTTTGACTCCTAATAAGCAGATAATGAATGGTTGAGAGTTCTCGTTGTGGAGGAACAGCGTTGAGAAACTTATCAGGTGAGAAAGGAAAAATCTTGGTAGTAGATGACGAAGCCAGCATCCGCCGAATTTTACAGACGCGTCTAGAAATGATTGGCTACGCATTCGGTTGACAAGTGTGGAGTTTAGCTTATTAGAGTTGTTAGTGAATCATTCGGGAAAGATTTTTTCGCTGTTAGAAATATTACAGCAATTGTGGGGTTTTGTACTAGAGATGAATACAGACAACCGTGTGGTGGATGTGCATATCTCACGATTGTGGACAAAAGTAGAATCCGACCCCAACTACCCAGAATTCATTATCACAGCAAGAGGTAGTGGTTATTTTTTCCCACGAATTATTGATTCAGAACAGGAATAGCAGACAAATATGAGTAAGCTCATCTTGATTACAGGCATAAGTAAAGGTCTAGGTTATGCGATGACCGAGGGTTTTATTCAACAGGGACATACTGTTATTGGTTGCGCCCGTTCATCAGATGCAATCGATAAAATACGCCAAAAGTTTAGTGCGCCCAACGATTTTACATCTGTAGATGTGGCAAATGAACAACTTGTAAAAAAATGGGCCCAAGACGTACTTCAAAAATATTCACCGCCAGATATAGTAATTAATAATGCGGCAGTTACCAATTATCCAGCACCTTTATGGGAAATACCATCTGAAGAATTTTCGGATCTTATAGATATCAATATAAAAGGAGTAGCGAATATAATTCGCCATTTCGTACCAGCAATGGTGAAAAATAAACAGGGTATTATTGTTAACTTTAGTTCTGGCTGGGGACGTTCGACTTCAGCCCAAGTTGCACCATACTGCGCTTCTAAGTGGGCAATAGAAGGATTAACTCGTTCTTTGGCACAAGAATTGCCAATTGGTATGGCAGCTATACCCCTCAATCCAGGTATTATTCATACAGATATGCTTTCTATTAGCTTTGGAGAAGAAGCTGCCAATTATACACCCGTGTCCGATTGGGTGTTGAAAGCCGTTCCATTTATTCTCAAATTAAAACCTAAAGATAACGGGATTCCCTTGACTATACATTAAAGAGTGAATCTCAATTGCGTAGGCGTAGCCCGTCGTAGACATCGTTGCGATTAGGACCCTACAGGTGAATCATCTCAGTAAAACGTGAATACTTAACCGCATCGGTAGGGGAATAATCTACCAACACTGCAAGTAACCCAATTTTTATATCCTCGAAATCAATCATTATTTTTGCGTTAATGGGAGATAAAGAATTGCCACCAAAGGTTTCTACTAAATGGTGGGGGACTTAGATCGAGAGACTAGTGCTAGTGTACTATAAGATTTGTAGTTTAGGATTTAATTTGCTCGTGGCATAGTGCGTAAAAAACGAGACTGCTTGTGGTGGAGCTACACTTGGGACAAGAATCTGTCGCTAGAACTAGGAAGATAGTTCATGTTGATATGGACGCATTTTACGCATCAGTAGAACAGCGGGACAACCTTAGCTACCGAGGCGAACCGCTAGTAGTCGGTGGCAGTCCGAACCAACGAGGCGTGGTAGCAGCTGCCAGCTATGAAGCGAGGAAGTTTGGTATTCACTCTGCGATGCCTTCAGTAGTTGCGATCGCTCGTTGTCCCGAACTTATCTTTGTCAAACCAAGGTTTGATGTCTACCGAGAAATCTCCACTTCAATCCACACCATATTCAAACGCTATACTGATTTAGTGGAGGGAATAGCTTTAGATGAAGCATATCTAGATGTTACTGAAAATAAGCAAAACATCCCGTACGCTTCTACTATCGCAAGACACATTAAAACTGCAATTTTCCAAGAAACGGAGTTAACGGCAACTGCGGGTGTCTCGATTAACAAGTTTCTTTCAAAAATGGCGTCAGGGCAAAACAAGCCCAACGGACTTACAGTGATTTTACCAGAGCAAGCAATCGCCTTTGTAGAGCAACTAGCGATTGAAAAGTTTCACGGCATTGGCGAGGTGACAGCAACTAAGATGCACTCACTGGGAATTCATACTGGGGCTGAATTGAAAGAGCGATCGCTTGCAGAACTAACACACCACTTTGGTAAAGCAGGGCAATATTACTATAAGATTGCCAGAGCAGAAGATGATCGCCCAGTTGAGGCGAATCGGGTTCGCAAATCCATAGGTGCAGAAACCTCATTTGCACAGGACTTAAGCGATGTTGGTCAGATGTTGCTTGAACTCGAACAGATTGCCTCTTTTGTGGAGCAGCGGTTAGAGCAGCACGAGACACGGGGGCGTACACTAACATTGAAAGTCAAATTCTCTGATTATCGCCAGATAACCCGCAGTAAGACAATGCTTGCTCCTATCAGTGAATTAGATACAATTTTTGAGATAGCCAAAACACTGTTTTTATCAATTGACCTGGAGAATCGCAGTATCAGGTTACTGGGCATTTCCTTGTCCAATCTGGATAATGCCAAACAAACCCAAGTAATTCAATTGCCACTATTTCAAAATGGGGGTGTAATTTTTTAATGGGAATAATAGAAATCAGAACTCTAATGTTTATTGGAGTTAATCTACTTGATTAAGTGTATAGTTAATCGCCTGATTTACCCACAAAAATCATCAACCCTCAGTTCCCGCCATACGTCAGACGGTTGCCAACCAGAGTTACCAAGGGAGCGCAGAGGGCGATAGCTTTCGGGAATATAGTCTGATTGTGATGCTTGCATATATGCATGTGGCTCAGAATCAACTACTGGTTCAGGAATATCCTGAATCTCAGGCATCTCAATGGGTTCAGCAGGAGGTGGGGTTGCGTCTGTTTTTTTGCGAATCGGCTTTGCAGTTTTTTTAATAAGTCGTCGCATATCCATAGAAAACTTTCTGGTAAACACGGTCAGGATCTCCCCGAATATAGCAAATTCTCAGGGGAATCCGACTGCTGGCTGCTGTGTTTATCGCTCCATGCTCTAGCATTCTGGCACTTGACGAAAGGCAATTGCTATCGACCAGCAGAATTAAATGTATCTTCAGAAATATTTCTCTGGTTGTAGATAGCAAATATGATGTTAGGAGATTACCCTATGTAAATTAGTGTGTTCCCTATGGATATCTAAGTAACAACTTAGATATCCTCATTCACTTGTGTAAAGAGATTGTAGATGACTGCACCTTTATTACTGTTTGATTTCATATACAGGCAAGAATTCCGCAATGATTCGACTTCTGCTTGTGGACGACCAAACTATGTTTTGCCAGGGATTAGCTTCTTTGTTATCGCTCGAAGAAGATTTAAGTATAGTCGGTCAGGGAAGTAATGGTAATGAAGCGATCGCCCTTGCCGAACAACTACAGCCTGATGTCATTCTCATGGATGTGCGAATGCCTGTATGTGATGGGGTGGTTGCAACGCGCCAAATCCATCAACGCTATCCCTGGATACGAATTTTGGTGCTGACAACCTTCGATGAAGATGAATATATCTTACAATCTCTGCAAGCTGGTGCTTTAGGTTATCTGCTCAAAAGCACTCCTTCTGGGCAGTTAGCTGCTGCTATCCGCACTCTGTATCAAGGGTACAGCCAACTCGGCCCGACCATTGCAGCCAAAGTGTTTGCTCAGATAAATCCTCCTGCGAAGAAACAGAACTATGAGTTTTTGTTAAGCGAGCGCGAACTGGAAGTGTTGAGGTTACTGGCACAGGGAAAGAACAATCGAGAAATTGCCAATGAACTTTATCTGACTCAAGGGACGATTAAAAACCACATTACCCGAATTTTATCTCAACTGAGAGTGCGCGATCGCACTCAGGCAGCTCTTTGGGCACAACAAAATGGCGTAGTGTGAATGCTAAAACGTCTTTATTGCACTTTACGAAACCCGACCGTTTCTCGCTCTTGTCAAGAGAAACTTTATCTGTACCCTCAGTTGACTTTGGTAAAACTGATATTTGCAAGAGCTTTATCTTTCAACCATTCTAGCCTGATAATAGAAAGTTAAGAGTTAAGAGTTCCATGCTCGTCATTAAGGAGCATACACAGACGTGGAAAGCCATAAAGGAAAAATCCTAGTGGTAGACGACGAACCTGGTATTCGCCGGATTTTAGAGACACGTCTTTCCATGATTGGCTACGATGTAATCACAGCCAGGGATGGCAAAGAAGCTTTGTCAGCTTTCCGTCAACAAACTCCTGATTTGATAGTTTTGGATGTGATGATGCCAAAGCTAGATGGCTTTGGTGTGTGTCAAGAATTACGCAAAGAGTCAGATGTACTAATTATTATGCTTACAGCCTTGGCAGATGTCGCAGACCGAATAACCGGGCTAAAACTAGGTGCTGATGACTATATGGCAAAACCATTCTCCCCCAAGGAGCTAGAAGCTCGAATTGCAAGACTAATGGGGCGGCGCTTCCACAAAACCATTGTCAACGCTATTCCTAATTCCGGGATAATCCATGCTGGAAATCTCAAAATCGATACAACTAAGCGACAAGTTCACAAAAATGATCAGCGCATTCGCCTGACAGGTGTAGAGTTTAGCTTGCTAGAGTTGTTAGTAAACCATGCTGGAAAAGTTTTTTCTCGATTAGAAATATTGCAGCAATTGTGGGGTTATGTTTCAGAGCATCATATAGACACCCGCATGGTAGACGTGCATATCTCTCGATTGCGGACAAAGGTAGAAGACGATCCCAACAATCCAGAATTGATCATCACAGCCAGAGGTAGTGGTTATTTTTTCTCAGGAATTGTTGAATCAGAACAAGAATAAAGCCTGCATTCGCTCCCATTAGTTGTACACTTTCTATCGATAGCTCATATTAGCGAAATCAGCAGCCTTTTTTGGTAAAACTCATGTCGCAGTCCCGACAGCACCCCAAGCAATCCCAACTCCGACCACTCGCCCAAATCCTCACCGCGCAGAGATACCCGGTAGTACCCACAAGCCAAGCGATCGCACCTGACGGGATAGCCCGACTCGTGGCATTTTTCGATCAGACTCAAAACCCGTGGTGGATATGTAGCGTTTGGAGAGAGTTGACCACCTGGGATAACAATCAACTGAGGTCTTAAGACAGTACCAACCTCTCCACCCCACTGTTCGCTTAGATATCTCTGTACAATTTCTTCTCCAACTTGATGACGATGGCAGAAATCACCAGATTTCTCAAAACAGCACAGGGTAATATCTGCGCTCGATTGCTGCTGTTTGCGTACCCACAGTTCAATCAACTGCTGTCGGGAGTCGAGAATCTCGCGGAACTGCCGCTTGTACTCCTGCTGCGCGATGGCATCTTTTACTGATGATTTCCACCACTTGAGCAGTTCAGGAGTCGGGGCAAATAATGGTAGATGCTTGCCCTGAAAGCCCTTTGGGGGAAAAAGAGAGATTGAGACTGGCTCACCCTTAATAGTCCCAGCGTAGTACGACGTATAGACACTCATACTACACCCTCACTAAGTCGGTATCTGTAACCCAAGCTCTACGGTCGCCAGAGGTAATCAGTTTGCCATCGCATTCGGTCAGCGATGGAGATGCCCACTCAACGGTGTAAGTCCAAAAGTCGTCTATCAAATGAATGCCTTGGACAATACGAAGCTTGCTGGCATCTTGATTACAGCGAAATACTACTCTTTGTCCTAATGTAAATACGGGCTTGTCTATGCCTAATTGCAGTTTTCCTGTGCCAATGAGTTGTGATGCTGATGTATAAATCACTTCATCATTAAGGGCAACAGCATAGCTCCAATCACTTTGCAACCACTCAACACCGCAGCAGTAGCCGAATGATTTGGTGGTGGTGACGTAGACTCTCTCCAGCATACTGATGCTCAACGGCGGAATGTCTTTACCCCAAGGTGGTGAAAGATACCAGCACTGTTCTAGGGTATGAACAAGGTTAATCATGCAACGGACTCCTGATTTGACAACAAACTGAACAAATAATCAATTCGCTTCCATGCAACAGCTGCTTGTCTTGGTGAACAACTCAACCCATAAGCGCGACGAGCATCGTAATTGCCAGGGATACCTTTAACTACTCCAACGGGAACCCCATCAGCCACCGTAAGAACTCCGGGTTGATAGCTTCGGACTTCGTGAGACTTCCGTACTGACGCAACTTGATTTCTAATTTGGTTTGCCCAGGGGGCCGGGATGACTTTGTTGAATAAGCCATCGGGGTGGGCAATAATAAAGATTCTTTCTCTTTGATGTGGGAGTCCAATCGCTTGTGCAGAGATACAGTTTCATTCGCCCACGTACCCGATTTGGTCAAGGGCTTGGATAATCTGGGCAAGTCCACGATGGAGCAAACCCGTTGGGTTTTCGATGAGAGCGATCGCTGGACTACACTCTTGGATAATCCTGAATTGTTCTGCCCAAAGTCCTGATCTGTGGTCGAGTAGTCCCTGTCGATTTCCGGCGTTACTTGTACCCTGGCAAGGCAGTCCTCCACACAAAATATCGAATTGCCAAGGGTGGCAGTGGTAGGTTTGGATGTCTGAATGAATTGGGATGTCTGGTTGTTCATAACGCAGTCGTGATTGGGAGTAGGGAGAGATTTCCACAAACTGTTTGACTTGAAATTTATGGGATAAACCAGCACAAGCGATACCGTGATGGCATAGTCCGCCAATGCCAGAGAAAAGCGAGAGTACTGATTTCATAAGGCGATCGCCTCCAGCTTTTCTTCTGGTAGCTCAATTTATGCATTGAATAGCCCCTGTCTGCCAGTGATCCGAATCGGGGGCATGATTCGCCTGATGCTCTCCAATTTCCAGGCGAATCTACTAACAGTCCAATCTCCGCAGTCAATTTCAGTTTGGGGCTGTTCGTCAATGAAAGTTTGGGTCATGCGTATACAGTCGGTCAAATTTACTCTTGCGATCGCACAACCTCTAGGCAAATCATCCCAATCTAGCCAGTTGTCAGTTTCGGCTAGTTGAACTTGATATTTGTAGAAGATGTTGGCGTAAATCTGTTGTTGCTGTGTGCTAGTCTTTTTTGCGGAACAGATTAGCAATGGGCCTCTATAGCTTGTAGCCCAGGAGCGAGTTTCGTATTTCTTCAGTCCCATTGGTATAAGAGAAGCCCAGGGTTGATGAAGGCTAATAGCTTTAACGATTGTGGCAGTCATATCTAAAACTCCAGTAATTGAACGTAAGCGTCCAGTGCTGCAATCGCCGGATGAGAATGCATCTGTGACTGTAGCCCGTGGCAGATAGCGGCAGTAGTTCCAAGATCGCCAAAAGTAAACTCAATCTTGGACTGCCGAGCAGCACAGTAGTGCATGATTGTCAGTAGGACGAAATTCAATTGCACTAAAACAAGACCTTCGCCACTAGACAAACGCCACGCAATATTTTCAGAACTGACCAACCGCCAAGCAATATCAGAATTGCGTTTTTCGACTGTTGGGAGGATTCGGACTTTAAACTTGTAATCGCGCTCTGTAGTTAAGCATTCATCAGGGGCGAGAGCCGCCCATTGATGCAAAAGTTGTTGATAATTTTGGGACATATCTTTACTCCTTAAAATCCCCAGTATTTAACTCACGATTTCCACACGTTCAGCACTAGTTTATTCTGACTATCAGCATATTTAACACAGTTGCCAGTTCCACTTACTGAACCATTAAAAAGTGCTATGAACTTTTGAATAAAACAAAAAAGCTTACATTATAAAAATCAGTACTAGAGCAAGATTCAACTAAGTAGTAATGAATCTCAAAATTGTATTTTCTGAATAGTTTTTGAAATGAGTTAAGTAAGCCTCCATGAACTAGTCCGATGAAAAGGCAAACTCCTTTTACATTTAAACTTTGAAAAAGTTCTTCTTCACTAGCGGTATTAATTAACTCATCAATAAGCATTCCAGAATCATTTAGTCTTTTAATTTCGATTAACAAAGGCTCATATTTTTCAAAAACCTCTCTTTCTACTACCATCTCAAGCATTTCAAAAACCTCCAGTTTTGCCGGTTCCATTGCCAATAATCAAACAAATAACTAAGCTTTTCATACAAACATCTTGTCTTTTTGGTGTTGGATCACAGACGTAGATGCAGCATTGAAAAACTCATCAATTACCTCTGGTGTCCCCCAACGTTTCTCGCTTAAATGTTGTACCCATTGGCTCAAGCTTTCTTCAGTGAAAATAAACTGCAATGGGACATCATAATCATGGTCGATGTAAACAAGATAAGTCCCTTCAAACCGCCAGTATTTCATCTTGCTCACCTCGCCATGTTCAAAAATCGAGAAGTAGATAAATCGCACAACATAGTTGCAGTGCCTAATTTGCCGTAAAGACGGCTTTTCTCAACAATCAACTCGATAGTGCGATCGCTGCTGTCGTTGGTGTATACGGAGTTGCGGTACAGCATGATTAGTTGGTCACAAACCTCAAATATCTCACCAGAATTACGTAAAAGATGACGATTGGGGCGTTTATCAGCAGAGTTTTGATTACTGCGATTGATTTGACAGCCTAAGAAAACGGGAATTTTGTGAGCTTTGGCAATATCACGAATCTGACGAGTAATCTTACCAACTTCAAAGGCCATGTTACCGCCGGACTCCAAAGGAATCTGCTGCAAGTAATCAATAAACACAGCACCAATAGAGCCACCAAACTCGGCAATAGAACGGCGAACGGCACTTGCTATCATCGTGGTTGTGGGAGAAGAATGCTCGAAAATCTTCCAGGGCATTTCTGCCATTGTTGCGACTCCCTGTGCTATTTGTTGCCAATGGTGTTGAGTATTGGTTTGAATAGCGGCAGCATCAACATTTGTGATTCGAGCCAACATCCGGGCATTAACTTGATTTTTGTCCATTTCTGGGGTGACATAAAGGACTGGTAGCCCAAGTTTGGTCATGATTTCGTAAGCGTAAGAAATCATGAAATGGGTTTTGCCCATGTGAGATTCTGCGGCCACCACCACTAAGCTCGAAGGATAAATACCGCCAGTGATGTCTTCGAGGTCATACCAGCCGATTTTTTGTCCTGCCATGTTGCCCAACTCCAGTTTTTGGTAAAGTTCAAAGGCCATACCTTGTGCGGAGAAAACTTTGCAGCGTTCATCGTTTTGATTTTGGGTGACGCTAAAAACTTTTGCCTCAGCTTGTTCAAGGACTTGCGGTAAGTCAGTTTCGGTTTCGTAACCTAACTTGATAATTTCGTTGCCAGTTTTGATTAACTGCCGTCGTTGGTATTTCTGCATGACTAAAAGTGCCAAAGCGTCGATGTTAACGGCTGATACAGTGCGGTCTACGAGAGTGGCCAACTTATTTCTGCCACCAATGCGGTTGAGGAGATCATTGTCAGCCAGCCAAGTAGTTACCGAAAGTAAATCCGTGGGTTGACCTTGAGCGTGGAGTCTAGTAGCCGCTTGATAAATCCACGAATGGGCGCTGACATAAAAAGCTTCACTGATTAGGATATCGTTGACCCTGGTTATTGCTTGTGGGTCAAGCATAATGCCGCCTAAAATAGCTTCTTCAGCTTCGATATTTTGAGGTGGTAAGTTGACTTGATTACGGTCAGGAGAAAAAGAAATTACGTTGTCAAGATTTGTGTACATGATTACGCTCCAAGCGCTAGTTTTAATTGGGATTCAACTTCTCGCAAATCAGCAGAAGAAAATCTGGGATTAGGGCGAACTTTTTGAGCATCGACTGCGGCTTGAAGTTTTGCTTTGAGGTCAACAGTCAGGGGTTGAGGCATTGGGACTGACGAGCGTCGTTGTTGTTCCAAGCGACGGCGTTGTTCATCAGCGGCTATGGCTGCGGCTAGATCATCATTGCTGTTGTGATGTGGTTGTTTCGGAAGGGTAAGCTGCTGACGGTCTTTTAACTCGTTGAAACTATCCCAGTGGTTGTGAATTTCTGCTATGCCGGAGTCAGTTTTTGACAGTCGAGTCAGGGCATTTTTAGCCTCGCCTGTTGTTGCCTGACGAACTAACTCTTTGGCATACCTGGGTGTACTGTTCAGGTAAAGCCTGTAAGATTCCACGAATTCCGCCTTCCACCCGTTAGGTCCTCCCTTAACCATCCAAGGGGGCAATCCAGACTTTCGCAGGGCTTGCTCGGTCTTCTGGGTGGGGTGCATTGTGTAATAAGTCGAATGGGGCAGTGACGACTGGTTAACACTTTCTGAATGAGGTGCTACTGGCTCATTGTTCGATTGTTCAAGTTTATCGGAGCCTAGACCTGAAAAACTGCCAGCCTTCATAACCCCTTGATTAACCGTATTGACAAAACGACTATCGCAACAAGGCTGGCAGTTTTTTGTGGCAAATTCGTTATCGAACGAACCCGCCGCAATAGAAAGTCCACTTGAGGGGTTATCGGTTTGTTGCAAAGACTCGGATTTTTTTAACAACGAAGTGAGTTGTTGTGGGGTTGGTTCTTGTTGATATGCAATTTCTACGCTTGTGGCTTGTTGGGCAGCAATATCCCAAATTGATTCATCTTCACACACACATTCTTGGGTGGGGGGTGCGCTCCTGTTTGGGGGCGCTTCTTGTATTTGTTCTTCTTCTTTTTGGTTTTCTTTATATTGTTCTTCTATATATACAGGGGTTGATTGACCACCTCTGGTTGAACCACCTCCGGTTAATCCACCCCTGGTTGAACCACCCCCTGAAAACAAGTCACTGGTTAGTTCTGCTTGTGGCAAGGATTCGCGGAAAGCGATCGCATCTTCGGTATCTTTGAAAATGTGGTATTCAAAATCAAATAAGCCCGATGAAGTGCGAATTTTCCGCCTGATTAGGTGATTATGAATCTCGGCATTTTTGAGGATTTTTCTTAACTTATCTCGACCGTAACCCAGGGAATTTTGAATATTAGTGAAGTTAACTTCAAAGCCTTCATCATGTGATGTCATCCAGCAAATAAGTCTGAACGTACTATCATCAATTTCCGAATTACGAATGAGTGCATTAGAAATTTGAGTATAATGCCCTTTGGGAGATTTTCCTGCTACGACCTTACTCATAAGCTATTTTTTCTCCTGTGCTAATCCAAAAAACTTCTTATCAAAGAAAATAACTATGTTCAAAAGATTGTTTAAACTCATAAATTGAAGTCTCTCCACAAAGAAATTTATTTTGTAAGCAGTAAGTCCACTGCCTGTTGTTCGAGCCAATATTGCTTGCGTGACAGCATCCAAGTTTGGTATCAGATACTTATTTGATGGAAGTCTTTTAGATTGACGGCAGGAGTGCTTTCTCTAGATTCCATACTACCATATTATTTGTAGTACTGTGGTAATTGCAGCAAAAACATTTAGAGTATAATAGTCATAGTAGTATTGAGATTATGCCAATGCGAAACAAGATCAAGCAATTTTTAGAGAGTCGAGGGCTGTCAGCTTATCGAATGATTCAAGATGCCAAAATCTCTGATACAACAGGGTATAAATTAGCGGCAGATTCTACTTACATTCCTTCCTCCAAGATTCTGGAAGCTCTTTGTGAAACCTACAGGATTCAACCGGGAGAGATATTAGAGTGGTTTCCAGCAGAAGAGATGGGTAAAGATAGTTAAGGCTTTTGTACCACTGCTCTGTTCTGCCATTCGAGCGCTGACAGA
Source organism: Nostoc sp. B(2019) (assembly GCF_010091925.1). GTDB lineage: Bacteria > Cyanobacteriota > Cyanobacteriia > Cyanobacteriales > Nostocaceae > Komarekiella. Next base: position 11,231 of record NZ_WVID01000049.1, on the reverse strand, counting down.
AGACATATATGATTTTTCAATATGACCAGCAACACCCCGCAAACCGAATACGATTCACCCTGGAAGCAGATACTACAGTTGTATTTTGCAGACTTCATGCAGTTCTTCTTCCCGCAGGCACACGAAGAAATTGACTGGAGTCGGGGTTTTGAGTTTCTCGACAAGGAACTCGCTCAAGTAGTCCGGGATGCCGAACTGGGGCGGCGACTTGCCGACAAATTGGTGAAAGTCTATCGCGTCGGAGGTGAAGAATCCTGGATACTTGCCCATATTGAGGTGCAGAGTCAGGAAGAAACCGATTTTCCCAGGCGTATGTTTGTGTACAACTATCGGATATTTGACCGTTACAATCGTTCTGTCGCGTCATTGGCGGTACTTGGGGATGAAAATACAAAATGGCGACCATCACATTTTGGTTACGAGTTGTTTGGGTGCAAAGTTGACTTCCAGTTTCCCGTAATCAAGCTGTTAGACTACAAGCAGCGACAGTCCGAGCTAGAAGCCAACCGCAACCCCTTTGCTACGGTGGTTATGGCGCATTTAGCGGCGGTACAAACCAGTAGCGACAGGTTACAGCGCAAGCAGCAGAAACTGGCTTTAGTGCGTCGGTTGTACGAGCAGGGGCTTGAACGGTCAGATATCATTAACTTATTCGGATTCATCGATTGGGTAATGACTTTACCAGCCCAATTAGAGGCAGAGTTTTGGCAAGAATATCGTGATTTTGAGGCATCTAAAAGTATGCAGTATGTAACTTCTGTTGAGCGATTTGGTATTCGCCAGGGATTGTTAGAAGGAATTGAATTAGGCTTAAAACTGAGATTTGGTACTGAAGGTTTAAGCCTATTACCATCCATTTCAACGATTGAGGATGTCGAGCAACTAAGAGCAGTTCTTGCAGGGTTAGAAACGGCAAGTAACTTAGATGAGTTACGCCAGATAACCCGGCGCTCGACAACGGATACCCAGCCAGAAAATTAGTGTTGTTTGTTTGATATTCGATTTTCAAGGTTCAGTAAATGTTCAGTGTGTGAATTAGCTTTGATTACACACTCAAATAAACATCCTCACCAGTACCCTCTACAACAGCATCAAAGATACCTGCTTCATCACCCCAGCAGTCCCAACCCTCTCTTGATTCTCGTGCGAACATCTCCAGCTTGGACATGTTGGGGCAAAGTTTCTCTACAAGTTGGTGAAATTCCAAAGGTTTCCTCGAATGTTCTCGCCGTCGTGCGCGTAAGATTGTCGATTCGTTGGTGAGTGTCCGCCCTGCAAATGCCTTAACATCACCCCGCACAGCTAAGGCACAGTGTTCAGTACAATTGCGGAGCCAGTGGCCAGTACCAATGTGGGGAGTCCCTGCTTTGGTAACTTTTTCCCAGGTGAGAATTGTCTTCAGAGAAAATCCCCACGTTTGCAAGCATTGTGCAGCTTCTATCATGTGGTTGTTGGTGAACCATAGCCAAAGGACACAGCCAGAGCGATCGCTTCTTGGACTCCAGGAATGATTTCTTGGTTTTCTGGTTTATTGATGAATGTTGTACCGCTTTTGGTGCGGCGGATGGTTCCGTCTAAGTCGAGAAAAAGGATTTTAGTCATGGTTTTTTGTTGATAATTTTGGCGCTGAGTGCTTCAAAATCCACTTGGTAAATGTTCATGTCAAACCAATTCGCAATTGTGAATTCGCGGCGGACGCTCCTACGTCGCTAACGCTGCGCTAACGCAATTAAATCAGTGGGGGCTTGAATCCCGCCACTGATTTGAGTCCACTGAAATCTTTGATTCAGTGGGGGCTTTGACTCGAAGGATAATTAATTTACAATTTTGTCCGCAATTGCGAATTGCGATAGCGCAGCGGTAGCGAGGAACGAGCGTCACTGCGAATTGCGAATTGTTTGGTCAGACTGCATTTCTCCACTGTTATATCGGTCACGGGGGTCTTCCACGAAAAAAAATCAGGCAGCCTTCAATCAAGTTGATTAATCGAGGGGACAACATGCATATCGTAATAAGGCTGCCTGATTTTTTAGGGGACAATGCGTCAACAATATGTTGTCTAATTTTTGGCTCCGATAACCCATCAGGAATATTAATGTGGGCTTCAGATGTGAGCTTTTCGACTACTGTAACGATGACTTTCATATTTGTTATCCTTGTTTCAAGGAGTGTTTTTGTGTGGCGATTGTTACTAAATTAAGTAATAATCGCTTTACTTATTTATATTCCTCTAAGAAAATGTTTCCTCAAACTCCAAATTCAAAAACTTTACGACCATCAACTTCTACAGGATTAATATTGATTAATCCGCCGCCTGCATAATTGCAGGGAATCTTGCGTTTATCTTTGTCATCGAACGCTTCTTTATGAACTGGAAGCCATCGTCCCACACAAGAAAACCCTACGGCAGCTTCAGGAGCGCCAGCTTTTTTGTAGTCCTGAACCGTAGCGATGTGACCACAGCAGGGACATTTAAATTTCCATTGCATCTTGTCTTGTCCAAATAACGTTTCTCCTTGAGCTAACCATTGTTGTTTATTCATCTTCCTCCTCCTCTTCACATTCAGATTCGATTGATTCAAATTCTTCAATGGCAAGCATAGCCATAGCTACACAAGCTCTTTCTGCTGGATGTGTCGCTAATTGCATTCGATATGATTCGGGGACTACATAGCCCTGAATCGCGTAGAACTTCCGAGCTAGTTTTTCAATCAGCGCATCTTTTTGCAATAATCCGATTTCCATGTTTTCTCCTGTTAAATAACTTAATTACTGCATTTGAAATTGTCTGACAACAACTTCCTCTTTTGCATCAAATAACGACATTTGCGATCGCTGACCCTGAATATACGCCGCTGACTCCGCAAGCAACTTGTCAATGCGCCTTTGCAATTCATCTGAAACAAGAGCTTTGGAAATATGGGGCGTGTTTACTATTACAGCCAAATCATTGATTTTGTTCTGAACAGTGATGTTAATACCTACGCCATCATCGGAGTGTTTAAGGGTGACACCTGTTACTTCTCCTTCTGACCAAGTATCAGGGTCTAACCCACAGAATTCTATTGCCTCATCTAGCAGTCCATTCATGGCATTGAAGAACGATACTCTAGGTTCTTCATTACAGAAAAACTTGACTGTTTTTCGCTCATTTGAACTAGATTGTGGAGGCAAATCGTAGATGATTTCGATGTCATTGTCCTTGACTTTGATTTTGTTAATTTCCATATAGTTGTGGGGCGATATAGAGTTTTGTGATCACTAGAATTTCTGGAGTTCTTCAGCTAAAAACTGGTAAGTTAGACATGGATAATTACTCATTCTTGATTAGGCGATCGCTTTGCTTTGGTATAGTGTTCGCCCTTGGCGTTGGCGCAGCCATCGCTCTTACCTCCACGGCGTAAAATTATTCCACTGAAACCAGACCGAGCCAGATTGAGGGTATGCATCTGTGCGATGAACATCCATTGGATTTCCCCAGTAGCAGCAAGCGTTAATTGCGAAAGTGGGAATGTCGTGAATAGTTTCGTCTGGAAGAAGAATCTGGGAGATGTCATCTTCCGCCCAAATTTCTACCCATTCTCGCTGCAAGTATTGGGCGTAAAATTCACCCCATCTACTCCGGTTCCAGCGCTCGTCAGTTTCACGGTCGTAACGCCACACCTTGAAAACTTGATTCCAGTGAGCAAGGAAGTTGAGGGCCACAGGCTTGGATTGCATTAAAATCTCTTTATCCCCAGGCACACACTTCAAATCCTCGTGTATCCGGGGAAGCACAGCAGTGATGCCACCGTACTCAAGCGTATACCATTCGATTCCGCTGATGTTTTGGCTTAGTTGAGATGTCCAGACACTCTCTCGCTCTCTAGCGGCTTGCTGCACTTTGCCCATGAACATGTCGAAACGCAGTATGCCTTCAACTGGGGAGAGGCCACCGTGAACTACATGATTTTGAAGAACTGGGTCGTATGCTGATTCCCAGCCTGCTTGGTTGATTGCGTCTATTTGTTGGGCAACTGCCTCGGCTCTTGGGTCTTGAAATTTAGTCATTTTCACTCGTCTGCAAAGTATTTCTTGTTTAGGCAACAGGCATTACAATTGTTGATACAGTTATTCGTTGAATGCGGGTATCAGTGGAGTAATTAGCGGTAAGTATTTATCAACGTTTTAGGCAACTGATAATTGATAAATAATGACTGAGACTACTAAACTGATACCCGTTCCTTTTTGCTACTAAAAGCACCCGCCTTCGAGAGCGCTGCGCCAGGGCTTGGGTGAGCGAAGAATTCTTCAACCGCTTTGCTCAATCCTGCGGCTACAATTGGCTCATGGCAAGCGTAGACATAAACGTGCTGTTGAACGCCGTTGACTAGTCGCGTCTCTTGGCGGTCGCCCAACTGCGGATAAAATGTGCGTACCCATGTTCCCAAATGTCCGCGATAGTGAGTGCCTTTGATTGGAACTTTCTTTCCCAGTTCGCTTTCTGCAAAATTCACTACGCCGAGCCAGTTTTCTTGTGTGCCGGGGAGTGACTGTCTGTTGTATTGAGCTAGCAAATTAGCAATGAAGTCTTTGCAATGCTGTTCTATATAGGGGTTGAGCCTGCCGCCTGTTATCTCGGTTAGGGTCTTCATGGCCTCGACAAGAGTTTGCAGGCGTTGTTCAACGGGGGGAAGGGCAGGTGCGGGGGGCGGAGTTTTAGGTGTGATGTTTGTTACGCTTATAACTAGCTCTAAGATAATGGTTCGTACTTGGGCAGCAATTTCAGATTCAGCCAGCAGCATTGCAATGCGGAGTGTTCCAAGTGGTGAAAACACCCTTGCTTGGGATGTTCTAGATGGTAGCCCCAACTGGGAGCGAGCATTGGACAAGTCCTTACCAGTTAATTTTCTGGTTTCGTTAGCCTTAAACTCCTTGCTGTTTCTCTCGTGTATATGCTTAATTGCTTGTATAGAACATTGGAAGTATTGAGCCAATTGCTCAACTGTTGCCCATCCTTCGCCATTCCAGACAGCGAACACTATGGCTTTTGCTTTGTTCAATACTTGTTGAGAGCGAGAATCATCTAATCCATCTAATGCAGATGTCCTCAAAGACGGAGACTCAATTAAAGCGCTTTGATTTAAAGATAAACTCATGCTGGCTCCTGGATAATTTTTTGAAGAGATTGACCAGAAAATAGGTGAAAGTGGGCAGCAGTGGAAATTGCTGCCCATACCAGGTTTTACACTGTTACTAATTCTCTACCTTGCAATAGCGACTCGTACTCCAACATCTGCTGTAATTCATCAGAACTCAATTGTTCCAAGGGTCGGTATCGCAAGTATTCATCAGCCGGTTCAGCAGTGGGTAAATCATCTGTCATCGACAACCACCAGACCGCATCTAGTGCAGAATCACAGATGACTCGTTCCTGATTGTCTTCTACTGCACGTATGAACCACCAATTGCCATCAGTACACCCCACTTCGCCTAACTTCTGACCATTCTGACAAATGCCGTCATCCATGATGTCAAATCCAAACTTCTCACATTCGGCGAATATCTGCGCCATGATTTCATTACTAGTAGTGCAAGCTTCTTCTGGTAATTGCTCTTGTACTGGTAGCGTACCTTGCTGGTACTGTTGTTTGATGTAGCTGTGGCATCTCGCGGCTGAGAGGTCACGGAAAATCTCAACGTTGTTGACCAATACTCGCCAATACAGGTTTTGGTAATTATCGTGGTCGTAGCTAATGCTGGCTACCAGTTCATCACCCACAAACGCTTCTTGGTCATAAAACGAGATTTCTGAAATTGTTGGGACTTTTGCTACTTGCGCTGGTGTTGGGAAGGTTTCTGTTAGTGTGCCGTTTTTGTGATGCCATTGGATGAAGCGTTGACATCTGGCGGGGGTAGTGTCGCGGAATTTTTCTTTGCCGTTGACCATGACTAGCCACGGTTGGGTTACGAACTCATCATGATCGTATGCAATGTAGGCTATCAGTTCTTTGCCACAGTAGACCTCGTGGTGGTAGAAGTTGATTTCTACGGTTGTCAATGGTTCGGGGGCTACGGCTTGGGCTTGGTCGGCGATGAAGTGGTCGAGTTCGGCTTGGGCGAGGGCTTGTTCGTCGGGGGCAGCGAGGGCGATTTTCTGAACCTTGCTTGCTTGGTACTCAGCGATCGCGCTAATCCAAGAATCTTTGCAACGTTTGTCGCTGACTTTAACTGTGCAGCCGATTTCGCTGTAGATTTGCTTGAGTCGGGCAATGGATTTCAGTTGCAGCTGTTGATGGCTGTAGATGATGTGAGTCATAATTGGTAAGTTCCTAAAAGAACGGAAAGCGCTTTTGATTCGCAGTCGGGGCGCTTTCTTTATATTCATAATTGTATACTGTCGTCCTACAGTTGTCAATTGATGTACGACAGTATATATTGAGTGTAGGACGACGCTTTACATTAAAGGAGGTGGTTTAGGTGGACATAGTGAAAATCAGACGTTACACAGACATTGAAATTGAAGGTTTAGGAGGAAAAATTAGACAAGCTAGAAAAGCTGATGGGCGTTCAGTCGAGGTTCTGGCGGGAGAAGCTGAAATTAGCAGATCTTACTGGCACGATATTGAGGCGGAACGAATACGAGATGCTTTACCTGAAGACACCTTAAGGAAGATTGAGCGAGTACTTGGTATTAACTTAGGGGTGAAATTCGATGATTAACACCTCAAAATCAATTCTCTCGCCTAATCCTTAGTTTCTTTTAACGAGCGCTTTTAGCTCCTGACTACAGCCATAATTTTGTGATCTAGTCTGAGCAGATACCATTAGAAAGGGTGGAATCATGACTAAACCACCTTCTAGACGCAACAAAACCACCTCTGCCGCATCTACTGATTCAACTTCAGCAGCTAACTCTGCAAATGAGGATATCTCCCTTGAGAAAAACCCAGCTACAGCAACAATCACCGTTACTGCTGTTGAAGTCCCTGAACTAACCGAGCAAGAACAAAGCGATCGCCTGCACTTGGAGAGGAAAGTAGAAAGAGCAGTTTTTGAAGCAGGTAAAGCGTTAATGGAATTGAGGGACAGAAGGCTTTACCGTTCCACGCACAGCACTTTTGAGGAGTATTGCAAGGATAGGTTTGGATTTCAGCGCCGTCATCCTTACAGATTAATCAAAGCTTCGGCTGTATTTGATAATCTGATGAAAATGTGTCCAAATTGGACACAAAATGAAATTGAAGATGATCCTGCTACAGTCCGCTCCGATCAGCTACAAATCTTGCCTACCAGCGAAGGACAAGTTCGGCCCATGACCAAACTGGAACCCCAGGAACAGCAAGAAGTGTGGCTAAAAGCAGTAGAACTTGCTGGTGGGAAAGTGCCTACTGGCAAAATCGTGAAAGATGTTGTGCAGCGCATAATGGAGCGTACCCAAGTACCCAATACCTACCAAATCGGCGAAGTTTGCCAAATCATTGCTAAGGACAATCCCGAACTCAGGGGCAAGGGTAGCTGCTGGGGCATCGTTAGCCAGGTCAATGACTTTAGCTGTACTGTAAAACTCTGGAATGGTGAGTACACTGTTGGGTTGCAGTATCTGAAATCCTTCAATTACTTGCCTGCCGAGTGTGAGCAGATGCGGTTGGTGTGCGATCGCATCAATCGGGTATATTCTGACTCGCTAGAGGAGACAGTTAAAAATCTGTTGCAGTCGTTGGGGAAACTGAATCGACCTTATCTTACTGCTGTGGAAGAGAAATTGTTGACGCTTCTGGAGTCGGAATATAGGAGAAAACCCTGAACAATTTTGGCAGTTTGGCATCCAATATCTTTGGGTTGCAGTTTCAATGGATGTATCAACACAACGGGACAGCAAAGAAGTTGTACGAGGAATAAGATACAACTTTCCGCTTCTGGTGTCCCGTGCTATGCCAGTTGTAAGCGTGAGTGCTGTAAAACCGCTCTACATAATTGATACAGCACTCAACAGAGTTCAGTTCCCGCTCTACAACTGGCTAGAAATGAACAAAACCAAATAGGATTTCAGAAGATGGAGATAGTTGATATTGCTTCCTTGGCGATCGCAAGTTTGTGATAATCAGTTGACTGTTCAGTATATTAATATACGTTGCAGTAATACATCCAGAAGTTTTTGGAGATGCTGGGGAAGCTTAACCGTGCTTATTTGACAGCTTTGGAAGAAAAAGTATTGAGTCTTCTGGAGTTGGAAATCATACCATAATGCTGCAAGTGATTAATTTTGGGATTCAAGGGATTCTACAAAGTAGAATTTTGACTTGTGCATTTATACAAGTAGGGGTGAGATTTTGGTACTGATTATTAGGGAAAGAGCAACTCTCGAACAAGTGGAGTTAATGCTGCAAACTTTGCGAGTTTACATTAAAGTGGCAGTAGATATAGAAAGAGGGATTTTAGCTGGAGGAGGAGAGAAACACGCTTTCTGTGAAGCAGCATTGCTTGAAGACGGTAGTAGACAGCGAGATATCTGGGGTGCGGATTGGACTCCCTTTGACCAATCGATAGCTTATGAATCGATTATTAACATTCGTCCCAGTCAAAATAATCGCTCAATGTTAATTCAAGACCCAGCGATTAAAGAACGTGTTAAAAAAATAACTCAGGAGTTAATTGGTGGATATGAACCAGAATTTAGATAAAAAACAAGTACATTTTCAAAGTGAAAATACATCAATTCGCTTAGGACACATAGCTTCCAATTTAGCGAGGATTAGAACATTTTGTAACAGCGCTTATAAAGAAGCTGTTGAAAGTGTGACAGATGAAACTATATGTTTTATTGAATGGACGGCAGCACAAATTGAACCTGAATATGCTGAAGAACTAGTTAACATTCAAGTTCAACTGGCACGATGGAGATTAACTTTTGATAGTATTTGGTCTGATGATAGTGAACGCAGAAATATGAAAGAGCAAGCTAGTGCTTGGTCAGAACGAGTATTAGATATGTCAGGGCTGTTGTCCGAATCCATCTAAAATTTTGTTTAAACACTGTTGCCCTCACGTACATGAATACTCAGACATCCGCCAATTCTATTTGAGCAGATCACTGTTTCTGGTGGAATGCGAGGTATGTTGCTTCTGCTATCCCCATCTGATTATTTATGTGCGGTCAATGGTTCTTTAGGAGCAATTGTACAAAATTAGTACAGAAATTTTCATCAGAAACCATAAAGCGATTGCTAATCAAAGGAAGCTTATAGCTTACTTAAGAAAAGCTAAGTATTATTACTAAGAAATTTTATTTTTACCCGGCGCTTGAAAATTAATCTACGTAAGACTTCTGAGAAGAAGAATTTGTAAATTGCTTATAAAATAAAAGCTTTAAAATTTACTTGGTAATTAGCTAAACAATATAGCCGTATAGAAAAATACTTAATAAGATGTAGCAGGTGCTAAAAATCGAATAGATTAATACACTATTTTATACCTGCTACTTATAAAAAATATAGTTGTAGATTAGCACTCTAGTCCAACCAGTCATTAGACATAAGGGTTTAGGGGAGTTAGTTTCTCATGATTAGAGGAGGGATAATACCAGTCCAGTTACAAAGGGGAAGACAGGAGTGAGTGACATTGTAACTGGACAGATTGTGCGCGTGCGTTCGCGGCAGTATCTTGTAGAAGAAGTTGTGTCGAAACCCTCTCCAGAGCAAGACACTAAAGTTAGCCTTTCTTGTTTAGAAGATGATGCGTTAGGAGAATCGCTAGAAGTCCTATGGGAACGGGAAATAGATGCCAAAATCGTAGGGGCGACATCTTGGGAGTCCATTGCTAATCGAGGTTTTGATAATCCGCGTCTATTTTCTGCCTATCTGCACACATTACGGTGGAATTGCGTTACTTCCACAGATGCCAAGCTTTTCCAAGCGCCTTACCGAGCGGGAATAGAAGTCAAAGCGTATCAGCTAGAACCACTGCGTAAAGCTTTGTTGATGCCGAGAGTTGGTTTGTTCATTGCTGACGATGTAGGGCTGGGCAAGACAATTGAAGCAGGGCTGATACTACGTGAGATGCTGATGCGGCAAAAGGTTCGACGGGTGGTTATTTCCTGTCCGCCGTCAGTGGTAAGGCAATGGCAAGAAGAAATGGAAAGTCGCTTTGGACTCACATTTATGATTCTTGACCGTGAGTTTATTGCTGCGCGTCGTCAAGAACGAGGTTATGGAATTAACCCTTGGATGACACACACCCGGTTCATTATTTCCCACGCTTTGCTACGAGATGAAACCTATGCCGCACCATTACGGGACTGGCTTGGTGATTTTGCGGCTGCTTCCATGCTCATCCTTGACGAAGCCCATAATGCTGCACCTGCGAGTGGTGCAAAGTATGCGGTTGATTCCCAACTTACCAAAACTGTTCGAGACTTAGCACCGCGTTTTGAACACAAGCTGTTTTTGTCTGCCACACCCCACAATGGACACTCCAACAGCTTCGCCGCCTTACTAGAAATCCTTGATCCCCAGCGTTTCTGCCGAGGAGTACCCGTTCGTAATCGCAAGTTGCTGGACACTGTAATGATACGGCGCTTAAAACAAGATTTACGAGAGATTGGAGAAGAGTTTCCCCAACGCTACGTTCTTCCTATAGTTATTGATAACCTGCCAGAAGACGCGCCAGAACTCAAATTATCCCGACTGCTGCAACAATATCGCAATCTGCGTGAGGAACGACTCAAAGATGCAGCGAAGTCTACCCAGACTACGGCGATGTTAGTAATTACTTCACTACAAAAGCGTCTTTTGTCTTCCATTGAGGCATTTGCTCGGACTTTAAAGGTGCATCGGACGGCGATGGAAAAGCAAGCGGTTAACCGGACTTCGATACATCAAGTCAGTCTACCGTTGCTGTTTGAATCCCCTGGTGCAGATGATGAACGGGCAGAATTTTCCGAAGAGGAAGTACAAGCAGAAGAAGATGCTCAAATGGCAGCAGCTACTATGCAAGCTGCGGGACAAACAGCTCGTGAATTAGCAATTTTAGATGAAATGGCAGATGTCGCTAATTCCTCTCGCTACCAGCCAGATCCCCGGATTCAACAACTGGTGGAGTGGATTCGCCAAAATCTTTGTCCCGATTTAGGTCAGCCGAATGCTGCTTGGTTAGAACGGCGAGTAATTATATTTACACAGGACTTACGCAACTGGCACAGCGCGATCGCAATTTTATAGTATTTACGTACTATGTCAAAGTGGCGTACCTAG
>NZ_WVID01000048.1 GCF_010091925.1 Nostoc sp. B(2019) | reverse complement strand
CTTGGCTGTGTCATCGTCCCCTCCTGGCTTTCAGTGCTCTTTTCTAATTTTACTCTCCCCGGAGTGACAAAAGAAAGCTAATCACCACAGCGATATAACGGACAAATGGTACGGAAATTCCAGATGTGTCAGCAGCTTTCGGAGATTCTCCCACTGCTCGCAATGTCAGTCCAAAGCTAGTTTTAAATAAAATGTATGTAGTTAAAATAACTAAGATAAATAATAAATATACTAAAAAATCTTTCTGAAATAGTAGCGGCCCTATCAGGGGAATATTAGCTAAACCAGGAATAATAATTGCCCCGATTCCAGGTAACTGCTGTGTACTACTGCCACTAAACACTAATCGGGCAAAAAACGATGTTAATCCAGCTGCGACAAGATTAATTGCTAGCCCAGATACTAATTGCTCGACACGCAAAGTTATACACAAAACAGCATGGAGTAGTCCGACTAACCCCCCAGAAATCAAGGATGCAAGGATACCAAGCCAGGGATTACTAGTGTAGAAAGTAGCCACAGCGCTAGTAAAAGCACCTGTAAGCAACATTCCTTCTAAGGCGATATTTAACACTCCCGCTCGTTCCGAGTACAATCCTCCAAGGGCTGCAAATGCTAAGGGGACGGCTAGACGCAAAGTAGCTATTAAGTAATCAGAGAAAAAGTTGAGATTATTCATAGAGTTATTTTTAAACGCAGAGGTTCGCAGCGGAAAGTTCCTCGTTCGCGTAAGCGTTCCGCAGGAAAGCCGATTTTCCCGGCGTAGGAACGCCACTTTGCACAACGGGGGGAACCCCCGCAAGCAAGTGGCTCAACTTTTCAAGACAGAGGAAAGCGCAAAGTTTCGCAGAGTTTTCTGGGTTAAACCTTTGCGCCTCTGTTGGTTTTGACTCTTATCTCTCTTTCGACTGCGAGACTGATAGCAATAAACAACACCATAAACCCTTGAATCGCGTAAACTACAGTTACCGGCACACCTGCACTACGCTGCATCACATTCGCACCACTGCGAAGCGCTGCAAAAAACAAGGAAGTTAATACTACACCGATAACACTACCACGACTTAAAAAAGCGATCGCAATGGCATCAAACCCATAACCTGGTGAAACTTGTTCAAATAGCCGATATTTCAACCCCATCACCTCACAACTCCCAGCCAATCCAGCTAAACCACCCGAACAAGCCATCACCAGCATAATGGTACGTTCAACATATATATGGGCATAACGGGCGGCAATCGGGTTAAATCCCACTGCTGTAATTTGATAACCTAGAGGCGATCGCACTAACAATACCCATAAGATACCTGCGGCAATTAAACCTAATAAAATACCAGCATGGGCAAGGCTTTGGGGTAATATAATCGGCAAACGGGATGTTTTGGCAATTAATGGCGAATAAGGACTAGGCGCACCTGTTGCCATTAATGGATTTTGTACGAGGTAGCTAATTAAATTCACGGCGATATAGTTGAGCAACAATGTAGTAATTACCTCATTCACTCCGCGCATTGCTTTGAGATAACCAGGAATCCAACCCCAAACTGCACCAAAGAAAAATCCTGCTAAAAGTGCTAAGGAAATATGAATTACCGCAGGTAATCCTTGCACGTATAACCCAATTAAAGTACTTCCCAACGCACCCAGATAAATTTGTCCTTCTCCACCGATATTAAATTGCCCAGCCCGCAACGCCACTAATACGCCTAAACTGGCGAACAATAGCGGTGTCATTTTGGTGAGGGTGTTACCAAATCCAAAGTAGGTAGAGAGAGATTCTTGAAATAAGATGCTGTATGCAGTGATGGGATTTGCATCAGCAATTAGCATGAGGATAGCACCGACGATGAGAGCAGAGGCGATTGCAATTAGCGGTGATAGGATTGGTAACAAGAATTTCATGCGATTAGTTGCGATCATTCATGTCCGGCTGATTAATATTCCCGCATTTGTCCAAAAACTTGAAAACTCTTTCTCCCCCTGCTTCCTTGCAGCCTTAACAATCCGTCTTTAACCGTACACAATATCATCCATTATTCCCACCACCCATCAAAAAGCCAATTTCTTCCACCTTTGCCGTAGCTGCATCCAAAATAGCCACAAACTCACCTCTGTAGATTACAGCAATGCGATCGCTCATTGTCATCACTTCTTCTAACTCAGTAGAAATATACAAAATTCCGGCACCGCGATCGCGTTCTGTTAATATTCGAGATTGAACTGCTACTGTCGCCCCTACATCTAACCCCCTTGTGGGTTGCATGGCGATAATTAAAGCTGGTGCTTGTGCCAATTCTCGCGCTAACACTACTTTTTGTTGATTTCCTCCCGAAAGCTGACTTACCTTGATATCAATCCCATTGGCCCGAATGTCAAACTCTTGCATTGCAGCTTGGGCACGATTAGCGATCGCTTCTTGTTGTAACAAAAAACGGCGACAAAATGGCAGATATTTAAAAACTTTTAAAATCAAGTTTTGGGCGATGCTAAATTGCAACACCAATCCCATTGTCTGCCTATCTTCTGGGATGTAGCCTAATGAGGAATGCTTGGGCGTAAACTCAATTTTACCCTGCTTAATAGTCCGCAAAGAAGCGATGGCATCAGCTAATTCTCGCTGTCCATTGCCATCTACACCAGCAATTCCTAAAATTTCTCCCGCCCGCAGTTCAAAAGATACATTATTTACAGCCGGAATATTTCTTTCATCAGCAACTTGTAAATTTTGCACCGATAGGATGATTTCTCCTGGTAATGTAGGAGTTTTATTTAACTGTAAAGCGACTTCCCGTCCTACCATCAATGTTGCTAACTGCTCAAATGTCGCTGCTTCAGTTGATGTTGTTGCTACTACCTTTCCCTGGCGCAAAACTGTTACTGAATCACAGAGATTCATTACTTCTTCTAATTTATGACTGATAAAAATGATTGTATTGCCTGCGGCTGCCAGTTGGCGCAAGATAGCAATTAATGATTCTACTTCTGGCGGTGTCAAAACTGCTGTAGGTTCATCAAGAATTAACAACTTTGCTCGACGATAGAGAACTTTGAGAATTTCCACCCGTTGTTGTGCCCCAACAGATAAATTTTCAACTTTGGCAGTGGGGTCAGTTTCTAATCCATAAGCTTGGGATAATGCAGCGATTTCTTGCTGTTTATATCGTAAATTTAGCCGCCAATTTTTTTCCGTGCCTAAGATGATATTTTCTGTGACAGTCAATTTGGGTACAAGCATGAAGTGTTGGTAAATCATGCCAATGCCTAATTTAATTGCCTCATTTGGTGAGGTAATTTTTATTGGTTGTTCTTGGAGATAAATCTCACCAGCATCAGGTTGATAGAGTCCACTAATAATATTCATTAAAGTACTCTTCCCTGCACCATTTTCGCCTAGTATTGCATGAATAGTTCCAGATGCAACAGAAAGATTGATATTGTCGTTAGCAATAAAAGACCCAAAACGTTTAGTAATATTGTTTAAGCGTAAATAGTTCATGTTCACAAAAATGATGGCTTGTAGTGAGGACTTTAGTCCTCAAAATCTGGGCTAAAGTCCTCACTACGAAAGTTTTTTAATCTAGTTTGCTAAACCTATTTTGTTGCTTTCTTCACGCAGCGCGTATCCTTACCAGCCTCTTTGCAGTCTTCAAAAACGATTTTTTTATTAACAATTTCTTGCTTTGCATTCAATACCTTTTGCTTTACTGCTTCCGGTATGATTGCTCCAAATTTCCCTAAAAATAAGATATCTGTTCTTTCTAGCCCAATTGTATATATTTGTCCTTTGATTTGTTTTTGTCTGGCTAATTCTGCTAGATAAGCTATGGCTAAATCTAAGCGTTTGACAGCGCTGGTTAAAACAGCTTTTGGTGCAACGTCTAATTGATCCTTGGTGTTACCAAAAGCATATACTCCTTTTTCACCTGCTGTTTGTAAAACTGCGGCTGAGGCATTATCTAACCATTGATAGATGACATCAGCACCAGAGGAAATTAATGCGAGAGTCGCTTCCTTGGCTTTGGCAACATCATCCCAATCACCTGTAAAAGTAGAAGTAATTTGGATATTTGGTTTAACAAACTTTGCTCCTAATTCAAATCCTCGCAGTTCTCCCTCGGTAGCGGGGAACTTCTCTCCAGCAATATAAGCTAATTTATTAAATTTAGTGACAGAAGCAGCGATAATGCCACACAAATAACTAGCTTGTAGATGATCTATTCGTAAAGAAGCAATATTCTCACCCTTAAGATTACCATTTACTCCCAAAAAAAATGTGTTGGGAAACTGTGAGGCGACTTGTTCAATTGCAGCATCAAATTGTCCGCCATGCGCGAAGATGAGATTGTAGCCTTTACGAGCAAAATCTGTTAATACTTCTGTTTGATCTGCCTGTGCCACTTTTTCTACATAGGCGGTTTCTGCACCTAGCTTTTGTTTTGCTAGATTGATTCCTTCATAACCAGATTGATTCCAGCCTTTGTCGGTAATCATTCCAGGCAGAGCGATCGCTATTTTAAACCTTTCAGTACCACCCGTTGTTGTCGCTGTTGGTGTCGTTGGCTTATTACTACAAGCTTGCACCACTAAGCTGGTAGCAAACGCGGCTGAACCAAACAAGATAAATTCACGCCGATTAAAGTTTGTTGTCATACCTCGCCTTCAGATGGATAGTTATTTTAGTTATAAGAACGGCAGGCTGAAAACCCTTGAGGAACAGGCGCACCGCGCCGTATTCCGTACTTCAGGCAAGGGATGAAAGCCGCCTGAGAAGGCTTTAGCCTTCCGTGAGGTTATGTTTTTGTAGTTCCGGTAAAGTATCTATTAAGTCTTCAATAATTTGAGTTATTGTTTTATCTTTTTCCACTGCTAATAAGCGTAGTTTATTAATTCTACGTTCTGTTATACGTATATGTAAATCTTTTTTTACCATACTTTGCACACGATGCGAACACATTTAGGTGAGCATATAGAAAGTTAAATAAAATCAGGAGGTGATTAAGTAGTGTTGGTACTAGAGTACAAAGTTAAAGGTAAGCGACAGCAATATCAAGCGATTGATGAAGCTATTAAGACTACTCAATTTATTAGAAATAAAGCGATCAGATATTGGATGGATGCTCCTATAGAAGTAAAAGTGAATAAAATTGCTTTGAATAATTACTCTACAGCACTACGTCAAGAGTTCATGTTTGTAGAAGAGTTAAATTCAATGGCTTGTCAATCTGCTACCGAAAGAGCTTGGTCAGCTATTAATAGGTTCTCTTCAAACTGTAAATCCAAGAAGTCAGGCAAAAAAGGCTTTCCCAGATTTCAAAAAGATTGTCGTTCGGCTGAATATAAGACATCAGGATGGAAGTTACATCCAACTAAAAGACGCATTACTTTTACTGACAAAAAAGGGATTGGTGAATTAAAGCTTTTAGGTAAATGGGACTTGCAAACATACAATGTTAAAGATATTAAGCGGATACGTTTAATTCGTCGTGCTGATGGCTATTACGCTCAGTTTTGTATTGGTGTTGATCTTAAAGACATTCAACCTAAAACAGATGCCGAGATCGGCTTAGATGTTGGAATTGAAAGTTTCTATTCTGACAGCAACGGATATCACGAACCGAATCCCAAGTTTTTGAGAAAAGCCGAAATATCAATTAAGCAATCTCAACGACGTATCTACAAAAAAGTAAAAGGTTCGTCGGGTAGACGCAAAGCAAGAATTGTCTACGCCAAAAAACACTTAAGAGTAAGTAGGCAACGTATAGAACACGCTAAGAGAGTAGCGCGTTGCGTAGTCAAATCTAACGATTTAGTAGCCTACGAAGATTTAAGAGTTTCAAATATGGTTAAAAATCATTGTTTAGCAAAATCGATTAGTGATGCTAGTTGGTATTTGTTCCGACAATGGATAGAATATTTCGCACTCAAGTTTGACAAAATAGCTGTAGCTGTACCACCTCATTACACGTCTCAAAAGTGTAGTAGCTGCGGTGTAATTGTCAAAAAATCTCTATCAACCCGCACCCATAAATGTAGTTGCGGATGCGATTTGCATAGAGATGTTAACGCTGCGGTGAATATTCTAAATCTTGCAAAACAAGCTAGGGACGGGCAGTCCCGAAGTAACGCTAATGGACTAGTAACCTCTACGCTACTTGGCGAAAGCCTGGTAGAGCAAGTAACTAGGTTGAAGTTAGAATCCCCGTGTCTTTAGACCGGCGAGTGTCAATTCAACACTCTAAAGTCGTAGCTGGTCTTTTGGAAATAATTTAGCTCACACCTACATTGGCAACACCTCCTCACTAAGCAAGGCGTAAAATTCCGGCTCTAACTGCTCCAAAGAGCGCAGTTCATTCGCCGCTATTGCTTTCAACTCCAGCACAACTAGGAGCAGCACAACTCATCAGCCCATCGCTTAAGGATAGACAATCAGCGCCGTTTTATCAGTTGGATCTCCCAGTTAACCCTTGTTATTCGGTGAGCCAAAACCGCAACTCGGACTTGAAATACCTATCGGTTTTCTTAGACTCATTACGCCAGCAATCCCAAGCCACTATCACTTCGTCTCCTAAATCCTCCACGACTTCACCCCTCTCCATATATAAAGTGCGGTAAGGATCAGCATGGGCAACAATAGAACCAACGCCAATGGTGTCCGGTTCAGTAGATGCGTTTTTGAGTGCGGTGATTAATTCTGTTTCCTCAAGAGTTAATTCAGCTTGATAGTCTTTTTCAATCGACTGATATTTCTCGGCTACTGCCCAATAGTCTTGCCACGTACACCCAAGCAAAGACAACACCCGCCTAATGTCACCAACCGCTTGGGGCAGCAGATGCAATTGCTCCGCTCGAAGGGCGATTGCGGATGGTGTGGGACTACTGCCCAAGATTATCGCCGCAGCTTCCATCGCTTTGGTGTTGTTCATCGCGGTGGCGATCTGCTTCAGTGCCATGCCAAGAAGGCGCAGACATTCGGTGGCATTCTCCTTGGGTGGTTCGGTGGCAAGCGATCGCAGATCAATAGTCTTCTCCAACGCCTGTTTCACCTGCTTATTCAGTGCTTTGGTCGCCTGGGTCGTCATCGTATTGTCCCACTGTTGGGCAGGACGTTGTTCAAGGGCGTTTTCCAATTCCTGAATACGAGAAAGGAGTCGCTGATTTTCAAATTCTAGTTGCCGTAAACCTTCAATTTCTTGAATGTGCTGCCGTAACTGAATGATTTCTTCTTTCTGCTCTTGGTACAGTTTTTGAGATGATGAGAGTTGTTCTGTTACTTGTTCTTCTACTCTGGCCCTAGTCTCTGCTTGCAAGCCAATCCTCAGTTCTTGCTCCAGGCGCTCCATCTCTTGCCTGTGTTGTTCTTTGAGTGAAGCGATTACGTCCTCGTATTCTTTTGGATATTTGCGCTCACTCGTCAATGACACATTTGCGTCACCATAAGGAACCATTGGTTCCGAAAATTCAGGAACCAATGGCTCCTCTCTAAATGGCTTTTTGCGTGGACGCGGGGGAAGGACAATCTTCGCCGCAGCTGCAAAATCTGATTCACTTGGGGAGGGGTTCTCTGACAAAGCCAACTCTACAGCAGATTTGAGTTTTTCTGGCTCTTTGGCTAGCCGAACTAACGGACGAGCTTGCCGCTCATTTTTGATGTGTTCGCCAAATTCACCAGCTGCTTCAATAACCTTATGCGCTCCTAGCAGCTGATTGATCCGCCGATAGCCACCCCAGGCATACAATTCACCAGTGCAATATTCTTCAAAGCTGTTATACCCAGCGGACTTAAATACCTGTTGGGAGCGCATTACAAGAATTTCATCTACCGCCTGGGACTCGAATCGGTCTATGGTAGTGAAAGTTTCTTTGATCCTGCTGTTGATCAGATCTTAGTTGAGTGCTGATGTCGTTTCTTCTCTATTTAGTGTCAGCATGGTTAGCTCACCTCCATCGGCAACGCCTCTTCTGTTAGCAAGGCATAAAACTCCGGTACTACCTGCTCCAAAGAGCGCAGTTCATTAGCCGCTAGAGCTTCCAATTCCAGCACCGCCTGCCAGCGTAAATCAGAAGACCAGATCTTAAGTATGGATTTAACTGCGTCTACCCCATGTCTTATACCGTCTCTCAAGATTTGGGCATAGGCTTGGATAGGGGAGCGTTCGCTTGGAAGTGACTCCAAATCGGTAGTATCCACCCCCCCCGATAGGAGGTTCCCTATAGCATTGTGGGGGGGGGTGGATACGGGGGCAAGATTTGGGTTAAACTCATGCTGTAACTGTGTTTGAGCCTTCTCTTCCCGTTTATTTTGGCGATGAGCCATTACTTGTTTTGCAAATTCCAATTCCTCCACAGCAAGCGAATAAATTTTCACCTGCTGACCGCGTGGCCCCTGCTTGCGACAATCTAACTTAAGTCCCATCTGCTCAAGTAAAGTTGCCAGCAACCAAACTGGTTCACAATCACTGGGGACTGTGAAACCAAGAATTGCTTTAATGTGAGCAGCGCAATCAATTGCGATCGCCCTCATATTTAGTAAGTCACTGTCAGCGGACGTAATTTCGCTTCCGACTACCAATTGTTTAAGAATATGATGCAAACCCAAGTTGAACCGTGCCAACCACTTAGCGGAATAATTGCCCCAATCGAAGCTAAAAGGTAAATTATCCCGTTGGCTGCGGTCTTTTTGGGTGACAATTGTTGGTGGTGTAGGGTATTGCTGCCCAGTCTTGGGGTCAAGAATTGAGTCATCGGGTTCGGATAAGATAGCTTCTAGAGAAGCGATCGCTCGGATTAGCCTACCTGAGTCATCTAATTCAACCAGTTCCGGCGTAACGGACATCCCGTAGGAATCAAATATGCGAAACTTTTCACATTCAAAAACCTCCTGGGGTGTCAGGTAATCTTTGCTCTGACGGGCGCGGTATTCACTCGAAGTAATATTATTAGCCTTGGCTACAGCCGAATAATGGGCAATGTCCAAAGCTGCCGCAGCAACTTTTAGAGATTCTAGGGATTGATGATCATCATCACTGCCCACATATATAAATGTATTGCCCATCTCGGTCAAGAGCGATCGCAAATCATCCCGCAGATTATTGAGAGAATAGTGACGGTTAGCTTGAATTTGGCAGTAAGCCTCTAGCGCCCAGTCTTTCTCAGCTCCCCGCGCTCCTGTTTTGCGGTCAATTCGCAACAGAAAAGCAGTCATCTCATTAGTTTGGAGTAATCTTTCTTTGATCTTGTGGGCGTTGGTATCTTTGTAACCAAAGGGAGGGCGCTTTGCCACCCAAACATGAAATGGAACTTTGGGGCGATACCGATACAGCTGTTGGGCACACTCGGTTGCAGTTTGTGAAACGCCGTGAAAAACACCAAACACCAAATCAAAATGATATTGGGAGATATCTACACCAGTTCCCAAGCTAGGAGAGGTGAGCAAGGCATCGAGGTTTTTTACAGCGTTGGTAATATCTTTGATGAAAGCGATGTTCTCCTCACTGCCGGAGTTGTCGGAGTGAACAGACCAGATTCGCCATGAAGCCCTTTGGGCTGGGGAAGGGTCAAAGGGTAAAGGGTAAAGGGTTTCATGAGAGTTAAGAGATTCTGACTCCCCTTCCCCCTTCCCCCTTCCCCTTTCCCCAGACGAAGCCTCTTCTTCCACCTTTACTGTCAGCGATTTTTCAAGTTTCTTTATGAAACGCTTCGAGTCACTAACCACCATGATTTTCTGCCCTGCCATTAGTGCCGCCGAGATTTGCGCGACTAGGGCGCTAGAATTATCCCCCTCGTACCAGTAAATAGTGCGATCGCCATTACGCCATTCGTTTTTGATAATGTACGGGGTTTCACCTGATGGTCGCATTGCTCGAAAGAAATCCACTGTCAGGTCATCCATGTGTGCATCAGCGATGACAACAAGGGGTGCATTGTATACTATATATTCCAGTACTTCCAAGATTGCGGCGCGATGTTGTATGCAAGTATTACTGTGTAGTAGGTGCGTGAGGTATTGGCAGGCCTCATCAATAAATATGCAGCCGTAGTTTAAAGCTTGGGTGTTGAGCTTGTGCAAGCTGTCGATGGTGATGCTGAGAGCTGTGGCTTTGGCTAAACCCACGTAACCCAGTTCTGAATACATGGCAGTTCCCAAGCGTTCGGCAAGATTTTTCAGCAGATTAACGCGATGCCCGTTGTTGAGGAATCGTGCATTTGGGTTTTGGTCACGCCACCAGCGCATTAGCTCGGTTTTGCCAGTGCCCATGTCGCTCCACAGTACGACCAGTCCTGTCTTGGGAAAGCGGAATGCTCTCTTAGCAGGGAGAGCAGGGGAGGCAGAGGGGCGGAGGGGCAGAGGGGCAGAGGGGCAGAGGGGCGGAGGGGCAGAGGGGAAAGAACTTGGTATTTGAACTCTCCCCTGCTCCCCTGCTCCCCTGCTCCCCTGCCTCTTTTCCCAGCCCGTAGGGCTAACACTTGGAGTAAATAATTGTTCTTGTGCAATCTCATAAAGTTCAGGCACGTTGGAGCATTTTTCCTCAAGCTCAGGAATGGACAGCGCTTGGGAGAGATATTTGACGTTAACGCAAACATCTGGCTTGTACTTGCTCAGTCCCCATTTCTTAGCCCGATACGAGCGCTGGTAATCTTTAAGGCTTTTGGCATCATCAACGATCGCAGTCAACAACGCATTGGCATCTTTGCCCCTCGACACCACAAAATCATCAACGCCTTTTTCTGGCCCCGGCAGTAATGCCACTTCGCAGACACACCCAGATGCTTCAATTGCTCTACCAGTACGAACCGTTGCTTGAAAAACTGACCAGCGGGTATTGGAAGAAGTTTCGTAATCGAATAATATAATGAACTTGCGTCCCGCCTGAGCCAATGGTACTAAGTCAGGATGCAACCGTTCATCAAAATCCAGCTTGCCCACGCGCCCATTCCAAATACCAGGAAGCGCGATCGCTACAAACCCTAGACTGAGCAAGCAAGCGGCTTTCTTCTCACCTTCGCAAAGTATTATTGGGATCTCCGAGTGTGTGATGACCCACTCCCAGAAGATCAGTGGATTGAGTCGATCCAGCAGGCGCAACGCTAAAAGTGAATGATAGCGTTTGATGTTGTACCGCCGCGCGACCAAATCCCAGACGGGGTTATCGACATCGAAGTAGGTGACACGGTTAGCGGTTTTGGGGGGCGACTCGTACTTAACGGGTTTACCTTTTTGCCAATCAATGCGGGGGAAGTTCGGCTTAATCCGCCCCCATTCCATCGGTTGCCAGTTTTTGAACGGGTCGAGGGATTGAATCCACGTTCCCCCAAGTAATAGATGTTGATACAGCTTCAAGTATGCATCAGTGACTCGACCTGCATTTTTTCGGGGGAGCTTGTCGGAAATAAACAGGAAATCATAAACTGTTTCTCCCTCAATGTGGAAGAAGTTACGCTCAATTAGCGCCGGATGAATCGCACTACCAACCGCCAACTCATGGTACTCCGCGGCCGTGAGATTGTTCGGATATTCAATTGGGGCTTTGCTCATCAGCTTTTGCCTCCGCCCGTCAGGGAGCGCTTTTGAAAGTTTGTAGTCACAAACTTTTCAAAAGTTGCTATGACTGGAACTCTCCTGCTGCTTAGCTTCTGCTCTCTCAAAAGAATATGGGTGCTGAAACTCTCAAGAGTTTCTAATACCGTGCCAAATACAAAATTTTGGTCACTAGAAATCAGCAGTAACAGCTCTGCTTGTGGGTTTAACTCCTGTACCGCCTGGGCTAACTGATTTTGTTTGATTAAGATTTGTTTGTAATCATTCGTATTACAAGCAATGATTGCGATCGCCGCCTCCGACAGATGCGTGTGGTTCAAGTGATGCCAGAACCAGCTTGTCTGCGGTAGTACTCTCGCTCTTTGCAAGACATTTTTAAAGCGAGTTTCCTTGAAAGAGCTAATAATCCAGTTATTTAATGCGTCGAAATTAAGGGGTGTGGTGTGCGGGACACAGACTACCCCCGACAGCCTAACCTCGACACCCTCTTTTATTGGGTATTTGTCATTTTTCGCCATATATACCTCTAAAACTTGGTTTTCAAGCTAGAGGGGGTTATTTGCGCTGCTACTGCTTCTTGCTACAAAATTCGTTTTTTTCTTAATCAAACTTAACTTTACACAAAATACATGAATTTTTACAGCCAAAACACACCGCAAGGAATGGACTTTCCATGCAGCAGATCCTATAATAGATCTGGCAGCGCGGATTATACTCTCGGACAAATTTAGTAGTCGTCTTGGTCGCCAAACTTCAACGGTCACTTATTTTGTTCCTTCGAGATCAACCCCGCTCTAAAAAAAAGATGGATTTTACCGACAGACAAAGCGCCTACTCCTTAGTGGCGCTTTGTGCTTTAGATTTTTTGATGCTTTCACTCTCATATTTCCCTTCATTTCATTAACTTGGTTATCCTAGATCTCAAAGCTTTCATACTTTAAGCTTGATATAAGTAGAGCGATGCATCTGTTACAGTCAAATTCAAAAAGCCAAAAGTGATCTGATATCTTCAACATCCCCTACTTAAAGGTGTTTATTGATTTTGAGTGTTGCTTTTAGTTCTCTCGTAATTATACTAGCTTTGGCAATCGCCTCAAACTTTTATTCGCTGAGTACGTACTTGCCTTAGAATATAGCAGTATCATAATACAATAGCAACTTCAATTGTTAAGATTCGTGAAGTATAAAGTACGGAAGTAAGGAATAGTAGACTATGCAAGATTTTTAAAAGATTAGTTTCTAAAAAGTATGTACTTTTTATTTAGTTAAATTAAGAAAAACAGCACTAAAAGGAGCTTAATAAAAGGTGAATGCTAAAGAAGCTATCCGAGTCATAGATGACTTAGTGTTTGCAAAACAAGGCAGGTGGCTAGAGGAGCCAGAAAAAATTGTGCTTAGATCGGCTTGGCTTGATCTAGATTATAAGGACATAGCAGAGAAGAGTCCCTATGATATTAATCTTTTACAACGGCGTGTAGCACCTAAGCTATGGGTACTATTAACAGGGATATTAGGGAATGGAGAAAAAGTCACTAAGAAACGACTGCGGAGCATTATAGAAAAACAGATAGTACTAGCAGACAAGGAACCAGCAGAATGGAATGAAGCTGCTGCTGGTCTACCTATACTCTCAGGAAGTCTACCTGACATATCTAATTTTTACGGTCGAACTCCTGAACTAGCGATGCTTAAAGAATTGATAGCTCAAGAGCGTTGTGTGGCAATTGTAGGGACAGCAGGAATTGGGAAAAGTGCTTTAGTTGCTAAATTAGTTCAAGCTTTGCGTATGGGGTCGTATGAGTTTAACAGCTTTATTTGGAAGTCAGTGTCGTATAGTCCGTTGCTTACAGATTTAGTTGCTGACCTGCTTAGAACTTTGGCTTTTTCAGAAAAAGAGGAGCTAGATTTACCAGAATCCATCCAAGCTAGGACATCTAAATTGTTTGAGTACCTGCGTTCACGTCGTTATTTGGTGATTTTCGACTCAGCAGAGTCCTTGCTACAGGGAGATAGAAATACCAGTTCAAATGCCTACGGGAAGCAGTATGCAGAGTATGGAACGTTCTTTAATAGACTGATAGAGGAACAACATCAAAGTTGTTTACTACTAACCAGCCGTGAACCATTTATTGATTTTAATCGCTTACAAAAAAAAGGACAACCAGTCAGAACGGTAAAACTTGAAGGGCTGGGAAAGGAAGCTTTAGAAATATTCCGTTTTTACGGTTTAACTGATGAGAATAAATGGGGAGATTTAATTCAAACTTATCGTGGAAACCCTTTATCTTTAAAAATGTTAGCTGAAAAAATTCAAAAATTTTTTGGTGGAAGTGTAAAGAACTTTTTGAATTTTCAAACTGTCTTGATGACAGATATATTTCAAGAGAGCCTGGATGAATTATTTGAAGAGAGAGGTCGTCTAACTATTCTTGAGAAACAGATTATGTTCCATTTAACAGAAGAGCTAACTAAAGAGTCTGGGAATTTAATTACATTGAACGGGTTGCTTAGAGAATTTAAGGATAGACAACAGAACGAGGTAACAACCTCAGAAGTACTAGAAGCTATAGAGGCTTTATATGCACGTTCTTTAATTGAGCAAGAAATAACTGATAGTAAAGAAGTACTATTGAGCTTGGAACCTCAAGTTATAAAGTATGTTTGTACCTACGCTTTAAAATTAGTTCAAAATACAGTTTATGATTTTAAATCAGCTTAATTATTCTACTAGCTTAAAAAGGTGAGTTATTGTATTAATCCTAAATGTAAACAACGGCAAAATCCTGATGATGTTGAGAGATGCCTTAATTGCGGAACAGAACTGCTAATTGACCAGCGGTTTCGATTAATTAAACCATTACGCCCTTTAGATTTTCGTTACAATACCGAAATTTTTGAAGTAGTGGATGATAAAGGCACTCATAAAGTAATTAAGGTATTGCGCTCACAAAGGCCCAAGGAGATCAGTTTACTGGAGCGAGAAACACTGACGCTTCAACTGTTCAACCATCCAGGTATTCCTAGAGTTATAGACGATTTATTTACTGTTACACCCCATAATAGTTCCAGCGATCTGCATTGCTTGATCATGCAGAAATTTGAGGGACAGAACTTAGAACAATGGGTGGAAGCTAACGGAAGAATATCTCAAGCTTTAGCGCTAAATTGGCTTACACAATTAGTAAAAATTCTTGATGAAGTACATCGTAGTGGTTTTTTCCATAGAGATATTAAACCTTCCAATATAATTGTTCAACCTGATGGTCAGTTAGGTTTAATAGACTTTGGTGCAGTCAGGGAAGTAACTCGTAGCTATCTTGCGAAAGTTAGTGGAAGTGGGGGGAATGATATGGGGATGGGTCAGCACGAAGTTACAGTACTTGTAACGGCCGGCTTTACTCCCCTAGAACAAATTAACGGGCAGGCAGTACCGCAATCAGATTTCTATGCCCTAGGTAGAACGCTAGTATATTTGGTAACTGGAATTTCTGTACTTGACTTGCCAGCAGACTCAAACACAACAAGACTTATTTGGAGAAATAAAGCACGACAAATTGAAAAACCCTTTGCTGATTTGTTAGATGAATTAATGGCTCCGGCTCCAGGGAAGCGTCCAGTATCTACACAAATACTTTTACACCGTTTGGAGCAGTTACCATTTAAATCAAAGCTTCACCGTGTAATCACATCTAAATCATTTAAGATTGGCGCGGGCATCTTAAGTGTTTTAACTTTTATTGGCTTATTTTATGCATCGCTACCTGTGATAGCCAATAATTACCTAAACCAAGGGAAGAAAGCTCACAATGAAAATCGGCTTCTGGACGCTGAGTCAGACTTTAAGACAGCGATAAAATATAATTCTCATTTAACTTATTCAGTTTCAGAATTCTACTTTCAGCAAGCGGATCGTCACGAAGACAAGCCGGAAGTTGCCAGAAAATATTATGAATTAGCTATCAAATTTAATCCTCAAAATGTAAGTGCTTATAATAACTTGGCATTAGTCTGTCAGCAATTGTATGATTTAAAGTGTATTGAGAATACTTACCAAGTACTTTTTAAATTACAACCCAATATGTGGGAAGGGCGTTACGGGTTAGGAAGCTTTTATGATGACCACGGAAAATATGATTTAGCAGAGCAACAATATAAATTAGCTATACAAAGTAGCAAACAAGCAATCCCAGCCGTTAATAATTTATCAAGATTGAAGAATATAAGTGGTGATTATAGTGCAGCAGAAGCCTTAGCTTTACAAGGATTACAAAAATCTAAAGACCCGGAAGTACAGGCTTCATTGTACAAGAATTTAGGCTGGGCACTCTTAGAGCAAAAACGTTACGCTGAAGCTAAAACTAATCTACAAAAGTCAACACAACTGGATCAAGAGCGAACAGATGCTTATTGCTTGTTAGCACAAGTACAAGAAGTATTGAACATAAAAAGCGAAGCGAAAATGTATTGGGAATTTTGCTTAATATTAAATTCCAGTCTGCCAGAAGTACGGAAATGGAGAGAGCAAGTATTAGAGCGGGTTTTTAAAGAGTATTAATTTAGTATTGCTATCTAAAACTTTCTTTTGCTATTAAAATCCTATATGCTAACAACTAGCAAGTAACTACCTAAATACTTTCGATGCTGAATCATTTCATATCCAAACCAACTGATGGATTAGAGAAAAAAGTTTTCAGATTAACAGTTACAGCGATCGCGTCAATAATTCTTTTTTTTAATGAGAGTAGTGTATTGGCTCAGCGCCAATCAATAGTAAAACGCGATTCATTAGATTCACTAGAGCGAAAGTGTGATTTTATTGCCAGAATTGTTGATGATAATGATCTCAACTGGCGAGCAGGAAGCAAACTCTGTGAGGGAGACAAACTTCGAGTAGCGAATGGAAGCACAGTTAAAATTTTGTGCTATTTGAATCTAAAATTTCTGGATTTACCAAGTGGCTCTATCTCAAACGCACCTGATAAATGCGTACCGCAAGCAGTGAAAAGGCGATGTACATTTGCCACTCAAAACAAGTGTCCAAAAACTAAAGGCCCAGGTGATGAGAACGATACACCAACTATAATTAGCCCCTATGGTAGTTCGATTTTAAAACCTCGTCCAGTAATCTCTTGGTATCCTGTCGCTGGAGCTGATAACTACACAGTAATTGTCGAGGGTAATGGGGTGAGATGGGAAACGGAAGTAAAAACTACTACACTGCCATATCCGAAAGAGCAAAGAGAATTGCAGTATGGGAATGCTTATAAAATTACTGTCATTGCAAATATTGGCAACTCTCCTCTTAATGCCGACCCATCAGTAGTCAACCTGCTACCCAAAAGGGACGTTGAACAGATTTTAGAAAAAGTGAAACGAATTAGCTCTCTTAATCTACCTCCCGATGAAGCTGCTTTCCTGGATTTAGATACTGTGTATATGTCTAGAAGGCTTTTGAACGAAACAATTAATACTTTAAAACAACGAGTGGCAGCAGGTAGTCAAAATCCAACTCTTTACAGAACATTAGGCGATCGTTATTTAGAAGCATGGTTGCCAGAAGAGGCTCGCCGTGAATATACGATGGCGGCGCAGTTAGCCCAAAGTAGGGGTAGCTTAGATGAACTAGAAAAGGTGCAAGAGCGATTAAAGTTGCTTAAAAGTGTGCAACAACCATAAGTTCATAAAAGATAGCAGCAAGTGCGTAGGGAACTAGGTTACTAGTTTTTGTCGAACAGATTGATGCAGACAAAGTTAAAATTTCTGTGGGACACAACACATAACTGACAAACATAAGTTGATCATTTTGATCAATTTATGGTTGTCAGACCACAATGCTTCAAAGCCAGCTTCCAACTAGAACAAAAGCTGCCCAGTAATAAGGATGATTGTAATCAGGATTTGACAATAAACTCAATTGTGCTTGACGCAGTGCCTCTGCTTTGGGAGTTCCGTCCTTCAAGTTCTTGTAAAACTCTTCCATAAGCAAAGTAGTAGAATCGGTATCTACTAGCCATAATGTTGCCAACGTAGTTCTTGCTCCCGCTTGTGCGGCTACTCCAGCAATCCCTAATGCTGTTCTCTTGTTACCTTTAGCGGTTTGACAGGCACTTAAAACTAATAGCTCAATCCCGTCTGCATCAGCCTGAGTTTTATTTCTTAATAATCTATCAAACTTTAATACATTAATTGCTTTCTCGTAGGCTAAGATTACAGTCCGCTGAGGATCTGAGCTAAATTGAGCATGAGTTGTCAGATGAACAATTGGAAAATCGACCGTACTCAATTCTTTCTCAAGCCGAGAGCTAGTAAAATTTTCATTTAGTAGGGTAGTGGAAAAAGTAGTTTGTTTTTTAATATCTGCTACTTCTTGTTCCACTCCTGGCAGCGCTTTCAAGTTTTCAGGAGCGTTTGGATCGTTGAAGCTAGGGCTGACTTTAGAGAGTGCAGCGATAAGAACTTTCGATTGTTCTTTAGATAAAGCTTTTGGTTGGCGAACTCTAGACCCTAAAGTAGCTGAAATACTGTAGTGTTGGAACAGATAATCTTTCCCGTCATGTAGCAAAGCCATCGGCAAGCTTTGGAAAGATTTGTCTAAAGTGAATACCAACGTTCCTGACGATGGCAAATATTTCTTGATAGGCGCAATCAACAAGCTGTAGAGTGCTTGAGAAGGTTGAAGAAGCACCGATTGATCAGTATCAATAAGTTCCTTATCTTGTAAATTATTTAATAGATTCTCGACATGCTCTTTAACTGGCTTTGAATCAACAGAATGACGATGAAGAGATTTGTTAGGGGATTGAACGAGTATTTCTATACGACTACCCAAATCAACAGCGTGAATTACTGCTGGGGCACTAGGTAAGTCTTGAAGCTCGTTTAAAGCTACAAGATCAAGTTTGCCACACTTGAGAAAATTTTCTAGCTCTGCTACTTGCAGTCGTTCATTTGTTTGAATAACTTCCTCTAGATTAGGATTAGGAGATACTAGAAGTAATCGCATATAATCGCGATAGACAGGTTCTACTTTTTCCGAGAAAGAGAACTGTAAATCTGCGTTGCTTGCTAAGAGGCTATCACGAAGCTTACTTAAGTTATTAATCGCTGCACTATAAGCTTTAAGAGCTTGTTTAAACTTTCCCTGTTTCTTATATAAATTCCCTAGTTCCTGCTGCCATTGATACGCAATATCCCAAGCATGAATTGATTGTGCTAAGCTTGAAGCTTCTGTAAAATATTTTTCTGATTGCCCTGCTTTTAATTTACCCAAAATGCCAAAACTGTATGACTTCAGCCGCTCGTTGTTGGTACTTTTAGCTGTTTGTAAAGCAGATTCAGCGTATTGAATAGCTAGTGAATGCAACTGATTGCTTGGGAGTTGATTCAAGTTCAAGGCAAAATTCAGTTTTGTATAAACAGAATGATTAGCCGACAATTGAGAAAATGCTGAAGAGTTTTTCCGCACTAAGTTTACACAAGGCTGAATCTGTTGAGTAATTTTAGTATGAGTATTAGCTAGTTTTGTGTTACCTGCTCTGGACTCCGCTATTAACCATTTTTCAAAATCTAACAATAAGCTCAACTGATGTAATTGAGTTAGCAGTTGTGTCACTTGAGGAATTCCTAGCGTATTCTGTACCTGCTGATAAATGTCAATTGACTTGAGCGCCTCTTGCTGAATCAAAATGACGATTTCTTTCTTGAAAGTTGGTTCCTCTACTTCGTAGTATTTATTTCGCGCTTGTTGGTAAATAGCTTCCTCAGTATTACCCAACGAGAGCAGAATTCCGCTAGTCTCAACAGAAGACACCTGTCTAGCAGTTGATAGTATTTTTTCCAAAACTATTTTTGATTCATCTAGCTTACCAATTGTACGTAATACATCTCCCAGGTTATGCCATGCCAATAGATTTAGAGGTATTAGCTTTTGCTTATCAATCGCTGCCGTCAGTAGTTTTGTTGTAGATTCAGTAGATTGCTCTGAAGGGATGGCGCAAATTCCAGCATCCGCGTCTAACCTTAAAGCTTGTAAAAGTGTACTGCAAGCCTGACGATTTAAGCCTAAAGCTTGTAAGGCAAGGTTTTGGTTAATTAAGCTGCCAGTAACGCCCTCTTCATAGTGAATTTGACGATAGATTTTTGTGGCTGATTCCCAATCCTGAAGCGCTTCTGCTGCTCGACCTTCATCAAGATACTTTTTTCCTCTTTGGATCAATAATTGCGCCTGATTGTGTTTTTGTACTTTTTTATTCGTAGCGTAAACAGGAGGAAGAAATGCTTTGCTCTCAACTGTAGATAACCCTAGAATGCTTAGAAACAAATACTTGATCCAATTTCGACGTTTAATCATCGTTTTGTGATCTTTCTAATATTATTAATTTTTTGATGATTTCATTTCAGCAGAACACAGACTAGCAGATAACGCAGCATCGACTGTGACTTGATCAGATTTTGCTGTCAAGATAACTGTACCATCAGCTTTATTTATTAAAGATTGCATCTCTATGATTGGTGTAGCCTCTTGAGCTATAGATTTTAGTTCTTCTGAACTATTGTTAGCTGCTAGACCTGAAAGAGAATTATCTTGCCAGATAGGGCTATTAGATGGTAAATCGTTAGGGCTAGGTAATAAGTTATCAATACCAGTAACGACAAACTTACTTATTCCTCCACCTGATCTACTTTGACAAACCGATGCAATTTCAGGAGTTGCACGAATCGCTTCTGGCGCTGCCTTAATACCGCTAGGATAAAGGTAAAAGCCGTTGATCTCAACTTGTCCGTTAATGCCAAACTGTGAACTGGCTTCAAATCGGCTGTTGAGAGAAGAAAAGAACCAGTCGGTATTAATGAGGATATTTCCACCTTTCCCTGTAAAGGCATTGGCTGTTATGCTACTGTCTCCCAAGGATAATAAGTTTTTTGTATCAATAGTTATGTTCCCACCGTCACCGTTAGAGCCTTGCTCACCAGCAGTTGCAGAGATAATGCCGTTACTTAGTCGAAGAATATCTTTTGCTCTGATGCGAATGTCACCCCCCTGACCTACAGCAGTGGTTGCAGTAACAATTCCTTTATCTGTAATACTGATATTATCTGCATTAATTTCAAGTTCTCCTGCATTACCCAATCCGCTATTTTGGACATTAACTTGAGCACTTTTTGTAATGTTTAAGCGTCTAGTGTTAAGAGTTAAGTTTCCCGCGTTCCCAGTAGGAATTTCTGGCAGTCTCAATCTCACTCTCAGACTTTCTTGTGCGACACTTGCAGATGAAGCTATAGAACTAGAATTTACTGGTTGTAAGCTTGTTCCTGATACTTCTATTAATTCAGAAGCATTAATAGTAAGATCGCCAGCATTTCCAAAAGATAGTGTGCTTGTATTTACGGTTCCTCCATCACGTACGAATAGCTTTGGGGTAAAAATCTCTAACTTACCGGCGTTACCGCTATTAAAAGTAGTAGCCTGAATTAGGCTAGGCTCAAGAAAAGGAGATCTACCCGTTACTTCTATAGAATCACTTGCCCTTATCAGAACGTTGCCACCGTTGCCTTTACTAAAAGTTAGAGAGCCTAAACTACTTCCGCTTTTAATAACGATATTTTCCGCTATCAAATCTAAATTACCACTCTGTCCAGCAGAAGAATTAGCAGAAATTGTGGTAAAGGTTCCCCTATTTTCTAGTATTAAATTCTTTATTCTACCAGTCAGATCACCTCCAAACCCAGAATTATAGCTAAAGGACTGAATACCTCCAGATCCTAAAGGATTAACAGTAGATGGAGTAGAGCCAGCACTTTTTAAATTATCAGCATTTATTGTTAAGTTTCCTCCTGGAGCATCGCTAAAAGCAGTAGTAGCTATTTGCGCTCCTTGAATATCAATTTTGCCGGCATTTATTTCAATATTTTCCCCTGGTGTTTTTCCAAAATTACTAGTAAAAATAGTACTAACACTAAATTGGGATTCACCTTTAACTTCTAAAAGATGAGAAGCATTAATAGTCATTCCCCCGTTATCCTTATAACCATAACTTTGGCTAGCAACCAAGGAACCACCCAAAACCTTTATCTCACGCCCTTGAAAATTAATGCCTTTTCCTGTACCTTGATTGCTCCCAACATAAACTAAAGCATTTTGCGATAAATTTATATCTCTAAAAATAGGATTGTTTTCGTAGCTAAAAACCCATTTACTATTTTCTTGTTTAATATTTACATCTCCTTTGTCAACACTTCCTATTTCAATACTTCCATTTTTACTGCTGAAGATTGCTCCTTCTACTGAAATGTCTCCGCCTATTAGTGCTAAAGTTTTACCATTGATTTGCAAGCCGTTAGAAAGTTTGTTGGCATCAAAAGGAAAGTTAAAATCAGAACCTTGAATGATGTGACCCAGACCTTGAGCACTAATTCTTCCGGGGTTGCCTCTAAATTGCAGCCCAAGGGGCACACTGACAGTCAGCAGCGGTATAGCTTGAGGTTTCGTAGTGCTGAATTCACTGCCATCAGCAAACTTTAGGCTACTAGCTGTACTTGCTAAAAACGAGCCACCAATGTTTAATAGAGCATTTTGTCCGAACACAATTCCATTGGGATTTATCAGTAACAAGTTTGCTGTCCCATTGGCTCGAATTAATCCATCAATATTAGATATAGATTTCCCCGTCACTCGGCTAATTATGTTCTGAATATTCAAAGTATTGTTGAAGTAAGCAGTGCTGCCAGCAGAAACAGAAAAATCTTGAAAGCTATGGAACAGGTTAGTTCCTGCCTGCGTTCCACCTTCAATATTGCTGGTATTTCCTTCTAATTTTATTCGAGTATTATTTGGGAGACTTGTATCTGGAACAATTTGTTGAGCTTCAGATGGAAAAGTAGTTAACAAGGAAATAATGATTGATACTACACTAGTACTTTTCAAAACACTATTTTTTGTTTTCATTTATTTTAGAGCGTTTGTGTTTTATTATTAGGTTTATCTTTATTAAGATAAGCTACGCCGCCAGAAATAGCAAAAATATTGCAACGTAAGTAGCTTCTTAGAAATAAAGGTTGTAATTTTAAAAGCGACAACAAAGTCTTTCATGGCTTAAATTTAAATATTTAAATTTAAAAATTATCCAATGTTCAATACGTAGTATATATTTAGATAACAATGTTAATAACTTCTTTACTTATGTCTCTTCCTAGAGGGCCAAAAACTTCCTCTTTTGTACAAACTACCCAGTTTTTTCTTCGTCCGTTAGAAACCTTAGATGTCTGGCATCAAGATTACGGTGATACTTTTAGAGTACTAGGTAACGAACTTCCTGCTACTATTTTTTTCAGCAATCCCGAAGCTATAGAAAAAATTTTTACGGCTAGTCCTGAGTATTTGAAATCTACCCAAAGCAATAATTTATTAAAGTCTCTGCTAGGAGATAACTCTCTTCTCAGTCTCAGTGGTGAACAGCATGAACGCCAAAGACGAATGCTTCTACCTCCTTTCCATTCGGAGCGAATGCATGATTACAGTCAAATTATTTGTGCAATTACTGAGGAAGTGATAAGCGAATGGACTCCCGGAAAGATATTTGTAGTCCACTCAGTTATGAAAGAAATTTCCGTGCGTGTCATCCTTAATATTGTATTTGGACTACAAATGGGCGACCGTTACAATCATCTGCGACAACTGCTTATCTCGCTATTTGACATTTTTCACCACCCTTTAAATTCAATTTTATTGCCATTTCTTTTGGTACTACAAAAAAAATCAGGACTTTGGAGTATGGGAGGAAATTTTATAGTCCAGCTACAACAGATTGATCAATTAGTTTATGCACTGATTGCTGAGCGGAAAGTACAATGCAATTCTATGCATAAAGATATTTTGGCTATGCTTTTAGAAGTGCGTGATGAGTCTGGTAAACCCATGACCGAGACTGAATTACGCGATTCTTTGCTAACACTTGTGTTTGCAGGATATGAAACCACGTCAGCTGCTCTCTCGTGGGCGTTGTACTGGAGTTGCTACTTGCCAGAAGTTCATAAAAAGCTCTTAGCCGAACTTAATTGTTTTACTCCTGCTAGCAATAAGAGTGAAATTGCACGACTACCTTATCTGAGCGCTATTTGCTCTGAAACATTACGCCTTTACCCGATTTCCTTGATGCCTTTTTCACGGTTTGTACGAAAGCCAATGGAGATTATGGGCTATCGGCTTGAGCCTGAAACAGTTGTAAATGTCTCAATTTACTTGGCTCATCAAAGAGAAGAAGTATATCCTGAACCAAAACGTTTCAACCCAGAGCGTTTTCTGGAGCGCCAATTTTCCCCTTATGAATATTTGCCATTCGGTGGTGGTAATCGCCGTTGTATTGGCGCAGCATTAGCACAGCTTGAAATTAAACTTGTGTTGGCAACTATTTTGTCACGTTTGCAATTAGCATTAGTTACACCTCGTTCTATGAAGCCTGTTCGGCGTGGGCTCATTATGGTACCTCCCAATTTTGAAATGGTGGTGACTGGAGTACGCTGAGGAATAATGTATTCACTACTACTATTACTACGCTGGGGATATTGGTAATTCACTACATCAATGCTTGGAATGCCAATGCCTAAAACGTATTTTTTGTAACTCATGCGATATAAATAGGGAACTTCAGAGATTATACCAATACATTAGAGTAAAAATACAGAATAAGTAGGTGGTTACAATTAAATATAAGATAAAGAGAGTGTAAAAAATGGGTGCTACAAGATGTCTGCTCCATTGCGAGTTACATTAACAGATTTGGAAAATTTGACGCTGCTTGAGTTGCGAGAAGCGAAAACAGTTCCTCAACGTACGCGCGATCGCGCCCACATGATTCTATTAAACGCCCAAGGCTGGAATGTACCAGCGATCGCCAAAATTTTTAAGTGTCACGAACATACGGTACGAGCAACAGTGCGGCGTTGGAAAAATTTGGGATTGGCAGGATTGTGGGAAGCTTCTGGACGGGGAGCAAAGTGCAAATGGCAGGAGGCTGACTTAGCATACTTAGAGCATTGTTTAGAGGTAGAACCTCGCACCTACAACAGTTTGCAGTTATCAGAAAAGTTGGCTCAACAGAGAAACGTACAACTGAGTCCAGACCGTCTGCGACGGTTGCTCAAAAAAAAATTGGCGATGGAAACGCACTCGTCATAGCCATAAAGGAAAACAAGACCCAGAAAAACAACAGCGCAAACAAGCAGACTTAGATACCTTGAAGCAAGCGGCAGTAAATGGTTATATCGAACTCAAGTATCTTGATGAATCCGGGTGTAGTCGTTGGAGTCCAGTCAGTTACACTTACAGCCGTGTCGGTAGCCAAAAACAAATGGCACAAGTAGGTAGTCGTGGTGGTCGCATCAGTATTTTGGGTTTGTGGTCGCCCCAGGTCAGTTTCGAGTATGCCTTGGTTCAAGGTGGGTTTAAAACAGAGCGCTACATTGAAGTTATGGATTGGGTCGCAGCCAAAGCACAACAGACTGTAGCTGAAACTGGTCGCATCACTGTTGTTGTTCATGACAACGGCTCTCTACATACAAGTAAGAAAGCAAAACAACAATGGCTTGAGTGGCAGAAAAAAGGGTTATTCATTTTCTTTCTACCACCCTATTGTTCCGAGATGAATCGAATTGAGGAAGAGTGGCATCAACTAAAAACTCATGAAATTGCTGGACAGATGTTTGACAATAACTATGATTTAGCTATAGCAATCATTGATGGCATGGAAGCTAGAAGTTTAAAGGGTGGATATGCCCTTGAGCGTCTTATATTTAATTGCGCCTAGCTACTTAACTGGTGTAGTACTGATTGAAAAGTTTTAAGTAAGTCTTTTATTGGTTGAGCGCCAGGGTTTTTATTAAGATTATCTACAGCTAAATGTTGAAGACCGCTATATCTTAGCCCTCTGCCGTATTCAGATTTCATGATAAAGAGGCGTCCAGAGAAGCCAATAAAAGCTTTAAACTACGGTAGTTTCTGTACAATTGCGGAGTTTTGCCAACATCCCACCACATTATGATTAATAAATCCCCCAAAAAGCCAACATTTTCCTGGTTACATTTGAGCCTACTGATACTGCTATTCAGTACCATAACTAGATCCCTACATGCCCAAACCGTAGAGACTACACAAATACCGAACCTCCCGCCGCCACAGGATATCCAGCCCCACACACCTACACCACAACCATCACCCGAACTACCACAACCACTTCCTCCACCACTAGAACTACTCCCACCATCCCAACCAACTACCCCATCAGAAGAATCAATCCCTAGCAAACCGATGGGAACAGTTACAGTTACACGTTTTGAGATTGTTGGTAGTACAGTCTTCAGCCAAGAAGAATTAGCTAAAGCCGTTTCCGATTTCATCAATCGGCCTATCTCAGTCGCTGAACTATACCAAGCTCGTTCTCGAATCACCGATTTATACGTCAACAATGGTTATATTACTTCTGGTGCTTACATTCCACCTCAAGAAATTCGTCCGGGTTCAGGTGTTGTAAAAATTCAGGTGGTAGAAGGTAAATTTGGGAGCATCCAGATAAGCGGTACTCGACGACTTTCACCTAATTATGTACGCGCTCGCATAGAAACAAACACAACAGAGCCTATCAATCGGCAGCGCTTATTAGAGGCACTGCAACTGTTGCAAGTAAATCCTTTGATAGAAAACCTGTCTGCTGAACTGCTAACCGGGCAGCGTTCCGGTGAAAGTGTGCTAAAGATCGATATTGAAGAAGCGAAAACCTTCAATACACAAATAGTGTTGGACAATGGGCGATCGCCCTCCGTAGGAAGTTTCCGCCGCCGCTTGCAAGTGACTGAAGGGAACCTACTCGGACTGGGAGATAGTCTAGGTCTAGCCTACACTAATACTGATGGTAGTAACTCCTTTGATGTCGGCTACACACTACCGCTCAATCCTCAAGATGGGACAATATCTTTCAACTACGGCACGACATCGAGCGATGTGATTGAAGAACCTTTCAACATCTTAGATATTCAATCTGATTCCCGATACTACGAACTTACATATCGCCAGCCAGTAGTCAAGACTCCTACACAAGAATTTGCTCTTGGCTTAACTGCTTCGAGAAGGGAAAGTGAAGCTTCGTATGTAGATTTTGAGAGAATTCCTTTCCGCTCCTTGGGTGCAGATGAGCAAGGGCGTACCAGAGTATCAGCACTGCGATTTTTTCAGGAGTGGGTATCTCGTAGTAACAATCAGGTATTTGCAGTGCGATCGCAGTTCAGCCTGGGACTGGGTGCATTCGATGCGACTATAAATTCCGATAGACCAGATAGTCGCTTTTTCAGTTGGCAAGGACAAGCGCAGTTGGTACGCCTGCTGGCTCCTGAAACCATAGCGTTACTGCGTCTGAACACCCAACTAGCAACTACTACGCTTTTACCCTTGGAACAGTTTGGCGTTGGTGGCCAGGAGAGCGTACGGGGTTATCGTCAGGATTCCCTGCTGGCTGATAATGGCGTGTTTGCTTCAGCTGAAATACAACTGCCCATTTTAAGGGCTGGTGGTACATTGCAGGTGATTCCCTTTGCAGACTTCGGTATTGGATGGAATTCTGGTACAGAGAATCCCGACTCGAATCTGCTGGCTGCTGTAGGGCTGGGGTTGCAATGGCGTGGGGGCGATCGCTTTACGGCTCGTGTCGATTGGGGGATTCCGTTGGTAGATGTGGATTCGGACGGAAGAACTTGGCAGGAAAACGGGGTGTATTTCTCTGTGATCTATAATGCTTTTTGATGTTTACTATTGTCCGCAGTTGTTCATTGTTTAAGGATTTTTCCTTTAGAGTTGCACTGAGCGCAAGGTTGCCACTTATATCCACCACGTTCGTTATCAGAAACAATTAAGCGTCCATCACCCCAGCAGCTAAGGCAAGGAATCCAGGAGGTATCTTGAGAATGTTGATTAACCATTTATATCTAATCTACTGCTCAAGTTGTTGCTAAGTATATATTCTATTATCAACGATGATTATGGATAAGATGCTAATAACAATTAGACTATTAGGTGAAATTATTAGTCTAGCCTAAATAGGATGAAAGCTCTAATCAATAGCTTTTGTATTCTTTGGCACATAAAGCTTTGAGAAAAGCCGTTTATGCTCTTGCTAAAGCAGTAAAAACGAGCTTTCTACTAAAAGATAGATATTGTTTACTATTTTTTAAGATATAACAAAAGTGAAAGAGCCAGGATTCTGTCCTGGCTCCATATCCAAAGTATATGACAAGGCAAATAGTAGCAAAGGTATATTGCTAGTACAAGAGATATGAAACAAGATTTGTTGCTGACTCTTATGGCTTTATTTTCTTAAGGGAAGCTTTTGAGAACTAAAGTAGATTCTCCTGAGAATTTAGTAATTTAAAGACTTCATACATGAAGATGAAATTGCTTTTATTCTTTACTCTCAGGAGAGCTAGATACTTTGTTTGTCAACTACAAAAAGATTAGTAGTTAGAGCTAAATGATTTAGCTAAATAAGTAACATGACCGATGGCATATATGTTGACATAGCCTTCAATTAGCTTGTCAAATCCAGAAAAATCGCTGAAGTTATCATAGCCACCAGAGATTGAAGCAGTATCGCTCAGGTCATTAAGAAAGCTTTCGGAATCTTGAAACAATTGAGAACCAGCAAGTTTTAATTCAGAAAGAGTGATATTAGCCATGATTAACCCCTGAAAGAATAGTTTTGCAAGCAGTTAAGTTTTCCTTAGCTGTTAATGCAATTTTTATTGAAGAGGATTAGAAAAATCAAGATTAAAAGTTGGTTGAAATAGACAAAAATAAAGAAGTTATGTCTATTTAAGATTTTGAATTTAAATATAGTAATCCTAACTTGAGTTGACAAAAAGAATTTAACTAACAACCTCAATCTTAAGGCTGAGAGCCGAATAAGCCTTAAGATTGATTTTAAAAATAGTTCGTAAATATCTTACATATTGGCCAACGCTGATAACACAGCATTTAACTTGGAGTTTTGCTTCATCCCTGCCAGAAGCAGAAATTAAGAAAAGTTACCCACCAACTAATTTTCATTATGATATTGCTGGTTATAACTTTATGACAGCGTATTTCTACATTACAGACATAGATATAGATTCTGGCCCCCACGTAATGATTAAGTACTCTCACCAGCAAAAGCCATTACAGATGTTGTTAACTTCTAATTGCCAACCTGACAATGCCATATTTAATTATTACGGCAAAGAAAATCAAATAGTTATTACTGGAAAAAGAGGATTTGGCTTCGTTCAAGATCCTTCTTGCTTTCACAAAGTTAAACCCCCTGTTACCTCAAATCGGCTAATACTACAAATTCGATATTCATAGTTTAAAAGTCCAAACAAGATTAAAAACTTGGACATAGATGCAAGTCCAGACTTCTCTAATAGAATTCATTAAAGAGATTTCTACTAGTAGT
>NZ_WVID01000047.1 GCF_010091925.1 Nostoc sp. B(2019) | reverse complement strand
CCTTGTTTGTGTCTCAAACAACCTTCGCCATCCGAAAATTATCTCATGTGCCAGTTCAAAGGGCGGAATGTGGGTCATAATATAAGGTGGTGTCAGTTGCAGCAGCCCTGATTTGAGCGACGAGACGATGTAGAGCGCTCTGTAAACTGCCTTCCTCCAAAAGCTGAGGACGGAGCGCTACTACCGATCGCCGCGCTTCAGTCAGTCCAGTTCGTGCCAATTCTTTGATCAGGTCTAGATGTGCCTGAGTTGCTTCTACATCATCCGTTAGCACCTGGTTTGCAGCACCTACCTGAGCCAGAATACCTGTAAACGCCTGAGCTAGTGTATCGTGAATTTCGCGTGCCATGCGGTTGCGCTCCTCTAAAATCGAGGCTGCTTCAGCCCGTTTGCAAGCGGTGATGTCTCGTACCAGCCAAATCACCTGATCGTGATTGATTGGGGCAATGCGAGCCGAAAACCAGGCTTCTCGTCCATTTAGAAACGCACTGTACTCGACCGTGAGGGTTTGTTGGGTTCTCAGCACCTGCTGAATATAACCTAGAAATTCATCGGCTTGTTCCCTTTCGAGTTGATGCATGGTTTTACCAATCATCTCCTCAACGGGTTGCCATAGCAGATTTGGTTCCAGTACGATTATTTCAAGGAATCGCCCTTCAGCAGTCAGTACAAATAATGGATCGGGAATTGCCTCAATTAGAGTCCGTAGCTTTGACTCTGAGGCTTGTAAGGCTTCTTCTGCTTGCTTGCGATCGTTAATGTCAACGTGGGTTCCCAACATCCGCATGGGTTGACCTGATTCGTCCCAGGCAACAATTTTGCCAACAGAAAGAGTCCATTTCCACTGACCATCCTGGGTACGCTGGCGATACTCTGCTTGATAGCTAGGGATTTCTCCAGCAATGTAAGCACGGTAGATTGCGACAACTGATTCTCTGTCATCAGGATGCAAACGAGTAATCCATTCAGAAATGGTTTCGTGGAATGTTGCTGGATTGTAGCCCAGCATTAAAGCGTATTCTGGGTTAACAATTCTTTCTTCAGTTTTTAAATCGAGATCGTAGAGTCCCTGATTTGTGGCTGTTAGTGCCAGGCGCAGCCGTTCTTCACTATTTTGTAGAGCGGCTTCTGCTTGTTTGCGATCGCTAATATCCGCAATCACCCCTTCGATGTAGTCATCGTCTGCATTCAGATAAAGAGAGAAAAGCCCCCAAAACAATGTCCCATCTCGTTTTCGCATCTGGGCTTCAAAGCTTCGCACTTCCCCATCACGCTTCAGCAACTCAATGAGGTGTTGGTGATCGCTGGGATCTGCATAATAGCCTATGACGTGTTCCAGCCCAATAATCTCCTCCGGTGAATCAAAGCCCAACAGATTGGCAAGGCGTTGATTGGCATTGAGAATTAATTCATCCGAGAAGCGGGTTCGGAAGATGCCGACCTGTGAGTTTTCAAAGATAGCTCGGAACTTGGCTTCACTGCGTTGTAATGCCTCTTCTGCCTCTTTACACTGGGTGATGTCATGTCCAATCGATAAGATTTCAACTAAATCTCCCTGTTCATTGAAGATGGCTTGATTCGACCAGGCAACCCAAACTCGCCGACCGTCTCGACACAGGTTTTCACCATCGGTTTGCGGGTACGATTGAGGATTGCGAAGTAAATCGTGAATGAATGGTTTAACATCGCGTCCAGAGGTTTCGATGTCTGGAATGATCGTTTCAAATAAGGTTCGCCCTAAAATCTGATGTTCTTCATAGCCCAACAATTTCACCCCATAATCGTTGATGTATCGAATCCTTCCTTGCGGATCATAGCGAATGATGACTGAATTCGCGGTTTGTAGCAGGTTGCGATAATTTGCTTCACTTTGTCTCAATGCGGCTTCAGTTTGTTGGCGTTCAGCGATCTCCTGCTGCAAGGCTTGAGTTTGCTCTTCTACTTTCCGTTCCAGTGTTTCGGCATAGTCTGCTAACCGTTCATACAGCCGAGCATTCTCCAGTGAAATTGCTGCCTGAGCAATCAATAGTTTAAGAACTTGCAAGCGATCGCTAGTAAACACTCCGGTACTGAGATTGTTCTCCAGATAAAGTATGCCAATCAGCTGATTTTGCTTGAGAATGGGCATACACAGGAGCGATCGTGTCTGTTGATGTTGAATATAAGGATCAGTTGAAAAAGACGATTCGCTGACTGCATCATCAAACACCAGAGTTTCAGATGTGCGTTCTACCGAGTGAATGACGGAAACAGGAATCGTTGCACAGTCGGCAACAGCGAACTTTTCTAGGTCACACTGTCTACTTCCGCTGCATTGAGCCACCACAGTAAGTTGATCCTCTTCTAGGAGAACCAGAGTACCAGTTTCGGCTCCGGCATTTTCGATTACCACCTGCATCAACGTGGCAATTAATCGATCGAGATGGATTATTTCTGAGAGAGCTTGAGCCGCTTTCATCACCGCCGCCAAATCGATCGCCGCAGTCGGATGACGGATCGTTTTATCGGTCACGATTGAATGTGATTGCCGAACTAGGTTGGTGTTGAGGAGTTGTGGATAGCGTTTTTCTAAATCTTTAACTTTAGCGGTTGCGCCCCAGCGATCATAGCAATAGTGCGCCTCTTTCATGTAGGTTTGGGCAATTTTTGACCGCCCTCGCGCCAAATAATGTTTTGCCGCTAATTCATAACCCAATGCTTCTTCCTGGATAAACTCATTTTCAGAAGCACCTGCAATCGCTCGTTCATAAAACTCTTCAGCCTCAAAGAACTGCCCTAAGACTCGCGCTTTCTCTGCCTCGACTAAATGAAATTTATGGAGATAATTCATTGGGGCATGACCCGCTCATTTTTGCATCTTTTCTTGGTTGGTGTTAACACAGTTTAGCCAAGCTACTTTTTGGGAGTTTGAAGCATCAAGCGATAGGCTCAAAAGCGCCAGAGAATGGTAGAAACAGAATACAGGTAAAACCGTTATTGCTGTCACCTCTTCAAAATGTTGCCTTGCCACAACGGCCGTTTGTACAGCTTGATGATATTCTTCAAATAGATAACACAACATAACTTTGTGTAGATACAGCATTTGAATTGCAGTTCCATCTTTAACTGCAATAGCGTGTGGTAACGCCTGCTCTTCATTACATAGCCTACCAACTAAGCGACTGGGATTCTCAGACCTATCTAACAAATTAAGAATTGTCTGCCACAGTATTGCGATCCAATTTGAGGGGCTTTCCCGTCTGATTTGGTTGATCGCTTTGCTGTATGTTGCTGTTTTTTGTTCCAGTTGGGTGAGTGACTCCCCAGCAAAAAACGAGTTATAGCATACGTTATATGCAGCGTAACCAGCAAATTCAAAGTCTCCAGTTTCCACTCCATTTTGATAGGCATCAGCCAGCATTGGTATTGTGTTCCTAAGATGCACCTTCCAGTGCATGATATGGGCACCCGAAAACATTAATGCTTTAGCTTTTCCTTTGGTATTCAATCGTTCTGCCAAACCCAGCGCCAATTTGCTGAACTTATAACCGAGTTCAATGTCTTGAACAACTCCACATAGAACAAACCCATAGACAGCATAATACAGCGATGACCAGATAGCATTACCGTAGTTGATTGATAAATTTACCGTTTTGCAAGTAATCAGTATCAGCAGTGCTGGTGACACTATAAATGCAGCAGCCCCCATATTCGCTAGGATTGACATTGCTGCTAGCGGTTCTGGTGCAGTCATCTCTGGTAAATTAATCAAGTCTTCGATTTCTCGTTGGGCGAGTAGCGCAGCCGTTGACTCCAATTCCCTTTGAATATCTACCTGACTTGGATTTTCTATTAAATCTATTCCCAGGAGCTTTAACACTTCCGAGCCAATTTTTAGTGCTGATTTCAGGTTGCCCTGTGACAAATATCCCTGAATTCTGCTATCGTAAACCTGCACTTTGTTGATCGCTGTTTTGGCGCGATTGAGTACCACTTCGACGAAGTGTTCCATTTCACTAAAGCGACCGTGAAGATACGCTGCCGCTGCTGCTTCTGAGTACAGCGCTAAGGTGAGATCATACTCACTCTGCCAACTCTCTGAATTGAGGAGTTTAAGCCCTGTAGTGAAATACTTAAAAGCTGCTTCATAAGCCGTTGCTGCCTTTGCTTTCTGGCCTGCCATTAAATTCAATCTGGCAATTTCAGTTCGTTCTGATCGAGCAGTGACTAGCTCA
Organism: Nostoc sp. B(2019); assembly: GCF_010091925.1. Lineage (GTDB taxonomy): Bacteria > Cyanobacteriota > Cyanobacteriia > Cyanobacteriales > Nostocaceae > Komarekiella. The sequence continues at coordinate 25,291 of NZ_WVID01000047.1, read as the reverse complement.
AGTCCTTGATTGAGATGATCGATGATTTCAAACAACCGATCAGATCGTTGCTCTGGTGAAGTTTTTTCGAGCAAATTGCGACCGATTTGGAGATGAACAACCTGTTTCTGCGATTCATCAATCAAAGCATAAGCCGCTTGCTGAACGCGATCGTGCAGAAACTTATACTCTTGAACTAACAAATCTTCGTCCAATTCAGACAGAGGTTGAATTAATCCCGCTTGTATTGCTTCTAATAAATCCTGGAAAATTGCTTTCGGTGATTTTTCGCAAACGATCGCCAACGTTTCTAAATCAAACTCAGACCCAACACAAGCAGCTATGCAGAGAACTTGCTGTGTTGCTTCCGGCAATTTCTGCAACTGACGCAGCAGCAACTCCACCACATTATCGGTGATATCTTGAGCTTCAATCTCAGTTAAGTTCCACTGCCAACTCAACTGTTGGGCATCAAAGGTTAACAGGTTTTCGCTATGCAGCAGCTTCAAAAATTCACCAACAAAGAAAGGGTTGCCCTCGGTTTTACGCAACACGACTTGGGCTAAGGAACGAACGGTATCAGGATTGCGATGTAATGTCTCAGCCACCAGTTGAGTCAACGGTTCCAGCGTTAAAGGAGTCAGGGTAATTTCTTGAAGCGCTGCCCCCTGCTTTCGCAAGCTCTCCAGCATCAAAATTAATGAATGCGTTGGAGATACTTCATGATCTCGATAGGCTCCGATCAAAAACAGAGATTGAGTTTGCTCGTCAAGCAATATGAGTTCAATTAACTTCAACGTCGCAGAATCGATCCACTGTAGATCGTCTAAAAAGACGACCAGGGGATGCTCTTTTGCACAAAACGCCCGCACAAACCTTTGAAACGTGAGATTGAAGCGATTCTGTGCTTCTGTTGCTCCAACTTCGGGCACAGGTGGCTGCTTGCCAATAATGAACTCAAATTCGGGAATGACATTTACGATAATTTGTCCGTTGCTTCCCAAAGCAGTGAGTAGACGCGATTGCCACTGTTGCACTTGCTCATCCGGTTCCCCCAGAAGTTGCTGCACCAACTTTTGCAGGGCATCCACAATGGCGCTGTAGGGAATATTGCGCCTAAATTGGTCAAATTTACCCGATATGAAATAGCCGCGTTTTGCTGTGATGGGCTTGTAGAGTTCTTGTACTAACGCTGATTTGCCAACCCCAGCATAGCCAGATACCAACATCATTTCAACAAGGAATTGAGAATTTTCTTGATTCTTCAGTCTCAATTCTTCAGTTTGCGTTTGTGCTACTCTGTCAAACGCTGCTAATAATGCTTCAATCTCTGCTTCGCGTCCATACAATTTTTGGGGAATTTGAAACCGATCCGAAACGTCTTGAAGACCCAGTTGAATGCCATCGATTTTATCGGTTTGTGCGAACTGGTGTAGACCGATTTCTAAATCTGCTTTGATGCCCCAGGCACTTTGATAGCGATCCTCTGCGTTTTTCGCCATCAATTTCAAAACGATATCTGAAACGGCTTTAGGGATCGCTGCATTCAGTTCGTGAGGTGGAAGTGGCTGTTTGGCAATATGACAATGGATTAGCTCAAGGATGTCCGTTGTGGGAAACGGCAGATGTCCGGTTAGCAGTTCGTAGAACGTTACACCCAGCGAGTAGAAATCGGTGCGGTAATCGAGTAAACGGTTCATGCGTCCTGTTTGCTCTGGAGATAGGTAGGCAAGTGTCCCTTCTAAAACATGAGGACTTTTGAAGGTTGGATTTGTGCGGTTAAATTGGGTAGCAATCCCAAAGTCAATAATTTTGACAACGCCAGTATCCAGATTCAGGACTATGTTTCCAGGGTTGATATCTTTATGAATGATATTGGCTGCATGGATTCTGCCTAGAATATCGCTTATAGCGATCGCAAGACCTAGAAAAGTGGATAAAGGCATCGGGCAGAAGATATCTGGGCGCTTGTGCATCCATTGCTCTAGGGACTCCCCCCCAAAATCTTCTAAGATAATCACCAGAGTCCGTTGATAGTCCTGCTGACTGTATGCCTTGATAACTCCTTCCAGATTTAGGGAGCGGGTAATTTTATATTCCTGTCTGTAGCGGGTTAGTTCTTGGGGAGAGGGATAATCAAGCTTTAATATTTTTACGACGAGCCGTACTCCATCATTTCTAATGCCCCGGTACACTAGAGAATTAGAACTTTCATATATCTTGTCTTGGATGGCAATACCAGGTAGAGCAATCATAGAGCAACTCTTGAGAGGATAATCTGGCATAACCAAAACTATACAGCAATCCAGCTATCTAGATTTTTCATCTTCTGAGATTCTATTTGGTTTTGTTCATTTCTAGCCAGTTGCAGGGTGATGGCGTTCACTTGCGAGTGCTGTATCAATAATGTAGAGCGTTTCTACAGCACTCGTTTGACAACTGGCGTAGCACGGGACACCAGTTGCGGAAAGTTTTGCCCTATCACTCGTACAACTTCTTCACTGTCCCGTTGTGTTGGTATCTCCATTGAAACTGCAACCAAAAGACATTAGTTGCCAAATTGCCAAAATTGCTTAGGGTATTATCTCTCTGCCATATTCAGACTCCAAAACACTCAAAAGCTTTTCTTCCACAGCAGTAAGATAAGGTCGGTTCAGTTTCCCCAACAACTGCAACAGATTTTTAACTGTCTCCTCCAACCAATCGGAATACACTCGACTGATGCGATCGCTCAAGGACTGCATCTGCTCACATTCGGCAGGCAGGTAGTTGAAGGACTTCAGGTGTTGCAAACCAACGGAGTACTCGCCATTCCACATACTTACAGTACAACTGAATTCGCCCACATGACTAACTATGCCCCAACACCCGCCCTTGCCCCTGAGTTCTGGATTATCTTTTGCAAGGATTTGGCAGACTTCGCCAACACGGTAAGTATTCGGTACTTTGGTTCTCTCTATTATGCGCTGCACTACATCTTTCACGATGCGACCTGATGGGACTTTACCACCCGCTGCCTCTACAGCCTGCTGCCATGCTTCTCTTTGCACTTCTGGCTCTAGCGGAATCAAGGGTCGTAGCTGATATTCGTTAATGGGTAAAACTTGTCCCTCACTAAAATCTGGGGCAGATATGTCCACAACTAAATCATTTTGTGTCCTATTAGGACACATTTCCATGAGATTATCTACAACCACCGTACTTTCCATCAACCTGTACGGATAACGACGCTCAAAACCGAAACGCTCTCGGCAATACTCCTCGAAAGTTTTGTGCGTAGTACGATACAGCTTCCTATCTCGCAATTCCATCAGCGCCTTCCCTGCAAGGTAAAACGCTTTTTCTACTTGTCGCTCCAAATGCAGACGATCGCTCTGCTCCTCCTGTGTCAACTCTTCAACCTCAACAGCTTTTACCGTAATCGTTGCTGAAGCTGGGTTTTCTGAATCAAAGGTATCTTCCGCAGAACTAGTAGTTTCTCTGGAATTGCTTTTAGCAGCAGAGGTAGCTCTATTACGTTTAGAAGGTGGTTTGTTCATGACTCCACCTCCTCTAGTTCAATAAGATTTTCTCAGAGTTAATTGCAAAGTAAATTTTGGATATAACTGGGAACTGCAATTGCTTCTTTAGTGCAACAGGGGAAAAATCAAAGAGAATAGCAGCAGGTTTAATCATCAAACTGCTTCTTCCTCAAACAAATCCTCAATATCACATTCCAGAACTTTACATAGTCTCGCTACTTTTGCAAAAGTGTCTGCTCCTTTACCATATTCCCAATTTCTAATTGTCGAAGTATCAACTCCCACTAAATCACCTAGTTGCTTTTGAGTTAATCCCATTTTTTCCCTTAAAGCCGCAACACCTTTTTTGGGCGCTTCCGTTAAGTTCAACGGAGGTTTGAAAACTTTGATTAAGGCATTCTCTAGCTTTCTGAGCAATTCAGCTTCGGTTCTGATGTACGAGATTTTAACGCCTTCAAGACGGCTTAAGGCTTCCAGTTTAGGATGGCTTTTCCATTTCTGCCTTAAATTCTCTGACATACCCACGTACAGCACCGAATTATCTTTGTCTATCGCTAAATAAACACAAGGTTCATCAGGTAATAAGTTTCTCTCTTCAAGCGCCACAAATGGCAACTCCCATAAATCAACATCCTCCATATAAACCATAACTTTTTAGCGCTTCCTTTGTAATTAACATGCTAATATATTAGCTTTAACAGCTAAAAAGTTATTGACAGCGCTAAAAAGTTAGCGCATAATAATACTAGACAAAGAGAAAGCGCCCCCGACTACCAATCTTGAGCGCTTTCCGTCCCAATAGGAACTTAACAATCATGACATATCCAACTTACAGCCATCAACAGCTGCGCCTGAAATCCCTAGACCAACTAAAGCAGATCTACAACGAAATCGGCTGCACAGCGTATGTAATGGATAAACGCTGCAAAGATGCTTGGATGAATGCGATCGCTCGATACCAAGCAAGCATTCTTGAGAAAGTCGCCCCTGCTGCCCCCAACGAACAAACGCTAGCCCAAGCCGAACTCGATCACCACATCACAGCCCAAGCCCAAGCGTTAGCCCCAGAAGAACTCAGAACAGTCGAAATATCTTTCTACGATCACGAATACTACTGCGGTGACAAGCTAATTGCCGCAATCACCCATGACCATGCTGATTTTGTAACGCAACGCTGGGTAGTGATGGTGAATGGTGCGGAAATCCATCGTGCTGCTACCCCCATGCTTTGCGATCGCTACATTCTCATACATCACAAGGATGGCTCGTTACCAGTAGTACAAATCGCTACAAATACTACAACGGGTAATGAAGTCATGTCCCAGATATTCAACGCCTGTGAGCAACACGGCTTAGAACTGCTTGATGATGGGATTTACCGCAACGACGAGAAATTAGGTGAAGTTGGCTGCACTGATGGCCTTTGGTGGGTCATCCGGGCTTCTTCAGTCGAGCAAAAGGTGGCTTGTGAGTCGGTGGAGTCGGCAGTGCGTAGATGCGGAGCAGCTTGTCGTGAGACATCGCTGTCTGTAGTGAAGCTTTTAGATTGGCAAGAGCTTTTAGATAAACCATTCGATCAACTTAGCAAACAAGAATGGCTGCTGATGATGGAATCTGAGCCAGTACGGGAACTTGTCGCAGCGTAAATCAGAACACAAGAGCCAGAAGTCAGGAGTCAGAATAATTCCCTTCTGAATCCTGACTCCTGAATTCTGACTTCTTTTCCCATCAATCTCTTCATTCACCAATCATATCTATGCAACCCACAATATCAATTCCCCACGGTTGGGACTATCCTCGGTTTACTTTCGGTCAACTTACAACAAAAGGTGTTGTCATTGGCTTAGTTTATTATTCCAAAGATTCTTTTTTATCTGAAGAATTTGGTGATGGCTGGCGTTATACCGTTTCGTCAAATAAGCACAGTGAAGAAGTATACCATTACTTGGAAGATGAGCTTACCCTGTTATCTCCAGAAGAATTACAAGCACAAATCAAAGCAGAGATTGACTGTCACCAGAACCAAATAAAGACCCTTGTTAAACAGCTATCAATAGTAACAAGAGGTGGGAAAGATGCCCAAGTCTGTTGATAACTATGTTGAGCGCACCTCATACAAGCTGATGCATTTACTCCTTCGTTGTGGTGGTTATGCTCCTCTGCACCGTGTTCAGTTTTCAAAAACAGTCATTCAATATTCGTTGGATCAAAAGCTAGTTCAAGTAAAGAATACCGGACATGGCTTCTTGCTATCAATCGTCGAGCGTAATTGAATTTAGGAGTAATTAATTATGTCTCGTCCCAATCTGTACACATTAGTTGATGCTGCAAAGTTTATCCTTAACGAGATTGCAGTACATCCCGATTTTCTAACACTTGAGTATTACCCTGATTTGACAATTGGTGATGCCCAAACTGCACTTTCGTATCTGAAGCAAGAGCTAGAGGATAATCAACAGCCTTCGATTGTGCCAAAAACTTCGGTTTAAAAAAGAGCGTTTGTCTGAAGAGTGCTTTTATTCAGGCGATTGCCTATGGCTTAAATCAGTAAACAGTGAACAGTAAACAGTTATAAAAGCACATGATGAGGGATTAAACCCAAGTATAAATACATCATTCTTCACTGATAACTGATAACTGGTAACTGTTAAAGCTACATTTCGCTAGAGAAGTTTCATTATTGCACACTGCATACATTTTAGAGGTCAACATGGTTACTGAAATCAAATTAGGTTTATGCCAGCCACCAGAACCCATTTACTTGTATGTTGAAAACGCTGAGTTAGGTGGAGAATCTTATCTCTGGTATCGCTACGATATTGACAAAGATAAAACTATCCCTGTTACCCAAAGAGCATTAACTGGGTATTTGTCAGAACTGCGATTGACAACAAAAGAATTCAAGGGGAAAGACAATATGAAATTGGATATTGTTGTCAATGCCGATGAAATTTATGTTATAAGAACTGGGCTAGAAACCAACTTTGCTAAAAGCTTTCTTCTGGCTGCATCGTTAGTCCAAGACTTTGAGAAACCACTAATTATTGCTGCTACTGGTGGTGAAGAGAATACTGTTTTCTGTAATCTTTACGATGCAGTGACTAAAACCAAAATCAAAAGAGAATGGAATAAAGATGCTGATTGGGCAAGCATCATTCATGATATTCAATCTCTTTTAGGCGACACATCCTCAACTATTCCACCAACACCAAAACTTAGTGTAGTCCCCCAACCAATCCACCCACAAGACTTACGAGTAAAGAACATTCGCACTCTACTTGATTATCCGTTGGATTTAGTCAAAGAGTGGTTGCGATTTCAAGACGTTGAGCTTCCTAGTTCATTACCTGAAGAAAAGATTGATGAACTCATTAAAACTATGTGTTTAGCTTGGGCATCAGACAAGTGCGAGCATCCTAATTATGCTGAATCTTCTTATCAAAAGCAAGTAGTTGATGCTGTTGCTAATGGTACTGATGAATTAACAGCAGTCAAGACATGGATGCAACAGTTACAAACAGCAAAAGATGGGGCAATGTAAAGAAGTTTTATATCTAGAAGTCAGTACGGCTGTTACTTCTGACTTCTGTAAATCTCCATTAATAATGTATGCATTACTCAGATGAAAGTCATCGTTACAGTAGTCGAAAAAATTACCAGTGAAGCTCATTTAGATATTCCTAACGAGCTTGATGAATTTGCTATCAGACAACACATCACAGACCTTTACAACAGTGGCGATATGCTAACTGATTTGAATATTTTTCAAGCTGATTTTGAATCAATTAGCGCCCGAATTGTCCGAAATGAATCTGACATGAATTTTATATCTGCATAAAGAAGGTCATCAAATGACAAGAAAATGGACACCAGAAGAACTTGCAATTATCGAAGAGAAAGCTGAAGTTTATACCACTAAACAAATCGCTTCTATTCTCAAAAGACGGGGATATCACCGCACACCTAATGCTATTGCTTTGAGATTAAACAGTAATGGTTACTCAGTCCGCCCTACTCTCGATAACTATTCTTGTAAAGAAATAGCTCAAGTTCTTGATTTAAGTTTGTCTACCGTTTGTTTCTGGGTCAGACGAGGTTGGCTTAAAGCTAAAAGACGCTCTCCTAAACATTATCAAATTCGGAAATGGCATCTTAAGCAGTTTTTTGATAATCCTCCGCAATCGATTGAAAAACGTATTGCTGCTCTTGATAAAGAAGCTGTCAATTATTTATTAGGGAGACGAGCATGATTGACCAAGTTAACGCGCTGTATCTGTGCTGGTATCTTTCCCCGCCCTGGCATGACCAATTTTCACCCGTTGAAGTCAATCTGCTGGAGAGAGTTTACATCTGTGCTACGAGGACATTCGGCTATTGCTGTGGTGTGAAGTGGAAACAAGACCGTTGGATTTATGCGGTTATTTGCAACGAGGATATTATCTACACCACAGAACACGAGATTATCGGTACTGGTGAAATGCAACTCGCTGCTCAAGAATTACCTGTTTTTGTACTGGGTGATCGCGTCATGTTGCGTTCTAATGACGAGGGGACAAGGCAGAGGCTAATTCTGGGGATTCAATTACTTAACAGGTCTTGGTTTTACTTCGTTGAGTGGATGCCCCCTGCACTTGAAGAAGCCACCAGTTTGGATGACAGGCTAGCTTTTGTAGCCCAGAAGGATTTGGTACGGGTGCTTTTTTAGCGTGATTGCTCTATGTCTGAAGTTTTTAAATCAAAGGAGTCAAGATGAGTTTCTCATTCAACCAAAGTGTTTCAATCACCACAGATAATTCCATTGTCCCAGCTTTGCCTCCTGTCGAGGAGCGGCTGCAAACTTTGGTGGAGGCAATGAAGACTTTAGCTGAACTTACAGGTGGTAAGCTCAACCCTGACCTCGAACAGCATTTTCTAGACTGTGCCGCCAATCTCTTAGCTGAACATAATCGACGACAAGCAAGCGAGTTGGTCACCAGAAAACCACGGCTGGTGGTCAAAAAGTGAAAGCGACTGCATACACAAGGGAGAGATTTCGCGCTACATCTCCCTGACCTTAAACAATTACTTCCTAGTCTCTCCAATCATACAAGTAGAAATTATGTCTCAAATCGAAATTGCACAAATCATTGAACAAATAAAACAAGAAATTTCAGTTGACTCCAATGTGAGAAATAGAATCAGTATTAGGGCAGTAGAAAGAATAGCTGGGGTAAGCAATGGAACAATTTTAAAAACTTTAAACACATTTAATTCCGAACCATCAAAACTAGCACAAAAAATCCAATTACAAGGCATAAGTATTGATTGTTGGCGCACTAATGGTATATCTGATGAGGTCATTTATTTAATACTTGAATATTATGCTTTTGAAGCTGGCAAACGCTGCACCCAAAGGGCAAGGCAAGCTATTAAGCATTTTAGCAAATACAAAAATTTTGATGGTTTCGTTAATTCAGAATTTACCGCCGGACACTATTCTCCAAAAAACCGAGTAAAACTTTCTTTTCTCGAAAAGATTGAGAAAATGTCTCATCCCGTAGTTGAAGTCAATACTCCAGTAGGAAAAATAGACATTTTGACTGATTACGAAATTATAGAAGTTAAAAAAGCTTCTGCATGGAAAAGTGCTGTAGGACAAATATTAGTCTATGGGCATTACTATCCTAATCACCAAAAAAGGATTCATTTGTTTGGAGAGTGTTCTGTAAGGACTAAACAAATCATTCACACTCATTGTGACCAATTTAATATTCAGCTTACTTGGCAATAGCTCAACTGTATAAGCTTACTAACTTTTGTTATGGCTTCGATTATTACTACAACTATTCACTTTTGAAAAAACCAGAGCAACAATTATGCCACAAATCGAAATCACTCAAATCATCGAACAAATAAAGCAAGAGATTACTATTGACTCTAAAGGTCACGGTCAAGCCAGTATTAGGGCAACTGCAAGGCTGGCAGATGTACAAGATTCTTCGCTTCGTCGTGCGCTACTAAGTGCGGCACTGGAACCATCTGTATTAGCTAAAAGCCTTATACAGCAAGGATTTGAACTTGCGGCACTCTCATCTTGGAATCAGGGAATCCCCGATATAGGTGTCGCTGCCATTATTGAGTATTACGCTTTTGACGCTGGGCGATATTGCAAACAGCAGGCCAGACTAGTATGCAAAGCTTTAAATCGGATTGGTGTTCGCGCTTGGATGCAAGATATCACGGGCTGGACTAAACCTGCCGCACCTGCCGAGACAGCAATGACCCAAATACAGTTACTCGCCGCGATTGCTAAACATTTGGCAGAGCAAGAACAGCGATTATTAGAACAACAACAGCAGCAAACCGAAATCCTAACCAGAATTGCTGCTGTTGAAGTGGAACAAGACAGGTTCAACACCCCGTGTGGGCATAAGTACAGCATCATGGGTTTTGCCAAACTTCAGGGATTGGAAATATCTCTGGCAGAAGCAGGCGGCAAAGGTAAAAAAGCCAGCACATTGTGTCGTAAGAAAGGGATACAAGTCGAACGCATAAACGACCCACGGTTTGGACAAGTCGGGTTGTACCCAGAAAGTATTCTGGTCGAGGTTTTCAAAGTCAAACAAAGCTAACAACAAACATCACCTATAAAAGCTTTTTGCAATTCTGTTCTTTCCTTGGAGTTAATCACTATGCAACAACTCGATTTATTTCCACAATTAGCCCCAGTTTTACCAGTCACCTACTATCCCGATTTCTTAAGAAGGCAGCAAGCAGATGAACTTTACCAACACTGTTTGAAACTGGAGTGGCAGCAGAATTATATCAGGATGGTCGGTAAAACTATGCCTGTCCCCCGCCTCGAATGTATTTACGGCGATAAGGGGTGTAATTACCTGTACTCCAAGAGTGTACTGCTCAAACCCCTGGCTTGGACAGACACTCTGGACAACTTGCGCGATTCCATTACCGCGTTGACTGGTTACAAGTTCCGCATCGTTATCGGCAACCAGTACCGTAGTGGTATCGATTCAATTGGATGGCACGCTGACAACGAGGCATCAATGGGATTGGAGCCGGCGATCGCATCAATCAGCCTGGGGTCATCTCGCAAATTCCAAATCAAACCAATCGGCGACAGACCAACGGATTTTTGGCTGGAACACGGGAGCTTGCTTGTGATGCACCCTGGTTGTCAGTCAACGCATCTGCATCAAGTTCCCAAAACCAACAAAATAGTTGGGATACGTATCAATCTTACCTTTCGACCGCACACCGGAGGAAGGAGTTGAAGAAGGCAGAATCAATCACCAGCTTGTTTTGAGTTCAATTTAATTTCTCCAAATGGTTTATTATGTTCACTGCTTTAGTTCAGACGTACTACTGTCTCGGATTTAGAGCTAATCACCATAGCTAACGAGATATTTCTAACTCTGACGGCTGAACTGAAAACGACGGTTCTTTAACCCGTGTCTGCGTAACAAACCTTAAAAGCGGTATGACCATATACCGCTTATTTTTCCATGCGTCTAAATATAGGAGGGGATATGACTACTTCAAAGACCGATTCTCAAGCTAAACATTTACAAGAGTGGCTCAGTAGTGGCGTTGACGAAGAAATCATTGCTCTGAATGTGCGATCGCTTGATAGTAATGTGCCTTATGAATATCTGCTATACAGCCCCAAAATCTCCCGGCGCAACGATGGACGACTGCGAGACAGAGACTTGAAGAAGTATCAGCATATTGAACATGGGGGCTGGTGGTGCAGTGGCGTTGACCCCCTCAACAACTACGTCCTGATGCTCTGGGGCTGTTTTAAACCCGACTTCCCCAGACGTGATCACCAAAAGATCCACAAATTCATCAAGTACGAACATCCATATAGGGAAGAGACACGGGCATTTTTCCTCTTAGTACCGAATCGCATTTGGGTAAAAGTTTCCAACCGTAGCGGTATCCCAATCACTCAAGAAGACTTAGAACACCCTGGCGGCTTCTGGCGCTGGGTATGGCGGCACAACGTTCCAATCACAATCGTCGAAGGGGTCAAGAAAGCAGGGGCATTACTAACTGCTGGTTATGCTGCTCTAGCAATTCCGGGAGTAAACGCTGGCTACCGCACACCTACCGATGAGTACGGTACAGCGAATGGCAAACTATACCTCATCCCAGACTTGAAACATTTTGCAACACAAGGCAGACAAGTCAACATCTGCTTTGACCGCGACAGCAAACCGGAGACTGTTCAACGGGTGAGAATGGCAATCAGTCGAATGGGTCGCTTGCTTGTAAATGAAGGCTGTACCTTGCGAGTAATTGACTTGCCAGGGCCACAAAAAGGTGTTGATGATTTCATCGTAGCCCAAGGCTGTGATGCTTTTCACGCACTCTACAACACAGCCGAAACCCTGGAACTGTGGGAAATAAAGCTGTTTACTCTGTTAACCTATCCGCCGGCAATCGCACTTAACCAACGATTTTTGGAGGGGCTGATTGTACCCGAAGGCGAAAAACTCATTGTCCTTAAAGCTCCCAAGGGAACAGGAAAGACGCAGTGGTTAACTCATGAGGTTGCCAAAGCCCACGACCAGGGGCGACGGGTACTCATCATCACTCATCGCATTCAACTCGGTGAGGCTTTGTGCGATCGCTTTGGCGTGGATTACGTCAGTGAAATCCATACATCCGACACAGGCGGCTTGTTGGGATATGGTGTATGCGTGGATTCGTTACACAAAGATAGCCAAGCGCGATTCGACCCCAGTGATTGGACTAATGATATCGTTATTATTGACGAGTGTGACCAAGTTTTCTGGCATTTGCTCAACTCCACTACCGATGTGGCCAAGCGGCGGGTGTCTATTCTGCGGAATTTCAAGCAGCTGATCCAAAACGTCTTGGGTAGCAGTCAGGGAAAAATCTACCTGTCTTCTGCTGATGTGTCCGATACCGATGTGAAGTATATTCTTTCTCTGGCTGGAGAATATCGAGTTAACCCGTTTGTCATCGTCAATAACTATCAACCCGTATCTGGCAAGTGCTTCAATTACTCAGGGAGCAATCCCAAGAATTTGATTGCTGCACTTGATAAAGCAATCGCCAAAGGGGAACATCATTTATTATGTTGTTCTGCTCAGAAGGCAAAATCCAAATGGGGAACCCAAGCATTAGAGCAACGATTTAAGCAGAAATTCCCTCACCTGCGGATTCTGCGGATTGATAGCCATTCCGTATTAGACCCGAAACACCATGCTTTTGAGTGTATTGCCCATCTCAACGAAATTCTCACACAGTATGATTTAGTCATCGCCTCGCCCAGTCTAGAAACTGGTGTGTCTATCGACATCAAGGGTCATTTTGATGCAGTGTGGGGAATATTTCAGGGAGTGCAGCCAGTCAATTCTGTACGGCAGATGTTAGCGCGGTTAAGGGAAACTGTTGACCGTCACATCTGGGTTAGTCATTACGGTATGGGGACTGTGGGCAATGGTTCAACTTCTATGGGTGGATTGTTGCGGAGTCAGGATATTGCAACACAGGCTAACATTGCTCTTTTGTCAGCGGCTGATAACCAAGATTATTCTTTCATTGACTCCAATTTCCAACCCGAATCGTTACAGACTTGGGGTAAACGTGGTGCTGTTATCAACGTCGAGATGCGCCGTTATCGAGAGTCTGTGCTGAAAGGGTTGGAGGTTGATGGCTACACTGTAATTGATGCGGATGATTCTAACCCTGATGAAACCAAGGAAGTTGTACTGGAAGTAAAAGCAGCATCCCAGGAATTGTATTCCCAAGAATGTTTGGGGGTTTCTCAATCAGAAGATGTATCTGATGCCGAATTGAAGAAGCTGCAAGAAAAGCGCGTGAGGACTCCTGCTGAACGATACCAACAGCGTAAAGCCGAGTTGTCCCGGCGTTACGAAATTAACGTTACGCCCGAATTAGTCGAGAAAGATGACGACGGTTGGTATCCTCAACTGCGGCTGCACTATTATCTGACTATAGGGCGACAGTTTCTCGCTAACCGTGATGCTAAACGAGCTAAGGCACAAGCCGAAGCTGGAGAGAACTCTGTCTGGAAACCCGACTTCAACAAGGGGCAGATGTTGTCTAGGGTGCTGTTGTTGGAAAGTCTGAATCTGTTGCAGTTGCTCACGCCTGGAGAGCAATTGCGTTCTTCTGATGAGGCGATGCAGGAGTTGAAAGCTCGCGCCGTAGAGAATCGCTATGTCATCAAGAACTATCTTCACGTGACTATTTCCGAGAAACTCACTCCCGTAGCGATCGCACAAAAATTACTCGACAAGGTTGATTTGCGGTTATCTTATATCGGTCGCTTGGGGCCGCGAGGAAAACGGGAGTGTGTTTATAAGTTCATCCCTCCTGATGATCGGCGTGATTCGATTTTCGATTCTTGGTTGGGTCGAGATGAAGCCTTAAATCGTGAATCCGTGTCAGTCACTAATAATATAGATATACAAACCAAAGTCAGTGACACACACGATATTCCCCAAACATTAGATGAGGCTACACAGGGCTGGAAGGGGCTGAAGTTGAAATTGCGGCAGGGATTAGAAAGTGCAGGTCGTTTCTACACTGAGCTTGTTGACTCATTGGGTGAGGCTGTCGGGGTGGCTGATGGTGAACCGCTATGGAATGGATATCTCGGTCAGTGGCAAGTGGCTGTTAACTTTGCGGACGGTTGTAAATCTGTGGTGTGCGATTGGTTAATGCTAGTTTAGCTCACAGTAGTTTACTGCTCCATCAAAACCGTTACTGTGAGTTGGTGATTGTGCAAGTTCCTCTTTTGGGGCAGTGCATGGTTACTGTTAACTTTGGGGGCGAGTGGTTTGTCTGTGATGTGTGTGGGGAAGGTGGCACTAAACTCGACGTTCTTCTTGTAAAAGTAAAATAAAAGTATCCTCCACTTGAATTCCATCATGGTTATAAAAGAACTCGAACAACAACTACTTCAACTTTCCCCTAACGAAAAACTTTATATTATCCAACTCCTTGCCCAAAGCCTCACTATACACAACACCCACCCAGAGCAACCAAGCAAACTCTCAGAATTCTTTCGTCAATCTCCCTTGGCTGAACTCACTGAAGAACTTGACCTGAGCCGAGATCGCAGCCTGACCCACGATGTCTTTACTCCATGACCTACCTCCTTGATACCTGCCTGATTTCTGAGGTGGTTGTCAAACAACCAAATCAACAAGTTTTAGATTGGCTAGATGCTCAAATGCCAGAAACACTTTACCTGAGCGTGATTACAATTGGCGAAATTGCTAAAGGTATAAGCAAACTTACCGCATCTAAGCGCAAAGAATCTCTCTCCACTTGGTTAAATGAAACCCTACCCAGTCGCTTTGAACACAGAATCTTAAGTATAGATGCCTCAACAATGGTATTGTGGGGAAATTTAGTCGGGCAACTAGAACTTTCGGGGCGACCTCTACCCGTTATGGATTCTCTCATTGCAGCCATAGCCCTGCAAAACTCTCTATCACTTGTCACCCGTAATGAAAATGATTTTGCTGGAACAGGGGTTGTAATCATTAATCCTTGGACTATTTAACTATTACGCTGTAAGTCTCCCACTGAATTTGGTACTCCAAATCAGTGGTGAGATATAAGGCGGGTGATGAGGATTGCATCTAGTAGGATTGAATTTTTGCACAGCAAAAACAAATGCTAGATGCATGACGAATCACCAATTATTTTCTTTTGATAGCTTATCACAAATTATAT
The DNA here is from genome assembly GCF_010091925.1 of Nostoc sp. B(2019). GTDB lineage: Bacteria > Cyanobacteriota > Cyanobacteriia > Cyanobacteriales > Nostocaceae > Komarekiella. Next base: position 10,052 of record NZ_WVID01000047.1, on the reverse strand, counting down.
ATCATGCTAAAATCAAGGAACCAGGAGATGATGTTAAGTGTTGCACAAAGCTGTACAAGTCCGTTTATATCCATCAAAAGAACAAGAAATACAATTAGCTCAAGCGTTTGGTTGCGCTCGTTGGTGGTGGAATTATGCCCTAAATAAGTCAATTGAGACTTACAAAGAAACGGGCCTTGGACTTACACGCGCAGCACTTAACGCACTGCTTCCAGCGCTCAAAAAAGCAGAAGATACAATTTGGTTGGCTGATTGTTATAGCCAAGTTTTACAGGCAACAACAGTCAATCTAACCACTGCATACAAAAACTTTTTTGATAAACGGGCTGGATTTCCTAAGTTCAAGTCTAAGCATGGAAAGCAGTCAATTCAATATCCTCAAAACGTCAAAATTGTAGATGGTAATGTCAAGCTCCCTGGCAATATTGGGATAGTCAAAGCCAAAATACACAGACTCATTGAGGGGAAGATTAAGACTGTAACTGTTAGCAAAACACCTTCGGGTAAATATCTGGCGTCTATCTTGACTGAAGTAGAGGGTGAAAATCCCGTTATTACATTCGGTAAAATTTATGGTATTGACTTAGGGCTAAAACACTTTGCTGTCGTAACCGATGGCGAGAAAGTATCTTTTTACGATAACCCTAAACACCTTGCCAAGCATGAGAAAAACCTAAAACGGAAGCAGAAAGAGTTAGCGCGTAAAGTAAAAGGGAGTAACTCAAGAAATAAATCTAGAAAAGTTGTTGCCAAGGTGTACGAGCGAGTTAGTAATTCGCGGCAGGATTTTCTACATAAACTTAGCTACAAGTTGGTCAGCGATAGCCAAGCTGTCATAGTAGAAAACCTTCATGTATTAGGCATGGTTCGTAATCACAATTTGGCGAAAGCAATATCTGATGTAGGGTGGGGAACATTCACTAATTTTTTAGCTTACAAGCTAGAACGCAAGGGCGGAAAATTAGTTGAGATCGACAGATGGTTCCCTAGTTCCAAGCTTTGTTCTAATTGTTTCTATCAGATAAATGATATGCCGTTGGATGTCCGAGAATGGACTTGTCCTCACTGTGGCACTCATCATGATCGTGATGGGAATGCATCTATCAATATTAGAGCAGAAGGTATCAGAATGCTAAAGGCGGAAGGTTCAGCCGTCTCTGCTGTAGGAGGGGTGGTAAGTCCCAAACTTGGGCGAAAGTCTAAATTTGGGCACGCGCCTGTGATTACAGAAGCCGACACTGTACTTGGTACTCCAAGTCAGTGTGGGTAGTTCACGCTAGTTACCATACCAAGTAATGGGAGACGGGCAAGTGGGGTGCAGAGAAAGACTTTGCCTTGGACACCAGCTGTCAGATTGAAGCGCAGCGCAATTGGTCTATCAATAATTTACGGGCTGACTTGCGTTCGCCCTTGGCGTTGGCGAAGCCATCGCTCCTCCTTGAGATGGGCAATACGATTATTCCCTTGGTGATATAGAGGAAGATGATGGAACTACTCGTTGGATGAAAGCGGCGGGTATTGCTATCGATGAGGTAATGCTTCGTCTACTTACTTATGGCGCACACTCAGATGCTTTGATTAAAAAAACTATAAAAAACTTGATGTTAGTCCGCAGTGTATGATCATTGAGGTGTCTTTTTTCGCATTTGCCTAAGTAATTTGACAGTTATATTTTAAACTTATACACGTGTTTCATGCCTCGAAAAACCACAGTTCCATCGCAATCAATTAAAGCAACTCCGCTGGCTCTGTCTCAATTACATATCCGCTTAGAGTTTCTTGAAAAAGAACACCAATCGCTACTTAAGCAGATCAAGAGAAAGCGCACGGAACTAAAGAACTTTGTCGAACAGATGCGTTGTTTTGGCACAGAATTTCTCAATAAAGCTACTCCCCGTTTCCAAAAAATGGCTGAGTTAGACCAGGAAATCCATACTCTGTTTGATGAAATTTTTACTACTAGAAAGTTTGGTAAACAAACAAAGAAAAATATAGAAGCAGTTTACCGTAACCTACAGGTAACAGGAGTCATCAGTGTCAACGCCAACAGCAAACGGTTAGATACAGAGTTAGACGAATTGTTTGACAATGAAGATACCCAATCAGATTTTTCAAAGGAAACTACTTCAGGTCACGATCAACATTGGCAAGCACAACAATTTGTAGAACCTCCCTCTGTAGCCAGAACAGATGAACAAAGAAAAATTCGCCAAACATTTTTGAAATTAGCTGAAATCTTTCACCCTGATAAAGCCAGAGATAGCGAAACACAGAAGTATCATACAGAAATCATGAAATCAATAAATACAGCCTACCAAGAGGGGGATTTGGCAAGACTTTTAGAAATTGAACGAATTCAACAAGCCGGAGAAATTATTGACAATAATAGCGAAGATGATTTAACTCGTAGATGCCGAACTCTAGAACAGTACAATCAAATTCTCCTGGCTCAATACGAAAAGTTGAAGCAGGAACTGCGTTTGACAAAAAATACTCCAGAAGGAACGATGGTTTGCGATTCTCGAAAAGCTTCTAAAAAAGGCATTGACGCTATAGCTCATATGGTAGAAACAGTAGAATCTCAAATTAACGTTATTTGTGAGATTCGGGATTTTGTCAAGGATTTTAGAGAAGAGAAAATTACTATTAAAGAATTTCTTGGTGGCCCAGTAACTCTGCACTCCTTAGATGAGTCAGTTATGGAACATATTCTTGAGCAGATTTTGGCAGAATTAATGAGATAGTGATTGATTTTGACTAAAAATTAAGAGAGATATAAGTCTAGTTCTTTGGTCAGATATCTGGGGTGATGAAGAACAGCTTTTCGATTTAGAAGATGAGCTAGGTGAGCAATTTTGGACAGATTATCAAATCCAGTTACTCTTTGATAAACAAGAGCAGCAAACAATTGAATTAGAAGTATCACAAACAGATGATTATGCAGCAAGGTTAGAATTTTACCCATCCTTTCAAAGGTTTTTACTGATAATGACTTTTAAAATCAGCGATTAAACCAGAATGTGCCCAGCAATTATGGCGGTATCCTCCCAATGTTCCCATGCACGCTTGAGTGGCTTCTCATCCTCCTTTTGGTTATGCCGAAACTAACGCCCGTTGCATCAAGGAGAAAATTCTTCAGAACAATGAGATGACCGCGTTTTTGATTCGTGTTAACAAAGAAACGGGTAAGCGTGGTGCTGAGAAAGATTGGGCGTTAGACACTAGTTGTCAGATTGAGGCGCAACGCAATTGGTCTATCAATAATCTTAGGGCTGATTTGCGTTAGCGAAGCTTAACGTTCGCGCAGCGTCTCGTAGAGAAGTTATCGCTCTTAGAAGAAATGGGAAATACTATTATTCCTGCTGGAGATAGTAGTGATGAAGGGGCTTCCCGGTGGATGAAGGCAGCTCTTATTGCCATTGATGAGGAACATTACCGTAAAGTTGCTAACGCTCTTGATATCGACAGAAGGACTTACACCAGCAGACAGCATCAGGACTATCTCAAACCGGAGGAAGTTTTGGAGTGTGAGAAGTTCCGCATACAGGATACCTACGGGATGAGCGTAACACCGGAGCTTGTGGAGAAAGACGACGGCGGAAAGTTGATAAAAAAGATTGTGGCATTGGAAGCAATCTTAGCAGCACCGGGGGAAATGATTACCGATGACCAAGGGCGGGAATTTATCACACCGCCGGCTGTGGTTGTCGATAGAGATAAGCCGGAGCGCGAACGGCTTACCATTTGTACTGACTGGAGTAATCATTCTACATCCTGGCTCATGCGTCATCGATTGAGATTAAGGACGGTGCTAACGGATTTGATGGGTGGGATTGAAGTTACAGGGAATGAGGCAGTTATTCAAGCTCTAGCGGATTTCTCCAAATGCAATGCACCACACGTTAAAGGTATTCTCAACCTGACCATTCCGCTATCGGAGTCCCCCTCATGGATTTTGGGGCAGTATCTCACGCAACTGGGGCTGTCTACGGAATCGCGGCGGCCATTGGAAGATGGAAAACGCGTTAGATATTACTACTAATGATGTTGCGTTCGCTCGAAACGTGCTGGAGTATCGGCAAAGGCAGCGTGAAGAAAAGGAACGAAGACGGCAGGAGGAACAGGAACAGAATGCGGCTTATGCAGCTAGAATGCAGACTCAATATGGAGTTGAGGTGGTTAGATATTCATCTAATCTTTCGTCCACACCCCCCAATAATGGAGATGGGAGTAATAATCGGGGGGGTATGGACACAAACGAAAGCCTCAGTAATAAGTGGTGGAAGAAGGTTAAATATTATGCTCAGTTAGTTGCCCAGAAGATTGATCAAGGAGTCGGCATGGTACAAGAACTACTCAGTACCCTGACTAGCGATGAAAAGTGGGGAGTGATGGTCGAGTTTGAGGAAACTTGCCCCGATGGGTTTGCTCAACTGGTGTCAGTTGCACCTGAGTGGGTGGTGTGGATGGGGTGAAAAGGTGGGTTTTGAGAGCGAACGAATTTATCAATAATTCTTCAATTGCTCATCTACAAAACACCACAGCCATTCTTCTCCTAATTCTGCTGAACTAATAACGGTATGTCCACTCTCTTCATAATGACGGCATGCATGTTGGTTTTTGGAAGAGTCGCAGCACAGCATCTGACCGCAGGTCTGGCAAATACGCAGATGCACCCAACGATCATTGAGCCGAATGCACTCCCGACACTGAAACACAGGATAGTTGGCTTTGTGAATCAAGTTTTCCAGAGTCACTTCATTGAGATGTTGACCGAAAATAATGGGATACAAGCCCCGTCCTTCTAGGACGGCTTTTCTTGATTCTTAATATACTCTTTTAAGACTTCTAGCGGCGCACCTCCTACAGAAATAACAAAATAGCTAGGACTCCATAAAGCTTCTGTCTAGAACGACCAAAATTTCTTCATACAAATTATAGATATTTTGTCTGTCTACATGTGTTTACAGAAAAAGCTTTTGAATTGAGTTCATTTTGCGGTAAGCTTTTTTGATTAACAAGTGATTTATCAGCCTCATCAGCAATATAAAAGACTGCTATGAGTCAGGGTGTATATCCACAAAACTGGAAACAAATGGCCACAGCTATCAAAGCTGCTTCTAATTGGCGTTGTACTAAGTGCGGTCGAGTATGCTTGCGCCCCGGTGAAAAACCACCTGATTTAACTATCTCTCAACGCAAAGCTTATACTCTTCAAGTACATCATTGGAACTACGATCCTTCTGATAATCGCCCCGAAAATTTAGTATGCTTATGTAGCGGCTGTCACCTTTATTACCACCGCTTTGGACGAGGGAATATTTCTCCTGGGCAATTATCTTTATTTGCAGAACTGAAAGTCAGTTAACCCTCTTCCATCACTCTAGGCAGAGTAAAAAGATAAATCCTCGGATTGTGCGTCAGAAAAAATGAAACCAATGAATTCATTCATAATCTGAATTAGCCATTGAAAACCCAGTTGTAAATGCCGATTGTTAAACAGTTGTAACCAGGGTTTAAGCAGGCAATAATAAATGTATGGTTGGAGGATTAAGCGTAAATTATTCAGTCGATGGTTCCAACCAATAATGTGATTCCACCAAGGATGTTGGCACAACTTTAACAACAAGTCTTTATCTGTAGAATCATCTTCAATATTTTCTGGTTGATTCAGTCTAGAAAATTGCAAGCTGACCATCAAAAAGACACTAGAGACGATTTCCCACCATCGCTCAATTTGATGATAATCAGTAAACCGAAAATCTGCCCAGCCTAGCTGATTTTTACACTGTTTAAAACCATATTCTATCCAAGTTTTTAAACCATAATTATTGCCAATTACAGATGGAGGTACATCTGATAAGTTAGTCATTACATACCAAGTAGAATTATCAGGCAGCTTTGTTATATCCGTTGTAATTTGCCAATACCTCCAAGTTCTTCGCTTGCCAAAGATGATTTCTCTAATGTAGCGTTGTTCACGAGTACCATTGGAGAAAATTCGCTCAAATTGTTTCCATTGATTGAATCTAACCCTTTGTTCAGAAGGCATCCAGACAGCGTGATTACTTCTAATCGCCACAAGAAATGGCATTTTATATTGATTCAATACACTCAAGAAAGTGTCACTCTCACCGTAGAGACTATCTGCTAAGACTAACTCAAACTTAAACCCTAACTCTTGGAGTTCCGTAATTATTTCTGCTGCTAATTGAGTCTTTGTCTTGTAGACATCATCCGGTTTCAGCCGTTTTTTCGGTTTGTAGATTCTGAACAGTAACGGAAAGGTTATTCCTTGCCATATCCCATAAGCATTTACAGATACTATTCCGCTTTCTGTCTTTCCCAAATTACCTATATACTGCCTCTCCACATAATCTGTTGTTTTTCCCTTCTTCTTATCTCCCGTTTCATCAATAATTAATATGATTTCTTCCCCTCTTATTTTTTGCAGAATAATCTCTAATCTTTGTTTTCTGACTTCCTTGATATCCCAAGGCGATTCTGTTAAAAAATGAAGCAGTGATTGTTCATTATTTAGCCCTACTGCTTTCGCGATCGCAGGTAGTGTCTTCCTCTTAATTTCTGCTGCCATTCCCAAGTGCAATCGCTTGAATGCTTCATAACTTCTCACTTCCGGGAAGAGTTTTTGGTAGGCAGTGCAATAATTATCTATAAAGGTGACTGTAGTATTAGGAGTTTTGGGCTGTGTCATAGTTCCAGCCTTACTTTGAGAGCTTTACCTTTATTTTACTCTGCCTAGAGTGATGGAAAAGGGTTAAGTTGTCATACCATTGAGGCGAAATGACATAAACCCTGATTCATTTATTGTATTAGACATCTGCAAGAAGCTTATTTAACACCAATTTTTTGCATGGAGGTACGGCTCATGGCTACTCCGCACCATTCACCTACTGATATCTGGCTACCGTTACCTGTTGCTGTGTGGCGAGATACTTATGAAACGCTACATTTGTGGACTCAGATTGTTGGCAAAATTCGGTTAGCGTTAGCTCCCAAAATCAATCATTGGTGGCACTCAACTTTGTATGTCACGCCCCGTGGACTCACAACTTCGACAATTCCTTATGGAACACGCAATTTTCAAATTACCTTTAATTTTCTGCTTCATCAACTTCTAATTGAAACAAGTGATGGCACAGTAAGAATTATCGAATTGACTCAACGCTCCGTGTCTAATTTCTATCAAACTGTGATTAATACCTTGAAAGAAATTGGAATCGAAGTGCGGATCTGGACAATGCCTCAAGAAGTCGTTGATCCCATTCCTTTTGAGCAAGATGAGAAACATTCTACCTACAACAGAGAATATGCTCAACGGTTTTGGCAAATTTTGGTTCAAGCCGAGCGTATCTTGACCCGATTTCGCTCTAGTTATGTGGGAAAATGTAGCCCAGTACATTTTTTCTGGGGCAGTTTTGACCTAGCTGTGACTCGGTTTTCTGGACAACCTGCTCCAAAACATCCTGGTGGTGTACCTAATATGGCAGATTGGGTGACGCGAGAAGCCTATTCCCATGAAGTCAGCAGTTGTGGTTTTTGGTTTGGAGGTGGCTCAGTTGAAGCTTTATTCTATGCCTATGCTTATCCAGAGCCAGAAGGATTCAAAGATTACTCCATTCAGCCGCATTCAGCTTTCTATAGCCTAGACATGAAAGAATTCATCCTACCTTATGAAGCGGTGCGACAGGCTAACGACCCAGATGCAATGGCGCTTGTATTTCTACAAAGTGCATACGAAGCAGTGGCTAATTTAGCACAATGGGATCGTACCGCATTGGAATACAATCCAGTGGTTAGCTGATGGTGAGCCTTATTGGAATGCCTGCGTTGGCCAGTGCCAGGTATAGGTTAACTTTGAAGGTGGATGCAAGTCTGTGGTGTGCGATTGGCTCTTTGCGGTGTCGAGATCGAATAGACCGTCGCAGACATTGCTCTGGCTAAGTTCTCCCTATCTTATTTGACAAAAGGATTTTCAATCTTTAGTCCAGCAATCCCTTGAAAATCATTAGCATTTCTTGTGACCAAAAATGCGTCTTTATGTAGTGCAGTAGCAGCAATAATTGCATCAGGAAGCTTAATTTTATACTGTCGTTTCAATTGGATTGTCTGCTCTTCAATCTCTCTCAACAAGGGAACTGAGTAAAACTGGGATAGTAAATCTCTGCTCGCTTGCTCTTCTTCTTTTTCTAAGCCTGCAAAACTTAGTAATTCCATGCGGATAATCGGTGAGATCAGAACTTCGTGCAAATTGAGAAATTGTTCTGTAAAAAATGAATTAACTATTGGTTCATCCGCAAGATAATAAATAAAAATATTTGTATCATAAACGTACCTCATCCGTCCCACTCCTGACGTAAAGCATCTAAATGAGCCAGCATGGCTTCTTTTTTATGCTTCAAAAGTCCTTTAGCTTGAGAAACTTTTTTATAGTCTTTTTCCCAATCTAACAGCATTGATTCTGGTATATCTACTGTAATTGAATCTTCATCTTGATATATAAGATAATGTTTTGGTATTTTAATTATTGGCACAGTTAGATTCTCTTGTTGCTAAGATTTATTGGTTTGATTATAACGGATTTGTTTTAATTCTTATCAAACTTGATGACTTCAAGCCGCACACTCGTGACTTCTAGTCATGAGTTAGGCGTAATTACTATTCAACCAGTAACCGCCGCAGGTCTTCAATCACTGGGATTGACTTAGTAGCCAGCTTCCTTTTGGTGTGTAAATGTCTTGAGTCAACAGGGTGCAGGCTTCGCGGATTCTTGCAGCACTGCACAGACAGACACCGAACAAAGTGCGTAGGCCTACGCCGTCAGTATCGCGGTCATTGTCTAAGCCATAACTGAAGATTAGCTTATCTGACTACGTTAGAAAGAAGGCGCGTCCATGCCGATTTATTTTCAACGTCAGCTATAACCCACAGCGTACACCCGATATAAGCCCCAGCGATCGCCGTTTCTACGTCTAAAGATACAACTTTATTTAATTTTGAGAGATTAATCAGAGATTAATGAGATATTACAGCAGTTTGCGATCAAATTCACCACAAGAAAAGCTATCTAATAGGCTCAAAAAACAGACCACAATGATTAAACCAATTTAGAGCATTTTCATCAGTAATCGCATTAACAGCCATAGTGATTGCAACATCTAGAGCATCGAATGTGCGAGTTTTAGCAGAACGAAGAATTTCTTTTAACTTTGACCAACATAACTCGATTGGTGATAAATCAGGTGAGTATGGAGGCAAAAACTTAATTTTAGCTCCAACAGATTCTATTAAAGATTTTGCAGTATTAGCATAATGTACAGGTAAATTATCCATAACTATAATTGCTCCCATCCACAACTGAGGTAATAATATTTGCTCAATAAAAACTAAAAAACTAGCCGTATTCAAACTACCGAGGAAAGTCATAGTGGCAATTAAGCCTTCGTCGCTCATCGCTCCAATTAAAGTGATGTTTTTGCCTTTATTTCCTGGGCGTTCATCATAGACTCTGACTCCGTTTTCAACTCGTCCATAGTGTCTTGTCATAGCTAGATTTACACCCGTTTCATCAATGAAGACGAGGTTTTTGATATCTATCGTATCTAGCCAATGTCGAAATTCATAGCGCAATTTTTGTACTCGTTCTGTAGCTTGCTCACTTGCTACTAAAGTTTTTTTTTCGCCTTAATTTTAAGCGTTTGAGAGTGCGGGACAAACTTGATATACTTACCTCTATACATGCGCGCTCTTTTATTACTTCTTGAATTTCTCGCAAATATAAGTTAGTTGGTGGGAAAAAACACAATCATGTTAAGAAAAATAAACAAGGCTAAAACCTTCTTGCATTCTGCCTCATCTTAACTACAAATATTCACGCTGTTCTACTTATTGCTGTTTATGCCGCTTAATTGTATAAAGTCGAGCTAAGACACACCCGCTTTGTGTAGCTTACCATACTCCTTGGCAGAACCCGTAGGTAGGGTAGTAACTGCCGTGCAAAGAAACGGTATAAAAATATAGGAAAATTTATC
>NZ_WVID01000046.1 GCF_010091925.1 Nostoc sp. B(2019) | reverse complement strand
TGTGTTGACCCGCTTTGTAATGCCTTGAGGTCATAATTCACGATTGTGACACTTCAAAGGGCGGAATGTAGGTTTTAACTAATGAAGTTTAAGTTTTTGATAGTTATCTGCGATTTGCTTAAGCAGCTTTCGGATGCTGTCTAGACTTCTGCTTCCTTGAATGCGATTTCCGTCGTCCGAAATCCAGCTAATGTTGTCAGCGGTGTGTCCAGATGTAGTGCTTGCAGGATCATCGAGCTTCAGCGGGTTAAGATGACCAACTTGAAAGCTTGATTTGCCATGCGTTCTGGTTGTTAGCTCCGCCTCGAATTTCTCAAAGGACATAGGAATGAGTGTAATCGGGCATTGAAATACTGTCTGTGCATTAAAGAGAACTTTCTCCTTTTCAAGTGCTTGTCTTGATGTAGCTGGAAAACCATCAAAAGTGCAAAGCTGTTCAATTAAAACGTACTCAATCTCCATGCAAGTTTGGCGGTTAGCAAATTGAACTGAGTTCGGATGCGTTTCCCATCGCTTTTCTCTGTTGGTTTTAAAATTGCCAGTTAAAGCACGATCAGTCAGATAAGTTTTAACTTTGATCTTATCGCTAAGAACCAATTTGAAAAATTTTGCATCCGGGCTGGTTTCGCCTTGAGTCAGGAATTTTCGCAGCTTTAATGTGCGTAGAATTGTCTGAGTGTATATCCAAGCAACATTACCAAGTCGATGTATCCTTGTAGTCTTGTCGGATATATCAGGCTTAGCAAGATAGTCAATAGGTGCTTCGTAGGGAAGTAGTGGGTATCTGAAAAATAGTTCTAGGGTTTCTCTGTGTTCTGGCGTTTGTAACCACTGATCTAGTTTTGAAATAAGGTCTATGGCAATTTCAAGACATTCATTAAAAGAGCAATACCGTTGATCGCGATTCAGTTGCTCGAACCACCGTGTTCGGAATTTAGTCGAATCTATTTTTGGAACTTTGACAAGTTCAATGAGGAACACATGTCGTAAAATTGCGCCGCTGACTAAACGGAGATAGTTTTCACTGCCCAGTTGTGCAGTGATAGGCATGATAAGCTGTGATATTCTTGAATCACTGCTGAGCAATGGCAATGCAGCTTGATACAAATTGATCATATTGAAGCGCTCTGCATTACAAGCTTGCTCAATAGATGCTTGAAGCGGATGCATATTTATTCGCTTAAGCGTTGCTCGAAGTCGGCAATGAAATTGAGCAATCCGATGTCAATCGCACTGCACCACTGACGCAATTCAACAATATCCAATCTTCTTTCACCACGTTCACACTTACTAATGACCGATTGAGTTGTGCCAAGGCGTTCAGCAAGTTGTTCTTGCGTTAAACCAGCTTTTTTTCTGGTTTCTATGAGAACTGCCAGAAAAACTGCATAATCCTTGGAAAACAAAGACTTTGGCATATTTTGAAATACATTGCCTCAGATCTTAAAGTCTGATTTGGAATAGTCCAAAATCGACTTTTTTTAACGGTCTTAGTATCAGACTTATCTGCATTAGCTTCAGAGCTAACAAATTTGAGTTGCTAGGTAGCCTGAAACTAGGGCTGTCTTATTTTAGTTTGCTGAACAAACAGTTCTTCATTGTTTCTCAGGAAAGCCAGTAACTTCAAAGTCAGCAGCAAGAAAATCTTGCCAAGTAGTTCCAGAGAACAAGCTCAGCCAGTAACTTTGGGTGGTAATGATTCAGAAGTAAAAATTTTCTATGAAGACTTGTTTAATAACAGTATCTGTTTTAGTATTTCATTTAATCAAAATATGAATGTCAAAAACTCTATCACAGAAAATGAAAAAAAGGCTTCAAAATCATGAGCAGTTGTCATTGCTACCATCAGAAGCCAGTGAGGGCTTGGATTACAAAGAAGCTTACCGCCAAATTCGCAACTACCTTGCTGGCCAATACGTAGGAGCAACTCGTGACGAAACGCTGCTAACAGAGGTAATTAAGTGTCTCTTTTGCAAGTTGTATCTTATAAAGCAGCAGGTACAGTTTGATAACAACGACGCCTTTTTAATTGCCAAGCAGTATAGAAAAGCATTCTTAGAGCTACGTGATTTATTGCCCAACTTGTTTGGTACACAGGCTATTTTTAGCAATGAAGAAGAATTATTGCTTGACCCAGCAAGCATCACGTATATCGATCAGAAGTTAGATAAAATCAACCTTGATAATTGGAGTCGTGATCCTTTTGGAGACGCTTACGAAATTTTTATTGGTTCTACCATCAGAGGACAAGAAGGACAGTTTTTTACACCTCAAAATGCCGTTGAACTTTTAGTTTCGCTTGTAACCCCCAAGCCAGGAGAAAGATTCATTGATCCAGCTTGTGGAGCAGGCGGGTTTCTCAATGCTATAGCACGTAGTCTAGTTACTGCTGGTGTTTCTCCAAAAGATGTTTCCAGCAGTGTTTTTGGAATAGATAAAGATAGCTATCTAGTTAATCTCGCAGCAGCTCGCTTGTCGCTGGTTACGCTCTCACCCGCCAATGTTTTCTGTGCAGACTCGCTTGCTTGGGTAGCAGAAGGAGAGAAAAATTTCGTATTGAAAAACAGTTTGGGTACGTTTGATGGTGTAGTAACCAATCCTCCCTTTGGCTCTCGTATTGTGTCGGTGATAAGCAATGTGCAGAAAGTATTTGATCTCGGTTATAAGTGGAAAACAGATAAGAAAACATGTAAATTTGTCAGATCTGATATACTTCAAAACTCCGTTCCACCACAGGTACTTTTTGTTGAACGCTGCCTGTCTTTGGTGAAATCTGATGGACGTATAGGCATGGTCGTTCCAGAAAGCCTTATATCCAGTAAAAACTATCGGTATGTTATTAATTACATTAGAGAATATGCATACATCAAAGCAGTACTGGGTATGCCAGAGTCTCTTTTCAAAATTTCAGGGAAGGGAGGAACTCATACTAAAACCTGCTTAGTTCTTTTTCAAAAGAAGCCCGAAAGGGAATTAGATGGTGGCAAGATCAGAATCTTCATGGCAGAAGCCAAATGGTGTGGACATGATAGCAGAGGACGACAACTTGGATGTGATGAACTACCTGAAATTGGTAGGAAATACCATGAATTTTTAAGCAATATGCCAAAAAAGTATAATCATTTGGGGTATAGCATCTGTGATACTCAAATCGTAGATAACGTCTTAGCTCCTAGATATTACAACCCTGAAGTTAATGATTCGCTGCAACTGCTTAAGGATACTCATCACCTAATAAAGTTTGGGGATTTAGTTTCATCAGGAGTGATAACAATTAGTACAGGAGATGAAGTAGGTAAGCTTGCTTACGGAAATGGAGATATACCTTTTATTCGCACCTCTGACATATCTAATTGGGAAATAAAAGTAGATCCAAAGCATTGTATCAGTGAAGAAATCTATACAGCTTATGCCAAAAAACAAGATGTTCAAGAAGGGGACATTTTGATGGTGCGAGATGGGACTTACCTGATTGGCACTTGTGCATTTATTACAAAATATGACACTCGCATTATTTACCAAAGTCACTTATACAAGCTCCGTGTAAATGATCCTTCTAAACTCTCTCCTTATTTACTGCTTGCGGCATTAAGTTCTGTTCCTGTTCAACAGCAGATTAAATCCAAGAGATTTACTCAAGACATTATTGATTCTTTAGGAGATCGGATTCATGAACTCATATTACCTATTCCAAAAGACAAATTGTTGCAGGAGAAAGTAACAAAAATGGTACAGCAGGCTATTCATGAAAGAATTGAAGCACGAGAGCTAACAAGGAGAGCCTGCTTAGAGCTACTGGGTAATAGTGTTGCCAAGTTTGATTTCAATAGTAATTAGTGCCGCATCTACGCCCGTCGTAGACATTGCTGGACTGATTAAAATCCTAAAATCTGGCTAGTCATAACATTACGCCCAGGAGTTAATTAACTTCTGGGTTGCATAGTTTTAACTCACTCAAGTTGGCTGAGAGCTGCAATAAGCTAATAAGCATTCAAGTTGCATATAAACAGGGCTAAAGCCTTTACTACAAGCGAATCATCTGGGAAAAATGAATGACGATTAGCTTAGGAATGTTTACGAGAACTTCAATGTTAATCATAAATGTTTCAATGTAGACGACCAATGTTGTAATACAGACCGCTACAGTCACGAGTTAGACCGCTCCCATAAGTTGTGTAACCGCTTCCATAAGTTGTGGAACCGTTCCCGCAAGTTGTGGAACCGCTCCCATAAGTTGTGGAACCGCTCCCATAAGTTGTGGAACCGCTCCCATAAGTTGTGAAACCGCTCCCATAAATTGTGGAACCGCTCCCATAAATTGTGGAACCGCTACTGTAGTAAGAACAGGTAGAGGAGACACAAACGCAGGATACGGAAAATTTAGTTTTATAACTGAAAATTTTATTTTATTTATGTGTTAAGTAGCTTTCAGGATGTTATTTGTATAATCTATCATTCAGTCTAAATTAGAGAATGTATCATCTATCATTCAGTCTGATTGATTATTGACCTCTGTTACTTATTGATAGGTTTAAATTTGGGGATTAGGGCATCTCTTTTTAAGACATAACATTCCACTCACTTAGTAGTTATTTATGAACAGAGTTTGAGAAGTTATGTAGGCATACTCTATCTTAGACATGACCTAAACTTGTGCTTCAAAAATCATGAGCCATTATATGAATAGTTAGCACGTTTACGGCACTATCCAATGTCTCAAAAATTATTAAACGCCTTTCAAGAAGCATACAGCAATCTCGAACTGTTCCCGTTGATGGAACAGAATGAAATGGAAAGATTTAGAGTGGAATATGGTGATGATTTGATTGCAGACCTCAACCAATTAGTTGAAGACAGTCCGAATGGAGATGGCAAAATTGTCTTTACAGGACATCGGGGATGTGGTAAGTCAACTTTGTTAGCTGAGTTTAGCAGGCAAATTCAAAATAAATATTTTGTAGTGCTATTTTCTATTGCTGACAAAATTGAAATGTCGGCTGTTAATCATATTAATATTTTGTTTGCGATCGCAGTTAATTTAATGACCGAAGCGGAAGCACGTAAAGTTGAAATTCCTCAATCGACTAAAGAAGCTCTTTATAAGTGGTTTGCTACTCGAACTCGCACTGAAGAATTAAATTTGCAGGTAGAAGCTGGGATTGGGTTTGATTTACTAAAGTTGATTAGCTCTAAATTAAAGGCTGATGCTACGGTTAGGGATGAAATTAAGCAAGAGTTTGAACGCAAAATCTCAGATTTAGTTGCCAGAATTAACGAAATTGCTGCTTTGATTCAAGCGGCTACAAAACAAGATGTATTAGTAATTATTGATGATTTAGATAAACTTGATTTAGGAAGAGTTAATGAAATTTATAGAGACAATATTAAAGCTCTTTGTCAACCTAATTTTCGGATTATCTACACTATACCTATTGCTGTACTGCGCGAAACATTTATCAGCACAATAATTGCCACTGAAACTAACGACCAAGTTGTGGCAATGCCTGTTTTGAAAATCTTTGAGAAAGGTAAAAATCGGCTACCTAATGCCCACCCGCGTACTGAAGCAACAAAGATTCTCGGTGCAGTTTTACAAAAACGAATTTCTAGTGAATTAATAGCAGCAGAAACATCTGAAAAAATTGTTATATACAGTGGTGGCGTGTTGCGAGAGCTAATTCGGATTTCTAAAGAATGTTGCCGCATTTGTTTGCGGATGATCCGGCGAAATCCAACAGCAGAAGTTATTATTGATGATAAGATTTTATTCCAAGCAATCAATAAAATACGCAATGATTTTTCTATACGTTTAGGAAAGGTTGATATAGATATTTTGCAAAGTATTTACAAGCAATTTATGCCCGATGACCCTAAACAAACAGAGTTTTTGGATTTACTACATGGGCTGTATGTTTTGGAATATCGCACTGATGAAACTTGGTACGATGTTCACCCAATTATTATAGAAAGCTTGAAAGTGCAGGGGGTTATTCATGTTGAATGAAGAACTTGTAGACGATGGAGAAAATCAAGATGCTTACGACGATTTAATTGTTTCTATTGAAGCTCAAAAGCAAGGATTGAATTTATTGATTGCAGTTTGCGATGATGCTAATTTTCGTGATGATATTATTGCTCAATATGAAGCCGAATTACAACCTACTTTTCATTCATATCGGGTGACTTTAGCACGTCAAGAACCAAGCTTGAAAGCTGCGCTTAATCAACTTGTACAACAAGAAGAATATCTGCGTCAGCGCAACCCAGGGGTGATTACCGTGACGGGTGCTGAACAACTTTATTTTCTCAGATTGGGAAAAGAGCAATCGGAACAGGAAAAGTTTTTTGGTTATTTACAGTGGACACGGGAAGGATTACGCGAATTTCCTTTTGCGATCGTGCTTTGGGTAACTAATCAAATTTTAGTCAACTTAATTAAAAAAGCTCCTGATTTTTGGAGTTGGCGCAACGGTGTTTTTCGGTTTGTATCTAAAAAAACAAATGCTATTGCTTGTAAAGAATTAGAACCTATACGCTTTGTTTTTAGAGACACAGAATTAGCTAGTACAGATACTAATGAAAATAACCCCTTTTTCTTGCCTATTCAAGATTTACAAAGTTTAATCGAGAAGATAGAACAGGAACGGGGAGTTAGAGATCCCAGCTTGGCTACCTTATATTCAAGATTGGCTGATATTTACCGCAGTAGGTTAGATAGAGGAGAATCTCAGAATTATCAAAAAGAACAGGAACTAGCAATAAAATACTGGCGTAAGGCGATTGAACTGCAAAATGAATCAGGTTTGCAGATAGACTTAGCCACTAGTTTCAACAATCTCGCAGGACTATACCGTGCTACAGGACGCTATGGCGAAGCGGAACCCTTATATCAGCAAGCTTTAGAACTGAGGAAACGCCTGCTGGGAAACAATCATCCCGCTTTTGCTACTAGCCTCAATAACTTGGCGGGACTCTACAAATCTACTGGACAATACAGTAAAGCGGAACTTCTATATCAACAAGCTTTGGAATTAAGGAAACGCTTATTGGCAGACAACCATCCCGATGTCGCCGCTAGTCTCAATAACCTGGCACTACTATACGATGAACAAGGACGTTATGACGAAGCAGAACCTCTGTATCTGCAATCATTAGAACTCGGAAAACGCCTGCTTGGTGAAAACCATCCCTCTTTCGCTCACATCCTGAATAATCTAGCGCTACTCTATTATCATCAAGGACGCTACAGTGAAGCTGAACCGTTGTCGCAACAAGCAATAGAACTAGATAAGCGTTTTTTGGGCGAAGATAATCCTGATGTTGCTACAGATATTCATAATTTAGGATTGATTTACCGCGCTCAAGGACGTTATGACCAAGCCGAAGCATTATTTTTACAATCCTTGGAACTCAAGGAACGTGTACTGCAACAGGCTCATCCTCTTTTGGCAGATACTATCTACGCTCTTGGTTATATGTACAGAGAACAAGGGCGTTACAATGAGGCAGAACCATTATGTTTAAAAGCGTTAGAATTTGATAAACATTTATTGGGAGACAATCATCCTAATGTTGCTGAAAGTCTCAACAATCTTGCAGAAATCTATCGTGTAACAGGACGTTATAGCGAAGCAAAACCCCTTTATTTGCAAGCTTTAGATATTTGTGAGCGAGTTTGGGGGGCAAATAATATTCGTACTATTAATGTGCGTGAAAATCTGGAAAAACTTGGCGCACAAATGCCAAGTAATTAAAAATTATTATGCCTAAGTCTTTCTTTGATGCTAAATTATCAGGCGATCGCCATTCTTGGTAAACTTTTAATAGAAAATTCTTGCTGTAGTCAAATACCGATACAAACTGACAAAATATTAAGCAGGGTGTGTTATGGGTTCAGCGTAACGCACCGTTAGATACATGGTGCGTTAGGCGCTCATGTCATATTTTTCATGGCAAATGATCTCCAAATATGCGCTTAACATACCCTACAGTAATTTGATTTTTACTTTATAAATGACCTGTATGTCTAACAAAAAGTGGTTTTTAAACTTTTGAGCGGAGGAAGCTGATACTCAGGCTTCTCTCCGCATCTACCAGTTGGAAACTTGGGTTACATCTTGCCGTGCTGCATCACTTCTTGTAGATGGTGGCGAATCTCTTGTGCTTGCTCAATATCAGCTTGGCGCAATTTTTGGAACAACTCTACACACGGCTGAGAACCAACTTGTTGTGCATCCTGAATGTAAGTATCGTAAGCTTTCACTGCTTCAGCCTTGTTGTGCAACACGGTGATAAAGTCGTACTCTAGGTTGCTAATGGGCTGTTGAGATTGTCCGTTACCTGTATTGTTAGCCATTGGTAGACCCTCTTTTAGGATTTCTAATTAATTTTTACTCACTTTAAAAGAGTGATTCATCTCCCTAAAAGGGTATAGTTCAATACGCCGGAAGAACCTTGTGAAGGTGCGATAAATACTACTACTGTTAGATTAACAATCGTCACCTGTGGATACCTCAAGGCTGTTGAAGCATTGCCAAGTAAAAGTGTACAGAACGATCGCCTGTAAGCTGAGTACAGCTTTAGGTAAAATCATAGCTTTTTCAAATGCAGAGAGACGCAGAGGTTTTCCAAATTTAATTCGTGATGAATTTGGGCAATGTTTTACTTACATTCATACACGAGGTTGATTCTCATCACGATGACGTGAATAATGGAATTCTAGATCGTTTTGCAGTTCTCTACGGTCTTCATACACAATAGGGCAAAACTTAGTGTTAGCACTTATGCAATCCATGTGTGGCGTCTTAGCACAGACTATTAATAGCCCACCCAGAATCAACAGTAAGCCACAAATTGCTGCTGTCTGATCTGAAGAAATTTCCATTACTCCGTGAACAACTACTTCTCGTAGTACAGATACAATTGTTACTTCAACTGCTACACCAACAGAAATACTATGTTCTTGCAAGTAAACCATTAGTAGTCGAAATAACTCGACTAAAATCAACACAAATAGTATTTTCGCCGTCACGTGTTTATAGTCTAATGGCTGAGTTAGGGTGATAACTATCCCCCACAACTGTATGAGCATGACGGCGAACAAACCCAAACACAGGACGATCACAATTAAGTCTTGGAAAGCCTCCATGTTGCGAACAATTGATTGCCGATCAAGCCAGCGATCGCAAAATAAAAATCGGCTCTTGAAGCGCTTTTGCATGTAGATTTTATTCCAATCGGGACAAGTTCACACCACACCAGCGAGTCAACCCAATAATCTTATATTACGCAATGTTAAGCGATCGCGCCTCAGCGAGGTTGGTAATTTAAATTTTGTGCTTGTTGCAACAATTGTTCGGCATTTTTTGCCCACTGGGAATTACCTTGAGCGTTGTATAAATCTCTAGCAAATTGCAACACTTGAACTGCATCACTAAATTGTCGTAACTGGATAAAAACTAACCCCGCACCGTGATAGGCATTGGGATAGTTAGAATTAGCTTCAGCTGATTTTCTAAAAGCTTCCAAAGCTTCTTGTAATTTTCCTTGGTTAAACCAAATTGAGCCAAGATTGTAATGAGCTTCTGAATATTTGGGATTAATTTTGATTGCCTGACGAAAAGCATCTTTTGCTTTGTCTAATTTGCTTTGTTGAAGATAACACATTCCTATATGGTAGGCAGGCTCCGGGGCATTTTTGCTATATTCCATCGCCTTTTTAAAGGATGCGATCGCGCGTTGGCAATCTCGTTGCTGTTCTCTTACCAACCCCAAGTTATAGTGGGCAAAACCCAATTTGGGATCAAGTTCCAGCGCTCGCTGCAAGTAATCATTTGCTAACTGTAAATTATTCCCTTCTAACAACGCTCCACCTAAATTGGCAAAGGCTGGAGCAAATTTAGGATCAGCTTGGGTTGCTCGATAAAATGCATCAGCCGATGGTTGTAATTGTCCTACTTGTCGTAGTGCAAGCCCTAAATTATAGTGGGCTGCTGCCAAGTTTGGAGCTAATTGAGTTGCTTGTTTAAAAGCAGCGATCGCATCTTGTACCTTTCCCACCTGAATTGCTTGTAAGCCTTGGTTTAACCAGTCTGTGGCTGTTTTAGCACTTGCTTGTGCAAGTAGAGGAGGAGCGGCAGGGGAAGCAGAGGAAAAGAGAATGCTTTCACCCAGCAAAATCAAACTCGCCACTGTTGCTATGCGATATTTAGAGAATGATGATCCCATTGATTTTTTGACTTGCAACACTTTTAGTTAGTTTTACTTCACATAAAGTTTTGTTACGACTGAAGCTCTTTACAAAACTTCTGGATTCGGTATTAAAGGTCGTAATTGTTAACTTTTCTTAAGCTAAACCTTACAAGAGACTACAATTTTTTTAGCTTTTGATTAAAGAGAGGATAATAACAAATTAAAGAAGGGGTAATTTTGACTCCAGAGAACCATTTTTTATCCCTGAAATCAACAGAATCATGCGGTTAGAGTGACTTACCGCAAGGGAGGTTTTATGAACGAAAAAGTAAAATCGGGTTCGCGGAATGTTGCAATTGTTGGGCCTTATTTAAGTGGAAAAACCACTTTACTAGAAAGCTTGTTATTTGTCACAGGGGCAATTTCGCGCAAAGGCAATGTTAAGGATGGTAACACAGTCGGAGACAGTGCTGCTGAGTCACGCGATCGCCAGATGAGTGTAGAAGTAAGTGCCGCTAGCACAGAGTATAACGACACCCACTTTACCTTTATTGACTGTCCGGGAAGCGTGGAGTTTGCCCAAGAAACATACAATGCTTTAATGGGAGTCGATGCAGCAATTGTAGTTTGTGAACCCATCCGGGAACGCGTCCTCACCTTAGCACCTCTATTTAAATTCTTAGACGATTGGGAAATTCCCCACATCGTCTTTGTTAATAAAATGGATCGGGCAAATATTCACGTCTTGGAAACATTGCACGCTCTCAAAGCAGTATCGAGCCGTCCTTTAGTAGCGCACCAATATCCCATCATGAATGGGGAGCAACTGACCGGCTTTATCGACATGGTAAGCGAACAAGCATATCAATATCATCCAGGCGCACCTGCTGACCCCATCCCCTTTCCCGAAAGTTTAAAAGAAGAAGAACACATAGCACGAGCAGAAATGCTTGAAGCCCTGGCAAATTTTGATGATCACTTACTAGAAGAACTTTTAGAAGACATTGAGCCACCTCAAGAGGAAATCCTCAAAGACTTGAAACTAGAATTAGGGGCAGATTTGGTAGTGCCCGTTTTCTTTGGTGTAGCAGAACAAGATTATGGTGTTAGACCTTTAATAGAAGCTTTGTTAAGAGAAGCTCCCGAACCAGAAACCACAGCAGAACGTCGCTTAAAAAACTTCCAAAGCAAAACAACTTCTCCTTTAGCCCAGGTACTAAAAACTTACTATACCCCTCAAGGTGGCAAACTATCCCTGGTGCGTGTTTGGCGGGGCAAATTAACTGATGGTATCGTCCTCAACGGTATTCGCACTGGTGGAATTTATCGCCTCATGGGACAACAACAGCATTTAATTAATGAAGTTGGTGCTGGTGAAATTGTCGCGTTGAGCCGCTTAGAGGGAATCAAGACGGGGGATACAATTTCCACAGAGCAGCAGTTAGCTATAGAATTACCCAAAGCTGAAAAATTAGAACCAGTGTATGCGCTCGCCATTACCCCAGAAAAGCGCAATGATGAAGTTAAACTTAGTAGTGCCATCACCAAGCTGTTGGAAGAAGACTGCTCACTTGCTTGGGAACAACATGGCGATACTCACGAAGTAATCCTTTGGGGACAAGGTGAAATTCATCTACAAGTAGCCCTAGATAGACTGCGCCGCAAATATAACCTACCGATGACAACCCACTTGCCGCAAGTGCCTTATAAAGAAACCATCCGTAAAACGGTGGCTGCGGTTCATGGGCGCTACAAGCATCAAAGCGGTGGTCACGGACAGTTTGGTGATGTTTTTCTCGATATTAAGCCTTTACCGCGTGGTACAGGGTTTAACTTCAATGAAACCATCGTTGGCGGTGTAGTTCCCAGACAATATATTCCTGGGGTAGAAATGGGCGTGCGGGAGTTTCTGGCACACGGGCCCTTGGGTTTCCCAATAGTAGATGTGGCGGTAACTTTAACCAATGGTTCTTACCACAGCGTCGATAGTTCCGAACAAGCCTTCAAGCAAGCAGCTCGCTTAGCTATGCAAACGGGGATACCCCAAGCGCAACCCACGCTTCTAGAACCGATTCTGCGGGTAGAGGTGACAACCCCTAGTGAATTTACCTCCAAAGTGTTGCAACTACTGAGTGGTAGACGGGGGCAGATTTTGGGTTATGAGGGCAAAAACGATTGGCAAGGCTGGGATAATGTATCTGCATACTTGCCGCAAGCAGAGATGCAAAACTTTATTGTAGAATTGCGATCGCTTACTCTTGGCGT
Organism: Nostoc sp. B(2019); assembly: GCF_010091925.1. Classification (GTDB taxonomy): domain Bacteria; phylum Cyanobacteriota; class Cyanobacteriia; order Cyanobacteriales; family Nostocaceae; genus Komarekiella. The sequence continues at coordinate 18,957 of NZ_WVID01000046.1, read as the reverse complement.
TGGTTCTTTCCATTGGGAATATGATCATCTCCAGGAAGTACCGGAAAAACTTGCTGAACGTGTCCTTCACAATAACGGTAATGCCAACGGCAACGGCAACAAATAATTTTGGCGTCTAGAATCAACTGAATTTTTTCGTTAAGGACACCGCAACTTGGTGTCCTTAATAGCCCTTAACTGAACAATACCTTCTTTCTTTCTTTCTTCTCTCTGTGTCCTCTGTCTTGAAAAGTTTCCTAGGTCGGGCTAACCCTCCTTCTCCTGGCGGAGACGCTACGCGAACAGAACTTTTCGCTGCGCCTCTGCGGTTCGTTAAAAAAATGACTTTGATACTGAACCGTATTATAGTGGTTCTCACCTCAGTGAGGTACATAGAAGAAGTAATTAACCACAGATGAATACAGATAAATTCGTACCTCAGCAGATTAGGAAATACTATAGTTTACAAGGAAAAGTATTTCTTCTGAACACTATTAAACTAAAGCTAGGAGATTATCAAAACGGTAGATTGTTATTTATCCAAAGTATTAAGTTTGTCTGTAAGAGTAGCGATCGCCTGTTGTTGCTGCTTGACAATCTTAGCCAGCGACATCAACATTTCTCGCTGATCTTTGACTGTTTTTGTCAACACTGCGATCACGTCTAGCAAGCGTACTGCTTGGTGATCAGACGATGCAAGTAGGGAAGGTACTTCTTCGGCAATGAATCCGGCGTGAGGAGTGCGATCGTCCCCCTCAATCGTATAGTTAAACTTAACTGGATTAAGCGCCTTCAACATCTCTACCGCTTCTTGACTAGATAAATTTGCGATATTTTCCTTTAAAGTTCGAGATGAAATCTGGACAAAATCATTGCTAGTAAACGTCCCACCTGTTACTTTTTTAACAAAAATATTGCCGTCAACGTAAGCGTTTCCTTTCACATATAGCTTAGTTTGATTGACTGCCGCCGCAGGAATACTACTATCAAACACAGGAGCAAATAGAGGATTTAAACCTCCTGTACCAATTCCAATCTGTCCATCATTCCTCACATAAAACAAACTATCACGGTTTGATTTTGTTATATTCAACGCAATCTTATTAGCATCTGATGTACTCCTGACTTCTAATTTTGCTATAGGAGGGGTAGTATCAAATACACCAATTCCGACATCTCCCTCAACCAAAAGTCCATTATCCAGCGCCAAATTTGCCAGAGCATTTCGATTCACATATTCTTTACCAATGACAGCACTTCCACAGATGTTCAATTTAATATTATTTGTGCTTTCTAAAGGTGAGAAAGTAATGAGTTTGTTTGCTCCATTTTGAATCGAAAGTCTTTGATTAGGAAGGTCAATAACTGGCGAATTCTCTGGTGGCTCTCCTATTGAATTTCTTAGGGTAAGTTTTTCTGCACTACTTAAATTACAGGTAATGTTGCCAGAAATTGTAGCACCACCCTCGTTGATAGTAATGCCCTTGTTAAAGCCAACAGCTTCGCTAAATTGAGGAGCAGTACCGCGAATTTGGAAGCTGCCAATTCGCAAAATTCCTGTACCAATATTCACATCACCCGTGGGAATTGAAATGCCATTTCTGGCGGTAATTCCTTGATTGACAGTAATGCTGCTACCAAAAGTTATAGGCTGGTTGAATTGCAATCCGTCGGTGGTAATTTGGAAAGTGCCAATAGTTAAAGTACCTTCGTTTATTTGCACATTTCCCTTGACTGTCATTCCCCCGTTTTGAATGGTGAGGCCATTGGCGATCGCAGCGTTGCCTTTTTCAACTTTAAGGTTGCCATTTTGAACAGTGACATCATTATTTATGATTGCACTGCCCGTTTGAACCTTAATATTGCCGTTTTTAACTGTGACATCATTGGCGATCGTTGCACTACCTTGGGTAATTGTGAGTCCACCGCTAGCAATTGTGATGTTATTGTCGAAACTGTAGCCTGCATTTGAGGTGAAGCTGACGGGACTGTTATCCTGCGGTTGAATTCCCAGAAAACCAGGATTAATCGTACCAGTTGTAGTTTTGAGAATACCTTTAACTTCCAAGTTAGCTTGGGGCTGCTCAATGCCGATGCCCACCTTCCCATCAGACTGAACGTGTAGTAGACTGCCCCCAATGGCATTTTTAATATGCAACAAACTGGGAGTTTGGTCGTTGGTAATGCCTTTAATTTCTAGCTTTGCTGCTGGGTTAAACGTTCCAATGCCAATATTGCCCTGTGGGTTGAGGAAGAATTGTGGGGGAACGTCAGTGGCGCTACTTTCAAAGCGGATGACGGGTTGTTGATATTGGAACTCAACTTTTTGCTCAGTTAAGGTAGCATCAAATGGCGGATCAACTGTTAACACACCGTTGATATCAACATCAGTTACCAGTTTGGTTTTACCATTAACTGTCAGCGTGTAACCCTTGTAAATTAAGACCTGAGTGGGGTTAATATCTGCGATCGCAATCTTTGAGCGATCGCTTCCAACCGTCGAAATTTTTCCTTGAGCTATTTGAGTTGCATTTCCTCGGACGTGCAATCTTGCTTCTGGCTGAATTCCAATCCCAAAAGAACCATCAGTATAACCAGTGTTTTTGTCAAAACAGTTGATCAATGGCGGGAACTTAGTACGAAGATCAGATTGAGTCCAGTCATCATTTTCAATTGCTGGGACAAACTCGCCAGTGTTTGCTTCAGTTTTCACCAGCGCTAGAATGGCGTAACGGTGTTCAATACCTGCGGACTTTTGCGGGAGTGGTTCTCCCGGTTGGTCTTTGACTTTTGCCAGATCCCTTGGCCACTCAATTTGCTTACCAGCCGCCCGCGCTGGTATCAACCAGAAGTCTCCGTTGCGGAACTCATCGCCCAGGCTAGTAGTATTAAACCGTACCTTAATTCCCTGCTCCAATACCTTCCAATCGCTACTAGTAGAATCCTTGCCATCCCAGCGACGCACCTTTAACTTCTGCTGTTCTGCCTGTTCCGGCGTTGCTTTGGGAATGTCAGTACCCTGTATCTGACTTTGGTCAAATAATAGTTGATTAGGCGGTTTTAGCTCCTTGAGCCGAACTAGAATACCAGGCTGATTGTGGAGTTCTTGGGCTTCGCTGATAATTTCAATCCAGGGTTTCTCTTCTGAGAATTGGGCTGCAAACAGCTTGTACTCATCTTGACCTTTGAGCTTGATCACGTTGCCTTCAATAGACTTTACAGCACTAACAATGCTGCCGTTGTCGCGTGACCATTTGAAAGTTGCTTTTTCCAAAGTGCCATCTGCATGAATTTCAACCCGATAGAGGCGGTTCTCGTTACCCAAGTAATTTCCCAAAGTATTGCCACTAGTGGGTTCTAATGCCGTACTTGCAGTCATCCATACATCATGGTTGAGCAGTTTTTGCCATACTGGCAGGTTTTCCAAGGTTGAAAGCGGGGGTTTCTGCGTTAGGAGTCCGGTTTCTTGATTTAGTTGGAGTAGCTGCTGTGCCAACTGGTGAATATCTTCAGTAACATCCAGCAACTTTACCTGAGCAATAGTTTTTAGGCGTGTGGTGGTATCAAACCCGTTAAGCGCCACTTCCCGCAGTTCTGGATCGTCAATTACCGTAACGTGTCGTTGCCACAGATCTAGATAGACAAGATAGAGTAAGTTGGCAGATGGAGCGGGGGGATTAGTATATTCAGGTTGAGTTTTATAGGTGGTGAGTCGTCGCAGTTGCAGCGTTTCGCCGATATCTGTGGGTTTGGGTACTGACTCTGCTAATTCCAGAGTTTGTTGCTTTAGGTCATCTTTTAAGATTTTGATGCGTTTCTTAAACTTCTGTCCGGTGATTTCTACCCACTGGTCTTTTGCTAACGCCAATCCGTCCACCATCACGAAGGGAATTTGGATAGTCTTCTCATCCAGCCACTTAACATTAATTGGCGTACCTAAACGCAGTTCACACAGTAGCCCACCTAGATAAAAACGCCCTTCCCGAATGATTAAGTCGGTATTGTCGGGAGTAGGGAGAAGTTGGAATCCGCCTTCGGTTTCGGAAGTACCCGCCGAAGCCCCAATCATGTCTCGCGCCTGAGTCTGGTTGAGATATCCCAGGATGCTCATTTGCTCATTCCAGTCGGCATCTAGTTGCAGCCGTCCCTGCTGCATCAGCACGCTGGTGTAACGCTTTTCTGGTTGGAAGGTGAATCGAGTAAAGTCGCCCTTCATGAGCTGTCCCCTTGTGTGAATTAATGTAATTTGTAATTTGTAATTAGGAAAGTTAGATTTAATTAGGTTTGCGGGCTTGTATCTGTAGCCTGATTTTGGAGAATTGATTTAGCAGGATTTGGGCAAAAATTGCCAAAAAGCTTAATTTATTGAACCGCCAAGTCGCCAAGTCGCCTTTCCTTCGGAACGCTCCGCGAACGCGCAGCGTCTCGTAGAGAAGAAGCCAACGCCTTGGTCTCGTAGAGAAGAATTCGTAGAGTGTGCGTAAGTCTTATTTAAGTTATATGGATAATGTCTGCTTGTAGCCCAAATCGGAGGTATTCTTGCAAGCTGGCTTGGAGATTTGCTTGACGCTGCGGTTGCTTTAGGTAGTGAAAAACACCCATTTCGGAGCCGTCTTCTGCTCCTGTGCAAATTTCTACTGGACAGATAGTGCTGAGTTGGGTGTATGCAGGCTGTCCATATTGCTCGGTGGTGAAGCACGGTTGCATCTGGTTTAGCAGCAGTAAGGTTTCTTCAATACCTTGGATACCTTGGTTTAGGGCTATCCAGCGATCGCTTTCTTGCTGTCGATACAGGCTACCAAGCTGTGTCCCCGCAAATAGAACTGGGCGTGGTGCTTGTTGCTGCACTGCGAATGCTGAGATGTCAGTATCCGTTAAGTGGGCGATCGCTTCCCAAGTTTTACCATTGCTGGTGGAATTGTAGATCGTACCCTCAGAAGCACCTGCGTAGAGGGTAGCAATTTTGAATGTTGTTCCTTCAGGAAGATCAGGGTCAAAGGCATCATTGATAATGAGGTCGTTATCGGCATGAATTTGGATGATAGTGCGGGTTTGTCCGTTGATAGTGAGGGTATCACCTGCTCGGAGTTCGGTATGAAAACGGGTATCGAGTCCGGTAACTTGGGTATAACGGCTGGAGAGAGTGCCTGTGCCATTGTGAGCGAAGCTACTTAGGGCTGTGATAGTAGGATGAGACAATCCATCATTAGCAGGCATCCAGCGCTGTCCAGAATCGCTGGAACAGAACACGCCACCGCCTTCGGTTCCAGCAAAGATATCGTCGGTGATCGGATTGATGGTTAGGCAAGTGATATGGGGAAAGGTCAACCCGGTCTGGCGGATTTCTGGGTCGAGGGGGTCGCCACCTGTCCAAGTCATACCATGATCGGTGGAACGGAAAACGCCGTTGCCATGAGTGCCCACAAACAGGTAGTCAGTACGGGGATGGTGAGCGATCGCTCGTACATCCAGATTCGTTAATCCTTGATTGACTGCAACCCACTGTCTACCGCCATCGGTAGACCGGAAGACGCCGTTTCCAGACGTTCCCATTAAAATGCCCATCACTTGAAATGACGTACCTGGTGTTAAATCTGCATCAAATGGCGCGTGGACTTTTAACTCTGTGTTGGAAACAATTTCTGTGACTTTTCGCGTTTGCGTTTTTATTCCTGTAACGGTAATTATGTCACCGACGGTAAATTCTGTTTTGAACAACGTTTGTTGTCCTGTAACAGTGTCGCCAACGCTGGTAATTGTGCCAGTGCCAATAGTGTATGGTATTAAGGCGTTGATGCGGGTGTTAGTGAGATTGGGGGTGATGGGTGTCCAAACAGTGCGCCGAATTTTGAAGCTATTGACAAAATCAGCATTGAATGCTGTATTGACGCTGAGTACAGTATCAGAAGCGATCGCTACTACTGTCCGCCTCTGTATATTCTCCTCGCCCGTGGGCAGTTGATTAACAATTATGATGTCGTCTCCAGGCAAGACTTCTTGGGTAATTCGGGTATTGCAGCCTGTAACCATAGTGCGATCGCGCGTACTGCTAACTTTTCCTGTTCCGGCTATCGTTGTGCCATTGATGGGATTGGTAATCAAAAACTCTTCACCCGTTACGGTGCGATCAAATGCGGTATCGATATATAGCAGCGTATGTGACGCGATTCTCTGTACAGTGCGCTGCTGATCAGCGATCGTAATTATCCTCCCTGCTGCTAATTGTTCCTGGAAAAAAGTATTGCAGCCTGTGACAGCGACGAGATTATCTGTATCCCAGCCAGTACTGCTAAGAGTGCCAATACCAGAGCGGAGAGTTGATGTTGCTCTCAGCAATGTGCCGTCTGTTGTACCTGCAAATAAGGTGTGGATTGTAAACGGCTTGCCATCATTGGGGAGAGGGGGATTAAAGGGTGCGTCTAGTTTAATTTGCTGGTCTGAGATAATTTCCTGCACCATGCGGTTTTGACCCTCAGCAGTGATCCAATCTCCAGATCTCAACTCCTGTGTGAAGAGGGTATTAATGCCTGTAACAATATTTGGGGACGCGGGTGTACTAGAGATACTGCCAGTACCAGGAATGGCGGCAGCAAGTAGGGCTGTGACATTCAAATTACTCAGTTCAGCATTTAGAGGTATCCACATTCCTTCTTCAAGCAACTGGAATACACCATTACCCCGTGTTCCCGCGTAGACTTGCCTTGAAACGGGGTTAACAGACAGAGTAGCGATCGCTGCTGGAGGTTCTTTTATTCGTTCAGATAAAATTAAATCGGGTTGGCAGCGGAAACGGCGAGGTGTGCGCGAACCCTGTGGTACATAGCAGAAACGTAGACAGCCTACCTGCCTGCGTAAAACAGAAACTTGATTGCGAAAGATGCTCTCTTCGGCTTCTAAACTGCGGACACTTACAGCACCCAAGATAGTAGAAGTCTTCACATCTACATCGGCTCCCAGAGCAGCGATCGCCCCGTGATTACTATCCTCTCCAGCATCGATGATACTATCGGTAATTCGGAGTTCCGGCACAGTATCTACCAAAGCGATCGCTCCACAAATACTCTGGTGAATGGCGATCGCAAGGAGCGAATTGTCCTCATCTAGATTTACAGTTTCGGGTTCTTGACATACAGCACAGCTGTGTTGCGGTTGTGCCGCTTCCTCGTCTTCATATACTGATGGCGGTACAGGTTGCAACTGCTCGATCACCCGCTGGATGCCCGCAAACAAAGTGCTTACCTGCTGCAAGACAATCTGTGACATTTGGGAAATTCGCTCTTGAGTCGATAAGCCATTGCTGCTTAGCCCTACTCGCAGCAAACGTTGCAACAGCGTCAGGCTATACATCAATAGCGCCAGCAAGGTAACATCTTCTGGATCTGCGTCTATAATTTCGTATTCCGCCTTTTGTACTACTAGCCCTCCCGCCTGGGGAACTAGTGTGGAATGGGCAATTTGCAGCCGTTGCAGGTTTCCCGGCAACACAGTAAGTTTGCCTTCTACTAGCAGCCCTTCCAGGAAAAAGTCACCTGCATTTTCGGTATCGGGGGTTGCGATGCCGCGAATTGTGAGATTGCCCAACAGGTGGGGGCGATCGCCATTACTAGCAACTAGATAAAGTTGCTTTTCTGCTGGAATTTGGAACGCCAAATTGCGAGTATAAGTGTGGTTGCCCTGGAGTTCGATGATCACACGTTCTGTATCAGGAACAATATCTAGTCTGCCTGTTCCTGGTTCTTTACCAGGAGCGATGAACAGTAACATCGTCTTTGGTGGTTCTTGTGGTAACGAGTAGGAAGCAACCTGAGTCAGATTGATCTTCTGTCCGTTACGGTTGACGGCGAAGGCTCCCGGATTTGCCGAAATCTCCAACACGTCATTCGAGCCACTTAAACTAGATGGAATGGACAACTTGAAATCGCCCACAAACCCCGGCTGAAACTGAAAATTCTGCCGTACAGCGTTGCTCACTTTCTCAATTCTGCCGTCAGCGTTGATTGTCAGTTCTACCAGTGGAATGTAAGTTTTTACTAAATCTTGCTCCCACTCATCCATAGGTAGCGCCCGAATTTCCCAGTGAGGTTCCCATTCTCGTTCCGGGTAAAAAATCACCAGCCGCACCGTTTGACTGGGATAGCAGCCCACAATCACCGAATGCCGGACATTCAGCCGCATCGCTCGCCCCTGAATATCTACCGCCACACCGGGCGTTACCACCACTTCAATTTCTCCCTGATGAGCGATCGCTTTTAAGCCATGCAAGATACCCGCCCGCATATTTGGAGACAGATTGAGATTGCGTTCTTTTCGCTTGTGATCTAAATCAATTCGGTAAATCTGTTGATCAGGACTGAGTACCAGTCGCGCTACAGGAAAATTGATTAAGTCATAGCAATGTTGCCACTTACGGGCGTATTGATTCCAGATTTTTACCATCTGTAATAGCGCCGGCAAGTCAGAATTCACCTTCCAAGTAATTTGTCCTGAAATAGGCGGTTGCTGGGCGATCGCATCTGTTCGTTCGTAAACACCACCTCCAATATCGCCGCTGAAGCCATAAGCATAGGTTACTTCTACCTGCTCAGGTGGCTCGCTGAGAAATGCCAACCGTCCCAGTTCTGGATCAACTACTAGCGTACCAGTAACATCAGACTGCCAATTTGAGAGGTCGTCTACTTGATACGGCTGCCGTTCTCCTTTAACAAATACCTGTACTGGCCGCGCTTCTGGTGCATACGCCTTCAGCAGATCTCGTGTCAGGATACCAGGAACGTTGATTTCTTCTGCCAACGTCGTGATGTCTCTCTCGGTTTGCGGAGTGTTGAACAGGGGAATCTTGTCATAGCCAAGAGGATTAAAGGTGAAATAGCGTCCTTGCGCGGAGTCAAACCCTGATACAGCGCGGGGAGTGCCTCTTTCAACTAGATAGGATTGCAACCGCCACAGGTAAAGAATAACGCTGTTGGGATTATATTTACCGCCGCCACGACTGGGGCCAATTTGGGTAGTATAAGCAACTCCTGTCTCGAAGGGAGTGCCTAGGCGCTCTGATTGCCCGATGCGGCGCAGATTCACAGTACCAGTTTGGGGGCGAACGTGGTTGACATTTTGAGTTGCTGCTACTAACCGTTGAGATTCTACCGCCCTTGCCCCCCAGCCAGTAATATCTCGCGCCAGTTGTTCTAATACAGGGGTTGTGCCCTTGCGCTGGCGATAAGCGAGGGTATTGGCAACGAAGGCGCGACGCTCTTGTCCAGAGGTGCGGTGGCTTTCGGCACTCAATTCACTTACTGCAAGGAGGTTGCCGATGTATGGCACTACCCAATCATCGCAGGTTTCGATAAACCAGTTTTCATAGAGGTTTTCAATATCCTCTTCGACTAATTGCAGTTCGCTCTCAATGATGCCGAGCAGCGATCGCAGCGATCCATCTTGGGACTCGTCGCGAATCCGGTAGATGGCGGGGAGAAGAGAGTAAAGACGTTCGGGGATGTCGTTGTGAGTCATAAGCTTGCCTCCACTCGCAGACGAATTCCAGCAGGACTGATTGTTAATAACTGAGCAGGTAGGATTTGGCGATTTACAACATCCCAGCGGGCGGGCAATGCTGGGACGGATTCTAGATTGCGGGTTAAGTCGCGGCGATGTAGTGCGTCTAGATCGACAGCCACAACCCCTGTGACTGCTTGGAGAGTAGCGATCGCTTCTGCCGTTGTCACATCCTGCCCAAAGTCGCGTTTCTCAAAGGTGAACCGCTTCAGCAGCGCCGCTTTCACCTGTGCCAGCACTTTATCTGGTAGGTATCGCTGATCAATCAACAGTTTTGCTTCCAAGTTAAACGCCAAGGGTTCGTAAGAATCAACCTGCACCTGTTGCACCGGATCGCGAGCATCATCAATTGCTTTTACCAAGTTGATGTACAGCGCTGAATCAGGTAGTACGGCTGCGCCCCCAATTGCTGCCACAGTGATATGTACCTGCTGGGTTTCGCCTGCCCACAGTAACTTTGCCTGGGCCTTGCCAATGCCAGCAAAGGCACGAGCAAAGTCTTCGTAGTCCTGCAACGATACAATTCGCCCCAGCGTACGGATGGTCAAAGGGGCGCTTGTCTGCGCTTCTAGCATGGTTTCTGGGTCGGCTGCGCCGGTAGCTGGCAGCGGATTGGTGACTTCAGAAATGCCTAGAGGACGTGTCTTCAGCAGAGTTAATTGATTAGCCCCCACTCGCCCTGCTAGCCCAATGCCGCTGCGATAAGTGGCGGTAATATTTTCCAAGCCTGTGGGCAGTCGCGCCCCGTTAATACCGTCACCAGAGGTAATCGTGACTGTTTGATCATTGGCGATGCGGGTAATGTAGATTTGTTCTAGAGGCGATCGCTGATATAAGGAAGGCACTTCTTGCCACAGCACACCATTGACTCTAATCTGAAGTGTGGTTTGAGAACCGCTGGGTGTAGATGCAGATATGTATGTTAAGGGCGGCTTATTCAAAATAAACTTTTGATTCGTCACTGTGCCATCACCGTTACCCAAGACTTCCTGAATCGTTTCGCCATGCGTTGCTCGGACTACGTTGGCATAAATCTGCACAGTTTGCGGGTCATAGCTATTTTGAATCGGCTCTGTGAAAGTCAACAACGGTTCTTGCTGATCGTTGGGTGGAATGGCGATCGCATTTATTTCACTAACTGCTTCATCCTCGGCTGTCGCTGCTAAGAGCCGTATATCTTCCATCTCAGCAGTCATCACCACGCCTGTAAAGCCATCACGGTCTTTGAGCAACCATTTTTGTCCCAGATTCTCAGCTTGCTGCTCTCGACCTTTTTCGGGTAGAGGTATAGGTGGAGACATGACTTGCAGGCGATCGCCTGAGCGAATTTGCACAGTGTAAAGGTAATCCGGCGAAATCAGAATACCAATACCGACAGCGAAAAGATGCTGATTAAGTACTGCGATCGCTCGAAACTCAGTGTTTACCTTTCCTGTAGGATTAATTTGTGGATCTAGGCTAGTCAGCCCCCCATTGCTGGGTTTCCACAAATTGCCATCATCGCGGGAGCGGAATACGCCGCCGCTTGCCGTACCAGCAAACAAATCGCTAGTAATAAGCTGAATCGTCAAACACAGGATATTCAAATCGTTGGGATTATTGGCAACAGGTTCCCAAATCGGGTTCTGTTGTTGATTGGGCTTGAGGCGAAATACGCCACTACCAGCAGTACCCGCCAATACTCGTGTTACCTGAAAGCTGCTGGCTTCGGTGATATCTTCTCGATCAAATTTTCGGTCAATATCTAAACGAATATCAGAAATAACTTTCGTGACGCGGCGTGTCTGCCCTGCAATAGTAATTGTGTCACCGACTGCAAATTCTGTGGTGAAGGCTGTACCCGGTTCATCCTGTTCAGATACCAGTCCAAGTACCTTAGCGTCAATGCTGGTTACTTTTCCAGTTCCCGATTTGCGGTAAGCTACAAGGCTGGTAACGTTGGGATTAGTCAACCCAGCATCTAGTTTTTTCCAAGTGTTACCGTCATCAGCAGAACGGAACACACCATCGGCAATAGTTCCAGCAAAGATGTCTCCATTGGGGTCAACTGCCAAAGTCTGGACATCGACAACATCCAATCCTGTTTGCATCCAGGTTTGTCCGTCATTTGCATAGCGCAAAACACCGCCGTTGGTTGTCCCCGCCAGCAAATCACCACTATCGATCGCTATTAAGGCACGGACATCAGAATACGCCAGATTCGTATTCACTTCCTGCCACTGAATTTCCTTATCTGTTTGGAATACGCCCTTTGCTGTGCCGACAAACAGTTTATATCCTGGAGTTGGAGCATCACTAGCTTCTGGTTGAATGGTTTGAGTAGCGATCGCTTGAATCTTCAGATCTGTTAAACCGCGATTGATGGGTTCCCAGGTGTTCCCGTTGTTGAGCGAGCGGAAGACACCACCGCCGTTAGTTCCCACAAACAGCGTATTGCTTTCAAAAGACTGACTTGCTATAGCGTCAACATCAGCATCAACAAATAGAGAAGTCTCTGAAATAACGCGTGTAACAACTCTGGTTTGATTATTAATTGTGATTGCTTGACCAACTTTTAACGTTTTGAGAAACTCAGTATTAGTACCTGTAATGGCAGTGCGATCGCTCGAAATCGTACCTGTTCCCTCACCCCCATAAGTAAAGGTTGTTCCGGGCGGTAAATCTAAACTGAAAGCAGACTCTAAAAGCAGCGATGTATCAGAGAAAATATCCTTAATTTTTATTGATTGTTCACCAACTTTAATCTCAGCACCTACTTTCAGTTCTCTGGTGAAAACGGTATTGCTGCCTGTAATCATAGTTTCACTACTGGCGATCGTCCCTGTTCCCGCTCCAGAATATGTAAACGGAACTTCGGATAGTTCATTGGTAAATTTTGTGTTCAGCAGTAGAGAATTGTCTGAATAAATACTATTAATTGTCTGAGTTTCACCATTAATTGTGATACTTGCACCAACCTTGAGTTCCCTTGTAAAAGCGGTTAATGTTCCCCGGATGGCGGTGAAGTTTCTAGTAAGTGTCCCTAATTCTGGTTGGAGATGGGAAGTAAATGCAGTAACTTCAGTGTTAGTTAAGCCAGTATTATTACGTAACCAGCGATCGCCATTATTCCCAGACTGCACAACTCCACCCACATTCAAGACTTCGGCTCGAATGCGTTTACCGCTAATAATTACTGGATGCTGAGGCTGTAATCCTTTGACGTACTCGCTCAGTAGTACTTTATTTGTCCAAATGGGGTCGAAAAAGATATTTTCTTGCTGTACCGCAACTGTTAACGGATCTTTAGTGAGTGAAAGCGTTTCACTTTGCGCCAGCACCTTCGTATCTCGGAGATTGTATTTCTCTGGCTGGCTAATTACTGTATCCGTGAGAATTCGCGTGATTTTCGTGTCTAGGGTAAAGTCCTTGCGCTGTGTTTCAACAACATCTGTGACTTTGCACAGTTGGAAGCGATTTCCCTGGCGTAATACCACCCAGCTAGCAGTAATAATCCGGGGATAGAGTGTATCCAAATCAATTTGCAAATCTTGCCCCGGTTGGGGAGTTGGAATATTGTAGTTTGTCCAGCCTGCTTCAGTTACTTTCTCAAAACCAGTAAAAGCAGAACCCACAAAGATTTGATTTGGATTGGCGACAACAGATTTTACACAAGCTGTAACGGCAGTCAAGTCAGGATTTTTCGAGGCACTACTAAATGAAGTCCAGTTCTCGCCTTGGTCTGTGGATTGGAAAATACCGCTAGCTGTGAATGCAAACAGATCACCTGGCTGCTCGCTCACTTGGTTGATGGCGATCGCCCACACATTGGTATCAATTAAACCGTTGTTCTTCTGTTCCCAATTTCCGCCACTGCGCGATCGATAAACTCCATCGCTTGCAGCCACAAACGCATCATTGCCAAACGCTACCAGCGATCGAATTACCTTGCTCGTATCTGTGAGATTTGTTGGATTCCAGATTGCTCCTTGATCACTAGATTGCAAAATGCCGCGATCGGTTTTGGCAAAGATAAAACCTGAACAAACTGCTAGCGATCGAACAACCTGATTAGATAAATTATTTTTACCGTCCCAATTATGCCCTTGATCATTGGAGCGATAAACTCCAACATCCGTCGCCGCAAAGATGTAATTACCGCTACTACTTGTTAGGACCAAGGCGGAAGCACCAGGAGAACTGGAAGGGCGAAACGCAATGAAAACCGTTCCAAGTGGTAGGTTAATCTCTGTACCATTCGGCAACGGAGGAGGAGGATTGCGAAACGAATCGTTAATAGTAACTTGCGCTGGATTTGTAGCACTAACCTCAGTCACAAACCTAATTTGTTGCCCGACAACGATCGCATCTCCTGGTTGTAGGTTCAAAGGAATAATTCCGTCTCCCCTAGTAATCGTTACTGTGGTTCCATTTGTGGATAGAGTTGGTGGCGTGAGGGTGAAATCATCGGTCGCCAGAGCATGAACAACTGTATTTGGAATACCCGTAATTTCCGGCTCCGAGATTTGTGTCCCACCTGCTCCGCTAATTTTGACTTTCACCGAACCTATACCAATGGGCGACCAGCTTTCGCCGTCATCTGTGGAGCGAAATACACCCCCACCCGTGCTACCCACCAACAGTTCCCCATTCGATGCTGCCAGGATGGTTTGAATACTGAAATTTGTCAGTCCAGTGTTATTCAGCGTCCAAATTTCGCCGTTGGTTTTGGAGCGAAAAATACCGAGGGGTGTTCCAGCAAACAAGAAACCTGTTTTGAAATTGGCGACGAGACAACGAATGTCGAAACTCAGCAAACCTGTATTAACTGACTGCCACTGAGAATTACTGCCGACGTTGTAGCGATAAACGCCACCCTTGATTTTGCCACCGTTTGCCAGCTTAATTTCGTCGGGCATGGTGTCCCAGCGGGGGGCGTTGAAGCCAAACAGGTTTGCCCGCTGGCGAAAGGCGATAACGGCGGGGTTGCGGGGTGGTTGTTCTAGGGTAGGGGGTAATTGCCGTTCCCAGGTGACGACGGTGTAACCATCTTTGGCGTTGGGTGTAACGGTATCAAGACTGAGCAGATAATGTGGCTTTTCTGAGGCGTCTCCATCCATTAGTAGCAGTGCATCACCTGGCTGCAATCCGGTACTCGTACCGTTGAGGTAGAGTTTGCGGGTACTCTTAGTAATTTTTTGAGAACGGTTGGGGCGGGGTTTGAGGGCGTTCCATTCCAGATGGGCGGTGAAGTCTTCGCTAGTCTCGAAAGTCTGTGGTAGTTCGTCTTGTTCAGGAATGCTGAGGATTTGTGTGCCTTTGGCAATGGTGGCGACGGTGGGAGAACCGGGGGCATCTTCGACGGTAAACGCCAAAACTGTACTAGCAGCGACACCTGGATTTAGTTCATAGCCAATCATCCGCGCTAATTCTAATACTGAGCGTCGCTCGGTGGCAGTGAGTAGATAACCTTCGTTGATGATCCGCTCTTGGTAAAAAGTGAGGACATCGGCAACTACAGCGCAGGCATCCAAGAGAGCGATCGCGGGGTCGTCGTTGGTGCGCGTATTTAGCTGGCGTAGGGAGATGCCCTGGGGCTTGTCGGGTGTGACTATGGGGCAAGTGAGGCGGCTAAGGAGGCGATCGCGAAACGAAGCATAGTCCCCAATTCGATAGCTCAGGGCGGGTAAACCGGGGCGATTGCGCGGTTGTTGCGGTTGTTCGGGACACGTCATAAGCCTCCCTCCAGCAATAATTCAAGTCTGCCTTGTCCCGGCATATTGGCGTCGTTATCTAGGCGAGCAATTTCCAGCCGCCCAAGGGCAATTCGCCCTAATTCCAACTCGTTTTGTGGTGGCAATCCCCAGCGTTGAAAACGCTTTGCGGTAACAGACTGCACACCCACCACCTGCATCGCCTGTGTAATTACCTTGCTCAGATACACCGGCTGACCAAAGCTGAAATTATCAGGATGGAAAAACCCCAGCCGTCCCTCACCCAACACTTTGTTACTAAAAGCATTCAGCAAGGCTTCCTTCACCTGGCTCTGAAAATAATCGGGTGCAACTTGAACCTTGAGGGCAATATCCAACGGTATAAAGCTCGGACTTTCGATTTCTACATCCTGACCCGTCAAGCGAAACTGTTCTAAAAAGCTGGTCAATTCCTGCTTAAACGTCTCATCAATCAGCAAACCATTCTGTCGATCTACTGTGATAAAAATCGTGTACCAACTACCTGTCCAGCGGCGGGTTGCCAGGGCTTTGGAAACACCAGGAAAGCGCTGGACTATTTCGGCATAATCTGCTTCTGTGACTGCTCGTTGCAGTGTGCAAAATGCTTGGGGCGCATAAAGCCGCACTTGCTCAATCGGTTCTGGGTCAACGCCGCCTCTTGCTGGGAGGGGGTTACGGATAGGATTGGTATTGCCGATTGTTAGCAGAACTTCTTGAGAATCCCATACTTTACAGAAGAGATGAGCGATCGCCTCTGCTCCCACATTCCCCGCTGTGCCGTTGCCAATGCGATAGATTGCCGACAAAGTGGCGTCTGCTTGGGGCTGTCTACCCACTTGTCCATCACCAAAACGCAGATAAGCACGTCCATCATCCTCCATTTCCACGACAAACTCGCGGGCAAAGCGATCGCTATTGAGCAAATCTCGTTGGGGATACCAAAAGCTGATCTCGTTGGTTGAGGCATCCTGTTCTTCTAGGAAAATGGCAGGCATCACATCACGCATTTCCCATTTCCAGACAGCCGCAGCCGAGGCGGTGGGGTTAAAGGTTGGTCTGCTACCCCACCACTCAGACCAATCTTTGCCAAAGGCCTTGACAAAAGCCGCAGCGGTGGAGTCTTCTTGTTGTGTGTCGGTCTTGCTAACTTGTACCCGTCCTTGTTGAGTTAGCGGTCTTTCTCGCAGACGGGCGCGGTAGCGTTTGGACGATACCCAATCAAGCATACGTTTTTCTGAACCATCCACCGTATAGCCGTGATCGACCAAAATAACGTTACCCCGGACGATGCTGATATCGGAGATGGGGCGATCGCCCACCATTTGGGAAATGGTAATAGGAAACGGTAATGCATCCTCCTGCGACCATTCAATCTCTACTAAGTTCACATCTGCCAATGGATCACGATCTGACATTACCTTTGTCAATCGCACCGGATGACGATGAGTCAAATCGGCATCTGCTGGCTCACCGCTTTGCGCTCCTTTGACTTCCTCAATGATCAGCACAGTACCCGGCTGTAATAGTTGCGCCAGTTTCCCTTCATCCTTGAGTGTGGCAGCGATCGCCCCGGTAGGCAGCACACACGTCAAATCACTCCAAGTATAGAAATGTATTTCATTACAGGCAGGATCAAGCTTGGCATCCTCCATCGCTTCAAATACCTGCGCTCCTCGGTTAATGGCAATATCAAATTCTTTTTCAGACAGGATGCTGGGAAGACCAGGCACATTTGTTAAAAAGCGTATTTTTGCAGTACTGCGATCGGGCAACGTCACAGGTTGATTCACCCGCAGTGTTACCCAGGTGCGGGCGTTACAGCCGTCATGCATGGGGTAATTGAGTAGACGGGCATGGCGACGCACCGACACACGCTTGCGAGCAGTTCCCAAATATGATTCCGTTGCCACCGCATCCTGGAAATAACTGAGATAGTCTGCCTTATAAGCTACCAGTTCCACCAACATAATCCCTAGGTCAGCGGGGCTGCGCTCTTGCCATTGCGGCATTGTCACCGCCAACCGATCCAGCATCAATTGGCGAAAGCTAGCGTAATCTTTTGCCAGATAGTCAATTACTGGGGGTAGAGGTGGTTTTTCAGTTGGTTCAGTCGGTGTTTTGCAGTCAAACTCGCTCAATGCCACCTGGAATAGAAACTCTACCTGTGCCAGTTGCGAGTCAAATCCGGTAGGCGGTTTTTCCTTGCCGAATGCTTCTACCAACTGCATTGTGTACGTAAACACATCTTTAGGTGCTGTCACCCCAATCGTTAACAGCCTACTTGAGGCACTCACCGATTCAATGGGAACCTCAATCGCCGTTGTTCCCTCAAACCTTCTTACCTGAATGTTTTCGATAGTTAAAGTATTTTGCTCCAGGATGTGGATGAAATGAACAAACAGCGTTTTTTGATCTGTGGCGACTTCTAAATAATCAATGCCATTCAAAATCGGCAGTCCGTCCGCATCCTTGCGTTTACGCACTTCGTTTCGGCGTCGTTCATTTTTACATCGGTATTGTGTACTAACCATTGCGAGAAAACTCCACAACCTGACGCTCTTGGGTTCGCCGCACTCGATACTGAACTGTAATCTGTAAACTGGCGTCTTCGTTCTGCACCTCCACCGCCTCTACCTCAATCACTTCCCCTAACCACTGTTCCAGCGACCCTTTTACTAAGAACTCTGTGGCCGCTGCCAGTTCTTCACTGTTGGGTGCGAAGATGAGTTGTTGTACGCCGCTGCCAAAGTCTGGACGGTTGACTCGCTCCCCCGGCAATGTAAACAACACCTGCTCAATCATTTGGCGAATGTGCTGTTCTGGGGTTGCATCCGCCACTCGTCCCCGCCCATCAATTTGAAATGGATAGCCAATCTGCATAGTTCTACCAAATTGTCCAAGGATGTATTCTCTGGGCTATTAGATCCCCGACCTCTTAAAGAAGTCGGGGATCTGACCACCGCAGGGGAGGCAGGGAAGATATCTTTTGCAATGCAATAATGAACCTTTGATATTCGCGAACGAACCTTTGATATTCTAGGACTTACGCACTGAAGCTTGAAACCTAGATCCCCCCTAGCCCCCCTTAAAAAGGGGGGAACTTCTAAAGCCCCCTTTTTAAGGCAGGGCTGTTTCATTCGCTCAAATCAGGATTTTGTCAAGAGTATCAGCCAGAAATTTTAGTGAGTTGGTAATCGAAAAATTACTGCTTCAATCGGTAAATTTAAGTGTGATCGCTTGATTTTTGTCCAAATTAGATTGTTTAACAACCTGCTTTTTTTGATTGATACGCTTGTAAATTAGGGACTTTTAGGGAACGAAACAGCCCTGCCCTTTTTAAGGGGGTTGGGGGATCTGAGTGCGTAAGTCCTGTATTCGCAGACGAACCTTTGATATTCGCGAACGAACCTTTGATATTCGCGAACGAACCTTTGATATTCGCGAACGAGCCTTTGATATTCGTGAACGAACCTTTGATATTCGCAGACGAACCTTTGATATTCGCGAACGAACCTTTGATATTCGTGAACGAACCTTTGATATTCGCGAACGAACCTTTGATATTCGCGAACGAACCTTTGATATTCGCAGACGAACCTTTGATATTCGCAGACGAACCTTTGATATTCGTGAACGAGCCTTTGATATTCGCAGACGAACCTTTGATATTCGCGAACGAACCTTTGATATTCGTGAACGAACCTTTGATATTCGC
>NZ_WVID01000045.1 GCF_010091925.1 Nostoc sp. B(2019) | reverse complement strand
CACCTTGTTTGTGTCTCAAACAACCTTCGCCATCCGAAAATTATCTCATGTGCCAGTTCAAAGGGCGGAATGTGGGTTAAAAATTAGCTGAGTGCCAAAATAAGCGTTATTGAGCATTTGCAACTCATCCCTTGTAAAAACATTACCCCCCTCCGCTAACGGAGAGGGGTTAAGGTGAGGTTATAAAAATTCTCACTGCTGAAACTCAGTACTCAGTACTAATTAATAAGCGTCTTGCAACTCGTAAAAATCAGGCGAGATATAATCCTTCCGCAAAGGCCAACCTACCCAATCTTCTGGCATTAGAATCCGCTTGAGATTTGGGTGTCCTTCGTAGATAATGCCGAACATGTCGTAAGACTCGCGCTCTTGCCAATCTGCGGTCTTCCAAATCCAGTAGACTGATGGCACAGTGGGGTTTTCTCGTGGTAAGAACACCTTCACCCGTACTTCTTCAGGGCGATCGCTATTATCACCCACTTTAATCAAGTGATATACACTCACTAATTCTTGTCCTGGGCCAAGGTCAACACCACCTTGAAACTGGAGATAATTAAACCCATAAGCATACAGGGCTGTAGCGGTGGGGAGCAAGAAATCTGGCTCCACCTTAATTATCTCTACCCCGTTCTTGTCTGGTTCTAAAAACTCATGGTCAAAGCCATTTTCCGTTAACCACTGAGAAACTTGACCCGCTTTTACCAAGGACTCTTCTTTAGCTGCTGGTACTGGTTTAGATTCTTCTTCAGCCACGGGTTTGTTCCTCCTTTTGCGCCTTTGCTGTTAGCAGCGCAGGTGGTATTGGCATACCAATCGCTTCCGTCAATTCCTTCGGCGGTACAGAGCGAGTTTCTGACTGCATATACTTACCAGTTAAAATTTGCTCAACTGGCTTTAGATTATGAGTCGTACTGTAGTAGCGGTGGGTTTGCTTGATTTTACCCCGCTCTTGCATCGAATCATTGGTGATCTTCTTCCGCAGCTTAATAATCGCGTCGATAATTGCTTCGGGACGGGGAGGACAACCAGGCAAGTACACATCCACAGGAATCAGTTTATCAACTCCACGCACTGCCGTGGGAGAATCAACGCTGAACATCCCGCCAGTAATTGTACAAGCTCCCATCGCAATTACATACTTTGGCTCTGGCATTTGCTCATAAAGACGCACCAATTGAGGAGCCATCTTCATAGTAATTGTGCCTGCCGTAATAATTAAATCGGCTTGGCGAGGACTAGAACGAGGAATTAGTCCAAAACGGTCAAAGTCAAATCGTGAGCCAATTAAAGCTGCGAACTCAATAAAGCAGCAAGCAGTGCCAAATAGCAACGGCCACAAACTAGAAAGCCGCGCCCAGTTGTAGAGATCATCAACCGTGGTCAGAATCACATTTTCTGAAAGGTCTTGAGTGACTGTGGGGCGCTCAATGGGGTTAATGATTCGCTCTTTGTCCTGAGTTGTTAAGTTAGAATTCAAGACCATTCCAAAGCTCCTTTACGCCATGCGTAAACTAAAGCGACTACAAGAATTGCAATAAAGACTAGCGCTTCAATAAATGCCAATAGCCCCAAACGATGGAAAGCTACCGCCCAAGGATACAAGAACACCGTCTCCACATCAAAGACGACGAAGACCAAGGCAAACATGTAGTAGCGGATATTAAACTGAATCCAGGCTCCCCCGATGGGTTCCATGCCAGATTCATAAGTAGTGCGTCGTTCCGGGCTGGAACCACTGGGTCGTAGGAGCTTGGACGCTGAGAGCGCTAGGGCAGGCACTAGGCTACAGATTATGAAGAAGCCTAGAAGGTACTCGTAACCGCTGAGGACAAACACAATGAATATCTACCGCTTATAGTGTAAATAAGGCTGTTACTTTCTTTTACATTATATCTTTTTGACTTTTCTGAAATCTAGGAAACAGATGCACTTCAGGTATTTGATTCGTTTTGGTAGATGATAGAAAAGCCTAACAATTATGTCATAATTTTTAACGTATATTTAAGATTTCTTCTCTGCGAGGCCTTAGCCATGAGCGAACCAGCTGTTGAGACTCCAGTGCTAGACCGCTATGAGTGTCGCGCCTGCGGTTATGTTTACGAACCCGAAAAAGGCGATGACAAGCATGACATTGCTTCAGGAATACCCTTTGCAGAACTACCTATCAATTGGCGCTGTCCAGTTTGTAGTGCTAAAAAGACCGCTTTTGCCAACATTGGCCCAGCAGGTACAGCATCCGGTTTCAAAGAAAATCTCGGTTACGGTCTTGGTGTCAACAACCTAACGCCAACCCAAAAGAATATCTTAATTTTTGGTGCTTTGGCTCTTGGCTTCTTGTTTTTTATCAGTCTGTACGGCTTACAATGACACGCGCAACCTTTTTGACGACAGTGCTGAGTCTCTGGAGTTCAGAGCAGCCATCGAACTTCTGAGCGTCAGATTCCGGCGCATCCTGCGGGGTCTTGCTACAGAGTTATCAGAAGCCGCCGCAACTTGGCGATCGCTACTGACTTTTCTCTGAGTCCTGAGTGAATAAAAGTACTCAGTACGCTCTATAGTTGGTACAGGTCTTCTAACTCAGTACGGACTACACGCCGCTATGCTAACGGCACGGGCTAAACGCCCTGCTACCGCTAACAATACTCAGGATTCATCTACCTCGGAGGGTGGCCACTGCCTTAAAGTAAACCTTTTAGAGAACCCTTACACAAATTTAGAAACAACTAAGAGATACTGATGCATTCAATTGTGAGAAATTGGCAACGAATATTTGCCTTGTTGATCGTAGTCCTCATGTGTATAGGTTGTAGCAAAGTTCCCTCCGTTAGCTACAACCCCTGGAAAATTATTTCTGTGCCAACAGACTCGAATCTGCTGGATATTTCCTTGACTGGTAATCCTCAGCATGGCTACTTAGTAGGTAGCAATGCCACACTTTTAGAAACAAATGACGGTGGTTATACTTGGAAACCTTTAACCCTAGAACTAGATGAGCAAAAGTATCGCTTTGACTCAGTAAGTTTTGTAGGGAAAGAAGGCTGGATTGCCGGAGAGCCAGGGCTGTTGCTACATACTACTGATGAAGGTAGTTCTTGGTCACGCATTCCCCTGAGCGAAAAGCTACCTGGTAGCCCGATCGCTATTAAGGCACTGGCCGAGAACACAGCTGAAATGGCTACTGATGTTGGAGCAATCTATCAAACTACAGACGGCGGCAAAAATTGGAAAGCTAAGGTGGAATCAGCTGTTGGTGTAGTGCGTAACATCGAGCGTTCTGCTGATGGCAAATATGTTGCCGTTTCTGCTAAGGGTAACTTCTACTCAACCTGGGAACCAGGACAAAATGCTTGGGTTCCTCATAACCGCAATAGTTCTCGACGAGTAGAAAATATGGGTTTTACTGATGATGGTCAGTTGTGGATGCTAGCAAGGGGAGGTCAAATTCAGTTCAGCGATCCAACTAAACCTGACGAATGGCAAAAGGCACAATATCCAGAACTATCCACCAGTTGGGGTTTACTGGATTTGGCATATCGCACACCCAACGAAATTTGGATAGGTGGCGGTAGCGGTAATTTGCTACGCAGTACCGACGGTGGTAAAACCTGGGAAAAAGACCGTGAGGTCGAAGAAGTAGCTGCTAATTTGTACAAGATTATTTTCTTGAAGCCAGATCAGGGATTTATAATTGGCGATCGCGGTGCTTTGCTGAAATATATCCCACCTGAAACAACTTCCCCACCAGGAGCAGCTTAATGACCGAAGAGGCAGAGGGACAGAGGAAGAATAATTAATACCCAATGCCCAATTTCTGAGAAGGACGTTGCAACTTGTAACTCTTTCTAAACTTTGTAGGATAATAAACTCAATAACACTCTTTGTGAAGGTAGGGATCTAAATGTCAGGTACCACTGGAGAACGTCCGTTTTCGGACATCATTACCAGCGTTCGTTACTGGGTGATTCACAGCATCACCATTCCAGCATTATTTATTGCAGGTTGGCTATTTGTCAGCACAGGGCTGGCTTATGATGCGTTTGGTACACCCCGTCCCGATGAGTATTTCACACCAGCGCGGCAAGAAGTGCCAATTGTGAAGAACCGTTTTGAAGCTAAAAAGCAAGTTGAACAATTTATCGGAAAGTAGTTTGAGATCATGACTAGCGGCAATAACATCAATAATCAACCAGTTACCTATCCAATTTTTACGGTTAGATGGCTTGCAGTTCACACCTTGGGTGTACCAACTGTATTCTTTTTAGGCGCGATCGCCGCAATGCAGTTTATTCAACGCTAGGAGAAATTTATGGAAAGATCGCCCAATCCTAATAATCAACCGGTTGAACTAAACCGGACTTCATTGTACCTAGGACTACTACTAGTTTTTGTTCTGGGTATACTGTTTTCCAGTTACTTCTTTAACTAACTAGAAGTACTGTTGTTAATCTTTGTTTATTGATCGTGTGTTGATTTGTTGTTAAGGGAGGAGAAAAGCTGTGTCTGGAAGTGGGAGAATTCCCCTGTGGGTCGTCGCTACGGTCGCAGGTTTAGGTGTAATTACTGTTTTAGGCATTTTCTTTTATGGTGCCTACGCCGGACTCGGTTCTTCGATATAACAATAGTCTGAACCGAATACTATAAAGTCTGAATTTTCTAGTAATTGTTGAAAAATCAGCGTAAAAAAACCGCCTGTCTCCATGAGATAGGCGGTATTAATTTTTAGTCAACACTTTAAAAAAGTCTACGACGGACTTGAGCACAATTGCTTACCCAACAACTTGACTAATGACTAGTGACTGCATCAGCTGATATCGCTGATATCATCGCTTTCCATGTATAAAAATAGAAATGCGAAGACCACACCGGGCACAATCCAACCAATTATGGGTAACAAGATAGAAGGCAAAAAGGATGCTGCCATAGTAAAGATTCCTATTAAATCACACTACAATTCAAAATGAGCTTACTGCAAATCCAGCCTGATTTTTAAAATTCTCAAGATTTTTAACACAGGCTATTTTTGAAGCATCTTCACATACCCAGCAGTTCATCTAGCTGTAAAGTCGGTAAGTCGGGAGGAATCACAGTCCGCACTATTGTGACTTTGTGACTCTCCTGTTGAGTTACCATATCTAGAGCGATCGCCTCTAAGCGAATTTCTAAACAGCCAAAGGGAATATTTAATTTAGTCATCACTTCCAGCCCTCCCAAGGAGTTAGGCAGCAAATTTGTCAGCAAATGGGGGCCGTCTAGTAACCAGCGAGTTTGGTAATCCTCAACCCATAACTTAACAACAACTTGCGGGGGTACATCAGGCATTTCTACGCGCACTGTTATGGACTTACCAGCAATCAGTTCGCCACCTGGCACATACAACTGTGGAATTGGCAAAGGCTCAATAATCGCCGCAGTCATAGGCAAGGAACGGGATAAATTTAACAGTGGTTGCGCCTCTTGTTCAGAGAGGTGGTTACTTGTCACATTGCCTGGTAATTCATTATATGTATCATCTATAACAATTTCTTGCGCCAACCAAGCTGACGGTGTCTTAATAAGAGAAGAAGGCGGTAATTGTGGTAATGGATGCTGTAAAAATGTGGTTTCTGACACATTTTCTGTTTCTGCCTCTCCCTGTGTCTCCATCTCCTCTACTTCCACCAAGTTTGTGTCTGCCTTTGTCTCCGTTTCAGAATCTAAATTTAATGACAAGTTGGCATCAACAGTCACAGTTTCAGTACTTAGCGAAACCAGCGTCTCTTGGGCTGGTACATAGGTATCGTCTTGGTATTGCAAATTGATAGATTCAGGTGAATACCCTTGACTTTGCATCCACTTTTTGATCAGGGGCGACGAGTGGGAATTAGCCGCAGTGATGGATTCTGCACTAGAAAAGGTTACTTCGGCAATAGATTCATCGAGGAATTCTGCACTTGACGGGGCTGATACTTCTGGAACTGCAACAGATTCATCCTGGAATTGGATATCGTGTGTCACTAATTCAGGTGTATTTTTATCCTCTGCTACAGTTGTGTCCAACTGCGGAAAGTCCTCAGCAGCTTGAAATTCCAATGTATCTGGTACATTGTTATTTACTTCTTCTTTGTTATCTGGCAAAGCTTTTAGCCGTCTCAAGTATGGAAAAGTTGGGTTGAGCATTGGCATTCGACGATGCTTGATAACCAACTGCTCCAGATTGATAGCAGCTATCGTGGTATCCTTCTCCACAGGTTCTTCCTGTGTAGGGAGTTCTGCAACAATAGCAGTGACAGTGAGCGCCGAAGTCATTGCGGCAGTTTGGCTGGGAGGCAACTTTGGTAATTGAGGCGAGTGCTCAGTTGCGGAATTCTTAAGTATAGATGCTCGTAAGGCGGCTTCCCGCAAAACTCGCGGGTTAATTCGCGGTGGCAGGGGTTTATTTGGAGATGGATTAAATATTTGAGACTGTTCTGTTTTTGGGGCCTTGACCAGATTGAAAAGTTCCAAATCGAGGCTGACAGATGCCTCTGGCTCTGTGAAGGCAGCAGGCGGTATTGATAATGCGCTAGATTCTGACACTTTTGGTGTACTAGGCTTTGGTACTGCTTTCATTGCCAGTAATTCTGTTACATCCGCTGTAATTGTGAAGGACTGGCTGGCTAACCGCATGACTTCACCAGTATCAGTAAATCCACCATACAAACAGATATCTGCCAAAATCAGCTTAGATTCACAGTCACCAGGAACATCAATTGAGGTGTTGATAGTAAAGGGCAGCACTTGATCGGGTAATGATTGCCGTACCTGAGTCAGGATTTCCGACTCTAAAGGCGATCGCAGTTCAATTCCTAGTTCAAGCGCACAAAGGCTTTTTAGGGATAATTTTTCAGCTAAATCTAAATCTAAATTCGTCTTTTCCTTTAGTTCAACGTGCCCATTGATTGTGAGAGCTTGCCCCCAACGAGCAATATAAATTTCTTGGTCTAAAGTTAGTGATAATGGTGGCAGTGGTTGCGTTGTTATAGAATCCGTCACCGGTTCATCTTCCAGCAAGGGTTCAGAAGCGGGTAAAGCTAATTCTATCAAGTTTTGTAAAATTTGTTCTGCCGTCTCACCTTTAAGCCATACAGGGCTGACAGGCTGATCGATTTCTTTAGTTTCATCTAATAGAGCAGTGGTAGCAGGACTGCTATCTATAACAATTCCCAGTTCTGTAGGAATAGCAATGGCGTTATCTACTGTAATGGCGGTTTCTGCTAAGGCAGTGGATACCAAGTTAGCATTAGAAATAGTATCTGGATAATCAGGAACCAAGGGTTCCCATGTAGACGTATGTAGCGTAGCTTCCCGCAGAGTAGTTGGATTAGCAGGCAATGGAGTTATGGAGTTGGAGTCATGAGTAGAATTTGATTCTATATTTTCCCCCTTTCCCCTTCTTTCCCCCTCGATTTTTTGGGGTAAGACTTGCAGGAGAATCCTGTATTGCCAGGATTTTCCCAGTAGATCCGACATCAAATCGCCAGAGCAGCGCAATTCCCAGACTCCCGGATTGAAGTAGGTAAAGGGAATTACCGCCATTAAGCCTTCAGAGTTAGTGCGACGCGATCGCCTAAAAATTCGCCGCTTTGGTGGAACTTGTTGGGTTGAAGAGTGAGAAACCCGCACTTCCACATCTGTATTAGGAAGATTAGAACGAGCCAAAACTCTATATTCACCTTCCAAAATTTCTACATTTGGCGATTCCAGGGTATGCCAGGAGCGATCGCCCTGTTTCTGTATCAGAAATTGCCAGTGTTCCATTATAAGTTATGCCCAGACCGAAGAGCCGCTGAGTAATATTTTGCATTACCTTGCTTGCAAGTTTACCTCAGCAATTTATAATTGCATCACCTAATTATGACGCTTTGATTCAGACACTAGCAAAACTGACTTGAGTGTAGCAAGTCAAGGTTTCAGAACACTTTTACTTACTTAACTTCTCGCACTTTACCTGGGCGCGTAAAGCAAATTTCAATGCGTCGCCGTTTCGCATCTGACCAATGCAACGCCCTTTTGTGGGTTTCTCTCCTCGATTTTTTCAAGAAATTGATATTAACTCAAATCGTCAGAAGACAAGATAGCGATTTTGATAGTAAGTCACAATTTCGTTGACGCGTTGCCGACTTTCTAAACCAGAGTTGGCTGTCCAAGAAATCCACAAGCCACCAATTTGACTTTGATTATAATCAAACTCTTGGGATGACTGAGGAATCAAATCCACTTCCACCCCTTCCACTTGACGCAAATGAACTGCTATCTCTCTATAGACTGCTAAAGGCACACGAGCAAATTCAATTTTTTCCTTGTTCTCCATTTTTAATAAAGCTCCAGCAGTAACAAGATTTTACAGCGGCATTGCCATCGAAACAGAATTATTACTAGCAGATGCAGCTGATGGCGTTGCATTGGCAGGGCTTTCCCCTACCATTTTGGCAACTTCAATACCATATTGTTCCAGAATCACGACAGGGTTATAGCCTTCATTCATTTCAATACGTTTAATTAACACACCGTTCGCTAATCGCTGTCCAGCCTGCACATAGCGACTTGTTGGCTCATTCGGTACTTTGATAATTGCCTGGGGTTCTCTACCAATTAGAACTACACCAGTCACAAGAACTGCCTTGGCTAATTCAGGTTGTGCTGGTGGTGGTAACACAGATACTAGAGTAGGGTTGGAGACAACTTGAGGCAAAACTTTAGGTAGAACCGAAGTCAAGCTAGCACTGGGTCTTTTCGCTATTTGTGCAGAAGAGATTTTATTTTTTTGTTGATTTAAAGCTGTGCTGCTGACTGGAAGCTTTCGGCCTACTATCGATGCAGTAGGCAGGCGAGGCAATACAGGCACGGGTCTTGCATCTGTATTGTAGGGCATTGTGGAAACTGTCTGTCCAGCAATTTGGGCAAACGGGTCAGGACGCCCTTTTGATACCACGACTACCCGCTCTGTGGCATTAGTCGGTTGAATCAGGTTAAGAGTTGCAGAAGCAACTTGTGAAACCTCTTTGGCAGGCACTACTGGATTCTTAAAAGATTGAATTGCTGGTTGCGACTTTGCTGCCGTTTGGGGAATTGGTGTAGGATTAATCACTTGTGGTGTATCTTCAGATGCACACCCAGCGATCGCCAAAGTTAAAATGGCTGCAACTGCAATTTTGGAATTTTTGCCCATGAGTTTTTCTCAAAAGCCATTAGAAAATTTACTAGTGGAAAGCAACATGCCTAAAATTAGTATCAAAGGCGAAGTCTGTTCCTTTATAACCTAATTTTTTGCATTTCAAGGGTTATTTTTAGCACTATTGACCCAGCATAACTGCGATTTTAGTTTGTTTGCAGTTAATCCTCTGTTACACCCATGAGGTGTTTCATCGAATCCAGGCCTTTCTTGACTCTACGGGAAACCGTTACTACACTGATCCCTAAATGTTCTGCTACTTGTTTTTGTGTCAAATCCTGTAAGAAGACACATTCTAATACTTCGCGGGTGCGTTTTTCGAGTTGCAGTAGTGCTTGTTGTAGGCGAAGTTGATCTTCTTGTGCTAGTTGAAAGCTGCGGTAGTGAGGATCTGGAACCAATTCTCCTAGACAAGTAGCACCTTCTTCTCCATCTTGCACTGGCACATCTAAACTCAAAGGAGCACGATTAACCCATGCTAATTTAATTTCTTGCCATTCGTTTGGAGAAATTTCTAGTGCTGCTGCCAATTCCGAGTCGGTAGGTTGGCGATTGTATTTCTCACGCAAAGAACGTGAAACTCCTATTGCCTGCTGTTGTAGTGCTAACCACCGCCGAGGGATTCGTACGGTAACACCTTTGTCTCGGAGGTAGTGTTGAATTTCACCTCGAATATAAGGAATGGCATAGGAACTGAATGCATGTCCCTTAGAAATTTCAAATCTTTCAATGGCTCGAATTAAACCCAAACAGCCAACTTGGAGCAAATCCTCGTAGCTTTCATGACATTGATTTAGCCAGTAGTGAGCTTCTTTTCTCACAAGTCCAAAATTGAGTTTAACCAGTTGATTGCGAACATTTTCTGACCGAGATTGCTGATACTCTCGCAACAACTGCCAAATTTCATGTTTCAGTTCATTGGTGACTGTGGTAGGCATAGCACCATTTTTATTGAGTAATTAAACAGTCAATTTCTAGCTTTCAAACTAAGCTTTTGATTGCACGATATAAAAGAAAATATCGTGCTAATTGTCTTAGCAATTCCTATAGCGGATAAAAATTCTCTTTAGAGAAAATGCCATAGTTGAGTTGACATTAAGCAAAATTTAAATGAACGAAATTGGTATTTAGTTTGTTATTTATCTTTGGTATGACCTGTAGTTTTTTTGAACCACATAGAAACAAAATATAAAATTAGTTGCTAAATATCAAACCGAGATTGTACTTAATTTGATTAATTAATTATGAAATTAACTTATAAAGACAAAATTATATTGTTCAGAATTTTATTGGATGAGTAAAAGTTATATTCACTGTAAAATTACGTATTTGCTCAAATGATATTCATCTAATCTTTAGAAATTACTGTTACAAAGCGGAATATTTATGTATATTCACTTAAGCCAATAAAAAAAGGGCGAGATGCCCCTTGTTGTACTTCAGTTAATAGCCATTTAGTAAAAACCCACCTACCAGCCTGAAAAAATCTATCCATTAGCCGCATTTTTTTAACAATCTTGAAACCCTTGTTTTATAAGGCTCGCAAGACTGAGATTTTCTCGCTATTTTGACAAATCAGACCTGATTATTCTCGACAAAAACTCAATTTTATTGAGAATTGGACACGAAGATATAAAGGTTTGATTATTGATGAGCGTAGACACAAAGACAAGTCCGAGGGTCGGCTTACTCCGCTCGGAACGCCGGGAGTAGTTTATCGTCAGACATCGCGATCGCAAATGTTAATAAAGATCCGGGTAATGAATAGTTTTTCAGGGAAGTCAAAGAGTTAACTTTTGTGATCAAACCTGATTTTTACAGAATTGTAATTCTGTGCAAATCAGTTGAGTTACTCAAGAGGATTTAGCCACGAGTCGGTTCAACTCGGCCATAGAATAGACCGCGAATTTTGACTTCTTTCGGTTCGCCAGCACCTAAATCTGTATCAGATGGCTGTTCGCTCTCAAAAGTACCAGCAATTTCACCACTAGAGCTATCGATTTTAGCTACTTGCAGAGAAATTTTGCCATTGAGAATTTCAGCACGTTTGACGTTAGTGCGGGTGAGTTCTTCATCATCCGCTTGAGCAGGGAGAGCCACAGCATTATCATAGCCACTGACAACACCACGACCTTTGGGATCTAGGAAGGCAGCACCACGATAGGAAGGAACTTTGAAAGTACCTTCAAAGTCCGTGGAGGTATTAATACTGGTCAAATTGGGTTGTGTTTGAGCAACCAAGTTTTTGATGGTGAACAGGAAAGGTACTCGCTCACCGCCAGGAAGTTGCACAGTGATAGCTTGGAAGTCAAGACCATCAGTTTCCACAAAGGTCAAGCTATTATCTGGGTTAATTTTCAGATCACCTTGCACCTGGTCAATAGTGGAAGTGTATCTAGTCAACAATTTGCCAGCAACAAATTCTGCTTCTTGCCGTTTATTAGCAGGTTCTTCTTTCACAAAGAAACTAGTTGGTTCCAAGCAAAGTTCTTTGATGGTGTATGACTGGCTAGCATCAAGGGGAATGGAACCACGACTTGTTTCTGCTAGTTGAGGGCATTTATTAGCCAAGCCAGTGCCTCGAATTTGTTCGTAAGTAAGCACATCCCTACCACTATTAGTAGAAGAACCATCACTACAAGCAGTTATTAGCCCCAGGCACAAAGCCAAGAATCCAACAATTAAAGCGCGATATCTCATGATCAACCTCAATTTCAAAAATTAATATCTAAGTTGTAAAACTGCTTTGGATGTATGTCCCTAGGGGAGCAAAAACCAGCAGTTTTACTGTTGGTGGCATTTGTTAGAGTTGGGCGCGCGGATGAGTAAGCTCCGACGCACAGCGGCACAAGTGCTTGCCTCTAAGAGCGCGAAGAGAGGTGTCTGCTTCACGCTTGGCTCTTGCTTATAGCAAAAGCGGTGTCGCCCTCATTTTGTATTACGTATGTGTTGCAAGACACTACACGCAACCCATTGTTCGATGGGTAAATCAGCCAGATCATACGATTTTTTTTAACTCAAAATCAAAGCACTCTAGTCTTAAGTAAGAACGTTGCGATCGCATCTAGCTCACTTGGAGGGTTTAGTAAACATCATCGCTCCCTTTGAGAAGCGATCGCAATTGCCTTTTAAATCGATACAGACCTGACTATACTCAGCTCTTACTAAGACATTAAACGATAATGAACTAAAAGATAGGTCAGTAAGGTAAGCCGAGAAAAATCTCTCTAGAACCCTCTCTAAGCCTGCTGAAGGTTCATCTTCTCTGCTCCTTTAGGACTTATGCTGGTCGTTGACAAAGCAAGAGCTTGGGCAGGGTTTTGAGGGTAGGGCGTATAAAGATCGCAAAAGCACCACACCCTTCACCCAGTCTCAAAAGATAATTTTGATATATCAGTCTTGTCTTTGGTCTAAAGTAACAAAGAGAAAATTAACAATACTCTTGTAAATTTGAGTTGACTTCATTTACACGGAAAGGGTGGCATGAGCAACGACAAAAGTTTTGAATCAGGAAAATTGTCCTGTAAAGTGCAAGCGATCGCAACTGTGGTACATGAAGCGGCTCAGAGTTGTCAAGGAGATACTGTAGCTCTTTTGGCTTTGCTGCGGCAGTTGGAGCAGTTACACCGAGAGATCAGGGATGGGGCTTTTCAAAAAAGTTTGCCTGATAACCGTCGGCAACTCTACTCACTACTGAAAGATATTGAGTCTGAGGGGGGCTGGCCCTATATTGAGCGCATGAGACTACAGGCATTTTTAGCGAATTTTCCCCAAGAAGCTACTGAGGAAAACAGTGATCTCAAAAATAGTGATGATGTATTGATTAGCGATCGCTCCTTTGAGTGGTAAACTCGAAACTTAAATTTCGAGATTTAAATTAATAACTCTGAGCGCCTCATCAGCCGCTAAACTGATAGCGATTGCTCGTTGAGGCTTCAGGGCTTTAGCTGGTCAGTCAAAATTAATACATATCCAAGCAACCGAGCTTAATTTAAGAACTGCGGGTAATGTCATCACAAAGAAAGCGATCGTACCCTTCAACATTGCGGTTGTGTTTCAGGTAATTACCTACCAAGTTGCAACTTTGAAGGAGCAGATCATCAAGATCTAAATTCCACATAATTATGGTGTTGTCATCACTAGCTGATGCCAGTGTTTGACCATCAGGGCTAAAGCTAACGCTTAATACAGGAGCGTGATGCCCGTTGAGAATTTTAATTAATTCACCTTCACGGCTCCAAAGTTTTACTGTGCTGTCCCAATTGGCGGCGGCCAGCAGTTCACCATTGGGGCTGAAACTAACGGCATTGACGCTATCGCTGTATCCCTTTAACAAAGTTTTTAACAACGTACCATCCCTTTGCCACAACCTAACTGTGTTATCCCAGCTAGCAGAAGCTAGTAACTGGTCAGTAGGACTAAAGCTCACACCTAGTACCCAACTGTCATGGGGCGAGAAAGTTTTAATCAAAGTACCGTCCCACCGCCAAAGTTTGACTGTTTGGTCATCACTGGCTGAGGCTAGAACTTGACCATCGGGACTGAAATTCACGCTATTCACCCGCGCCTGATGCCCTACCAAGGTTTTTAACAAGCGACCATCACGATTCCAAAGCTTCACTGTCTTATCCAGACTAGCTGATGCCAACAGTTGGCCATCAGGGCTGAAGTTGACGCCGGTCACGCCATCGCTATGCCCTTGGAGAGTCTTGATTAAAGTACCGTCGCGCCACCAAAGCTTCACCGTTTTGTCATAACTACCAGAAGCCAGTATTTTTCCCTGTGTATCAAAACTGACACTAGTAACTCTATCTGTGTGCCCCATTAGAGTTTTGTAGAGTCGAGTTTTGACCTCGCCGCTACTAGTATCTCTTTGCCAGAGTTTCACCGTGCGATCGCGGCTACCAGAAGCTAGCATCTGACCATCGGAACTCCAAGCGACGCTCAAAACTCGATCCTGATGTCCCTTGAGAATTGGTAGTTTTGGGGTATCCAGACTCCACAGTTTCATGCTTTTGTCATGACTGCCTGAAGCCAGTAATTTGTTATCTGGGCTGAAAGCTACGCTAACAACAGCATCGTTGTGTCCTTTGAAAGTTTTAAGCAATGTGCCAGTGATACTCCAGAGGTTGATGGTATTGTCTTCACTTGCGGAAGCTAACTTTTCACCATCAGAACTGAAGCTCAGGCTCCAAACTGTACTGGTATGCTGTTGTAAAGTTTTATAGGTACGAAAGTCCCAACTATCTTTACTACTATGCTCCCGTCGCCAAAGTTTCACTATTTTGTCTCGCCCTGTAGACGCTAGTAGCTTACCGTTAGGGCTGAAAGTGACAAAGGTCACACTCTGTTGATGCTCTTGTAAAGTTTTGACCAAGCTACCATCCCGGCGCCAGATTTTCACGGTCTTGTCTTCACTTGCTGAGGCAATGAATTGACCGTCAGGGCTAAAGCTTACCCAGTTAACCCACCCTTTATGTCCCTTGAGTGTTTTGACTAAGCTACCGTCTGGGCGCCAGAGTTTGATGGTTTTATCCTTACTACCAGTAGCTAGTAACTCCCCATCAGGACTAAAAGTTACGCTATAAACCCAATCTCCTTGTCCTGGCAAGGTTTTGAATGGCTGCGGGTCAAATTCGCCTGTAATTGGGCTTTTGCGCCAGATTTGTACGGTTTTATCGAGGCTGGCTGAAGCTAGGCTTTGACCATCTGGGCTGAAGCTCACGCTAGTAACAGCATCGGTATGACCTTTGAGGGTTTGGAGTAAAGTGCCATCAGGACGCCATAGTTTCACCATTTGATCTCGACTGCCTGATGCCAATAATTTACCATCAGGGCTGAAAATTACACCCCAAACAGTATCCGTATGCCCCTCTAAGCGATTTACTTCCGTTAGTCCGTAAACTGCCTGTTGCAGGGCTGTCACCACTCGCATTTTGGTTTCTGATTGGACTTTGTTTGTTTGTTTAAGCCTTCTCCAAGCCCGTAAACTTTCTAACAGGGCATCAAATTCTTTATTAGAAGCAAATAAAGCTTCACTAGCAGCGGCGATCGCACTAATTTTAAAGTTGGCTTCGCTATTTTCAGCTCGTAGAGTTTGGCTAATTGCTGCTCTTTTTTGTAAGTCGGCTTGCCACCATAATGCCGCTATCGTCCCACCCATCATCGCTAAAACTGCACCTGCTATACGTGCTTCTCGTAGCCGTCGTTGTAATACTAAATTGAGTTGTTCTTGACTTAATTTTTGGGCTACTTCGGCTCTAGTTTTTTCAATTTTTACTTTTTCTAATTCGGCAACTATACCATAGTTGTTTTTTTGGCGAATTGGTTCAACGAGATAATCGTGAACCAGCTGGTAGCGATCGCCTAACTCTTCTCGAACTCGCAACACCAATCCTGAACCAACCAAAATTTCTAAAATCAATTCCCAAGCTGGGTCAAAGTTTGATATTCTATTACCATGATTATTGTTTCCTAATGTAGTCACTAAATCAGCTTTGGTTTTTAGCGGTCGCGTACCCTTTTCATCAGTTAACTCAAATAATAATTTCCAACTGAACTCTTCGTTTTCTTGACCGCAGTCTTTAATCACTTCTTCAAGCCAGCGTTTCACTAGTTTTATAGAGCCGCCGCAAAGTTTATATTGTTTAAGTGTGGTAATGTTTTCCGCTTGCAGCTGAGCGCCGACTATTTGTAATTCAATTGGATGTACTTCGTCTAGTTCTCCTGCTAAATCCTTGACCAATTGATTAATTAATTCGTCGCTCAATTCATAATGCGAACGTTGAGTAAGACTGCGAATTATAGTTATTGCATCTTGGCTAGAGAATTTACCTAGGTAATAGCGAATATCTTTATCAAGAATATTTTTATTAATGACTCCTAAATCATTTAAGCCACTACTGTATTCTTTATTTAAACGTTCAAATTCTAATAAATAATGTAAATAGTCTTCTCTTAATGAAAGAATAATTTTTACAAATGCAATATTTAAGCATTCGCTAAAAAATTTATAAAATTGTATTCTTTCTGCTGGAGAGCTTTTAATAAAGAAAAATTCTTCAAACTGGTCGAAGATAATAACTATTGTATGATTATGCTCAACTAATAAGCGAATTTTTTCAATAATTATAGTCGTTGTATTCTCTATATTATTAAATAGGTCAATATGTGACAGTGCATTGTTAACACTACTACCCAATGCTGTAATCCAGTCAGTATAAACAGATAGAACAATGGGTATAGGAATGCGTTCACCAATGGCTTTCCCCTTCAAAGCTGGTACTAAACCAGCTTTGATAACTGAACTTTTACCAACACCTGATGGCCCATGAATTACTGTGAGTTTGTAGTCAGCACGAGTAATTCTTTCAATCAAGCGATTAACATCTTGCTGTCGTCCAGAAGCAGATATTTCTTGTGCAACCTCTTCAGGAATAAAGGATATTTGTTGCGGCTCTAAAACTGGATTAATTCTGTAGTGTTGGGGTTGCAATTGACTTGCCCCAATGAAAGCACGAAAGCCGTATTGATGTTCTATTTGAATTTTTTCTTGCTTGAGGCTAAAGGCTTCTGTATAATTACGACGTTCACAAAAGTAGAGCGATCGCAGCTCTTCTAAAATCTCCAAGTAAAGTGACGGTTCATGTTGTAGCTCACATACTACTTTCGCCCATTCCAGATTGTTGATGGCTTCTTCCCACTCACCTAGATGCCGCTGTGTACGTGCTAACAATAAAAGATACCAACTTTCCTGCTGGCGTGAAACTTCTGTTGCTGTTTCTGAGATAGAAAGTGCCGTATTCGCTAATTCATGAGCTAGTACCCAATCTGATTCAGAAGCCGCCACATACGCTAAAAAGCCATAATCTTGAGCAACTTGTGCTGAAGTTCCGTAAGTCTCATGCAGTCGTAATGATTTTTGAGCTAATTCTTTTAAGTCTTCCCAAGCTTGTAAGCGTTGCATACTTTCACAAGCAGGCAAAATAAATTTGGCAATTAAATCTTCTCTTTGTGCCTCTTCTAATATATCCAAGCATTGCTTAAACCATAAAAGAGCATTTTGCCAATAGCTACTGTTCGCATTCTGATGTAAATCTGCCATCCGACGATAACATAACCCCAGGTGAAATAATACTATTGCCTGCCATAGTAAAGAAGAAAGGACAAAAGGAGAGGACAAGAGTAATTGTTCACTTACTTTCTCGAGTTTTGTGCTTTTCCTATCTGCCACTTTCCTTGCTTCCTGCTGCCATAAAGCCAAGCTTCTTTGATAATGAGCTAAAGCACTATTAATTTGATCATTGGCGTACTTATCTCGCCCCAATACAACTTCTAAACTAGCTTCTAATCCTGGTTCTAATTTGATACCATACAGACGCAGTAAATCATTACGAGCTGATTCTATTTCGTGACGATGTTGAGATTTGGGATCTAAATCCAAAGAAGCATTAGATAAAAATCTTTCGGCACCTGCTTCTAAAACTTTGGCAAAGAGAGATTCTGTTTCTTGACGAATCAAAGTAATTAAATCTGATTTTGCCATTTCAAATTTAATAGTGGTTGCAGCCCAGCTTTTAAAATCGGGCGCTAATCTGGAAAGCAATGATGCTACTTCATCTTGTAACCACAACACTAGTGGAAAGTGAAATGTCGTGGCATAAATATCTCGTGCTTGGTTAATGCTGGTGAGCAAGTCATCAAGGTCGATAATTGACTCTAGACCAAAAACCATTACGGCTGATGGCAAAGAATCTGTGGCAACTACAGGATTGTCTAGCAGTAATTCTGAAGTTATTGTGCTGTGTAAAGAGGTAGTTGATGAATTGACAACGATTTCTCGTAAATTGGTATCTTGGGTGATGGAGCGGAGATGCTCTAACATTTCCTCCCGTAATTGCCCATAATTACACCGGACTAAAATCAGAGCAAATTGACCTTCGGAAAGCGCGATCGCTCGAATCAGCCTTTGCAGGGCATGTTGATTTTCATTGGCGATCGCGCCTGTGAGTTGCCACTTTGTCATAACTAAACATCAAGCTAGAAAGGAAGAAAAACATACCACGTCAAAAAGAGGCTTGGAGCCTTCTAAATTTTTGATTTTTCATGGCTCATATCCTATGCACGTCGCTGTACCTGAAGATGCTCTACAGCCGTCTCCACTCTAATTCAAAATTTATAATGATCAGAAATTCAAAATTAAAGATTGTCTGAATTTTGAATTTCAAATTTTTAAGGCCTTTACTTGGCTACTTATTTTGTTGCCAAGCAAGGACTTTTTCTGTTTCTGCCAATGCTGGACTGATGCCAAACCAGCGCCCCAGAGGATCGCGATATTCAAACAGATACATACTTCGTAGTAAGCTCTGGTAGTCAGACTCGCCTTTAACTCTCTGCTGCTGCACTACTTCAAACAATAATTCCCACTGGTATTCATCAATCGCCAATAGTAAATCATCGCGGTAGTCCTTAATCACGGCTTCTAAACAATCCCTAGAAAAAGGTGGATCTTGCCGTTGTAAGCAGCTATAAAGCAAACCTAATAAGTTACGAATATGACCACCACTGACGCGACATAGACGATCCAGGGTTTCGGGATGATCAAACAATTCTGTGATGATTAATATCCTTCCATTCCAGGGAACTTCTGGAAAAGCTCTTGCTAAGACTAACTGGCGCAATAGTGACATCCCTGGTTCGTAGTCACTACCATCTCTTTGCCGCACTAGTACCATCGGCAATACTTTGGGCGCAATACCTCCCCCAAGGCGATTTTTCAGTGTCTCGTACTCGTTGGAGAAAATTAACGCTAGGGGAATTGTGTAAACTAAGTGACATTTGAGTCGGCGTAACTGTTCGCCTCGATCAATGAAAAGATACTCTGGTTGCGATCGCCCGGATGCAACAGGGCGCATATCCACTCGATCCAAGTTATCTACAATCACTACCAATCCTTTTTGACCTCGCAGCTTCAGCTGTTCGACAGCTTTTTCTAGTACCTCGTCGTTAATCGCTTGTAAAATACTATTGGTACGTGGTTCTAGATATTGCCTCAGTTGATTACGTAACTGGGCGCTATCTTTAGTTTTAGCGGTAATTTTGGCAATACCCAAGGACAACTCTGCTTGTGCTGAAAGCTCTATGGGGCTTTGTAAAAAATCGCCGACTTCTTTAAACAAATTGGTAAAGTAACTAGGCTTGAGTTTGATGCCAATCCCTTCTAAACTGACACTAACTTGACGGGCTACACTCAACAAAATATCGCTGACGTCAATATCTGCCATGTCCAAATCTTGACTAGACTCAAAATAAACTACATGAAATTCCGCCAATTCTAGTTCTGCTTTCAGGCGTTGCAACTCTGTTGACTTACCACAGCCAATGTGACCCGTAAATAACTGGCAGGTCGGCTCATCAGGAGAAATACGGCTAATAGTTCGTTGCAATTCTTCAACAATCTTGCAACCACGTACATCAGCAAAATCTATGTAGTACTGCCGATCTATCACGTTACTTATGTTTAAGGTGTAACTCGGATTACAAGCCTTGTAAAAACGTGACAGATTTAGTGTCGTTCTCATGTATGTACAGGTGTATGTAGAGGTGTATGTAGATGCAGTTTAATTGGTATTTTTTATACAAATAATCTCTAGCCGAAATGTAGGCACGCAACTAACCTGCAAGTTGGTAGTATCTTGCAGGGGACAGCACTCGCGGCATAACAACTGCCAGTAACTAACTGTCAGTAGTGTGGTAGAGATTTAATTGACCCTAATAACATTAAGTATATGTGTCCTTTTTACAGCTGTTGTTGAGGTTTTGACAATCTCTAGCTTTTACTTGACCTGGCATAAACCTTTATGGTTTTGTTAATCAGTAAAAAAACTACTAGAAGGTGTAAGTCTCAGTTTTTATAGCTGATGAGGTAGGACTGGTATTAATTTTAGCAAGGTACTCAGAAATGAGTACAGTGTAAACACCATTTCGCATAATATTTATCAATAAAAATATTCATATTACAGTCTCCTTCCTTAACTACCGTCAGCTAGTTAAAAATATGCACTCAGACTATAGTAAATTTGTCAATTACTGCTTTGTAGTTCTTTTGGCAGGTATTGGCTGTCACTCTATAGTAAAGAGGCTACAGTCGGTTGAAAGTGGACACAGAAAACTTGAACAAGAAGAATTACTGGCGTCACAATACTTTTTGTGGTTACTGTAGAGTGTTACTAAAAGTAAAAAAATCCTGAGCTTAAAGTGGCTAATATATGCCAACAGGGTTTACTAAACTTAATTGATGGTACAAGCGCATCAAGGAATTGAACTGAAACCAGAAAGGGGTTTGAATGGCTGGCATAGTATCAGTTTCCCGCACGGATTTAGCCCAGCGCCGCAAGAAGTTACGTCGACAGCGGCAGATGAAAATTATTCAGGCTATTTGGCGAACCTTTGCCATAAGTGGACTGGCGGGTGGATTGCTGTGGGTGGCAATCCAACCAATATGGGTGCTAAATGCTCCCAAACAGATAGTTATGAAATCAGGCAATCAATTATTGTCGGATGATGCAATTAAGTCACTACTGGTGTTATCCTATCCCCAGTCTTTGTGGCGGATTAAACCGTCTGCGATCGCCGACTCTTTGAAGCAACAACCAACTATTGCACAAGCAACAGTTAGTCGTCGTCTGTTCCCACCTGGATTAAACATTGAAATCCAAGAACGAGTACCTGTGGCGATCGCTCAAAAACGCATAGAGCAACACAACACTACTAACAGAAAAGTGACTCTAGGCTTGCTAGATGCCAGTGGGGTTTGGATGCCTTTAGAAAAATATAAATCACTGAATCCTACCGAGAAATTGCCCACTCTTCAAGTGATTGGTTTGCCAGAACAATATAGTTCTTACTGGACTCAACTTTATCAAGCTGTCAGCCAAAGCTCTGTGAAGGTGATAGAAATTAATTGCGAAGATCCAACGAATTTAGTTTTGAAAACAGAATTAGGAACAGTACATCTTGGTGTTCCAAGTCCCCAGTTACCTGAACAAATCAAGTTACTTGCCCAAATACGCCATTTACCAGCAAAACTCAATTCCAGCCAAATAGAGTATATTGATCTGAAAAATCCTGAATCTCCATTAGTACAAGTGAACCAAAAAAAACCGAAAGTTGACTTCCAAAATCCTTAGTTCCAATAATGTGATTCATATATCAAGCGCTCTTAGTAAATCAAGAAGTTTTATGCTGATAAAGATATTTA
Source organism: Nostoc sp. B(2019) (assembly GCF_010091925.1). Classification (GTDB taxonomy): domain Bacteria; phylum Cyanobacteriota; class Cyanobacteriia; order Cyanobacteriales; family Nostocaceae; genus Komarekiella. The sequence continues at coordinate 12,005 of NZ_WVID01000045.1, read as the reverse complement.
TTATTTTGAGTTTTTCAGCAACCTGCGAAAAAATGGGCATTAATTTCTAATTAAAATGAGAGGATTCATCATCAAACCTCTTCTGAGAGCAAAAGACCTTGAATTGTTACCCTAACATCTAGTGATAGGGTACAAGATGTTGGACAATTTGATGATGGCATCTGGTGTACAAAACATCTTTTGTCTGTATGGTCTTAGACTAAAACCAGCGCGTCAACAAAAAATGCGTAAGTTTTTCATTAAAATCTGACTCACAAGTAAAGGACACTGGTAAGAACAGTTGATGCTACTAAATTTGTGTAGATCCCAAGATGTTTTAACTTTGGTAAGTTGAGGATACTTCCGAAAGACGGTTTACCGAAGTTCCCAACCGTAACAAGAAACACCGCCATAAGTTCTATCAGCGTTGCTTTTGGTGAGTCAGTTTGGATTTCTTTATGCTGTGCTTCCTATTGGGTTGCGAAGCATCTCTGAAACTCTGGGTTTGTTGACGGCACTGGTTAGGGTTCTCGTAAGATAAAATATTGCTCCAACAAAGTGTCCATTAAAACTTACCAAACAACAAATCAATCAGCTATAGTCTGACAAGCAAATTCTTCTTTACCCTAAGCTGAAGAATAAGTAAGTAAAAGGCAAATATTGTGTCTTAAGTTGCAATCATCCCCAATGGTGAAACTGATTAACAATATTATTATGGCAAGCAAGACGAGATGTGGCGCGACTTTACAAGTTATACCAACCGCAGATAATTTTGGGTGTAAGGTTGGTTTTACTATGATTCCGTGTATACGTAATCACGTAATATTATTCTCGGTAATCAATTCCAAAGGAAGACAGAATTGCTCTCAACCGTATTTCTATTTTTTGCTAGATTGCATTTTATACAAGTCAAACACTGTAGTTGTGGTAGCTAATCAAAAAATCCACAAGAATGATAGCTGTAAAATTAATGACCAACTGAAATCATTAATGCAAATAGGGGGAGGACATTGGAAATGCCAAATAGATACTGAAACAAATGGGCAATATAGCAGGGCAGAGATTAATGTCTGGTTGAGGTTATACAGATCAATTTTAAGTAAATGTAGGTATACTTCTCTAGAATCGGCTGTGCGATCTGCTGCATTAAAGGCTTATTCCATAGCAAACTTTCGCACTGCCAATCCTGTTACGGTTGGAAGTAGCGAGAACAATAAAGAACAGTGCCATAGATTGTGGCAGTGTCAAACTATAGTTGACTCTTAGGTGAATAACACCTAAAAAAGTCGTTTATCTACCTTTCTGAATGCAATGACACTTGATAATAACCAAGGACTTACCTATAAAAACTCCCAATCTGCGGGACAGCCAGGGTTCTCTCTAGCAGTTAACTCGACGAATCCCTTTAATAACTCTGGGCTGAACTTTGGGCAAAATCACGATAGCAAGAAGATTTCTGCTGAAAATAGCCGAATTGGCGAGATTGTTCCAGGTCGGGTTGCTAACATCAAAGTGATTGGTGTGGGTGGCGGCGGTGGTAATGCCGTAAACCGCATGATCGAGTCTGATGTCTCTGGGGTAGAATTTTGGTCAATTAATACTGATGCCCAAGCTTTGACTTTGGCAGGTGCCCCTAGTCGATTGCAAATTGGACAAAAACTGACGCGAGGTTTGGGAGCAGGTGGTAATCCTGCTATTGGTCAAAAAGCAGCTGAGGAATCACGGGACGAAATTGCAACGGCTTTAGAAGGTGCAGACTTAGTATTTATCACTGCTGGCATGGGGGGGGGTACTGGAACAGGTGCAGCCCCGATTGTGGCAGAGGTAGCTAAAGAAATGGGCGCTCTAACTGTTGGCGTAGTCACACGTCCATTTGTATTTGAGGGACGTCGCCGTACCAGCCAAGCAGAACAAGGTATTGAAGGACTAAAAAGTAGGGTAGATACGCTGATCATTATCCCCAATAACAAGCTGCTGGAAGTGATCCCTGAGCAAACGCCTGTGCAAGAAGCTTTTCGCTATGCAGATGATGTGCTACGTCAAGGGGTACAAGGAATTTCTGATATCATTACAATCCCCGGCTTGGTAAACGTTGACTTTGCCGATGTCCGAGCTGTGATGGCAGATGCCGGATCAGCATTGATGGGCATTGGTGTTAGCTCTGGAAAATCCAGAGCCAGAGAAGCGGCGATCGCTGCTATTTCTTCGCCTTTACTAGAATGTTCTATTGAAGGAGCTAGAGGAGTTGTCTTTAATATTACTGGTGGTACTGATCTGACCCTGCATGAAGTAAATGCTGCCGCAGAAGCAATCTATGAAGTGGTTGATCCTAACGCCAATATTATTTTTGGCGCAGTGATTGATGACAGACTCCAGGGTGAAGTGAGAATTACTGTCATTGCTACCGGGTTTACAGGTGAAGTGCAAGCTGTACCACAACAAAACGCGGCTAATGCTAGGGTAGTAACCCCAACTCAAAAACGACCTGCACCGCAGCAACCACCCGCAGTTAATCCCCCAACCCCAACTCCGGAACCAAAAGAAAAACCTGGATTGGATATACCTGATTTTCTACGAAACCGAAATAAGCCAAGGAATTAAGTGAGGCACTCCGTTGGGCGGGTTTCCCGACTTGAAGGAAGTGCCGAACCTGTGATTTTGGATTTGAGATTTTAGCTTAAATTTGCAGTCTCAGTCCAGGCTGAGGGCTGTGTAAAATCTATTAGTGCTTGGGTTTCAGCAGAGTTACCTCCAATGCCAATTGGTGACTATACTCCTGAATGCTACCCATATAGCGAATAAACTGGGGCAAGAGTCAGCTGGCTCTTATGTCCTGTTGTACTTTTGGAAAAAAAGCGGGAAGACTTGCCCGACTAAAGTTGCGATCGCGCTACATCTACCCTCGCGATCCATTGTCTTATGGCTGCCTCTGCTCGGAATAGATGCGGTTCGTAATCAACTGTTCTCTAGCTTTGCTGGAGTTTGAACACATAACCATTTTTCACCTGCTTTGGCTGAATCTCAGCACTAAATACTGCTGTAGTTTTTAAGTCAATACAAGTGAGTATCATCTTTTTGAGCTAACCGTAAAAGCATATAGACAGGCGAGCAGCTTCCCGTAGGTAGAACACCAAGAAAAAAGCAAAGGTCAATATAAATTATTTTGGTTTTTTGGTTTGTAGAGTCTGTTCAACCCATTGAATTACTTGATAACCAAGGCGAGTGCTATCGAGTCGGTCGATCTCGCGAATTCCGGTGGGACTAGTAACGTTGACTTCAGTCAAGTAGCCACCGATAACGTCAATACCCACAAAGATTAAGCCGTCTTGGCGTAGACGTTCAGCGATTTGAGCACAAATTTCATGCTCTCTTTGAGTAATTTTAGTTGAAGCCACTGTGCCACCAGCAGCCATATTATTGCGAAAATCAGTACCGCTAGAAAGTCGATTGAGCGAACCAATTGGTTCACCATTGAGCAGAATAATTCGCTTGTCTCCCTCTTTTGCCTGTGGTAGATAGGTTTGTACCATTACTGGTACTCGACCTTGGAGAGTACTGAGTTCGACAATGGAATTGAAGTTGCGATCGCCTGATTGCAAAAATAAAATCCCTTCCCCAGCTTTATTACCCAGTGGTTTGAGAACTGTTGCCCCTTTTGCTTCGACAAATTGCCGGATAAACTGTTTATCAGCACTAACAATTGTTTCTGGAATCGCTTTGGTAAACTGAAGGGCATACATTTTTTCGTTTGCCCCTCGGATGCCACTAGGACTGTTAATCACCAGGGTTTTGCTTTGGTCAATGTAATCCAGAATATATGTGGCATATAGGTAGGAATCGTTGACGGGTGGATCTGTCCGCATAAATACGGCGTCCATTGTGTCTAAGCGACTGAAGGAGCGAGTGCTCAATTTGTACCAAGGATTTGCCGCTACCCAGCGTCCTTCTACCAACTCTACTGGTACAAATTCTACTGGCTGTAAGACAGCCCAAGCTTTGCCCTCCACCACACTCAGCAGATTTGCCTGAGTCACCCAAACTTCGTGTCCCAAAATTTGCGCTGCTTCCATGAGGGCAACGCTGGTATCATGACACGGGTCAAGCTGATGAATGGGATCAATTATAAAAGCTAGTTTCACGCTTTCTACCTACCTCAATCACCAGGAAATTTAATAGTTATTCAATTTAGATTATCTCTTGATGATCTCACTAATTGACGTACATGTGTACTGCTGAAGATAACCGTTTAGTTTCCCAGTTAATGTTTAGTTGTCCAGGCATAGTTTTTGTAGGAAAAACCGGGTAGACACACAGCATCTTGTCCTTAGATATTGCAATACCGTCTCAACCTACACACTATTGCTGGAAGCTAGTAATTCATCAAGTTTGCCTTGACGGTCTAAAGCATGGATATCATCACAACCACCAACATGCTCATCGTTGATGAAGATTTGCGGTAAAGAGCGTCTTCCATTTGCCCTTTGAGCCATTTTGTTTCTTGCTGCCTCATCTCCATCAATACTGTATTCGACAAATTCGACTCCCTTGTTATTCAACAAACTTTTAGCACGGATGCAAAACGGGCAAGTTCTCCAAGTGTAAATTTCTACTTTTGCAGTCATAAAGTCCTCAACTTAATTTAGTACTTCTTAATTTTAGAACGTTGCCAGCTATTGCTAGTGGCAACGTTCTATTTTGCTAAAATTGTATATAAAAATTTTTATGTATTAACCGAGTTGATAAATGTAGCTATTCTAACTTTTTTACCTATGAAGTGTACGTTCTGATAGGTAGTGCTAACCTGAGAGACTAACTTAAAGGAGTAATTACCGCTATCTAGCTAATGGGAGAAGAAGTACCTCTGTGCTTCTCCACCCAAGTTGAATTAGCAGTGTTGCTGACTGCTATGGAGACTATTTGTTTTTTTGGTGAGTCTCAAAACACCTACAGCAAATAAGCCAAGAGCCGCAGCTGTACTAGGCTCAGGTACTTTTTTAGGTGGTGGTGGTGGGGGGGTATAGTAAGGAGCTTGTCCTTTAAGTTTGCTACTTCCTTCGCGACTACTTCCAGAACCTACGCTCATTAGACGCACTCCGAAGTTCTGCTCAGAAAATTGAGCCAGGGTTAAAGCTTGTGAACTGTGGGATAGGGTAAATGTAGTCGATTGAATGTCGCCTTTTCCATTCCCTATACCTTCTTGACCAATTTCTACCCCAGCATCAAAGAAATTATAGTCAATTTTCTTTCCTGCACCACCGTTCAGATTGTTACTAGAGCTACCGACAGAGTCAACTGTTCCAGCAAGGCCAAATTTGCTGGCTGTTATGTCTGTACCTACTACTTGGAGGCCACTGAGAAGTGAATCGTTCAAAATATTGAAGAAAACGCCGCGTATGTCAGCAATTGTGTTACTGCCAGTCGATAAAAAGTCTACTTTGAACTGAACTTTTCCAGCTCCTGCTATTTCGTCATCCAAGGTAAACTTCACCTTAGTATCATCACCTGTGAATTCATTGATAGTGAAATTTATAGAAGCGGCATTAGCAGGGGAAAAGGCAGAAAGTGATATTACAACGGCAGTAGCAGCCAACACGCCGGGTAATACAGAAATTGAAAAGGGGTTTTTCATGTTGAATAGTACTTACGAAACAGAACGTTGAGACTCAATTGGTGAAGATGGGAATTTGATAAATTGCTATCCATCTGACTGATATTAAAAGCACCTTACAAATAGGCCTTACACTAATCTAGGCATCCAAGAATGAGTTGTCTATAATACAGACCTTATGTTCAAAAACACTTCATTTTTAGCTTCATATCATGAAAAGACCCAGTATTACTACTGAGTCTTAAAGTGTTAAAAAATCAAAACTAAGTTTCTATATTTACCCACCGTCCACGGCGTATTGAATTAACTGAGCAAGGCGCTGGCGTAGGGTTTCTAATCCCAAGCGCTGACTCGCAGAAATAAATACCGCTAGAGGAAACTCTTCCCTAGCTAAAGCTAGTGTCTCGCTACTTGCTTGATCAATCTTGTTAAAAGCAACCAGTGCCGGGCCAGGAGTCACTGGCATTTGCGCCAGGATTTCCCTAACTGCGCGAATATGACTCAACCAAGCAGGGTGAGACAAATCCACCAAATGCAGTAGAGCATCGGCTTCTGTGACTTCCTCCAAAGTAGCGCGGAAGGCATCCATTAAAGATGTAGGCAGTTCGTGTATGAACCCTACCGTATCTGTAATGAGAATTTCTTGAGGTTCATCTGTTTCGCCATGAGGAATCACCAGGCGGCGCGTGGTGGGATCGAGAGTTGCAAATAACTGGTCGGCTGTATAAACTTCAGCATTAGTCAGAGCATTCAGCAAGGTGGACTTGCCAGCGTTAGTATAACCAACCAAAGCAACTGAGGGAACTTCTCGATGCTGTCGTCGCTGCCGTAACCGCGAACGATGTGCTTGCAATTGGTTCACTTCTTTTTGCAGCCGGGAAATGCGCTGTTGGATGGCACGTCGTTCTGTTTCTAGTTTGGTTTCACCAGGGCCGCGAGTCCCAATACCACCACCCAATCGGGACATCGTTCTGCCTCTACCAGCTAGTCGCGGCTGCATATATTCTAACTGTGCTAGTTCTACTTGTAATTTACCAGCACGGGACTGAGCGCGTTGGGCAAAGATATCCAAAATTACTTCGGTGCGGTCAACCACCCGGATACCAATTTGCATTTCTAAGTTGCGGACTTGGGAGGGTGAGAGGTCGCGGTCAAAGACGACTAGATTAACTCCTAGGGTTTGAGCAGTTAAGGCGATTTCTTGCACTTTACCTTCGCCAACTACCGTCTGGGGATGAATACGCGATCGCTTTTGTTGTACTGTTTGCAATACATCTCCGCCAGCAGTATCCACTAACCGTGCTAATTCTACTAAGGTGTCCTGGAATCGTTGGGGACTCCTCTCACTGGTCATCAGCCCCACAATTAGCACGCGATCGTGGTCGGCGTCTACTTCCTGGGCAATGAATTCCCGCTGGAATTCTGCTTCCAGATTTTCCACCAAGTCTACTAAATCCTGCTCTGCCAGATCATCCAAGCTCAAAGGTGGGGATATATTCCAACTTGGGGATTGGACTTGGTTCTCCACTACTTTGGATGCAGGGGGACTAGCCACAAGGGTGCGAGATTCTTGCGGTGTCAGATGAGCTAGATAAGCTTCTTTGACGTACCCAGTAGCGCCGCCTCCCCGCCTTGTGAATCCAGTTCCAGTAATGTTTAGGACGACCAAAGCATCTAAGCGTTGCAGTGCCATAGCCGTCAGCGCCGCCTCATTAGGCGGTTCTGGCTTGAGATGGGTTGCTATACAACGAATACCGCTGAGTCGTTCTGCACCGTAACGGGGCAATTCCAGCGGTGGAATTTGTGTTTGACGCGGTGTACCTACCCCGACACGAATTACTTGCCCACGACGGTTGAGGTAGGCACATACAGGCTGATTGACTTCTGTGCTAATTGCTGCTAGACGCTGGGAAAACTCGGACGTGGTGATGCGATCGCCCGGTATGCGCTGGTGATACAGCCGCTGTAGTTGTTTCAGCTGGCTGGACTTCAGACCTTGGAGATTTCCAAAGATAGTTTCTATAGGCGTTTATGACCAGTAAATGGCCCCCCAAATCCTTCTATTATGTCTATTTTACAACAGTGTTTGGACTGTCAACTCTATCCATTGAGGGATGCATTCTCCATTAGTTAGCGCAGAGTCTTCATTTGGCGCTATTTTGGATGTAGTAACCCGCACCCAATTGAGCAATGGTAACAACACGCACCGCCTCAGAACAAAGGGTTGTATTGAGAAATATCAGCTGGCAGACTTTTGAAACCATGCTTGCGGATATGGGAGAGGATAGAGCTTCCCGAATGACTTATGACCAAGGAACGCTGGAAATCATGACGCCACTCTTGCCGCATGAACATTGGAACAGATTAATTGAACGTCTGATTTTTGTGATTGGGGAAGAGTTGAATTTAGAAATTTTTCCTGCGGGTTCTACAACCCTAAAACGGAAAGATTTGCGGCGTGGTGCTGAACCAGATAGCAGTTACTATATTCGGAATGAAGCGCTGGTGAGAAATAAATCAGCAATTGACTTGAACAACGACCCAGCACCTGATTTAGTGGTAGAAATAGATTTGACTAGTTCTTCGCTGAATAGATTCGATATTTATGCATCTTTAGGTGTTGTGGAACTTTGGCGCTACGAAGAATCTGTGCTGCAAATTTACCAACTGCAACAAGGGCAATATATACTTTGCAATAATTCACCAACTTTTGCTCAATTGCCTTTAATTGAAATTCCTAGGTTTTTAGAGGAGAGCCAAAGAATTGGGGTGATGGGAATGACGCGAAATTTCCGCAATTGGGTGAGAGAACACATTTAAGAATCTATTTCACCAGCTTGTCGGAGTTTATCCTTGAATAAATGATTCAAAGCGCTCATCTTTACGGATGTTATCAAAATCTGAATTATATTTTGCTCTTTCTCGATATTTTTCAGGATTCATAGCTATTGAGCATTGCAGATTTTCAATTATCAATTGTCCAAGACCTTGTAAAGCAAAACAGCAAGCCTTATGGTAGTGAACTCCAGCGCAGCATTCAGGTTTAATAGCAATAGATTGATCATAGCTATAAATCACTTGTTCATACTTGCCTAAGTAATAAAATGCCACACCACGATTGCCCCAACTTTCAATATCTTTATTAGACTTGTCGGGAAATAAGAGAGAATAGCTTTCTTTTGTCACACCGGGAAGAGTAAAATTAGAAAGAAGGGCTGAAAGCCAGGAGGGGAGGATGACACAGCCAAGAAGCCCCAAACAAGCGCATCAAATTTGTGGATGAATATTGTGCAATCTACAGAAACATCTTTCCAGAAGTCAGGAGTTTTGAAAATTTCCGAGATTTACATTTGGGAATGATATCAGAAATAAAAAGGAAATCTTTACCAGAAATAGCCAAGGTAATAGGGTTAGAGAATCAGCAATCATTACATCATTTTTTAACAGAATCACCGTGGTCAATAGAATCATTAAATAAGCGAAGATTAGAATTAATCCTGCGAGTATTAAATAAGCGATCACTAATTCTAATAATTGATGAAACAGGAGACAAAAAACAAGGTCGTACTACAGACTATGTAAAACGGCAGTATATTGGGAACTTAGGCAAAATAGAAAATGGAATAGTAGTAGTGACAGCCTATGGTGTGATTGAAGATATGACCTTTCCTTTAACATTTAAAATTTATAAACCAAGGGAGAGATTACAGCCAGGAGATAAATATAAAACCAAGCCAGAAATCGCAGCAGAATTAATCAGAGAACTCCAAGTAATGGGGTTTAAATTTGAATTGGTTTTGGCAGATAGCCTGTATGGGGAAAGTGATGGCAATTTTATTAGTGTATTGAATCAATTACAACTCTGTTTTGTTGTAGCTATACGTAGTAACCACGGAGTTTGGCTACCAAAAGGGCAAAGCATCAGGTATAACAAATGGCGAAATTTTAACCGTGTTTTCTCGAATGGTAATTTGGAAGTTCGATATATTAGAGAGATTGTTTTTGGCAAGCGGCGCTCCATTCGATATTGGCAAGTCACGACGGACACGGAGAAGCTACCTGAAAATTCAACATGGTTTTTAATGACAAATGTTCCAGATATTAAGTATTCAGAAGTTGGGAATCTTTACGGTTTACGAACATGGGTAGAATATGGGCTGAAGCAAAGTAAAAATGAACTGGGATGGGCAGATTTTCGACTTACCCATTATTCTGACATTCAGAAATGGTGGGAAATAGTTTGTAGTACCTATCTCATGGTCAGCCTTCATTCAAGTGTCTTCTCCCAATCTCACAGCTATATTCTCAAAATATTTGCGGAACACCCTTTGTGGGATGAAAATCATGGTTGGAAGAATATCCTGAATAATTTACGTCTTATTGTTCAACCTTTTATCCTTTTCAATCTGATTAAACCTTGGCTCAAAGTATTTTCTATTCCTCAACTTTTTACAGGATTTTCTTACCTGATTAGCCTCATGAATACCTTGCACAATCATCTATTTTTATCACTTTGGGCAGACTTATTCGCTTTTTCCTCTGCCTAGAGTGACAAAAGAAAGATAGATTNATAGCTATAAATCACTTGTTCATACTTGCCTAAGTAATAAAATGCCACACCACGATTGCCCCAACTTTCAATATCTTTAATATCGTAACCGCAGAAAACGCTTTGGCTTACGTTGTAACTTGATTGCTGGACTTCTAAATTATGAACTTGCTCTGTTTTCTTGATTCGTGCAAGAGGTCTATTGAATGCAATAACTTTGTCATAATTAGTAATTGCCTCTTGATAGCTGTCACCATCTCCCCGTACCTCTCCGCAATCGACATAAGCAGGGTCTCCTGCGAGTAAAGGTCGAAATGGTTCAAAAACATTGTATATCTGCTTTAAAATCGCAAAATTCTACTGCATAACTTTGATTTTCCCTGTGTAGCGCCATATTAATCCAAACTCACGCAGTTAGAACTGATGGCGATTGTGGAACTCATTCACGAGTATCAAAGACTCATTAACAAGAAACTACAAAGAAATGGGAAAATATCTACTCCCCTATTTTTGCAAAAGAGAAGCTGGGGTTAAAGTCTCTCGCCATCGTCTCACTGCTGTTTGCAATTCCCCCGACAACCAGTCATCAAACTGCGGATAAATTGGCGATCGCGGCACTAATTCCCACCCAGCAGGCTGTAAAATTTCTCTCAATGCTTGCTCTTGAAGATGGGGATAATCAGGATTCACTTCATCTTTCGGCCCTATTCCGCCCAAGTCTCTCGCACCAGCTTCGATACAAGCAAGTAACCATCGGTCATCTTTGATTAAATTTGGTGGAATTTGAATAGTAATACCTGGCGGTAAAATCTGACGTGCCTTGGTAATTACTTCTGGTAGTTGATGGGGGTCAAAAGGAGGTGCATCAAAGGTTTGCTGATTTCCAGGACTGTGGGGTTGCAAAATGACTTCTTGAATGTGATGGTAATGTTCATGCACATTAGATATGACTGCTAATGTTTCCCACCAATCATCCTCGGTTTCCCCAATTCCCAACAGTAGCCCAGTTGTAAAGGGAATCTGCAACTCTCCCGCCCACTGTAATTGTTGTAGCCGGACTTGTGGTAATTTACTCGGTGCGTGCCGATGAACAGTATTTAACAACTTTGGTGTTAATTGTTCCAACATTAACCCCATTGAAACATTTACGCACTTCAGCTTTTGCATCTCCTCAAAACTCAGTGGCCCTGCATTGGTATGCGGTAAGAACTCCATTGAAAGTGCTAATTCACACAAATCATAAATCCGCTGAAACCACGCCTGACGCTTTGGTGAATGGGGATGTACTTCACCACTGAGTATGAGGATTTCACAGATATTTTGGCTTTGAAGCTGTTTTAAGATGCTTTCTGCTGCTGAGAGGCTCATCCAGGAACTTTTATCCAGTTCGGTGCGAAAGTTACAGTACGTACAGCGATTAAAGCACTCATAAGTCGGAACTATTGTATAAGCAGGGCTATAGGTGACAATGCGGGAATAATCAATTGGCATAAAACAGGCTCTATCTCACTACGCCATAATCTTTACCTGAATAAGGTTACGAAAACTGAGCCGATTCAAATTGTCATAACTAGATGACTGCAATTAAAGTTTATATTTTTTAAACTCCTACTCTCACTGCATTTGAGGCGATTTTATGCTTATAAAGTACTACTTTAGAGCTTTCTATAAGCTTATTTACAGGATTAATAGAAAAATTTATTTACAAAACACTTTACAAAATGCAATATTTTATTTAAGATAAATCACAGGTAGCAAAGCTTACCTAAACATTCATAAGCAAATTGTAATTATAAAACCATGACAGCAACCTTACAACAGCGCCAAAGCGCCAACGTATGGGACAAATTCTGTGAGTGGATCACCAGC
>NZ_WVID01000044.1 GCF_010091925.1 Nostoc sp. B(2019) | reverse complement strand
TTGGGAGAAGACCGGACTGCCGACGCTCCTACGTCGCTACCGCTACGCTAACACCACGGCGCTGGCTCCCCTTGACCTTGACTTTTAAGCATTAACAAAGACAAAGGAGAAAATTCATGGGCTTCAAAAAAATTCTGTTTTTATTGGCTACAACAGCTAGCGTTACCAGCTTAGGAATTGCGGGATGTACGACGCAACAGCGCGACTTTGAAGCAGGGGCACAAGTACCTACTGCGACTACAGCTCCAACGACTGAAACACCTGCTTCCACAACTCAACCTCAAGAACGCCCTGGCGATGTTCCCTATGTACCAACACCCCAGCCAGTTGTCGATGCAATGTTGAAAGTGGCAAAAGTAGGCAAGAATGATGTGCTTTACGATCTTGGTAGTGGTGATGGGCGCATCGTAGTTACAGCCGCGCAAAAGTATGGCACACGCGGAACTGGTATAGATATTAATCCCGAACGCATTCAAGAAGCTAACGAAAATGCCAAGCAAGCAGGAGTAACCGATCGCGTGCGGTTTGTTCAACAAGACTTGTTCAACACTGATTTTAGTGATGCAACGGTAGTCACACTCTACCTGTTGCCTGATGTTAACCTCAAACTCCGCCCCAAGTTATTGAAAGAACTCAAACCCGGTACTCGGATTGTCTCCCACGCTTTCGACATGGGTGATTGGAAACCACAGCAGACATTGAACGTAGAAGGAAAAACTATTTACTACTGGGTGGTTCCTGAAAAAGTGCCAGCGAATTTGCAATAGGGGCTAACGCCAAGCTGCATTCAGTCCTAAATAGTCTGTCGCAATTTTGAGAGGTTCGTAGTAAGCACTTTAGTGCTTAAAAAATCAAGGACTAAAGTCCTTACTATAAACAGACCACTAATTCAAAGCGAGGCTTGAATGCAGCTCCGTATAAGGAATTTAAAATCACTGAATTCTGAGTGTCGAAAGTTAGCGCTCAGAATTTTCTTCAAATAATACAAATGCAATCATGACAAACTCTTAGCTTGTAACTGAATGCAAGTTAAAGCACAGACAGACGAGGGAAGAAATATGATAGGATTAAAGGGCAAAAACGCCTTAATTACAGGCGCAACGTCAGGTATTGGTCAGGCGATCGCTGTGAGACTTGCCCAAGAGGGGTGCAACATCGCTATTAATTACCGCAAAGACCCTGAAGGCGGGGTTGATACGGAAGAAATGGCAATGCAAAAAGCCTGCGGAAATATCGAAAATTGTGGTGTGAAGTCGCTTCTAGTCCAGGGAGATGTTTCCCAGGAATCAGACATTATTGAAATGGTCAACGCCGTGGTTGATGAATTTGGCAGTGTAGATATTCTCGTCAACAATGCTGGTATTCAAACAGAATCTTCATCTCACGAAGTTACCACAGCAGACTTTGACCAGGTGATTGCGGTAAACCTCCGGGGTGCTTACCTTTGCGCCCGTGAAACTATTAAACACCTCCTGTCTCAAAATCGTTCGGGGGTAATTATTAATGTTTCCAGCGTTCACGAAATTATTCCTCGACCGATGTATATCAGCTATTCAATTAGCAAAGGCGGTATGGAAAATCTGACCAAAAGCCTGGCGTTGGAATATGCCAACCGGAGTATTCGTGTAAACGCCATTGGGCCCGGAGCCACGATTACGCCCATCAATCAAGACTGGACAGATAACCCCGAAAAAAAGGCGATCGTGGAAAGTCACATCCCAATGGGACGTGCAGGCACTTCTGAAGAAATGGCAGCAGTAGTAGCTTTTTTAGCTTCGGATGAAGCCGCTTACATCACTGGACAAACTCTGTTTGTAGATGGTGGACTAACTCTTTATGCTGACTTCCGAGAAGCCTGGTCAGCTTGAGAGTTTGGCTGGCGTGCTTTCCACAATTGAACCGAGACTAGTAGTGGAATTAAACGCTTTATGACTCGCGCGATCAACAAGAACAATTTACTAGAAACACAAGCCTGGAAACTCCTAGAAAACTCCATAATTTATTACCAAGGAAAACCCATTGGTAGTGTAGCCGCCCACGATCCGGAGTCAAATGCACTCAATTATGACCAGTGCTTTCTCCGCGATTTTGTGCCTTCTGCCTTAGTGTTTCTCATGCATGGCAAAACAGAGATTGTTCGCAACTTTTTAATAGAAACACTCAAACTACAAAGCCATGAAAAGCAGATAGACTGCTTTGAACCGGGAGCCGGGTTGATGCCTGCAAGTTTTAAAGTAGTAGGCAGTGGGAGTGAGGAATTTTTGATCGCTGATTTTGGGGAGCAAGCGATCGCTCGTGTTCCTCCAGTTGATTCTTGTATGTGGTGGATTCTGCTGCTGCGGGCTTATGAAAAGGCGACAGGCGATTTGGCTCTAGCGCGTCAGCCAAACTTTCAAGAAGGAATCAAGCTAATTCTAGATCTTTGCCTGGTACATCGGTTTTCCATGTACCCAACGATGTTAGTTCCCGATGGCGCGTTTATGATTGACCGTCGGATGGGAGTCTACGAACATCCTCTAGAAATTCAAGTGTTATTTTATGCGTCTCTCAGGGCTGCTAGTGAATTGCTTTTGCCGGATGGAAATGGCGATCGCTATCTCCGCAACGTTGCTCAGCGATTGGGAACTTTAAAATATCACATCCGTAACTATTACTGGCTAGACCTAAAGCGATTGCGGGAAATTTATCGCTACAAAGGTGATGAGTTTGGTAAAGAAGTTGCCAACAAGTTTAATATCTACTCACAATCAATACCCAGTTGGTTAACCGAATGGTTGCCCGAAACTGGAGGATATTTAGCAGGAAATCTAGGACCGGGACGGATGGATTTTCGCTTTTTTGCTTTGGGAAATTTGATGGCAATTATATCTTCTTTAGCTAGCGAAGAAGAATCTCAAAGCATCATGAATTTGTTTGCTCAACGCTGGGAAGACTTGATTGGCTATATGCCTGTTAAAATCTGCTTTCCCGCTTTGGAAGGTTTAGAGTGGCAGATTGTTACAGGATGTGACCCTAAAAATATTGCTTGGTCTTATCATAACGGCGGGAACTGGCCTGTTTTACTTTGGTTATTTACTGCGGCAGCACAGAAAACAGGCCGGGTAGAACTTGCTCAAGAAGCGATCGCCGTTGCTGAAAGCCGTTTATTTCAGGATCAATTTCCAGAATACTACGATGGCAATAATGGTCGGCTAATTGGTAAAGAAGCCCGGATTTATCAAACTTGGAGTATTGCTGGATTACTAGCAGCAAAGCAATTAATGGCAAACCCAGATTCATTGGAATTAATCAGTTTTGCCGAGGGTCTTGAAGGGCCGGGATGTAGTTTGTAGGGACTAATTCGCCCTGGGGCTAGGCTCTAAGCGTAGCTATGCCGTATGCTTTACGTAATGCGTAATTAGGACAGATAGTCCTGAATATGATTTGGCGATCGCATTAACGTGAATTTGATAAACCTCTCCCTGACTTGAACTAAAGTTCAAGTCTGTCCCTCTGCGATTCGGAGAGGGACGGTTTTGCGTAGTAGATGAACACAGCGGAAAGTTCTATAGGCGGAGAGAAGTCTGTAGCTTGCTTCCCGCAGGGTGCGCTGGTTTCCGGCGATGGTCTTTATCACTGCCGAGAGGCGCAAAGCCTTGCGCCTCTCCCTTGTGTCCTTTGGACACAAGGCAATCGTTCTGAAAGAACGGTTGGGCAGTAAGACCCGCATGGCGATGGCTCCGCCAACGCCAAAGGCGAACGGAGTTTCCCGGCACAAAATTTTTCAAGACAGATAAATTTATACCTCAACAGATTAGGAAACGCTATAAACAGCTCACGCTGTTATCCAGGCTTATGATCTAAACGGATCGCTTGCTCTAAGGCCGCCTTTTCTCTGGCTCTCTTGGCATAAGGCTGCAACTGGCTCCGATCGCAAGCAGTTAAAATACTTAAATTTTCTAAGTTAATACCTCGCATTAACATTTCTACACACCAGGTTTGTTGTGCCTGGGCGATCGCTGGCGCTTGTCCTTGAGGAGTTAATAATCCCTCAGTCCATGTTTGCCAATGTACTTGCAGCTCTGACTCTGAGATTGGTTGACCAGATCCATTAAGAAACATGGCGGGTTGACTATCTTTACGGCTTTTCAACCATTTAGTTAAAGGATTATTGGTGTAGGAACCATAGCGGTTGCCCAGAATCCACTGATTCACAGGTACTTGGCGGACAAATCCTGGGGTTGTGATTTGCAAAAAATGCCCTTGAGGATCATAGATTTGGTGCGATCGCTGCAAATTGACTATTTCTGTTACAGATAACCCAGCACCAAACAACACGTAAGCTAGTGCATAATCTTGTACTCCAGCCTTCCTGGCTTGTCGGAGAATTTCGTGGACTAAACCAGCAGGCAAATCAGCCACTTCCCTAGTAATAAGGTTTCCTGACAAGGAGTCTGTTGCTGATTCCGCTGAGAATGACATAGCGCCGTGTAAAAATAACTCCACTAAATTCTCTAGAAAATCATCTCGATCTTCCCAAAGTTCATGAAATTCACTGGTAAATTCAATTACGGCATATCCCAAAATCATCCCATTTAGCAAACTAGCTAATTTTTCTGCGGGTAAATAGGTATTTAGGTGTCCTTGCTGGATTACAGTAGCTAAATACTGGGCTACATAGCGGTTTGCTTCTGTGACTCCTCTTCCTAAAGCGCGGCGATTTTCTGCCGGGAATTGGTCGGCTTCACCCACCACAGACCGGACAAACTCTGGTACTCGTTCTAATGCGTGTAAGCTATCGCTTGCATAATCCTTTAGAGCTTGGTAGACATTCCCCGGCGGAGTTGCCCGCCGTACCAGTGACTCGCCTAAATTCTTGAAGGCTGCGGATTCTTCCAGCACAGCCAAAAGCAGTCCATGCTTATTGCCAAAATTACGGAATAGTGTCACTTCATTAACTTCGGCTTTTTCAGCAATTTGGCGAGTTGTGGTAGAACTTACTCCCTGAGCCGTAAACAACTCAAGTGCGGCTTCAATCAGACGTTGACGAGTTGAAAGGGGTTGAGACGACATACAGAAAATGCAAGTGACACTTGCATAAAAAGAAAAGAATTGTTAGCATGACAGATGTAAGTGATACTTGCTTTGCTTCACTGTAACAAACTAATATACAGAGCAGGTAAATCCCTGTAGGGTTGCACCCAGAAAAAAGCAAATCGCTTGATCATCCATAAACAGGAATTGTTATGACCGCAAATTTTACGGCGTTCGCCCCTGAGAGAGGAAATTCCCCTCGACTCAGATGGGTAAATGTGGTGTTTTTTACTGCATTTCATGCCTTAGCTCTCTTGGCTCCTTGGTTTTTCTCCTGGCCAGCATTAGGTTTGCTGCTGTTTCTCCATTGGTTGTTTGGCAGCATTGGCATTTGCCTGGGATATCATCGATTACTGAGCCATCGAAGTTTCCAGGTTCCCAAGTGGTTAGAGTATGCGATCGCCACCATTGGAGCTGTTGCTCTCCAAGGAGGGCCTATTTTTTGGGTTGGTGGACACCGCCAGCATCATGCTCACACCGAAGATATTGACCTAGACCCTTACTCCGCTCAGCGAGGCTTTTGGTGGAGCCATATTCTGTGGATTTTCTACCCTCGTCCAGAGTTTTTTGACTATGAAGTTTATCAAAAATATGCACCAGACTTAGCCAGACAACCTTTCTATCGCTGGCTAGACCGCTACTTCCTACTCCTACAAATTCCCTTCGGGTTACTATTGTTTGCTTTAGGAGGGTGGTCTTTTGTAATCTATGGCATTTTTGTCAGGTCAGTCTTGCTCTGGCACTCGACGTGGTTCGTGAACTCTGCATCACATCTGTGGGGTTATCGCACCTTTGATGCTAATGACGGCGCTCGTAATCTTTGGTGGGTATCCCTGATGACCTATGGAGAAGGATGGCACAACAACCATCATACTTATCCCCACATGGCCAAATCTGGATTGTTATGGTGGGAAATTGATATGACTTGGTGGAGCATCAAAGTCTTGAAGACTTTGGGTTTAGCCAAAAAGGTTGTCTCACATCCGCCTCAAGCCGCAGGGCAAAAATAAATTGCCACTAAACCATCATAGATTTACTATGCCGACGGCACGATCAGCAGTCGGCTTAGCAATTTGTAACGCAATGGTGTTTAATGACAAACCCTTTTAGCCTCCGTCAGAAGATTCTGCTAGCTATCATTACATTCAACTTGATTTCTACTTGGCTACACTACATAGACAATGCACTATTTATAAGTCGATATCCTGGCCCAGAGTGGTTTACTTCCATTGGAGTAATTAGTGTTGTGATTGTGATGACTCCAATAGGCCTGCTGGGATATTGGTTATATACAAAAGGTATGTTTTGGTTAGCATACCTTTCCTTGGGGCTGTACTCCATCACCAGTATCTCCAGTCCGGGGCATTATCTGTTTCCGATGCTTGCTCCGATGTCTTTGAAAATGCATTGTTTGATATGGCTAGATGGAGTTACGGGACTTTTACTTATAGGCTTTTTATTGTGGTCTGGCGTTGGATTAAAAGAGTGGCGTAGTACGTCTAATTACCATCTAAATTTATGATGCTACAACAGCCTCCCGCTATTATGTTCGTAGGCAAACATCCCTGCTAACTTATGAATTACCAAGGTATTATTACAATCGAACCTGGCAAACGCAGTGGTAAACCTTGCATTCGAGGAATGCGAATTACTGTGTATGATATTTTGGAATACCTTGCGGGTGGTATGACGGAGGCGGAAATTCTGGAAGACTTTTTTGAACTCACTGCTCAAGACATCAAAGCTTGTCTCGCTTTTGCCGCAGATTACAACCTTGCTTTTACTTAAGCTGGGAGAGTATAGCGTTGGGCGATCGCTTCTTTAATTG
The DNA here is from genome assembly GCF_010091925.1 of Nostoc sp. B(2019). Classification (GTDB taxonomy): domain Bacteria; phylum Cyanobacteriota; class Cyanobacteriia; order Cyanobacteriales; family Nostocaceae; genus Komarekiella. The sequence goes on along the minus strand of NZ_WVID01000044.1, from coordinate 27,185 downwards.
CTGCACGACTTTCATCAGATGAAATGTGAGGCCGTTTCTCAATTTTCTCGGCTTCCTCTGCTAAAGATTCATCCTTAATTGCTTCTTGAAACCACCGCGAATAATCTCCTTGTTGCAGATGATATAACCAAGTTTCGTCATCCACACCCTCTGCCATTTGAGTGAACAAAATCAGGTTTTGAGCGCGGAGATTTAACTTTCCCTGGGTTCCTCGGAAGTAAAAACTTTTGTCTTGTCCAAGTTCACCTTCTGCATATTTGCGGACATGACGACGGCGTTCGGTATGCCCAGGAGTAATGCGAAAACGGAATGGTTCTGTTGTTTCTCTAAACCAAACTAGTGCTTCTCCCGGCTCTAGGCTTTGGGGCGAAAGTTGCGGCGGACAATCACCTAAAGTTTCGCAGAATGTTTTGATGTTTGCTTCTGGTGAATTGCCTACGGTGAGGATAGTATCTATCAATGACAAGCCTGCTGATGCAATCTGATCGGGATGAACTGTAATTAGCATCAAGCCCTTGAGTTGTTGGGGTAATGTTAGCGCGGCGGGATTCCAAGATGAAGGTATGAGGTGATGTGCTTCATCTACAACTATCCAGTGAGGGCGACCAGTGCGCGATCGCAATTCTAGCAAAGCAGGTAAAATTTCCGCAAAAAAGCCAGGACGATCCTCTACAGCAATACCCAACAAGTTAATCACAACATTTTCATGGGGTTTCTCAAGTAAATCCAAAATTTCTGTCAACCTTGGTGAACGTGTGGCATCACCTAAAATAACGCCATTTTCAAAGTTTTCATAGTCGCCTTCTGGGTCAATGATGCAAAATTGGTAGTCTTGCTCAGCGATGCGCTCTAGCACGGCTGTAGCGAGAGTAGATTTTCCACCCCCAGAAGTCCCAGCTAGTAAGATGCTGGTGGCATAAGGTTGAATATTTACTTCAGAGCCGTCTTCTTTCGTACCCAACAAGATATTATGTCTTTGCAACTGCTCATCCAGTTCAGACAAATCTGAAGCGATCAGTTTGTCAATCAGTTCAATGACGCCATCCCCTCGCTTACCATCAGTGACAAAATCTACACGCTCTTTGAGCATTGGTAAAGCATTAGCAACCGCTACAGAAAACTCACATAGGCTGAGAAAGGCGTGGTCATTTTCCGCATCCCCAACCCCAACAACATTGTGCGGTGATAACTTCATCTCATCCAACGCAGCGGCTAATCCCACCGCTTTGTTGATACCTGAAGGCAACACCATGACTGCACCTTTATTAAAGATGACTTGCAGTTCTAATCCTAAGTCGCGGATGGTTTGGAGAACTGTTGTTTCTTGGGGATGCCAAGTGGCGACGATAACTCGTCCTACTGATAGGGGATCTACTTTGCGATCGCGCAATGTTTTGATAAACTCTTCTGGTGGTTGCTCGGCCAATAGCTTTTCTTGACGGGAAGCTGGTGAATACAATAAAGCACCGTTTTCCGCCACCACATAATCAAACAAATCGATTTGCTCAAAAACTTGCAGTAAATCATCTAGCTGTCTACCTGTCACTAAGATAAGTTTGCGACCAGAAGCCCGCAGATGTTTGAGTGCAGTTAAAGTTTCATCATGCACACGACCATCTGTAGCTAGTGTGCCATCGTAGTCTGTAGCTAATACAAAGTAACGCATGAGGCAGTAGAAAACTTGGATAAATTCGCTCTTTTATTAGAATTACTTGCCCTAGCAGCTTTATTTATCCAGCCTGAGAGAGAAAATTTTACAGGAAGCTAATACTATAGCCGTAGTTGTTTACCTGAATTTAGTACGTCCATTCGACTACTTTCTAGCAATAAATATGATTGTTGAGTGTTGCTTTGAATGCTAATTTGGGAAACTATATTCTAATTATCGATACTCCAATATTAGCCAATGCCATACATTGTTTCTGCCAGCGAAATTCGTGCTATTGTTGCTAAATATACCACAGCTAAAACCCTGTGGATAGATACAGAAGTCGCTGATTATAAAAGTCGTAATCCCCGACTGTCGCTAATTCAGGTATTAGACGATCCTCAAGATATGAGTGGCGATCGCGTTTACCTTTTCGATGTCCTAGATAAACCTGATGTTATAGCTGAGTTTATTCAGGAAATCATGATAAATTCTGCCATTGAAAAAGTATTTCACAATGCCAGTTATGATCTTAAACTTCTCGGCAACAAGAAAGCGAAAAATATTACTTGCACTTTGGATATGGCAAAAAAAATTCCCTACTATTTGTTGCCATTACCAAACTATCAACTCAAAACCTTAGCTACAGCACTTTGTAACTTTAATAATATTGACAAACAAGAACAAGAAAGCGATTGGGGAAAGCGACCTCTGACTGAAGAACAAATAGATTATGCTTATCTAGACTGTATTTATCTTGCTCAGGTACACTTAAATTTATTAGAATTACAAGCCCAAACTAGCCCCAATCCCGCAACTGAAGACCTCACAATACTTGGTGCAAGATACACACAACTTGAAGAGCAGTGGAAGCTGTTAAATTCAGAATTTGAGAATTTGCAAGAGCGAATTAAGAAAGCTATGCAGGCTCAGAATGTACCGGAAACTTCTTATTGCAAACTGACTAGTTACGATCGTACTACAGTAAAAGTTACGTTTACAGAATTGGCAAGGCTAGCACAAACTCAAGGTATTAATTTAGATTTTCCCATTACATTAACTCAAAAGCTCCAAAAAGATTTAGGGCAAAATTTAGAACAACTATCTGTAGATATTGATAAAACTACTGCTTGGCGACTGACTCCCAAAACCCAAGAAAGTGATATGGAGGATTGAAAAGTTAGATCCCCGACTTTTTTGAGAAGTTAGGAATCTAGACAGCTAAGGATTTGAAATATTCTTTTAAGAAAGTATTATAGATAACATATTAAATACTGATAAGGTTCATAATACACCTACTCCCAGAAAGCAGTAAGATAACAACAGGAAAAATTAAGATGAAAAGTTTTATACTTAAAATTTTGAAATTTATTCTACCAGTGAACTTTAAATAAATCTGGCAAATATTAGACAAGCTTATTAGTTGATTTTATACTTCTACCCAAAGTTAGAATCATTCTTAAAATTAACAATTAACGAGATTTTGGTACTAATTTCGTCCAGGTATCATGGTGGTGTGTAGCAACTTATGAGATGGCGCTTATTTCAGCAAAAGCGAATAAGAGTAAGCAGAGCATTTACCATAGCTGTTTTTGCCACATTGAGCGCGATTACAGGCGTTTCTTGTAGTAACAACAAAGATGTATTGGTGACAGAAATAGGAGTTACTTCTCCTGTCCGTCGCCCAGCTAAAACATCTAAAGCTGGGGAATTCTACATTCAGGGACAGAATCAACATCTCAAGGGCGACTCGCAAAGTGCGATCGCTTCCTACAACCAAGCGATTAGCCTCAATCCTCAGTATGCAGAGGCTTACAAGAGTCGGGGACTAGCCTACTTTGATCTGGGAGACAAAAAAAGAGCGATCGCAGATTATGACCAAGCACTTAGTATTAATCCTAACGATGCTGAAGCTTACAATAACCGAGGAAATGCGCGTGCTTCCCTAGGAGACAACAAAGCAGCGATTGAGGATTACAACGAAGCGATTCGCCTGGCTCCCAACTATGCCGAAGCCTACAATAATCGAGGAAATGCTCGCGCCGCCCAAAAAGACCAAAGAGGGGCGCTAAATGATTATGATCAAGCGATTCGCCTCGACCAGAAATATGTTATCGCCTACAATAATCGAGGAAATGCCCGCGCTGCCAATGGAGATCCACAGGGAGCGATCGCAGATTACAATCAAGCCATTCGCCTCAATCCCAACTTTGCCCCTGCCTACAATAACCGGGGAAATGCCCGCGCCGCCAACAAAGACAAACCAGGTGCGCTCAAAGACTTACAACAAGCCGCAGCCATCTTTAAAAAACAAGGTAACAACGACTTATACCAACAAGTGATGAATAACATCCAAGAACTTCAATAGTGAAAACGCCGAGAGACGCCGATTTATCCTCCTTTGCGTTCCTCAGCGCTTCCCTCAGCGTTCCTACCCTGCGGGAAGGCGAAGCGCCTATGCGTTGGCAAAATCAGACTATTATTCAATACCCGGACTACGAAGATCTTCCACCAGCGCTTGAATTTCTGCTGGAGGAGGTGGCGTTAGCCGAGAAACCACTAAGGTAACTACAAAGTTAATTAGCATACCTAAAGTCCCAATTCCTTCAGGAGAAACGCCAAAAAACCAGGGTTGCATACCCCCAAACTTGACGCCGACAATGTAGATAATTGTAAAAATTAAACCTGCCAACATGCCAGCGATCGCCCCTTCAGAATTGGTGCGCTTATCGAAAATCCCCAAGAAAATCACCGGGAAGAAGCTAGCAGCCGCTAAACCAAAGGCAAAAGCTACTACCTCACTCACAAATCCCGGCGGATTTACCCCAAAGTATCCCGCCAGAACGAGGGACAGCCCAACCATGATGCGCCCAACAAACACCCGTTTTTGTTCTGAAGCCGTTGAATCTACTATCCGGTAGTAGATATCGTGAGCAACGGAACTAGAAATTACCAACAACAAACCCGATGCTGTAGACAAAGCTGCTGCTAACCCACCAGCTGCTACCAAGCCAACCACCCAAGGAGCAAGTTTAGCTACCTCTGGGGTGGAAAGCACAATAATATCTCGGTCAATCGTAATTTCGTTGGTGTCTTTATTTGGGGTTAATTGGAGACGCCCATCTTGATTTTTATCCTCAAAGGCCAGCAGTCCAGTTTTTTCCCATTTGGTTGCCCAGTCTAGCTGCTGCACTTCTGCGATCGTATGATTGTGCAGAGAATCGATCAGGTTATAGCGGGCAAACATGGATAGAGCTGGAGCGGTTGTATAAAGAATGGCAATAAATAACAGTGCCCAACCCGCAGAGAAGCGAGCTGCACGCACACTTGGTACTGTATAAAATCGGACGATGATATGAGGCAAGCCAGCAGTACCTACCATCAGAGCAATGGTAGTGAACAGTACATCAAGCATCGACTTGTTCACAAATGGCTGAGTATACTCTTTAAACCCCAAGTCAAGCTGGATTTGATTGAGCTTGTCAGCAACATCACTAAAGGTAAATGCTAGTTGAGGAACAGGATTACCTGTAAGTAACCAGGCGATCGCAATAGCCGGAATCAAGTAAGCAAAAATTAACACACAGTACTGTGCTACTTGCGTCCAGGTGATGCCTTTCATACCCCCCAACACAGAGAAAAAGCCTACGATCACCATACCAATGATCACACCTGTATTGATATCTACCTGCAAGAAGCGGCTGAAAACAATACCCACGCCCCGCATTTGTCCAGCAACATAAGTGAGGGAGACGAAAATAGCTGCAACTACCGCCACCAACCGAGCGGTGTTTGAGTAGTAGCGATCGCCTACAAAATCTGGCACTGTATACTTACCAAATTTCCGCAGGTAGGGAGCCAGCAATAATGCTAGCAGTACATAGCCGCCAGTCCAGCCCATCAAATAAATAGAACCGTCGTATCCCAAAAAAGAAATCAGCCCCGCCATAGAAATAAACGAAGCCGCGGACATCCAGTCTGCGGCGGTGGCTGCACCATTAGCAATTGAGGGAATTCCCTGACCTGCTATAAAGAAGTCTTTACTATTTTCAACTCGTGATTGCCAACCAATGTAAATGTATACGAGGAAGGAAAGACCAACTAACACAATAGTCCAAATTTCAACTGACACGGTTTTCCCTCACTTCTTAAGATTATACTTGCGGTCTAGCTTGTCCATTTGGAAGGCATAAATGAAAATCAATGCTACAAATATTAGAATTGAGCCTTGTTGCGCCATCCAAAAGCCAAATGGTACCCCAAAAAAACGTATCGCATTCAATGGTTGAACCAACAAAATACTGAAAACTAGGGAAACCAGTGCCCAGACAATTAAAAGATTACGAATTAAAGCAGTATTAGCACGCCAATAAGAGCGGCGCTGATGTTCATCCATTGTTTTTTTATCGTCAGTGCATCACAAATAATACCAAGAAGCCGATATTATACTGTTTAATATGTGTTACTTTTAATTACTTACTAAGTAATATCTTGATAAAAGTAATAAAACTTACTAAGCGGAAAGCGCAAACATTACTTAGGTAAAAATTTCTGTCATTTTGTATCTTTTTTTTAGTATAAAAAATAACTTGAAGTAAAAGTATCTCAGGGGTAGATATTTTTATTGTGCAGATAAGGGCTGGGTGAAAATTAGAAGATAGTCACTGATCAAAAATGTTAGTTGACGAAACTAAGATACTCAGACTATCGTCGCTTTATTAAAACTTTATATACAAAAATTTAAAAAATATTACGTAGTAATTACTATGTTATTGACATTATTAGATGCTAAAAAATGACTTTATGTTTTTTATGTCAAATATACAAGCATAAACCCCGCTAAGTTTCGTTCTGCTAAGCTAGAGCATTGATTCAGTAATCGCAAAAACCCGATTTCTTGTCGGTAAAACGACCAATTATCGTTGACTGTAGAGACGTTGCATTGCAACGTCTCTACGAAATAATCGGTTTTTCTTTAGGAATTTTATTTTTGATGTTACTAAATATAAAATGCAAAAGTGCCAAGGTAGACTTGGCACTTTTGCATTTATGCTTGAGTTTTTAAGTCTTATTCTTTCAAACTAACAGCAATCTTTTTACTGTAATACTCAGTCTTTGCATACACGCTGATAATACTATCGGCCACTACAAAAAATGTCCCCTTTTTTTCATCTTTAGAAAACTGTAAATTGGGGTATTTGGCAGCCATTTCTTCAGCAGCCATAGCTTTCACTGCCATTTCATCCGGCAACAATCCAGTAGAGCCAATGTAGAATACCAAAGGACAAATTTTATCCCGGTAAATTTTATCTGCATATTGCTCTAGCTTAGTATTCGCCGTTGTCAAGGCTGCAATCATTTCCTCTTTGCTAATCTGCTTATCAGCTTGTTTATCTTGCAATAATTGCGCCAAACTCTCAGCACCAGCTTTCACGAGAATATCTGCAACAATCCCATTCTTTTCAAGTCCCAGAAAGTCATCAAAAATTCGTTTCATGAACTCATCAACTTTAGTTAACTTGATGCGGGACGATAGTAGCTTGTGCCTAAAGCCAAGATTTTGATTGAACGCTACATGAAAACTCGGCTTAGCGAAAATCTCCCCAGTTTCTTGGTCATAAACCCTATACATCTTGTTTAAAAACTTGTTAGCAGAATGCAACTTGCTGAGGTTGAGAATATCTTGACTACCGATGTCGATTTTATAACTTACTCGTGAATCAAGAGTACCATTAGCAAGAGCTTCTGTGATGTCAGTGTATTCGTTGGTTGTAGGGAAGTTGATGTAAACGTTATTAGAAACATAATGATTTTTTAACTCATCCAATTGTGCTGGTATAAATACATCTGACTCTCCTTTTAAGTGAGCAGAAATAATACTAGAAAGTACTTTAATTTCTGCTAGCTGATCAAACAAGCCATTAATATCGCTATAGTGTCTATCAAAAGGAACAAGGGGCAACTTATCTAGTTTGATAGTATATTCAACACGGAAGTCGAATTCCTCTGCATCTAATACACCTTTTTGTTTGAGTAATTCAAAAGCTTTTTTACTACTAATTTTCACTTGTAAGGACTGTACGTTGATTTTCCCGTCACTTACAATCGTGTAATTATTAAAGGTATCTAGGTCATTTACTAGCAGACCTGCAACCTCAAGAATGGGGGTTTGGTCTTCAACTTTGGCAAGTTTGACTTTACGTTTAACAAGCATATTGATAGTAGCAGTGTTGCGATTAAACTCAAACTCACCCATGCCAACATATTCGGCATTATCTGTATGTTCTGTTCGCAGCCAAGGCTGGATGAGTTCGCCGTTTTGGTTTCTAACACCTTTAACTCGCTTGATACTTGTTCTTTGATAATGTTCTTGTAGGTGTTTAATATTGACGATAATATTGTTGCGATATTCTGCAAAAATTTCGATAAGTTCTAGCAGAGATATTTGATTATTTGTCATATTGCCACCCTCCAGATAAAGGTCAAGCTAAATATCTTTTATAGTACAATTGTACCATAAAATAATAGTTGTGATCGCTAACGAATTATTAATAAATTGTGAAATTAAACTTTTTAATCACCGCTATATTTCAGTCATCCTCTAAGTAATATTAAAAACTACTGTTGAAATTAAATACGTAATAAATTAGCGCTATCTTCACATATTGCGCTGTAATTTCGTGATTTTTGCTGAGGCGATCGCTAATTTAAATCCATAAAAATAGTGACAGTTAGTGGCAAATTTTGAATTAGATTTCCATTAATCATCATTAAAATTTGGTTTTCCCGATTAAGGATAAAAAATAATGAAAAAGAAATTATTGTTTGCTGGCATTTTCATGGCAACCTGGTTAGGAACATCAATTCCCAGCGCTTTTGCTGCTTCACCATGTTCTGTGGGACAAAAAGCTGAGGTTCTTTGGAAGGGAAAATGGTATCCAGCAACGGTACTTAATGTTAATGATAACAAGTGCTATGTTACCTACGATGGTTATGATAGTTCTTGGAATGAATGGATTAAAACTGCACGTTTTAGAGCATCATTTAAAACGGGAGATTCAGTAAGAATTTTGTGGAAGGGTAAATGGTATCAAGGGCGAGTTTTAGAAGTTAGGAAAAATCTTTATAAAATTACTTATGATGGCTACGATAGTTCTTGGAATGAGTGGGTTGAACCTGCAAGGGTAAGCAGATAAGGAATATTTCACTTTTATAAGTTGAGGGGGACGATTTCACCTGTAGAAGTCGTCCCTTAAATTGTTTTATAATTTCTTCTACTATTGAATGATGGTGTTGTAAAGGCGTAGGCGTAGCCCGTCGGAGACATCGCTCGCCTAAATAATCTCTTTTGTCTTTTTTGTTGGATTTTATTAATACTCAAAAACCAACTTCAATCAACAGCAAACGCTACCCTAGAAATCAGTATCACTCAAGCTTTGAAGTTTCAACCATGATAGCCTCGCCCCAGCAAAACTACCTTACTCCTGAAGAGTACCTCCAAATAGAGGAACAAAACCCTGTCAAACATGAATACATCGACGGTTATATCTACGCAATGGCTGGAGCGCTTGACGCACATGTCACCATTGCTCTTAACCTTGCTACTCTCCTCCGTAATCATGTACGCGGCTCTGGATGTCGTGTTTACATCGCTGATATGAAAGCACGAATTGAATCTCTAAATCGCTTTTATTATCCCGATGTTATGGTTACTTGCGACCAACGAGACCAAGAAACGCCAGCTTATAAAAGATTTCCTCGCTTAATTGTCGAAGTTTTATCTAATTCGACTGAAGCCTTTGACAGGGGCGACAAATTCGCCGATTATCAGGTTTTGGAAAGTCTCCAGGAGTATGTACTGATTAATACAAAGCGTCAACGAGTTGAATGTTTTCGACGCAATGATCAAGGGCTATGGGTTTTACAATCCTACACATCAGAACATAAAGCATTTCGACTAAACAGCGTGGATTTTGAGGAAACAATGGCAGCACTTTACGAAGACGTAGTTTTTGAATAATTATCACGCGATCGCCAATTCATTGGTAAGCGGTTCATGAAGTGTGTAGGTATAATTATCGTTACGTCCTTATCTGGCTGAGCGCGGAGTACACTATTTTCTACTTTTACTACTGCTAGCAAACCTACGAGGACTTCATGAAATTAGCTCGGTACGCAAAAAATCGCTAACAAAATATAAATTACAGGTTTTTCGTGTCAACTGATTCTGATAAGTTAGTAAACTAAATAGCTGGTAATGCTTGCACAGCTTTTTGACCCGGCGGGGCATTGATGAAAGCAGGCACAATTGATTGAATATAAAGTTATGGCGCTCATAGTTCAAAAATACGGTGGTACATCTGTCGGTTCAGTCGAACGTATTCAGGCTGTTGCACAGCGTGTTTACAAAACTGTGAAAGCAGGAAACTCGCTTGTAGTAGTGGTTTCCGCAATGGGCAAAACCACCGATGGACTTGTCAAACTAGCCAATGAAATTTCTATAAGTCCTAACCGCCGGGAAATGGATATGCTGCTTTCTACTGGTGAGCAAGTAACTATTGCCTTAGTCAGTATGGCATTGCAGGAACTTGGACAGCCTGCAATTTCGATGACTGGTGCTCAGGTGGGAATTGTTACTGAAGCTGAACACACTCGCGCTCGGATTTTGTATATTGAAACTGATCGTCTCAGCCGACATCTTAATGAGGGCAAAGTAGTTGTAATAGCAGGATTTCAAGGTATATCCAGCAACGGAGAATTAGAAATTACAACTTTGGGGCGTGGCGGTTCTGACACTTCAGCGGTGGCTGTAGCAGCAGCAATACAGGCAAATTTTTGTGAAATTTATACAGACGTTCCAGGTATTTTAACTACAGATCCTCGCTTAGTTCCTCAAGCCAAGTTAATAGATGAAATCACCTGCAATGAAATGCTGGAACTAGCTAGCTTGGGGGCAAAAGTATTGCATCCCCGTGCCGTGGAAATTGCCCGTAATTATGGTGTTCCCTTAGTGGTTAGGTCTAGCTGGACAGATGACCCTGGTACTTGGGTAACATCGCCCAAACCCCAAGGGCGATCGCTAGTAAATTTAGAAATTGCGCGTCCAGTAGATAATGTAGAATTTGACACAGACCAAGCGAAAGTCTCTCTATTGCGCGTACCCGATAAACCAGGTGTAGCAGCAAGATTATTTGGCGAGATTTCCCGGCAAAAAGTGGATGTGGATTTGATTATTCAGTCAATTCATGAAGGTAATAGCAATGACATTGCTTTTACTGTCACAACACCAATATTAAAGCGAGCAGAAGCAGTAGCAGCCGCCATCGCCCCAGCACTGAGAAGTCAATCTAATCCCAAATCGGAAGAAGCCGAGGTAATGGTAGAGCACAATATCGCCAAAGTCAGTATCGCCGGTGCAGGTATGATTGGGCGTCCTGGCGTAGCTGCCAAGATGTTCGCCACTTTAGCAGAAGCAGGGGTGAATATCCAAATGATTTCTACCAGTGAAGTAAAAGTGAGTTGCGTAGTGGATGCAGCGGAGTGCGATCGCGCCGTCACCGCACTCCGCACAGCCTTTGAAATAGAGGCAGGGGAGCAGGGGAGCAAGGGAGCAGGGGGAGCAGGGGGAGAATTCCTAACTCCTCACTCAGCACGGGCTAAACGCCCCGCTACCAACAGCACTCACTACTCCCCTCCCCCCGTGCGTGGCGTCGCTCTAGATATGAACCAAGCGCGTATTGCGATTCGTCAATTGCCAGATCGTCCGGGGATGGCGGCGAAGCTGTTTGGACTGTTGGCACGACATAACATCAGCGTTGATATGATTATTCAATCTCAGCGCTGTCGAGTGATTGATGGTATTCCCCGGCGAGATATTGCCTTCACCGTTGCTCGGATGGATGGGGAAAATGCCAAAATAATGCTCACTCAAGTATCCACAGAATTAGGATGGGGTGAAGTTGTTTTAGACAGTGCGATCGCCAAGGTGAGTATTGTGGGTGCAGGAATGGTGGGACAACCAGGTGTTGCCGCTAAAATGTTTGAAGCGCTAGCCCAAAACCGAATCAATATTCAAATGATCGCCACCTCAGAAATCAAAATTAGTTGCGTCGTAGCACAAGACGAAGGTGTTAAGGCTTTGCAAGCTATACATGCTGCCTTTGGATTGGCTGGGAGCGAAAAATTTGTTATACCAGCCTAGACAAAGTAGTTTACTATTGCCTGCAATCAGTTCTTGCTTAGGAAGTTAGGAATTCTTTATGCTCTAACTTCCAATTCCTGGCTCTTGGCTCCTAATTTGTCTTCTGGAATGCCATTTTTCCATCATGGCGATGATTTCCGAAATCCGGCGATCGCCACACCAAACTAAATCAAGTTTTTTAAGATGTTCGATACTAATAACACCATCTAAACCAGCAATGCGATGATATTCTGTATCTTCCATTGCTGCTAATAAATGTTGAAAAATGATAGTCTCATCGAACTCAGGATCGGTTTGAGGATCGTTGAGGATTGCCATTGCTCTTTGTGGCGATAAGCTTTCGAGAGTGCTGACAATGAATAGTGTAGGGAAGTCCACACTCTGGAGTGCAGGATGACGTTTCACTAACCCAGCCAGCAGCACTCCCAGATAAGCTGCTGCTTGGGAATTACTTAGCATCTGTATCTGTCGAGTTGCAATTTCCGTCAAATTGGTAAAAAATGGACACCCCAATTGCTGTTCGATGGCGGCGACTGGACTTGGAACTGGGGAGGACTGCAATTGAGCCTCAAATGAGGATATGCGTTCCTCTGGCAATTGGCTGAGTAAGATTTGCTCGGCGCGATCGCTTATAATTATCTCGCCATCTAATCCAAAGCTGAAGTCCTTGCCCGGTTCCAAGCCTTCACCAACTAAAATTCTAAAAATGTTACTTTGGGCTTTTCGGTGCATCTGTGCATATTGGGATTGTCCAAAAAAAGTTTGACAAAACCAACTGTGGCTATCGGAATCGCATTCGACCATTACTTCGTTAACGATCAAAGCAGTTAACTTTTCTGCTCCCAGAATCGTTTGCCACCGTGCAACTAAGCTATTTATAGCGGTTTTGTCGCGGCGACTCAATGCCTTAAGTAATTGTCGCTTCGCAGTAACGCCCTGATCTTTGTTTTCTCCAAATCCGTTGATTTTCAATCTTTTATGTGGGGTTCTGGATAATTCAAATTGCCCCTTTTGTACCTCATTTTGGGATCAAACGTCATGAGTGGGATTGCTGAAGAATATGGCGAAAATTATCTGTATATTTAACCATCCCATAAACTCACCTCTTATTTGCTGCACATAGTTCACTCAAACCTGATAGAATAGTTGCCATTGAGTCTGTTATATTCCTTCAATATAGAAAAACAATTACCTAAAAATATGTGTAATTTAGCTAATTATTAATACTTGTAGTCTAGTGTAATGACCTTAAATTTTATGTTTGTATTTAATGAAACTCATTGATAACACTTACACTATAATCAAATAATTAAAAATAAAACTTATTGATATTGATGAATAGTCATCTGTTGGACGGACGTTACCGAATACTGACAGTTCTGAATACGGAGGAAGTAACACAAACCTATCTAGTTGAAGATACTAGCCTTCCTAACAGCAAATTCGTATTGAAGCAGCTACGTCCTCCCAGTAAAAATCCTCAAACTTTAAAAATTCTGCGCCAGTTGTTTGCAAGTAAGGCAACAACCTTACAACAACTAGGACAGGAACACAACCAAATCCAGAAGTTAGTTACTTATTTTGAAGAGAAGGAAGAATTCTATATTGTTCAAGAATACATACCTGGTAATCCTTTAACGGAGGAAGTTTTACAGGGTAAACCTCTAAGGGAAGACCAACTAATTAGTCTCTTATTAGAAATATTAGAAATTTTGGTGTTTGTACATGTTCGAGGAGTAATTCACCGGGACATTAAACCAGCAAATATTATTCGTAGACAGTCAGATAATAAGTTAGTTTTGGTTGACTTTGGTGTTGTTAAGGAAGTCATCATTACTAGTATTGAAAATTCTGAATATGTGCCAGATGAACAATCTCATGGAAACCCAAAATATAACAGTGATATATACGCTTTAGGTATAGTTGCGATCACAGCAATTATGGGTTTACAAGCAAACGAGATATCTAGATTAAAAAATCAGAAAAATCGGCTAACTGGCGAAATTATCTGGCATAACAAAACTACAGAAGTCAGCAGGAAATTAGCAAAAATCCTTAATAAGATGGTGCGCTTGAATTATCGCAAGCGTTACCAGTATGCGACTGAAGTTTTAGAAGATTTAAAACAGTTAATAAATCATGAATATGATAAAAAACAGGATCAGAAAAAACTCTGGTTAATGCTGTCAGGTATAGCTGGCTGCATCACACTTGGTGTCGGGACTTGGTTTTTTCAGCCGCCAAAACCTGTAAGTAATGCTCAAAAACTATACCAGCAAGGCATAAGCAAATATGAAGCAGGGAAGTTTCAACAAGCAGTTGAAGATTTCACTCAAGCTATTGAATTAGATTCGCAAAATGCGCTGGCTTACAACAGGCGAGGGGATGCTTTTTATCGTCTAGGAGATTATCAAAAAGCTCAAGCAGACTCTAGCCAAGCGATTGTGCTCAATCCTCAAGATGCCAACGCTTATTATGATAGAGGATTTTCTCTTTATGAACTAGGCAAGTATCAACAAGCGATCGCTGACTATACCCAAGCAATAAAACTTGATTCTAAAAACCCATTTTTTTATTATGGGCGGGGTCTTACCTGGATAAAACTAAAAGATAATAAAAAAGCAATTGGGGATTTTAGCAAAGCGATCGCCGTTAAACCTGACTATACCGAAGCCTACTTACAGCGGGGAATTCTTCGTCGTCGCCTCAAACTTAGACAAGCAGCTATTCAGGATTTTGATGCAGTGATTGGGATTAATCCTAGTGATGCTAAAGCTTATTATCAACGAGGTTTAACTAAAGTTGCTAGTAAACAAAAAGATGCTGCAATTAAAGATTACACGAACGCAATTAATATCAATCCCAAATATATAGAAGCCTATCTTAATCGTGGTGATATTTATAGTGACCAAGGAGAACAGCTAGAAGCGACCGAAGATTATAACAAAATTTTACAAATTAATCCTAAATTTATAGCAGCTTACATCCATAGAGGTTTACACCGCTTTTCTTTTGGAGATTATAAAGGAGCAATTGAAGATTATAACCAAGCTCTTGAGCTAAATTCTAAAGACGCTGCGGCTTACAATAACCGTGGTAACGCCTATTTGGAAATGGGAAATAAAAAAGCAGCTAATGAAGATTATTCTCAGGCGATCGCCATTAATGCTAACTATGGTTTAGCCTATTATAATCGGGGAATAGTTCGCGCTAGGGTGGGGAATAAAAAAGGCGCGATCGCAGATTTTCAAAAAGCCGCCAAACTGTTTCAGCAAACTGGGGAAAAAGATAGTTATAAAGATGCACAGAAGGAAATCGCAATTCTGCAAAATTCAGCACCCGTTAAAACTACTCGTGCTATATCTGGGAAAAGAGAAAAGAATTAAATTATAATTTGCAGATTGATTTGAATACTTGCAACAACTCTATTGAAGATTCAGGGCGAGTCATATCTAGTTTTGGCAATAGTTGGTAGATTGGAGGATTTCCTTGCTGTAAATATACAAATTGGTAATCCATTCCGTTAGTAGTCACACCCCAAACTGATGTTTGATTTTCTAGACTTTTGTAGGCATAGCTAAGCAATTGTGGCAAACCCTCTGAGGCATTAATACTGCTATTTTTAGCTTCAATCACTAGTATCCAAAATGGTATAGTTACTTTTTTTCCTTGAGTCTTGTTAACAGCTAAAATATCCATCCGTCCTTTAATATTTGTATCTTCATCTTCGACGTAGATATCAGCAATATTTTCTTCTAAGGTAATTTTAATGCCAGGACAATAAAAGCCAGCTAACTTCATTAATGGCGCAAGGAAGAGAAATTTTATTTGTCCTTCAGAGATTTTACCTGCTGTGTAATAACTGCGATATAAATTGCGAATTTGTAATAGTTCCTGCTGCTCAAATTCTGTAATGGATTCTAGAGATAATAACGATGTAAATGAGTTATTCAATTCCTCCTCAAATTTCAAAAGCTGTTGAACATCTTCTAAACTTATATTCCTTGCGTCTAAAGTAACGGTCATTAATTCACTCCTTTCTAATAAAAACTATACGTTATAAGCATTATTGCGATTGAAGCAGTGGTAAGTGAATAATTTGGTTTTGATATTCATTATCAAAAGATGCTTGAGCAATTAAAATCAATTCATCGATAGTCTGACCGATAGTTAATTTATCATTCAAAATAAAAATACCTGGTATATGACGGTCTTGTGCGATATGTTCAGCTAAATGTCCAGGCATAGATGTGCGGTTATTTGTGACCAAAAGAAAGTTGTGTTCCTCACACCAGCATAATATTTCTGGATCTAATGTGCCTCTGGGAGGAGCACCAGGATCACCAACCACCCACATGATTAATGTGGGATTGCGCTGGACAAATTGTCTCTTGTAGACTTTATCTACATTTTCATCAAGAAGATATTTGAGAGTCATCTGCTTTTTTCATTGCTTCTCTTTCAGCTTTCAGTTTCAATAATTTGACTACAACTGGCGGAGGATTGCGTCGCTGTTCTTCTCGCATTCTGTGACTATGTTCTAGCCAATCAGCTATATAAGTACTGACTGCTTCCTTGTTATGCAGGTAATAGAGAATAGTTGCATATACCTGCTCTAAAGTTACTGATGGATAACTTTGGGCAATTTCTTCTGGAGTCCGACACCGATGGATGAAATCATAAAGTATAGTTTCAATGCCTACTCTTGTGCCTTTCAATCGAATATCATCAGGGCGCTGAAAATCGAAGTAGTCTTCTAATTGCATAATTTACCCAATGATTTATTTACTCATAATATAATTTTACATACTTGCAAAATGCTTGTGCAACAAATTATAAATAAACTAATAGCAATTAAACAAAGAAGGCTTATTGTTGATAGTTTGCGATCGCTCAGTTCTTCTAACTTCATTATTGGCGATTTTCTACCAGGAAATCTTCAAATTCCAGACTAAAAATTAATCAGGGAATCCTCAACAACTGCCGCCAATAAACAAATCAATACCAGCGTGAAAAGACGATGTTGAGCATTTTTATGACTAAGATTTAGATAGCTCACAGATAATTCAAACTATACCAACTGATAAAAATCGCTGCTGAATTATCCTCACCTCCTCTTTGCGTCCTTGGTACGCCAGTCGCCTCAACGGAGGGAACCTTGGCACGGCGATGGTGGTTTGAATAATCCTGAATTCTCCTCTCTACCCTCTTGCGAATCTGTAATTAATTGATACACTTGTTCTTCATTAGCCCAGTTAACCAGCGCCTATGGTTCATATCAAGCGCGTGGAACTTACCAACTTCAAATCCTTCGGCGGTACTACCTCTGTCCCTTTACTGCCGGGGTGTACTGTCATATCTGGGCCAAATGGTTCCGGTAAATCTAATATTCTCGATGCACTGCTGTTTTGCCTGGGACTCTCTAGTTCTAAGGGAATGCGGGCCGATCGCCTGCCAGATTTGGTTAATAATACTCAAACGTCTAAGGGACGGGCTTCTATTGAGGCTAGCGTTACGGTGACGTTTGATTTGTCGGGGGAGGATTTCTCACGCAGAGAGAAGTTTGAGCGGCGGCTTCCGCCGATCAAAACTTCGGTGGGCGCAGAGGCGCAGAGTGAGGAGGAAGCAGAGGAGGTAGATGAAGATGGGGAAGCAGAAGAAGAAAATCCAAAATCCAAAATCCAAAATCCAAAATTGGGAGAGTGGAGTGTAACTAGAAGGCTGCGAGTTACTCACCAAGGGACTTACACGTCGAATTACTATATCAACGGTGTAGGCTGCACGCTGACGGAGTTGCATGAGGAATTAAGTAACTTACGGGTTTATCCTGAAGGTTATAACGTTGTGCTGCAAGGGGATGTGACTAGCATTATTTCGATGAATGCTAAGGAACGACGGGAAATCATTGATGAATTGGCTGGTGTGGCGGCGTTTGATCGCAAGATTCATCAAGCTAAAGCAACTTTGGATGAGGTGAAGGAGAAGGAAGATAGCTGTCGGATTATTGAGACAGAATTAACTGTACAGCGCGATCGCCTCTCCCAAGACCGTGCTAAAGCGGAAAAATATCAAAAACTCCGTACGGAATTTCTCCAGAAACAATCCTGGGAAGCAGTTTTATCATGGCGTTCTCTGCAAGCACAACAAGAAAAGTTAGTTACGCAACTTCAAAGTGGCGATCGCACTTTTAGCGAACTCACTACCCAACTCACAACTCTAAATTCGGAGATTGCTAAAAAAACCGTTGAGCTGGAACAACTCAATGCTCATGTGAAAGCATTGGGGGAAGATGAACTTTTGGCGGTACAAGCTACTCTCGCCACCCAAGAGGCGGAACGTAAACAACTCCAGCGTCAGCAAACGGAATTAGAAACAGCTTTGCAAGAAACTGTCAAGCGACTGGCTCAACAAGCGCAAGAAATTCAACAACACCAAAATTCTCTTGAACAAGCCGCACAACAACAAATTGTAGAGACGTTACATGTAACGTCTCTACAGCAGCAAAGAGATGAGGCGCAACAAGCCTTAGAAAATTCCCGCGAAGCAGCAGCGGAAATTGCCTCGGCTTCAGAAGCGTGGGTGCAGCAACAAACAGCGTTAAACCGTCAAATTGAAACTTTGCTGCAAACTTTGGAACCGCAACGCACAGAACAAGCACAACTCAGGGAACGCAATAACCAATTACAGCAACTTATCCAGGAGCAAACTCAGTTAATTGAGCGCGACGAACCCCAATTAGCAGAAAAACAAGCCGAGTGCAGTAGAGTTGAAACGGAATTTAATGCTTCTAGTGAACCCATCCAAAATTTAGCCCAAAATCTCGCAGCCACAGAGCAAGAATTGCAAATTCAACAGGAAACCCAAAAGCGGCTCTTGCAAGAGCAACGGGAAAAACAACGGCAGTTGGATAAAATAGAGGCGCAAGCACAAGCACAGCAAGAAGTACAAGGAACCCAAGCTAGCAAAGTGATTTTACAATCAGGAATGCCTGGACTTTGTGGCTTAGTTGTACAGTTAGGACGGGTGGAACCACGCTATCAACTAGCTTTGGAAATTGCTGCTGGTGGGCGCTTAGGACATATTGTGGTGGAAGATGATGGTATTGCCGCAGCGGGTATTGAACTGCTCAAACAAAAGCGTGCTGGGAGAGCAACTTTCTTACCACTGAATAAAATTCATGCTCAGAAATTTACTCAAGATGCAACGCTACGTTTTGCTAACGGTTTTGTTAACTATGCTGTAAATTTAATTGATTGCGATCGCCGCTATAAAGACGTATTTAGCTATGTTTTTGGCAACACGGTGGTATTTGCCAGCCTTGAGGCGGCGCGGAAAAACTTAGGACTATATCGCATCGTTACCTTAGATGGGGAATTGTTGGAAACTAGCGGCGCGATGACTGGTGGTAGCAATACACAGCGTTCGTCATTGCGGTTTGGTAATGCGGAAGCAGCGGAATCTGATGAAGCAATTGCTTTGAAAAATCGCTTGGTAGACATTGAGCGAATTTTAGAGCGTTGTACTGAAGCGATCGCTACTTTGTCAGCCAAGACTAAACGACTGGCGCAGGAGGTTACAGAAGCACGCCAGGCGCGGCGAGAACAGCAGTTGCAATTGGAGCAGTTGCAGAAAGATATTAAGAGTTTGACGGCGCAATTAGAAGGAACGCGATCGCAACTCGCGCAAAACAGCGAAAAATTCATGGTTGCTCAATCCCGTTTAGAAGTTTTAGATCGGGAATTACCAGGACAAGAAGGTCAGTTGCAGCAATTGCGACAGGTGTTAGCAGAGTTGGAATCTTCCCAAACTCCTAGTGAATGGCAACAAATTCAGGCAACCATTAAAGGACAAGAGCAACAATTACAACAACAAGAGGCAGCATTACGAGAAGCTGAACAAAGATTAAAAAATTTGGAAAATCAGCAACAACGGCTGCAAGAGAGAATCCAGGAAGCGGAACAACGGATTACCCAATATCATCACGAGCAAGAAACGCAACAAAATCAAATAACTTCACTCAGCACTTCATTCTCAGCACTCAGCACTCAAATTGCTGAAACACGCGCGACGCTGAGCCTTATGGAACAAAATTTGGGAGAAGAGAAACGAAAACGCGACGCCACAGAACAGGAGGTGCGATCGCATCTTTTGCGTCAACAACAATTGGAATGGGAACTAGAAAAACTCCAAGAAACCCAAGAGAAGCGCCGGGAAGAACTCGTTGCTTTGCAAAGCCAGTTGCGGGATGTCGCAGCAGAATTGCCTAATCCTTTGCCAGAAGTTCCAAATCAGGTAGATTTGGAAGAATTGCAAAAAGAATTGCGATCGCTTTCCAAACGTTTGCAAGCAATGGAACCCGTAAATATGCTGGCTTTGGAAGAATACGAACGCACCCAAAACCGTCTCCAAGAACTTACGCAAAAATTGCAGACATTAGAAGGAGAGCGCACCGAGCTACTTTTGCGGATTGAAAACTTTACTACATTGCGCCAACTTGCTTTTAAAGAAGCTTTCGATGCTGTCAATGAAAACTTTCAATCAATTTTCGCCACGCTTTCCGACGGTGACGGCTACTTACAACTCGAAGATCCCGAAGATCCATTTAGCAGCGGTTTGAATTTAGTCGCACACCCCAAGGGGAAACCCGTACAGCGCTTAGCTTCCATGTCTGGGGGAGAAAAATCACTCACAGCCTTGAGCTTTATCTTTGCCCTCCAACGCTACCGCCCATCGCCGTTTTACGCCTTTGACGAGGTTGATATGTTTCTGGATGGAGCAAACGTAGAACGATTAGCTAGAATGATTAAACAACAGGCACAACAGGCACAATTTATAGTTGTGAGTTTGCGTCGTCCGATGATAGAATCAGCCGAACGCACAATTGGCGTTACTCAAGCACGAGGAGCTTACACCCAAGTTTTGGGTATTAAGTTACAATCCTCCAATACGTCTGCTTGAGTTTTTGTTAATAATAGTGTATAGATAAACCGGATTCGAGATCAGGACTCGGTATAGAATGACCTCTGAACAGATAATTAGGCGTTCCGACATATTGAATACCCAGGTGATTACCCGCGACAACGGTAAGCGGCTAGGCATCGTCAGTCAAGTCTGGGTTGATATTGATCAAAGAGAGGTTGTGGCTCTTGGTTTGCGAGACAGCCTGATCTCTATTTCGGGCATACCGCGCTATATGTACCTCAACAACATCAATCAGATTGGCGATGTCATCCTGGTTGATAACGAGGACGTACTTGAAGATATTGAAATTGAAGTTTACGGCGACCTGATTAACTGGGAAGTAATTACAGAAACAGGTGAAGTATTAGGCAAGGTGCGGGGCTTCAAGTTTAATGGCGAAACTGGCAAGATTTACTCCATAGTGATTGCTTCCTTTGGATTGCCACAAATTCCTGACCAAGTGCTAAGTACCTACGAGATCTCAGTGGACGAAATCGTTAGCACTGGGCCCAAAAGGCTGATAGTGTTTGAGGGAGCCGAAGAACGGGTAAACCAGTTGACAGTCGGTTTTCTAGAGCGTCTAGGTATTGGCAAACCCCCGTGGGAGCGCGATGCAGAAGAAGAATACGGCTATACTCCCCCTCGTGCAGTTGCACCATCCAATCAACTACCCAGCGGAGTGCCATTGCAGCCACCCAGACCAAAAGTTCGCGCCCCCGAACCCGTAGCGCGGGAAGAAGAATGGACTGAAGACTATGTAGAAGAAGAAATACCGCAGCGTCAGGTAATGAAAGCGCGGCAGTATGAATCTATCCAATACGAAGAAGACGAGGAAGAAGATAATTGGAGTGAGGCAACGGGCAGGGATAAGTATCAACAACCGCCAAGATATGAATCTCAACCCTACAACAAGCCATACACAGAAGATTACGATAATTATGATGATGTCGAGGGCGATGCTTGGGAAGATGTGCCAAAGCCAGTGAATATTCCCAAGAAAGTCAAGGAAAGACAGCCTGAATACGAAGAAGAAGGCGGATATTAACTAATTCGTAATTCGCTCTGGGGCTACGCCCCGCTACGCTCTAAGCGCAGCTATGCCGCAGGCTTTACGTAATTCGTAATTCAACTCTAAAATTACGAATTATTTTAAGATTATTCCAGCCTTCTCCTTGCAAGTAAGGAGAAGGCTAATTTTTTAGCTAAGGGTCGATCGCAGAATTAGCCATTTTTACTAGAGAAGTGTGTTCGTCGCAGACGTTGGCGCAGCCATCACCTGCTTTTAGCCCAAAAACATAACAACCTCCATACAGATTTATTTAACACCTAGGCAACAGTTTTTGTACCGCCAAATTCCGAAGAAAAACTAGAACAAGTTTCAGGTTTCCAGTCAGTAATTCCTGATAACAAATAACAAATACTTCGACTTACCTCGGCTTTGCCCTTCCCTACGGGAGGCTACGCCAACTACTACGCCCTTCTCCTGTCGGAGACGCTGCGCGAACGACTACGCTCAGGACAAGCTCGGTACGAGTCGCTCAGTACAAGTGACAAATGACAAATGACAAATAACAAATGACTAAAAAGCAAAAATTCCCTTACCTAGTTGGCTCTAAGTGGACAGCACAGCAAAAAGTTGATGGTTGGCGACACTTCCAAGTCGTTAACCGTAAAAATCAGAGTAAGTGGGTGTATGCCGAAATGGTTGCTGCTTGTGATCCTAAAGTCCGCTTTTGGATCAACGCCAAATTATTACAAGATAACTCTCAGTGGCAAGCTGGCTGGCAAACATTACAGGAAATAGAACAAATAGAAGGCGGCGTTTCCTGATTACCTGAACTGGCGCAAACCAAAGATTGTAATAAATTTAGACAATATTTGGTAATTTAATTATTGTTTACAAATTAGCGATCGCTAGCTCACAATCAGCAATTAAATGATCTTGGCAGCTAACTTAAACCTGCCAATTTACCTGCTATGGGAAATGGCAGCAGTATTTTCAGCATAAGTATACGTATAACTCTCTTCGTCTTGACTTCCATGCCCTAATTTGCTGAAATCACCATGTATAACAATCAGTTAATTCGATGAAAACCATTCAAAAAAGCCAACTACAGAGTTTTTGTATTTTGTAACTTTCTTTATAAAAAAAAACAATAAAAACTTTTAATTGTCTGTTTTTAAAGCTATGTATCTTTTTAAAGATGTTCTAAATCGAATAACACCTGATTAAGCTACAATTCAGCATATAAGACAGCTTTACATCTTAAGAGCTACTTTATTTTCCATCGGATTTGGACAATAATGACACTCACGAGACCTAACGCATCGCCATCTGAGGCTAGGCGAAGGCAAATGTTTAAGTCACGAGTTTGACAAGAAACTATAAGAGGCAAACGACAGTGAAACTAGCAGTTTACGGAAAAGGTGGTATTGGTAAATCCACAACTAGCTGTAACATATCCGTTGCCCTAGCCAAACGCGGCAAGAAAGTCCTGCAAATTGGCTGCGACCCCAAACATGACAGCACCTTCACCCTTACTGGGTTTTTGATTCCCACAATTATCGACACCCTCCAGGAAAAAGACTATCACTACGAAGATGTCTGGCCAGAAGATGTGATTTACAAAGGCTACGGTGGTGTTGATTGTGTCGAAGCAGGAGGCCCGCCTGCTGGTGCTGGATGCGGTGGCTACGTAGTCGGCGAAACCGTAAAATTACTTAAAGAACTCAACGCCTTTGATGTATACGACGTCATTCTGTTTGACGTTCTGGGCGACGTAGTTTGCGGGGGATTTGCAGCACCACTCAACTATGCAGATTACTGCTTGATTGTTACCGACAACGGCTTTGATGCTTTGTTTGCTGCTAATCGCATTGCGGCTTCAGTACGCGAGAAAGCCCGGACTCACCCACTGCGTCTAGCTGGCTTAATTGGCAACCGCACCTCCAAGCGCGACTTAATTGAAAAATACATAGAAGCCGTGCCAATGCCAGTTCTAGAAGTTTTACCTTTGATTGAAGATATCCGCGTTTCTCGTGTAAAGGGTAAAACTTTGTTTGAGATGGCTGAGTCTGATCCTTCTCTGAACTACGTTTGCGACTACTATCTCAATATCGCCGACCAAATTTTAGCGCGTCCCGAAGGTGTTGTGCCTAACGATGCTCCAGACCGCGAATTGTTCTCTTTGTTGTCCGATTTTTATCTAAATCCGGGTAAACCCCAGGTTCCTAATTCAGAAGAGGAACTAGACTTGATGATTGTATAAATCACCAAGCTCTCAGGATGGGGGACAATAAAATGGCTTTCTTTCACAGCTTTACAGATTCAATAAAGCAAAAGTGGTTGCAATTTTTCCAGGCAAATCGTGACTGGATTACCCTGCACATGGAAGTGGAATCAGTGTACACCCCTGATGGAGGGAAGCGACCACCTTCTTACCTCATCCTGGGAGTTGTTAACGCGCTAGAACCCAAGCTAGCCCAGTTAATGCTGCCCTTTGCCAAACTCAATCCTGACGCCGATACCCTGATTGAGGTGCTGGATTTGCATTTTGACCCAGATATTGCTCTTGGTCATCGTATCCTTCCCAAAGCAGAACCAGAGAAATACCAAGATTATTCAGCGATGATCATGGATGACAGCCCTGAAGATGAAACCTTGGCACATCCTCATACAAATGGCTTTGAGTCGTTGGCGGTAGCTCAAGGGTTAATGGCGGTGGATTCTGCTCATCAAAGGCTGGGGGTAAGCGAGTCGAAGGAAGCCCAAAATGAGCTTGGCGATATTTCGTTATCTAACGGACATAATTTGGAAGACGAATCTCGCCAGACAGCAAGTTTAGAAGCAGATGATTTTGGGGGTATTACCTTCGATACTGCAACTGCAACACAAGTAAAGCTGGATGACGACCAGGCACTTGAGGATCTCAATCCAATAGACGAGAATGCGTTTAGAGACGTGTTGTCAGATGTGTGGGGTGATGAGACAGCACTACTGCAAAAGAGTGAAGAGAATAACGATTTATTAGGGGAAGAACTGCCAGCTGGCGTTTTTGACGAATCAGAAATTGCCCGTCTCTTCCCCAACGCTTAATTACTGCCGTTCCTGTTGAATTTAGGGGAAAAATTTAGTTAGGAGTTAGTAAAAACTCATAACATCCCCTACTTTCACCTGCCTTGTACGCTTTAAATATCACGGGGAGAAAAACCAAAATGACTGTCACTCAACAACCAGAAGCTTTAAACTTTGAGTGTGAAACTGGGAATTACCATACCTTTTGCCCAATTAGCTGCGTGGCGTGGTTATACCAAAAGATTGAAGATAGCTTCTTTTTGGTGATTGGGACAAAAACTTGTGGCTACTTCCTGCAAAACGCGATGGGGGTGATGATTTTCGCTGAACCCCGTTATGCAATGGCAGAGTTGGAAGAGGGGGATATTTCGGCACAGTTGAATGATTATGAAGAGTTAAAGCGGTTGTGTTTGCAGATTAAACGCGATCGCAATCCTAGCGTAATTGTCTGGATTGGCACTTGCACTACCGAAATCATCAAAACAGACCTAGAAGGCTTAGCACCCAAGCTAGAAGGCGAAATCGGCATTCCCATCGTCGTGGCTCGCGCTAACGGTCTAGATTACGCTTTCACCCAAGGAGAAGACACCGTATTAGCCGCAATGGCTAACCGTTGTCCCGATAAGTCTCCTGTGGCGGAAACAGACAAAAACGAACGTAACGCCATTCAAAAGCTGCTCAACTTCGGTAAGAAGAAAGAAGATGTCGCTCAAGAAGAATCTGAGTATGTGGAGCACCCACCACTAGTTCTCTTCGGCTCCCTTCCAGATCCCGTTGTCACTCAGTTAACCCTAGAACTGAAAAAGCAAGGCGTCAAAGTTTCTGGCTGGCTACCTGCGAAGCGCTTCACTGAACTGCCAGTACTGGAAGAAGGGTATTACGTCTCTGGTGTCAACCCCTTCCTTAGCCGCACTGCTACCACTTTAATGCGTCGCCGCAAGTGTAAACTTATTGGCTCACCTTTCCCCATTGGCCCTGATGGAACCCGCGCTTGGATTGAGAAAATCTGCTCGGTGTTCGGCATTACTCCCACAGGTTTGGATGAACGGGAAGCACAAATTTGGGAAGGTTTAGAAGAGTACGTCAAACTGATTCGCGGCAAGTCTGTTTTCTTCATGGGTGATAACTTGCTAGAAGTCTCCTTAGCGCGGTTCTTGGTGCGCTGTGGCATGACGGTTCAAGAAATCGGCATCCCCTACATGGATAAGCGCTATCAAGCGGCTGAGTTGGCATTCCTGGAGAAAACCTGCCACGAAATGGGTTCACCCTTGCCAAAAATTGTTGAGAAGCCAGATAATTACAACCAGCTTCAGCGGATTTATGAGTTAAAACCAGATTTGGTGATTACTGGTATGGCCCATGCTAACCCGCTGGAAGCACGTGGTATTAATACTAAGTGGTCTGTGGAGTTCACTTTTGCTCAAATTCACGGCTTTACTAATGCGCGTGACGTTCTGGAATTAGTGACACGTCCGCTACGTCGAAATAACAATTTGAAAGATTTGGGTTGGGATAAGTTGGTGAGAGAAGAAGCGAAGATTTAGATTTGGGTTTAATCGAGCAACACCATAACACCATGTGAGTAGGGGCGAACTTTTGGGTTCGCCTTTTTTTTTACGAACCGCAAAGGCGCAAAGGACGCTGAGTAAGAGGAAAAATTAGGATAATCAAAAATGCTAAAATTTGTATATTAGTCTTAGTTTTTTACTTCTTAACTTAATGGAAATTACAAAATTGTCTCCTCAAGGACAAGTAATTATTCCCCAATCTTTGCGGGAAGCTCATCAATGGGAAGTAGGCCAAGAATTTATTATTATTGATATGGGTGATGGAATTCTTTTAAAGCCTAAAAAACCTTTTCTAGAAACTACTTTAGAGGTTGTAGCAGGTTGCTTACAATATCAAGGAAAACCCAAAACTGTTGAGGATATGGATAATGCAATTCGCCAAGGTGTAGAGGAATCGTGGCATGATTGCGGTTGATACAAATATAATTGTTAGATTTTTGACTCAAGATGATGAATTACAGTTCCAAAAGAGCAGAGAAATTTTCCAGACTCAAGATATTTTTATTGCAGATACGGTAATCCTTGAGACTGAGTGGGTGTTAAGGTTCGCATACAAATTTAAACCACATGAGATATGTACAGCTTTGAGAAACCTATTTGGCTTACCTAATATTTACCTGACTAATCCTAGCTTAATAGCTCAATTAATCCAGTGGTATCAGGGTTAGCGCATCTCAAATGCTATTGACAAGCGAATTTAGAGATATCATTATATTGGGATAAACAAGCAGC
>NZ_WVID01000043.1 GCF_010091925.1 Nostoc sp. B(2019) | reverse complement strand
CCTCTTGATTTGGCTGCCCTTGATTCTGCTCCTGTTGCTATCAGTGCTCCTGCAATCAACGGTTAATTCTGAAGCTTAACTTAAGTCGAGAGCGCCCTCCAGAGATGGGGGGCGCTTTTTAGTTGGAACTATTGTCTCAGAAAGTAGAACCTTGAGTTTAATAAAGTTAGCTGCTAAGTAGAAGAGCGGTGGGCGCAGAGAGTAACGAAAAATTTATCTGTTTAGCAGTTATTTTCAAGCTATGTCTAATGATTTTGGTGAAAAATAATGAGACTTCCAACGGAATTGGAGAAAATTCCAAGTGAAGTTCTCTTAACTCCTTTTTGATCAAACTTTGTTTAACCACTCATTCTCTTCTGGGTCTTTGAACAGTGAGGTACTGAGGTAGCGTTCGCCAAAGCTAGGCTGTATCATCACAATCAGGCGACCTGCATTTTCAGGTCGCTGTGCTACTTGAATAGCAGCGTATAAAGCAGCTCCAGAAGAAATGCCCGATAGTAATCCTTCTTCTTTTGCTAATCGGCGACTGTAGGCGATCGCCTGTTCATCTGTCACTTGAATCACCTCATCTATCAATTCCGCACGGTAAATTGCCGGAATAAACCCCGCGCCGATACCCTGAATTTTATGAGGCCCTGATTGACCACCAACTAGTACTGGACTGCTGCTTGGCTCAACTGCGATCGCTTGAAAACTAGGCTTACGCTGTTTAATAACTTCTGCAACTCCGGTAACAGTCCCACCAGTACCCACTCCCGCCACAAGGATATCTACCTTTCCTTCGGTGTCTTTCCAGATTTCTTCTGCCGTGGTTTGGGCATGAACTTTGGGGTTAGCGGGGTTGCGGAACTGCTGCAACATATAGGCATTGGGCGTTTGAGCGACAATTTCCTCTGCACGAGCGATCGCCCCTCGCATCCCTTCCACACCTGGTGTTAACTCTAGTTGAGCGCCATAAGCTCTGAGCATAGCCCGTCGTTCTTGGCTCATCGTGTCAGGCATCGTTAGAATAAGATGATAACCCTTGGCGGCTGCCACCATTGCCAGCGCAATTCCTGTATTACCAGAAGTCGGCTCCACTAAAGTGGTTTTTCCAGCGTAAATCAAGCCTGCTTCCTCTGCTGTTTCCACCATGCTCACCCCAATCCGGTCTTTGACAGAAGCCGCTGGGTTCATGCTTTCTAGCTTCACAACAATCTGAGCCACGGCTCCCGATGTTTGGGGAATCTTATTTAATTGAACTAAAGGAGTCCGTCCGACTAACTCTGTAATATCTTTCGCTATCCCCATATTCGGTACTCCTTGTTGACTAAATGTAATACATTGGACTCTGCTGGGCGCGAGTCTCTCTTTCTTGGCACAAGTCCTGGAGCGTATGGCGTCTCAAGACCTCAATCGAGGCAGCATTGGCTTGCTCCCAGATTTCATAAACCAGATACCTTTCGAGAGTGAGAGGTTCAGAGCTTTCTTTCTCTTTGCGCTCACCTTCGACTAAAGTGACAATCTCCAGCAAGGTGATTTGCCAAGGTTCACGAACTAAAACAAAACCTCCTTTAGAGCCGCGTTGACTCTGCACCACACCAGTACGCCGGAGGTTGGTCAAAATTTGTTCCAGATAGCGTTCGGGTATGGGTTGCTTGGCAGTAATCTCGCTCATGGTCAAAGGAACTTTTTTTCCGTGATGGCTTGCCAGTTCTAAAAGTGCCAGTAGCGCGTATTCAACCTTGGAAGATAGATCCAAAAGAGCGTAGTTTTGGCTATTCAAGTCTGTACTCAATATACTACGGTTAGTCAATTGATTTATCGTATTTTGTGTGAAATTAATTTTTTTTCAAAGTGTTGGATGTGATAGCATCCCACTATCCACAAATAAACTATAAATCTATCGTCTTACCGTAGATTATCTGACAAAATTCCCAATAATGGCCTAATCTTTTTGAAAATTATGTGAATTTCTTTTCAGGGCCTCGCTTAGCAATGATGATCTCAACTAGAAAGTATGCTATTAACTGATTTACGGACTATTTTTGAGCGTGACCCCGCAGCTCGTAATTGGCTGGAGGTATTGTTCTGCTATCCTGGACTCCAAGCTTTACTGTGCCATCGAACAGCACACTGGCTATATAAAATGGGAGTTCCCTTTATACCTCGGTTTATTTCACACATTAGTCGGTTTTTAACTGGAATTGAAATACATCCTGGAGCGTTAATTGGTCAGGGAGTATTTATTGACCACGGTATGGGAGTAGTGATTGGTGAGACAGCAATCGTGGGTGATTATGCCCTGATATATCAAGGTGTTACCCTCGGTGGTACTGGTAAAGAAAGCGGCAAACGCCATCCAACTCTAGGCTCTCATGTGGTTGTGGGAGCAGGTGCGAAAGTATTGGGTAATATTCAAATTGGCGATCGCGTCCGTATCGGAGCAGGTTCGGTAGTGTTGCGAGATGTGCCCAGCAACACTACAGTAGTCGGGATTCCAGGACGCGTGACTCGTCAGAACAATTTGAGTAGCAATGTTCTGGATCATGATAAAGTCCGGGATGTGGAAGCTGAAGTGATTCGAGCTTTATTTGAAAGAGTCAAAGCTCTAGAAAAACAGTTTGAGCAGATGGAATCTCCAGCAATGTCCCTAACAAAAGTTGCTAATAGACATACCGACAAAGCTAAAAGCAGTAATTCTGATGGGATGATTGAAGATTTTCTGGATGGTGCGGGAATTTAGGCATTTTCAGGGGTGTAGCCGACTAATTACTAATTCGTAATGCGCTACACCCCACTGCGTACCCCTACGGGGAAGCTACGCGGAGCGTCTCGTAGAGAAGATAATAGTTTGCCATAACCTGATATATTTATACTACGGTTAATCTATCGAAAAACAGTTTTATATATTATGGTGTCTTTATACTCAAGCTTTGCTGACCCACTCAGCAAGAATTCTAAGCAACTTTTTACCCGTCGGGCATTCTTGCCAGAACAGGAAAATAATCTTTGGAAGATTGAAGCGGGTTTTGTTCGGACTTTTACCTATCTAGAAGATGGTACAACCGTTGCGCTGGGATTGTGGGGCCCTGGAGATGTCATCGGTAAAGCTTTGTCAAAATTGGAACCACATCAGATGGAATGTCTGACTAAAGTTGAGGCGGTAATCTTACCTTTAGAGGAATGGCCACAACTAACAGAAACTCTACTTGCTCACATCCAGCAGGCTGAAGAATTGATGGTTATTCGTAGTTATAAAAAAGTGGATACTATGCTTATCAAACTGTTGGCATGGTTATCCAAAAAGTTTGGTTCGGAAGTTGAGAAGGGACGTTTGATAGATATGCGTCTGACTCATGAAGACCTTGCGGAAATGCTGGGGTCAACTCGCGTGACAATTACTCGTATTCTTGGGCAGTTTGAGCAAGAAGGTTTGATTGATCGTCTCTCTCTGCATCGAATTTTGCTGCGAGAAGAAGATATTTGGTACTATGAGATTTAAACTATTTCAACAATCCTAGTCATCACAACTTGAGCAGTCGTTACGCATTGAAGTTGCACTTTAATAGGAGACATTGAACTAATTCCTAATAGCGGCTATAAAGCGATATATGCATATGCGCGACATCGATGAAAAACTTCGAGCAAAGTTGAATCGATGAAACAAATACCTGCTATTTATCCTGTGCGCGTATGCAAAAAACAACACAAAAGCATCAAACACTACGGTATGCTCTTGGAGTTTGATTATTTATACTTATGAGCGCAGTGCCGAATTTTACATTATTGTATCACTGCGAACTTGTGAAGAGGAATTTGCTTGCTATCGTCAATTGTTTTTAGTAGAGCAAGGGCATAGTTATCGCATTGAAGTGTTGGAAGAGAACTAGGCATGATTAAACATAAGCTGTGTTAACTAATAGAAAGACATAATTAAATACTAAATAAACTCTTAGTTTATAGTGAAGTTTTAGTTTTCATATAGGGGATTTTGAGGGCTGAAGCCCTGACTACAAACCTTCGTTTATTTACACTGACTCACTTACTAGCTTTAATTGCGTTGAGCAGTGCGATCGCTAAATCTTATCTATCATTGAATACCTAAATACCTAAGTAATTATCCTTGAAGTGGAACAATTCATCTTCAATGTGGCTCAATTATTTTGTCCCCAAATGTACCTTTGTGGTAGTTGCTAATTTCTAAAATAACTGCATACCTTTGTCGCTGCGTGCTTCCCTCAAAAAGTGTTTTACTGGCTCAATGTCGGCTCCAGTCAGACTTCCAAACCTCCTAATCTTTGATTTTGTTACTATGTATCAGTGGCACATACCATCTGCGGTGATTGCTTAAAGGAATATTTTTGAACACATTCCCCAAGGGATTGAAGAAAAAATTCTAAAATGTTTTAGTGGCACTAGTATCTGCTGAAACCAGAAATAAACTATTAATTGAGGTAATAATTTCAATGATTAGAGTCCCCAGATGGCAATCTGGCTTTGCTTTACTAGTTGGATTGGGAATAGTGATTAGTGCTGTTACACATTTGGTAATAGCAGCTCCTAAACTAGCTCAATCTAAATTTACAGATATTCAAGGCAGCTGGTCTCAATCATGTATCACACAACTGGCTAGCAAAGGTATTATCAGTGGTTATCCAGATGGTACTTTCCGACCAAATTCCTCTGTGACTCGATCTGAGTTTGCAGCAATGGTTAACAAGGCTTTCCCTACTGCAAAAAAGACTCGTAATTCAGTTGAGTTTGTCGATGTCCCCTCGAATTACTGGGCTTACAATGCGATTGAAACAGCTACTCAAACAGGCTTTTTATCAGGCTATCCCGGTAAGGTATTTAATCCTAGCCAAAACATTTCTCGTGCTCAAGCTTTAGTAGCTTTGGCTAGCGGCTTAAATTACTCTCCAACTCAGTTTGCTACTACAACGCTGAATACTAACTTTACTGATGCAAAAACGATTCCTGGCTATGCATATAGTGGAATAGCAGCAGCAACCGAAAAAAATCTTGTCGTCAATTACCCCGATGTTAAGTCTCTCAAACCTAATAAATTAGCCAGTCGCGCTGAGGTGTCAGCTTTTTTGTGTCAAGCTTTAGCTGGTAGCTCTGAGCAAGCTTCGGGCATTCCTGAACAGTATATTGCAGGTCGTACTAGTTCCAAATCTAAGTATTATTATGTAGACACCAAAGGGTCAGATAAAGCTAAAGGCACACAGTCTTCACCTTGGCGTACCCTGAATAAAGCCTTCGCATCTGTTCCTCCTGACCAGGGATATACTATTCAAATTGGAGCCGGGACTTTTGATATAGGCAAAAAGGTTTCAGTACCATCAGGAGTAAACCTTATCGGTTCAGGAGTTAATTCGACTACTCTCACCGGAGAATTGCGGTTGGTTGGAGTTAAAAACATAACCATTAGTCGCATGAAATTTGATGGTAAAAATCGTGCTTATGAATTGGGTATGTATATTCTAGATGCCAATAAATTGACGATTCACGATTTGGCATTCAATGGCTACGCCAATACAGCGATCGATATGGAGAGGGTATCTGGTAGCAATATCTACAACATTAGCATTACAGATAGTTCCTATAACAATCGGATTGCTGGTGGAGGTGGTAAGCAATCACACGCTTTTGGTATCGGAAACCTGACAAATGTTAATTTGCATGACATGAGTATCGACACCAGAAAACGTGGTGGCGGAGGAATGAGAACAATTAGCGAGGATTGGGTAGGGAAACCCAGCGGTTCTAAACGTAAAGAGAGTGACTTAAGGAATGTCAAATTTTATAACTTAGATATTAAAGTCGATAAATGGAATGCTTGGGGAAGCGGTTATACTCCACAAATGGCTTTGGAGCTTTGGCACGCAAACTGTTACAACTGCGAGATTTATAACTCTACCTTTAACAGTACGCTATCATTAGCATCCCCTGCAAACAAAAAGCCAACTAGCATCCACGCACATCATAATCTCTGGTATGGGCCAGATAATCCCTTGTATGCTTGCGAGGTGTCTAGCAACAATATCGAATTTGACCATAACTATATTCGCGGAGGTGCTTATCCTCTTGCCTCATTTGGAATTAAATTTCAAAACTTGAATGTCCATCACAACATCTTTGAAAAAACAGGTGGGCCTACTGTAGTCGGTCATTTTAGGGAGAAAAGGGACAATTTCAAGTTTACTAACAACACAGTGTATGCTAAAAACTCAAAAGATCCTTTCTTCCGTCTTTTTAAAGGAGATGGTGAGAATCAGGAGATTCGTAATAACATTTTCTATAACTCATCTGACGAAATCAACAATTCGCTGGGAGCGTCGGCTGGTGTAGCAAATAACATCTTTTACAATATCAAACCAACGGGATCTCAGGCGATAAATCTTGATCCTAAGTTCAAACTTTCAGGAGCTTTACCTTCACCATACTATATGCCTAATAGCGGCAGTAAAACAGTTAACTTCGGTGCTATCAAAACAGGTGATCCAGTGTGGATAGTAGGAAAGAAGACTAGCGGAAACGGTTAAGGTAGATATAGCAGTTTTCAATTGAATAGATCACAACTTAGAAAGCTGCTTAAAACTGGCTTTAACCTTAATCAGCATCAAATAGACTTCTTGCAAAAATCCGAATAAAACCAAAAATAAACACAGATAAATATCTGTGTTTATTTTTGGTTCGATTTAACAAATCTTGACTTATGCAAGAAGTCTAATGTAATTAAGAGTTCTCATCCAGGATTGTTCCTTCTATATTGGCGCCATCTAAATTGGCTCCGCTCAAATTTGTCTGGTTCAAGTCGGCTTGGGTCAGATTGGCTTGAGTCAAGTCTGCTATGGTTAGATCTGCTCCACTCAAATCGGCTCCATCTAAATTTGCAGCTTTCAAGTTTGTCTGTTGTAACTCCGCCTCGCTGAGGTTTGCTTGAATTAGCTTGGCAACAGTCAAGTCAGCCTGACTCAAGTTAGCTCCATCTAAAAATGCTCCATCTAGAATGGCTCCATCTAAGATGGCTCCACCTAAATTGCTGCCACTAAGGTTGGCATGGCTCAAATTTGCTCCGTTGAGATCTGCCTCAATCAAACTAGTTTGCGCTAAGTTAGCATGGCTCAGATTAGCTCCATCTAATGTGGCTCTATCTAAAATTGCTCCACTAAGGTTAGCTTCCCTTAAATTCGCCTCACTCAGGTTGACAGCAGTAAAGTCTCTTACGCCTGCTGCATAGTTTTTCAGGAGTTCATCTGCTTTCATATCTGTCATATCTGTTTTGCTAGTGTCTGTCGCTGTGCTAATGAAACGTTTAGTTGAGGCAATCCAGACTACCCAGATAGGCAGAAAATCGCCAGCACCGCAACGTCAGGATTAGTATCGTGACTCAACAACAGTGAATGCTGGACTATTAACTAACTTTAGCTATCCTAAACTACTAGCGCCACTATCTATAGTTAGTAATTAATTTCATCCTTATGAGAGATATTTAGAGATTTAAAAATAATCCTACGCCGATCGCGCGATCGCCTGCCGAACTTTATGCCAAATTAACCCAGCAACAATCAACCCTAAACCCACTTGCCAAATCGAAGACTCTACCCAAAAAGCTAAGAAAAGACAAGATAAAAGACCTATCCAACCTACCCATACAGGATAGAGTCGCTCCGATGAGGTGAGGCGTAAGGCTGCTAAATTGGTAACTGCGTAGTAAATTAAAACACTGAAGGCACTAAACGACCAAGTTGTTTTTACATTGCCTAACAGTACTAATAATGCGATCGCTATCCCCACAAATATCACAGCCCAATATGGCGTTGTCTGTTGTTGGTTAAGACGCGCCAAAAATCTTGGGGCATCCGAACGGCGTCCCATTGCCAGTAACACGCGGGATAAACCCAAAATTAAGTTTAGTAGCACACCCAACATCGCCGTCATCGCCCCAATAGCCAAGACAAAGGCAGCACCCGAACCAGCAACACTACGGACAGCTACCTCCAGGGGAGCGGCTTTTGTTTGTTGGGTGGCATTACCTAAGACATCTGCTCCCACAGCCCCAATTCCAACTGCTGCCACTGCTACGTAAAGCACCATTGTCAGCACTAGACAAACAATCATCGCTTTAGGAATAGTTTCCCTTGGAGAACGTGCTTCTTCCCCCATTGTGGCAATGCGGCCATAACCTGTGTAGGCGACAAACATTAGGGCGCTAGCATGGAGTATCGCCCCTGGTGAACTTGTAAAAAAGGGTGTCAAATTGTCAATGCCTACCTCCGCAGCCCTTGGTAGGCAAACCAGGACAAAGAACCCTAAAGATAAAAGTGTTACCGACACAATTACAGTATTTGTAACATTAGATCGGCGGATACCACTTAAAACGATTAACGTGACGATTACTACAGATAAAAGGGCTATGGGAACAGTCCAAGTGGAACTCCAACCTATGGCGTTAAGCAAGTAACCAGCAAAACCTAAAGCGGCGGTTGCAGCCGAAGCAGTCTTTGCTACCAAAAACATCCAGCCGGCTGTGAAACCCAAAGCAGGAGTGAGATATTTGTAACCATATTCATAAGTGCCACCACTAACAGCATGATTAGCCGCCAACTGAGCGCTGTTGAGTCCATTACAAGTAGCAACAATTGCCCCTATTGCTACCGCCAGAATTACCGCAGGCCCAGCAATCCCCGCTGCAATCCCGATACTAACAAATACACCCGTACCGACAATCGAACCCAGTCCCATCAGAGTTGCACCAGTAACCCCTAATTCTCGTTTCAGTTGGGGTGGTGAGTTTGTAAAGGGCATCTTTGATCTCCCTGTGCGAACTGCGAGAAGTGGCGTTTATCACTGAGGATATCATTACAAAGAGGCTAGTAGATAATAATTATTTTTAATCACAACAAAAATATGGTGTATGAATTGTATATTTATTTAACTATGGGTAAATTTTAGTTTTTTGTGGCTTTCTATTATCGTTTCTAAGAAACGCTATTATGTGGGAAAGCTTTATAAAATAAAAATCTATGGTTCTTAATATCTCTACAGTTACTTTATCGCAGCCTGAAAACCTAAAGCTGCATATCTTGCTAGAACGTGACAATCAAAAAAAGGTAACAGCTTCCGTATTAGAATTTCCTAGTTTTCAAGTTGAAGCTTCCACTGAGGAGCAAGCTTTAGAAGAGTTGCAAAAACTGCTGTATGCTCATCTTGAAAATCTAGAAATAATACCTGTAGAAATTATATTGTCTCAAAGTCGAACGGAAAATCAATGGCTGAAGTTTGCAGGTGTGTTTCAAGATGACCCAGATTTTACCGAAATTGCTGAAAATATTAGAGCCGAACGTAACATAGATGACTAGAAAAGGAGATTAGTGGTCTGATTTAGATACATTCATGAGCCTTTATATACTTGATACAGATCATATTTCGCTATTACTGCAAGGTAACAAAGCTGTTGTCTCTAGGGTTGCTTTGGCAACTCCTCATTTAGCTAGAACAATTATTACAGTCCAGGAAATATTTAACGGGTGGATTATTAAAATTAACGACCGTTCTGAATCTGGAAATTTAGTCAGACTTTATACGCAGTTGTGGACTACGCAGGAATTTTTTAAAGGGGTTAGGATACTTAACTTTGATGTTACTGCTTGTAGTTACTATGAGCATTTGCTTACAGAAAATCAGCAACTCAATAAAAAAAGACTACAAAAAGATTTGCGAATAGCATCAATTGCACTTTCAGTAAATGCTGTGATGGTGACTCGCAACCAGAAGGATTTTTCGCAAATTCCTGATTTAACGTTGGAAGATTGGACGCAGTGAGTTTTTTGTGAAAGGCGATCGCACTCTGTAAGCAACTACTACGTATTGCATTACTTTATTCTGATCAGCGTGGAAATCTCATCACTTCAGATTTGCAAGATGATGATGTTTCTGCCATCATTTTGATACCGTATCGAAACAGTATGTCTTGAGTCCGAGTTAATATGGCTGATCGTAACCCTGGACTTTGTTACTAGGATGACGTATTCGATCAGTAAGAGCAGTCAATTGCACAAACAAAAGGGCAAACTGAAGAGATTGAGGGACAAGCCAGAAAGGGAAGTACTTTCCTTATCCACCTCTCTACAGTACCCTTTCCTCTTCGTTTACCGTCTGATGTGGCGACTAGCTAACTGAATAGCATCAGCAATATCAACATCGCCATCTCCGTCTGCATCTAAGAAAGAATTTAGTACGGGATTTCCACCACTTTGGGGATTCTGAGCATTCGCACCAGATTTCAAGAAATTCAGCACAACAGGCACAAGCAGAGGTAGCAATTGTTGAATAGTACCAGCATTCAACCCTGTGCGCTGGGCAGCAAATTCAGCTACCTGTTGTTGTATGTTAGGAGAAAACAGCGAATTAACGGCTTGGGGGTTAGGAGAATTCCCAGCATATTGATTCACTAAAGTTTGCGCTGCTTCATTACCCTCTGTGGCTTGCTTTTGTTGTAAAGCAGAACGCACCTGACTACCTACAACTGACAAAACTGATTGGATAGTAGAGGAGTCTGCTCCTGTGCTATTGCTTAACTGATCTACAGTGTTGATGATACTTCCCAGTTGTCCCAAACTGCCTTGTTGATTGGGATTAGCGACGGCACCAAGAATTTGATCGAAAAGTCCCATAAGTTTTTCTTCCTGTATTGTTATTTGCCACGCGATTAATCGCAGTCTACAAAGGTTAAACAAAAAATTATGTCATATCATGTCCACTCAATTACCCCCAATTCCGACAGAATACCTCTTTGCAAGTGAAGAGGCATCTTTATATTTTGGGTTTTCTAGGTGATGATTTTCTCCCTCGAAGGACTGGAAATACAAGGGCTGGGGACTGGGTATTGGGGAAGAAATTCTTTCAATATTTGGTTGGGGTTTGAATCCTCGTTCTAATCTGAATATTCTTTCCTTCTCTACGAGAGGCTACGCTAACGAGAACACAAAACTACATAATTCGGTAAAATTGGGTAAAGCAATTTTTGCGCTTGTTAAATAAAGGCATCAGCAAACCCATGCAGCTGAAACTCAGTGAGTCCCGACTTCCCTTTGCTCCCCTATTGTTAATCGCCCCGTTTTTCCTGTGGGGAACGGCAATGGTGGCGATGAAAGGAGTCATACCCCATACGACACCGTTGTTCATGGCGGGAGTGCGTTTACTACCAGCGGGGGTGTTAATTTTGATCGCAGCAGCATTAATGGGTAGATCCCAGCCAAAAGGTTGGAAAGCGTGGCTGTGGATTACCTTATTTGCCTTGGTGGATGGGACGCTATTTCAAGGCTTTTTGGCAGAGGGATTAGTTAGAACTAGTGCTGGGTTAGGGTCTGTAATGATTGACTCGCAACCTTTGGCTGTCGCTTTGCTGTCGTTGTGGTTATTTCAGGAACACATCGGTTTTTGGGGATGGCTGGGGTTAGGATTGGGAGTCACAGGTATTAGTTTAATTGGTTTGCCAGATGAGTGGATTTTAAATTTTCTTGACTCCGGTGCAAATATCACACTAGGCAACTGGCAAGATTTATTTGCTAGTGGTGAGTGGTTGATGCTGTTAGCCGCGCTGTCAATGGCTGTGGGAACGGTGATGATCCGATTTGTGTGTAAATATACTGACCCGGTATCCGCTACAGGATGGCACATGATTTTAGGTGGATTGCCGTTATGGGGAATTTCATCAGTTGTTGAATCCCAGCAGTGGCAGAATCTTGGAGCGTCTGAGTGGGTGGCTTTGGGTTACGCTACCATATTTGGCAGTGCGATCGCCTACGGGTTATTTTTCTACTTTGCCTCTAGTGGTAGTCTCACCAGTCTCAGTTCCCTCACCTTCCTCACACCTATCTTTGCTCTACTTTTTGGTAATCTCTTCCTTTCAGAAGTTCTCAGTCCGTTGCAGTGGGTAGGAGTAGGCTTGACTTTAATCAGCATCTATCTCATCAACCAACGCGATACCTTATCTGGGCAAAATAATACGGTTACTGTCAACGAAAAAACTACTACACAGCAGCAACAGCTTTTAGAAGCATCGGCTAATAAGCTAAACCCCGTAACCCTAACTGTGAGAGAATCTGAGCCAGAAAGCTTGCCCTAGCAAACAAGAGATCAAGAGATGGGCAAAGGAGTAACTAATGACAACTGAATACTGACAAGATTTTTTGTGTCACGTTATTAGTTAACATTTTGACCACTGGAAGTTATTGTTGTATCCATGACTTCAAAAGCACGTTCAGGCTAAGACTTCCAAAATTATGAGGCTGCGCCGTTCCTCAATCTTAATATTTACCTGTTTCTCTTGCCTGGTTTACCCACGGGCAAGTACAGCTACACCTAACCTAGCACCTAAAATCTTAGAACTTGCACAAGCCAGTTCTACAATATCTGCTCAGCAAACTGTTCTCAGACCCGGTAGTAGAGGGTCTGATGTGCAGGCATTGCAAACCCAATTAAAGAAGTTAGGATACTACAATCTTGGGGTGAATGGACGCTACAACGTGAGTACACGAACTGCTGTAGCCAAATTCCAGAAAGCGAAGGGTTTAAAAAGAATAGATGGTATTGCTGATGTGACGACTCGGCGGAGTCTGCAAGCAGCTTTGGTAGTAAAAAATCCAATTGTTGCTTCTCCGATTATTGATTCTCCAATTTTTGCTGCTCCTATCTCAACTCCCCAACCAACTGCTAAGCCTAAGCCAACTCAGCGAGGTTTGGTTTGGTGGTTACTATTGGGACTTGGGTCTTTGGGGACTATTGGCGCAATGCTTTATCTGATGAAATGGGTGCGTCAGGTCAGATTAGCCCAAAATTTCAAAACTTTAGATAGCAAAACTTTCAGTGAAGCTAACAAAGACCCAGTTGTACCGCCGTTACCATTAGAAGCGACACCAAATCAGCATCAAGATACATCTGTAACTAGTTCACAAACAGTCACACCTCCTTCTACACAACTGCTGCTACCAGAAAAAACTTCCCGTCTTGCTAAAGTCAATATTGTTGACGAATTGATGAAAGATTTAGGTAGTCACGACCCAGTAAAGCGGCGCAAAGCTATTTGGGATTTGGGTCAGCAGGGAGACTCACGAGCAATTCAGCCATTGATGGAGCTGATGGTTGATACAGACTCTCAACAAACCAGTTTAGTTTTGGCAGCTTTGGCAGAAATTGGTGTCCGCACACTCAAACCGATGAACCGTGCTCTAGCAATTTCAATGCAAGATGAAAGTCCACAAGTGCGCCAAAATGCGATTCGTGACCTGACTCGTATTTATGACATGGTGAGTCAAATGAGTCAGGTGTTGCGTCATGCTCTAGAAGATCCCGATGCCGAAGTGCAGGCAACAGCAAGGTATGCTTTGAATCAGATCAATCGAATACGTAACTTGTCTGAACAAAAGAGTTTACCAGAAGATTCACACCAAGATTCACGACAATAAGCCTAAAAGTATTTCAACTGGATTTGAATATTGGTGTTCGGGCCTGCTACTAAAAACGCTGCTTCGCCGAACTTAGGCGCACTTGTGCGAACTTCTGGGTTTCTGGAAAACCCAAAGCCTTCGGTAGGCATACCAAGCCCATTACGATTGAGGGTACGGTCATTATTTTGATCGTGGATGACAGCAACAGCGTAGTTACCTGCTTTTAAGTTTTCAAAGCTAACTAGTAAGGGAGTATCGGTAATCTTGGTACACTGCTTTTGTAAGACGCGATCGCGGTTATTAGGGAACCCTTGACTACTGGCAAAGATACTAACGCAGACTTGTCCTTGTTTGTTTTTCAATCCATCAATTTCCACGGCGAGTTTACCATTAAAATTTGCTTTGGCGCTCAATGACCATGCTACATTTCCCATAACTGCTAGCAACAGCATACTTAATCTCAATTTTTTGAGCATAAAATTTTCAGTGGTATCACTTTTAATAGTGTTTAATCTGCACTAACTGTAAGTTTATTGACTTTATTTTCAAAAGGCAAATCTTTTTATAGCTTAAGATTACGTTAAATTTATCAACTATTTATAAATATAAACAATATAAAATATTGATCATAGACGATTCCCAGAAATATTGATGAAATATCACAACATCAACGAAGTTCTTGAAAATAACCAGACTTGGGTTGCGGAAAAACTTGCCATAGACCCAACTTACTTTGAAAAGTTGGGCAGTGGACAAAAACCACCCTTTCTCTACATTGGGTGTTCTGATAGTCGTCTGCCCTTAACAAATTTTACCCAAACCGAACCCGGAGAATTTTTTGTACATCGTAATATTGCCAATCAAGTTTCTTTAACGGATATTAACTTTTTAGCTGTTTTAGAATACGCAATTTTTCATCTAGAAGTTGAACACATTATTATTTGTGGACACTATGATTGTGGCGGAATTAAGGCGGCTTTAGAAGGGAGAACGACCGGAATTATTGATAACTGGGTGAATCCAATTCGAGAACTTTATTTACAAAAACAAGACGAAATTAATGTTTTGCCAACAAGAAAAGAACGTCTGAATCGCTTAGCAGAAATCAATGTTTTGGCACAGGTTAAAAATCTGTACCAAACTTCTATTATGCGTAAAGCACTCCACGACCAAAAAGCGCCTATGGTTCATGGCTGGCTACTGGATATCAGCACTGGATTAATCAAAGATTTAAATATATCAACTGTAAAATGGCAATTGCCCTCATGTCCCTTGTTTACTAAAGAACCTTTAATTACTTTGGCTGTTAAACCAAGGGATGGGGTTGTAGGTTGTTGCTGTGAAGAATCACTTGAGGTATCATCTGTGGCTGTCCAGCAAGTTACTCCAAAGCAAATTTATATTTCAGTGGTTGAGTCTGAGGGGATAGTTGACAAGTAAACTTACCCATCAGGGAATTAAAAATTAGGTATTGCTGAGTAGCTGAGTAAAGGTATGAATTACAGCAGATTTCAGGTAAATGAACTATATAAATAAAACCCGAAACCATGTAGAGACGTTGCATTGCAACGTATTTACACAGATATCTGTCGTACAAATTGTTTTATCCCAAGCGTATTGCATCTAATAGCGCATATTTTTATAGCTAATATTTACGCCGGCTACGAATTTAAGATTACTTAGATAAACCTACTGTTCATACTTTCGGCGGATGACTTCTACCAAAATGAAATTACTTTTTGTCTCCACTCCTGTTGGCCCTCTGGGTAGTGGACTCGGTGGCGGTGTGGAATTGAGTTTATATAACATCGCCCAAGAAATGATTCGGCGAGGACATCAACTGCAAATCGTCGCCCCCGCAGGTTCTACTTGGAATGATCTACCCTTGGTGCAAATTCCTGGGAATTTACAAATCATTGCTCAAAGCCAGGAGCGCACAACCCCTATTACTATGCCGGAAAATCCCTTGCTGGCGAATATGTGGGATTATGCTCGTCAGGTTCAGGATGACTATGACTTGATTGTGAATTTTGCTTACGATTGGTTGCCATTTTACCTAACACCTTTTTTCCACTGTGCGATCGCCCATTTAGTCAGCATGGGTTCATTGAGTAATGCCTTAGACCAAATTATCAAACAATTAGTCAAGCAGTTTCCCGGTACAATTGGTTTCCATACTCAAACGCAAGCTGCTACTTTTGCGCTTGAGCAGGAGTGTCCTTATTTAAGTAACGGTATTGATTTATCACTATATGATTTTTGCAGCGAACCAAAACAGCAGTTAGCTTGGGTAGGTAGAATTGCACCCGAAAAAGGTTTGGAAGATGCGGTAGCAGCGTCTCAAGCCACAAACATTCCCCTGAAGATTATGGGTAAAATCCAGGATGAATTATACTGGCAAAACATTTGTCAGAATTACCCAAACGCACCTTTAGAATATCTGGGGTTTCTATCAACAAATCAAATGCAGCAGATAATGCGTGAATGTCGCGCCTTATTGATGACGCCTCATTGGGTAGAAGCATTTGGAAATGTCACAATTGAGAGCTTAGCTTGTGGTGTACCAGTGATTTCTTATCGTCGGGGTGGGCCTGCGGAAATTGTCCAAGATGGCAAAACTGGCTTTTTGGTAGAACCTGATAGTGTTGCTGGTTTGATAGATGCGATCGCCCGCCTTGATCAAATCAACCGATACACTTGTCGCCAGCAAGCAGAGACAGAGTTTTCTCTCCAAGCATTAGGCGATCGCTTTGAAAACTGGTTCAACAAAATTTTAGATATTAATTGACCAGAAAGTATTGGGCGAATAAAATTCGCTACTACACAAGCAAAGTCCACCTCCGTGGACTAATAAAAAATCAAAGGTTTTTAACCCACGTTCGCCCTTGGCGTTCCCGTTCGCGTAGCGTCTCCGATAGGAAAAGCGTAGGCGGGTTTTGTCTGTGTAGCATTAGGCGAATTCTATTCGCCAAGGCTAGTAATAAATTAGACTTTAAAACATCCTCTTAGATGCGATTCATAAAATAGTTAAACTCATACCCATTTACGATAGCAACGAGCTGTAACGTAGTGAGGGTGAAAAACCTCTAAGAAATTAGTTTGAATGGTGCGGAAGAAAGTATCTACTACTTTAGGGTCGTCATTGTGAAAGGGGTACTCTTGATTAAAACCTTTAAAGAAATACCAGTTTAGGATAATCTTACCTTCAGGTGCTAGAGCTTGATGGA
Organism: Nostoc sp. B(2019); assembly: GCF_010091925.1. Taxonomy (GTDB): domain Bacteria; phylum Cyanobacteriota; class Cyanobacteriia; order Cyanobacteriales; family Nostocaceae; genus Komarekiella. Next base: position 20,271 of record NZ_WVID01000043.1, on the reverse strand, counting down.
AGTCTAGCATCTGCTGGCTGGGGTCTGGCAAATGTTCTAAAACGTCAAAGGAAATGATTGTGTCGAAAGTCTCTTCTGGAGGAATTTCATGGCAAAAAAATATTTTTTCGCTCAACCCCATCTGTTTGACTCGTGAATAAACAAAATCGTGATTAATAGGATTAATATCGCAATAGATCACCTGTTCAACTTGAGGACAAAGAGCAGCACCAATTGTATGAGTACCAATACCGCCGCCAAAATCTAATACTCTACCTTGGGCATGATCGGAAATTAACCGTAGTGTATCTCCAATGTAGTCATGACTTGTTAAATGCCACGCTCCCAGTTCAAATAAGTAAGCCTGTCCTACCTTGTCACGATAAAAAGTACTTGCTTTTTCCCAGTCAAAATCTTTATGGCCTAACTCAGCCATTTGTTGTTGACCAGCCTCTAACTTCGTCTCTAGTGTTTCTGAATCTAATTGCAAAAACTCTTGTAGATGCTGCTTTAAATTAAATGAATCTTGCCAATAGTTATCTAAGAAAGGCTGATTAAGGGAGGTCAGCATTAGTGAAGCACCAAAATAAATCTGAACTACCTTATGATACTATGCAAATGATGTTATAATTTTCTCTAAAAAATTGTTTTTCGAGAATGCGTTTTTTTGCTTTTAAAGCTTTAACAACATTAATTATTATGTAAATGGTCATTACCCTTTTTGCTCCGAAAATCAGAAACTACCTTCGCCAGATTCTCGGCTTTCTTTGCCGGACTTCACTACTGGCTGGTGTCTTGAGTGTGTTTCTACTATTTTTATCTGGCTGTCAGAGTCCAACACAAAAGGACAATGGAGTAACTCATCTGACCTTATGGCAAGGAATTAATCCCCCTGCGAATCGGGATGTATTTCAAAAACTGGTAGACCAATTTAATCAGACTCATCCTGATATTCAATTAGAATCTATCTACGCGGGTCAACTTGATCAACAGATGCCCAAAGTGTTAGCCGCAGTTGTGGGTAATGTTCCGCCAGATATCTTGTTCTTCAACCCCCAGATTACAGGTCAACTTGTGGAACTTGGGGCGATTCGACCCTTGGAAAATTGGCTGGATAAATCGCCACTCAAGTCAGAAATTATTCAGAATTGTTTTGGCGAAATGCAGTTAGATGGACATATTTGGTCAGTCCCTTTATTTGCAGGTAATATGAGCCTTTTTTACAGACCAGATCTGTTTAAAGCGGCAGGAATTACCGAGTTGCCAAAAACCTGGGAAGAATTGCGATATGTTGCGAAAAAACTAACAATAGACCGTAATGGTGATGGTACTCCAGATCAATATGGTCTATCAATGCCCTTTGGTAAAGGAGAATGGACAGTCTTTAGTTGGTTTCCTTTCTTATTAAGTAGTGGCGGAACAGTAATAGAAAATAACCATCCCAATTTAGTTAATCCAAAAGCGATCGCGGCCTTACAATTTTGGCAAGATTTGATCAAAGACGGCTCTACTAAATTCTCTGCACCAGAACGGGGATACGAAGAAGATGATTTTATTGCCGGTCGCGTTGCTATGCAGCTAACAGGGCCTTGGACATTCATTATGAAAAGTAAAGTTGATTATGATGTCCTTCCTATTCCTAGCAATCTTCAGGCAGCAAGTGTGCTAGCTAGTGGCAATATGTTTGTGATGAAAACCACAGATAAAAGAGAACAGGCAGCCTTGAAGTTTTTAGAATACGTTGTTAGTGAAGAATTCCAAACCAAATGGAGTATTGGCTCAGGCTTTTTGCCCGTCAATCTGAAATCTGTCCAAAGTCAAGCTTACCAGGAATTTCTCAAGCAAAAACCTGTCCTGAAAGTCTTTCTTGATCAAATGTCTGTATCAGGTTCTCGACCGATTATACATGGCTATAGTCGTCTGTCTGAAAGTTTGGGTAGAGCCATTGAAGCCACTATGTTAGGCGCATCTCCAGAAACAGCCTTGAAACAAGCCCAAACAAACCTTGAATTAATGTGGAATTAATACTCGCCACAATCTATTTGACATTTTAAATTTTATTCATGCAATCCAAAATTTTACCACAGCCTCTCAAACCTGGTGACTTGCTACAAGTCATTGCCCCTAGTGGTGCTTTGCGAGAATTGGAAGCATTTGAGCAGGGTTTAGAAATTTGGCGATCGCGCGGCTACCAAGTCAAAATCATCCCGAAGATAGATGACAAATGGGGCTATTTAGCTGGGACAGATGAAAACCGCCGTAACCAGTTAGCAGCAGCCTGGAAAGATCCAGATTGTCGCGGTATTCTCTGCGCTAGAGGTGGTTTCGGCAGTACCCGCATCTTAGAAAATTGGCATTGGCACTCAGGCGACTCTACACTTCCAAAGTGGTTAATTGGCTTTTCTGACATCACTGCTCTGTTGTGGAGCCTTTACAATGTAGGTTTTTCTGGCGTTCACGGCCCCGTATTGACAACTCTCGCCGATGAGCCAGATTGGTCAATTGAGCGATTATTCAATTGGGTGGAAGGGCGTCCCCTCGCTCCTCTCAAAGGTTGCGGTTGGGGTGGCGGTATTGTTACTGGAATTTTGCTACCAGGTAATCTTACGGTGGCAACTCATCTTTTAGGCACACCACTGCAACCCAATCTCGATGGTGTGATTCTGGCAATTGAAGATGTCACAGAAGCACCTTACCGCATCGACCGAATGCTGACACAGTGGCGTTTAAGTGGTGCTTTATCAAAAGTCCGGGGGATTGCTTTAGGCGGTTTCAGTCGTTGTGAAGCACCACCGAATGTACCTAGTTTTAGCGTAGAGGAAGTTTTGCGCGATCGCTTAGGCGATTTAGGGATTCCTGTTGTCTCTAACCTGCCTTTTGGTCACGACGGGCCGAATGCAGTTTTACCAGTGGGTGTAGAAGTCACTTTAGATGCAGATCAGGGAATATTGGATGTCAGAACTCAATACCTCCCCTAAATTGGTTTAACAAGAAATTACACTTTTTTAGGATTTCGTGTAATCCCTTCTATATAAACTTTATAGAAAGCTTAGCCCCTACTTTCTCAACCGAAAACGCACCGGCATTCTGTCTTCAGGATAAATCAAAAGATTCTGCTGTAACTGTTGCACAGATGAACGGCCGTTGACTAACTCCCAGTCGAAGTAGCGCAGCAATAGTGCCAGCATCACCGTTGCTTCCAGCATTGACAGATGCTCTCCCAAACAACGATGAGAACCTGAGCCAAAGTCTATCATTGGAAGTGAACTACTTTCGTTACTCTTGTCTAGCCAACGTTCCGGTAGAAATTCCTCACTCTCTCGATAGACTTCTGGATCTCGTCCAGCAGCAAGCATTGACCAGAATACTTTCGTACCACGAGGAATAAGCTTACCTTCAATAACAATGTCACGTTGGGCTTCCAATGAAGTCGAGCCGGAGGCGACTGAATAAAGGCGCAAAGTCTCCTTGAGAATAGCGCGAAGGTAAGTCAATTCCTTTAAAGTTTCTGTATTAATGCCGCCTTGACTTTGCCAAGCTTGGTCAACCACAGCCTGTGCCTGCTGAAAAACCCGTTGATTTAAAGCCAACTCTGCTACTGCAAAGGATAAAGTATGAGCTGTGGTGTCAGTACCAGCTATTAACAGTTCAATAGTTTCTGCTATGAGTGTTTCCCGATTGTATTTCGGTTCTTTGGCAGCTATTTTCACTAACATTGATTCTTGGAACAAAGGACTTACCTGTGCTAAGTCAGTCTTGTTTTGTTCTCTCATCTGTAAAGCTAAGTCTACTCTGGGAGTAAGAAACTCTTCTAAATATCGCCTTGCTGCCCAATAATCTCGTGAATTTTTAGTCGGCAGATATTTCATCCATCTCTTCTCGCCAGTAGCTACCCGTAGGAACCGATAGCCTACAATAGCCATTGCCTCGTACACCTTGAGAACTTCGAGGGGTGGCCCTTCATGACTAGCGCTATTTTTATCTACAGGAATCCCCAATACTAAACAGGAAATTACCCTCATCGTCAGTTCTACAAACAGAGGATCTACCTGAACTTCTTTTGGTGGAGCAGTTTCTTTAAGCCTCTCGATTACTTGTTCGCAAGCTTGGCTAATAATTTCAACATATTTGGAAACACCGCTAGAACTAAATTCGGGGTTCCAAGCCTTGCGTCGCCACTGCCACTCAGCCCCGTTTTGACCTAAAAGAATCGGCCCACTAATATCGTTCCAAGCTTTGCTCGCTCGCTGAGACCTAACTAGGCTACCGTCTCTCATCCCATTTACAATAGTGTCTTCAATAACTTTTGGCTTACTCAAAACGAGAACTGGATAGCCAGTCCACAAAATATACATTGGCCCTAGCTGCTGGCTCCAATCAAACAAAAATTGGAAGTATTTCTTCTGTTTTACTGCTGTTAATACTTGAGGGATATTTCCTAACAGCCAGTGTCTAGGAGGAGAGGGGAGCGAGTGTAGAGATTTGTAAGTGTTGTTTTGTTTCCACCAGCGCCAGCCTTGTATGACCGCTACGCTAGTAACGCTTAAGACTGTAACTAAATATGGAAATGAGTCAGAAAAAGCAATCTGAGCAGCAATCTTTTGGAACATAAATTCGCCTTCGTCCAACAACTTCAGATTATCCAGATACTAACGTATTGTTTCCAGATTCGTTTTATATAAAAGACTACCTCAAACTTCCGAGACTTTTATCTATGTAGCGATGATTCTCATCATGGTCAGACTACTCGCATGATTTTTTACTCCTGAGAAATTCTGGTCTGGCGATGAGAGTTTCTTTTTAAAGTACACAAGCCAATTGCTGGTATAACTCCCAAAATTACTGCTGCAAATCCTTGTCCACTCCAATAAAGAATGGAAGCACGACTTGCTTCTGGAATCAAATCTTGTACAAGCGAAAGTAACCAAATCAAGATACTGATAAATAAGAAGGAGATTGAGGGAAGAAAACTCCACCACCAGACGCTTGCTGTGTATCGTCTTAATACCAGCCATTGGCAAAGACCCAACCAAATGCCCGAAATAATATATGCAATGGTTGACAAAAATCCATAAATAAGCACTCTTTCAGGAGATAAAGTTTCATTTAACGATGAGGCAATGGATGAAATGTAGTTAATCCAGTTGGTAGAAACGCTGTTGGTAATCAGCCAACCTGCGCTGGTAGCAAGTATCCACAGCCAACCCGATAAATAGCCGTAAATAATTAGCGCTTGGTCGGCGGCAAAAATCACTGCAAACACAACATTGCTGATAAATCTGACCAAAACGCTCAATGTTGGCTGTTGAGCTACTGTAGGCAAGCTTTCTAGAATAATTTTTTCTAAGGCTATGCTGGCAATACCACCTACAACCCATCCAATGACGCTCATCAAGGTAAACTGGATAAAGAACCTTTGTCTGTGGGAGCGCGGAATCAAAAATTTTCCTGGGTTGGAATCGCTGTTAGTAGATGCAACTTGATAAGGACTGTTAGAGTCAGATTGCATATAAAGTTTAGTAAAGAAGCGAATAGTACTTTTGCTGTGAACCTGCTGAAAAAGCGTAATCCCAGAATGATAAGCTAAACAGTGGCATAAAAAAGTGACTTAGGATGAAGTGATAAATGGGTGTTTCCTCAACGACTCCTCATCTCTTACGGGCTGCTCGTGGTGAAGTAGTAGATCGTCCCCCCGTATGGATGATGCGACAAGCGGGACGATATATGAAAGCTTATCGAGACTTACGGGAGAAGTATCCTTCATTTCGCGATCGCTCGGAAATCCCCGAAGTAGCGATTGAAGTTTCTTTGCAACCTTGGAGAGCTTTCCAGCCAGACGGAGTAATTTTATTTTCCGATATTGTTACACCCTTGCCCGGTTTGGGCATTGAAATGGACATTGCGGAAGGTAAAGGGCCAGTTATTTTCTCGCCCATCCGCACTCAAGAACAAATTGATCGCTTGCGTCCCTTAGAGCCAGAAGCAGATCTACCATTTATCAAAACAATTTTGCAGGCGTTGCGCCAAGAAGTGGGCGACAAATCAACTGTGTTGGGCTTTGTGGGTGCGCCGTGGACATTAGCGGCTTATGCGGTGGAAGGAAAAGGTTCTAAAACCTACTCCGTTATCAAAAACATGGCATTCTCCGACCCGACAACGCTGCATCAGTTGTTAGCTAAATTAGCAGATGCGATCGCTGTTTATATGCGCTATCAAATTGACTGCGGTGCTCAAGTTGTGCAAATGTTCGATTCTTGGGCAGGACAACTAAGCCCTCAAGATTATGACATTTTTGCTCTCCCTTATCAGCAAAGAGTTTTCCAGCAAGTCAAGCAAACCCATCCTGATACACCTTTGATTCTGTTGGTTAGCGGTAGTGCGGGTGTATTGGAAAGAATGGCAATATCTGGCGCTGATGTCGTCACCGTAGATTGGGCGGTGGATATGGCAGAAGCAAGAGCCAGATTAGGCAAACACGTCAAAGTGCAAGGAAATCTTGACCCAGGAGTGTTATTTGGTTCCAAACAGTTTATCCGCGATCGCATTCTCGATACCGTTCGCAAAGCTGGCAATTGGGGTCACATTCTCAATCTTGGTCACGGTGTCCTCCCAGAAACTCCAGAGGAAAATGTCGCTTTCTTCTTTGAAACGGCAAAGCAACTTGATGCGGCAGGAGTTAGGGGTTAGGAGGCAGAGGAAGCAGGAGTCAAAAGTAGAGACGCGATTAATCGCGTCTCTACAAGGATTATTTTCTCTCCCTGCTCTCCTGCTCATCTGCTTTTGTTGATAATTTACAGTCAAGTTTTTATGAGAACTTTTACCGCGATCATCGAACGTGACTCTGATACAAATCTATATGTCGGCTACGTTCCTGGTTTTCCTGGAGCGCATTCTCAAGGTGAAACCTGGGATGAGTTACACGAGAATTTACGTGAAGTAATTGAAATGCTGCTAGAAGATGAAAATCTAGCTTTTGATACTGAATTCGTTGGTACACAGCAAATTGTAATTCGATAGAACATGAGCAACATTCCTGTTCTAAAGCCTCAAGAAGTTGTTCGGATTATTGAGAATAAAAGTCTTGGTGCTTATCCTTTACACAGTAAAAATAATTTCTGTTGCGGAACATTTAACTTTATTTTTAATTCCTAACTTTTAAAACATCTACAATGAGCCAGAAACGGATTTTAGTCACAGGAGCAAGTGGCTGTATTGGTCACTATATCTCAGAAGCTTTAATTCAAAATACAAATCACGAGTTATTTCTACTAGTTAGAAATCCCAATAAGCTGCAAGTTGATATTCAAGCACGTCCAGGTATCACCGTCTTGCAAGGCGATATGCAAAAAATTAGCCATTTTGCTGATTTGCTGCAAACAATTGATATAGCAGTACTCACAGCCACAGCTTGGGGTGGTGATGAGACATTTGATATTAATGTAAGTAAAACTTTAGAGTTGCTCAAGCTACTAGATCCAGACCGCTGCGAACAGGTAATTTATTTTTCAACAGCTAGTGTTTTGGATCGCCACAATCAACCATTAAAAGAAGCAGGGGAAATTGGTACAGATTATATCCGTTCCAAATATCAATGCTTGCATGAAAAATCGAAGTTAGCGATCGCACCCAAAATTACCACTGTTTTTCCCACTTTAGTTTTGGGCGGCGATGCCAAAAAGCCTTATTCCCATGCCACATCTGGCATTCCAGAAGTTACGAAATATATTAATTTAATTCGCTTTTTGAAGGTAGACGGCAGTTTCCACTTTATTCACGGGCGGGACGTTGCCACTTTAGTACAATATTTGATTGATCATCCTCCCCAAACAAATGAACCGCGCCAGTTTGTTTTAGGTCAAGCACCGCTAACAGCTAATCAAGCAGTGAAAGAAGTTTGTGCTTATCTTGGCAAAAAGATTTACTTTCGCATTCCCCTATCTTTAGGGTTAGCTAATTTAATTATTGCTGTATTTCGTATTCAGATGGCTGCTTGGGATAGATTCTGTATGAATGATCGGCATTTCACTTATGAAAAAGCAATCAATCCCGATAGTTTTAATCTACCAAATTACTGTGCAACTATGAGTGATGTTTTGAAAATTAGTGGTGTTAAAAGTGCTAAATAGTTTAGTTTATTAAAGGTAGCGGCTCTGTACTGTCACTTAACTGCTCCCCATCATTATGTAATAGACTCATTACTTCATCCTTGTATTTCTGAAATATGGGATAACGCTTGACTTGAGGATCAGATTTGCTTGGCAATTGTATTTGCAATTCTTGCTTAATTGTGCCTGGTCGGGCGCTTAACACGTAGATGCGTTGAGATAGAAAAATTGCTTCCTCAACATCGTGAGTAATCATAAAAATTGTAGTGTTTGTGCTACGCCAAATTTCTAGTAGAAATTGCTGCATGACTTCTTTCGTCTGCACATCTAACGCACCAAAGGGTTCATCCATGAGCAAAATTTTGGGTCTTGATGCTAAAGCACGAGCGATCGCTACTCGTTGCTTCATTCCACCGGAAAGTTCTTGTGGTAGCGCTTTAGCAAACCCCGATAACCCCACCACTTCTAAATAATAAGCGGCTTGTTGTCGTCGCTTTAGTTTCGGCACACCTTGCAGCTTTAAGCCAAATTCCACGTTTTCCATGACACTCATCCAGGGATAGAGAGTGTAGCTTTGAAATACCATACCGCGATCGCACCCTGGCCCTGTCACGCGCATCCCGTCAACCAGGATTTCCCCTGCTGTTGGAGTCTCTAACCCTGCAATTAACCGCAGCAATGTTGACTTACCAGAACCACTTTCTCCTACTGCACAGACAAACTCACCCTCTTCTACGTGCAAATTGATATTTTTAAGTGCAGCCAACAAACCATGTCTAGTTTTAAATTGTTTGTGGAGTTGATTAACTTCTAAATGCATAAAGCGTCTTTTAATTAAAAATTACGTAGCTTGCTTCCGCTTGCTTCTCGCCTTTGGCGAGTATTACGAATTACGAATTACGAATTACCTAATCTTTAGCCCACTTACAAGAAACGCGCAGTAACAACCGAAACAAAAGGTCAATTGCTAAACCAATCAAGCCAATAACAATCAATCCAGCAAAAATTTCATCAGTTTTGAGATATCTTTGGGCAACACTAATCCTCCTACCTAAACCTTCTGTCGCCGCTACTAATTCCGAAACAATCACTAAGTTCCAAGATGCTGCCATGTTAACCCGACAAGCATCAATAATACTAGGCAGAATGAATGGAAAAATAACTTGTAGTAAAACTTGTTTTCTTTGACCTCCTAATGTATAAGTAGTTTCCAGTAAGTGTTTAGGAACAAATTTGACTGCATCCATCACCATTAGGGTGTTAAAAAACAGAGTGCCGATAAAAATCAGCATTATTTTTGGAGTTTCTCCCAGCCCAAGATATAGAATTAGTAAAGGAATAAAAGCCGGGGCTGGCATATAGCGGACAATACCAATGATTGGTTCTAGCAATGCTCGGAAGCTAGCAAAAGTCCCCATTAAAGTGCCTAAAGGAATGGAAACCATTGCCGCCAAAGAAAAACCAGCCACGACGCGAAACAAGCTAAAAGCAATATCTTTTTGTAAATCGCCACTTGCTAAAAGTCTTTGAAACGCACTCCAAACTTGACCGGGAGTAGGCAGAAATAAAGGCGGAATTAATCCAGTATTAGAAACAATCCACCAGACAAGTATAGGTACAGTAATTGACAAGAACATTAAAGTCCAAGCCAAGTTTTTAGGGATATCTTCAGCAATCCGCCAAAAAACGGTTTGTGGTAATATTTTCTGAGGACGCTTAGAGTTTATTTCCTGTAAATCTTCAGCGTATTGGTTCATGATTTCTGTTTCGCGGCGTAGGCTTTGACAAAGCGATCGTCAAAGATTTGGTTAAGATTAGGTGCTTGTTTTGTCAAACCAGCTTCAACAAGAAATTTACTAATTTCCCCAGCAGCGTAACTCAAGGATTTCATGTCCTTACCGGGACTAAAAGCTTGCAAATTGTCTTTTATTGAAAAGATTTTAGTGCCTGCGTCGTATGCCTTATATTCTGAAACTGAGACGCCAGCGCGTTTGGCCATAATTTCGTAAGCTTTGTCTGGATTGGCTTTGATGAAATCTAAAGTAGCAAACCAAGTATTCACTAAAGCTTGTACATCTTGCGGACGTTCGTTAATAAGTCTGCGGTTAACAACTAAATGGTCGGGAATCGCACCAGGAAAGTCTTTAGAACTAAATAATTCTTTGCTACCAGAACGTGATAAAGCTTTTGTTGTAAAAGGTGCAAAAACTCCCACTGCATCAACTTGACCAGCCACAAAAGCTGCTGCTGCTGCACCTGTTTCTAGTGGTTGAAACTGAATATCAGCTTGAGTTAAACCTGCTTTTTTTAACCCCAGCAATAATAGAAAATGGTCAACTGTTCCTTCTTCAACAGCAACTTTTTTACCTTTGAGGTCAGCAATGCTATTGATTCCTTCTCGGACAACAATTTTGTCGTTTCCAGTTGAATTATCGTTGACTAAAACAATTACTTGATCTGAACCTGCTGCGACTGAGCTAATCGTATCATTCAAGGTTTGAGTGTTAGCGTTAAGTTGACCTGCTCGTAAGGCATTAATAGAATCTAAATAGCCATCAAACCACTTCAAATCTACATTAACTTTGTTTGCTTCAAATAACTTTTGTTCTTGAGAAACTTGCCACGGAAACCAACCAGGCCAAGCACTAAAACCAACTTGAATTGGTGCAGTGTTAACTGAGGTAGTAGAATTACTCTGCGTAGAATTTTGCTGGTTGGGAGTACAACTGATTGCGATAATAAGACTGAGTAAAAAGACTGTGAATAGAGATGATAATTTGCGAACATTCATTGTATTTAACTCTGACTTTAGCTGGGAGATATTTACGTATATGTTGTTATAAAGTTAATTAAAATTGACTTGTACAGGTAGAATATATAGTAATTGTGTTTGAGTTGTGAAAATTATTTTTCTTTATAACGAACCGCCAAGTACGCCAAGCACGCCAAGAAAGAGAAGAGAGTATTTCACGAATTATTTAGGAATGCTATGGAAATGGGGATATCTTAGTAAACTGCTTTTATAAGAGGTTGGAGGCTTAGTAAATAGCGTGTCCAAATACTATTGGTTTATAGAGACAATGACCTATTTGTGAAGTAGGGAAACGCTATAATTGCTAATTAATATGTACAACATTGGGGATTGCTGCTGTAGATAGAGAATTTTGTTGTGGCTTCAAAATTTGCGAACGCACCCAATTAAACCAAACTTCTAATCCCTCATCTGCTTTAGTAGAAACACGAATAATTTCAACATCAGGATTCATCTGACGGACGTTTGCCTCAATACGGCTAATATCAACATCTAGATAGGGAGCCAAATCTGTTTTCGTAATCAGCAAACAATCTGCTTCTTGAAACATAATCGGGTATTTCAGTGGTTTATCTTCGCCTTCAGTAATACTTAGCAAAGCTACTTTGGCGTGTTCTCCTACTTCAAATTCAGCAGGACAAACTAAATTGCCAACATTTTCCACTAGCACTAAATCAAAGTCTGAAGGATTGTATTTGTGTTCCAGCTGGTGAATTCCGCCTGCTACCATTTTGGAATCTAAATGACAGGAACGACCTGTATTAATTGCAATTACAGGAACATTATATTTCCGCAGGCGTTCTGCATCTAAATCAGTTGTCATATCGCCTTCAATGACAGCGATTTTTAACTCATTAGTTAAAGCCGCAAGGGTGCGTTCTAGTAGTGCTGTTTTCCCAGCACCGGGACTACTCATAATATTGAAACAGGTAATTCCCCATTTATCAAAATGCGCTCGGTTGTGGTCAGCGCCTTGTTGATTGGCATGGAGCAAGTTAATTCCTAATACCGCGTCAAACGTTTGATGCATAAGCGTACTCAATCCTGTCAATTTTCAACTCTCTACCTGAGCGAATATCGTCCATTGGAGAATTACACTCAGGACAAGCGTACTGTAAACCAATTTGTGGTAAATATTCTTGTTGGCAACGATGACAAAAGGCAATTAGTGGTGTTTCCTGAATTATCAGTTTTGCTTTTTCTAAAAAGGTGTTACGCGTTTGGACTTCAAAAGCAAATTGCAAGCTTACAGGTTCAACACAAGTGAACTTCCCAACGATTAAGTGAACTTGAGAAATTTCTGGTCGCTCAGGTTGGGATTCCCACCAATCTTTCACTGTTAGAATTAGTGCCTTTGTCATGTCAGTTTCGTGCAAAATTTACCTCCATTCCTCAACTAACTCTGGTTCTGCTGCGGGATGAATATATGCAGGTTTTTCTTTGCGTGGTAATTGACCTGATACAACTAAATGCGCCATCGTATCACAAATTACTCGCGCCGCCATTAATGATGTCATATCACTAACGTCGTAAGGCGGTGAAACTTCTACAATTTCCAGTCCACAAACAGGTGCATTTTGAACAATTTTGCCTAACAAATACAGAGCCTCACGCGGTAATAATCCACCGGGTTCCGGCCAACCAGTTCCGGGGACAAATCCAGCATCAATGCAGTCAATATCGAAACTGACATAAACGCAATCTGTACCATCTAATGCTCTTTCTAAAGCAAAATTGACGGCTGCATCTAGCCCCATTTCAGTGATATCTGTCACTGTTAAGATATTTGTGGCTCTTTCTCGACAAACTTTTACACCTTGACGCGGTACTTGCCAACCACCAATTCCTAATTGAACTAGGTTTTTTGCCGGTGCATTTTTAATATTTGTGGCATGAAACCAGGGACAAGTATGCATTCTTTCATCTAGGTCTGTTTCCTGGGTATCCACATGGCGATCAAAGTGAATAATACCCACTTTTTTATCGCCTAAATGACGACAAACACCACGAACTGTAGGAAAGCCAATTGAATGATCACCTCCCATAATTATAGGGAATGCACCAGAACTAAAGATATGTGCAATACCTTTAGAAATCTGATCAAAAGACTTTTCATTGTTGGCTGGAATGGTGAAAATATCGCCGACATCGCATAGAGTAATCTGCTCGCGCAAGTCTACACCTAGTTCAAAATTATAAGGGGTGTATAATGCAGAGATTCGGCGAATTCCTTGGGGGCCAAAACGAGTTCCGGGTCGATAAGTAGTTCCAGAATCGTGTGGTACACCAACGATCGCAACGTCATATTCACCAACTTTCCGCACATCTTCTAAATAAGGCGCTTTTAAGAAAGTGTTAATCCCGGCAAAGTGGGGTAGTTCGCCGCGAGAAAAGGTAGGAATCGAGCGATCGCGTATACTTTCTGCTGCTTCTAACCCATATTCTAGCCCTTTAGAAACTTCCTGCTGCCAGCCTGTTAGCGGTAAATGTGCTTCTTTTTCCAACGCCCGACCCGCTTGCGTAGAAGGTGGTTGGAAAGGAGAATTGGAATCAGAAAAGGATTGTTCAGTCATGTTTCGGGAAGTTTAAATTTTAAGATTTGCCAGGCAAAACTATAGCCCGGGTAAGCCATAACAGATAATATTCTGCTATGTACCTCCCGGGCTTTTTTCCCGCCGTGTGACCAGTTTTTTTAAAACTGGGTGCTTCTCTTGGACCAGTCATTTAACTGCAAAAGTGTTAAACCGGAACCCTAGAAGCGATTAATTTTTACCCAATTGCTAGTAGTTGTTTTTGGTGCTTGGTTTTTTATACTCAAGTTTACAAATATCAAAAGGCATTGAGATAAAAAGTATCAGAAGTTACAAAAATCTCAAAATTTTTCCAAAATGTTTTATCAAAAGTGACAGCGTTGCTGTTATTAGAGCGCGATTCTCCTGGGGAGAGGCTGCGCCAACGCCTAATTTTTCAGAAAGTTGTTCCAACCGGAAATATTGACATAATTATACACAAAACTTATCAATTTTTATGTATAATTACCTCCAAAAACTTTGTCACATGCCGACTTAGAAAAGATGGCACTATCTTAGTCAATAGGCTAACTCCAACTAATAAATAGATTATTGGATAATTTTTACTACATTATGGGAAAGGATTAAAACTGGGCAACAGCACACGACATTTTCTGGCATCTGGTGCAAAAGTCTTGTATCTTGTAGTCTTCATAAGCTCTTTTTGCACTTATGATATTAATGCGATTCTGACTTGTAGCCAAATGTTACGCCTTCTCCTAATTGATGACAACCCAAACGATCGCCTTTTAGCAATTCGGCAACTGGAACGGGAATTTACCGATATCCAAGTAGAACAAGTTGCCATAGCAGAACAACTAGCTCAGGCATTGGAAAGGGGGCAGTTTGATTTGGTTGTCACCGATTATCAGTTGCGCTGGAGTAATGGTTTAGCAGTGCTACAGGCAATTAAGGCGTGTTATCCTGACTGTCCAGTGATTATGTTCACTAACAGTGGTACTCAGGAGATTGCAGTAGAGGCAATGAAGTCTGGATTGGATGACTATGTTGTTAAGTCACCTCAGCACCAAGTGCGCTTGAGTGCCGCAGTTCGCTCTGCCTTAGAACGAGTTGAAGCTCGCCAGAAAGCAGCGAATTTAGAAGCTCGTTTCCAAACTTTGCTTAATCGGTTAAATGTTGGGATTTATCGGGCAAGTTTGGATGGTGCTTTACTAGAGTGCAACCCAGCATTCCTGCGTCTTATTGGATTGGGAACACTGCCCCAAGAGCAGACGAGTCAGTTCAGAGAGCCTTATTTTCAAACAGAAGACCATCCTCAGCTGATCAGCCAATTGCAACAAATTGGCGAGGTGCGCGATCGCGAGATGCAACTGCGAAGAGCAGATGGTAGTTTAATTTGGGTACGTGTCAGTCAGACCTTCACAAAAATGAATGGCAACGGCATCATTGACGGTTTGATAGAGGATATTAGCGATCGTAAACACGCAGAGTTAGAACGAGAGCAACTACTGATCCGTGAACAAGCTGCCAGGATGGAAGCTGAAATTGAAAAGCAAAATTATAGTTTACTGTCTGAAGCCAGCCGACTGTTAGCATCTTCGCTCGATTACCACACTACTCTATCAAAGTTAGCTAACTTAGTGGTTCCCACTTTAGCTGATTGCTGTTTGATTGATGTTGTCGAAAGCAATCTTACAGTCTTTGAAGAACCAGTTATTGCTGCTGCTAGCCCTGAAATTGAAGCGCTGGCGCTTGTGCTAAGACGGCTTTATTCAAACTCAATTGATGCTGATTTTGGCGTGCGAAATGTGCTTAGAACAGGTAAGCCGCAGTTAGTCAGTGATGCGTCAGATGCGTTTTTATTGGCAATGAGACAGGATGCAGAATCTCTGCGGCTGATGCGTCAGATAAACATTCAATCCTATATGATTGTGCCGCTAGTCGCTCGCGATGCCTACGGCGGGCTGCACCTACGCAATCTAGGTACGATTACTTTTCTGACAAACCAACCGAACCGTCGCTACAGTAGAACCAATTTGGCAATGGCTAAAGCACTGGCTCAACGGGCTGCTACCGCAATTGATAACACTCGTCTTTACCAGCAAGCAAGAGACGCCAATCGAATTAAAGATGAGTTTCTCGCTGTTCTGTCTCACGAAATTAGAACTCCATTAAATCCTATTTTGGGTTGGGCAAAACTTCTGCGTAGTAACAAGCTAGATCAAAAAAAGACTGCTTTTGCTCTTGAAACTATTGAACGTAATGCTCAGTTACAAACTAAACTCATTGAAGATCTACTGGATATTTCCCGCATTTTGCGAGGAAAGCTAAGCCTCAATGTTTGCCCAGTTGATTTGGCAACCATTGTTAGAGCCGCGATGGAAACAGTGCGGCTATCGGCTGAAGCAAAATCGATTCAAATTCACTCCGATCTCGATTCCACTGTTGGTCAGGTATTTGGGGATTCAGGGCGCTTGCAGCAAGTTGTCTGGAATTTACTCTCCAACGCGATTAAGTTCACCCCAGAAGGCGGGCAAGTTGAAGTTTATTTAGAGCCAGTTGGTTCCCAAGCTCAGATTCGGATTACAGACACAGGTAAAGGAATCAGCCGAGATTTTCTCCCCTATGTATTTGACACCTTCCGTCAAGCCGATAGTGCAACAACTAGAAAATTTGGCGGCTTGGGATTGGGACTAGCAATTGTCCGTTATTTAGTAGAAATGCATGGTGGAACTGTTTTAGCAGAAAGTTTAGGAGAAGGTCAAGGAGCAACCTTTATTGTAAATTTACCTATGATAGTTACCGATTCACTAGTGAGTAGTGAAGAAAGTGATACAACAGCTACCTGTCCTTCAGGTTTTGATCGTCTTCAAATCCTAGTTGTAGATGATGATCGTGATTCTTTAGAGTTAGTTACCTTCATCCTTGAAGAATGTGGAGCAACAGTCAGGGCTGTGTCATCAGCAACAGAGGTATTAGCAGCCTTAGCACAGTCAAAATCAGATTTACTGGTAAGTGATATCGGGATGCCAGAAATGGATGGTTATATGCTGCTTAGACAAGTCAGGTCACTTCCTCCAGAACAAGGAGGGCAAATTCCAGCGATCGCTCTTACAGCTTATGCTGGAGAAGGAAACGAGCAGCAAGCAATTTCAGCAGGCTTTCAAGCGCATATTTCAAAGCCAATAGACCCAGCCCAGTTAATTGCAACGATTGCTAACTTAATCCAAGAAGCTAAGAAGAAATAAGGTGGGGATTGGACATTGGTGACTCTTTCCCATCCCTCATGCCCAAAAACCCCCATAAAGCAAGTGGCGTGGAGTTTTTTATAAACTTAATACAACGACTTAATCCATTGCCATTCCTGAGTTAATCCATCTCTGAGTGAGACTTGCGGTTGATATCCTAGAATTGTCTGAGCTTTAGATACATCTGCCGCTGTGTGACGAGCGTCTCCCATCGCCTTTTCTATATGGTTTCTTTTGATTGGTTTCCCAACAATTTCTTCAATTGTGTCCAAGACTTCCGCTAAAACTACCCTACTACCACCACCAATGTTAAAGATTTCTCCTACTGCTTGAGGTACAGTAGCCGCAGCTAAATTGGCGGCGATGACATCACTCACAAACGTAAACTCCCGTGTTTGTTGTCCATCGCCATAAATCGGAATTGCCTCATTCTGCAAAATTGATTTAAAAAATTTATGAAATGCCATATCTGGACGCTGTTTGGGGCCATAGACTGTGAAATAGCGCAATGACACACAAGGCACGCCAAAGTTTTTGTGATATTGCCCACACAGAAGCTCAGCCGCTAACTTAGTGATGCCGTAAGGAGAAACTGGTTGTGGGCAAATTCTTTCGTGGGTCGGTAATGTTTCCGCGTCACCATATACACTCGATGAAGAAGCAAACACTAACCTTTTTAACTTTTTAGCATCCTTTGCTGCTTCTAGCAAAACTTGTGTAGCGTTAATATTGCGTTCGGTGTAACCCCGAAAAGATTGACCCCAACTCGCTCTTACACCCGCCTGTGCAGCTTGATGGTAAACTACATCAACATCTTTTAGAAGTGTCTGCCAATCTAAAAATTGCATATCTCCTTCGATTAATGTAAAGCCAGGTTGCCAGTGTAAGTGTGCAACGTTCTTACGCTTTAACATCGGATCGTAGTAATCATTAAATTCATCAATCCCAAGGACTTCTTGATCTTGTTGCAACAATGTTTCTATAAGTTGAGAACCGATAAACCCTGCGGCTCCAGTGACGATAACTTTAACCATGTCCTTTACTTTTTGATATTTTCTTAATCACAATACTAACAGGTTAATACTTGTAATCAATATCGTCATTACTTGATGATTACTTTCTAACGTTCATTTCAACTGCTATTAAACTCATAAAAATACTTACAAGATTAGAATTTTATTTGAAGAATATTCCGTATATTTATTGAAGTTTTACTGTTAATGAAAATTATAAATGTACTAGTTTACTAAGTTAAATATTAGGAGTAAATACAGCGTAATTTCAATAACTAAGGCAGGTTAGTAGATACGAGCAATGAAACCCGCTTATATTGGTTTATGCTTCTATGCTCAGTTAGAGGGGGCTTGCATAAGCATAAGAATTGGTGAAAAATTGATCCGCGAGTCGCCTTTAGGCATTCTCGTTTTGCAAGGGACGTAAGAGGAAATCAGTGAAAGTTTTAGTTATCGGTAATGGGGGGCGCGAACACGCTCTGGCATGGAAACTGTTGCAATCTAAGCAAATTGAGCAGGTTGTCTGTGTGCCGGGGAATGGAGGCACAGCAAGCATGGAACGTTGTCAGAATTTGCCTCTGGCGGTAGATGATTTTGAAGGCATGAGCCAATATGCTTTGCAAAATAATATTTCTCTGGTGGTAGTTGGGCCAGAAGTGCCTTTGGCTAAAGGAATCACCGACTACCTCCAAAATAAAGGACTGATGGTATTTGGCCCAGCCAGAGCAGGAGCGCAGATTGAGGCGAGTAAAGCTTGGGCAAAAGCCTTAATGCAGGAGGCGGGTATTCCGACGGCACAGGCTGCGGTTTTTACGGAGGCAGCAGCAGCAAAATCCTACGTGAAAACTCAGGGAACACCCATTGTCGTCAAAGCTGATGGCTTGGCTGCGGGGAAGGGTGTAACAGTTGCCGAAACGGTTGAACAAGCCCATAGTGCCATTGATGCCATTTTCCAGGGACAGTTTGGTAGTGCTGGTCAATTTGTTGTCATTGAAGAATGTTTGATTGGGCAAGAAGTATCAGTTTTAGCGCTGACTGATGGGTTAACGATTCGGCCTTTGTTGCCAGCTCAAGATCATAAGCGGATTGGCGAGGGCGATACGGGCGAAAATACTGGCGGAATGGGAGCATACAGCCCAGCACCCATAGCCACACCAGAGTTGATGGCACGCGTTCAAACAGAAGTATTAGATAAGGCGATCGCCACCTTACGAGCCAAGGGCATTGATTACCGAGGCGTTTTGTACGCTGGATTAATGATTGCACCCGATGGCAATTTTAAAGTTCT
The DNA here is from genome assembly GCF_010091925.1 of Nostoc sp. B(2019). Taxonomy (GTDB): domain Bacteria; phylum Cyanobacteriota; class Cyanobacteriia; order Cyanobacteriales; family Nostocaceae; genus Komarekiella. Next base: position 1,295 of record NZ_WVID01000043.1, on the reverse strand, counting down.
AGAATTTAACTGTCGCTTTGGCGATCCAGAAACCCAGGTGATTTTGCCACTATTAGCAACACCTCTAGAAGAATTGATTTTGGCTTGCGTACAACAGCGGTTAGGTGAACTGCCGCCCATCGCTTGGAAAGAGGGGGCATCTGCCACTGTCGTCGCCGCATCAGGCGGCTATCCAGGCGAATACGATAAAGGTCATCTGATTACGGGCATTGCAGAGGCAGAGGCAGCAGGTGTAACTGTGTTTCATGCAGGTACGAAGTTGAACCAGCAGCAAGAAGTAGTAACCGATGGAGGAAGAGTATTAAATGTGACTGGCATAGGAGAAAATTTTGAGCAAGCGATCGCCCAAGCATACGCCGGAATTAAACATATTCAGTTTGAGGGGATGTATTACCGTAAAGATATCGGTCATAGAGTGATGAGTGTTAAGCAGGGGGAGGAAACCCCATCTACGGACTCTTAAAATTTCCCAATAGCTAGTATCAAAACACACTACTACATCTTCTATTGAATCAGCAGCTATCTGTAAAAGTGCTGTGTCTTGTATGTTGATATCACGAACCTCAATTAAGTGTTTTTGCATATAAAAGCTGCTTTAGTCAAAAACCTTCTTAGAGGATGTTTTAAAAGGGTTTTTCCATATCATGTTGAACGCAGCGAAGCGGAGTAAAACATCTTGGTACGTGTCCAAAAGCCTAGATTCTTTCCTGCGGAACGCTACGCGTAGCTTGCTTCCCCGTAGGGGTACGCTCCAATTCGTTCCGCTCAGAATGATAAAATTATACATTCTCGGCTTTACAAACATCCTCTTAAGTACAATTTAATTTTTTAAAGAAAGTATACTTGTATTTAAGAGGATTTATTTATACAATTAAACCTTAAATTATGCTTTGATTATGTGTACGGTTATAGCAGGTGCAGCGTTCGTATTCTTTGGAATCAGTGCTATTTCAGCCTTCCAAGTTATTAGCAGATCCTTATAGTCAAGGCTCTGCACCAGCAATGATGGTGGTCGGCTTCATAGGAGGGGCAATTTTAGTTTGGCTTTACTCTACACTTGGGAGATGTTAACCCTTCATTAGCAGTTAAAGTCTATTGACTTGGGATTAAAGTGGCTGTTAATAGAATCGGGGGTTAACCAACTAAGTATTGTTGCTTTTAAATCTTCTATAGACTCACCCGATTCATCGTTAAGCCCGTTTAAAGTAACGTTTTTTACAATACCTCTGCCAATTTACGAGGGTTCAACGCAAGTGGAAACGGGATGAATACGTCCTAAAGCAGTAAGCTTGGCA
>NZ_WVID01000042.1 GCF_010091925.1 Nostoc sp. B(2019) | reverse complement strand
CCGTTGGCTTGTAGAAGAACTCGGCTTTGATGACGCTATCAACTATAAAACAGCAGATTTGGAAACAGCATTAGCTAAATCATGTCCTAATGGCATTGATGTCTATTTTGATAATGTCGGCGGTGCAATTTTGGATGCTGTGCTAACCAAAATTAATTTGCACACACGTATTCCTCTGTGTGGTTTGATTTCAACTTATAATGCCACTGAGCCTGTACCTGGGCCTTACAACTATAGCCAAATTCTCATGCAGCGAGCACGAGTACAAGGGTTTATTATTCTGGATTATTCTTCAAGATTTGGCGAAGCAATCAAGGATATTGGGCAATGGGTTAACGAAGGAAAAATTAAATATGCATTAGAGATTGTTGAAGGTTTAGAAAATGCGCCATCGGCTATTCTTAAACTATTTAACGGTAATAAAATAGGAAAACTAGCTGTTAAAGTTTCGGAAGAACCTGTTTAAGTGGTTGATAAATTTTCCTATATTTTTATACCGTTTCTTTGCACGGCAGTTACTACCCTACCTACGGGTTCTGCCAAGGAGTACGGAAAGCTACATAGAGCGGGTGTGTCTTAGCTCGACTTTATGCAATTAAGCGGCATAAACAGCAATAAGTAGAACGGCGTGAATATTTGTAGTTAAGATGAGGCAGAATGCAAGAGGGGAAGAGGGTTTTAGCCTTGTTTATTTTTCTTAACATGATTGTATTTTTTCCCACCAACTAACTTAGCGTAAGTGCGTTAATCCCAGCATCGCCCAAGGCACTCGACCCAATCGCATATCACAAACTTACATCCACCTTCAAAGTTAACCCAAACCTGCCACTGGCCCATGCAGGCATTCTAATAAGGCTCACCGTCAGCAATCCCAACAGCCTCGCCAACTTTGGAGACTAGCTCAGTGTAGAATCGACCCGCGCTCTCCAACCCCTGCTGCAATCTCAGCTTCAGCCCCTTCCAGCCCCCAACAGCCTCATTTAATGCTTGGGATTGGATATCAGATTTGTCAGGGATCGCCTGACTCGGTTTGCCCGATTATTGCCGCCAGATGCTTGAGGATTTGTAATACGCGCTCCAGATCATTATCTTGCCCCAGAATAAATTGCCGCGATCGGGCATAGCAGGGAACCTCCTGAACCATTAGCTTTAAGAATACAAAATCTGTTCCATTGGTGACTAAGCCATACCGAGGAAAATTGCCATTAGGGGCAGCCAACATATAAGACAACACTTGGGGAATGCCCACTTTGGGTGAAAACTCGGCTCGTTTGGACTCAATCACCAGCACCCAAAGCTGACCTTGTAATACCAGGATATCTATCCGACCTCGCACAACCATAGTTTCATTAGCGGCTTCAATTTCTATGGAGTCTTCGGTGCTGACATAGAACGGAGGTAAGAACAGTCCTGATAAGTCGAGTAAAGGAGCCACCACTGCTAATTTGACGGTATTTTCTAATACCGATCGCCGCTCCAGGTTCGCCACAATTGCCTGAACTCTTAACAGCCGTTGCTGTTCTGCTTGTGTCAGTGCAGGAAAGTCTGCCTGCCACTCTGAGAAAAAGGACGGGTCTTCAGTTTGTTGCAATCGGAACTGATGTTCCAGATCGTAGAGAGTTAGTTTGTCTGCTGCGATCGTTTGCACCATTTGCCTAGTCCCCTATCTCTGCATCTAGTTCCATGTTAGACGAGACGAAAGCATTTACTAAATATAAAGAAATAGGTCTAAATCACCCCATCCACACCACCCACTGGGGCGCAGCTGCTACCAGTTGAGCAAACCCATCGGGGCAAACCTCCTCAAACTCAACCATCACCCCCCACCTTTCATCACTCGTCAGTGTACCGAGTAGTTCTTGTACCATGCCGACTCTCTGATCAATCTTCTGGGCAACTAACTGAGCATAATATTTAACTCGCTGACACCACTCATTACTGAGGCTTTCGTTTGTGTCCACACCCCCCCATTTATTACTTCCATCTCCATTATTGGGGGGTGTGGACGAAAGATTAGACGAATATCTAACCGCATCAATTCCATACTGGGCTTGCATTCTAGCTGCATAATTCGCATTTATTTCCTGTTCCTCCTGTCGCCTCCGTTCCTTCTCTTCACGCTGCCGTTGCCGATACTCCAGCACCTTTCGAGCAAACGCAACATCATTAGTATTAAGACTGTAATATCTAACGCGTTTTCCATCTTCCAATGGCCGCCGCGATTCCGTAGACAGCCCCAGTTGCGTGAGATACTGCCCCAAAATCCATGAGGGGGACTCCGATAGCGGAATGGTCAGGTTGAGAATACCTTTAACGTGTGGTGCATTGCGTTTGGAGAAATCCGCTAAAGCTTCAATCGTCGCTTCAGTCCCGGTAACTTCAATCCCATCCATCAGATCAATCAGCACTGTCCTCAATCCCAGCCGATGACGCATAAGCCATGCGGTAGAATGGTTACTCCAGTCGGTGCAGATGGCAAGGTGATCACGTTCTGACTTATCTCTATCAACAACAACAGTAGGTGGTGTAATAAATTCTCGTCCTTGGTCATCAGTGATCGCCTCTCCCGGCTTGGCCAAGATTGCTTCCAGTGCCACTATCTTCTTGATCAACTTTCCGCCGTCGTCCTTCTCCACCAGTTCCGGCGTTACGCTGATCCCGTAGGTGTCCTGAATGCGAAATTTTTCACACTCCAAAACTTCCTCCGGCTTCAAATAATCCTGGTGTTGCCTGCTGGTGTAAGTCCTTCTGTCGATATCTTTGGCATCGGCAACTTTCCGGTAATGCTCCTCATCAATGGCAATACCCGCTGCCTTCATCCACCGAGCATATCCCTCATCAGCTGCGTCATCCATTGGAATAATCGTATTTCCCATCTCCTCCAAGAGCGATCGCAGATCAGCCCGTAGATTATTGATAGACCAGTTGCGCTGCGCTTCGATTTGACAACTGGTGTCCAAAGCCCAATCTTTCTCAGCCCCGCGCTTACCCGTCTCGCGGTTAATGCGAATCAAAAACGCCGTCATCTCATTGTTCTGGAGAATCCTTTGTTTGATCCGCCGCGCATTGGTTTCGGCATAACCAAAAGGAGGACGTGGGGCCACCCAAACATGCATCGTCACATCGGGACGATACCGCCACAGCTGTTGAGAACATTCTGTAGCTGATTGTGATACAGCGTGAAGTACACCGTAGACGGCTTTAATTGGAGATGTAATTATTATGGCTGTAAATACAGATAAAATATTATGAATCACTTCAAATCAATCCCCAAACAACCAAATTGAATGACTCGATTTGTACATGATGAATTTGCCAAGGATTATCTCGAAGAATTGTTAAAACCTTATGGAGAAGTAAAATCATCCGAAAAAGTATCAGGAGAAATTAAAGAAATTGATGTATTATTTACTCCATCAGCACAGCAAACCTCTAATCTAGAATTGTTAGGGCTACTAGGCAGATTTGCAGAATTTCCGGCAATATTAGAACCATTTCGCAATGCAGCTTCTGGTGATGAAATCTGTGATTGTATTCAAAAGTTATTAGAAGTAAAAGCTGGATTGCGGCGAGATGCTAAAGCTAATAAAACCAAACTTCAGGATTCAAATATTCCGAAACTATGGGTTCTTACTCCAACTGCATCCCCAGCAATACTATCGAGCTTTAATGTTAATCAGAAATTGGGGTGGCTACCAGGAATATACTTTTTAGGTGATGCTCTACGGACAGCAATTGTTGCTATTCACCAACTACCGCAAACATCGGAAACCTTGTGGTTAAGAATACTGGGTAGAGGAAGCACACAGTCACAGGCGATTGTGGAATTATCAGCGTTACCATTGAATCACCCATACAAGCAAGCGACGCTAGAATTAGTTTACAACCTACGCGAAAATTTAAGAATCAATCAAAATTTAGAATTAGATGACAGAGAGTTAATTATGCGATTAGAACCACTTTATCAGGAAGACCGTGAAAGAGCCAAACAAGAAGGAAAAGAAGAAGGACAACAGGATTTAATTATACGTCAACTAAATCGTCGTTTTGGTGAGATTGATGCATCGTTGATTGAACAAGTTCGAGAATTATCTATTGAGCAATTGGAAGAGTTAGGAGAAGCGTTATTAGATTTTTCCGTTGTGGCAGATTTAGAAGTTTGGTTAAACCAGCAAGCCGGATAATAACGCAACCTACACCCCCATCAGCCAATCGCACACCACAGACTTGCATCCACCTTCAAAGTTAACCCAAACCTGCCACTGGCCCATGCAGGTATTCCAGTAAGGCTCACCGTCAACAATCCCAACAGCCTCGCCAACTTGAGAGACTAGCTGTTGGTAGAACTTGCCAACGCTGTCCAGTCCTTGCCTGATTTTTAGCTTCAGCCCTTTCCATCCTTGGACAACAGTATCTTCCGTTTGGGGAATATCCTGTGATGTCGTGTCAATGATTAATGTAGTTACATCTATATTATTGGTGACTGACACCGACTCACAGTTTGACACTTGATCTCGATTTAACCATTGGTGGAAAATCAAATCACGCTCGTCGGCAGGTGGAACAAATTGATAAACGCACTGGCGGTTTTCCCTCGCACCTAATCGACCCACGTAGGACAACTTCAAATCAATCTTATCGAGTAATTTTTGAGCGATCGCAATCGGTGTGTGTTTCTCACAGATAGTTACCGCCAAATAGTTCTTGAGAACGTGCCGATGTTTCAGTGCCAGTGCTTTCAATTCCTGCATCTGATCATCAGAAGAACGCAATTGAACCCCAGGTGTGAGAAACTGCAACAGATTGAGATTTTCCAGCAACATCACCGCGCTCATCATCTGCCCTTTGTTAAAGTCGGGCTTCCAAACCGAATTCTCCCCTGCTTCTAATTGTGCCTTTGCTCGTTTAGCATCACGGTTTGTCAAAAACTCCCGCCCCAGTGTCAGATAATAGTGCATACGCAGTTGAGAATACCAGCCATCGTCATCCTTCTCCACCAAATTAGGAGTAACATCAATTTCATAGCGACGAGATAATTCGGCCTTGCGCTGCTGATGTCGTTCGGTTTTGGTTTTCGCCCGTTTATCTTGCAACTTCTTCAATTCGGTTTGGGAAAGTTCATCTGAAGATGCGATCGCCTGACACTCGGCAGTATATAAATCCTTAGAAGCAGCCTTCACCTCCTCAACGACTTGCCCACTCTCATCCTCATCGATGTCATCTGCATCAATAATTGTGTATCCATCTGCTATTAACCCAGCAAGCACAGATTCTTCATACCGTCGCATCTCAACGTTAATCACACATCCGCGTTTCCCCCAAGTCTGTAACGATTCTGGTTGAAAATTCTGGTCAATGTAACTCAAATCCGCATTGTCCGCTGCCGACAACAGCGCAATATTCGCCCGTGTTGCTGTATGTTGACTGCCCAAAAGTACGCCCATCGATGTGGAACCATTACCAACAGTCCCCATACCATGCTTTCTCACCCAGATATGACGGTCAACTTTCTCACGTAGTCTTGCCAACATTTGACGCACAGAGTTAACCGGTTGCACTCCCTGGAATATTCCCCAAACAGCATCGAAATGACCTCTAATATCAATTGATACACCAGTTTCTAGACTTGGGGAAGCGATAACCAAATCATACTGGGTGAGAATTTCATTCAAGTGAGCGATACACCCCATAGCTGGATGTGAGGGATCTGCCACAGATTCACTATCAATCCGCAATATTCGGAGGTGCGGGAATTTCCGCCGAAACCGTTCTTCTAAAGCTTGTGTCCCCCACTTGGACTTAACTTTTTGGGCAGAACAGCATAATAAATGATGTCCTTCAGTAGCGATCGCTTTATCCAATGCCGCAATCAAATTCTTCGGGTTACTGCTTTGGTAGTTGTAACAGTTGCCAGCATTATGACGATAGTTGTTGACGATCACGAATGGATTAACCCGACATTCCCCCGCTAGTGATAAAACATACTTAACATCATTATCTGACACATCGGCAGAAGATAGATAAATCTTGCCGTGTTCACTACCCAAAACATTCTGTACCAGTTGTTTAAGATTTTTCAGAACAGACACCCGGCGTTTAGCAACCTCAGTGCCAGAGTTGAGCAGATGCCAGAATACTTGGTCACATTCATCGACAATAATGACATCGTTTGACCAGTCGTTAGGGTTGAATCGCGCCTGACTTTCCTGATGCAGTGAATCCACACACACCCCATATCCCAACAATGTGCCTGTTTCATTCGTGCGGACTTCGGTAACATAGTTAACACCGAAGCGGTTACAAAGTGCCTCACCCAGTTGAATACGATGGGTGATTATTAGTACCCGTCTCTCTTGGTCATGGGCTTTCGCCACCTCCGTTGCTAGCCATTCGGTTTTACCAGTGCCTTTGGGAGCTTTGAGGATAATCAGTTTTTCACCCTCTGGAACAAGTAGCTGACCGAGGAATCTTTGGTTGAGTGCGATCGCTGGTGGGTAAGTTAGTAGGGTAAACAGCTTAATCTCCCATAACTCCAGTGCAACGGCTGTGTTGTAGAGCGCGTCAAATGCTGGCTGGCCCTTGGCAAGGATAAAATCATCAACTCCTTTCTCAAGGCCTTCAGGTAAATCAATCACTCGTAGGGAACACCCCTCGTTTACCAGCAGCCGTCCCATGCGACTGATAGCGGTTCTCACCCGTTGTGCAGTTTGGGGCAAGTTGTCCTGGTCAAAGCAAATGTTAACAATTCTCTCCTGTGTTGCAAAATGCTTCAAATCTGGAATCAGTGATGGCTTACCAATAACGTTGCCGTATTCATCAGTAGGTGTACGGTATCCACTATTGACTCCAGGAATGGCGATCGCTGCATAACCAGCAGTCAGTAAGCAAGCAGCTTTTTTGACCCCTTCGACGATTGTCACTGGTACATTATGCCGCCAAACCCAGTGCCAGAAACCACCGGGATGCTGTAAATCTTCTTCGGTGATAGGAATACCACTGCGATTTGAAACTTTCACCCAAATTCGATTCGGTACTAAGAGGAAGAAGGCGCGTGTTTCTTCTCTATATGGGTGTTCGTATTTGATGAACTTGTGGATTTTCTGGCGGTCGCGTCTGGGGAAGTCAGGTTTGAAGCAGCCCCAGAGCATTAGAACATAATTGTTGAGGGGGTCAACGCCACTGCACCACCAGCCGCCTAGTTCTATGTGCTGGTATTTATTCAAGTCCCTGTCTCTGAGGCGTCCATCGTTGCGGCGGGAGATTTTGGGACTGTAGAGCAGATATTCGTGTGGTACATTCCCGGAGAGCGAACGCACATTCAGGGCTATCAATTCTTCGTCAACACAACTATTTAACCATTCTTGTTGATGCTTGGCTTGAAAATCATCATTTAGTAGTGTGATTGCACTCATGTCTCCTCCAATATTTTGACGCAGGGAAATGGAGCGGCATTTGGGAGATGCCGCTATTGAAAGTCTTCGGATTGGTGAAAGGCTAAGAGGTTGTTATCAAATAAGAAAAACCAATAGAGGCTTTCTTCATTCCTCAACAAGAGCTAAATACAAAATAGCCAATATGGACAGTCGCGCTGCTCAGAGGTAGCAATTACTGGAATCAAAATTTTGTCATTTGAAAAACTCCACTGCTGTAAAGCACAACTGATAATGCTAGTAACAAGAAAGCCAATTTCACCAGTAAAGATGGAAGTTTGTAGAATCTGAAATTGTTTTTTAGTTGCTAAAACGTAAATCCATTCAGGGCAGTGTTGTTCATGATTGTAAATTTGATAAATCCACCCCCTACCATGTTTACGTATCAAAGGAGTAAGTGAGTCAATAATTTGTTGTTGATTGAGGGCGAATAGTCTTCGTTCATAGTTATCATCAGTAGAACGTGGAACAATAACAAACTGATTTTTCCCTGTGTAAGTCTCTGGGTACAAAAACCCAGTTGAAGTAATGACTAAATCAGTTTTTTTGTTCAAAAAATCATTCTGAATTGATATCAAACTATCGGGCATCTTTGCTTGACCGTAGTTAGGGTTTAACTGACGACTTAACTGACGAGGATGTTTTGCTCTTCCCATATTTGGCTCCTTTTTTCAGGCGTCAATTGACTGGTGAATGAATAGACTTTTTTTGAGGCTCCTACCAAATCGATGGTTTGGTAATGTTTTGTTCGTAGCGACTTAAAAACTGATCACAATCCTGATTTCTCACTTCTCGTCAGTAGTACAGGTGAACTAAGCCAGAGCATTATACATGATTTGGACAATCACAATTATTTACTCCCGATGTGTGGCCGAAAGGTAAGATTAATCCGAGTGCCAACCACTTTGTTCGTCTTGGGAACCTGATGCAGATGTGTGGACTGACAGCCTGGATGCATCACAAGTAGACTTCCGTGTTCTAGCCAGAAGTCCGTTGCTCTGCCGCCGATTGGTTTGATTTGGAATTTGCGACATGACCCTAAGCTAAGGGAAGCGATTGCAGGCTCAAGTCCCATTGATGCTTCATTGTCAGCGTGCCAACCGATAGAATCGATACCGCTACGGTACTGATTGCCGATGACGATGCGGAACTTATATCCTGTAAGAGCAGTGATGGAGTCCCGTAACTTAGACAGTTCTTCTGTCCAAGGGAGTGGTCGTAAAAACACACTTTTAGAGTAAAGATAGTTGCAGCCCTTGTCGCCGTAAATACATTCGAGGCGCGGGACAGGCATTGTTTTACCGACCATCCTGATATAATTCTGCTGCCACTCCAGTTTCAAACAGTGTTGGTAAAGCGAGTTTGCTTGTTCAACTCCCAAGAAATCGGGATAGTAGGTGACGGGTAATACTGGGGCTGATTGGGGAAATAAATCGAGTTGTTGCATGGTGATTAACTCCAAGGAAGGAACGGAACGGCAAAAAAGCCTGTATAAGATATTTGTTGTTAGCTTTGCTCGGCTTTGAAAACCTCAACCAAAATACTTTCTGGGTACAACCCGACTCGTCCAAACCGTGGATCACGAATACGTTCTATTTCTATCCCCTGCTGACGACACAATGCACTGGCCTTTCTTCCCTTGCCACTGGCTTCTTTACGGGATATCTCCAAACCTTGGAGATTCGCAAAACCGATGATGCTGTACTTGTGACCACACGGGGTGTTAAACCTGTCTTGTTCAACTTCAACCGCAGCAATTCTCACCAAGATTTCGGTTTGCTGCTGCTGTTGCTCTTGTAAACGCTGTTCTTGCAATGCCATATTTTGAGCAATAGCTGCGAGCAACTGTATCTGTGTCATCACAGTTTCTTGTTGAGCGGCGGGTTTAGCCCAGCCCAATTTGTCTTGAATCCAGGCGCGAATACCGATAGTGTTGAATGAGCGGCAAACTAATCGGGCTTGTTTTGTGCAGTATCGTCCTGCATCGTAGGCGTAGTATTCTAAGATGATTGCGATCGCGATGTCCGGGATGCCGTTGGTTCTCCAAAGAATTAGTTCACCAGCATCAAAACCTTGCATAACAATGGTTTGAGCTAATTTAGTCGGTTTTAGTCCACCACTTTGAAGATGATTGATGATTGCAGTGTGATCTACTCCAGCCAGTCTTGCTGTAGCCCGAACACTGGCCTTAGCATGACCATTAGCATCTACCTGAATTTCTTCTCTAATCTGTTGGATAATTTGGGCAATTTCGATTTGAGACATAATTTTTACTTGTGTGATTGGAGATAAAAACCAGGCGTAATTGCAAAAAGTGAAGAGAAAGAGTAGAAGTAGTATTCGATAAATGCGCTTTTAGATATGACCTTTCAATCCAAAAACTCAGGCGATTAGATCTACTCTCTTGTGTGCGGTCGCTTTGACTTTTTGACCATTAACCGTGGCTTTTTACTGACAAATTGGCTTGGGTGTTGCCGATTATGTTCAGCTAAGAGATTAGCGGCACAATCGAGAAAATGCTGTTCAAGTTCACGGTTGAGCCTACCGCCTGTAAGTTCAGCTAAAGTCTTCATTGCCTCCACCAAAGTTTGCAGTCGCTCCTCGACAGGAGGCAAAGCTGGGGTAGTGGAATGATCTTTGGTGATTAAGACATTTTGATTGAATGAGAAACTCATATAGTAGTCCTATGATTTGAAAACTTCAGAGATTTATGAAGGCGCTAAAAAAACACTCGCACTAAATCTTTCTGGGGTACAAAGGCCAGTCGGTCATTCAGAGTGGTAACTTCTTCAAGTACAGGGGGTATTGATTCAACGAAATAAAACCAAGACCTGTTGAGCAGTTGAATCCCCAGAACTATACGCTGCTTTGTCCCTTCGTTATGAGAACGGAGCATGACGCGATCGCCCAGTACAAAGGCAGGTAATTCTTGGGTAGCGAGTTGCATTTCACCAGTGCCAATGATTTGATGTTCTGTGGTGTAGATAATATCCTCGTTGCAAATAACCGCATAAATCCATCGGTCTTGTTCCCAGCGAATACCGCAGCAATAACCGAATGTTCTCGTGGTGCAGATATAGACTTTCTCTAGTAAATTGACTTCAACAAGTGGGATTTCTTGACACCAGGGAGGAGAAAGATACCAGCACAGATAAAGTGTGTGATGAAAGTCAATCATGCTCGTCCCCCCAACAAGTAGTTAATGGCTTCTTTATCAAGAGAGGCAATGCGTTTTTTGAGATGTTGTGGTGGATTAGAGAGAAATTGTTTGAGATGCCAAGTTCTAACTTGATAATGTTTAGCAGAACGCTTTGTTGCTTTAAGCCAACCTCGTCTTACCCAAAAACAAACGGTTGACAAACTCAAACAAAGAACTTTAGCTATTTCTTTGCAAGAGTAGTTATCGAGAGTAGGGCGAACTGAGTAACCTAAACTGTTTAATTTCAAAGCTATGGCATTAGTTGACCGGTGATATCCTCGTCTTTTGAGAATAGAAGCGATTTGTTTAGTGGTATAAACTTCAGCTTTCTCTTCAATAATTGCAAGTTCTTCTGGTGTCCATTTTCTTGTCATTTGATTACCTCCTTTGTTGATGCAGATATAAAATTCGTGTCAGATTCATTTCGGACAATTCGGGCGCTAATTGATTCAAAATCAGCTTGAAAAATATTCAAATCAGTCAGCATTTCGCCACTGTTGTAAAGGTCTGTGATGTGTTGTCTGATAGCAGATTCATCAAGCCCATCAGGGATATCAATGTGTGCTTCACTGGTAATCTTTTCAACAACTGTAACGATGACTTTCATTTTGGTATTTCATACACAATTAATAGAGTGTTATAGAAACCAGAAGTGATAGCTATACTGACTTCTATATTCAGAAACGCGTTACATTGCCCCAGCTTTTGATGTTTGCAACTGTTGCATCCATGTCTTGACTGCTGTTAACTCATCAGCACTATTAGCAACAGCATCAACAACTTGCTTTTGATACGAAGATTGGGCATAGTTGGGATGCTCACACTTATCCGATGCCCAAGCTAAACACATGGTTTTGATGAGTTCATCAATCTTTTCTTCGGGTAATAAACTAGGAAGCTCAACGTCTTGAAATCGCAACCACTCTTTGACTAAATCCAACGGATAATCGATTAGAGTGCGAATGTTTTTTACTCGCAAATCTTGTGGGTGGATTGGTTGGGGGACTACACTAAGTTTCGGCGTTGGTGGAATAGTTGAGGATGTGCCACCTAAAAGAGACTGAATATCATGAATGATGCTTGCCCAATCAGCATCTTTATTCCATTCTCTTTTGATTTTGGTTTTAGTCACTGCATCGTAAAGATTACAGAAAACAGTATTCTCTTCACCACCAGTAGCAGCAATAATTAGTGGTTTCTCAAAGTCTTGGACTAACGATGCAGCCAGAAGAAAGCTTTTAGCAAAGTTGGTTTCTATCCCAGCCCGCACCACATAAATCTCGTCGGCTCTGACAACAATATCTAACTTAACGTTGTCTTTTCCCTTAAATTCCTTTGTTGTCAATCGCAGTTCTGACAAATACCCAGTTAATGCTCTTTGGGTAACAGGGATAGTTTTATCTTTGCCAATATCGTAGTGATACCAGAGATAAGATTCTCCACCTAACTCAGCGTTTTTAACATACAAGTAAATGGGTTCTGGTGGCTGGCATAAACCTAATTTGATTTCAGTAACCATGTTGACCTCTAAAATGTATGCAGTGTGCAATAATGAAACTTCTCTAGCGAAATGTAGCTTTAACAGTTACCAGTTATCAGTTATCAGTGAAGAATGATGTATTTATACTTGGGTTTAATCCCTCATCATGTGCTTTTATAACTGTTTACTGTTCACTGTTTACTGATTTAAGCAATAGGCAATCGCCTGAATAAAAGCACTCTTCAGGCGAACGCTCTTTTTTAAACCGAAGTTTTTGGCACAATCGAAGGCTGTTGATTATCCTCTAGCTCTTGCTTCAGATAAGAAAGTGCAGTTTGGGCATCACCAATTGTTAAATCAGGGTAATACTCAAGTGTTATAAAATCGGGATGTACTGCAATCTCGTTAAGGATAAACTTTGCAGCATCAACTAATGTGTACAGATTGGGAAGGGACATAATTTATTACTCCTAAATTCAATTATCTTCAACGAGCGACAATAAAAAACCGTGACCCGTATTTTGTACCTGCACTAGCTTTTGATCCAGCAGATATTGGATAATAGTCGATGAAAACTGAACACGGTGCAGAGGAGCATAACCACCACAGCGAAGGAGCGAATGCATCAGTCTGTAAGAGGTACGCTCTACATAGTTATTAACAGACTTGGGCATTGTTGCGACCTCCAGATACTATTGATAGCTGTTGAATGAGGGATTTTATTTGATTTTGATGACAGTCAATCTCTGCTTTAATTTGTGCTTGCAAATCTTCGGGAGATAACAGGGTAAGCTCATCTTCCAAATAATGGTGTACTTCTTCACTGTGTTTATTGAGTGAAACGGTGTAACGCCATCCTTCGCCAAATTCTTCAGCAAGATGAGTACCTTTTTGGTAGTAAGTTAAGCCAATGATGATGCCTTTTGTTGTCAGTTGCCCAAAGGTAAACCGAGGATAGTCCCAACCGTGGAAAATGCTGATTGTGGGTTGCATAGATGAATGGGTGAATGAAGAGATGATGGGAGAAGAAGTCAGGATTCAGGAGTCAGGATTCAGAAGGGAATTATTCTGACTCACTTCGGCTAGGCTCAGTGACCACCTGGCTTCTGGCTCCTGTGTTCTGATTTACGCTGCTACTGCTTCAGGCTCCAGCAGCCGTTGCAATTCATCACCAGTCATCTGCTCCAGTGGGCGGTATTGCAAGTATTCGTCAGCTGATTCACTGGCCAGTGATACGTCAACCATCGACAACCACCACACCGCATCCAATGCAGAATCACAGAAGATGCGCTGTTGGGTTTCGTTTTCTGCACGAATAAACCACCACTTACCGTTGCTGCATCCCACTTCGCCCAGTTTCTCGTCATTGCGGTAGATGCCATCGTCCAGGATTTCAAACCCAAACTTTTCGCATTCATTGAAAATCTGCGCCATTATCTCATTGCTAATAGTGGCGGGTAATTCTGGCTTTTGGGGTGGGAGTTCCTTATGTTCTGTGACTAATTCAGCTTCTCCAAAAGGTAAGGGAGCGTTAAGTGTACCGTCTTGGTAATGCCAACTAATGTAGCGGTAACATTTCGCCCAAGTATTAGCACGAAATTTCTCAACGTCCTCCACCAAGACTACCCAAGGCTGGGTTAGGTCATTATTGTAGGTGATGGTGGCAATCAGTTGTGTGCCGCAGTAAATCTCGTGATCGTAGAAGGATATTTCGACTGTTCTGAGTTCTTCGGGTGCAATCGCCTGGGCTTGGGTGGTGATGTGGTGTTCGAGTTCGGCTTGGGCTGCGGTTTGTTCGTCCACCTTTTGAAGTTGGGCGGATTGGTGGGTGATAATTGCGTTGATCCAGGTGTCAGCGGCTCTTTTGTCCCCGGTGGGTGTTGCACCAAGGTCAGCAGTGATTCTTTTGAGGCGGGGGAGGGTGTAGCGGGAGAGGGCTTGCTGTGTGTAGATGGGATGGGTCATAATTAAGATTCCTTATTATTAGGGACAGAAAAAGCGCTCTAGATTCGCAGTCGGGGGCGCTTTTTCTATATTTATTATGCGTGAAAAAGTTCACGCTGTCAATAAGTTCACATGAAGAAAGTCGTGGTAAGATAATGCTATGAATTAGTGCATGGGAGAAATTTACGTGTCTAGGATTGCAAAACTCAGAGAGGAAAAGAATTTGACTCAAAGGCAGATAGCGGAGGCGCTGGGGCTTGATGTCTCGACGGTTCGCAACTGGGAAAAAAGCCGTGATGGAGTCAAAATGTTCGTTCGAGTTGCAAAACTTTGTGAGTTACTAAATTGTGAGCCAAAAGACCTTTATGAAGCTGTAGAGCCTGAAGAAGATGCTGAATTATGAATGCGTTCATCTTCTGGCTCTGCCTTCACCGTCTCTCAATAAGCAATGCCTGCGGCAGGCTAAGTCTACACAGTTGCCAGTTACATCCAACATTTACGTTGCAATCAAATCAAAGCAAATAGCATCGGATTAAAGGAGGTGGAAGTATGAACCAACCACCTTCTAGAAGACGGAAAAAAGCCACCCCTGCTGCATCTGATGACAGCACATTACCAAATGACCTTGCAGAAGAGGATATCTCCCCTCAAGAAAACCCAGCCTTAGCAACAATTGACGTTACTGCTGTTGAAGTTCCAGAATTAACCGAGCAAGAGCAAAGCGATCGCTTGCATTTAGAACGCAAGGTTGAACGTGCATTTTTTGAGGCAGGCAAGGCATTGGCTCAGTTGCGCGATCGCAGGTTATACAGATCCACTCATCGCACATTTGAGGAGTATTGTCGTGATAGATTTGGATACACCCATCGCCGAGTCAATTATCTAATAGCTGGTTCTGTAGTATTTGACAACATAGTGACGGGAACAAATTGTTCCCAAAATGAGGAAGTGGATGAAACGGGAACAAATTGTTCCCAAAACGAGGAAGTGGATAAAACGGGAACAAATTGTTCCCAAAATGGGGAAGTGGATGAAACTCGACCTCACCTCTCACGAATCCTGCCGACTAACGAAGGACAAGTGCGCCCTCTGGCAAAGCTAGAACCCCAGCAGCAGGTTAAAGTTTGGCAACGGGCAGTACACGAGGCTGGTGGTAAAGTTCCCAGTGCCAGGATCGTCACTGATGTTGTGCAAAAAATAATGGAGAGAACCAAAGTACCGAACACCTACCAACTTAGTGAAGTCTGCCAAATCCTTGTCAAAGACAACCCAGAACTCAGGGGTAAGGGTGGGTGTTGGGCAATTGTCAGCGCAGTGAATGACTTTAGTTGCAGCGTGAGAGCCTGGGATGGCGAGTACACCATTGGGGTGAAGCACCTAAAATCATTCAACTACCTGCCCCAGGAGTGTCAGCAGATGCAGGTGATTTGCGATCGCATTAGTCGAGTATATTCCAACTCACTGGAGGAGACAGTTAAAAATCTGTTGCAGTCATTGGGAAAGCTGAATCGGGCTTATCTTACTGCTGTGGAAGAGAAATTGTTGACGCTTCTGGAGTCGGAGTATGGGATTGGTTAAGGCTTTGAAACAATTGTGGCGATTTTACATCCGATAAGTAGGAAGTGCAAAAATTACGTAGAAATCTTATTTTGGAAGCAAAAAACAGTTTATTACCAGGTTACAATCTAGCTTTGGTTGAGTACAATGTAGCAAAATATATATTATTGCTACGGAAATCACTATGATGGATTGGAAAAAGCTCCTGACACCTCAAAGGCTTGGTAGGACAGAACAAGAAGATATTCAACATGGTCGTACCCCGTTTTTAAGAGACTATGATCGCTTGGTCTTTTCTTCCCCTTTCCGCCGCCTCAAAGATAAAACACAGGTTTTTTCCTTACCCACAAATGACTATATTCGTACTCGTCTAATTCATAGTCTTGAAGTTTCTTGTGTTGGCCGCTCTCTTGGTAGGATTGTAGGCGCTGAAATTATAAAAAGACACAAGCTTGATAAATATGGTTACAGTCCTTCAGACTTCGGTGAGATTGTGTCTGCTGCTTGTCTAGCTCATGATATTGGTAATCCTCCCTTTGGTCATTCTGGAGAAGATGCTATTCGTACAGCATTTCAATCTTGGTATAGTTCTGTTAATCAAATAAAAGAGGAACTACTTACCAAGTTTCAAAAAGCTGACTTTGATTTATTTGAAGGTAATGCACAGGGCTTTAGGATTTTAACTAAGCTTGAAATGCTTCCTCAAAGAGGGGGGATGCAACTCACTTGCCCAACTTTAGCTGCTTTTACAAAGTATCCTAGAGAATCTTCAATACCAGAATCTATCTTAAAAAATTCCACAAGTAGAATTCCTAAAAAACATGGCTTTTTTCAGGCAGAAAAAGATTTATTTACTGAAGTAGCAAATACAGTTGGGTTAATTCGCCGTCATGATAATGCAGCATGGTGGTGTAGACATCCACTTGCTTTTTTGGTTGAAGCAGCAGATGACATTTGTTACTCAATTGTTGATGTAGAAGATGGACATCGTATGGGTTATATATCATTTGAGCAAGCTAAAGACTTGCTTAATAAGATTGCAGATATTGATATTCAAAAAGATGATGATAGTAACGATGAAAAAGTTAAACGATTGCGTGCTAAAGCTATTGATAAACTTATAAGAGAAGCAACTAAAATTTTTTTAGATCATGAAGTAAAAATTCTTTCGGGAGAATTTGAAGAAGGTTTATTATCTTTAAGTGATTATGCAGAGCATCTAAAAAAAATTGGAAAACAAACTAGTGATACTGTTTTTCAGCATCAGGATGTAGTTAGTATCCAAGTTGCTGGATACGAAGTTTTAGCCAAGTTATTTACTGAGTTTGCTAACACAATCTTCAATAATAACAATAAGTTCAAATTAGTCTATCAAATGCTTCCGAAAGAATATCATCTAAATTTGGAGGATGATAGCTACGAAAAAATTCTGAAAATTACAGACTATATATCTGGTATGACTGACTCCTATGCTACTAAACTATTTCAAAAATTTAGCGGAATTTCCTTGGGATGATTTCATTGTAGGAGCTACCTATTTTATCTAGGTAGAAAATTTAGGTTTGCAAGTAATTAAAAATAAGTTTTATTATCCTGTTGCTATTGAATAGAGAATTTCTATAAAGCAAGGATATATTTTTACAAGCTTGAGAAACTAAGATATTAAAGCTTAAAATAACGAAAGGTTGATGAAAACTAATGCTGCTCGACTACTTGATAAACTAGGTATTCCCTACCAAATCCTGAGCTATGAAGTAGATCCGGATGATTTGGCTGCTGAGAGTACAGCACACAAAGTTGGTCTTCCCCCAGAGCAAGTTTTTAAAACTTTAGTAGTCAGAGGTGACACAACAGGTATCTGCTTTGCTGTTATACCTGGAAATGCTCACTTAGATTTAAAAGCCTTGGCGCGGATTTCAGGAAACCGCAAGGTTGAGACAGTTGCTCTCAAGGAAGTCCAGCCACTAACAGGATACATCCGTGGCGGTGTGACAGCTTTAGCTAGCAAAAAAGACTATCCTGTTTACCTTGATGAAACAGCAATCCTATTTGAGCAGATCACTGTTTCTGGTGGAATACGAGGAATGCTGCTTCTGCTATCTCCATCTGATTATTTACGGGCCGTCAGTGGCACTTTGGGGGCAATTGCATATTAAACCAGTTCTCACCAAGGATACTTAAGTACAAGTTGCGTTTATTACATAAAGATATTAAAGCTACAGTAAATAAATAACAGTATATTAGCGGGTTACAATCCAGTATGAGGCTAACTACGATATAGCAAATTACACATTATTTGCTACTCAAGTAGTGGGTTTGAGCTAATGACTATCAAAAAGCCTTTGGTAATCGAACAACCAAAACTGGGACAGCTCATCCATGAACTTCGCACTGTAACGGGTTTAACCCAAGAACAGTTCGCAACACATTTGGGTGTTACTTATTCCACAGTTAATCGTTGGGAAAATAAACGTTCTAATTTATCGCCAATGGCTATGCAGAGGATTGAAAAACTTCTACAAGAGATGGGTGATCAAGGGCAGAAACTGTTAGCAAAGTATCAGTCAAATTAGTTCTGAGGAAAAAGTAGACTACCTCACTTCTTGAGAGCAGTACTTGGTCGAATTTGATATAGCGATTGCACTTTTTTAAAGAGTGATCGCAGTTTTACCGTGCTGTTTTGAACTTAGTAAGGAAAACAAATGACTTTCACCAAAGAGCAGTTACAGGCTGTAATGACTGGTACAGATTTAAATTATCGTGTAGAGGCACTGCGGCAGCTGTTAGGATATCCGGTGAAAGAGCATGATCCTCAAGGTTCTCGTTTTTGGTACTTGCGTCCTGGTGTCGATGAGTTAGAAGCTGAGGAAACTTGCCCAATTGCTGTTGGCTTCTATGAGGAACTATCAGGAATTACAGACCAGGAAATTAAAAGATTTTTGACCTCTAAAGAACAGCAACAAGAAATTTACGGGCATTACACAAACCGAGTTGCTGAACAGCAACCTGTAATGTATTTACTTCTACCTACTAAAGAAGCTACAGGTCGAGTGCCGTTAGTGCTGCCAAGTGAAGGTGGACTGCGCCAACGGCAAATCCAGACTTTTGATTGGAATGAACCGCAACTAATAGCACGGTTAAACCGCTTAAAACAAGGCGAACTGCCGATTGCTGCTAAGGGGCTAAGTTCGGTTCCCTTAGTGGAGTGGGTTTTCTATGAACCGATTAAAACGGCGAAGGAACTGGCGCAGTTGTTGGCTGAAGCAGCCCGCCGGATTGAGCAGGCAATTCCTTCGGTCTATAAAAAAGAAAAAGCTGATGGGTATTTACACAACCTATTGAAGAGTTTTCAACGGGAGTTACTGCCCACATTACAACTGACTTCAGATAATGAGAAAGATTACAGTTTTGCCGATATCTACGCCCAAACCATTGCTTATGCACTGTTTACAGCAAAGGTATTCAGCTACGTGAAGGATAAGCGCGAGGGACGCGAGAAGGAAACGCATTTTGACCGTGAATCTGCTTGGCAACAATTACCAGAAACTAACCCATTTCTCCGCAAGCTGTTTAAAGATGTGTCAGAGCGTGAGCCTGAAGAATTGGGGGATGAGTTGATAGGTGCGATCGCAGATATTTTTGGCATTCTCCGCGCCGCCAAGATGGATGCGATTCTCTCGGACTTCCAGTTGAAGATGAACCGGGAAGATATTGTTATTCGGTTTTATGAAGATTTTTTAACAGCCTACAAGCCTAAAATGCGTGAGCGCCGAGGTGTTTATTATACACCGGAGCCTGTGGTTTCTTATATGGTGCGGTCTGTAGATATTTTGGTGAAGGAGAAGTTTAATAAGCCGTTGGGGTTGGCTGACCCAGAGGTAGAAATTCTTGACCCAGCTTGTGGAACTGCAAGTTTTTTACTGTATATATTTCGCTTAATTCATGAACGTTTTCATAATGTTGAATATAGAGAGTTATTTAAATCTAAAATGGGTGACATATCCTGGTCACAGTATGTAGAAAAGCATCTAATAACTCGAATTTATGGTTTTGAGTTATTAATGGCTCCCTATGCGATCGCTCACTTAAAAATAAGTTTATTTTTAGAAGAGACTGGTTATAAATTTGACAGTGGTAAACGGTTAGAAGTTATACTAGCAAATACTTTAGATGCGCCAGAACGGAAATCAGAAGTTTTACTAGGAGAGTATATTTCAGAAGAATCAGAACGTGCTGTTGCAATTAAGCGTGACCAACCCGTGATGTTAGTAATTGGTAATCCTCCATATTCTTATGAATCAGAAAATACGGGTGAATGGATAACTTCTTTAGTTCGTGATTATTATCAAGTTGATGGTCAACCATTAGGCGAACGCAATCCCAAAGGTTTACAAGATGATTATGTAAAGTTTATTCGCTTCGCTCAATGGAAAATAGATAAAACTGGCCAAGGAATTTTAGCTTTTATTAATAATCATGGTTTTTTAGATAACCTTACATTTAGAGGTATGCGTCAACAATTAATTAAAAGTTTTGATACACTTTATGTCTATGATTTACACGGTAATAATAAGAAAAGAGAAAAACAACCTGACGGTTTACCTGATGACAATGTATTTGACATTCAGCAAGGTGTTAATATTACATTTGGCATTAAAGGAACTAATCAATTAATATCTCATTGCCATCTGTATGGTTGCCGGGAAGAGAAGTATACCAAGCTCAGTATAAATGATGTTAAATCTACTCAATGGGCACAATTAAGTCCACAAAAGCCATTTTACCTTTTAGTTCCTCAAAATTATAACTTGCTTAATGAGTATCAACAATTTTGGGAATTAGCAAGTATTATGAATTTAAATAGTGTTGGAATTGCAACTTCTCGTGATGACCTAACTATAAACTTCTCTTCAGAACGATTGCTAGATGTAGTTACTCGATTTGTATCATTACCGCCAGAGGTCGCAAGAAAAGAATTTGATTTAGGGAATGATACACGAGACTGGAAAGTTTTACTCGCTCAACAGGATATCAAGCGTTTTCCTATATCAGAAAAATATGTAAAACAGATTTTATATCGACCTTTTGACTTTAGATATACCTATTACACAGGGAAAACACGAGGCTTTATCAGTATGCCTCGTTATGAACTAATAAAACATATGCTTTATCCCAACTTGGCGATTTTCGTCGGTCGTCAGGGTCAAGCAGTGGGAGACGATGAATGGAATTTAATATTCTGCGGAAATATGATGGAGGATTACAATCTGTACCGCAGAGGAAACAACGCTTGTTTTCCACTTTATCTTTATCCCGATCTTAATAATCCACAACAAACTGTTTTAAAAGAGCAGCACCAAACAAATCTGTCTCCTAAATTCCTCAAAAACATCACCTCAAAACTCGGCTACACCCCTACCCCAGAGACCATCTTCTATTACATCTACGCCATCTTCCACTCACCCACCTACCGCACGCGTTATGCCGAATTTCTCAAAATCGACTTTCCCCGTGTTCCCCTCACCAGTAATAATGATCTATTTTGTCAACTTGCACAATATGGAGAAGAGCTGGTAGCACTACACTTAATGAAATCACTCAAATTAAACAACCTAAACACACAGTTTCAAGAAAATGGTGGTAATCAAATAGTCGATGTAGGACATCCAAAATATATTAATGGTACTGTCATCATTAACAAAAAAGGAGATAAATTTACTGGCATACCAGAACGGGTGTGGAACTTTTATGTAGGTGGTTATCAAGTCTGCCAAAAATGGCTCAAAAACCGTAAAGGACGCACTCTCACCCCTGACGATATCCAACATTATCAGCGTATTGTTGTAGCCCTCAAAGAAACCATTGAGCTAATGGCAAAGATTGACGCAGTAATTCCAGCTTGGCCTATTCAGTGAGTTATTAACCATGCTTGAAAACTTTATCCAAGACCTAATTCGCAAACAACGCCCCTACTACCTACTCCAAGGTAATCCTATCAAAGGTGTTGACAATCAATACTGGCTCGTCTTCAAGCACCGCGATGCTGACAGGCTGTTAAAAACAGTTGTGAAGTTTTTAGGTATTGGTGGTAAACAAGCGACTTACAGAATACTACGAATTGACCCAAAAAGCGCTAAGGTTTTTGAATATACACCCCTCAAAGATGGAAATGTACCTAGTACCTCTCTGCTGCGAATTAGTAATTTAAATGTTATTGAAAAATTCCTTCATAAAGAAAGTGTAAGCAAAGAAAAAGCTTTACTTGCAGGCAGCTTTTTAGAAATCAAAGGTCGTCTTCGTAGATTCAATTTGCCTGATCAGCTAGATAAATACAATGTCTTCATCGGCTCTGCCCTAGAACGCACCCAAATTTATCGCCGTTCTACAGCTTACTTTGATAGTGGTGTGCTGAAACTATATGAAGAACCTCTTGCTTCAATTGTGCAAACTGAAGGTCAAATTCGCCTATTGATGGACTGGCAAGGATTTACCAAGCAGGCTGATGTCCAAGAACTGGAGAAATTACAAGACTCTAACTACCGCGCCCAATTTGCTCATTCTACGCTGACTGAATTTCTTAAAGGTTTAGAAGATAGTGCCTTTAGTGATACAGAAATTTTGGCTGAGTTAGTTCGTCTGAATTTTTTGCAAATTAAACTTGTCAAAATGGAGTCAGGACGGGGTATCTATCACAAAAAAACTGGCATCTTGAGCGACCAGTTAGAAAACCACATTCTGCATGAAGGCTCAGATAATTTCACCCGTGCAGCACATTCTAAAAATGCTGAGAGTGTAACCTTTCTCTACTCTTGGGATTCTCGTTTAGATGCAGAAGCCATATTTGAAAGTATTGGTCAGTTTGATGTTGAGTGGCAGCGAGATGACATTACCTTTGACTTAACCCAAGAGTTTTTACAGCAGGTACTAGCCGAACGCGATCGCCGTGCCAAGTTAAAAGAACCAGTTATTGAATCTATCAATCCTGATGAATTTGCCCCTGGAGAAACCACCCAAGTTGAAATCACAGGTCAAAATTTAGACAAAATAGAAAGCATTGAGGTTGTAAATGATGAATTAGTTAAAATTACCATTGACAGCCAAGATTCGGAACGGATTATTGGTCAAGTTGAGGTAGACCCAGAACATCCGCCTACAAAGTTAAGCGATTTTAAAGTTACAACAGGCGACGGTGTTTATCACAACTCACCCGAAAATCCTCCAGCCGTCAGCCAATCCCTAGAAATTCCAGATTTCAGTGAAATTGAAGGGTTTAAACAAGCTGTAGAAATAATTTTGGCAGGAAATCACGGCACACCAAATGATTTTCTTTACTGGTTGGCACAACAGCGCCCCCGTCAGTTCCGGGTTGAACGTAGTGATTTGCTCGATGAACTGTTAAATCAAGGTATCTTGTTTGAGCATCAAAAATCTGGAGCGCAACACTGCTTAAGAGTCATGCAAGATTTTGGTGTTGCTGTCTGCGCTGATGCTGTAGGATTGGGGAAAACTCGGCTAGCGGCTACTGTCTCGTGGTTGTATCGCCAGCAGAACGGTCAAGCTAAGATTGCGATTATCGCTGCTAAGAAACTCTACCCCAACTGGGAGCGAGAAATGGCAGAATTGGGCTTTAAATCTAACGATTACGAGCTTTACAATAAAAACCTGATGAGCCGCAAAGGTAGTAATTTTCTTGCAGACTTCAATCGCTACGGTGGCCCTGAC
This sequence comes from Nostoc sp. B(2019), assembly GCF_010091925.1. GTDB lineage: Bacteria > Cyanobacteriota > Cyanobacteriia > Cyanobacteriales > Nostocaceae > Komarekiella. Next base: position 20,907 of record NZ_WVID01000042.1, on the reverse strand, counting down.
TTAGTTATCATCGATGAAGCCCACGAAGGCATTCGCAATTATAAAAACCGCATTCATAAAACCTGTGCATCAATTCAAGAAAGCGATCGCAAGTCTGCTCGGCAACGTTACTTTCTACTGTTGACGGCTACACCTTGGAACAATCGCCGGGAAGATATTTATAACATTCTCTCGCCCTTTATCAGTCGTCCTCAAGGATTCAATGATTTAAAGTTCCCCGCAGAAGTCGCTCAATGGTTTCAAAATCGAGAAATTGGGGTAGAAAATTTTACAGATAATACTGAACTATTTCGCCGTACCTACCGCGAACTGTTTCTTCAGCGCACCCGCCAAATGCTGCGAGAAGCCACCCCAGATTTAAATTTGTATGCCAAACGGATAGCAGAATGGCTACCTGTGCATTTTGAAATTAGTACAGAACAAGCACTTGAGCAGATTTTCACTCAATTTGAAACCAGTCTTTTTATTCCCTTTGCTGATCCAATTCGTTATTTAACAGGTAGCGTCGAACAGCGAAGTCTATTAGGAAACCAACGCCGATTCTTTCTACAACGGGCTGAATCGAGTATGTATGCCCTGAATCGAACCATCAAAAACTTTGGCGATCGCATTCGGCAGATGCAACAACGCCTAGAATCAGTTTCTCCTGATGCTGATGGACTGAAAGAATTTTTGCTAATTCACTACAATTTTGAATCCGACAAGAAGGATAAACCAGAAAGTTTCTTAGATGATTACAACCCTGAAGGCTGGGATGAGGATTATGAAGATGGGGAAGAAGACGAGGACGAAAACGAGGCAGAACAACAGCAAAAGCGTCAACAGTTAAGGCGGTCTATTGATATTGCCACAGATAACTTACGAGATAATCCTAACAATGCCCAAAAAGTTTATGAGCGAATGTTGGCTGATTGTGAAGGTGATTTGCATCAGCTAGAACAGATTCAAAACCTGTTAATAGATGAATTTCTGGTTGACCACAAACGCAAGCAAGTTACTCAAAAAGTAGCAGAACTGGTAAGTCAAGGTCATAAGGTGCTGTTAATTTCAACTTTCAGTGACACCGTAATTGATTACTACCGTTACATGGCTCGTGACAGTGCGATCGCATCTAAAGGTATTGGGATGCTGATTGGTTCTACAAAGCTGTATTACACAAATAATTCAGACAAACCCCAAAAAGTAAGTCCTGGCCACGTACTGCAACCAAAACGTAGCCCAGTTACTTTAAATCGCCAAGAAATATTTAGACTGTTTGCCCCAAACGCTACTTGTAAAAATCCTACAGAACGCCCAAAGCCAGAGGAAGAAATCGCTGTACTAATTGGTTCAGAAACTTTATCAGTGGGTCAAAATCTACAAGATGCTGATTATTTGATTAATATTGACCTGCCTTGGAATCCTATGATTTTGGAGCAGCGCATTGGCAGAATTGACCGCCCCAAGCAACATAAAGCTAAGAACATTTATGTTTATTATGCCAACAGTGAAAGCCAACTGTTACGGCAAGCTTCTCGCCTGTCAAATTTGCATAAAAAATTAGTGGGAGATTTAGCTCAAAATGATGGACACATCGCTAGTATTGAACCTAACCCCAACATCCCTACCATTTCTAGTGTCAATACATTGGGGGCTTCTATTTATGGTGATACCCTATTTGATGATGAAATTCTGCCAGGATACATCGACTTTGTTCAGAGCTTAGTCAAAGCTAGAAAGATAGAGCAGGGTAATTTACAAGAAGATGCCTATAAAAAACAGGAAACTAGCCGCGACCTTTATACCCAAAATGAGATTCTGCATGGTGAAGAACTAAGCAAATTACTAAAACAATTGGGTGAAGATTACCAAGCCAATTCAATTGCTGTAGGTCGTCGCACTGGTGAAAAAGATGAAGCTACTGGATTAGTGGCGTTGACAGTGCAATATTTTGGCCCAAATGGAGAACCAATTTTAGAGAAACAGCAGACTTTGTTCTGGAATGACCAAACTGGGGAAAACGATGGTTATGGTATGGCGATCGCTACTGCCTTTAAAACTCCAATAGCCGGAAATGTTTTCTCCTCAAAATATTTACTATCATGCGCTCAATCTTTATATAGCAAACTGGTGGGCTTAAAACAGCAGCAGGTTGCTGAATTAAAACAGCCAGAAACCCTAGAAAACATTAGCGTTACCTCTGAGCGCATTACTAAAATTCAACGTCGGGTGAGTATGCTTGATCACTTTCCAGCAGGTTTAGATCGAGCAGATGTTAAGAGTACGTTAAAAAAATTAAACACTTGGAAGGAGATGAAGCCTGTACAAAAACTTTTAAAAGAGTATACCGATGGGAATAAAGCAATTTTGGATGACGAAAACTTTGTGATTCAGTTAGTGCAAGATACAGACAAACTCAATCTAATTGCATTTGAAGGAATTAAACCTACCAGTATACAAGTTTCTTTAGCTGCTCTTTTATTAAGGGCATAAGCGATTCCAGTAGACATACTCTCTTGTTTTTACTACTTATTAACTAAAAATCATCATATTAATTATTAAATTATGACACAATTGTATAACCCAGAACAGCAACGGCAACAGCAAATTCAAGCTTTTTTGAAAGGAATTGGTATAAGTGAATTTCAGGCAACAGAAGCGCTAGTAATTGCTTTAAGACACCCATCATTTATCTATGAATCAAATGTAGATAGGCAGACAAAAGATTTACAAGAGAAAGCTTACAAACGGCTAGCTCATTTAGGAGATGCAATTTTTGGTGCTATTGTTACTGACTACTTATATGAAAGATTTCCTGAATCTACACAAGGCGAACTTACTCAGGGTAAACAATCACTTGTAGATAAAGCCCAATTGTTAGAATTTGCTATTAAGTTAAATTTACCAGAGTTCTGCCTCTTGGGAAAAAGTCTAAAAGGAAAACCTTTAAATGAGCAAGAGAGACTTTTTGCAGAAATGTTTGAGGCTGTACTTGGTGCAGTTTATTTAGGATTTAAGCGTGATTTTTCTCAAGTTAGCTCTTGGCTAATTAAGCGCTTTCTAGCAGATGCTTTAGACGAAATTCTCAATGATGAAGAAGACGATGAGGAGAATTTTGAGGATATGAGTCTTAGTACCAGAGATTACCTAGACATGATTGGCTTGGGAGATTTTCCTGACTATGGATGGGCCCCTGGTGATGATGATGATTAAAGCGATCGCCCCACACAAACCAAGCAAGGAAATCTACCAAACAACAATGACCTATTCCTTATTCCAAGGCAGCCCCAAGTACTACCGCATCATAGACGGCATCCGCGACTTTGAGCAGATGCCGTGGCTGGCAACACGCTATGCCAAAGATATGGTTCCTAGTGATGGGGTACTGATTTGGAAATCTGGAGATAAGGCGGGGATATATGCGATCACTGTGGAAAATTTTCATCGCATCAATACTGACTGCAACCATTGAAAGACATTGATACTTGTCAGATTATCTACTGATATTTTCTTATCTTACTTATTTGGGTGATACAAATTATACCTATTTTAAAATACCTGTGTTAATTTTACTATAGCTTACTCGCAGTCAGGGTTATATGGACTTTGTAGTTTTAGATACTGAGGGGAAACCAGAATTAAGTGAATTGGCGATTGTGGATAGTCAGGGACGGTTGATCTATGAAGGGTTTTCCAGTGATTATCCCAATCACAACAAGAATCTGCCTAACCTTAAAAGTCTCAAAACTCTGCTTACAGAGTTTGTGGCGCTTGTCCAAGGCAAGAAAATAGTCTGCCACTATGCCTTGCATGATATTGAGATACTTCAGTCCAGTTTTCGCCGAGTTGGTCTTTTTTGCCCCAAACTAGAATTCGAGTGTACTTGGGAAAAAGCAAAAAGTGTTTGGTCACAGCTAGAAAGCCATTCCCTAGAACACCTGAGTAAGCATTTTAATTTGCAGGTAAATAACCGCTACTTTATTCGAGATATGGCTCATGCTGCTCGATATGATGCCCAGTTTACTTACCAGCTTTATCGTCAAGCAAAAATTAGCCGAAGGATTTCTTTATTTGGTTCAAGCAATACAGGAACCAAGGTTGGTAGATTTAGCAAAGTTATATCAGCAATTTCTCCCTGAGCCTCCCAAGCTTCAACTACATACTTCAGATAATATTATTGAGTATTTAACTCGAAAGAAGGCTGAACTTGAGCAGCAGTATAGTAATCTTCCTATCATTTCTGATTATGATGACATGGGTAAACTAAAAACTATTGCTGAAGCTTTTAACCATATAAAGCCAATGAGACTAACTCAATATCGTTTGGGAAAGCGAGTTTTGCCAGAACATATTGTGGTTGAGACTGGTAATAAAAATTATGTGATGGGGTTTCTCCAACTCGATCCAAGCACCACATCTTTTACCAGCCGAATTGCCAATTTCAATGAGCTAGTAAGTTTGCATCCTCATGACCGCTTTGGTTTATTTCGTGATGAGCGCATAACACAAGTTAGAGGGAAGGTAGGTAAAGAACGAGTAGCTCAACTGAATAATTCTTCTAATGGTAGTTTTATTTTGTTTAGCAAACAAGACAGGATTTACTTAGATTTGACTTATCAAACAATTATCGACATTCAAAATAGAGATTTAGATGTTGATTTGGAGTCAGCTTTAAAGGTATTTATCACTTATCAAGAGTGGCATCACTGGCTATTTAGTATGTTTGGTTTTGCAAAATCTTTTGCACAAGCAGCATGAACATTGTAAGTTTTTCTATACAAAACAATTTATGAATATTACAACTATCCTCGACCAAATCGACATGGGCAGTATTGCTTTACCAGAGTTCCAACGGGGTTATGTGTGGAATCGTGACCAAGTTCGAGGGTTGATGAATTCGCTGTATCGTAAGCATCCTATTGGTAGCTTATTAGTATGGGAAACCAAAACTGAACAAGCAGTTGAGTATAAGCGTGGCGATGGTAAGCTTTCCGCAGGTACAGTTAAACTGCTGCTAGATGGGCAACAGCGCATCACCTCCTTCTATGGAATTGTGCGGGGTAAACCACCTCAGTTTTTTGATGGCAATGTGCAAGCTTTCACTGGTTTGTATTTCAACTTGGAAGATGAAATATTTGAATTTTACGCTCCTGTCAAAATGAAGGACAACCCCTTGTGGGTTAATGTAACTGAATTGATGCAGCAAGGTGTAGGAATTTTCATTCAGCGATTGCTAAAAATTCCAGAGCTTAGTCTGAATTTGACTACTTACATTAATGCTTTAAATAAACTAGAAGGTATCAAAAATATCAATTTACATATTGAAGAAGTTGCAGGAGAAGATAAAACAGTTGATGTTGTTGTTGAAATATTTAACACTGTCAATAGCGGAGGAACCAAACTATCTAAAGGTGATTTAGCACTAGCAAAAATTTGCGCTCAATGGCCGGATGCCCGCAGTGAACTCAAAGCACGTCTGGCAAAATGGAATAAAGCAGGTTTTGACTTTCGTTTAGAGTGGTTACTTCGGTGCATTAATGCAGTGATCAGTGGAGAAGCAATGTTCTCTGCGCTTAAAGATGTTGATACTGCAACCTTCCAAAATGGGCTATGTAAGGCAGAAAAAGCTATTGATACCCTGCTCAACCTGATTTCTGGGCGTTTAGGACTCGACCACAATCGGGTACTCGGTGGTATTTACGCCTTTCCTGTCATGGTGCGTTACCTTGTTGGTCGTGGCGGACATCTTAGAGATCACAAAGAACGCGACAAGTTATTGTACTGGTACGTGCATACTTTACTGTGGGGACGTTACGCAGGTTCAACTGAGAGCGTTCTAACCCAAGATTTACACGTATTGGAATCTGAAGATAATCCGCTAGACCAACTCATCGCCAACTTACGACAAAATCGCGGAGACTTGGAAATCAAAGCTATTGACTTTCAAGGTTGGGGTATGGGAGCAAGATTTTACCCATTAGTTTATATGCTCACTCGCGTGCATCAAGCACAAGATTGGGATAGTGGCATCGAACTATCCAAACATCTTCTCGGTAAACATTGCTATTTGCAAGTCCATCATATTTTTCCGAAATCGTTACTTTCCAAAGCTGGATACCCAAAATCCGAAGTTAATGCGATCGCTAATCTTACCTTTCTCACCCAACAAACCAACCTCAAAGTCTCAAACCGTCATCCTTCGGAGTATTTTGAGGCATTCGAGCAAACGCAACCTGGAGCGATAGCAACGCATTGGATACCGATGGAGCGTAGTTTGTGGCAAATTGAAAACTATCACGATTTCTTAGCCGCACGTCGTGAACTTTTAGCTCAAGCAGCCAATAAGTTTTTGAATAGCTTACTCACTGGCGATATTCCAGAACCAAAAGCGACAGATTCCATTTCAGTGCAAAATGTTATTGAAAGCTCTACGGCTGTTTTCTCACTAGCTGACGAAAGAGTTTTAGAAGAGTGTAATGCCTGGGTGAAAGAACAAGGGTTGCCAAAGGGTCAATTGATGTATGAACTAATTGATTCCACAGGAACAGTCAATGCCGTACTAGATTTAGCCTGGCCCAACGGCTTACAAGAAGGTAAAAGCCAACCAATTGCTTTACTAATTGATGCGGATAAAGAAATTAAAGAAACTGCTAATCGTCTTGGTTATCGCTATTTTACTGGTATAGACAAGTTCAAAAACTATGTCATTGAGGAAGTTCTAGCTATTGAGTTTCCGCAAGTAAATGATTACAAGCAAGCTTTTCTAGCTATTAGTAATCAAATAACTGATTGCCATAGGTTGATGCTCAAAGCTCACTACCATGCACCCACACAAACTATCACTGCAACAGGATTAGCGCAGGCGGCTAGATATGAAAACTATAATGGTGCAAATTTGCAATACGCCAGAATCGGAGAATTGATTGCAAATCATTTAAACTACTTACCGCCTGAACATGAAAATAACGGTAAACCATTCTGGTTATGGATGTTAGCTTCTGGATATTGGAAAACTATCAGAGATAGCGAAAATCATACTCAACGAGAATGGCAATGGCAGTTACGCCCACAGGTTGTTCAAGCTCTAGAAGACTTAGATTGGGTTTAAACCTCATGGCAATAAAACTCTTTAGTGATCAACCTAATTCTAATTTTTCAATCGAATGTTACAAATCATAAAATCATCCAACGAATTCATTAATTAAGAGAAGCTGTAAAATTATCAATCTACTATGAAAACTTTACAACAGTCATCAACGTTAAAAGCAGTATTCCGAGAAAAGATAAATGCTAAAAAATCTGCTAAACACCAAGAAATTCACCAAGCTTTAGGTAACAGTACATTAGGTGGGTTAGCTTCATTCATTTATGAATTTAAGCAATCCAAAAACCAATTTAAAGGCAGTATGGGAGAGTGGGGCATATCGGCAATCTTGCAATGCTTCCCAGACACTTGGGTAATGTTTAACAATGCCTTAATTACCACTAATAACTCAGGCGGTTTAACAGAAATAGACCACTTGATTATCGGGTTAAAAGGTGTTTTTTTATTGGAAATCAAAACGTGGAAAGGTTCATTTAGTGCATACAACGACAAATGGAAACGTCGAGAAGGCAGTAATTGGGTGGCAATGTCTGATAGTCCTACTTCTCAGAGTGCTTACCATCAAAAAATGTTTAGCCGATGGATAACTTCTGTAGTTCCAAATCTTCCTGAAAGTTTCGTTTATGCTCCAGTGGTGTTTCCTATAGCTAAATGGCTAGGAGTTAACAATTGTTCTGTACAAGTGTTCCAAGGTGTACCCGCACTGCTGCAAACGATGGTGAACTGTCCTGAATGTTTAACAGAAACGCAAGTGCAGGTGATCGCTGAAGCTGTTGCTAATTATAAAATTCCTGAAAATACTACCCCAATACCTAAACCAATTCCTAAGCCAAAACTCGTTAAACGCCAAAATTATAGTAGTTAGAATGTGATTTCGTAATTCGGGAGTTGATTCGTTCTTTGACTGTTGAGGAAACATTAAGTGCAAATTGAGATTTTGAGCAAAGACTGAACGCTTGATTAAAAACCCGTAACGTTTAAACCTGATCCAAATCACAGCCCGAAAGAAAAATATAAGTTACATTTGATACAAAAAGCAGCAAGCCCTACACAAACCAATGAACAAAGCAGCCATCATAGCAGCTTCCCTAGTGCTGATCTCTGGAATACCAACTGTAGCCCAAGGCAGCTTACCGAGAATGACAGTGGTTAGCGTGGGTGACGGGGATACATTGCGTGTCCGCAATCAGCAGGGACAACCAATTACCATCCGCTTGGCTTGTGTGGATGCAGCCGAACTCAAGCAAAATCCTTGGGGGCAGCAGTCCAAAACTCTTCTCCAGCAATTGTTACCGATAGGTCAGTCTGTACAAGTTCGACAAATTGAACGTGATAAGTATAAAAGGCTTGTAGCTGAGATTTTTGTAAATAACCGCTCGGTGAACCTTGCTATGGTGCAAGACGGACAGGCTGTGGTTTATCGGCAGTATTTACAAGGATGTACAAACACGAAAGAACAATTTCTTCAGGCTGAGGCGAATGCCAAACGTGACAAGTTAGGCTTTTGGAATCAATCGCAGCCTGTGATGCCTTGGGATTTCAGGCGAGGTAAGAAAAATACTCAGCCTACGACGAAGCGATCGCCAGTGCAAGAATGCGACAAGGCTTACCCAGATATTTGCATTCCAGCTAACTCAGCAGATTTGATTTGTTCTGATATTCCCCACCGCAGATTTAAAGTGATTCCACCAGATCCGCATGGGTTTGATAGAGATAGGGATGGTGTGGGTTGTGAACGGTGACTAGATTGAGTATTCCCCGCGATAAATCAACAGGGATTTTAAACTGATGCTACACAGTGGTTTAAAAACACATTGTTTCGCTTCTTTCTTTGCCAATCTCTCTGTTAAAAAAGATTGTGATGGGTAGTTTGATAAGGGAAGTACAAGGGGATACTATATGCATCTTTATACAAAATTGGTATAAGTCCTCTAATTGTTACTTAGTGTGTGTGGTAATTCGTCATCTTCGTATTCGTCGTCTTCGTCATCTTCATCTTCGTCTTCATTAGACCATGTAATTTTCAATACAGAAAGCGCCACTTTTAAACGCTCTTTATAAGCTGAGTCAAAATCACTATCTTTTGAGTTTAATGCCGCCTCGACAAAATTGGCAGATGCCTTCGCGGCTTTATATAGCGCTTCTAGAGATTCGTCAAAAAACTTTTCTTGTGACATGGTACTCCTGACTTTGAATGTTAATCGAACTTAATCAACACCTTTACTATGATCCGAGCGCGACAAAATAGCAAATGATAAAACTTTGCACTCTTGTTGAACTCTAAAGTAATTAATGGAATTATGGGCTGATTTAGCTGAATGGCCTCAAGTCTCATAAACATCTCTTTTTTCAGCGCGGCTTGCACACTCTATCCCTTATTCAACAATCTCTGTAGCTTCTTGTCACCCTTTAAGGTTTATTCTAGTGGGCTGGAGGAATCGGTGCAGAGGTTTGTGGAGTCATGGGGGAAGCTGAAGCGGGCTTATTTGACGGGGTTGGAAGAAAAAGTGTTGAGTTTGCTGGAGACTAAGATTAAAGACTAATGCAACAATGCTTTGGGTAATCCATTGTGGTAGGGGTGTAATTTTGGTACTGATTATCAAAGAAAGAGCGACGCTAGGACAGATTGAGCAAATGCTGCAAACTTTGGGACTTTATATTAAAGTTGCAGTAGATATAGAAAGAAAGATTTTAGCAGGAGGAGGAGAGAAACACGCTTTCTGTGAAGCAGCATTGCTCGAAGATGGTAGTAGACAGCGAGATATTTGGGGTGCGGATTGGGTTCCATTTAACCAATCAATTGCTTATGAATCGATTATTAACATTCGTCCCAGTCAGAATAATCGCTCAATGCTAATTCAAGACCCAGTAATTAGAGAACGGGTTAAACAAATTGCTCAGGAGTTAATTGGTGGACATGAACCAGAAGTTAGATGAAAAACAAGCACGGTTTCAAGGCGAAAATACATCACATCGCCTAGGGCATATAGCTTCTAATTTAGCTAGGCTGAGAACATTTTGTGACACTGCTTACCCGGAAGCGGTCGAAAGTGTTGCAGATGAAACTATATGTTTTATCGAATGGACAGCAGCAGATATTGAACCTGAGTATGCTGAAGAAATAGTTAAAATTCAAGTTCAACTAGCACAGTGGAAATTAAAGTTCGATAGTTTTTGGTCTAATGAGAGCGAACGTAAAAGTATGTCCGAGCAAGCTAGTATTTGGTCAGAACAAGTATTAGATATGTCAGGGTTGCTGTCTGAATCTATCTAAAATTTTAACTATAATCGCGGTATTTTAGGTTTTGTAAAAAATACGAGCAATCCCTTATCGTTTCTGGACAAATAATTTATTCTGGCAATAACATTTATTGGAAGCCCCATATACATTGCCCATGTTTCAATTGAGATCGTTATGATTAGGTGTTGATAATTGAAGTACCTCAGAAAAACGTGAATATTTAACCGCATCAGTAGGAGGATAATCTTCTGACACTGCAATTAACCCAATTTTAAGATCATCGAAATAAATCACGCCCCCGATACGCCGTTCAACTTGGAAAAGGCCATGAAATAAACCATACTCTGCAATGTAGATCAGGAGAAAGTCAGTAATCTTTACTGCCCTACCAAACATTTGCTCACAAGTTTTTTGGATGACACCATCCAGGTATTCATTATAAGCAGGCTCTCCCAGATCAGTAAATTCTGCATGATCCGCAAAATGATCCATGTAAAACAACCAGATATTGGACAAGTCTGCTTCTGAGGTCAGTTTTCGCTTCAGTTCCTGGAATTGGTCGATGTTCATAGCCTGGATATTGATGAGGTGGGACAAGTAGACAGCACTGTGAGAAATTTACCATCAGTGATAGATTGTTGATTAACGAAGCCAAAGATAAAACCAGTCAGGTGCAATCACTATTTGTAACGCTCCATTTAAATTTGCTAGCGCATTTGAAGTCATGTTGCAAAAATAGTGTAAGTGATCCAATTTTGACTTCAAGCGGCTGTAGAATAGCAAATAAAAGCAATCTTTGGTTTGATATTTCCACTCTTACTTGTTTGTAGAAAGTAGTAATTTATGACAGAAACACAACAAGAAGAAATCATAAATTTACGGGCATTGAATTTAACACCCAAACAAATAGCTCGAAAACTGGGTATCAAAGTGTCAGAAGTCAATGCAGCGATTCAAAATCAAGCACAGCAAACCACATTAGATAGATTGACAAAAGGAGAATTAGACCCCGTATATCAGTGTTTAGCTAGCGATAGTCTTATCCAATTGTTACCGAAAATCCCACCAGAAAACAGCATCAAAAATCTGCTGACAAAAATCCTACCTGTAAAAAACAATGACGATATTGATCGCGGTTTAAGATTGGTAGTTATTGCAAGAGTTGCTCGATACAATCAAATCACGGTCTGTAGCTACCTTTTGGATATATGGTGCTTAGGCATTAAAGATACCATACCACCACGTACAGTAGACAGAATAAAATTTAAAGAATTTACAGAAGCACTGTTTGAGCCATTTCCCGGAAAACCGCAAGAGGTTCCCCTTGAAGTTGCCCAAGGGATGATATTTAGTGCTTGCGAATACGCAGAAAGCTTAGGGTTTCAACCACACAAAGACTTTGAAAAATCGCGTTCGCACATTGGAGAATGGGACCGGAGAATACGTATTGAATGTGGTCGTGATGGCAAACCATTCTATGTCAATGGCCCCCACGATAATCCACAAAAAATCATGGAAACATTAAAGAAAAGCAGAGGTGAAGGTAATTTTGATTTTATGATAGGGAGCGCTCCCTATGAAAATGAGTTTTGGTAAATGCAAGTAATATTCATTTCCTACAAAAAATGATCAAACTCCCCCCAGGAACAGTAAAACTATTCGCTCGAAAGTAACCGCAGAGCAATCCCAAGTACTGCCACAGTATAGGTAGCATTCATGACCTTAGCAGATGCGATAGTAGGGAGCTGAGTAAGGAAGTTTGAAGATGAGCAAGGATGCAGCAATAGTCCTGCATTGTTAATTTTCATGTTTTGCTTGATATTTATTCGTTTTTCTCTTTTCAGATCGGAGTTAGTAATGCTAGATTTCCTTTATTTATAATGCTTCGGGGTGATTTATGAACAAAGGTGAACTAGTAGATGCTGTAGCAGCGAAGGCCAACGTCACAAAAAAGCAAGCTGATGAGGTGATCAGTGCTTTTTTGTCAGTCGTTACCGAGGCTGTAGCGAATGGGGATAAGGTAACGCTCGTTGGCTTTGGGTCATTTGAGCGACGTGATCGCTCCGAGCGCGAAGGGCGTAATCCCAAAACGAATGAGCCAATGACTATCTCAGCTACCAAAGTTCCTGCGTTTTCTCCTGGGAAGCTGTTCAAAGAAAAAGTAGCACCATAGATGAATTGCTTTACTACCAGCACCAATCACTGCTCCCGCTATCGCGAGCGCTGTTATAAAGGCAGCATGGGGCAACGGCTGGGGGAGCGGGAGTGCAGAATTGCGGATGTAAAAAAAGCGTGATCGCTGATAGCTAGCTTTTAATTACCGCAGCAATCATGGCGAAACAAATCTAAAAAAATAAAAGAGATATCCAAAAAAAGATGGGTAAAAATTGGGTAGTTTCCCGGTATTTTTTAGCCAGTGATTGAGGGATAGTGATTTTTATAGAAAAGCGCTGACAAATATTTTAAGTTGACATTTAATAAACTCCCTGTAAATGAAGCCCTGGATTTTTCTCAGGGCTTTTTAAATTGAGAACTGAAATTTCTTTCAATCAAAGCTGCTGAGTGTCCTGGAGTATGAATACGGAGATGAAAGAATCCCCTGAAGGAAATTATAGGATTGCATTAATGGCTTTCATAACTAATTATTAGATATTGCCTTACCGCCAAAAATTTATAATGCTTTCTTAGTTGCACATCCAAGGTATAGATGAGCCATCAAATCTGAAAAATTTTCAGGTGTGAACTGTTTTAGCTCTACATGGTCAAAATGCTGTTCTACCAATTTTTGAATATCTCGATTCAGGTGACATCCATCGGCTACTACTTTTTGAATTGGTGTGAGGCGATGCTGCCAAACCTGTACGCTAGTTTTATCACTCAACCCATGTTCTACGAAAAAGAACCTGCCACCCGGTTTTAGTACTCGATAAACTTCTTGGAGTGCTTGCTGTACATTTGCAATACTGCACAAAGTCCAAGTGCTGACCACACTATCAAATGTATTGTCTGGCATCGGGAGATTTTCACTTGATAGCAGGAGTTGTTCAACTATGATACCAGAGTCACTAATCCGCTTGTTTGCCAAAGCATTCATTCCAGGATTCACGTCAACTGTAGTAATTTTGTGAATGCTATAAGGATAGTAAGCCAAATTTAATCCAGTTCCAAAACCAATTTCCAGAACTTCTCCTGTTACATCAGCTAACAATTCCTGACGATATTTAGCTAAGTTCGGAACTGATAAACTCCAGTCGAGAAGACGTGGAAAAATAACTCGCGAATACAACCCCATAATTCTCAACCCTTGACAATTTAATTTTATGCTTAGTAGGAGTGTTGAGCGAGGAAATCTGTAGAACAGTGGATTATTGCTGCGATTGCTTAGTTATCCTGATCTCTAAACTCTGCCATAGATACCAACAGGCGATGGAGCAGTAGGGTTTCCACATCTGGCCTAAATGCTCTACAGTTTTTTTATTAGGAAGCTCTGGTAGACTATAAACTCGGCGAATCCCTGCACGAATACCCAAGTCATCGACAGGTAGAACATCAAGCCGATGTAAACGAAACATCAGCAGCATCTGCACCGTCCAACGCCCAATGCCTTTTATTGGTGTTAAAGTTTCGATGATAGATTCATCGTCCATTGCCTGCAATTCATCTAGCGTAGGTAATCCATCTATAACCTTTTGAGCAAGGTCTTTCAAATACAAAATTTTCGGACGTGAAATCCCTGCTCCTCGCAAAACTTCATCTGGAGTGTTGAGGATATCTATTGCTGTAGGCAAAGGAGTTTGAGCATAAAGTTGCAAAAATCTACTGTGGATCGAAGCAGCAGCTTTGCCCGATATCTGCTGGTAAAGGATTGAGCGAGATAGAGAAAACAGCAAGTCTCCACTTTGTTGTACTTGATAGAGCTTGCAATCTCCTACAATTTCTATTACCTCTGACAAGAGCGGATCTGACTGTTTGAGAGTTTGAATTGCAACTGAGTAATCCATTATTTCGTGAGTCAACAAGTAAGCAATTGCACTTTACACCGTATCATCTAACCAAGCCGACTCAATCGCAGTAACAGAATAATTGTGAGCCTTCTTACCCTGACTTTTGTATCTCTCCAAATTCACCTGATTTGAATTGCTCAGACATCACTCAAAGAAGGTTTAACTTATTCTATCTAGTCCTCATAGCTTTGACCGCGCTCACAATGGTATTGGGTGTGAATGGTAGAACAAGTTATAAAATTAGCTTCAAACGTAAATCTCGACGGAACTACAAAAGGATATCAGCTAAGGGTGCGTTAAAATTTGAAGTAATGCAAGTTGATTGATTTGAAACTAAATTAAAGAATCGAGGGTAAAAGTTGCTCACAGGGCAAAGTTTAAGAATTGGGTTGTTGATAAGTTGTTTATACAGCATTTGTGATCAGCAATCAAAGTACTGTATGTAAACGGTGTAACCCAAAAATAGCGATGTAAAGATTAATATTTACAGGTGTCAAAAGTATGGCTAAGGTAACAATTTCGATTCAGCTAACTGATGCTGAAGTCAAAGCTTTATCGGCAATGCAGATTTCGGAAAATGAGTCATTAAATCAAACAGCGACAAGATTGCTCAAGGGAATCCTGGGTCAGTCAAAGGCTGGGCTGGCATTATCTGATGGTGATGAGATTAAGGAAATAGTTAAACAGGAACTAAATGCTTTAGCTGCCTCTACACCTGATGGGGAACAGATAAAACAGGTGATTAGGCAGGAATTAGCTCAAGCGATCGCTCAAATAAAGGGTTTAATAGATAAGCGTTCGGGTGGAGTTGCCCTACCTACACAAGAGGCTGTTCCTGTTGAGCAGCAAGTTCTACCAGATTATTCAGCAATACGCGAAAATATCCTTTCCCAATTGAAAACAGGTAAGCAGTCGGCAGCTAAGGCAATTGACGCTTTTATTGAGGAATTGAATGTTGTCAAGGAGCAACAACAGCCAGCAGATGAAGAATTAGGTGTAGCTTCTTAAAATTTTTCTGCTGACGACTGGTGGTTGAGAATTACTGGTACTGAAACAGAAGTGGCTCAAATCTAGCTCTATATAAAATAGTTGTACAATAAGGTTCCTAAACTACTGATTTAGGGAAACACTCCCGTAACCATAGAGCATGAATGACAATTGAGCCAAGCATGAGCAGTTTATTTTCTCCACCACATTTCCTAACGATGTACCGTTGTATAGGCATAGTTAAGGGTAAGTATTTACCGAGCGCTGAAGCATTTAGCCAAGGCATTTTAGTATCCAAAGATGGCAGCATTTATCCAGTAACACTAGGGGCTAAGTTAGAAAAATTGCTGCAAGGAAATCCAAATTTAGTAGCGAGTACTAGTATTTGGGTAGTGTGGCCGAGAATAGAAAAAGAGTCAAAAAAGCTCAGTTTTTACATCAAAGGCAGGCAGAAAGAACCAACATTAGATTTGCAACAAACATGGTTATTAGCTGCCGATGGCTATTTTTCAATCCGGGGTGTAGTTATCAGTCAAGAAAACGGTCAGTTATCTGTGCAAATTCGACGGAACTTTCAAGTGCCACTAGGATTAGAGTCAGCGATGCAATGGCAACCATTCATCATCGAGGTGGAAGGATTACTGCCGCAACAAGAGGTAGGTGATTTTTGGGAACTAGATGTGAAACTTGTTGGTTTTAAGCTGGTAATGGATGAGGCGCGGTTGATTATGGAATTCCCAAGACGCAAGTACAATAATTATGTTAGCGTCGAGAATCACCCAAAACCTCAACTGCCCAAAGAAACTAATAATCAAACTCTAAGCCTTGCCAATCACCAAAGGGTGACAGCATCACAGACAAAAGAATAAGGAGAAATACAAGGCTTGTTAGAGATTCCGGCAAATTGGCAACTGATATCGTGCTGTTGCAGTTTCAATGGAGATATCAACAGCGCGGGATACAGTTCAAGCCCCTGCATAACTTGTTCCGCTCTATGCCAGTCGTAGAAAGAGTGCCATAGCATAGCTCTACATAATTGCTACAGTACTCAAGATAGTTCAGTCACCGCTATACAACTGGCTAGAAATCAAACGAAAACACATAGAATTCAAACAATGAATTGCAGCATGATTCGGTGAATAATCTGCAAGAACATTACGCCCAAGGCAATTGTATAACTCATGTTTTGTTTGAGCAACACCAATTATTCAACAAAGCCGCGTGCAAGACTAGGCAATGCTTCCCCATAAGTAGGATGGATATGAACAGATTTTTCTAATAATTGCCAAGTAGCTCCTGCTTCCATGAGCGACACAAACACATGAACTATTTCAGCCGCTTCATAACCAACCAATGTCGCTCCTAAAATCAGGTCAGTTTCTGTATCTATCACCATTCGGTAAAAGCCTAAATCATGACCCCACTCAATCGCACGAGCAATATCGGACATTGGCAGGGTGACGCAGCGAGCATTAATACCCTTTTTGTGAGCGTCTGCAATTGTCATGCCAGCCCGTCCAACTTGTGGTTCAGTATATATGGCATAAGCTAACACACGGTCGTTGCGAGTCCGGTTTTCACCATGCAAAATAGCTTTGAGACGGCGATAATCTTCCCAAGATACATGAGTGAAAGCAGGCTGTTGAGCAACATCTGCGATCGCATAAACATTTTTGCAAGTTGTCCGAAATTGCTCGTCAACTTTAATATAACCTTGTTCATTTAACTCAACACCTGTAGCCGCCACATTTAAAGCACTAGTATTTGGATGGCGTCCAGTTGCAATCAATAGTGCCTCCCCCTGGAGTTGTTGACCATTATCTAATTCCAGGGTAAATAGATTATCGTTGTAAATAACTTTCTGTGTGTTGGCATGAAAGTGAATTTGAATACCATCTCGCTTGAGAGCTTCGGCTAAAGTTTCACTCACATCAGGTTCTTCATGATCTAGAACGCGCTCTCCTCGCACAATTATCTGTGTTTCACTACCTAAACGCGCTAATCCCTGTCCGAGTTCCAAACTAATGTAACCACCACCAATGACAAGCAGGCGTGGCGGCAACTTTTGTAAGTCAAAGAAATTGCGGTTTGTTAAGTAAGGTGTACCTGCCAAACCAGGAATCTTAGGTGTAGCTGCCGTTGTACCCGTATTAATCACGACTAACGGTGCTTGAACGGTGACATTATTGCCTGTAACAGTTCGCTCTCCAGTAAAGTATGCTTCTGCATACACCACTCTCACTCCTGCTTCATCTAAGCGTTTTTGAACTCCTTGATGCCAGCGAGCGCGAATTGAACGTACCCGCTCCATTACAGCAGGGAAATCAACTTCAACTTGAGCATGTATCCCTAAATCCTTAGCCTGACGAACACGACCCGCAGCATGAGCAGCTGCTAAAAACGCTTTAGAAGGAGTACAGCCATAATTAATACAACTACCACCTAGTAAATCTCTTTCAAATAAAACAACCATTAGCCCTTGTTTAGCAAAGTCAGCAGCAAGAGGCACACCTCCCTGACCACTGCCAATAATAATCACATCTGCTGTTTCCATACTTGACTCTCCTGTAAAATCAGATGGTGGAATTGAGCCAGGGTTTTTGCACAGTAGAATATCTCCCTACTAAGCCACTTTGGTGTAATCTTCAGTTGATGAACATGACTTGACAACATTTAGAGCCTGTCAAGCCAGAATCAAAGATAAGAAGCACGATGAGCGAATATCAGTATTACGAATTTCAGGCATTAGACCGACCGTTAACAGTATCAGAACAAACCTATGTTAATAGTCTATCTAGCCGAGTACAACTGACAGCAACAAATGCAATTTTTACTTACAGTTATGGTGACTTTCGAGGTCAACCAGAAGAACTGTTAGAGAAGTGTTTCGATATCATGCTGTACATGGCTAATTGGGGAACACGACAGTTGATGTTTCGCCTACCAAAGTCTTTAGTTCACCCATCAGTTTTTGAGCCTTACTGTCTGCCTGATAGAATTACTGTATCAAGTAGCAAAACTTATCTAATTCTTGATATCAATATTAACGATGAAGAATATCGAGATTGGATAGAAGCAGAGGGGTGGCTATCAAAATTAGTACAATTACGAGATGATATTTTACGAGGTGATTTTCGAGCTTTGTACTTAGTTTGGTTAAAAGCTGCTGGAATAGCAATTGAAGAAGAGGAAGTAGAAGAATTAGTTGAACCGCCTATACCAGCTAATTTGAAAAAGCTATCTGTCCCACTTGAGGCTTTTATAGAGTTCTTTGATATTGATCAGGATTTGGTAGCAGTAGCAGCCATAGAAAGTATTGTAGAACCATTCGTGTCTGAACCTCTAGAAGAATGGATTGCAGCTTTACCATTAAAGGAAAAACATGATTTTCTTATAAAAATAGCTAGAGATGAAATTAATGTTGGGGTTCAGTTAGTGAACCGTCTGCGGCAACTGTTTACAACTCCAACCAATCAGGTTAGTGATGAAACTGACAGACGCTCATTCTCACAATTATTAGAAAGTGCTGAAGAACATACAAAATGCCGCAATGAGCAAGAAAAAATAGCAGCACAACAGGAAAAAATTCAGAAATTGTCAGTTCTAGCGAAAAATTCAAAACAAGTTTGGTTAGAGGTATATGAGTTACTTGAATTCAAGCGAGCCAAAACTTATGATCAAGCAGTTGCACATCTAATTGACTTGCGGGACTTGGCTGAGTATCAAGGAAAGTTAGAGGAGTTCAAAGCTGATATTAAGCAAATGCAAAAAGATTACAGTAACCGGACTGGGTTACTCTCACGCCTCAAGAAAGTTGGCTTATTATGAATCAGGGCAAACGCATCATGTCAACAAGAAGATTTTATTCTCAATAGACTCGAAAATAGTCGCATTAATTCCCGCTTATTGACACAAATTTAGCGTAGCGCTTTGAGTCTTAGAAACTAAACCAAACGAGAAATGCTGATTTTTTCGTTGCTTCTCAACCTGGGTTGTGATCAAGAGTACTTTAGATGCGTTTGCCCTGGAGGGCGATCGCCCAATGAGCTTAAACCAAATTGCAAAACGTCTAAAACTGAGTCGAGAAAGAGTTGTTAAAATTGAACATCAAGCAATGAAAATCCTTCGCCGTCATCAAGACAACGTTAAAGAGTATCTTATTAATTAGTGCGATTTGTTGTGTTGCTGCTTTCAAATATTTGTATGAGTCGAACCCGCTACTCCAAAGATTGGAAAGAAATTGCCACTGCTATAAAGAATGCCTCTAACTGGCGCTGTACTAAGTGTTCGCGCATCTGCCTGCGCCCAGGTGAAAAGCCCCAAGGCTGGTCTAAATCCCAACGTCAGGTATATAACCTACAGGTACATCATTACAACTTCGACCCGTCTGATAATCGATTAGAAAACTTAGCCTGCCTCTGTAGTAGCTGCCATCTTGATTACCATCGCTTCGGACGGGGTAATATCTCACCAGGGCAGTTGTCTCTGTTTCCAGAGTCGAGATAAACAATATTCAACGCCAATCTGCCAGAATAGTTCTGTCTGTACTTGACTGCTAACGCCATATCAAGGTAGTTAAGAAGTTAAAGACTATATTTATTTATAGAGAGAAAAACATCCAGGTATACGATGCCAAGCAGCAAGATTATTCAAGTCAAAGAGTACACCGTCAGAGCGCACCAGCGAGAAATTCACACTCGCATATTTAACTTCGTTTGTCAGCAATGTGAACAACCTACACAACGCGAGACTTTTGGCCCGCGACCACTCTACTGTGAACAATGCCGCTCTCCACAAGCTCCTAAGAAATCAGCAGTCCCTCTCAAGAAGAGAAAACCCAGAGCTATGACTTATAAGAGTGGCAAAGACATCGCGGGGTAACTAATGCTGGTGTAGTAGCTGGTATTTTTGTACTATAATGAAGCCGCTCTTATATGTGCGGCGTTCTCAAAAAGTAATGTCCACCCTCTCAAATCTTTCTCATCAACAATTAAATACCTCTGTCCCACACGAAACAATTACGGGTGTAGTAGAACGCCTGACTTTCTACTCTGTTGAATCCGGTTACACTGTGGCGCGTCTGGTGCGTTCCCGTGCAACAGAGCTAACAACAATCGTTGGCAGTTTCGCCAATATTCAGCCAGGGCAAACTCTACAATTAACTGGTTTTTGGCGTGATCATCCCCAATTTGGCCCACAGTTTCAAGTTGTTAATTATCGAGAAACTAAACCCGCCACACTCACCGGAATTGAGAAATATCTGGGCAGCGGTTTGATCAAAGGTGTTGGCCCGGTAACAGCAAGACGGATTGTTGCTCACTTTGGTTTGGAAACTCTGGAGATTATTGAAAACCAAATCGAGCGCCTAGTTGAAGTTCAGGGCATTGCTAAAAAGCGGATCACCTTAATTAAAAACGCCTGGCAGACACAGAAAGCCATTAAAGAGGTAATGGTATTTCTTCAAAGTCATGGCGTTTCTACCACATACGCGGTAAAGATTTACAAGCAGTATAACTTTCTTTTGTCACACCGGGAAGAGTAAAATTAGAAAGAAGGGCTGAAAGCCAGGAGGGGAGGATGACACAGCCAAG
>NZ_WVID01000041.1 GCF_010091925.1 Nostoc sp. B(2019) | reverse complement strand
AGAACTCGGAACTTCGTGCTCAGAACTCGGAACTTCGTGCTCAGAACTCGGAACTTCGTGCTCAGAACTCGGAACTTTTAAAATTTACAAACAAATTACGTATTTTTGATTTGATCCATAAATAAATAATGGTGCAGGTATCTTTTTTTGGAGCTAGATTCTTGCCCTGTACCCTCATACCCCTATACCCTTACACCCGCCCCAAAGGGGTTGGTCACTGTTTTACCGTTATCCATTGCGTAACAGGTGTCATTGCTCGCCAGCCGAAAAATTTACCAATAGGTTCCGCTCTTTGAATGGCAATACGAGTTAAATTACCTCCAACTTGTTCACGCCATTTAAATAACGTTTGCTCGCCCTCTACTGTCACAACATTTGCTACTATACGTCCACCCGATCGCAGTGCTTGCCAGCAGACATCGAGAAGTCCCTCTGCTGTCACCCCACCACCAATGAAGATAGCATCGGGTATAGGCAAGTCTTTGAGAGCATTGGGTGCTGTACCTTCAATAATTTGCAGGTTTGGAGTACCTAAAGCTGCGGCGTTGTCAGCAATGTAACCCAGTCTGGACGAGTTTTGTTCGATCGCGATCGCCCGACACCGGGGATGACTCCGCATCCATTCGATAGAAATGGAGCCGCAACCTGCACCGACATCCCACAGTAGTTCTCTAGGTGTGGGAGCTAGAGTTGCTAAGGTGATTGCCCTAACCTCGTGCTTGGTTAGCTGTCCATCGTGGTGGTAAGCATTGTCTGGTAGTCCTGGCAGTCTGGGTAAAGGGACAACCCCAGCATCGGCAATACAATTAACTGCGATCGCATTGAGGGTAGCGAGTTCACCACTCCAGGATACAGCCGTACCTTCAACAATCCGTTCCTGACTGCCGCCCATGCGTTCCAATACAGTAATTTTGCTACTACCATAACCGCGATTTGTCAAGAGTTGGGCAACAATTGCGGCTGTATCCTTACCTTCACTCAAAATCAATAGCCGTGCTCCAGGATAAATGTATGACTGAAGCAAAGAGGGTGGACGACCATTCAAACTTAAGGTTTCCACCTCAGTTAAAGACCATCCTAATCTGGCACAGGCGAGGCTGAAGGTTGAAGGTGCAGGGATAATCGTCATTTCAGACACAGGAATTCGCCGCGTTAAAGTGACACCGATGCCGTAGCACATAGGATCACCGCTTGCGAGTACGCAGATTGACTGACCCCGACGCCGGATAATTTCATCTACCGAGGTGCTAATTGGCGAAGTCCAAACGATTTTCTGACGTTGGTCATCTGGGGGCAACATTGCTAAATGGCGATCGCCTCCCACGAGGATTTCAGCTTGAGCAATTAGAGAATGAGCGATCGCGCTCAACCCCTGTAACCCGTCTTCGCCAATCCCTACAATAGAGAGCCATTTTCGTGTCATAATTAGCAAACTTTTCCCAATGAAAATAGGCAAATTTCACGCATATTATCGGAAAAACTTATCAGAATTTAGCTTAACCAAAAAATAATGTAGTATTTGACATCAAACCCGTCCCTGCTAAATTTGTGGAGAAAATTGAGAATGCACCTTCGACAAGTTTTTACTCAAGTGTGCCGTACTTTGTTCTTAACTTCGCTACCCCTTACACTTGTAGCTTTTATCCCATCAGCAGCACAAGCGGCAATCTTTAGCCGCATATATGCCTTCGGTGATAGTCTTTCTGATACAGGTAATTCGTTTGATATCACCAAGAATGCCAATCTACCAATTGCTATTCCTCCCAGCGAACTAGGATATTTTAACGGGCGATTTTCTAATGGCCCTATATGGTTAGATACTCTAGCAAAGAAGTTGGAAATTCCGCTTCCGCCAATATCTCGAACTGTGGGAGGAGCTAGTTCTACAGGTGTTAACTTTGCTAATAGTAGCGCTACGACAGGAGATCAGAATATTTTCCCTCTTCCCTTGGATGGTTTCACAGGATTACAAGAGCAAGTTGCTCAATTTCAACAAGACAACACTACTGTAGATCCTGAAGCGCTTTACGTCTTGTGGGCTGGTACAAACGATTACTTGGGTGGTGGTGTAATAGATCCAACTGAGCCAGTTACAAATTTGTCCAATGCAGTTACAACACTTTTTGACGCAGGTGCTCGCAATTTCTTAGTTGCGAATTTGCCATCTCTGGGTGCTACGCCAATTGGTCTTCGTCAGGGTGATGAAATTTCTAATCAACTTAACCAATTGAGTGCGGGGCACAATTTAATTTTTTCCCAAGCTTTTAGACAACTGAGTAACCTACCTGGAATTAATCTAAAAACCCTGGATGTAAGTTCCCTGTTTAATAAAGCCATCGAAAAACCAGCAACTTTTGGTTTTACAAATGTAACTTCCCCTTGTTTAGCTAACTCTCCTCTGTTGAATCCCATCTCACCAGATAACCCAATCACAGTCTGCAATAATCCAGATCAATATCTCTTCTGGGATGATATTCATCCTACAAGCGCTACACATAAAGCTCTTGGAAACCTAGCTTTTGAAACCCTGACAAGTCAATCTCAGCCTGTTCCTGAACCTTCACTTATATTGGTTGAGCTAGCATCTGGCGTCTTCCTTGGAAGCAGGGTAGTTCGGAAGTGGAAACAAAAAAAAGTAATGGTTCGGTCATAGCAAACGGGCGAATGTTCCTGTCATAGAAACCTATAAAAGCTTAGCTTGATTAATAAATGATGTAAGTTTGATTTGAAGGATGAAAATTTTTCTGTTTCATCCTTCATCATTTATCTGACATTGCTACTTTATCGGCGATTACGAACAAGTAATCTCCTTGATTTTGCTCATACTTCTTGATAATCTCGATAATCCTTCCTGTGTTAATGTCTGCTGCTAGCTTTTGACATCCATATACAATTTCATTGGCAGAAGCTAGTAAAGCAAAAGTGGAAATATCAAAGCGGATATTTGCATCTAAATATAATTCTGGTCGATTCTTAATTAATAATCAGCCTATCAAGTTGATTCAAAATATAAAGTGTTCAACGTTCTAACTACCTTCTCATGCTAGATTACTAAAGCCTGGTGTTGGGAAACTCCGGTGAAATTCCGGGACTGTGCCGCAGCTGTGATGGGATTACCCAAGTCAGAATGCCAACCCCAGGGATGTCCTAAAGCCATACTCATTGTCTACTCCCTGCGTAGCACGGGGAAGGAGTTATAGTCTTGTTATCTGGTGCCACTTGTCCTGGCTTGTTTTACTCGACACCTGCCGAAGACGGTATATTATCTCGAATCAGAATACCAGGCGGAATTCTTGATAGTCTACAATGCCGGGCGATCGCAGATATAGCAGACCATCACGGCGGTGGTTATGTGGACGTGACTAATCGCGCTAACATACAAGTCCGCGAAATCCACACGAAAATCAACGCTCAAGTTCTTAAGCATTTACAGGATATAGGGCTAGGTTCTACTAATACTGCTGTAGACCACATCCGCAATATAATGACTAGTCCCACTGCTGGTATCGATCCACAAGAATTGCTCGACACCCGCCCTTTTGTTAAAGCCTGGGATAATTATATTGCCGCACATCCTGCCCTATCGGGACTGTCTGCAAAATTTAGCGTTTGCTTCGATGGTGGTGGCATAGTTTCAGTACGCGATCGCCTAAACGATATCACCTTTGCTGCTGTCTTAATTGACGGTAGTGTTTATTTCCGCCTCTATCTCAGTGTAGGCGCAAAGGGAGCACCCAGCGATGTGGGAATTTTGTTGCCACTAGAGCAATGCTTGCAAATTTTGGCAGCTTTGGCTGATGTTTATCTGGCTCATATTGACACTACAAGTAAGCGCAAGCTACGTCTGCGAGAGTTGTTGAATACTTTAGGTTGTGAAAATTATCTCCAGGAAGTTCAGCAACGTTTACCTTTTCCTCTGGTTCGGATAAGGTGCGAAGAGTGTCAAATCCCAACTGCTAAATATCAGCATATCGGCATCCATCCCCAGCGTCAGCAAGGTTTATTCTATATTGGTGTCGTGTTACCACTTGGACGACTGGAAAGTGCTCAAATGCGTGGTTTGGCTGATTTGGCAGAAAAATACGGCAATGGAACTTTCAGACTGACTCCCTGGCAGAATTTGCTCCTAACTGATATTTCTCAGCAATGGGTTGTCGATGTGCAGAGTGAACTTATCTTGTTAAGATTAGACCCCTTGATAACTAACATCAAAGGTGCATTAGTTGCCTGTTCTGGCAACAAAGGCTGTGCCGCTTCTGCCACTGACACTAAAAGACACGCCTTAGCGTTAGCAGAGTATCTCGAAACACGCCTGACACTGGATCGGCCAGTCAATATCCACTTCAGCGGTTGCGAAAAATCCTGCGCCCAGCACACTAAGGGTGATATTACCCTGCTCGGTGTCAACGTTGAGGTGGATAATGGAACTGTGGAGGGCTATCACGTTTATGTTGGTGACGGTAATAATAACCAAAAATTTGGTCGTGAACTTTACCAGTATGTGACTTTTGAGGAACTACCTGCACTATTAGAGCAGATGCTAAAGACGTATAAAATCCAACGCAGGAATTCCGACGAGTCCTTTGGGGAATTTGCCAATCGGTATGCAATCGCTCAATTAAAACAGTTATTCCCTAGCCCAAATTCCAATTCTCAAATCCAATGCCCGACTACATCCGAGATGCCAATGAAATCTACCGTAATTCCTTTGCCATTATCCGGTCAGAAGCGAATCTAGATGCGCTACCAGTAGATGTAGCAAAAGTTGCTGTACGTTTAATTCATGCCTGTGGAATGACGGATATTGTTACCGACTTGGGATATTCACCAACGGCGGTACAGTCTGGGCGGGCAGCACTGGCAGCGGGAGCGCCAATTTTGTGCGATTGCCGGATGGTTGCCGAAGGCGTTACTAGGCGGCGGCTGCCTGCAAATAACCAAGTTATCTGCACCCTCAACTATCCTGAAGTACCTGAACTTGCCCAGCGTATAGGTACTACGAGGTCGGCGGCTGCTCTGGAATTATGGCGATCGCATCTAGAAGGAGCAGTGATAGCAATTGGGAATGCGCCCACAGCACTGTTCAGGCTGTTAGAAATGCTGGATACGGTCGTAACTAAACCTGCTGTAATCTTGGGCTTTCCAGTAGGATTTGTTGGTGCGGCAGAATCTAAGGCAGCATTGGCAGCAGACAGCAGAAATGTACCATTTTTAACATTACATGGTCGGCGCGGCGGTAGTGCGATCGCAGCAGCAGCAGTTAACGCCTTGGCAACAGAGGAAGAATAAACATGAAAAGCAAAGGTCGTCTCTACGGAATTGGTGTAGGGCCAGGTGATCCAGAACTGTTGACCCTGAAAGCGCTGCGGCTATTACGGGCGGCTCCTGTGGTTGCCTATCAATCAGCAACAGACAAAGAGAGTATAGCGCGGGCGATCGTCGCGCAGTATTTAACTGGCAATCAAATTGAGGTAGCTTTCCACCTCCCCCGCGCTTTAGAGCCAGAAAAAGCACAGTCCATTTACGACAAAGAAGTTGAACCAATTGCTGAACATCTGGCAGCAGGGCGGGATGTGGTGGTGTTGTGCGAAGGAGATCCGTTTTTTTATGGTTCATTCATGTATGTTTTCACACGGTTATCTGAACATTATGAAACGGAAGTTGTCCCTGGAGTTTCCTCACTGATGGCTTGTCCGGTAGCCTTGGGCGTACCCTTCACATATTACACAGATATTCTGACAGTTCTACCCGCCCCACTACCAGCAGAAGAGTTAATTACACATTTACTAGCAACCGACGCAGCGGCGATTATGAAGTTAGGTCGCCATTTTACGAAAGTGCGGGATATCCTGCATCAGTTAGGATTAGCATCGCGGGCAAGATACATTGAGCGGGCGACAATGACACAACAAAGAATTGTACCCCTGGATGAAGTTGATCCAGCAGCAGTACCTTATTTCTCAATGATTGTAGTGCCAAGTAAAAATCGACTATGAGGCTTTGGTAAAAAATGAGCATGATTAGTCATCTTAAATATGGTGGCAGCCAAATGAACGCGTCAAAATAGAAGACACAGCCTTTAATAAAGACTGGGTATTGGTTAAGGGTCAAGAGTCAAAAATCAGTATTATTCCCCTCTGCCCCCTGCTCCCACTCCCCCAATCCCCAGCCCCCCAAAATTAAGGAGTTTACTATCAGTGGTATTACAAGTACAAACAAGCACCTACGAAGCTAAAACCCAAGAAATTGCTAAACAACTTCTAGCAGTAACACAAGAAAATCGCTCATTTTTTGCTTCTCTACGCGATCAAATGCGCTGGGATGATAAATTACTAGGCTGGGCGATGAGTAATCCTGGGTTGCGGGTGCAGCTATTTCGTTTTATAGACACACTGCCTGCTTTGCACAGTAAATCAGAAATTGCCTCACATTTACAAGAATATTTGGGAGATGAATCTGTAGAATTACCGGCAGCCCTGAAGGGAATGCTAAACTTTGCTAACCCGGACTCTATGCCGGGGCAAGTTGCTGCTACAACTGTTGGTACAGCGGTTGAGACTCTTGCTCATAAATATATTGCTGGCGAAAATATTAAACAAGTCATCAAGACAGTTGAACGGCTGCGAAAGGAAAAAATGGCTTTCACCATTGACTTGCTTGGTGAAGCGGTGATTACCGAAGCCGAAGCGCAGTCTTATTTAGAACGCTATTTGGAATTGATGCAACAATTAGTAGAAGCATCAAAGAATTGGCCAACTATCCCGGCTATTGATGAAGCAGATGGCGAACTGCTACCAAAGGTTCAGGTTTCTGTGAAGCTAACGGCGTTTTATTCCCAATTTGACCCATTAGATGCTAAAGGTAGTGAAGAAAAAGTTAGCGATCGCATCCGTACTCTGTTACGTCGTGCTCAAGAATTAGGCACAGCTGTACATTTTGATATGGAGCAGTATGCCTACAAGGACATAACTCTCGGTATCCTCAAAAAACTATTGCTGGAAGAAGAGTTTAGGCAACGTACAGATATTGGCATTACAATCCAAGCATATCTGCGTGATAGCGAGCAAGATGGCAAAGATTTAATTTCTTGGTTGAAACAGCGTGGTCATCCTCTAACAATCCGCTTGGTAAAAGGCGCATATTGGGATCAAGAAACTATCAAAGCAGCACAGAAACACTGGCCACAGCCAGTTTACAATGACAAAGCTGCAACAGATGCTAACTTTGAAACTATTACTCAGTTATTGTTGGAGAATCATCAATATGTGTATTCTGCCATTGGTAGCCATAATGTGCGATCGCACTCTCGCGCCATTGCCATAGCTGAAAGTTTAAATGTTCCCCGTCGTCGCTTTGAAATGCAAGTTCTCTACGGCATGGGCGATAAAATTGCAAAAGCCTTAGTAGACAGGGGTTATCGGGTAAGAGTTTACTGTCCTTATGGTGAGTTACTACCAGGGATGGCTTATCTCATCCGCCGTTTGTTGGAAAATACGGCTAATAGTTCTTTTTTACGGCAAAATTTGGAAAACCGACCAATTGAGGAATTGTTAGCGCCGCCGATGGTGGATATTTCTCACGCAGCGGAAAGTCTGAGCGCCGGCTCCCGGAGAGAAGTTGGAGCGGAGGCTTCCTCCGATCCAAACTTCGGGCGATCAGAACTTTCCAAGACAGAGGCGCAGCGAAAAGTCGGAGCGCCGGCTTCCGGCGAACTGAACTTTTCAAGACAAAGACGCAAAGAAGAAGGCATAAATTTTGTTGGGGTGGCGGATACGGATTATGCGGAGGAGGAAGGGAGAAGGAAGGCGATGCAAGCTTTTCAAGAGGTTCGCCAACAACTTGGTAGAACTTATTTGCCGTTGATTAATGGGGAGTATGTTAACACGTCGGCAGTTGTTGATTCTCTCAATCCTTCTAATTTTAGTGAGGTAATTGGGAAAGTTGGATTGATTAGCGTTGAACAAGCTGAACAGGCGATGCAAGCTGCTAAAGCTGCATTTCCCGGTTGGAGAAAGACACCAGCCAGTCAACGCGCTGGGGTTTTGCGGAAAGCCGCTGATTTGATGGAACAACGCCGGGAAGAACTTTCAGCTTGGATAGTTTTGGAAGTTGGAAAACCAGTCAAGGAAGCAGATGCAGAGGTTTCTGAGGCGATAGATTTTTGTCTTTATTATGCCGATGAAATGGAACGGCTAGACAAAGGTGTAAATTACGACGTCCCAGGCGAGACAAATCGTTATATCTACCAGCCACGGGGTATTGCTGTGGTGATTTCTCCCTGGAATTTTCCGTTGGCGATCGCCTGTGGAATGACTGTTGCAGCCTTGGTTACAGGTAATTGTACTCTTCTCAAACCTGCTGAAACATCCTCTGTAATTACTGCCAAACTTACAGAAATCTTGATAGAGGCTGGTATCCCTAAAGGTGTATTTCAATACGTACCCGGTAAGGGTTCACAAGTTGGCGCTTACTTGGTAAATCATCCCGATACTCATGTGATTGCTTTTACAGGTTCTCAAGAAGTTGGATGTAGAATCTATGCAGAAGCAGCAATATTAAAGCCTGGCCAAAAGCATATCAAACGGGTGATTGCTGAAATGGGTGGCAAAAATACCATCATTGTGGATGAAAGTGCTGATTTAGACCAGGCGGTTGTGGGAGTCGTGCAGTCAGCATTCGGTTATAGCGGACAAAAATGTTCTGCTTGTTCGCGGGTAATTGTGCTGCAACCGATTTATGATGCCTTTGTGCGGCGGTTAGTGGAAGCGACAAAATCCTTGAACATTGGAGAAGCAGAGTTACCTAGCACGCAAGTTGGCCCGGTGATTGATGTTAATGCCCGCGATCGCATCTGCGAGTATATTGAGAAAGGTAAGGTAGAAGCACAATTAGCACTGGAGTTACCAGCACCAAATCAAGGATATTTTATCGGGCCTGTCATCTTTACGGAAGTACCGCCAAATGCCGTAATTTCCCAACAAGAAATATTTGGCCCCGTTGTAGCGGTAATTCGGGTGAAGGATTTCCAGGAAGCTTTAGTAGTTGCTAACGGTACAAACTATGCTTTAACTGGGGGACTTTACTCCCGCACACCTTCGCACATTCAGCAAGCGCAGACAGATTTTGAAGTCGGGAATTTGTACATTAACCGCACCATCACAGGTGCTATAGTTGCACGGCAACCCTTTGGTGGATTCAAACTTTCTGGCGTTGGTTCTAAGGCAGGGGGCCCTGATTACCTGCTACAATTCCTCGAACCGCGCACAGTCACAGAAAATATTCAGCGCCAGGGTTTTGCACCAATTGAAGGTGCTGATTAAAGTCCAAAATAAGTAGGGTATGTACCCTACTTATTTTATGATCGAACCGCAGCGAAAAGTTTGAGCAGAGGAAACTTCCGTTCAGAACTTTTCAACAAAAAGAACACGGGGAGATATTGATGAGTAATTTAGTTATAAAAGTTGCTGAATTACCTGAAGAATTTCCAGCAATTGCAGCAATTAGAAAATCGGTTTTTCAAGAAGAACAAGGGGTAAATGCTGCTTTAGAGTTTGATGGCAAAGATGAAATATGTGAACATTTGATTGCTTATTTAAGTGAGAAAGCTGTAGGTACTGCCAGAATTAGATATTTGGATCATAAAACTGCCAAGATAGAAAGGCTTGCTGTTTTTTCTACAGCAAGGGGGCAAGGTATTGGTAAAAAAATTATGAGAAAAGCACTACAAATTATAGCTAGTAAAAATATTCCAGAGGTTATAATTCATGCCCAAGAGTATGTGAAAGCTTTATACCAAAAATTGGATTTTGTACAAGAAGGAGAAATGTTTGAAGAAGCTGGTATTCCTCATGTGTCAATGAGGAAAAAACTCGATAACCCGAAGTAAATAAAAAATCATTTCCTCTCCTAATCTCCCCCTCTTTCACTCCCCCCGTCATCTTCCGAAGGCGTTGAATTTGGCAGAAACAAAGTGAACTGACTACCTTCTCCCAAAGCCGATGTCACTGTTACATCCCCACCATGTAAACGTGCTAATTTGCGTGTCAAGGCTAAACCTAATCCAGTCCCTTCATACTGGCGATTTAACTGACTATCAAGCTGTTTAAAGGGTTCAAACAGAAATTGAAACTGACTTGAGTCAATACCAATTCCAGTATCTAAAACTGTAAACGTCATCCCTTCGGCTACTTTTTTGACTACCAGGGATACGTGACCTACTGGGGTAAATTTAATGGCATTTGTGAGCAAATTGAGTAGCATTTGCTTGATGCGCCGTTCATCGGCGATGCAAATATCGGCTTCTGGGTCAACTTCACAAGTGAGTTGCAATCCTTTTTCTGAGGCGCGATCGCTCACTGTTAATATGGCATAATTACATAACTCTGGTACTGACACAGGTAACAACAACAGGTCTTCTTTGCCTGCCTCCACCTTAGATAAGTCAAGGATATCGTTGATCAGTGCTAGCAGGTGTTCACCACTACTATATATACAACTTATATATTCTTGCTGCTTATCATTGAGAGAGCCAACCATTTCTTGTTGTAGCAACTGCGACAAGCCCATGATTGCATTGAGAGGCGTCCGTAGTTCGTGGCTCATGGTTGCTAAAAATTCACTTTTTGCCCGACTACCGGCTTCTGCTGCTTCTTGAGAAGTACGCAGCTTCAATTCCGTTTGCTTGCGCTCAGTAATGTCCTCAATCATCGCCAGAAACAACTCCGGTTCACCATTTGTGCCTGGAATGACAGAAACAGAAATATGAGTCCAAACTAAGTTACCATCTTTATGCAAGCAGCGCCTTTTCATCTCTATACGATTAGCAACAAGCTGCTTTCCATCGCCCTTGGTGTCTCCCCTTGGCAGAAGTTCCGATACTTGGAAGCCAACCTTTGTACTTTTCTCTGTATCTACACGAATTTCTGATACCAGTTGTTTGTAAAGTTCTAAATCTCCCCTTTGGATTACAATGTAATCTGTAAAGCTTTGACCGTATAGTTCTTCTTGGCTATATCCTAGGATTTCGCACAGCGCCGGATTGTTATCAACTATCTGTGCTTTCATATCTATAAGTGCAATACCGATAGAGGAGCGCTCAAAAATCGCCCGAAATTGTGCCTCACTCTGTCGCAGTGCTTCATGTACAGTTTTTTGCTCGCTTGCTTCTATGGCCAGCGTCACGAAATCTGCAATCGAGTCAGCAAAGTTTTCTTCCTGCAAAGTCCACTGGCGAAAGTCGCCCACATGTTCGTAGCACACTACACCCACCAAACGCTCCCCTAACCAAATCGGTACATCTAATAGGGATGTGATGCCTAACACAGAAAGATGAGATTTGGATAATTCTTGAGTTCTGATATCATTTTTGATATCATACACAGCAATATTACATTCCTCTTCTAAAGCCTGAAAATAAGTAGGATAACTTGCCTTCAAGAGCGACATACCAGATGTATGCTCTTGAGTACACATATCATACAAATCGATACATTCAATTTTTGAGCGGTCTTCATTATATAACCACACACCAACCCGCTTCACTAAGAGTGTCTGAGCAGCGGTTTCTGTGATTTCTCTTAACGCCGCATTTAGATTTCCTTGTTGAAATGTCTTGCTCATTGCAAGTTGAACTAGCGTCTGGCTTTGTTTTCGCCGACCCCGACCATTTTCTCTTATTTGTAAAGCCTCTTGGGCCTGCTTGTGCTCTGTAATATCTCTAACCGCCACCATTTGCATTGGTTGCTCCTGGGAAGAAATAATTTTGCTTTCTAGCTCTACAGGAAAAGTAGAACTGTCTTTTCTAACTACAATTACTTCATAGGGTTTTTCATAACCGGAAAATATATTTTTTCTAAATAAATTCTGTAATTTTAGAACAACGAGTTCTAAAACCCTCTTGCCAATCAGTTCTCTAACTTCATAACCAGTTATTTTTGCCAAATTACCATTGGCATCTAAAATAATTTCACAGTTATGTAATATGATACCTTCCAAAGCTGCCTCACATAGACAGTGTAATTGGGTTTTAGCATCATACAGATTAAATAAATGTAAAAGCTGTCGTTCGGAACTCCCGTCTACTTGATCAACAGTTATTTCTTGTTCCTGGTGTTGAGCCAGTTGTCGCTGGATGGCACATAGCAACTTCTGTTGCAATAACTGAGGACTTGTCTGGCTTGTGACTAAATGTTTTTCTGTCTCCAAGCTGACTGCTTGCAAGCCCCAGGCTTTATCTTCTACATCATTTATTACCATAATTGCTATGTTAAGAGCAAGCGATTTATGGCGACAAGTTACTAGATATTTATACACAAAAGAAAAGTTTCTAAATTTTTATCATTCCTTAACGATAAATTTAATATAACTACATGGATAAATTTAGTTTGCAGAGCAGAACAGCTTTACAAACAAGGCTAGGGGAAAAAGCTGTTTTATATGCACCTGATCAAAAAGATATATTCTCTTCTAAATGGCAATACCTCTGCCAATTTACGAGGGTTCAACGCAAGTGGAAACGGGATGAATACGTCCTAAAGCAGTAAGCTTGGCAAAAATCTGGGTTAATAAAATAGGCTCAGGGATTTCGGGAAGCATTTTTAACATTTCACGAACATATCGAAAACCACGATGGTAAGCCTTAAGGTCAATAATGCCAGAACCGGGATTGAGTTGCTGGAAATCAGTGAGAAGATGGTGGGATAAATTGACCATAAAAAATGCTAAATTAGAAGCATTAGTCACGGCAGTTTGGCTCAAGTTCATAGAATCTATCTAATCCATAAGTCTTTTTACCCGATTTACTGACTACCACTTCATCTCCTGCAAGCAAATATACTTCATTCGCACGTAATAAATGCTTGCGGAAAAATAGCCAAAACAACGTCGCCCAAGGTATTACTGTATGAAAGAATCTCAACATTGTCCGATAACTACCGCCAATCCCTGCCCAACGGGATATTCCCAACATGGTGACTCGACCGCTCATTGCTAACATAGCTAAAATTATTTGGTTCAATTGCCGCATCGTCGTAGCGTTGATCTGCGGTAGCAAGCATTGTAGCAGTGAGCAGATATCGGGCATGGGCTGATTGTGGTTTTTGAGTTGTCGTTGTGAGAGACAATAACTCTACTACATCGGCCCTCTCTCCTCATCCTCTTATTTTGACTAAGGTATTGAGTACATTAAAAGAATACGCACTAGCCTTTCGCTAAGCCAAAATGATTTGGCACTTAAGGCAGGTATTCATCTTCAAAGCTTGGGTAAGATTGAACGAGGCATGACTACTAAACTCAATAGTAAAAGTCAACGTGGGTTAGCTGTTGCATTGCAGATTCCATCTGAGTACCTTGATGCAGTTGTTCGAGGTATACCCATGTCTGCAACTGATGTCATCAAATTCTGCCCACACTGCTGGATTCCCGGAACAACGCCTGAAGAAATTTGGTTATTGCCGCGATCGCAGTTTTGTTTTCTGTGCGGAACTGGTTTACGTAATAGTTGTGCTAAGTGTAATGAGCCTATTTCGTCGTTAAAATTTCGCTTTTGTCCTTACTGTGGCTTTCCATATAAGGTATCTAAGGATTCTGAATCTCAAAGCCGTTTCCGTTAATATTAGTATTATTTACTACTTCTATCTTTCATTATTCAAACTAAACTTTATCGATTTACTAAACTAAACTGTTTAGTTTGCACTTGGTGACAGCTTCGCCAGCTCTACGCCTTTTTCCTGTTCCCCATACTTCTCTACGAGAGGCTGCGCCAACGACTTCTCTACGAGACGCTACACGTTAGCGGAGCTTTCGCTTTAGCGATACGCTGAGTACAAGTTCCCTTTCTCTACGAGTCAGTTCACAAATCAAATCTGATGACTATATCTGTTTGTCTGTTTGGGATATCAGTAAATCAATATCTTTTTTATACTTTTTATGAAATCTTAATAATTCTAAATAAGCAAAGGGGATTATTATAGGCCAGGCGATAGTAGCCATAACCAAAATTATTCGAGACCAAAAGCGCTGTTCTGGATTCATTTCTTTATCGGTCAGAAAAAAAAATAGCCATTCAGTGAAGATAAAGTAAGCCATAACCAAGTAAGCTATTATCCCCAGATAAAGAATAAATGAGTACAACATAATATTTCTATGAGTCAGTTGTCGATGAAGCCGAGGAATGTAATTTATTGTCCGTAGCAACTTAGCTAATGAATCTCTGGAAAACTTACTGGCTCACTCAAGTAAGGATGAACCGATGAACCTAAGTCAGAAGTTGAGCCAGAACTAGGGACAAGTTTATTGTAGGTTAATGAGTTCACATCCGAACTAATGCGCCTCGATGATAACATCGTTAGCATTTTTTTTGTACCTGTCTAAAGTTTGGAGTTTAGACTAAGCAATGCAAAACTACGTAGCATTAATGGTTATAGCTGTCGCCCACCTATTAGAATATAGGCTACAAACAATACTGGCATAGCTAAAATCTAAAGTTACACTCTCCAACAGAAAGTGACCCAAGCGAGCAAGTGCATAATCTCAATAAGAGTGAGGCAAGTTAACTGTTCAAGATTACTCGTATAACGTTTCCTAATATATTGAGGTACGAACTTATCTGTGTTTATCCAATGAGTATTTGTTACTAATTGTTAGATTTTTGATTCAGAATGCGTAAATAGCAATAATTTTATTGGTGTGGCAATGCTTAGCTTGATTTCAACCTTGCTTCAAGCTTTATTTGACAAATCAATTCTAGTATAAAAGTTAAGTATCAAAAAGTGTTTGCAGATATGTCTATAAACATCTATAGCTTACTCTGGCTAGCATAAGATTAAATTACTTCTTCCTAAAGACTAAATTTATTAATTCACTTAACTTATACAAATTGCTATTTTTGATACTAATTACTGATTAGTAATGATTGATATCACATTATAACTGTGATTTAAAACACAGACTCGGAAATTACGTAGACAATACCCCTCTTCTGTCACTTTCAGGGTTTTCTTTTTTTATTCTTTTATTCAGAATACCCGGAAAGTGACAGAAGAGGGATAAAGCAGAGATGCATTTAACAACCTGCCATAATAAAATAGCAAGACCTAGTAATCATCCGCAAATTAGCTTTTCGTCAAGTAGAGCAGTTACCTACTGCTCATCCTTCCGTAAGATCTCGGTTGAAACGGTTCACAGATATTGTACGGTCACTGGTAGGTTTAGCAATCACAGAAATTTTGTTTTCATTGCGATCGCTATTAAAATAACGATCATGGATCTATTGTCTTCAGTCAGATCCGCTGTAGTTGGATGGTAAAGCGTTTTAAGATTTGGAAGTCTCGCTTCATGTAATCATTTATCTATTAACGTTGCCTGAAGCATTAACTTGAGAAGACTTCAATATTCATAAGCACCTATATCAATGCCAGTACCTCGATTTCGTTGTACACCGTTCTTATCAAACTTTGCATATACGGCAAGTTCTGAGGAGCCAACATCAATTGCTAATGAACCAGATGCAAGACGGAAATCGTTTCCATTTAAGTTGACAAATCCAATTGATCGAACCTTGGTATTATTCCAAACTGTCGAGTTCTCAACTCCACTACCACCTTCATAAAGACTTGCAAACTTATCCGTGAATAAATTGTGATCCCAGGTCAGGTTTTTAACATCTTGAATATACCCATTCCGGTAGGTGCTATCGGCAAAAATATTGTTGCGAACTAAAATGTGATGAGGTTTGTAGCCGCCAGTATAATACGCACCATCGATAGAAATGGCTTGAACATTCTTAGCAAAAGTATTATTGACAATCTCAACGTTACGAACATTTCGACCTACGAGAATTCCATGACCACCATTTACTCCTAGACGTCCATTCCCATAGATAACATTGTTGTAAACTCGGATATTAGATACATCGCCTTGATTAGGAACCTCATCTGCAATGACAATTGCATCAGCAGTATTCCTGAAAACAGTATTGTTGTAGATATCAATGTTAAAGATACTAGCACGATTGCCATCAATGTATATGGCAGCACCACCGTTATAGCCTTTAGGTGTACCAGAAATTTTTGCTGCGCCAGTCACTTTATTGTTGTGGACGGAGCCATTACGAGAACCCACTTTGATGTCAATCCCTTCGCGATTGCCTTCAGTAAGAGTATTATTTGCTACTTCAAAGCCATTGACTCCCCAGATACTCAATGCCTCCTGTGTACCAACCGTAGAACTGTTGCCCTGCCATCTCCAATTAGCTCTTTCAACAGTGTTATTCAGCACTTTGATATCTTTACTGGTGACTTCGAGGTCTCCACCATCATAGTAGTTTCCAGGCATAATAATAATACCTGGAGCACCAGTCTCATAGGTGTGGTTGTTTTTAACAGTTATGTTGTTGGCATTACGCAAAGAGATTCCAGCCCAAGATGTCTTCTCAATGCGGAAGCCATCAATGACCCAATAACCCCTGCCATTTGACTGAATAACTCCTTCCCCAAAGCCGCCATTAACGGAGTCAGGGTCGCGCAATATAACCTTACCATTGGCTTTGAGTGTAATATTACCCGACTCACTATTACCAGATTTATCAAGGGTGATTAGCTCAGTGTAAGTCCCAGGCTGAACTAAAATAGTTTGACCTGGCTTGACAAGAGATTTTTCACTGACTGCATAGCTAATGGTTTTCCAGGGTTTATCTTTTGTACCTGGATTATTGTCACTACCATTTGGTGACACGTAGTGGCTATCTCCTGAATTAAGGGGTAGTTTGCCTGATGTCTCTAACGCATTAACACTAATAGATGTGTCAAACTTAGGGTTTACCCGACAAAGGTTTAAGAAGCTAGTAGATAAAAGGGTCAAAACGAAAAAGAGAATCGAAGAAGGGTTATAGAAGTTGCGGTTTTTTTTGGTAGTCATATTCACAGGACAAAATAAGGAAACTTGGTGGCATGATACAAGGAAAGAATAAACATACATGGCTTAGGTGGATACAGCAAAATTACTGAGATTTTGTGATAAGCAGCCAGGAGTCACAACACATTATGTATTACGCTAAAGTTCAGATTATCCGTAATGTTACTTAGTCTGATAAATCAAGTATGCCAAGAAACTTTACCTTTTCTTCAGCAAAAGTTTTAAATTCTACATATTAACTTTACATTAGCTAGTTGTGATTTTAATAAAAAGTTATAGGATACTTAAGGAACATAGCAAATACACGTATGTAATAAAGTAATCGATTAAACTTTATCTTTTTTTGTTTTTTAAATCATTGAAATAAAAACAGTTTTATGTGTTTTGTGTGTCTTTCCCTCAACAGAATCACTGATTTGGCTAGTTTTTAATAACAGTTTTTATTATGGTGTGGTTGTTGTAACAGTGAATATGAGACAAGTAAAAGTGTTGAATGTGGCCATTAACAACATTACAATGGCTGAATTATTGGAAAATTTGCAAGATAGTGGTGTTGTATTTACACCCAATGTGAATCACATTATGCAATTGCAAAAAAATCAAGACTTTTACCACGTCTATAAAGAAGCAGACTATGTAGTCTGTGATAGCAAAATATTGATGTATGTAGCTCGTTTTCTCAATATACGAGTTAAGGAAAAAATTTCAGGCTCGGATTTATTTCCAGCTTTTTATAATCGTTATAAACATGATAAAAGTATAAAAATATTTTTGCTAGGATCTGAAACAAAAGTGGTTGAGGCTGCTCAGCAGAAAATTAATGCAAAGGTAGGTCGGGATATAGTTGTTGCTACCCACTCACCCTCATTTGGATTTGAGAATAATGAGAAAGAGTGTGAGGAAATTGTCAATCTTATTAACTCCTCTGAGGCCACAGTTTTAGCAATTGGTGTAGGTGCTCCCAAGCAAGAAATGTGGATTGCCAAATATAAAAAGCAATTAAAGAAAATTAGAATATTCTTGGCAATTGGTGCAACCATTAACTTTGAAGCAGGGAATTGCAAGCGCTCGCCAAAATGGATGAGTGAAGTTGGGCTTGAGTGGCTATATCGGCTTTTAAGCGAACCTAAGCGACTTTGGAAAAGATATCTCTTTGATGCTATTCCATTTTTGTTTTTAGTAATACAACAAAAGTTGCAGCTTTATAAAAATCCTTTTCACGATATGAATAAAGGTGAAAATAATTGAAGAAGGTATCTATGCAGGAAGTAGAAAGCAAAAGTAAAAGGAACAATTTTGAAGGAGATTTGACCCCTACTGAATTGAAACCACTTGTTTTAAGTAGTATATTTAAACCTTTGCTCTCTATTAATCGCCAGAAAAATTGAGCATTAAGTAAAAGGATAAATTCCTTCTGCCTTGTGTTCTATACCCTCTAACTTTAAAGTTGATTTTCTTTTTTACCTTGATTCATAAAATTTTTACTCACTGTTGTAATAAATTCATATAAATTAAGCTATTTATATTCAAAAATTATAAATAGCTCCAACTACCCATTCATCTACAAATAGGTAACTGGCATGGATAATAAAAACTATCCTGATGAAATAAATATTCAAAAATATCTACTCGTTTTTAAACGTCGCTGGTTGATAGTTTCAGGAGTATTTGTAGCTTTTGCTGCATTGGGTGGGGCTAATTTCTTCATGCAACCAACCACGTATGAAGCAAGTGGGAAGTTAATGTTTCAATTAAATCGCACTTCATCTCTTACAGGAGTTGGAGAAAAAATAGGGCATCTAGAATCAATTGGGTCTAACAATGCATCTAACCCTCTAGATACACAAGCCTTGCTAGTGCAATCTGAAACCATTAAGCAGGAGGTGATAAATACTCTCAAGCTTAAAGATAAAACAGGAAATCCTCTCAAGCCTGAGTCACTTGCCATCAAGGTTGAGAGAATTATCGGTACTGATGGATTTGATATTTCTCATATATCTGAAGATCCTAAAATGGCTACACAGATAGTTAATGAGGTAATGAAATCTTATATTGGCAATAATATTATAACTAACCGTTCAGAGGCGATCGCAGCGGGTACGTTTATTCAAAAACAGTTACCACGGGCGAAAACAGAATTAGACATGGCTGCTGAAGCTTTGCGGCGGTTTAAGACTCAAAATCAGGTGATTGATTTGCAAGAAGAAACGAGTGGCACAGTTAAAGCTATTCTTGCTCTTGATGAGGAATTAAATAATGCACGCTCTCAACTAGCAGATTTGAGTACTCAAGAGAAACAAATACGTCGTCAACTAAATCTTACAGAAGGACAAGCTGTAAATATTACCTCTTTAAGTCAAGCATCTGGTGTACAAGAAGTACTGTCTGAACTGCAAAAAGTTCAAACTCAACTAGCAAATCAAAGAGCGCGTTATACAGAAAGAAATCCATCTATAATTAATCTAAAAACCCAAGAAGCAGCTTTAAAATCTTTATTACAGCAGCGCACCACCGAGTCTTTAGGATATCCAATCCAGCTTGCTCCTACTAAATTACAAATGGGAAAACTCAAGCAAGATTTAGCAGCAGATTTTGTGAAACTACAGTCACAACGCTTGGGATTAGAGAAAAAAATAGCATCTATTTCTAGTATTAGGCAATCGTATGCTCAAAGAGCGGATGTTATGCCAAACTTAGAAAAGAAAGAAGGAGAACTTAGCCGGAATCTTTTAGTATCCCAAAAAAGCTATGAAAATCTCTTGACAAGATTGCAAGAAATTAAAGTAGCAGAGAATCAAACTATTGGTAATGCGCGTGTGTTGCAATATGCTGAGGTTGGTAGCAATCCAGCAGCTACCAAAAGTAAGATGCTGATTTTAATAGGCGGAGGATTTGTGGGTCTGTTACTAGGTGTAGCGGCTGCATTTTTTGTTGACTTAATTGATAGGAGTGTGAAGACATCCAAAGAAGCAGAAGAACTTTTTGGTTATACTTTATTGGGACTAATTCCCACTTTTGAAAACAATAATACATCGGAGACTGAAGATACAACCTGGGAAAAAGTTTCTCGCCGAGTCATTGTTGCAACATCTCCTCGCACAGTAGTTCACGAAGCATACCAAATGCTTCAAGCAAATCTAAAGTTTATTAGTTTAGATAAAAAAGTTCGCACAATTGTTGTTACTAGTTCTGTAGCTGGAGAGGGAAAATCAGAAATTTCGGCTAACTTAGCTATGGTAATGGCTCAAGCAGGACGACGAGTACTATTAGTTGATGCAGATATGCGTCAGCCATCTCAACATCACTTTTGGGGTTTAATCAACTCCGTGGGTTTGAGCAATGTTATGGTTGGTCAGGATGACTTTTCGCATGTTGTGCAACAAATAACACCTCATTTATCTGTCCTTACAGCTGGAGTTATACCACCTAATCCTTTGGCATTAATTGACTCAGAACGCATGACTACTCTGATTGATCAGTTATCTCAACAATATGATTACATTATTTTTGATACTCCTCATCTAATGGGAACTGCTGAAGCAGCAGTTTTAGGTAAGATGGCGGATGGAGTTTTAGTTGTAGTCAGACCTGGTGTTGTAGATTCAACTAGTGTTGCAGCTGCTAAATCTCTACTGTCCCTTTCTGAGGCTAATATTTTGGGCATTGTTGCCAATGCCGTTAATGTCAAGCAGGAACCTGATAATTACTTTTATTACAATAGTCCGCGAGCCGAAAACAGTGTTGAAAAGGTAGATACTGTACCATTATCGTAAACTTTATCTAATTACTTGATATTAAATACAGGTAACAGTTAACTAATGTAAACTTAAAAAATTCGTAAGTTTGCTAAACACCTTCGGTTGGCATAGCTAGTTAAAAGAAACTGAAATAGGAACCTCGTGATGGATACACAACTGAAGTTAAAAATAAATGCAAGTGCAGAGGAAGTTTCGGCTTTAAGTCTTTGGGAACAAATCAAAGAAGACTGGATTGCTCATGGACGAGATTGGACTAAGCCAGGGTTCAGAGCGGTAGCGATTCAGCGTTTTGGAGTATGGAGAATGAAGATTCAACCTAAACTTCTTCGCGCACCCTTCAGCATCCTCTATAGAATGTTATTTCGTAAAGTTCGTAACACTTATGGTATTGAATTACCTTACACCGTCCAACTTGGTCGCCGCGTGATTATTGAACATCAAGGAGCGATTGTAATTCATGGAAATTGTTTGATTGGTGATGACAGCATTATTCGCCAAGGTGTTACTTTAGGAAACCGTTATCTCAATCGTCCTTTTGATGCACCAAATTTAGGTAAACGTGTCAATGTTGGTGCTGGTGCGAAAATATTTGGCAACGTCACTATTGGGGATGGTGCAAATATTGGTGCTAATGCTGTGGTTCTCTGCGATGTTCCATCAAGAGCGACAGCAGTTGGGATACCTGCAAAAATAATCAATGTCAGGACTTACGCACAGGTAACGGAAAAACGAACCGCAGAGGGCGCAGAGGACACGGAGAAATGAGAGTTTGAGAGGTTTTTTGCGTAAGTCCTAAATGTTAAAAGAGGTGAACTTGATTAAATATAAGAACACTTTTAATAATTAGAGGTTTTTAGAATGAAAAAAGTATCTGTTATTATTCCCGTTTACAAAGTTGAGAAATATATAGCAGCTACGGTGCAATCTGTTCTAGCTCAGACTTATACAAATTTTCAACTTTTACTAATTGATGACGGCTCTCCTGATAGAAGTATTGAAATCTGTCAGCAATTTACAGACTCCAGAATTCAGATTATTCGTCAGAGCAATTTAGGAGTTGCTGCGGCTAGAAACGCTGGCATCCGCCATGCTACAGGAGAATATTTAGCTTTTTTGGACGCAGATGACTTGTGGTTGCCAGAAAAGCTCGCAAAACATGTTAAGCATTTAGATAGTTCACCATCTGTAGGAGTTAGTTTTTGTCGCTCTGCCTTCATCGATGAGGCGGACAATCCTTTGGGTATATATCAGATTACTAAGCTTGAAGGAATTAGTCTAGTTGATTTACTTTGTCGCACCCCAATTGGTAATGGCTCGGTAGCAGTGATTCGGCGGGAGGTTT
Source organism: Nostoc sp. B(2019) (assembly GCF_010091925.1). Taxonomy (GTDB): domain Bacteria; phylum Cyanobacteriota; class Cyanobacteriia; order Cyanobacteriales; family Nostocaceae; genus Komarekiella. The sequence continues at coordinate 22,948 of NZ_WVID01000041.1, read as the reverse complement.
TTGATGATATTAAATTTCTAGACAATCTTTATGGTGTTGTAGAAGACTTTTATTTTGATGACGATAGGCTACTGCATCCATCAGAAGATGTGGAATGTTGGCTACGTATTGCTGTTAAAACAAAATGGAAAATTGAGGGTATTCCTGAACCTTTGACGCTCTATCGGGTAAATTCACAGGGGTATTCAGCACAACTAGTCAAAAAGTTAAATTCCTGGGTAAAGATGTTAGAAAAAGCCTCTGAGTATGCTCCTGTAGAAATGGCTAATTTGAGAAACATCGCTATGGCTTATCAACTGCGTCATTTAGCTAGAAGGGCAGTAACTTTAAAGGCAGGTTCAACAGCTGTGGAACTTATCAACCAAGCCTTATCAACTCATTGGCGCATCCTGCTAGAAGAACCACGTCGTACACTTATTACCTTAGCTGCTGCTTATTCTCTGTTGATTTTGCCACAATATTTTTACCAACAACTTGAACTTTTAGCTTTAAAAATCACAGGTTCTAACCAAAAACGTCGCATTCTTAAAGAAGAATCTGCGCTTCCAACTTCTTAGTGATGAGTGATGGGTGGTAAAGAAATTTTTATGTTTAATTATGGATTTTTTCTATAATTGACAGTTTTGAAAAGAGAGATATTACAAAATGCCTAAATCCCTGCGGATTCTTTATGCAGTTGGCCCTGAAGATATTATTGAAGCTTACAATTATTGGCTCAAGGGTGAAGATGCGCCTTCACAAGTATCAGTTACTTTTTCAAGTCAGTTCTATGAAGTTTGTAGAACTTTAGATGCAAAGGGTTATGCGATCGCACAGTCTAATCAAAAAAGATGTATCCAAGATGAACGATTCATCATTGAGCATCGTCCAGTACCATTACCTGATGCATCAGGCATATTTTATCATTTAAGACAAATTTGGTGTGGTTTGCACTTACTTGCTTCTGCAATTCGCTTTCGAGCTAATGTTGCAGTCGTAGATAGTGGTACAACATATTGGTTTGTTTTATCTTTATTCTCCTGGCTAGGAGTGAAAGTTATCCCATCATTGCATTGTTTACTATGGTGCAAGTATCTATCTCCACGTTTAGTTGATAAACTAAATTTGCTACTTAGCCATAATTTGTTTGCTTATGATTGCCAAGCAGTACTAGTGGCGTCCCATGATGTAGCTACTCAAATTTCTCACCTGACTAAGGGAAAACATCAACCAATTTTAGAGTTCTTTTCGACCTATCGCCGTGCAGACTTTGCAAACTTAGCTGTACCTGATATCAATCAGTCATCTTTTTGCATTCTATTTGCAGGACGGGTTGAGCGAAATAAAGGTGTATTTGATTTGTTAGAAATTGCCAAGCGTTTCGCAACAGAGGGTAGACAAGAGATCATTTTTGATATCTGTGGTGAAGGCTCAGCACTAGAAACTTTGCGCTTGGAGGCGAAGCAAGCTGGCGTTGATGGCTCTTTTATCTGTCATGGGTATTGTAGCAAACTAGAAATGCGAGGAATGTTTGAGCGATCGCATGTTGTCATTGTACCAACTAGAACAGAATTTATTGAAGGCTTTAATCGCGTTGTGTGCGAAAGTATTTTATCAGGTCGTCCTGTTGTCACCTCTGCTGTCTGTCCTGCCTTATTTTATGTTCAGGATGCTGTCGTTGAAGTGCCTCCTAATGATGTCCAAGCTTATGGTAACGCTTTGCTAGAGTTATATAGCGATCGTCAACTTTACGAACAAAAGAGACAGGCTTGTCTCATAGTACAAGAACAATTTTATGACACTAGAAAGAGTTGGGGAGCTGCGCTGAAATCTATTCTACTGGCAATTCAAGAACAAGAAGAAGTTAAAAAGTTAACCATAACAAGTAAAATAGGCGGTTAGAAACCGCGTCTATACAAACAAAAATCCATTCGTTTTATAGCCCTTTGGGCATCCTACGGCAAGCTTTGGCGGAGCCATCGCCATAAAGATATTACTGCTCAACCGTTCTAAAATTTATGAATTAATAATTATTTGGTCAGTACTATAAAATTAAATTTATGAAAAAAATATATTTAGAACTGGCTGAGAAAAGCTTTGCAATTTTAGGATTAACCTTTTTTACAGGAGCCTTTGATATAGGCTTAACATTACCCACAGGGCCATTATTTCCAGGTCTCATTAGAACAGCAGTTAGATATTTTGTTTGGTCAACTTCGCTTTTAATAATTTGCATCGATTGGAAAAACGCTTTACGTACAGCCAATAGAGAAAAGTTAGTCTGGATATTGACAGCAATTATCCTTTTATCATTTCTTTGGTCAGATATTTACTCAGAAACGTTGAGAAATAACCGCGAGATTTTACAAATGACCTCATTTGGCTTATATTTTGCCACACGATTTAGTTTAAAAGAGCAAGTAAAACTAGTAGCATTAACCTTTAGTATCGGAGCTTTATTAAGTATTTTTTCTGCTTTAGTAATACCTACTATCGCCATACATGAAAGAGATCATAATGGAGCTTGGCGAGGAATATACGATTATAAAAATACCTTCGGTTCGATGATGATTATCAACTCATTAGCGCTTTTTCTGCTGCCTATTGATAACCCAAGACATCGTATTTATCAGAAAATTGGTATTGCTATATCATTATTAATGATCCTACTTTGTACCTCTAAGACATCTTTAATTGTCTGTTTAATTTTGGCATTAATTCTATCTTTCTATCGAAACTTTCGTTGGCGAGGAAAGATAACTGTACTTTTTTTAGATATAGGCATTCTAATTATGGGATGTGTGGGTACATTAGTTATTAGTAATTGGGCAACTCTCATAACTAGCTTGGGAAGAGATCCGACTTTAACAGGACGGACATTAATTTGGAATTTTATTTTTATGAAACTTGAGGATAGGCCTTGGTTAGGTTATGGACGTAGTGCATTTTGGTCACATGAAAGTAAGTACGCGGCAGAAGCAGGTGAAACACTTGGTTATGGTCTAATTTTGCCTCATGCTCATAATGGTTTTATAGATATAATACTTGATGTTGGTTACATAGGTTTATTCATTTTTATAATCATTTATTTTACAGCTTTTATCAGGTCAGTAAAACGAGCTTATGCTACAAATAATTCAGAGGATTTGTGGCCTCTGGGATTTCTGATTTTTTTAGCGATGAATAATATGACAGAGAGTTATTTGCTGCGTTTAAGTAATATATATTGGACATTATTTATTGCAGTTGTTCTTTCTGTGCAGCAAACAAGTCCAACTAGTATTTTGATAAGTAAATGGAATTCGCAAAAAAATAAACAAGTCCGAAAAAGCTCATGAAATAACCTTAGTTGATTATAGATTGAATGAGGCGATCGCCATTAATTAATAATAGCCAAAATTTAGGTGACATTATATTTTACTGTACCAAACTTGAGAACAAAGATGACTAAAAATTTTCAAACTACTTTTGTGTGCTGTGTAGAGTCCGGCTCGCTGGAAACGCAAACAGTGCGTATGATAGAAAGTCTGCGTTGGTGGGGAGGAAAGTTTGCTGATGCACCTATATATGCCGTAACCCCTCGCTTTGGGCCTCCTCTTGCAAAGCAAACACATCAAATTTTTGATAAATTCCAAGTTAAGTATCTCTATTTTCAAAAAAATGACAAATATGCTTGGAACAAATTTTTGAATAAACCTTTTGCTTTAGTTGCTGTAGAAGAACTTGCTCAAACTGAATGTATAGGCTGGCTAGATAGCGATTTACTGATTGTAGATGAACCAGACCAACTCACTCTCAATCAAGAGGAAAGTTTTCTGGCTTGTGCTTCCGATAAAAATATTGGCACTACAGGTTTACAAGACCCCTGTGAAGCTTATTGGCAAGAGATTTGCAAATGTGTAGGTATTGATATTGAAACTCTACCCTGGATTAAAACAGAGCAGGAAGGAATACTAATCCGTTTATATTGGAACAGTGGGATTTTTGTTTATCGGCGTTCAACAAATTTTGCCCAGCATTATTTGCAAGCATGTCTGCAATTATTTGATGCTTGTCTAGCTTCTCACGAAAGCGGGTTTTTTTTCAATGACCAAGTTGCTCTCGGTTTGACTATGGTCAAGATGGGGATTCCTTGGCGGGGATTGCCTTACTCTCACAACTATGCAATGGGTAGTAAAACACACAAGGATTGGTACAGTGAAGAAAAACTCAAAGCAGCCAAGATAGTTCACTACCATGATGCTATGTGGCCTGCATTCTGGGAAACATTTGTAGAATGTCTCTCTCAGACTCATCCACCTGTGGCTGATTGGCTAACTTCTATTGGTTTTATGAAAAATGAAGCTCCCCCTGTGTTTCGTGCTGTCAAAAAAGTTATCGATTTCACAAGGTCACGGCAAGAGTTGGCTTATACGAGAGCTTGTAAAGTAATTTAGTCGTAAATAGTAGAGACGTAGCATTGCTACGTCTCTACTATTGTTATAGTACAAGTCACAAATCACTCAGCTTCCAAAGACCTAAGCATTTATCTATATCGGCAAAACCTGCATCACGTCTCTCATAAATGAGCTTTAATGGTGTAGGAAAATTAAAGGGTTCAAGGCAAATATTAAGACCACGATAACCACCTGTTAGTATAGGAAAGTTTTCTGAAGTATCAGGATGAGTAGTGGTAAGTAAATACTTCGCTTTACTTGTTTTAAAGTTTTCTATTGCTGCGAAGATATCCTCGAATGATAGGTGAAAAAAACAGTCTCTACAAAGAATCAAGTCAGCATTAGGAAGCTCATCCTTTGTAATATCACATTCAAAGAAAACTCGTTGAGAACTTGCAAATTTATTTTGATTGTTTTCGATTAGTTCTTTAACAATGTCTCCACCAATATAATTACATCCCAAATCAATGGATTTCATCCAGTTGAAATCCCCACAAGGTACATCCAGAAGGACATTAACATTAAGCTCTCGTATTAGTTCAGGTAAAATCTTGCGAATTTGTCTAGTCTCAAACTCTGATGAACCGGGACCTGATTTTGATTCCCTATCACCCCAATGATCCTTTTCATAGAATGAAGTGAATATTTCTTTTGAAGACTTACCAACTAGTTCTTTATGGGTTTGTTTTTGTTTCCAGAGCCTAAAATTGTTAACTAAAGACTGACCTAACAGTTGCTTTACTGATCGCTTTAGAGTCTGCATATATTTCGTTGTAACTATTAAGCTTTTTGGATGTTTTTAAGATTCGATAATCAATTAAATAATAACATTTATCATTACAATAATCAATCAGTGAATATTTAAAACTGATAAATCTTTGGATGCGATCGCTATCAAGAAAATCATCAATTAGTAGTGTCTAGCGGGTGCATCTCAGTTTTGCAAGGTAAGCGTCATGAGAGAAGATAAAAAAGTCTCTAGCTAAGGCAACACCGGATGACTCCAGAACAAGAAGCCGCTATAAAATCGCATGTGCAAGCAATTGCGAAGATATTATATGAGCATACGCCTGCCGAACAACTACAGACACTAGAAGGAATTGAAACGGCGGTTCGCACGCACCTGTTGGAGCAGGTGGGACCAAAACTTACCCTTTTTTTATCGAAAGCTTTACAGGCACAACTAAAGGGCGTAAACGGCGACTGAAAAGCTGTGTTGGGAACTTTCAGATTAGCGATCGCCAAGCTCAGATCCTCAAAGTCAAAAAACAAACGCAATTAAGTCCCCTATTAGAGAAATGCTGTCTTGTATTGAGCGCAAATGAGTCGTATCAAAGGGCAGAAGCGGATATCGATTGGCTCTGGCGCAGTCGAGTCTGCTGTCAAGCAAATCGACCGTCGAGTTAAGATTTCCGGTGCTCAGTGGTCTGCTCAAAATGTACCAAAAGTCTTGGCACAACGTTGTGCTTATCTCAATGGTTGCTTCTCGGTATAACCTGATTTACAAAACTGAGATGCACCCGTGTTTAGCTAAAAGAGTGCTTGAATTGGTAGCCCAAATCCTAGATAATTTCTAATACTAAGAAGTATAGTCAACATAACGATAAAAAAGACAGTACTTTGAATATCCTGAACTAGACAAAAGAGTTGTTCTCGCCAAAGCGCATAAAGATTGACTAGATACAAAGGCAAATCGCTGACTGCAATTACAACAATTGCTCCAACGGTACCGAAATAGAAAAATGCTATGGGTAATCCCAAGCCAATCATTACGAACCCAGCTAGATTACTTTGGGCTGAATACAAAGGCTTCCCAATCGCCAATAAAGCCGGACTGATGGTGTAATATAATACTGAAAACCAAATGCCGCAGCATAGAATAGGCATCATCCACGTTGCTTCGACATACCTTTGGTCATAAAGTACTCCAATTACTAAATCACCAACAGCTACTAAAGCAGCTAGCAACATCGCAAACCCAAGCAATATCATCTGACGTTGGCGGAGGATTTTGCTTAGCAAACTTGCTCGTGGTAGGTCAATTTGTTGGGAAATCGTCGGAAAAATAACTTTATAGCTGAGATTTTTCACAATTTCTCTAGGTATCGCTGCCAAACTATAAGCTATGGTGTATACACCTAAAAGTCGAAAGGCTAGCAGCTTAGCAAGAATTAAGCGATCGGCTTGCTCATTCAAAAATGTCACCCCTGTGGCGACAAACATCCATCTCCCAAAGGATACTATCTCTTTAACAGCATCTCGATCCCAAGCGAATCGATTGGAATATCCTGGTATCAACCAATGGCTACCCACCATTCTGTATATTGATCCTGCTACTACTCCAATAGCTAGAGCTAACATACTTGGACTTAACCAAGCACAAAAAATTAAAGTAGCCAGACTCAATACTTGTATGCATAGATCAAATTTGGTTAACTTACCCAAATCTATGCGTCGGTAGAGAGTATGTATGGCATTAGAACCGAATCCATCAAAAACTGATGACAGTCCGACAAAGGGAATTAGCCAAAGCAGACGTTGATCATTGTATAAGTTTGCAATGGGCAAGGTAATCAATAGAAAGATCAACCAGAGTACCCAGCCACGTATTACTTGCAGTGTCCAAGCGGTATTCAGAAAAGTTGGTTCATCACCCCGTTTATTATGAATGATGCTTTGAGGAATACCGATGTCTGAGAATAGATCAATACCTGCTCTCAAGGTATTAACCACAGCCATCAGACCGAAATACTCTGGTACTAGCAGGCGAGTTAGAATCAGATTACTCCCAAATCTTAAAATCTGAGCAGTTCCATAACCCGCAATTGTCCAGATTGCACCACGGACAGCAAGCTTTTTTACAGATGTCATAATTTATGAAAAACTTAACTTAGCTATGTTGAAATAGGTTTGCTAATTGGCTTGCTTCTTGTGCAATATTGTGTTGTTTTTTAACAGCAGCGAATCCTGCTTTACCCATTTGTTCAAGTTTCTCTGTTGGGAGTTGCAGTACTTCACGTATTGCTGCTGCTAAAGATTCAACGGAACCGGATGGTACAAGCCAGCCGTTGACTCCCGGTTTTACCAGTTCTGGAATTCCGGCAATATATGTACTAACTACTGGACGCTCTAATGCTAATGCTTCCATGATCACTACAGGTAGCCCCTCTGCAAAGCTAGCTAAAATTAAAGCACGAGAATTCATAATGTGTTTTTGAACCTCAGTACCACTAGCCCAACCAGTAATCTTTACTTGCTGTTCCAAACCGTAGTCTTTAATAAGGGTTTCTATTGTCTGTCTCAAAGGCCCGTCACCTACTAGAGTCAAGTTACACTGTAAGTTTTCCGAGCTTAGTTGCTTAACTGCTTTTAGTAATAGCAGTTGACCTTTTTCTTCACAAAGACGGCCAACACAGACTAAATTTGGTTCGGATGTGATTGCTGTTGTTGGTTGATTGAAAAAGTTATTGTCTAGACCACAACGAATTACGTGAATCTTGTCCCACTGTTGGTAGCTACACCAGCGATAAAGCTGACCTCTGCTGAAGTCGCTAACAGTGACAACAAACGCAGCTCGATTGATTTTTTCCGCTAGGGCTAAACTCTCGGCTTGATCAAATTCGTATGGGCCATGAACTGTAAAACTGTAGGGAGGGCCACCTATCGCCCGACACAACATCGCCACAGTAGTGGGATTGGTTCCAAAGTGAGCGTGTAGGTGAGTTACACCTGATTGACGAAACCAATTCAGCAGAATGCAAGCTTCAGCTAAGTAGATGATATGGTAGAGAACGCCTTGCTCTGAAGATCTACCAAGTTTGATAGCTAACAGTAAACCTTTGAGCCAAGGAATGAATCTGGTGATAGCAACGCTTAATAGGTTAAACAGTAAACCTAATAAGCCTACACCTAAAACTATTCGGGTTTTCTGAAATTCCAGTTTGTCTTCTGAGTCAACCAGTTCAGATTCGCACGAGCGAATTGAAAAGCGTGCTACTGAAAGACCACAAGCCTCAATTGCGGCAATTTCGCGCCGGATAAAGCTGTGGCTGACTTTGGGATACTGATTAACTAGATATGCAATTTTCATATTGACTTGAGATGTGCTGTCAGAGTATCAAAAAATTAGGAAGACGCTTTGCATAATTCGTATAACACTGTGATTTATTTCACTGCGATCGCGGTGAAATAAATCATAAATAAAAATGAGACACGGATTTAATAAAGTACTTCGTCCCCTTAAGCAATCTAAATTTTGATGCTTGACTGAATAGTTAATACCATTTCTCTATGAAGATGCAATTTATTTACCCCCGCCTTTTGCAGTCTTCCTTGTCAAGGCGGACTACAAGCGGGTATTATTCGGTGCAACCTCATACAGATTTGGTATAAGCAAGTATTTTCACTATAAGTGTGGCAAAACTAACATAGTATCTTTTCAGATTAAAACCAATATGTTTGTATGAAGTTAATCTTTAAATATACTGGTAATTTCTTGAATTTATGGTGAACATAGCATGAGGAGTATCAACACTCTCTAAACTGCAAGTTGAAATATTACAGCAGTTTTTAAGTATTTAGCCTACAACTGTATACTTTGTAGGGAAGTTATGAGGCTGCTTTTTTGTATTCTATTAAGGTACGCTGCCGTTTAAGCAAGCGAGAGAGTTGAAACTGCACCTGACCCTGCACTTGTGGGAATTTACCTAACAGGCAAAATAGTGAGTAGAGAATTGCATCCTCTGATTTCAAACCTTGTTTAATCGTGCTTTTATATACTTTGTATCCCAAGATTGCATAGACCATTAATAGTAATAGTATGCTTAAACCTGAAGTTAACCATGCAGTTGTAATAGCCAGTAGCGGCAAAAGCAAACCCCAAAACCAAATACTTCGGCTTTCTTTGACCCAATGACGTTCCGGGGGATGACCGTGCAGCCAAGACCCCTCAGCATAAGCATGACCTGCTCGCTGCGATCGCTTCCACCACTGACCAAAGTGAGTGATTTGAGCATCGTGCAATGTCATCTCTGCATTTATACGTAAAATTTTGCCTCCTGCTTGACGCAATCGCACACATAATTCTGGCTCTTCACCGGCAATCAGAGTAGGATTGTAACCTCCTACCTGTTTGAGCGCCAAGACGCGCATCATCGCATCGCCGCCACAGGCTTTAGCTTCACCGATGGGGGTATCCCACTCAATATCACACAGGTGATTATAAATCGAGTTGTCAGGGAATTCTTCGCGCCGCCGACCACACACCACGACTACATCAGGTCGAGAAATTAATTCTTGCACTGCAAGTTCTAACCATCCTTGCACTACTTGGCAGTCTCCATCTACAAACTGGACAAATTCGATATCTGGTTCTACTTGCAATAGATATTCAAATCCAGTGTTTCTGGCGCGAGCCGCAGTAAAGGGAATGGATAAATCAAGATCTACTACATGTACTCCTAGGGAACGAGCTAACGCTACACTACCATCTGTAGAACCAGAATCCACGTATACTACTGCGATCGCTCCACTCAGAACTGATAACAGACACTTTTTGAGATGATTTCCTTCATTTCTGCCAATGAGAACAACTCCAATTTTATGCATTTTTAACCTTCTTTCACGCAAGTATTTAATTAACTATTGTTATATTTTGTACTAAAGTTTTAATCGGCTGAATACACTAATCTATTCATTTCAATATTTTTTTAGCTAGAAATATGTAGCTTTTGATACTTAAAGTTATTGCTTATCCACATTTTACTCAAATTAATTCACTATAGTGAAATCTAATTATGCTTAATCATAGATTGTATTTTTTGTCAATTTTTACATATTGATTTATTCCAAGATTTTGCTCCCAGAAAATTTTGCTTAACTTTGCTTCATTGAGTAGAATATTATGAATTAAATAAAAATACACTACCATGTTAGACAGCCAATTATTATCCAATAAATACTATATTTACATAACACCAGAAGAAGGGCTAATTGCCTGGGATATATACAACCCTAACCCAGCCCAATGTGGCTTCGTTGCTTATTTTGGTAAAGTATTCCAATTTGTGGAAAAAATCTTGAAGCACAAAGGCTTAACATTCTACGTGACAATGGCTGAAATGAATGAACTTCCACAGTATGGGGAAAATGTAATTGTGGTTATGCTGGGAGACGAATTATGTCGCCTACCCAAATATGTTGATCAGATCGGGGCAATATTTAAGTGCTATGGTACGAATCAAATAGTTGGATGTAATCCATTATTTAAGCCTTCCTATCTTAACTTTGTAACAGTAATTCAATATCTTAGAAACTTAGTTATTCGCCTGCCTTGGATGTTAAAATACCAGTTTAAAAAAGTCAAAAGCTGGCTATTAAACAAAATGGAAATTGCTCCAATATACGACATTCCCTTGGGATACTATAACTCCGAGGATTTGCCAATAAAGGATATAAAAGACCGCCTTTATGATGTTTTTTTTGCTGGTAGTGCAATACATGAACCTTATCCTATATGGTCTTTGCAGTATTGGTTGAGAACTCCAAAGACAATTTCTCGTGAACAAATGATGTTGAGCGCTAATCGTTTTCAAGAAAAATATCCTGAGTTTAAAGTTGAATCTTCCATAACTCCGGCTTTCGGTGCTAATGGTGATAGCAAAGCTGCAAACAGCTACAGCGAAAGAATGATGAATACGAAAATATGCCTCGCTCCTAGAGGAACTTCGTTTGAGACATATCGATTTTTTGAGGCAATTAAGTATGGTTGTATTGTGATCACAGAAGCTTTACCTTCAAGGTGGTTTTATGATAATTCGCCTGTTATTGAAATTACAGATTGGGACGATTTAGAAAGTACATTAGAAAAACTGCTGTCAAATGAGCAACTAATGCAAGAAATACACCAAAAATCTTTGCATTGGTGGGAAACTAAATGCTCTGAAGCAGTTGTTGGTGAGTACATTGCCAATAATTTGAACTCCTTGATTGACAGCAAATGAGTACAGCGGATTTTGATAATTTGTGAGTATTCAATAGACCTCTTGCACGAATCGAAAAATCATGGTTGTCATTCTGTAGCTTCCTTCCCGCAGGGTATGTAACGTAGTGAAATGAAGAATCTCACAGATGTTTCGCTCCGCTCAACATGACATTTTAAATATTTATGCAAGAGGTTTAATAGACCTCTTGCAAAAGTCGCTCAGGCAAATTTGGATTGTGGGAGATGAAGCTCGTAATTGTAAAGAGCAGCAATCAGATTAAATCTCAAACCAAATCTTTTTCGGCGATTTCTATAAGTAAGGGATAAAATTTTGAATACTTTCAGCTTCCGATGTATATGCTCACCTAAAACCCTGATTTTAGCTAATTCTTGATTACTCTTTTTATCTTCAGAGGTTAACTTACCTCCTCTGGGCTTTTTCTTGGGAATCCGACTCTTACTATGTAGTTTCTGAATACCTTGAGCTACCAATGTTGGAATCACCGGGGCAAAGGTGGTGGAATGCAGCAGTCAAAATGTGGGGTTACGATTTACGTAACCAACTCGTCGCTGATGTATTTTACAGTGACGGTACAGAATTTATCAAGTTTACCAATGGCAAAGAAATCACGGTAGAGACAGCATGGCGTTGGGAGTTTGGGAGAGTGCTGAATTACGCCAGCAGTTGAGAGTTTTCAAGTCAGGGTTACTTAACGGTTGCCGTAGCTGTGTACTACTTCAATCCCACCAATAACAAACAACGACTGCATCACGGGGGTGTTGAATATTATTATCTTCTAATCGAGTTCTTAGTTGACGCTTCAGCCGAAAACTATACTCCTCATTCGTGCCATCAGTTACTTCTACTGAATCAGCGCGCCACTTTTTACCTAAATCTAAAAGCTGAGATACCTTTGTGTCTTGGTTTTCAATCAGGATGTAGAGTGTATCGGCAGGATAAGCAACGAAATGGATAATGCTAGTTTCAGGCATGGAACGATAGTTGGCCATTGCCAAGAGTGTATCGATTACGCCACCAAAGCTCAGACCGTTTTCATCTGGTGCAAAGATTGGTTTGGTAAACAGAAAGCTTACCCATAAATCTGTGTGCTGTGAAAGGTCAGTAATTACTTGTTCGCCATTAAACTGATTGAATTGGCGCTGCCAAACCAATGCTGCAAAGAGTTCTTGAGGAGAATAGGATTGAGCAATAGCCTGGATTTTGTTTAAATCAAGCATAGTTATTTATCAGGTAAAATATGTATTTAAGAGTAATGCTCAAGTAAAGAGTTTATGACCACAGCAGTCAAGAAACTTACCCTTGAAGAGTACCTTGCCTATGATAATGGCACGGATACCAAGTATGAACTTGTGGATGGAGAGTTGGTTGAAATGCCACCAGAAAGCGATAGAAATAACTTAATTTCTCTCTATCTACTGTCGCAATTTCTTAGGTTTATTCCCATTCAACTCATTCGCCATAAAGATACAGAGCTTGTGGTGATAGGCAACCGGACTCGTGTGCGACTACCAGATTTGATGATTTTGACACAAGAGTTATTGGAGGCGATTGCAGGAAAACGAGCGACGATTACCCCAGATATGCCTTCCCCAGCAATGGTAGTTGAGGTTGTGTCCCCAGGAAAGATGAATGAGGATAGAGACTACCGCTACAAGCGTTCTGAGTATGCAGCACGGGGTATCCCTGAATACTGGATTATTGATGCCCACAAAGCCCGAATAACCCTGCTAACTCTGGTAGATGGACTATATGAAGAATCTGTGTTTCAGGGGACAGAGCCAATCCAATCAGTAATTTTTCCTATGCTGGATTTGACCGTAGACTTAGTATTAGCAGCCGGACAGGTCTAAGGTGCAACACTTCAATTTATCCGATGTGGTGAATTGTTCACCATAGGCAATCGCCCTACTCCTCCCACTCCATCAGCACCCCATCCACTTCACCAACACCCCACTGTGGAAACTTCGCTCTTCTGCTTCCTGATCACAATTTGCAAAGCGGGGTCATCATTCCAGCACTCATGAAGAAACTCAAATCCTGGATTTTCGCTCAATATTCCCGTCATCTTCAGCTTCTCCATCCACCAAGATCGTGCCTTTGAATGTTTAGAGATCGCACCTCGCTTATGGCATCATCCCTGTAAACGTGACTCTTTCCAATCATTTACCTTGAATTTTCTACCAACAACCGCGTCAATAGCGTTGAGTGCCAGCAATCACAGGTGAGCAAATAGAAGCCGAACTTCAAAAGCGATTAGGAATAAGTGATTAAGTTTTTCTTTACTGTTCTTGTGTCTTTGTCAAAATTTTGAGATATTAAATTGAAAAAATTAATTCAGATAAAAAATTATGGCAACCGAGCAGGAGCTTCAATCTCTTTTTAATACCTTGGATACCGATCAAGATGGCAAAGTTTCTATAAATGAGCTTTTTTTAAGCCCTGGCTTAAGTGCAATCATCTCAGCCGAAACAGGTGTCAGTAGTCCCCAGGAATTGCTAGCTATGCACGGAGATAAAGACGGTAGTATCACCTTTGAAGAGTTGAAACAAGTTGTTGAGTCAGCTGGAAATTTAAACTAGCTGTACCCCATCCTTCCCCATCCCCGCCCAAACGATCACTACAGTGCTGCCGTCCTCTGAAGCACTAGGGGGCGGTTTTGCGTTTTGATGGAAGAGCTTTCCACAATTTGGCTGAATTTGAATAAAAAAGACAAATTTTAAGCTTTTTATTTTTCAATTCTACCGCCACCAATCCCCACTGCGGAAACTTCGCCAATAATTTCTTGATCACTATTCCTTTCCAAGTTCGCAGTGCCTCCCTCAAGTAAGCGATCGCTTCGCTACTCATCTCGCTTCACCAACACCCCATCCACACATGCGATACCCCACTGCGGAAACTTCGCCAATAATTTCTTGATCACAATCTGCAAAGCCGGATCGTCATTCCAGCACTCTTGCAAGTACTCGAACCCCGGATTCTGCCCCGAATTCGCCGCAACTTTGAGTTTCTGCATACGCTCCGGTCGCATATTTGACCTCGCTACAATCGCCTCATGCGACCATTTTCCAGAATTTGGCACGGACGCGGCGGAACTTTCACCCTCATGATCTGCTTTGACTTCTACACCCAAAACTGAATTTTCAACCAACAATGTAGCAGAATAGCCCTGTTTTTCCTGCCCCAGTGTTTGATTAGCGATGGCAGAATCTAAAGAAAATTCATTTTGTGCAAGGGACGCGGCGGAGAAAGTGCCTTCATAACAGTCTTTTGGCTTATCACCACAATCTTGATTTTCAGCCAATAACGGAGCGGGATTAATTTGTACAGCATCCACACAACCCAGAAAGCGGCGGTACTCGCCCCTATCTCATGAATAAGCCAATTCATGCTGGTGATTGCTTGCAAGTGCTTGTGGGTGGTCACTGGTATGACGCTCGTTGCGAGTGTTACACAGAGGTAGGGAATCTTCGCTGGTATTTAATTGCATTTAAGCCCGAAGGTGAGGAGATTTTTGAGGATTTCTCAAACCTAATGTGTAGATTCGAGCCTATTAGTAACTAGAGAATTTATATTTAAAATATAGAACTATAAAGATAACTAATGCCTAGCTAGATAATCGATGTTAAAGAGTACACCGTTAGAGCGCACCAGCGAACAATTCACACACGCACATTCAACTTCGTATGCAAGCAGTGCGATGAGCCGACACAGCGTGAGACTTTCGGGATTCGTCCTCTTTATTGCGAAAGATGCCGTCCGCCACAAGCACCTAAGAAATCGGCAGTTCCTCTTAGGAAAAGAAAACCCAGAGCTATGACTTATAAAAGTGACGAAGGTCAGGTGGGGTGATTGTTGTCTATTTACCCCGTGTAACTGTAGATTTTGACCGAGTACTACAATGCGTTTAAATGAGTAAACACCTTCATCTGTGGGAAAAACTCAACCAACGCCAGCAAGCCACTCTCACCACCATTTACCGCGCTGACCAGTCGGTGGAGGCAGCGCAAAAAGAAAGTTGGCGTGGTAGTTCAATCACAGAGAAAGCATCTGTATGGCGTAATCTGCAATATTATTTTGAACCCACAAGCCATGAATCTTTATTGCACAAGTTGCTATTCTTTGCTGGTGTAGTTGACCAAGGATTAGGTTCAACTCTCCAAGTTTTGGAATGACGTGATTTAATTCAGTGTAATTATTATAATGGCGAACTAATCTCCATCAAGCTTACCACAAATGGACGTGCTGTAGCTCGTGCAGGCAGGGGTGAATCAGCAGCCAAAAAGTCACCCAAAGGATAATTAAAACTCTTGCACTGGTCAGCACTTTGTACAGCTTATCAAGCTGGTGAATTAGGGCTAGAGAGTGGATTAACCTTTGGGGATTATGCCGGGTTTAGTTGGCAATGGACTTGGTTGAGACTGCGAGATTATTACGGAACAGACAACGGCTTAGTAAAGGAAATTGGCTATTGGAAAGATGGCAAGCACTTAAATAAATTGGTTATCACTCAGGCTGGAGTAGAGTTTTATCGACAGCAATGGTCACAATATCGCACTCTTTACCCTGATGTTAATGCACCACTGCCTAACTGATGCTATTAAACCGGAGCAATGCTCTAACAGTGAGCAGGGGATGCTCTTGAGGCAGGGGGAGAGAAAAGATGCTTAACTCAACCGTATTCTCTTATAACCTATCGCAGTGACGAGGGTAACTAATCCTCTTGCTCGGTAGTTGGTATTTTTGTACTATAATGAAGCCGCTCTTATATGTGCGGCGTTCTCAAAAAGTAATGTCCACCCTCTCAAATCTTTCCCCTCAGCAATCAAATACCTCTGTCCCACACGAAACAATTACGGGTGTAGTTGAACGCCTGACCTTCTACTCTGTTGAATCGGGTTACACTGTAGCGCGTCTGGTGCGCTCGCGTGCAACAGAGCTAACCACAATCGTCGGCAGTTTCGCTAATATTCAACCCGGTCAAACACTGCAACTAACTGGTTTTTGGCGTGATCATCCACAGTTTGGCCCACAGTTTCAAGTCGTCAACTACCGAGAAACCAAACCTGCCACTATCACAGGAATTGAGAAATATCTGGGCAGTGGTTTAATTAAAGGCGTGGGGCAAGTCACAGCAAGGCGGATTGTTGCTCACTTTGGTTTAGAAACTCTGGAGATTATTGAAAACCAAATTGAGCGACTCATTGAAGTTCAAGGTATAGCCAAAAAGCGGATCAAATTAATTCAAACTGCTTGGCAAACCCAAAAGGCCATCAAGGAGGTGATGGTATTTTTGCAAGGGCATGGTGTTTCTACCACATACGCGGTAAAGATTTACAAGCAGTACAAAGATGAAGCGATCGCCACAGTTACTAGCAATCCCTACCAGTTGGCCACCGACATCTACGGCATTGGGTTTCTCACTGCTGATAAGATTGCCTTTAATCTAGGAGTTGCCCCAAATAGTGAGTTTAGGTATCGTGCTGGTTTAATTCATGTTTTGGGTGAAGCTGCTGCTGATGGTCATTGCTATTTGCCACAACCGGAACTTCTAAAGAATGTCATCAAACTACTGACTACAGAATCGCACGAACCGAAAGAAAATGCGATTGCTGACATCATAAAAGACATGGCACTCAAGGATGACTTAATCCGAGAGAAGAGTGAAGACCAAACGCTGTTGTGCTATGAACCGACTTACTTTCACACCGAACAGAACTTAGCACAACTGATACACAACTTGTTGAGCCAACCAGTTGCACAAGATATGCCGCGTGTACGTGATTGGATTGAGCGCTTCACCAAGACTCGCAAAATCCAACTTTCACCACAGCAACGGGAAGCTGTAGAGATGGCTGCGTATTCAAGGGTGATGATACTCACTGGTGGCCCTGGTTGCGGCAAAACTTTCACCACCCACACGATCATTAGCTTGTGGCAAGCAATGGGTAAATCTATCGCCCTAGCTGCTCCCACCGGACGCGCTGCTCAACGCTTGGGCGAGATGACCCAGCTTGAGGCTAAGACTATTCACCGCTTGCTGGAATTTGACCCTAAGACAATGGGCTTTAAATGCGGTAGCGAAAATCCTTTCCCCCACGCTGCAATTATCGTTGATGAAGCGAGTATGTTGGATTTATTCCTTGCATATTCCTTGGTAAAAGCTGTAGCAGAAGGCGCTCAATTGTTGTTGGTGGGTGATATCGACCAGCTGCCATCCGTGGGCCCAGGACAGATACTCGCTGACTTGATTAATTCCGGTAGAGTACCAGTGGTGCGGTTAACCCAGGTTTTTCGCCAAGCCCAGCAGAGTGCAATTATCACCGCCGCGCACCAAATTAATCAAGGGCAGTACCCCACAATTGAGCCAATCTCCGATAATCCCGTGTCTGATTGTCTTTGGCACGGCGGCGGACATCAGCCAGAACATGGGGTACAAGCAATCTGCGAGTTGATTACTGACCTGATTCCTCGGCTTGGTTTTAACCCGGCTACTGATGTGCAGGTACTTTGTCCTATGACACGAGGGTTAGTTGGTACACGTAATCTAAACACCGTATTGCAGCAGTTGATTAATCCACCCAGCCCTGACAAGGTGGAAATTACCAGAGGCGGGAATTTGCTGCGAGAAGGCGATAGGATCATTCAACTGACTAACGACTACAACCGCGAAGTCTTCAATGGTGACTTGGGGATTATCCAGAGCATTGATCCCGTCGAGCAAGAAGTCGTGGTGCAGTATGGCGAGCGTACTGTCGTTTACGATTACGCAGACTTGAATGAGATTACTTTAGCATTTTCTATTTCTGTGCATAAAGCACAGGGCGCGGAGTATCCGGTAGTGATACTACCGTTGTATCTTCAACACTACATGATGCTGTCGCGCAACTTATTTTACACTGGGTTGACTCGTGCTAAAAAGTTGGCGATCGTGATTGGCTCCAAAAAAGCGATATCTCTGGCAGTGCGTTCTACTGATGATCAGGAGCGTTACACAAGGTTACAGCAGAGATTAGTTCAGGCTGGGCGTTCATCAGTTGCGATTTAGCGCTTACTCGTTGCTTTTTTAATACAAACTGTGACAAAAAGGGAATTTTGACTATGTATTTAGATGAGGAAAAAATAGTTCATATTCATGCAGCATTAGCTCAATTAAAGTGGTATTTAGATACTTTTGGTGAGCAGATAAGTCGCCTTGATCATTCGATTGAGTGTTTGCAAGATTTAAAGGAAGAACTAGTAGAAGGAACCGATGCTCAATCAATTAACGATTACTTGTATAGTGCTTTATTTCAGATAAAACAGACAAAAGCACAATTAAATCAAGACATTAAATCGATTAAAGGGTATCTATCTGATTTTGTTGAATCAACTGAGGAAATATTTAAATCATAATACAGTCAGGAAATATAAAATATGTACTACATTATTGAAGAATATTGTGTAGAAGCGGGATGTATCCTACTTCCGATGGGAATAACCAATGCACTGAAGACAGAGATGGTGAACACTATCACCAAAAATGTTATACAAAACCCAGACAAAGATTGTCGAGTGCAATACAGTGGTGCAGCGATAGGGATTGATGTCTTACGGTGGCAACTTTGGGCATCCTACAAATTGCCCTATGCCAGTGGACTAAAAGCTCCTGATTGTCCTTATACGTTGAAAAAGCACTTGTCGGGCGAAACGAAAAAAAACACACTAGGATTTGGTTCATGAATAGGCGATTGCACTTCATGCAGTGCCATCGCGCTCCCTACACCCAAGTCTTTGCTTTTTTTTGCAATAATTTTAACGTGAGTTCGACGGATAGAAAAGCCCAAAAAGCTTGCTAGATAGGAATTTACTTAACTGGGCAGCCCAAGTGCGATGCCTGCGGCGGGCTACGCCTACGCTACGATTGATTGAGAATCAGCAAAAAAGTCACAAAAAAATGCCGAGACTAAGAATATCTAACAAAAATGAGGGTCTCGGCTGTCTTGGAAAGTTCTGATCGGAGGAAGCCTCCGCTCAGACTTTCCGCTATGTCTACAATTGTATCTCGCCTGGACATTACACAAATTTTCTGCGACGTAGATGATTTCTGTCAGCAATGGGAAAATCTCTGGAGGCAAGTACCACAATTGCCATCGACAAAAGGAGAACGGCGTAGCAGTTCCCGAATGCATTTATCAGAAGTGATGACAATAGTCATCGCATTTCATGGCAGTGGATATAAGACTTTCAAGGAATTTTATACTATGCATCTGCTTTCAGGATGGCATAAAGCATTTCCCAATTTAGTCAGCTACACTCGGTTTGTGGAACTGATGCCCTGGTGCTTAATGTTATTATGCTGCTTTTTACATACACGCACAGGAGAAATTACTGGGATTAGCTTTATTGATTCCACCCCAATTAATGTTTGTCATAACTGTAGGGCACATTCTCACAAGGTGTTTAAAGGATTAGTGAAATGGGGCAAGAATTCTGTGGGCTGGCACTTTGGGTTTAAACTGCATTTGATTATTAACGATTGCGGAGAATTACTCGCATTTTCACTAACTCCAGCAAATGTTGATGACCGAAAACCAGTCCCAGATATGACTAAAGACTTAATTGGTAACGCCAGTTGCTTCAAGTCGGCAGAGCCGCCCAACGCACTGGCTCAACTATTTGGTGACAGAGGATAATCTGGTCAAAAATTATTTGAAGAGTTATACGAGCGAGGTTTGCAGTTAGTGACAAAATCTAAAAAGAAAATGAAAAATCGTTTGGTAAAACTGATTGATAAGATTCTGTTACGTAAACGAGCCGTGATTGAGTCCGTCAATGACCATCTAAAAAACATCTGTCAAATCGAACACTCTCGCCACCGTAGTCCATTTAACTTTTTGGTTAATTTGATAGCTGGTTTAACTGCTTATACTTATTTGCCCAAAAAACCGTCGATTGATATTTACCCAAAAGATTTGCCTGCACTACCTCCTGCTATTTTTTAGTTCTGTCGAACTCACGTTAATTTTAAATAGAACTCAATTAGTTATGACAGTACTCTAAGTAGAAAGGGCTAAACCCTCGCAACTGGAAGGAGCAAGACAATTGGAAAATAACGGCAGTCCCAGCAGGCTTGACCAAATCGAATCTATATTAGTGAGAGTCGCCCAACAACAGGAAAATAATACGCAAGCGATCGCTCAAGTGACTGCACGAGTTGACCAACTGACTACTAAAGTTGATGATTTAACCGAGGATGTTAACTATCTTCGAGAGATCACTTTGCATAACATCGAACTTACCCAAGCTGATAGAGAGCAAGTCGAGCGCGATCGCCAAACCTTCCAAGCTGAGATTCGCCGCATTTGGGAGTATCTTCTCCAGCAAGGGGGCAATGGGCGCTAACCATCTCGGAAAACGCCGAGTATTGTTGATTTTCTCTCTTTGAAAGCATCTTCACTGTGCTACATAATACCGCTGCTCTTTATCGTTATACTCCCAACCCAATCCACTGGGGTCTTTTGATTTGCTCCAGCTAATAAATTCACCTTCACTTCTGGCATTACTTCGTGCCTTCTTCAAGGTTTCGATATCTACGTTCAACCTAGAAGCTAAGTCTTCTTCAGTATGCGTTAGTTGTCGCCTGGCCCTTACTGGTGAGGCTTGCTGATATGATTGTCGTCTTGAACCCATGTTATTGATATAAGTCGCCAACTGGTTATACGCCGTCTCCAGTTTTTGTACGCGATCGCTCAAAGTCGAGACTTGCTGCTCTAATTGTTTAACATCATGGTTTTGCGGATGCGGTTCTTGGTGTTGAGTATTAATACCATTAATATCTTCAACGTTATCAATCTCATTAATCAACGACTGCAATCCCTGAAGAATAGCGCGAGTGTGTCCGGCTCGGTGTAATCTGGATAATTCTTTTACCGCTGACTTCAAGGGTGTAGGAACACGAATCATTTCACTCTTGGGCTGCTTGGTCTTGTCTTCTGGCGGCTGCATGGCGATATCAGGGGCGATATCAATATTTTAGAGGCGAGTGGTTTACAATGGCTTGAAATATTCCTTTACGTTAGTCGGTGTGTCGTCGGACTGGGCCACAAGTACGGGTAAATTTTGCGCCTGGGCTATAGGTGCGTGTACCGTTGCAGCTAATACCAGTATTACCACGGTTACTTTTAATGCTTTCATTTTTGATTTTACTTCAGTATTTGCAAATAAATAGAGTCTTATTTATGACTACTAGATATCAAATTCGATATCAAAATTGAAATTGCTAGCAGCCAATTTTATTTAAGCGCATTTAAGCAGCGCATCAATCATGTCAGCATTGCTATCGAAACTGATATCAAAAGCGTTCCTGCTGGCAGGCGGTGGCTAGTACTGTGGTTTTACTCAAAACTTGGACAAAAAGGACAGGATATAGTTCACGCCGTAGGTGGTCAAGATATACTTCAAACCTACAATTCGAGTTTAAAAAACCTGAAATTTAGCTACAGCAAGTAATCTAGCTCAAAAAATTGCACACAGGGCGATCGCCATTCTTGACCGTTAAAGATGTGTGCTATGAGTGCGATCGCTAATTATTTATTTTGAGCTAAAAGTGTTTTTGGCGTTTTTGAACTATTTCTTGACCGTTTGAAGCATATCTTTCTTTTGTCACTCCGGGGAGAGTAAAATTAGAAAAGAGCACTGAAAGCCAGGAGGGGACGATGACACAGCCAAGAAGCCCCAAACAAGCGCATCAAATTTGTAGATGAATATTGTGCAATCTACCGAAACATATTTCCAGAAGTTAGGAGTTTTGAAAATTTCCGAGATTTACATTTAGGAATGATATCGGAGATAAAAAGGAAATCTTTACCAGAAATAGCTAAAGTAGTAGGGTTAGAGAATCAGCAATCATTACATCATTTTTTAACAGAATCGCCGTGGTCAGTAGAATTATTAAAGAAGCAAAGGTTAGAACTAATACTACGAGTATTAAATGAGCAATCACTTATTTTAATAATTGATGAGACTGGAGACCCAAAACAGGGTCGTACTACAGACTATGTGAAAAGGCAGTATATTGGTAACTTAGGCAAAATTGAGAATGGCATAGTAGCAGTAACAGCTTATGGCGTAATTGAAGATATGACCTTCCCGTTAACATTTCAAATCTATAAACCAAGGGAAAGATTACAGCCAGGAGATAAATATAAAACTAAGCCAGAAATTGCAGCAGAATTAATCCGAGAACTTCAAGGAATGGGGTTTAAGTTTGAATTGGTTTTGGCAGATAGCCTGTATGGAGAAAGTGATGGGAATTTCATTAGTGTCTTGAATCAATTACAACTTAGTTTTGTGGTAGCTATACGCAGTAACCACGGAGTTTGGCTACCCAAAGGGCAAAGTGTCAGGTATAACAAATGGCGAAAATTCAACCGTGTTTTCTCGAATGGTAATCAAGAAATTCGATATATTAGAGCAATACCTCTGCCAATTTACGAGGGTTCAACGCAAGTGGAAACGGGATGAATACGTCCTAAAGCAGTAAGCTTGGCA